>NZ_CP047146.1:1047500-2532500 GCF_009834125.1 Streptomyces sp. GS7
ACCTGTGGTTAGGGGTGAAAGGCCAATCAAACTCCGTGATAGCTGGTTCTCCCCGAAATGCATTTAGGTGCAGCGTCGTGTGTTTCTTGCCGGAGGTAGAGCACTGGATAGGCGATGGGCCCTACCGGGTTACTGACCTTAGCCAAACTCCGAATGCCGGTAAGTGAGAGCGCGGCAGTGAGACTGTGGGGGATAAGCTCCATGGTCGAGAGGGAAACAGCCCAGAGCATCGACTAAGGCCCCTAAGCGTGTGCTAAGTGGGAAAGGATGTGGAGTCGCAGAGACAACCAGGAGGTTGGCTTAGAAGCAGCCATCCTTGAAAGAGTGCGTAATAGCTCACTGGTCAAGTGATTCCGCGCCGACAATGTAGCGGGGCTCAAGCACACCGCCGAAGTCATGTCATTGCAGCATGAGGGCTAACGCCTGCTGTGATGGGTAGGGGAGCGTCGTGTGCCGGGTGAAGCAGCCGCGGAAGCGAGTTGTGGACGGTTCACGAGTGAGAATGCAGGCATGAGTAGCGATACAAGAGTGGGAAACTCTTGCGCCGATTGACTAAGGGTTCCTGGGTCAAGCTGATCTGCCCAGGGTAAGTCGGGACCTAAGGCGAGGCCGACAGGCGTAGTCGATGGACAACCGGTTGATATTCCGGTACCCGCTTTGGAGCGCCCAATACTGAATCAGGCGATGCTAAGTCCGTGAAGCCGCCCTGGATCCTTCGGGTGAAGGGGAGTGGTGGAGCCGACGGACCAGACTTGTAGTAGGTAAGCGATGGGGTGACGCAGGAAGGTAGTCCAGCCCGGGCGGTGGTTGTCCCGGGGTAAGGGTGTAGCCCGAGAGATAGGCAAATCCGTCTCTCATATAAGGGTGAGACCTGATGCCGAGCCGATTGTGGTGAAGTGGATGATCCTATGCTGTCGAGAAAAGCCTCTAGCGAGCTTCATGGCGGCCCGTACCCTAAACCGACTCAGGTGGTCAGGTAGAGAATACCGAGGCGTTCGGGTGAACTATGGTTAAGGAACTCGGCAAAATGCCCCCGTAACTTCGGGAGAAGGGGGGCCATTTCTGGTGATGACATTTACTGTCTGAGCTGGGGGTGGCCGCAGAGACCAGCGAGAAGCGACTGTTTACTAAAAACACAGGTCCGTGCGAAGCCGTAAGGCGATGTATACGGACTGACGCCTGCCCGGTGCTGGAACGTTAAGGGGACCGGTTAGTCAATCTTCGGGTTGGCGAAGCTGAGAACTTAAGCGCCAGTAAACGGCGGTGGTAACTATAACCATCCTAAGGTAGCGAAATTCCTTGTCGGGTAAGTTCCGACCTGCACGAATGGCGTAACGACTTCTCGACTGTCTCAACCATAGGCCCGGTGAAATTGCATTACGAGTAAAGATGCTCGTTTCGCGCAGCAGGACGGAAAGACCCCGGGACCTTTACTATAGCTTGATATTGGTGTTCGGTTCGGCTTGTGTAGGATAGGTGGGAGACTTTGAAGCGCCAACGCCAGTTGGTGTGGAGTCGTTGTTGAAATACCACTCTGGTCGTGCTGGATGTCTAACCTGGGTCCGTGATCCGGATCAGGGACAGTGTCTGGTGGGTAGTTTAACTGGGGCGGTTGCCTCCTAAAGGGTAACGGAGGCGCCCAAAGGTTCCCTCAGCCTGGTTGGCAATCAGGTGTTGAGTGTAAGTGCACAAGGGAGCTTGACTGTGAGACTGACGGGTCGAGCAGGTACGAAAGTAGGGACTAGTGATCCGGCGGTGGCTTGTGGAAGCGCCGTCGCTCAACGGATAAAAGGTACCCCGGGGATAACAGGCTGATCTTCCCCAAGAGTCCATATCGACGGGATGGTTTGGCACCTCGATGTCGGCTCGTCGCATCCTGGGGCTGGAGTCGGTCCCAAGGGTTGGGCTGTTCGCCCATTAAAGCGGTACGCGAGCTGGGTTTAGAACGTCGTGAGACAGTTCGGTCCCTATCCGCTGTGCGCGTAGGAGTCTTGAGAAGGGCTGTCCCTAGTACGAGAGGACCGGGACGGACGAACCTCTGGTGTGCCAGTTGTCCTGCCAAGGGCATGGCTGGTTGGCTACGTTCGGAAAGGATAACCGCTGAAAGCATCTAAGCGGGAAGCCTGCTTCGAGATGAGGGCTCCCTCCCACTTGATGGGGTAAGGCTCCCAGTAGACGACTGGGTTGATAGGCCAGATATGGAAGCATCGTAAGGTGTGGAGTTGACTGGTACTAATAGGCCGAGGGCTTGTCCTCAGTTGCTCGCGTCCACTGTGTAGGTTCTGAAGTAACGAACTCGCCTAGTTCCGGCTGGAGTTTGTTTTCTTCATAGTGTTTCGGTGGTTATTGCGTTAGGGAAACGCCCGGTTACATTTCGAACCCGGAAGCTAAGCCTTTCAGCGCCGATGGTACTGCAGGGGGGACCCTGTGGGAGAGTAGGACGCCGCCGAACAATCTTTGTGGGGAGGCCCCGCACCGTATGGTGCGGGGCCTTTCTGCGTTTGTAGGAAACTTTTGGACAGGGGACCACCGGGAGGTAGTTGGTGCCGGGGCGAGTGGAGTGAGTGGATTGCTCCCTCGGCACGGGTGCTGTCCCGCCGAGGCCATGCTGCAGGAGGAGGGGGCGGAGGGCTGAGAAGGGGCGAGGGGCAGCCGTAGGTGTGCGTGTGGGTACGGCCGAGGCGCTCTTCAACTGTGTCTTGTGTGTCTTCAGCGCCGCGTCGCAGTCATTGGTCGTCGCTGTGCAGGGCTGGAAGTTGGGGCCGTCTTGGGTGGGCGGCGGGAGTGGTCAGAGGCGGCCGGCGGCCTTGAGGGTGAGATAGGCGTCGGCCAGGTCGGGGGCCAGGTGAGCCGGGGTCGAGTCGATGACCGTGATGCCCTGGCGGCGGAGGCGGTCCGCGGTGCGGCGGCGGGCGGCGCGGGTCTGCTCCGCGGCTGCCGCTGCGTAGACGGCCTGAGGGGTGTGGCGGCCGGCGGCCATTTCTTCGATGCGGGGGTCGGCGACGGCGGCGACGATGAGTTCGTTGCGCTGGGTGAGGCCGGGGAGGACGGGCAGCAGGGCCTCCTCCACGGGGGCCGTGTCGAGGCCGGTGAAGAGGACGATCAAGGAACGACGTGGGGTGCGGCGGTGGATCGTGGCGGCCAGGCCGCGGGCGTCCGCCTCGACCAGTTCGGATTCGAGGGGGGCGAGGGCGTCGGTGAGGGCCGGCAGGAGGTCGCGGGCGGTGCGGCCTTGTACGGAAGCGCGTACGCGGCGGTCGTAGGCGAGCAGGTCGACGCGGTCGCCGGCGCGGGCGGCGAGGGCTGCGAGGAGCAGAGCGGCGTCCATGGAGGCGTCGAGGCGAGGCGTGTCGCCGACGCGGCCGGCTGAGGTGCGGCCGGTGTCCAGGACGAGGAGGATGCGGCGGTCGCGTTCGGGGCGCCAGGTGCGGACGGCGAGGGTCTGCCGGCGGGCGGTGGCGCGCCAGTCGATGGAGCGGGTGTCGTCGCCGTGGGTGTAGTCGCGGAGGCTGTCGAATTCGGTGCCTTCTCCGCGGGTCAGGATGCTGGTGCGGCCGTCGAGTTCGCGGAGCCGGGCGAGTTTGGCGGGGAGGTGCTTGCGGCTGGTGAAGGGGGGCAGGACGCGCAGGGTCCACGGGACGTGGTGGCTGCCCTGGCGGGCTGCCAAACCGAGTGGGCCGTAGGAGCGGACCGTGACGCGGACGGCGTGGTGGTCTCCCCGGCGGGTGGGGTGGAGCGTGGTGGTCAGGCGACGGCGTTCGCCGCCGGGGATGCGGGCGGTGTGGCGGGACGCGGGGATGTCGGAGCCGGGATGGAAGGAGCTCGGGGGCCAGGCGTCGCGGATCTGGGCGCGCAGGGTGCGACGGTCGGAGTTGGTGATGGTGAGGTGGATGTGGGCTTCGCCCGTTAGTCGAACTGTTGTGTCACCGGTTCGGGTGAAATGGAGCCTTCGCACTGGCGCGGCGAGTGTCAGATCGCACAAGATTGCTATCAGCAGGGTGAGTTGGACGATCAGGATCCCGAGCCAGCTGGGCAGTACGAAGCCGACGAAGAGGGCTCCGAGTGCGGCGATGAGGGCGGTGCGTCCGGTGAGGGCCACGGTCTTGCCTCAGCGGGGGACGGGGAGATGAGCGAGCACGGCGTTGATCACGGAGTCTGAGGTGACTCCTTCCATCTCCGCTTCGGGGCGGAGCTGGACGCGGTGTCGGAGTGTGGGGAGAGCCAGGGCTTTGACGTCGTCGGGGGTGACGTAGTCGCGACCGGTGAGCCAGGCCCAGGCGCGTGAGGTGGACAGCAGGGCGGTGGCTCCTCGGGGGGAGACGCCGAGAGACAGCGAGGGGGATTCGCGAGTGGCACGGCAGATATCGACGATATAGCCGGTGACTTCGGGGGAGACCGTGGTCTTGGCGACCGCGGCTCGGGCTGCTTCGAGGTCGGTGGCGGAGGCGACGGGGCGAAGACCGGCGGCGTTCAGGTCGCGCGGGCTGAAGCCGGTCGCATGGCGGGTGAGGATGTCGATCTCGTCCTGGCGGGCGGGGAGCGGCATCGTCAGCTTCAGCAGGAAGCGGTCGAGCTGGGCTTCGGGGAGCGGGTATGTGCCCTCGTATTCCATGGGGTTCTGCGTGGCGGCCACGAGGAACGGTTCGGGGAGCGGGCGGGGCGTGCCGTCGACGGTTACCTGACGCTCTTCCATGGCTTCGAGCAGGGATGCCTGGGTCTTGGGCGGGGTGCGGTTGATCTCGTCGGCGAGAAGGAGGTTGGTGAAGACGGGGCCGGGCTGGAAGGAGAACTCGGCGTTGCGGGCGTCGTAGACCAGCGAGCCGGTGACGTCGCTGGGCATGAGGTCGGGAGTGAACTGGACGCGTTTGGTGTCGAGTTCGAGGGTCGCCGACAAAGCGCGGACGAGCAGTGTCTTGGCGACGCCGGGGACGCCTTCGAGGAGTACGTGACCGCGGCACAGCAGCGCGACGACCAGGCCGGTGACGGCGGGGTCCTGGCCTACGACGGCCTTGGCTATCTCGGTGCGCAGTTCCTCAAGGGAGGCTCGGGCGCTGTCAGCGGTCGGGGTGCTCACGGGGGGCGTGCCTCTCTTGGGAAACGATCGAGTTTTCGAGTGCGTCGAGTTGGTCGGCCAGGCGCACCAAGGCCTTGTCGTCCGCGGGAGCGGGGCCGAAGAGCAGTGCGTGGAGGTCGGTTGCCGGGATCGTTGCGGTGGTCAAGTGGGCCTGGATGGCCGGGAGAAGGACGTCCGGGGTGTGGGCGTGCCCGGGGGGCACGCCGATGAGGGGGGCGAGCCGGGTGCGGGCCGCTGAGCGCAGGACGGCGGAGGCCCGGTCGTGGGCGTGGGCCTGTTCGTAGAGGCGGGCGTGGCCTTCGGTCGTTTCGGCGGCCGGGACCGTGACGGGGAGTCGTTCCGGCACGAGGGGGCCGAGTCGGCGGGCGCGCCAGAGGGCTGCGCATACGGCGGCGATGGCGAGTTGGAGCAGTGCCCAGTTCCAGCCGGAGGGGATGAGATCGAGGAGGCCGGGCTGGTTGTCCTGTGCAGATGACGGGTCGCTGACGGAGGGGAGGTACCAGACCAGATGCTTGTGCGCACCGAGGAGTTGGAGGGCCAGCGAGGCGTTGCCGCGCTCGGCGAGGTGGACGTTGTACAGGAAGTCGGGGGAGCCGAGGAGTACGGTGTCGCGGTCCGTGCCGGGGGCCGGGAGGCGCAGCAGGGTGGGCAGACCGCCGCCGGGGTAGCAGCGGTCGGCCGCGGGGGCGGTGGTCTCGTAGCGGACGCCGCCGAGGAGGGCATCGCCCGCGCTGCGGGCGGCGGGCAGCGAACAGGCGGGACGGCGAGGGGCGTTGGTGAGCGCGGGACTGGCCTGGACTCCGGGGGCGAGGAGCTGGAGGGACCCGGGGCCCGGGGCGAGCAGGACGGTGCGGCCGGGGGTGTGGGCGGTCGCCGTGGAGAGGGTGGCCAGCTGGTCTGCGGTCAGGACGTCGGGATCGGCGACGAGAAGAGTGGTGTGCGGGCCGGCCGCGGCGGCGGCCTCCTCGGCGGTGGTCACGACGCCGGTGGTGATGCCATGGGCGGACAGGAGTTGGGCGAGCGCGCGGCTTCCGGTCCGGTCCGCAGAGCGGGGGTCGAGCCGGCCGTACTGTTCACCGGACTGCAGGGCCGCCAGGACCAGTCCGCTGACGACGAGCAGGAGCAGCGCCAGCAGCAGACCGCGGGAGCGGGCCCACAGGCGTCGCGCGGTGGCGCCGGGAGCGGCGGTGACGGTGGTGGCCGTGGTCATTCGCGGCTCCTGGTCGGGGTGGCGGCCAGGTGGGGCTTGGCGTGTCGCAGCTCGGTGTCGAGGTCGGTCAGAAGGGCGTATGCCTGTTCCGTACCGGGGCGGCCGCCGTATGTGACGTCGTCGAAGGTGCGGGCCGCGGTGCGCAGTTGGCCGGCGTGCGGGGGGAGCGCCCGGCCGGCTTCGGCGGCGGCCTCGCCGGCGGTGCGGCCGGGGCCGGGAGTGATCAGGGTCCGCTCTTCGAGGGCGAGGACGATGGCCCGCATCCGGTCCTGGATCGCCGCGTTCCAGCGGCCTTCGGCGGCGTGCCGGTCGGCGGCTGCGCGGTGTTCGGCGGCGGTGCGGGGGGCGTCGGTGAAGAGCGTGCCGCCGGTGGTCGGAGTACGGCGCAGTGCCCCGAGCCGTAGGCGGAGCGCGATGGCCAGCAGGAGGACGAACGCCACGATGGCGAGGAGTCCGGTCCAGCCGCCGGGGGTGGCCCCGGCGGCGGTGTGGAAGAGGTCCCCGATGCGGTCCCACAGCCAATTCAGGGCCCGCTGGACCGGGTTGGGGTCGTGCTGGTGGTACCGGGGATCGGACAGCTCGCGCTGGGCCGCTTCCCGGGCGGGGTCGCGTGGGATCCGTACCGGTATGTCGTCGTCGCGCGCGATGAGGCGCATGAGCGCGGCTGTGTTCCCCCCGGTGGTCACCGCATCAGCCTCCCGGCGTGGCGTCGCTCGGGCGCGGGCCGGGGATGTCGGCGGAGGCGTCCTTGGGCGCGTTGGCGGCGGCGGAGGTATCGGTGCCGGTTGCCGTGGCGCTGTCCGGCGCTTCCTTGCGCGCCGCCGCCGGTTGAGTCTTTGTCAGGTGATGCTCCGTCTGCTGATCCGCTGTCGGCTGTTCCTCCGTGCTGTCCGACGGGGAGTCAGCCGTGGGGCCGTCGGCCGGTGGGGCGTCGGCGGGGGGCCTGGGTGCCGGGGTGGTGGTAGGACCGGTGGTGGCCGGGGCCGGGGTGGCGGGTTCGGTGTCGTAGCCGGGGAGGCCGGCGGCGCGGGCGAGTTCGAGGTCGAGTGCCTCGCGGCGGATGCGCTGGTCGACGTAGACGAGCACGGTGACACCGGCGCTGATCGGGAAGGTGATGGTGGAGCTGATGATCGCGCCGATGCCCAGCACGATCAGGAACGGCCAGCCGGTGCCGTTGCTGGTGCCGTTCGCCCAGTCCATGAGGTTCTCGCCGCCGATGATGAAGGCGATGAGGGTGGCCGGAATCTGGATGATGAACTGGACGATGGCGACCAGCAGGTAGGCGAGGAGCTGGACGCCCAGCACCCGCCACCAGGCGCCGCGTACGAGCTTGGCGGAGCGGCGCATGGCCGCGATGACGCCCTGCTTCTCCAGCATGAGGGCGGGGGAGGCGAGGCTGTAGCGGACCCCCAGCCAGATGCTCACGACGGTGGCGGCGAGCCCGCCGAGCAGGGTGAGGGTCAGGCCCGTGGCGAACGAGCCGCCGGCCATGACGACGAGTCCGGGCACCATACCGACCGCGAATACGGCCGTGATGAGCAACGGCAGCAGGACGAGCAGGCCGAGCAGACGCGGGAGTTGGCCGCGGGCCTCGCGCCAGGCTTCCCCGGCGGTCGCCGGGCGGCCCAGCACGGCGCGGCTGACGACCATGGTCAGCAATCCGGTGGCGATGATGGTGGCGAGCAGCCGGATCAGCGAGGAGATGGCGGAGCCGGCAAGCGAGTCGCTCATGTCGCTGAGGGCCTGGCGCAGCGGCGGGTTGCCGCCGGCGTCGAGGGCGGGGTTGTGGCCGGTGCCCTGCAGCCACACTCCGGTGACGATCGTGTTGGCGGTCTGCGAGACGATCGCGACGATCAGCGAGATGCTGAGCACGGTGCGCCAGTGGGCGCGCATGGTGGCGACCGCGCCGTCGAGGATCTCGCCGACGCCGAGCGGACGCAGCGGGATGACGCCGGGCTTGGCGGCGGGCGGCATCGCGGCCCAGCCGCCGCCCCATCCGGGTCCGGCGCCCCAAGTGGCCTGTTTTCCGGGGCCCGGCGGGGTGCCCCAGCCGGGCGCGGCGGAGCCGCCGGACGAGGCGCGGGTGCGGTCGCCGGTGGTGCCCTTGGCGCCCCGGCCGCCGGGGCCGCTCTGGCCGGGGATGCCGGCCGGGGCCGTCCACTGCCCGGCGGGCGGCTGCTTGCTCGCCCAATTCGGGTGGGCCGGCTGCTCGGACGCGCCGCCGGGGTGGTCTTCCGGGCCGGACGGCTGAGGGGGCTGCTCCTGGGTGCCGCGGTCCGGCTCGCCGGAGGGGGCGGATCCGGGCGAGGCCCAGCCCGGAGAGTTGTCCATCGTCGCTCCTTCTTGCTGCCCGTCCGCTGCGGCGGCGGGGGTCCGGGGTCCGCGGTGTCAGTCATCGTGTCATGGAGGGTGGCGCTTTGTACCCGCGCCCTTGGAGGAAGGGGACCTTCTGTTCGACGGGTGGTCGGCGGCAGACTGAGTGGATGGCTGATCAGCACGAGGTATCCGGGACGCTCACGATTCCGTCGTTGCGCTGGGCGGAACCACCCGAGGGACCGGTATTGGTCCTTCTTGATCAGACGCGGCTGCCGGTGGAGGAGGCCGAGCTGGCCTGCACGGACGTGCCGGCGCTGGTTCAGGCGATCCGCACACTGGCCGTGCGTGGGGCGCCGCTGCTGGGCATCGCGGGCGCGTACGGCGTCGCGCTGGCCGCGGCGCGGGGATTCGACGTCGATGACGCGGCGGAGGCGCTGGCGCATGCCCGGCCGACCGCGGCCAATCTGGCGTACGGCGTACAGCGCGCGGCTGCGGCGTATCGCGGGGCGGTGGCGGACGGCGCCGATGCGGAGGCTGCCGCGGCAGCCGCGCTGGCCGAGGCGCGTGCCGTGCACGCTGAGGACATCGAGGCCAGTACGCGGATGGCGGAGCACGGCCGGGCGCTGCTGGGTCGGTTGCTGCCGGGCGGCGCGCACCGGATTCTCACGCACTGCAATACGGGTGCCCTGGTCTCCGGGGGACAGGGGACCGCCCTGGCGGTGGCGCTGGCGGCCCACCGCGCCGGGGAGCTGCGGCGGCTGTGGGTGGACGAGACGCGTCCGCTGCTGCAGGGGGCGCGGCTGACCGCCTACGAGGCGGCGCGTGCGGGTATGGCGTACACGGTGCTGGCGGACGGTGCCGCGGGATCGCTGTTCTCCGCGGGCGAGGTGGACGCCGTGCTGATCGGAGCGGACCGGATCGCGGCGGACGGTGCGGTGGCCAACAAGATCGGCAGCTATCCGCTGGCGGTGCTGGCGCGGTACCACCACGTTCCGTTCATCGTGGTGGCACCGACCAGCACGGTGGATCTGCAGACCGAGGAGGGAGCCGCTATCGAGGTGGAGCAGCGGCCGGGCCATGAAGTGACGGAGTTCTCGTTGCCGCACATGTGGGGGGCGGGAGCCGAGGCGGGCACCGGGATTCCGGTGGCGCCGCTGGGCGCGCATGCCTACAACCCGGCCTTCGACGTCACGCCGGCAGAGCTGGTGACGGCGATCGTCACGGAGGCGGGAGTGGTGTCTCCGGTGACCCGGGACGGGCTGTCGGAGGTGTGTTCCACGTCACGATGGAGTAAGTCACGATCAGGTAATGGGATGATGGCCGAATGAAGGGACGCGTCCTGGTCGTCGACGACGACACCGCACTGGCAGAGATGCTCGGCATTGTGCTGCGCGGCGAGGGCTTTGAACCGTCGTTCGTGTCGGACGGCGACAAGGCTCTTGCGGCGTTCCGCGAGACAAAGCCCGATCTTGTGCTGCTCGACCTGATGCTGCCCGGCCGGGACGGCATCGAGGTGTGCCGCTTGATCCGGGCCGAGTCCGGCGTGCCGATCGTCATGCTGACCGCCAAGAGCGACACGGTGGATGTGGTGGTCGGCCTCGAATCGGGCGCGGACGACTACATCGTCAAGCCGTTCAAGCCCAAGGAGCTGGTGGCCCGGATCCGGGCGCGGCTGCGGCGGTCGGAGGAGCCGGCGCCCGAGCAGCTGGCGATCGGTGACCTGGTCATCGACGTCGCGGGGCACTCGGTGAAGCGGGACGGGCAGTCGATCGCGCTGACTCCGCTGGAGTTCGATCTGCTGGTGGCGCTGGCGCGCAAGCCGTGGCAGGTGTTCACCCGCGAGGTGCTGCTGGAGCAGGTCTGGGGTTATCGCCACGCCGCGGACACCCGGCTGGTCAACGTCCATGTGCAGCGGCTCCGCTCCAAGGTCGAGCGGGACCCGGAGCGGCCCGAGATCGTCGTGACCGTGCGCGGGGTCGGCTACAAGGCCGGGCCCAGCTGAGATGAGCCGGGACGGTTCGACCCCGGAGGGAAAGCGGGGGCGCACCGTCGGCTCGACGGGTGATATGTCCTTTTCGGATCGGATGGCGGCGTGGCTGCTGCGAGGCGGGCAGCTGCTGCCCGACGGCGCGGTGAGCGGGCCCGTCCATCCCCTGCTGCGGCTCTTCAGCCGGTGGGTGCGGCGGCCCCTGCTGCCCGCGCTACGGCTGTGGCGCCGCAACATCCAGCTCCGGGTGGTCGCGACGACCCTGCTGATGTCGCTGGCCGTGGTGCTGCTGCTCGGCGTCGTGGTCGTCGGACAGGTCCGCAACGGCCTGCTCACGGCCAAGGCGCAGGCCGCCCAGAGCCAGGCCGTGGGAGGCTTCGAGGTCGCCCAGAAACTGGCCGACGGCGGTGACGACAACCGGCCCGACGACAGCAACCGCGCCGCCAGCCGCGGCAGCCAGGACTCCGCGACCTGGCTGACCAGCCTGGTCGAGCAGCTCGCCAGCGGCGGGCAGGGCGTCTTCTCGGTCGTGGCGCTCAGCTCCGACTCCGACGAGCCCTTCGGCGACGCCACCCCGGGCACCCGCGGGCCGCGCGCCTCCGGGGACGTCGACCCCGAGCGCAGCGTGCCCGCCGAGCTGCGGCGCAAGCTGGACACCAAACCCGGGACGTTCCGCGAGTACACCCAGATCAAGCGCATCGGGTCCAACGACGGGATGTCGGCGCTGATCATCGGCAAGCGCCTCAACGACATCAACGGCAACCAGTACCAGCTCTACTACCTCTTCCCGTTCAACCAGGAAGAGGATTCGCTCAAGCTCGTGACCGGCACGCTGGCGACGGCCGGGGTGTTCGTCGTGATCCTGCTCGGCGCCATCGCCTGGCTCGTGGTGCGGCAGGTCGTCACCCCCGTACGGATGGCCGCCGGGATCTCCGAGCGGCTGGCCGCGGGCCTCCTCCAGGAGCGGATGAAGGTCACCGGCGAGGACGACATCGCCCGCCTCGGCGAGTCCTTCAACAAGATGGCGCAGAACCTCCAGCTCAAGATCCAGCAGCTGGAGGAGCTCTCCCGGATGCAGCGCCGCTTCGTCTCCGACGTCTCGCACGAGCTGCGGACGCCGCTGACGACCGTCCGGATGGCCGCCGACGTCATCCACGAGGTACGCGACGAGTTCGACCCGGCCACCGCGCGCTCCGCCGAACTGCTGCGCGGCCAGCTCGACCGCTTCGAGTCGCTGCTCGCGGAACTGCTGGAGATCAGCAGGTTCGACGCGGGCGCGGCGGCGCTGGAGGCCGAGCCGGTCGACCTGCGCGACGTGGTGCACCGCGTCATCGAAGGCGCCGAGCCGCTCGCCGAGCGCAAGGGCACCCGCATCGTGGTGCGCGGCGCCGAGCAGCCCGTCATGGCCGAGGCCGACCCCCGGCGGGTGGAGCGGGTGCTGCGCAACCTCGTCGTCAACGCCGTCGAGCACGGCGAGGGCCGCGATGTCGTGGTGCGGCTGGCGTCCGCCGGCAGCCCCAGCGGTGGCGCGGTGGCTGTCGCCGTCCGGGACTACGGCGTCGGCCTCAAGCCGGGCGAGGCGACCCGCGTCTTCAACCGCTTCTGGCGCGCGGACCCGGCGCGGGCCCGCACGACCGGCGGTACGGGGCTCGGCCTGTCCATCGCGGTCGAGGACGCCCGGCTGCACGGCGGCTGGCTCCAGGCGTGGGGCGAGCCCGGCGGCGGCTCTCAGTTCCGGCTGACCCTGCCCCGTACGGCGGGCGAGACGCTACGTGGCTCCCCGATCCCCCTGGAGCCCGAGGACTCGCGGCGCAACCGCGGCCTCGACGCGACGGGGCAGCCGCGTACCGGCGCGGACGACAAGGCGTCCACCATCCCGGCGCAGCCGCGCCCCGGGCAGCAGCGCACCACCGCCCGGCCGGCGGCGGACCCGGCGGCGCTGCCCGGCAGTGGCGCCCGTGTGGTGCCCCAGAGCGGGGGCGCGCGGAGCGACGGGACGGCGCGCGGCGGCAGCGGGAGCGCGTACGACGGTACGGCGGTCCGCGGCGCGCACGACCCCGAGAAGCCGGAGACGTCGGGCCCCGAGAGATCAGGCGCCGAGGCGTCGGACCCTGGGATGTCGAGTCCTGGGACGTCGGGCCCTGCAGCACCGGGCCAGGGCGACGGGGTTCCCGGGGAGCGGACTCACGACGAAGCGGCCGTCGAGGGCGCGGCCGTCGGCGGGGCGGAGCGGGAGGCCGGACGCGGCATGGATCGGGAAGGCGGACCGAGTGGGCACTGAGCGCGGAGGCGAGCGCGGCGTGAACATACCGTTCCGCCGGCGCGCCCGGAGGGGAGCCGGCGCCCGCACGGTACGGAAGGCCGTTCTGTTCGGCTGCGCGGCGGCACTGCTGGCCGGCTGCGCGTCCATGCCGGACAGCGGGGACGTGACACCGGTCGACCAGTCACCGCGCTCCGACGGGGACTCGCAGGTGCGGGTCTACGGCGTACCCCCGCAGGACGGCGCACAGCCCACCAACATCGTGCGCAGCTTCCTCGACGCGACGACCAGCGACGAGGCGGATTTCCGTACGGCCAGGATGTACCTGGCGAAGTCGGCGAAGCGCACCTGGCGGCCGTTCCTGGTCACCAACGTGCTCCAGGAACGGCCCAAGTCCGAACCGCAGGCAGGCCCCAACCGCGACGACGCCGACGGCTACACGGTCGCGCTCTCCGGCAGCCAGGTGGCGACGGTCGACGACAACCACGCCTACACCCCCGAGGAGAAGCCGTACCGCGAGACGATCCACCTCATCAAGGAGGGGGACCAGTGGCGCATCGACCGGCTGCCCAACGGACTGGTGCTGGGCCAGTCCGACTTCCAGCGCATCTACCGCTCCGTCAACAAGTACTACTTCGCGGCCTACAACTCCGAGTCGCAGGACCCCAAGGCGCACAAGAACGTACTCGTCGCGGACCCCGTCTACCTGCGCCAGCGGATCAAACCGATCACCGCCAGCGTGGACGCACTGCTCGCCGGGCCCACCAACTGGCTGAACCAGGTGACGTCTTCGGCGTTCCCGCCCGGAACCCGGCTCGCCGCCCGCGACCTGTCGCTGGACGACTCCAACGCGTTGCAGGTCAAGCTCAGCAAACAGGCGGTCGGCACCGACAGCGCCCAGTGCAAGCGGATGGCCGCTCAGCTCTTCTTCACCGTCCAGGACATGACGCGGGCCTCGAAGATCAGCCAGGTCGAGCTCCAGGACGAGAGCGGCAACTCCCTGTGCACGCTGACGCAGGATCAGGCCGACCGGGACTTCGCCGCCCCGGCGCGCTCCGGGCGCTCCGCCAAGGAGTACTTCATCGACGCCCAGCACCGAGTCGTCGCCATGTCGGACTCGGCCACCGAACCGACACCGATACGCGGGCCGTTCGGCACCGGCAAGACCCCGCTGCGTTCGGTCGCGATCTCGCGCGGCGAGAACGCCGCGGCCGGGGTGTCGAGTGACGGCCGGTCCCTGTACGTGGTCGGCATGCAGGACGGCATCGATCGCGGCGGGCCTCTGCTTACCAGCGCCAGTACCGACAAGAACGCGGATGAGGGCCTGACCGCGCCGAGTTGGGACGGTCTGGACGACCTGTGGATCGCCGACCGCGATGCGCACGGCTCGAGGCTGCTGCGGATGCGCGAGGGCAAGGGCGACGCCGAGGAGGTCGCGGTGCCCGGCCTCGGCCAGCGGCGGATCAAGGCGATCAAGGTGGCCGCGGACGGTATCCGGATCGCGATCCTGGTGGAGGACAAGGGGCGTACGACGCTTCAGCTCGGCCGCGTCGAACGGGGCGGCACCTCCGCGCACCCCGTGCTGTCGGTGCAGGAACTGCGGCCGATCGCACCCCAGTTGGAGGATGTGGTGGCGGCGTCCTGGGCGGGTGGCAGCCGGCTGGTGGTCGTCGGCCGGGAGGCCGGCGGGGTGCAGCAGATGCAGTTCATGGAGACCGACGGCTCGGCGTCCGATGCGCAGACCCTGCCGGGTGTCAACGGGGTCAAGGCGGTGGCGGCCTCGGAGGACGAAACCCGGCCGCTGATAGCGGACGCCACGGAGGGCATCGTGCGCCTGCCTCCGGACGCCAACTGGAAGACCGTGGCCAAGGACGGGACCGCGCCGGTCTATCCGGGCTGAGGCCGGTCTGTCCCGGTTGAGGCCCCGGGGTTCCGGGGCCGGCTGGCGCGGGTGGTCGGTGTTGCTGGCGCCCTGTCCGGTTCCGTGGGGGTTCTTTCCGCTCTGGCTTCCTGTTCCGTCTCCGGGCTTGGTCTGCCTGCCCGGTTCCCCCGCTCGGTTTCCCTAACTCGTTCCCTTACTCGGTTTCCCTGCCTCGTCTCCCGGCTCGGTCCGGCTTACAGGGGGCGGTGGGATGTGGTCGCGACGGTCGGGTGCCGGGCGGGGGCGCCGCCGCGGGGGCCGTGCGGCGGGTGTGGTGGTGCGGCGGCTGGCGGCCGTTAGCCCGATCGGGTGATGAGGATCTCCGCATTCCGGGAGTTGTCCACAGGGGTGGTGGCCGACCGTGCGTCGCCGCGACAGTGGACTCATGAAGGGGGTGTGGCGAGAGCTGGCCGGCCTGGTACTCCCGGTCGACTGCGCGGGGTGTGGCCGGCCGCGTACGGAACTGTGCGTGAAGTGTCTGCGGGCGCTGTCGCGGGACGGGCGCGGCGCGCGGCGGGTGCGGCCATGCCCGGTGCCCGCGGGACTGCCGCGGGTGTGGGCCGGTGCGCCGTACGCCGATGAAGTGCGGGCCGTGCTGCTGGCGCACAAGGAGCGCGGCGCTCTGCGGCTGGCCAGGCCGCTGGGAACGGTTTTGGCGGGGGCGGTGCGGGGGGTGGGGGGAGGGGGCGGCCCCCTCCTGCTGGTGCCGGTGCCGTCGGCGCGGAGTGCGGTGGCCGGGCGGGGGCACGATCCGGTGCGCAGGATTGCGCTGGCTGCGGCTGGTGAGCTGCGGCGGGAGAGTGCCGGGGTGCGGGTGCTGGCTCTGCTGCGGCAGTGTCGTGTGGTGGCGGACCAGGCGGGCCTGAACGCCCGGCAGCGGCTGGTGAACGTCGCGGGCGCACTGGCGGTGCCGGGCATGGCCGGGAGGCTGCTGGCAGGGGCGCCAGTGGTGTTGGTGGATGACCTGATGACGACGGGAGCCACGCTCGCGGAAGCGGCGCGGGCGGTCGCGGCTGCCGGTGGCCGGCCGGTCGGCGCGGCGGTGGTGGCGGCGCCTCGCGGCGCGTTCCCTGCCGACGGGGCGTGATCAGATCACCGCTCTGGGATCGGATCACTGGCCGGAGACCGGATCGCCGGTGGGCGGGCGTGCACCGGGCACTGGCCGTGCAAGCGGGTGCAACCGGTAGTGGAGCGGTCTCCGTCGGTCGGCCGTGCTGGGGCGGCGCGATCGATCGTGGCGCCACGATCGTCATGACACCGAAATCGTCATGGCGGCGCGATCGTCATGGCGACGTGCGGTAGTGGGACGTGCGGTAGTGGGGCGACAGTGCGGTGCCGACGGGGCGGTGCAACGGTCGGGGCGAGGAGGAACGACGCAGGAGCGGGCCCGGTCGGCGGTGCTCGGTTCGGTGATGAGGCCGACCGCTCTTGAGGCGAGGCGGACTGTCGGCCAACCGTTCCGTGAGTGAGAACGACCGGGATGGCACACGACCAGCAAGGCAAAGACCAGCCTGCCAAAGACCAGCCTGGCGAGGATCGGCATGGCAACGACCGGTACCGCACAGGCATGGCAACGACCGCTACTGCTCGGTGCGTCGTTTGGCGTCGGCCGGTTCACCCGCGCCGGCGGCCAGGGTGGCGGGGTGTGGTCGGCCGGGTACTTCGCGGGTCGATCAGGAGGGGCTGGGAGGCCGGTACCGGCCGTGGCGGGCGCGACGACGACCGCCCGCCGCAAGTGGCCACCCACCGCCGTCGTGCCCACAGCCGCCGTCGTGCCCACCACCGCCGTCACGCCCACAGCCGCCGCCCCCAGTCCACTGTTCGGCCCCACCGCTGCCCGCCCGCCGCCGTCGCCCCACTGTCCCCCCGGCCACCCTCCGCCCCCTGCCACTGTCCATCCCCGCCGGCCTCCGCCCCCGCCGGCGCTCCGAGCGCGCCCGACATGGTGGCCCCAGGTAGTCGGAGCGCGTCCCGCAGAGCCCGGACCACCGTTCGGCGGCCGAGCTGCCCCCTGCCCTGCCGCGCCCTGCCCCGCCGCCCCTGCCGAGTGGCTCCCTCCGGTGGACTGGCCGCCCCACCGGCCGAGCCGGTGCCCTGGCCGCTTCACCAGCGCCCGGTCCACCCGCCACACCAGGCCCCCCACCAGCGCCCGGATCACCCCGGTGGTCGCTCTCACCGGGGTGATCGGGGCACCGCCACCGGAGGCCACGGGCCACCCGGCCCGGTGGCCTCCGGTGGCCGTTCACCCGGCGGATTATCTGGAACCGGCCGGTGGGTAGGAACGTTGCTGGTAACGAGCGCCGATTCGCACCCAAACGGAGCTGGTCGCCGCGAGGGGGTGCCGACATCCGTCCAGTAGAGCTATGTTCGGTTGTGAGGACTTGGCGGACGCTTTGCCTCGGATGTCGTGATGCGTGCGTTTCGGGGTTTTTACAGCAATCCTGAAGACAGGGGAGTGGAGAGCTTGTCCCTGGGGGAGGAGGAGGTGAAAGTCGCCAGTCCGAGGCTCCGGCACCCACCGGGGCCTGGTGCAAGAAGGAGCTGCTCCGCCTGTTGAGCGGGGCGATCCGGGAACGGAGTTCTGCGTGGACATCGTCGTCAAGGGCCGCAAGACCGAGGTGCCCGAGCGGTTCCGCAAGCACGTGGCCGAGAAGCTGAAGCTGGACAAAGTCCAGAAGCTCGACGGCAAGGTGATCAGCCTGGACGTCGAGGTGTCCAAGGAGACCAACCCGCGGCAGGCCGACCGTTCCGACCGAGTGGAGATCACGCTCCGCTCCCGTGGCCCGGTGGTCCGGGCCGAGGCTGCCGCAGCCGATCCGTACGCCGCCCTTGACCTGGCAACCGCCAAGCTGGAGGCGCGCCTGCGGAAGCAGCACGACAAGCGTCACTCGCGCCGTGGCAACGGCCGTATCCCGGCGAGCGCGGTCCCGTTCGCCGTCCCCGACGCGGCACGGCTGAACGGCCATGGCCTGACCGCCGCGGAGGAAGCCGCGGAACGCGAAAAGGTGCCGACCACCCGGATGGGAACGCTGGAGATCCAGGGCGAAGGGCCGGTGGTCGTCCGGGAGAAGACCCACTCGGCCGCGCCGATGGCGCTTGACCAGGCGCTCTACGAGATGGAGTTGGTCGGACACGACTTCTATCTCTTCATCGACGCCGAGACCAAGCAGCCGAGTGTCGTCTATCGGAGGCACGCCTACGACTACGGCGTCATCCACCTGAATTCCGATGCGTTCGGAGAGGAATCGCCCGGCGGCGCAGGCGGCGCGCTGGGCGGCTGACCCCCACCCGTTCGGTGCCCCCGGCGCACGCCGGGGGCACCATCGTGCCTGCGGAGGGCAGGAGTTGAAGCCGTATAGTGTTTGTGCCAGCCGGGGAGTATGTGGGCACGAAACGGCGACATGCCGGGGAGACGGTCGTATGGCATTGATCGGGCCGGCCGCAAAGGGCTGTTGTCAACCAGCCTTATATCCAAGCTCTGGCCCTTCGGCCGAGTAGTTGACGGGGAGGAACAGTGGGGGAAGGTTTCGGGCCCGTGCGTGGTGACGCGGACGATGACGTCAGCGGCGCGGGGGGCCCTGACGGGGGCGGCGCCGCCCGGGTGCCGCGCAAGGAGCCGATCCGGGTCCTGGTTGTGGACGATCATGCACTCTTCCGCCGGGGGCTGGAGATCGTTCTGGCGCAGGAGGAGGACATCCAGGTCGTCGGCGAGGCCGGGGACGGCGCGGAGGCGGTCGACAAGGCCGCCGATCTGCTGCCCGACATCGTGCTGATGGACGTGCGGATGCCCAAGCGCGGCGGGATCGAGGCGTGTACCTCCATCAAGGAGGTGGCCCCCAGCGCGAAGATCATCATGCTGACGATCAGCGACGAAGAGGCCGATCTCTACGACGCGATCAAGGCCGGCGCCACCGGCTACCTCCTCAAGGAGATCTCCACCGACGAGGTGGCGACCGCGATCCGGGCCGTCGCGGACGGGCAGTCGCAGATCAGCCCGTCGATGGCGTCCAAGCTCCTGACGGAGTTCAAGTCGATGATCCAGCGCACCGACGAGCGCAGGCTGGTGCCCGCGCCCCGGCTCACCGACCGCGAGCTGGAGGTCCTCAAACTCGTCGCCACGGGCATGAACAACCGCGATATCGCCAAGGAGTTGTTCATCTCCGAGAACACCGTGAAGAACCATGTCCGCAACATCCTGGAGAAGTTGCAGCTGCATTCCCGGATGGAAGCCGTGGTCTATGCGATGCGGGAGAAGATCCTCGAAATCCGGTGAGTCGGTGAGCCGGTGAGGGGGTTGTCCGGGGGGCTATGTGCGCCCCCGAGGGCCGCCAATTACGGGGATTGCGTCAGGCCGTGGGCGCCTCCCCGGCGGTGCGGGTGAGTTCGGTGCGCAGCGCGGCGGCCAGGCGGGGGTCGTCGCAGCGGTCGACGCGTACGGTGTCGCAGCCCACCCAGCGTGCGGCCTCCTGGAGGGCCTGGGCCATGGGCCGTACGGCCTTGGCGTTCTGCATCGACAGCTGCCGGGCGACCAGGGTGGTGCCCTCGCGGGCCGGGTCGACGCGGCCCACCAGCTTGCCGCCGGCCAGCAGGGGCATCGCGAAGTAGCCGTGCATCCGCCGGGGCTTGGGGACGTATGCCTCCAGGCGGTGGGTGAACCCGAAGATCCGTTCCGTCCGCCGGCGGTCCCAGATGAGGGAGTCGAAGGGGGAGAGCAGGGTGGTGCGGTGCCGGCCCCGGGGCGGGCCGGCGAGCGCGGCCAGATCCGCCCAGGCGGGCTGCGCCCAGCCCTCGACCGCCACCGGCACCAGCCCCGAATCCTCGATGACGGCGTCCACCTGCCCGCCCTTGAGGCGGTGGTAGTCGGCGAGGTCGGCGCGGGTGGCCACGCCCATCGCGGCGCCCGCCTGGGCGACCAGGCGCCGTATGCACGCGGCGTCGTCCAGGTCGTCGTGGAGCAGTGCGTCGGGGACGGCGCGCTCGGCGAGGTCGTAGACCCGCTTCCAGCCGCGGCGCTCGGTGCAGACCACCTCGCCGGTGTCCAGCAGCCATTCGACGGCGATCTTGGTCTCGGACCAGTCCCACCACGGGCCGCCCTTCCGGCCGCCGCCCAGCTCGGAGGTGGTCAGCGGGCCCTCGGCCTTGAGGCGGTCCAGGACGGCGGCGCAGGAGCGCGCGGAGTCCTTCATGACGTGCCAGCGGTGGCCCCGGGCGCGGAAGGCCCGGCGGCGGAAGGCGAAGTGCGGCCACTCCTCGATGGGCAGGATGCAGGCGGCGTGCGACCAGTACTCGAAGCTGTGCGGCCCGGCCGGGGAGCCGCCGCCGGAGGCGGACCAGTAGGCGGCGTCGACGGCGGGGCGGCCGACCGGGCCGAGGCGGGCGTAGGGCACCAGCTCGTGGGAGCGGGCCAGCACCGAGATCGTGTCGAGCTGCACCGCGCCCAGATGCCGCAGCACCCCCCGCACGCCGGCCCGGCGGTCCGGGGCGCCCAGCAGGCCCTGCGCCAGCAGCGCCGCCCGCCGGGCGTCGTCGGCGGACAGGGTGGTCACAGGGGGTGGCGGCGGCTGCCGCTGTGTCACTGCGGTCATGCCGGAAAGGGTAGGGGCGGGCACTGACAATGCCGCCCGGTGTGCGTCTTTCCGCTGGTCAGCCGCGGTGGGGGAGGTAGGGCGTGCGGTCGGCGACCGTGGTGGGGGCCGCAGTGGGCGGCGCGGGCTCCGGGGGCAGGTCGGACGGGAGCAGGGAGCCGATCCACACGTCCCGGCGGGTGCCTCCGGCCACCAGCTTGGCGCGCAGGGTGCCCTCCCTCTGGAAGCCGACCTTGCGGGCGACCGCCCAGGAGCCTTCGTTGCCGGCTTCGGCGAGCCATTCCATCCGCTCCACCCCGAGGTCGCGGAACGCCCAGCGCAGTACCGCGCGGGCCGCCTCGGCGGTGTAGCCCTTGCCGCGGTGCTCCTTCGCCGTCCAGTAGCCGAGCTCGGCCTGCCGCTCGGGGGTGCGCAGCTGGGCGAGCCGGACCAGGCCCATGGAGCCGACCAGGGATCCGTCGGCCCGGGTGACGACCGCGAAGGTGTAGGTGGTGTCGTCGCGCCAGCCCTCGGGGGCGACCGTGCCGACGAACCGCTCCGCGTCCGCACGGCTGTACGGGGAGGAGACGCTCGTCCAGCGGGGGATCTCGGGATCCTGGCAGGCGGTGTGGACGGCGGCTGCGTCGGAAGGCTCGAACGGGCGCAGCAGGAGGCGCTCGGTGCTGAGGGTGACGGGCTTCATGGAGCGAGTCTGCGGGGCCGCGGGGGGTGCGGCGAACCGTTTTCGCCGTGATTCCCGGCACCTTCGCGGTACCTTCCCGGTGGCATTCCGGGTACTTTCCCGGCACCTTCTCGCGGGCTCGTGCGTTGACGTGGCAAGGGGTCGGTGGCCTTGGCTGCGGCGGACCTCCCGGCCGGACGGCGTCCTCCTTTACGATGGCCGTTGCGGCGGGGCCTGCCCCCTTGGAAATATGCCGCGCCCGCGCACTCGACCGTGCAGGCCCGACCGGCAAGGAGACCAGCCCAAGTGTCCGTCTTGACGAAGATCATGCGTGCAGGCGAAGGAAAGATCCTGCGCAAGCTGCACCGCATCGCGGGCCAGGTCAACTCCATCGAGGAGGACTTCGCGGCCCTCTCCGACGCCGAGCTGCGGGCGCTCACCGATGAGTACAAGGAGCGCTACGCGGACGGCGAGAGCCTGGACGACCTGCTGCCCGAGGCGTTCGCCACGGTCCGCGAGGCCGCCAAGCGGGTGCTGGGCCAGCGGCACTACGATGTCCAGTTGATGGGTGGCGCGGCCCTTCACCTCGGCTATGTCGCGGAGATGAAGACCGGTGAGGGCAAGACCCTGGTGGGTACCCTCCCGACGTATCTGAACGCCCTGTCCGGCAAGGGTGTCCACCTGATCACGGTCAATGACTATCTGGCGGAGCGCGACTCCGAGATGATGGGCCGGGTCCACAAATTCCTGGGCCTGACCGTCGGTTGCATTCTCGCCGACATGACGCCGGCCCAGCGCCGCGAGCAGTACAACTGCGACATCACGTACGGCACGAACAACGAGTTCGGCTTCGACTACCTGCGCGACAACATGGCGTGGTCGCAGGACGAACTGGTCCAGCGCGGCCACAACTTCGCGGTCGTCGACGAGGTCGACTCGATCCTCGTCGACGAGGCCCGTACGCCGCTGATCATCTCCGGCCCGGCGGACTCGGCCACCAAGTGGTACGGGGACTTCGCCAAGTTGGTGCAGCGCCTGAAGCGCGGTGAGGCGGCCAATCCGCAGCGCGGTGTCGAGGAGACCGGCGACTACGACGTCGACGAGAAGAAGCGCACCGTCGGCATTCACGAGTCCGGTGTCAGCAAGGTCGAGGACTGGCTGGGCATCGACAACCTGTACGAGTCGGTCAACACCCCCCTCGTCGGGTATCTCAACAACGCGATCAAGGCCAAGGAACTGTTCAAGGTCGACAAGGACTACGTCGTCATCGACGGCGACGTCATGATCGTCGACGAGCACACCGGCCGTATCCTCGCCGGCCGCCGCTACAACGAGGGCATGCACCAGGCCATCGAGGCGAAGGAGGGGGTGGAGATCAAGGACGAGAACCAGACGCTCGCCACGATCACCCTGCAGAACTTCTTCCGCCTCTACGACAAGCTCTCCGGCATGACCGGTACGGCCATGACCGAGGCCGCCGAGTTCCACCAGATCTACAAGCTCGGCGTCGTCCCGATCCCGACGAACCGGCCCATGGTCCGCAAGGACCAGGCCGACCTGATCTACCGCACCGAGCCGGCGAAGTTCGACGCGGTCGTCGAGGACATCGCGGACAAGCACGAGAAGGGCCAGCCGATCCTGGTCGGCACGACCTCCGTCGAGAAGTCCGAGTACCTCTCGCAGCAGCTCAACAAGCGCGGTATCGCCCATGAGGTGCTCAACGCCAAGCAGCACGACCGGGAGGCGACGATCGTCGCCCAGGCGGGCCGCAAGGGCGCGGTGACGGTCGCCACGAACATGGCCGGCCGCGGTACGGACATCAAGCTCGGCGGCAACCCCGACACCCTCGCCGAGGCGGAGCTCCGGCAGATGGGGCTCGACCCCGTCGAGCACGTGGAGGAGTGGGCGGCGGCGCTGCCGGCCGCGCTGGAGCGCGCCGAGGCGGCCGTGAAGGCGGAGTTCGAGGAGGTCAAGGAGCTCGGCGGGCTCTACGTCCTCGGCACCGAGCGGCACGAGTCGCGGCGTATCGACAACCAGCTCCGCGGTCGTTCCGGCCGTCAGGGCGACCCCGGCGAGTCGCGGTTCTACCTCTCCCTGGGCGATGACCTGATGCGGCTGTTCAAGGCGCAGATGGTCGAGCGGGTCATGGCGATGGCCAACGTTCCCGACGACGTCCCGATCGAGAACAAGATGGTGACCCGGGCGATCGCCTCCGCCCAGTCGCAGGTCGAGCAGCAGAACTTCGAGACGCGGAAGAACGTCCTCAAGTACGACGAGGTCCTCAACCGCCAGCGCGAGGTCATCTACGGCGAGCGGCGCCGCGTCCTGGAGGGCGAGGACCTCCAGGAGCAGGTCAAGCACTTCATGGACGACACGATCGACGCCTACATCCAGGCGGAGACCGTCGAGGGCTTCGCGGAGGAGTGGGACCTGGACCGCCTGTGGGGCGCGTTCAAGCAGCTCTACCCGGTCAAGGTGACGATCGAGGAGCTGGAGGAGGAGGCCGGCGACCGCGCGGGCATCACCGCCGAGTTCATCGCCGACGCCGCCAAGGACGACGTCCACGAGCAGTACGCGGCCCGCGAGGAGCAGCTCGGCTCGGAGATCATGCGGGAGCTGGAGCGCCGGGTCGTGCTGTCCGTCCTGGACCGCAAGTGGCGTGAGCACCTCTACGAGATGGACTACCTCCAGGAGGGCATCGGCCTGCGGGCGATGGCCCAGAAGGACCCGCTGGTCGAGTACCAGCGCGAGGGCTTCGACATGTTCACCGCCATGATGGAGGGCATCAAGGAGGAGTCCGTCGGCTACCTGTTCAACCTGGAGGTCCAGGTGGAGCAGCAGGTCGAGGAGGTCCCGGTGGCGGACACGGCGGAGCCGGCGTCCCTGGAGAAGGACGTGGCCGAGGCCGTCCCCGCGGGCGCGGGCCGCCCGGAGATCCACGCCAAGGGCCTGGAGGCGCCGCAGCGTCCCGACCGGCTGCACTTCACCGCACCGAAGGTCGACGGCGACGGCAGCGTCATCGAGGGCGACTTCGTCAGCGACGACGAGGCCGACGGCCCGGCCCGTTCCGAGGCGGACGGTCTGACCCGCGCGGAGCGGCGCAAGGCCCAGAAGAGCGCCGGACGGCGCCGCAAGAAGTGAGCTGCGCACCGCGTTAGGGCCTGACCCATCGGGACAGGTGCCAGCCGATTCGGAGGGCGCTCCGGCCGGGAAACCGGCCCGGGGCGCCCTTCGCGTTGCGCGCCGCCCGCGCGTGGCACCGGGCTCTAGGTGACCAGGGCGCCGGTGGCCTGGGCCGGGCCGATGTCGAGGGCGGCACAGCGCCAGCGGGTGTCGGCGCCGAGCTCCAGGCGGAAGGCGAGGGCCCTCAGGCGCGCGCCGGTGGCGATCCGGGCGAACGCCTCGATGACGCCGTCGCAGGGCCGGCACAGGCCGCATTCGTGCAGCGTCGGGACGGGGGCGCGGCGGCCCGGAGCGACGTACGGGCGCAGCGGCGTCAGCGGGGCCAGCTCCGCCAGCCGGTCGTAGGCGGCGGGCAGCGCGTGCCCGAGGAGGACGTGGACGGGGCGCTGGCCGCTGAGGGTCAGCAGCAGCTGGTGGGCGAACCACCGGTGCGGGCGGCCCTCGTGGGCGCGGCGCCGGGCACCGGGGGTGGGGAGCGGGGTGTCCGGGGCGGGGAGGGGGGTGCGGGCTGCGCCGGCCGGGGTGGCCGGGGTGGCCGGGCGGTGCTGCGCGGCGCCGGTGCGGGACAGGTACGGGGCGCGGGTGGGGCCGCGGTTCCCGGCCGGCCCGGGGCCGCGGCCCGCGGGGCCGGAGGGACGGCGGGTGCCGCGGCGGTGCGCGGGAGCGGTGCGCGGGCCGGGGGCCGCGCCCGCCGCGCCGTGCGTTCCCCCCGCTGCCGTCGTTCCCGTCCTTCCCGTCGTGCTCGCGGTGTCCGTCGTGTCCGCCACGTCCGTCACACCTGTCGTGTCCGTCGCGTCCGTCGTGCCGATAGTCCTGTTCGTGGTGCTCATGGGTGCCCCCTCGTGCCGGGATCGGTGGATTACCGAGCGGTAGCTTCGGTGCAGGATCTTCTCGGCGGGGTGCGGCGGCGGCAAGGCCGTCCGCGGGCGGGGAGACGGCGCGGGGATTTCACCTGTCCGTGTCAGGGGCCCGGTATCACGGGGCGGGACGGGGGTGGCGGGGGCGTGCGGGGCGGCCGGCGCAGGGGGTGCGGGGGCGGCACGATGGGGGACTCGCCGCCGTATGCTGACGGGGCATTGTTCTGGATCTAGCGAGAGCGGCTGTTATGCGTGTCTACGTCCCCCTGACACTTTCCGGGCTCGCTGCGGCGCACGAGAGCGGTGAGCTGGGGTCCGGCCCGCTGTGTGCGTACGCCGTCACGCCCGCCCTGCGGGAGTGGTACGTCTCGGACGACATCGAGGAGCTGGAGTACGCGGCGCTGAACCGCGCGGCGCAGGCGTCGCTGCGGCTGCTGGCCGGCCATCCGGAGGCCGCGCGGCGGCGCGTGGTGGTGGCGGTGGACGTCGCCGAGGGCGCGGCGGTCGCGGATCCGGACCGGGGGCTGGACCAGTCGTCGCTGGGCGAGGTGCGGGTCGCCGGGCCGGTGCGGCTGTCGAAGGCGGCGGCGGTGCATGTCGACGCGGCGGACGCGGAGGCTGATGTGGCGGCGGCCGCGGCGGCGCTGGGCGCGGCGGACCTCGGCGACGACGACGCGCAGTTCACCGTGGACGGCGCGGAGGACCACGACCTGATGTGGTTCGGGGTGCAGGAGATCCCGCAGCTGATCGGCTGAGTGCCAGGGCCTGTCCGGTGGATTGTGGCCGGTCCCGCCGCGTTGTCAGTGGCGGCGGGTACGGTTTTTCGCATGGCGGCAGCACGGGGGCAGGACCAGGGGAACGACCAGGAGAGCGGCATGAGGAAGCCGGCGGCACACATCGTGTGGGACTGGAACGGCACGCTGTTCCACGACATCGACGCGGTGATCGCGGCGACCAACTCCGCCTTCGCGGAGATCGGTCTGGAGCCGATCACGCTGGAGCGGTATCGGGAGCTGTACTGCGTACCGGTGCCGCGGTTCTACGAGCGGCTCATGGGGCGGCTGCCGACCGAGGCCGAGTGGCTGGTGATGGACGAGACCTTCCACCGCCACTACGCCGAGCACCGGCTGGGGTGCGGGCTCGCCGACGGCGCGGAGCTGCTGCTGGAGGGGTGGCAGGCGGCCGGGCGGAGCCAGTCGATCCTCAGCATGTTCGGGCACGACGAGCTGATACCCCTGGTCCGCGGGATGGGGATCGCCTCGTGGTTCGTTCGGGTCGAGGGCCGGACGGGGCCGTCCGGCGGCTCGAAGAGCGCGCACATGGTGCGGCATCTTGCGGCGATGGACGGGGTGGATCCGGGGCGTACGGTCGTGATCGGGGACGCTGTGGACGATGCCGTGGCGGCGCGCGACGCGGGCGCGCACGCGGTGCTGTACACGGGCGGGTCGCACAGCCGGAGCAGTCTGGCGGCTGCGGGGGTGCCCGTGGTGGACAGCCTCGCCGAGGCGGTGCAGGTCGCGGGAGATCTCGCGGGAGAGGCCGCAGGGGATACGGCAGGGGATGCCGCGGGAGACACCGCCTCTTAGGGACCGGCTCGGCGGCCGTTCCGCACGCATACTCCACCCCGGCCAGCCATTGTCCAGAAGGTCTAAGTTAGGGCTGATGTTTTGTACGGGGGCGGCCCATGACGGGACCCGTGCCGGGAGCGATAGCCTTGCACCGTGATCAGCGCGATAACCCGCGGGGGCGTCAAGGCCCCCGCCGTGCGCCCGGGGCACCATCGTGACCGGGCGGTCGCTGGTCGTTGCGGCCGTCAATCCCTGTCGACATGGACAAAAATCGTCGATTGCGGCACGGCCTTCTCACCCCGCGGCATAGCGTCGACAGCGACAGGACACCCCGCGTCGCGCCGGCGTTGTGCAGCTTCCACAGCACTTCCCACGTTTTTCCACAACGTCACGCAACGGCGCGCGACAGGAGCCAGAGGACATGCAGACCAAGCTGGACGAAGCCAAGAACGAGCTGCTCGCGAGGGCCGCCCGGGTCAGTGAGAGCACCCCGGCCGGGGGAGCGTCCCCGGTACGCGGGCTCGACCCGGAGACCCTCACGGGATACCTCCAGCGCTACTACCTGCACACCGCCCCCGAGGACCTCGCCTACCGCGACCCGGTAGACGTCTTCGGCGCCGCGCTCTCCCACTACCGTCTGGCCGAAACCCGCCCGCAGGGAACGGCGAATGTGCGGGTGCACACCCCGACCGTCGAGGAGAACGGCTGGACGTGCAGCCACTCCGTCGTCGAGGTGGTCACCGACGACATGCCCTTCCTGGTCGACTCGGTCACCAACGAGCTCTCGCGGCAGGGGCGCGGCATCCATGTCGTGATCCACCCGCAGGTGGTCGTCCGCCGCGACGTCATCGGCAAGCTGATCGAGATCCTGGACGCCAACGGCGACACCTACGGCGCGAACGGCACCGGCAAGGCCGCCGAGCTGCCGCACGACGCGGTGACCGAGTCCTGGATCCATGTCGAGATCGACCGCGAGACCGACCGGGAGGACCTCCAGCAGATCACCGCCGATCTGCTGCGGGTGCTGTCCGACGTCCGGGAGGCCGTCGAGGACTGGGACAAGATGCGCGGCACCTCGCTGCGCCTCGCCGAGCAGCTGCCCGGCGAGCCGGTCGCCGACGACCTCCGGGACGACGAGATCGAGGAGGCCCGGGAGCTGCTGCGGTGGCTGGCCGACGAGCACTTCACGTTCCTGGGGTACCGCGAGTACGAGCTGGCCTCCGCGCCCGGCGAGGGCGGCGTCGAGGAGGACGTCCTCACCGCCGTGCCGGGCACCGGCCTGGGCATCCTGCGCTCCGACCCGCCGCACCGCGAGAGCGACGCCGGCCACCCCGTCTCGCCGTCCTTCAACCGGCTGCCCGCGGACGCCCGCGCCAAGGCCCGTGAGCACAAGCTGCTGATCCTGACCAAGGCCAACAGCCGCGCCACCGTCCACCGCCCCTCCTACCTCGACTACGTCGGCGTGAAGAAGTTCGACCAGGAGGGCAACGTCATCGGGGAGCGGCGCTTCCTGGGCCTGTTCTCCTCGGCCGCGTACACCGAGTCCGTGCGCCGGGTGCCGGTCATCCGCCGCAAGGTCGCCGAGGTCCTCGAAGAGGCCGGCTTCAGCCCGAACAGCCACGACGGCCGCGACCTGCTCCAGATCCTGGAGACCTACCCGCGCGACGAGCTGTTCCAGACCCCGGTCGACCAGCTGCGCACCATCGCCACCAGCGTGCTCTACCTCCAAGAGCGCCGCCGGCTGCGGCTCTACCTCCGCCAGGACGAGTACGGCCGCTACTACTCCGCGCTGGTCTACCTCCCCCGGGACCGGTACACCACCGCCGTCCGGCTGCGGCTGATCGACATCCTCAAGGAGGAACTGGGCGGCACCAGCGTCGACTTCACCGCCTGGAACACCGAGTCGGTCCTCTCCCGGCTGCACTTCCTGATCCGGGTCAAGCCCGGCGCCGCGCTGCCCGACCTCACCGACGCCGACGTCGACCGCATCGAGGCGCGGCTGGTGGAAGCCGCCCGCTCCTGGGCCGACGGCTTCGCCGAGGCGCTGACCGCGGAGGTCGGCGAGGAGCGCGCCGCCGAGCTGCTGCGCCGCTACGGCCACGCCTTCCCCGAGGGCTACAAGGCCGACAACAACCCGCGCAGCGCGGTCGTCGACCTCCAGCACCTGGAGAAGCTCACCGAGGAGCCCGGCCGCGACTTCGCGGTCAGCCTCTACGAGCCGGTCAACGCCGGCCCCGGTGAGCGCCGCTTCAAGATCTACCGCCGGGGCGAGCCGGTCTCGCTGTCGAAGGTGCTGCCCGGTCTCAACCGCCTGGGCGTCGAGGTCGTCGACGAGCGCCCGCACGAGCTGCGCTGCGCCGACTCGACCCTCGCCTGGATCTACGACTTCGGGCTGCGGATGCCCGAGCACGTCTCCGGTGACGACGCCCGCGAGCGCTTCCAGGAGGCGTTCACGGCGGTGTGGACCGGCGCGGCCGAGAGCGACAACTTCAACAAGCTGGTGCTGCGCGCCGGCCTCAACTGGCGCCAGGCGATGGTGCTGCGGGCGTACGCCAAGTACCTGCGGCAGGCCGGCTCGACCTTCAGCCAGACGTACATGGAGGACACCCTCTCCAACAACGTCCACACCACCCGGCTCCTGGTCTCGCTCTTCGAGGCGCGGATGTCGCCGGAGCGGCAGCGCGCCGGCACCGAGCTGATCGACGGGCTGCTGGAGGAGCTGGAGGGCGCGCTCGACCAGGTCGCGTCCCTGGACGAGGACCGCATCCTGCGCTCCTTCCTGACCGTCATCAAGGCGACGCTGCGCACCAACCACTACCAGAAGGACGGGGCGGGCAGCCCGCACCCGTACCTGTCCATGAAGCTGGACCCGCAGGCCATGCCGGACCTGCCGGCGCCGCGCCCGGCGTACGAGATCTGGGTGTACTCCCCCCGGGTCGAGGGCGTCCACCTGCGGTTCGGCAAGGTCGCGCGCGGCGGTCTGCGCTGGTCGGACCGCCGGGAGGACTTCCGTACGGAGATCCTCGGCCTGGTCAAGGCGCAGATGGTCAAGAACACCGTCATCGTGCCGGTCGGCGCGAAGGGCGGCTTCGTCGGCAAGCAGCTGCCGGACCCGGCGCAGGACCGCGACGCGTGGCTGGCCGAGGGCATCGCCTGCTACAAGACCTTCATCTCGGGCCTGCTGGACATCACCGACAACCTGGTCGGCGGCGAGGTCGTCCCGCCGAAGCACGTGGTCCGGCACGACGAGGACGACACCTACCTGGTCGTCGCCGCCGACAAGGGCACCGCGACCTTCTCCGACATCGCCAACGAGGTCGCCGAGTCCTACGGCTTCTGGCTGGGCGACGCGTTCGCCTCCGGCGGCAGCGCCGGCTACGACCACAAGGGCATGGGCATCACCGCCCGCGGCGCCTGGGAGTCGGTCGAGCGGCACTTCCGCGAGCTGGGCCACGACACCCAGACCCAGGACTTCACCGTCGTCGGCGTCGGCGACATGTCCGGTGACGTCTTCGGCAACGGCATGCTGCTCAGCGAGCACATCCGGCTGGTCGCCGCCTTCGACCACCGGCACATCTTCCTCGACCCGAAGCCGGACGCGGCGACCTCGTACGCCGAGCGCCGCCGGCTGTTCGAGCTGCCGCGCTCCTCGTGGGCGGACTACGACACCGAGCTGCTCTCCCAGGGCGGCGGCATCCACCCGCGCTCGGCGAAGTCCATCCCGATCAACGCCCAGGTGCGGGCCGCGCTCGGCATCGACTCCGGCGTGAAGAAGATGACGCCGGCCGACCTGATGCAGGCCATCCTCAAGGCGCCGGTCGACCTGCTGTGGAACGGCGGCATCGGCACGTACGTGAAGTCCTCCGCCGAGACGCACGCCGACGTCGGCGACAAGTCCAACGACGCGATCCGGGTCAACGGCGAGGACCTGCGGGTCAAGGTCGTCGGCGAGGGCGGCAACCTCGGGCTGACCCAGCTGGGCCGGATCGAGTTCGCCGCGGCCGGCGGGAAGATCAACACCGACGCGATCGACAACAGCGCCGGTGTGGACACCAGCGACCACGAAGTCAACATCAAGATCCTGCTCAACTCCGTCGTCGCCGACGGCGACATGACGGTCAAGCAGCGCAACAAGCTGCTGGCGCAGATGACCGACGAGGTCGGCGCGCTGGTGCTGCGCAACAACTACGCGCAGAACACCGCGCTGGCGCTGGCCATCGCCCAGTCCTCCAGCATGCTCCACGCCCAGCAGCGCTTCCTGCGCCGCCTGGTGCGCGACGGCCACCTGGACCGGGCGCTGGAGTTCCTGCCCACCGACCGGCAGATCCGCGAGCGGCTGAGCGCCGGGCGTGGCCTGACCCAGCCGGAGACCGCGGTCCTGCTCGCGTACACCAAGATCACGGTTGCCGACGCGCTGATCCAGACGCCACTGCCGGACGACGCCTACCTCCGGCGGCTGCTGCACGCGTACTTCCCGACGGCGCTGCGGGAGGACTTCACCGAGCAGGTCGACGGGCACGCGCTGCGCCGCGAGATCGTGACGACGGTGCTGGTCAACGACACCGTCAACACCGGCGGTACGAGCTTCCTGCACCGGATGCGGGAGGAGACCGGCGCGTCCCTGGAAGAGGTCGTCCGGGCGCACACCGCGGCCCGTGCGATCTTCCGGCTCAACCAGGTCTGGGACGACGTCGAGGCCCTCGACAACGTCGTCGCCGCCGATGTGCAGACCCGGATCCGGCTGCACTCGCGCCGGCTGGTCGAGCGCGGCACCCGCTGGCTGCTCAACAACCGCCCGCAGCCGCTGGAGCTGTCCGGGACCATCGACTTCTTCGCGGAGCGGGTGGCCCAGGTCTGGGCGGAGCTGCCGAAGCTGATGCAGGGCGGCGACCTGGAGTGGTACCGCACGATCCTGGAGGAGCTGACCGACGCGGGCGTGCCCGAGCAGCTGGCCGTCCAGGTGTCCGGCTTCTCCTCGGTCTTCCCGGCGCTGGACCTCGTCGCCATCGCGGACCGCATGGGCCAGGAGCCGCTGGCCGTCGCCGAGGTCTACTACGACCTGGGCGACCGGCTGCGGATCAACCAACTCCTCGACCGCATCCTGGAGTTGCCGCGCAACGACCGCTGGCAGTCGATGGCCCGCGCCTCGATCCGCGAGGACCTCTTCGCGGCGCACGCGGCGCTCACCGCGGACGTGCTGTCGGCGGGCGACGGCTCGGCGACGCCGGAAGAGCGGTTCAAGGCGTGGGAGGAGGCGAACGCGGCGATCCTGACCCGTGCGCGCGCCACGCTGGAGGAGATCCACGGGTCGGAGGGGTTCGACCTGGCGAACCTGTCCGTGGCGATGCGGACGATGCGCACGCTGCTGCGGACGCATAGCTGAGGCCCCGGCGGGGGCGGCGCCCTGCGGCGCCCCCTGCCCTCAAGCGCCGGACGGGCTGGAAATGCCCGTCCGGCGCTTGCGTGTTGGGGAGTGGGCCCGTGCGGGCCGGCGTATCGCTTCGCTCGTCCTCAAACGCCGGACGGGCTGGATGCGTGCGGACGGGCCGGGAATCCGGCTCCCTACGCCCCCGTGAACTCCTCGTACGCCGCCAGGACTTCCTCGGTGGGGCCGTCCATCCGCAGGACGCCCTTCTCCAGCCACAGGACCCGGTCGCAGGTGTCCCGGATGGAGTTGTTGTTGTGGCTGACCAAGAAGACCGTGCCGGCCTCCTCGCGCAGCTCCCGGATGCGGGCCTCGGAGCGCTTCTGGAAGCTGCGGTCGCCGGTGGCCAGCGCCTCGTCGATCAGCAGCACGTCGTGGTCCTTGGCCGCCGCGATGGAGAACCGCAGCCGGGCCGCCATACCGGACGAATAGGTGCGCATCGGCAGCGAGATGAAGTCGCCCTTCTCGTTGATGCCGGAGAAGTCGACGATGCCGTCGTAGCGCTCGCGGACCTCCTCGCGGCTCATGCCCATCGCCAGACCGCCGAGGATGACGTTCTTCTCGCCGGTGAGGTCGTTCATCAGGGCCGCGTTGACGCCGAGCAGCGAGGGCTGGCCGTGGGTGTAGACCTTGCCGCGCTCCGCGGGCAGCAGTCCGGCGACGGCCTGGAGCAGGGTCGACTTGCCGGAGCCGTTGGAGCCGATCAGGCCGATCGACTCGCCGCGGTGGGCGGTGAAGGAGACGCCCTTGACGGCGTGCACCTCGCGTACGCCGGTGGAGGGCTTGCGGCGGATGATGCGGCCGAGCGCCGCGGTGGCACCGCCCTTGCCGGCGCCGGTGCCGTAGACGCGGTAGACGATGTGCAGGTCGTCCGCGATCACGGTCGGGACGCGGGCCTCGTCCGCCGCCGGGCGGATTCCGCTCCGGTCTTCCGTCATGAACTCAGCCACGTCCGTACCGCTCCTCGGCCTTCCAGAAGTACACATAGCCGGCGACCCCGGCCAGCAGCGCCCAGCCGGCCGCGAACGCCCAGACGTGCGGCGGCAGTTGCTTGTGGGTGAAGCTGTCGATCAGCGCGAACCGCATCAGGGCGATGTAGACGGCGGCGGGGTTGCCGTTCAGCAGCAGCACCACGATGTGCGGGAGGTGCTTGCCCTTGACGATGAGGCTGATGCTGAACATCACGCCGGACGCGTACATCCAGGTCCGCAGGATGAAGGGCATCAGCTGCGCCAGGTCCGGGGTCCGCGAGCCGAGCCGCGCCATGATCATCGCGAGGCCGGTGTTGAAGACGAACTGCAGCGTCAGTGCCGGGATGACCAGGAGCCACGACCAGGTCGGCACCTGCCCGAAGCACAGCAGGATGGCCATCAGTACGGCCATGGAGTACAGCAGCTGCTGGAGCTGTGCCAAGCAGGACGAGATCGGCAGGCAGGCGCGCGGGAAGTGCAGTGCGCGCACCAGGCCGAGGTTGCCGGAGATCGCCCGGGTGCCGGTCATCACCGAGTTCTGCAGGAAGGTGAAGACGAAGACGCCGGTGACCAGGTACGGGATGTAGTCCGGGACGCCCTTCCGGGTGCCGATCAGCACACCGAAGATCAAGTAGTAGACGCCGGCGTTGAGCAGCGGGGTGATCACCTGCCACAGCTGGCCGAGCTTGGCGGTGGTGTACATCGCGGTGAGCTTGGCGGTGGCGAACGAGGTGATGAAGTGCCGCCGCTGCCACAGCTGGCGGGTGTACTCGGGCAGCGAGGGGCGGGCGCCGCTCACCGTGAGGCCGTGGCGTTCGGCCAGCGCGCGCAGCTCCGGATCGGGTGCGGTGCCGGAGCCGGACGGCTGGGCGGGCGCCGGGGCCGGGGGAGCGAGGGTCTGGGGCATGAGGGGCCGCTTTCGCTTTCGTACGGGGGCGTCAGGGTCCGTACGACGACGGAACGGGTCCGTATCGTCGCGACGCCGAGACTAAAGGGATCCCACGTCGAAACGCAACCGTAGCGTCGTACCGCTAGGATCAAGCCATGGCAAAAGACGGCACCGACAGCGAGAGAGAGACCGCGGCGCAGCGCCGTGCCCCGGCCGGCGCCGCCGTGCTGCGGGAGGACAAGACCGCCGCGATCCGCGCCGCGGTCTTCGAGGAACTGGCCGCGGTCGGCTTCGCCCGGATGTCCATCGAGGGCATCGCCCGGCGGGCCGGTGTCGGCAAGACCGCCGTCTACCGGCGCTGGCGGTCCAAGCTGCACCTGGTCCTGGACGTGGTCTCGGCGGTCGCCGCGGCCGGGCTGCCGGCCCCCGACACCGGGTCGCTGCGCGGCGATGTGCGGATGCTGCTGGAGGTCGCGGCCCGTGCGCTGCGGCACCCGATGGCCTCGCAGATCATCCCCGATCTGCTGGCCGAGGCGGCGCGCAGCCCGGAGATGGCCACCGCCCTGAAGACGGCGCTGCACGACAGTCAGGAGGGCGTCGCCGCGGCCGTGGTGGCACGGGCGGTGGAGCGCGGTGAGCTGCCCGACGACGTGGACTCCCGGCTGGCGCTCGACCTGATGACCGGGCCGCTGTACTGGCGGCTGCTGGTGGTCCGCGACGAGGTCCCCCAGGGGTACCTCGACGCGCTGTCCCATTCGGTGGCGGTGGCGCTCGGCGCGGAGTAGCCCGCGGGCGGAGACGCGGATACGCGCAGACGCAGAGACACAGATGCGCGGCGATGTGGAGACGCAGCGGACGCAGCGGACGCTGAGACGCAGTGATACGGCGGGGGCGGCCCGGAGGATTCCGGGCCGCCCCCGCCGCCGACGTCTCCCGGCGGACGGTCGCTAGCTCTTCTTCCAGAGCGTCAGCCGGGTCGCGTAGTCCGGCATCTCGCTCTCGTGGTTGGGGCTCATCCCGGTGATCTCCAGCATGGCCAGGTTCCCGTCCGTGGTCTGCGTGCACAGCAGCGTGCCGACGTGGATCGTCCGCCCCTTGTCCAGCTCCTCGCGGCGCACCTTGTCCGGCAGCACGTCCGAGCGCGAGCCGTCCAGGCACGCCTGCGCCGTACGGCCGGTGGCGCGGCCCATGGGGGTGTGGAACTCCAGGCCGATGCCGGACACGCCGTTGTAGGTGATCTCGTACGGCGACATGTCGAGCTGGGCGGTGGGGACCGCCTTCGGTACGTCCAGGTCGATGTTGTTCTCGCCCGCCGTGGAGGGGGCACGCAGCGCGAACGGGCGGTCCTTGAAGACGACCTGGTAGCCGGCGTTCTGGTCCGGGGCGGCGCTCGGCGCGCCGGACCTGCCGCCCTGCCGGTGCGGGGGCGCGCCGGGGGCGTGCCGGTTCCCGTCCTGGCTTCCGGAGCCGCCGCCGCTGCGCGCCACCGACCAGGTGACCGCGACCACGGCGATCAGCGCCACCACCGCGACGGCCGCCCCCAGCGCGGGGCTGCGCCGCCGGCCCGGACCGGGCACGGGCGCAACGGGGCCGACGGTGGGCATCGCGTGCGGGCCGCTGTGGGGCGGGGGCACGGGCCCGGTGGCGGCCTGGGTCGGGGCGGCGTGGGGGCCCGGGCCCTGGGTGGGGGTGTAGCCGAGCGGGCCCTGCGTCGGGGCGTGGTCGGGCGGCGGCGGTACGGGGCCCGCCGCCGGCTCCGGTATCTCCTGGGCGGCGCGCTCCCGCCGCGCGATCTCGGCGGCCAGGGCGTCCGGCAGCCAGCCGTCGAAGTCGCGCGGGCCGCGCCCCGACGCCCGCTCGCACAGCTCCGCCAGCTCGGCCGGCGCGGGCCGCTCCGCGGGGTCGGCGGCCAGGCAGCGGGTGAGCAGCGGGCGCAGCACGTCCGGGTAGCCGCCGAGGTCCGGCGGCATCTGCGCGGTGTTGGCGATCCGGGCCGCCACGGTGATGGCCGCGCCGTCCCCGTACGGGTGCCGGCCACTCGCCGCGACCGCCGCGATCAGGCCCAGTGAGAAGAGGTCGGCGGCCGGTGTGACCTGCTCGCCGGCGGCGTGCTCGGGGGACATGTACTGCGGGGTGCCGATGAAGCCGCCGCTGCGGGTGAGCTGGGTGGCGTCGGCGGCGCGGGCGATCCCGAAGTCGATGACGTACGGGCCCTGCGGGCCGAGCAGGATGTTGCCGGGCTTGAGGTCGCGGTGGACGACCCCCGCGGCGTGCACCGCGGCCAGTGCGCCGGCCGCCGCGCCGACGAGCTGGAAGACGGCCGGCAGCGGCAGGGTGCCGAAGCCGCCCAGCGCCTCGTCGAGCGGCAGGCCGGGGATGAACGCGGTGGCCAGCCAGGGGAGTTCGCCGCCGGTGTCGTGGTCGAGCACCGGCACGATGTGGTAGCCCTGCACCCGCCGGGCGGCCCGCACCTCCTGCTCGAACCGGCTGCGGAAGTCCGCGTCCTGGCCGAACTCCCGGCGGATGACCTTCAGCGCGGCCGGCTGGTTCCCGCGGGTCCGGGTCAGGTAGACCGACCCCATGCCGCCCTCGCCCAGCCGCGCCAGCAGCCGGTAGCCGGCCACCTCCCGCGGATCCTCGGCGCGCAGCGGCCTGAACACCCCGAAAGCGCTGTCGTACGTGCTGATGCGGACCCACCCCCGGTCGAGAACTGACCGGGGGATCGTAACCGCCCCGGTCGTCCGGCGGAGCCGGCGGCCCGTCAACTCGGTTCCGGGCGGCGGGAATCCGGTCCGGGGCGGCGGGCCGGGCCGTGGGCCGCGGCGACCGGCGGCCGTCCGGGACCCGGGGCGCCCGGCGGGGTGACGCGGCGTTGCGCCGTACGGGCGCGTCGCGCGGTGTTCCGCACGGCGACGCGCAACTGATGACCCGTCGGACGAGCGCGATCGCCGGGACCCGCAAATACTGAGCGTGTGCCACCGTCAGAACCGTCAGGACCACTGGTTTCCCGCCGCCGGATCCTCCAGGCCACCGGCGGCGCCGTTCTCGCGGCCACCGCGGGCGCCGGCCTCTGGGCCCGGCTCGCGCCCGACGGGCCGTCCGGCCCGGCCGAGTCCGCCGGTGAGCAGGACTCCACCGAGGAGCCGGACGACCAGGTGTTCGTGCACGTCATCGCGCACCCCGACGACGGGCTGTTCTTCATGAACCCCAACCTGGAGCAGGCCATCCGCAGCGGGGCGCGCACCGTCACGGTGTGCCTGACCGGCGGCGAGTCCGACGGCCGCAACGCCGCCCGCAGCAGCAGCCTGCACGACCGGGTGCCCGCCGACCGGGCCGCCTTCGCCCGCGCCCGGGTCAACGGGCTGCTGGCCGCGCACGCCCAGATGGCCATCGGCGACCGGGAGGGCCTGTGGGACGCGGAGGCGCAGCCCCTGCTGCCCGGCTTCCAGGTCGAGCTGCAGACGCTGCGCGCCGCCCCACAGCACCAGTTGATCTTCCTGGAGCTGGTCGAGGCCCGGGCGGTGTACCTGCCGCGCGCCACCAGCCTGCGCGGCCTCTGGCTCGGGGTGGTCGACGCGCTGCCCACGCTGCGCCCGGAGGGCAGCCCCGTGCTGCGCCAGTTCCGCTACACCCGCGACCAGGTCATCGACACCCTGGCGGCGGTGCTCGACCGGTACCGGCCCACCGTCGTACGCACCCTGGACCCCGACGCGGTGCACTCCCCCAAGGACCCGCCGCCCACCCGCGACCCGCGGCTGGCCGGGCTGCGCTACTACGACCACCAGGACCACACCGCCTCCGCCCACTTCACCCAGGCCGCGCTGGCCCGCCACTGGGGGCGCCGCCACCCCGGCGCGGCCATCGTGGAGAGCTACCTCGGCTACGAGCTGGGCGCGCTGCCGCGCGATCTCGACCAGGCCACCGTCCGCCGCAAGGCCGCGCTGCTGGACATCTACGGCTGGGCCGACCACCGGCCGTGCGCCGACCCGGCCGGCTGCGGCGACCGCAAGGTGGGCGGCACGGCCCTCCACGGCAGCCCGCGCAGCTGGACCCGCGGCACCCGGCTGCGCGCGCCCGGCTCCAACGCCTGGGTGCGGCCCACCCACGACGGCCGGCTCGCGGCGTTCGCGGTGCTGGGCGGGGCGGCGTACTGCTGGACGGAGAGCCGGCGGGGCAGCGGGCGGTTCGGCGGCCCGGTGCGGGTCGGCGGGGACATGCTGGAGGGGCAGCTCCATGTCGCGCGCCACCCGGACGGCACCCTCCAGCTGTTCGCCTCCCGCACGGTCCTGCCGGGTCCCGGCACCGACCACCGGCGCGAGGTGGTCACCGCGGTGCAGAGCGGCACCGGGCGGGACGGCGGGCCGGCGTTCGGGCGCTGGGCGTCGCTGGGCTCGCCGGACCGCGACCCGGTCCGCTCGCTGGAGATCGGCTTCCCGGCGGCGGTGGCCACCCCGGACGGCACGGTGCACCTGTTCGTGCGGACCTGGGACGGCGGCATCGGCTACCGCAGCGGGCCGTACGGCGGGCGGTGGTCGCCCTGGGACCGGCTGGAGGGGCCGGTCGGCACCCTCAACGGGTCGCCGCAGATCGTCGACGGGATCGATGTGTGCGTGGACTCCGACGGGCTGGTGCACCTGGTCGCGCCCAGCGCCCGGACCGTGCAGCACTGGGTGTCCAAGGAGGCCGGGCGGATGCCGCGGCCGGGCGCGGCCACCGGGCTGCCGGAGGCCGGCGGTCCGGTCAGCATCGCCCCCCTGGACGACGGCGTGGTCCGGATCGCCTACCGGCAGTCGGAGACCGCGCAGGTGCTGCTCGCCGAGCGGCAGGGGGCGCTCGGCGGCTGGCGGGTGTCCGGGCAGTGCGAGCGGGTCGGCGGCTTCGGGCGGGTGGCGCTGGCACCGGTCGGGCCCGGCGACCGGATGGTGCTGGCGGCCCGGGACGACGCCGGCGACGTACGGGTGGCGATGGCGCAGGCCGCCCCCAAGCCCTGGCAGCGCCGCAGGCTGGCGCACTCGGCGGCGGCCGGTGTCGCCCCGGCCGCGGGCGGGCGGGCCGTCCTGGTCGCGCTGGGCAACGACGGCCGGCTGTACGCGTCCCGGCAGCAGAAGATGGGGCAGACCGCGCCGTTCCAGGGCTGGCGGGCTCAGGCCGGCTCGCTGGAGCGGACCGGCGACGCCCCGGACTGATCCGCCCGGTCCGCCCGGCCCGACGGGCCTGCCGGGTTCGACCGGTCCGCCGGGTCCGCCGGGTCTTCCTCGTCTGCCGGGTCGGTCCCCTCCGCCGGGTCCGCGGGAACCGTCGAACCGCCTGCCGCGGTCCTGCGGGTCGGGGGCCGCAGGATCCGCCGGGAGACCACGAAGGTGGCGGGGATGGCCAGCAGCGCCGCCACCAGCGGCGCCACCGTGCTGCTCATCCCCAGCCAGCCCACCAGCGCCACCAGGCCCGCGCTCTGCACCGCGTAGTTGGTGACCTGGGTCAGCGGGAAGAGCAGGAACTTCTTCCAGGTGGGGCGGGTGCGGTAGGTGAAGTAGGTGTTGAGCAGGAACGAGCCGACCAGGCTGAGGACGAAGGCCGCCGTGTACGCCGCGAAGTACGGCAGCAGCCGGTGCAGCGGCAGGTAACAGGCGTAGAACGTCACGGTGTTGATGCCGCCGACCACCGTGAACCGCACCACCTGGCCCCACGGGACCGTCGCGGGCAGACCGCGCATCAGCCGGTCCGCGAGCCGGCGGCGGCGGTGCCGGACGGCGTGGGCGCCCTGGCCGGGGCGGCGCTGGGCAGCGCGCCGTCGCTCTCCTTGACCAGGAAGTGCGGGCGCCGCTTGGTCTCGTAGTAGATCCGCCCGATGTACTCGCCGATCAGCCCGAGCATCACCATCTGGAGTCCGCCCAGGCCCACGATGATGGCCACCAGGGTGACGTAGCCGGGCGCGGTGACCCCGCCGACGACGGCCGCGCCGATGATCCAGAAGGTGTAGAGGGTGGCCAGCGACGCCAGGCTGAGCCCGGTGTAGATGGCGGCGCGCAGCGGGCGGCAGTTGAACGAGATCATCCCGTCGATGCCGTAGTTGATCAGCGAGCCGACCCGCCACTTCGTCTCACCGGCCTTCCGGGCGGCGTTGCGGTAGTCGAAGGTGACGGTCTCGAAGCCGATCCACGAGAACAGCCCCTTGGAGAAGCGGTTGTACTCGGGCAGCGAGATCAGCGCGTCCACCGCCTTGCGCGACAGCAGCCGGAAGTCGCCGGCGCCGTCGACGAGTTCGACGTCCACCCAGGTGTTGACGGCGCGGTAGTACAGGCGGCTCAGGGCGGTGCGCAGCCGGCGGTCGCCGTCCCGGCTGCGCTTGGCGATGACCTGGTCGTGGCCGAGCTGGTAGAGGTCGAGCATCTTCTCGATGAACTCGGGCGGGTGCTGGAGGTCGGCGTCCATGATGATCACCGCGTCGCCGGTGGCCGCCTTGAGGCCGGCCAGCATCGCCGGCTCCTTGCCGAAGTTGCGGCTGAAGGAGAGGTAGCGGGTGGTGGCGCGGTGCTGGTGGGCCAGGGCCCGCAGCCGGGGGAGGGTCCCGTCGGCGCTGCCGTCGTCCACATAGCACAGCTCGTAGTCCACCGCGAGGTCGCCGAGGACCGCGCGGACCTGTTCGTCGAAACGGCCTATGACGGCCTCTTCGTTGTAGCAGGGGACGACGATGGAGAGCTTCATGGGCGGGCCTTTTCGCCGGGGACCAGGGGACGGTCGAGGGCCGTCCCCTGGAAGTTCATTCTACGAATCGGGCGAAAACTCATGATTCGGGTGAATTAGTGGTATAGGGCGCCGGCGGGCCCGGCGGGCGGCCCCGGCGGCCACCGCGGCCAGCGCCAGCACCCCCGCTCCGCTCGCCGCCAGCCCCGGTTTCAGGCCCTGCGGGACGTACGTGCACGACAGCCGGGACGCCGCCCGGCCCAGCGGGACGGCCAGCAGCCCGCCGAAGGACCGCGGCGCGCGGAGCGGCCCGCCGTCCACCGAACAGCCCCATCCGGCAACGGCGGGCAGCGCGAGAACGGCGGTGCCGCCGCTGCCGCGGGGCAGCACGGCGGTCAGCGTGTGCCCGCCCGCGGTGAGCGTGACGGGGCCCCGCGCGGCCCGCACCGCCGCGGCCAGCCGGTCCGGCGCGACGCAGCCGAGCGCGTGCTCGGGGACGTACTGCCCGCCGAGCCCGGTGAACCGTACGGACACCGCGCCGCCGGCCGGCACCGTGCCCAGCTGCCGCACCGGGTTCGCCGTCACGTCCCACCGCCCGTCGCCTCGGGTGGTCACGCCCAGCCCGCTGACCTCCCCGGTGAACCAGGGCGCGTACCAGACGGCGGTGCTGCCGGGGGCGCACCGCGCGGCGAAGACGGTCCCCCCGCCCGCCGCCCGGCCGGTCCCCGCGGGCCGCGGTGCGGGCGGCAGCGTCCAGCCGCCCGGGGCCCGCTCCGGCGCCGGGCCCCCGGCGGGCGTCAGCCGCGGCACCTCGTAGACGGCGGCGCCCAGCGCCCGCTCCTGGCGGGCGAAGACGGTGTCCGGGCCGCCGCCCGGCCCCGGCAGCGGGCCCCGCCGGACGGTCAGCAGCGGCGCCGGCCGCCCGTGCCGCACCGTGTACCGGCCGCGCGGACCGCCCCCCGGCGGCTCCGCGAGGTGGCTGCTGACCCCCATCAGCGCCTGCCCCACCGGGTCCTCGAAGCTCAGCGCGTGCCGGCCGCGGATGTACCAGCCGGCGCCCAGGCCGTGCAGCGCGCGGGCGGTGGCCGCGGGCACGTAGCTGCTGTAGTACGCGCCGCCCTCGCCGCCGATCAGCAGCGGATCGTTGTTGGCGAACTCGTGCGGCCCCGGATCCGTACGGGAGCGCGGCCAGTCGTCCCGGGCGGCCAGCCCCCGCCGGGTGGCCAGCGCCCCCGCGGTCAGCGTCAGCTTCGGCTGGAAGAACGGGATCTTGTCCCGGACGGCCGTCACGGAGAACGCGGTGTACGCCGAGCCGAGCACGACGGTGCCGGCCAGCACGGCGGTCAGCGCGGTCCGGGTCCGGCCCCGCGCGCCGGGGGGCGGGGGCCCGGCGCACCGTGCCAGCCCCGTCAGCACCCCCAGCGTCACCGTGCCGCCGCCCGCCACCACGATCCACGTCGAGGGGCCCACCGCCCCCTGCCCGCGGCACCACCACGCCAGCACCGCCACCGCCGCCGCCCCCGCCGCCAGCTCCGCGGCCCGCGGCCGGTGCGCCAGCGCCAGCCAGGCGATCATCACCAGCACCCCGCTGAGTACGAAGGCGGCGCGGAACGCGCTCCCGTTGGGCAGGGCGAAGCCGTGCCACAACAGGATCGTCGGCCTCCAGACGAACGAGGCGCCGATCGCCGCGGCCAGTGCCGTCCACCCGATCCGCGTCCGCACCGGCACCGCCCGCACGAACGGGAAGGCCGCCACCAGCAGCAGCCCCAGCACCCCGATGAAGACGTTGGGCGCCGGCACCCCGCCGTGCCCGCCCGGCAGCAGCTGCGCCAGCAGGGTCGCCAGCGGCGGCCGGCCCCGGTAGACCGCCTCGGGCGGCGGCTGGGCGGCCCGGCTCGCCTTGAGGGTGACGGTCAGCACCGGCGCCGCGAGCAGCACACCGACCGCCGCCATGGAGGCGGCCCGCCCCACCACCCGCAGCCGCCCGCCCGGCGGCAGATCGCGGGCCGTCGCCAGCCGGAGCGCCAGGACGAGCCCGGTCGCCAGGGTGGCCATCGCCGCCGTGTAGAAGTTCCCCGCCCAGGCGGCGGCGACCAGCAGCGTGCCCGCCACCCACCGCACCCGCCGCAGGCACCAGTCCGCCGCGATGCCGGTCAGCGGCAGCGAGACCAGCCCCCACATCCACATCGGATCGGCGTACCCGTCGTTCAGCACCCAGGCGCACAGCCCGTACCCGACCGCCAGCAGCGCCCGCGGCACGCCGGCCCCCGGATGCAGCCGCCCCAGCAGGACGGTCATCAGCGCGGCGCCCAGCCCGATGCTCAGCAGCGTCACCAGGAACACCGGCAGGTCCACCAGAGCCCGCGGGAACAGCCCCACGAGCCAGGAGAACGGATTCATGAGATACGTGAAGAAGTCCGCCAGGAACGGGACGCCGTACCCACTGCCCCAATTGAAGAACAGGTCGCCGTGCCCGGTCCCGTGCATCAGGTCCCACAGCCGGGCGTGGAAGGGCACGAACTGATTGCCCAGATCGTTGACCGCACGGGAGCGCGCGCCGAACGGATAGCTGCCGTAGACCGCCAGCGCCAGGCAGTACGCCCCCATGGACAGCAGCGCCGCGAGCCCCGGCGCCGCGGCCCGCCGCAGCACCCCGCCGGCCGGTGTGGCGCTCGCCCCGATGCGTGCCCCCAGGGCAACCTTCGAGGCCCGGACCCCCTCTTGGGGTGCGGAAGGCGTCGGGTTCACCGGCACTCCTCCCAGTCGGCAGACAGTCAAACCACCGTTATATAGCCGGATGTCTCAATAGTTCGCTTTACTCCGATGGGGGCGGGATAGGGCGAGGACCCGCAGGAAACGAACGGAGGCCACGGTTCCCGTGTCCGACAACTCCGACCACCCCGCGACCGGGGCCCGTACCGGCCCGGCCCCCGCGGCACCGGCCGTCACCGTGATCGTGCCGGTCCACAACACCCGCCGCTACCTGGACCGCAGCCTCGGCTCGGTCTTCACCCAGACGCTCGACCAGCGCCGCATCGAGATCATCGCGGTCGACGACGGCTCCACCGACGACAGCGCCGCCTGGCTGGAAGAGGCCGCCCGCACCCACCCCAACCTCACCGTCGTCCGCCAGCCGGCCTCCGGCGGCGCCGGCCGGCCCCGCAACGTCGGCCTGGACCGCGCCACCGGCGAGTACGTCTTCTTCCTCGACTCCGACGACCACCTCGGCGCCGAGGCGCTGGACCGCCTCATCCGGACGGCCGAGGAGCACGGCTCCGACATCGTCTACGGCCGCATCGTCGGCGCGGGCGGCCGCGGCGCCCCCGTCGACCTGCGCACCTCCTCCGCCCGCGTCTCGGTCTTCGACTCACCCGTCTACTGGACCCTGGCCGCCTACAAGCTCTTCCGCCGCTCCTTCATCGAGGAGCACCGGCTGCGCTTCGTCGAGGGCCGGCTGCTCGGCGAGGACCTGCCCTTCGGCATCGCCGCCCTGCTCCGCGCCGGCACCGTCTCGGTCCACGCCGACTACGACTGCTACTACCTGCACGGCCGCGAGGACGACAGCAACGCCTCCCGCCAGGACCTCGACTGGCCCGAATACCTCGGCTACATCGGCACCGTCCTCGACGGCCTCGCCGCCGAGGTCCCGCCCGGCCCGGACCGCGACAAGCTCCTGGTCCGGCACTTCCACGGCGAGATACTCATGCCGTTCGCGGCCGCCTACCTCGCCCGCGACGAGACCGGCCGGCGCGCCATGGCCGACGCCGCCCGCCCCCTCGTCGAGCGCTACCTCACCGACGGCGTCCTCGCCGCCCTCCCGCCCCGACTCCGGCTGCGCGCCCACTGCCTCCGCGCCGGCCTCGACACCGAACTCGCCGCGATCCTCCGCGCCGACACCGGCACCGAACCCGGCCCGCCCCGCATCGCCGACGGCCGCGCCTACGCCGCGTACCCCTACTTCCGCGACCCGGACCACCCCATACCGGACGCGCTCTACGACCTCACCGACCGCATCGGCATACAGCAGCGCCTGACCGGCGTCGCCTGGGTCGGCGGCGTCCTCCACCTGCACGGCACCGCCACCCTCCCCACCCTCGGCGCCGACACCGTCGACATCCTCCTCCGCCGCAGCGGCGCCCAGCTCGCCGTCCGCGCCGACCACACCGACGGCCGCTGGCACGCGGCCCTCGACCCGGCGACCGCGGCCGGCGGCGAACCGCTGGCCGACGGCATCTGGGGGCTGAAGGTCGCGGTCACCGCCCGGGACCACGACGCCCCGGCCGCCACCTCCGCGGCCGGGCCGGCCGGCCCGCGGCACGCACCGTCCGGCGAGGGCCCCGAGACTCCCGGAGAGAGACCCGGAGCGCGTCCCGAAACCTCCGGCGTACGGCGGGAGGCGTGGCTCTGCCCGGAGGCCGGGGAGGAGGGCACCGACCTGGCGCCGCACATCATCAGCCACGGCCCCGAAGGCCCCACCGTCGCCGCACTCTTCCTCTCCACCCCGCACGGTCACCTCCACCTCGACCTGGACCACGACGGCGCCCGCCGGCCGCTCGGCGCCGACCTGCACGGCAGCGCCACCCGCACCCGCCTCGGCCGCACCACCCTCGCCGCGGGCCTCACCCTCCCCGGCTGCCCCGCCGACGCCGACCTCCGGCTGATCCTCCGCGACGCCACCCGCACCGTGGTCCTGCGCACCACCGTCGAACGCGCCGCCGGCGACCGCTACCGCGCCCACGCCCGCCTCCGCGGCGGCCCGCCCGGCACCTGGCGCGTCGCCCTCCGCCTCACCGCCGGCGCCCTCCGCCGCGAACTCCCGGTCCGCGCCCCGGACGGCCGCACCCCGTTGACCCTCACGGTGCCGCGAAGGCCGGGGCGCCGGGGGTGACGAGTTCGGTGGCCACGTGACCACCAAGGCCCCTGTGTCCGCAGGCGGGTTCGGGTCCCGGGCCGCCGACGCCGTGCGGACCGGGGCGCGGGCGGCCGCGGCACTTACGGGCGTGCGGGGCAGGGTCTCGATGTGGCCGGGGCGACCGCGGGCGTGAGCCCAAGCCGGTCGGCCGGCACGGGTGTTGCTCTTCCGGGGCGTGGATACGCGGGTTCCACCGGTCCTTCCCGGCCCGTGCGGGTGCCCGGCCGCGTCCCTGTCGTGTTCTTGACGCGTTTCCCGCACTTCGCGACGCGCATTGTTCTATAAAAGCTATAACAATGCTTCAACTCGCAGGGAGATCTCATGCGTTCGCGAACCCCCAGGCGCGGCAGGATGCTCGCCGTGCTCCTGGCGGCGGTCGCCGTCGCCACGGCCGGGCCGGTGTCAGGCGTGGCCGAGGCGTCCGCGGCTTCCCGAGCCGCCCTCTTACCCGCCGTGGACCGCGAGGTCCGCTTCACCGCGGACGGCACCACCGCGTACGGCACGGTGCACATACCCGCCCACCGCGCGGGCCGCAGACTCGCCGCGGCGCTGCTGATCCCCGGCAGCGGCCCGACCGACCGCAACGGCGACCAGCCGCCCGTCTCCACCCCGCACACCCTGGCCCTGATGGCGGGTGTCCTCGGCGAGGACGGCGTGATGAGCCTGCGGTTCGACAAGTACGGCACCGGGCGGACGGGGCTGGGCGGGCGGCACAGCGCGCCCGACATGGCCGCCTACACCCGCCAGGCCGTCGCCGCGTACAACGCCCTGCGTGCCCAGCCGGAAGCCGACCCGCACGCGCTGCTCGGGGTCGGGCACAGCGAGGGCGGCCTCCAGGCCCTGCTCGTCGACCGCGCCGTGCGGGCGAAGCCCGCCGGGCTCGCGCTGATCGCCCCGCAGGACCTGCGGATTCTGGACATGTTCGACGACCAGCTGGCGGCGGGGCTGGACCGCATGGTCGTGGCCGGGCAACTCACCGCGCGGCAGGCGCAGTTGAACAAGAAGGGTGTGGCCCGCGCCATCGCGGACTTCCGTGCCGGGCGCCCGGTGGACACCTCGGGGCTGCTGCCGTCCGTGTCCGCCCTCCTCAACGGCATCTTCGGCCCGGTCAACGCGGACTTCGTCCGCAGCGACGACGCCGTCTACCCGCCGGCCGTCGCCCGGAGCGTCGCGCCCGGCACGCGTACGGTCGTCACCTGCGGCACGGCCGACGCCAAGGTGCCCTGCCGCACCACGCCGGCACTGCTGACGGCCCTCGCCGGGGCCCGTACCACCGGCCCCGGACTGCGAGTCCTGCCCGGGGTCGACCATCAGCTCCACCCCGCCGGGACCCCGGAGAGCGAACCGGTGATCGCGGCGTCCGCGCGGCGAGCCCTGCACGACTTCGCCCGCCCGTGGCGGCAGGTCACCGCGAGCTGAGGACCTCGCCGCCGCCCGCCCCGGGTTCCGTGTCCAGCCCGTCCACCAGCCGGTCCAGGAAGCGGGCGAAGGTGGCGTCCGGGGTCGGCGGGCGGCCCGGGGCGGCGAGGGCGGCGGCGAGTTCGGGGTGCCGGCCGTCGGCGGCGACGACGGTGAGGTAGCGGGCCTCGGCGGCGGCACGGTCGGGGGAGTGGGCGGCGGACCGGGTGAGTTCGTGGCTGACGTGCGAGGCGACGAAACCGGTGAGGAGGCTGAAGACCTCCAGCTTGGCGGCGCCGTCCAGCCCGGTGGGGCCGAGGGCGGCCAGGGCGCGTTCCAGGAAGGCCAGGGTGTGCGGGCCGAGGGTCCGGCGGGTGCCCAGGGCGGCCGGGAGCCACGGGTGCCGGTGCATGTGGGCGCGCTGGAGCCGGGCGATGTGCTTGAGGTCGGTGCGCCAGTCGCCGGTGAGCGGGTCGGTCAACGGGAGTTCGCCGGTGACGTGGTCGACCATCAGCTCCAGGAGCGTCTCCTTGTCCGGCGCGTAGCTGTAGAGCGACATCGCGCCGGCGCCGACCTGCGCGGCGACGCGCCGCATGGTGACCGCGTCGAGCCCTTCGGTGTCGGCGAGGGCGACGGCCGCCGCGGTGATCGCCTCGCGGCTGAAGGCGGGGCGCCGCCCGCGCCGGGGCCGGTCGGGCGCCAGCCAGAGCTGCTCGGGGTCTACGGGCGCGGCCTGCGGCCGGTCGTCGCGGGGTGCGGGCACGGGCTCGGTGTTCCCTCTCTCGTGGGTGCGGCTCATGAGCTGTCCCATCCAAGCAGCCGGCCGCACGTAGGCTATTCTCGTACGTAGTACGAGAATAGGGAGCTGGGCGGAGGGGGACGGCGATGGACGGGCGGACGAGGGGCGGCGCCGTGCCGGGCGGGGTGCCGTCGCGGGCGTCGCGGTGGATGCGGGCGGCATGGCGGAACGTGCCGGCCGGGCCGTACGCGGCGGGGTGCGAGCGGGGGCTGGTGGCGCCCGCGGCCGACGGCAGCCCGCTGCTGACGGATCATTACTTCCCCTGCGCGGAGGGCGAGTTCCCGACGCTGCTGGTGCGGTCCCCGTACGGGCGGGGGCTGCCCTGGTCGCCGCTCTACGGGATCCTCTTCGCCGAGCAGGGGTTCCACGTGGTGGTGCAGAGCTGCCGGGGGACGGGCGGATCGGGCGGCGCCTTCCACCTGTGGCGCAACGAGGCGGCGGACGGCCGGGCGGCGGTGGCGTGGCTGCGGAAGCAGCCGTGGTTCACCGGCGCCCTCGGCACGATCGGGCCGAGCTACCTGGCGTACACGCAATGGGCGCTGGCGGCCGAACCGCCCCCGGAGCTGCGGGCGATGGTGGTCCAGGTCGGGCTCCACGACCCCGCCGCCTACTTCCACCAAGGCGGGGCGTTCCACCTGGAGAACGCCCTCGTGACCGGCGTCGGCATCACGTACCAGCACCGGGGGACGGTGCCCTTCCTGCGGGCGGCGCTGCGGCTGCGGCGCCGGCTGCGCGGGGCGCACGCCGGGTCCACGGGCGGCCTGGTGGGCGAAGTGCCGTGGCTGGCCGAGGTCTTGGAACATCCGGACGCCGACGACCCGTACTGGCGCGGGGCGTCCCTGGCGGCGGTGGCGGACCGCCCGACCGTACCCACCGCCGTGATCACCGGGTGGCACGACGTGTTCGCCGGACAGGCCCTGGCGCAGTTCGGGCGGCTGCGGCGGGCCGGGTGCGACACCGCGCTGTTCGTCGGTCCCTGGACGCACCACTCGGTGTTCCAGCAGGGCTGGCCCGAGGTGTTCGCGGAGAGCCTCGGCTGGCTGCGGGCGCACCTGTGCGGGGATCCGTCCGGACTGCGTCCCACGCGCGTACGGGTGCACGTCGGCGGCGAGCGGGAAGAGTGGCGGGATCTTGAGGACTGGCCGCCGCCCTCGGGCCGGGCGGACTCCTGGTTCCTGGCTCCGGGCGGGCGGCTGGTGGGACAGGCCCCGGCGGACTCCGGGCCGGCGGCGTCCTTCCGCCACGACCCGGCCGCGCCGCCCCCGTCGGTCGGTGGGCCGCTGCTCTCCCGGGGCGCCGGGCCCCAGGACAACCGCGCGCTGGAGGCCCGCGAGGACGTGCTGACGTTCACCGGGGAGCCGCTGGCCGGGCCGGTGGAGGTCCTCGGCCCCGTCCTGGCTCGGTTGCGGGTCACCGTCGAGGGCGGCGGGCGCGCCGATGTCTTCGCGCGGCTGTGCGACATGGACGCGCAGGGCCGGTCGGTCAACGTGTGCGACGGGCTGGTGCGGCTGCGGGACGCGGGCGACGCGGGGAACGCAGCGGAGGCGCCCGTGGAGGTCGAGGTGCCGATGGGGTCGGCCGCGCACCGCTTCGCCGCCGGGCACCGGGTGCGGCTGCAGGTCAGCGGGGGCGCGTTTCCGCGGTACGCCCCGGATCCCGGCGCAGGTCCGGTGCGTGTCACCCTCCACAACGGCTCGGCGCTGACGGCGGGTTGAGCGGTGCGGTGGGGCCGCCTGCGGAACGGCCCCGCCCACCGGCCGTCCCTTGGGGGAGCGGCCGGCGGACGGGGCCGGAACGCCGTCGCCGGTCGGGCCGTCAGCCGCGCCGGGCCTCGGGGTGGTGGTGCTGCCAGCCCGCCCAGGCCGAGGTGATCATGTCGCGGACGTCGTGGTGGGCCTTCCAGCCCAGTTCGTCCCCGATGCGGTCGGCGGCGGCGACCACGCGGGCCGGGTCGCCGGGGCGGCGCGGGGTGACCTCGGGGGTGACGCCCTCGTGGCCGGTGATCTCGGCGATCAGCGCGACCATCTCGCGGACCGAAACGCCTTCGCCGCGGCCGATGTTGAGGGTCAGATCGCGGACCGGGCCGGGCTCGGCGAGCTTGCGGGCCGCGGCGACATGGGCGTCGGCGAGGTCCGCGACGTGGATGTAGTCGCGGATGCAGGTGCCGTCGGGGGTGTCGTAGTCGTCACCGAAGATGCGCGGGGCGGCGCCCTCGGTGAGCTTCTCGAAGACCATCGGGACGATGTTGAAGACCCCGGTGTCGGCCAGCTCGGGGGTGGCCGTGCCGGCGACGTTGAAGTAGCGCAGGCAGGCGGTGCTGATGCCGTGCGCCCTGCCCGCGGCGCGGGCCATCCACTCGCCGACGAGCTTGGTCTCGCCGTACGGGTTGATCGGCACGCAGGGGGTGTCCTCCGTCACCAGGTCCACGTCGGGCATGCCGTAGACCGCGGCCGAGGAGGAGAACACGAAACGGCCCACACCGCCGGCGGCCATGGCCTCCAGCAGGGTCTGCAGCCCGTGGACGTTCTCGCGGTAGTAGTGGAGCGGCATCTCGACGGATTCGCCGACCTGCTTCTTGGCGGCCAGGTGGACCACATCGGTGACGCCGTGCTCGGCGATGGTGGCGTCGAGCAGCGCCCGGTCGAGCGTCGAGCCGACGACCAGGGGGACGCCCTCGGGGACCCGGGCGCGTACGCCCGTCGTCAGGTCGTCGAGGACGACGACCGTCTCGCCGGCCTGCCGCAGGGCCCTTACGACATGCGAGCCGATGTAACCGGCACCGCCCGTGATCAAGTAAGACATAGCGCCAATCCTAGGCAGGGGAGACTACGGGGGAAGTAAACGGGGTCAGCGGCCCAGCCGGCGGGCGGCCATCCGCCAGACGCTGCGCGGGCCGGAGGCGACGCGCAGCGCCAGGGCGCCGCCGGTGGTCGCGTAGGGCTGGGCGAGCAGCACCATCTGCCGGGGGCTGAGCAGCACACGGCGGCGCAGCCCCGGGCCCACGGCCCGCAGCGAGGCGCTCAGCGTGGTGCCGTCGTCGCAGGTCAGCTCGGCCATCAGGTCCCACGGCTCGGGGTCGGCCGGGCGGGCGCCGGGCAGCGCGGTGAGCGGGGCGAGGTCCAGCGGCACCTCGGCGGTCCAGGAGGAGCCGTCGGCGGCGGGCGTGAGGGCGGCGGTGCGCACCGGGCCGCGGCGGTCGTCGCGGCGGCGCAGCAGCGCGACGCCGATGCGCGCGGGCCCGGCGGCGGCCAGCCGGCCGTACAGGTCGTGGACCCGGAGCCGGAGCACGCTGCCGGAGGCGGCGACGACCGGTTCGGCGTCGACGGCCACCGGCAGCCCGGCGGACTCCCCGTCGTCGTCGCCGTCACCGGCCCCGGTCCCTGCCCCGGCCCCCGCCTCGTCCCCGCCGAGGCCGTCCAGGAGGACCTCGGGCAGGTCGGCGGACCAGACGGGCCGGCCGTCGCCGTCCCGGGCGTACGGGGGCAGCAGGCGGCCGGGCCGGGCCGCGAGCTGGGTCAGCCGCTCCAGGTCGCGGGGCGCGGGGGAGGCCAGGACGACCCGGGCGAGCCAGCGGGCCGGGGTGCCGGCCGCGCGCAGCTCCGGCTCGTCGAAGGAGGCCAGGTGGTCGCGGGTCAGCCGCCACCACTCGGCGCGGTAGTCGGCGCCGCGGGTGTGCAGCTCGCGGACGTACATCCGCAGGTCGTGGTCGAGGAACTTGGTGGCCGCGGCGTGCGCCAGCGCCTTGTGGCCGGCGTCCTTGAGGATCCGCAGCACGGTGCGGTGCGCCGCGATACGGGACTCCCAGTTGGCGACGTCCTTGCGGTCCAGGGAGATCGACTGCTTGGCGGCGGCGCGGCGGACGTGCCAGATGTAGACGGTGTCCGGGACCACCGCGATCCTCGGCGCCGCGGCCAGCACCCGCGCGGTGAACACGAAGTCCTCGTAGGTGAAGCGGCCCTCGGGGAAGGCGATCGCGTGCTCGGTGAGGAACGCGCGCGCGTAGAGCTTGTTGACGCACAGGGTGTCGCGGACCAGCTGCGGTGCCGCGTCGGGGGTGTCGTACACGGCCGGCTCGCGGTAGATGCCGGGCTGCCAGGGCACGTCGCGGCGGGCGGGCAGCTCGCGGCGCACGCAGGCGCCGGCGGCGACCGGGGCGTCGTGCCGCAGCGCCGCGGAGCGCAGCGCGTCGACCGCGCCCGGCGGCAGCACGTCGTCGCTGTCCAGGAACATCACGAAACGGCCGGTGGCGGCGCGGACGCCGTCGTTGCGCGGGGAGCCGCAGCCGCCGCTGTTCTGGCCGCGGTGGATCACCCGCACCCGGGGCTCGCTGCGGGCGAGGGCGTCCAGTGCGGCGCCGGTGCCGTCGGTGGAGGCGTCGTCCACCGCGATCACCTCGGCGACGGACTCCCCCTGCGCGAGCGCGGAGCGCACCGCGTCGGCGACGTGCACGGCGTCGTTGAACGCGATGACGACGACACTGACCGGAGCGTCGGGCGTGAGGGTGGGCCCAGGCTGTGACTCACGGGCTTCATTCACAGTCACTAAATCTACATTTCGTGTCGACAGCAGCTCTTGGCGCGAGCGGATCGGGCCGAGTTCTTCAGAGTCAGAGCGCGAAACCCGCCGAGCGGTTGCACCGGACGCCTCGGTTTTTCGCCACATTGCCGTCTCGTGACCGGCCGGACGCCGAGAACGAGCCGTGCCGTGACCCGCGGGGAACGGATCCGCAGCGACGCCTGCACAAGCGGTAACGACGCGGGCCCCGGGTGATGCCGATCCGGACGCGCACCTGGCGCACCGCGCCGGTCACTCCAGCAGCAGCTCCGCGACCCGGCCCGCCGCACCCCCGTCGTCCAGGTGGCAGAACGCCTCCCGGAAGTCCGCGTACGCGCCCGCGCTCGCCCGGCCGACCCCCGGCAGATCGCCCAGTGCGTCGATCAGCTCGCCGGTGGAGGAGAGCAGCGGGCCGGGCACCAGCGCCTCGAAGTCCAGCGAGAAACCGCGCAGCGTGTCCCGGTAGTGCGCCAGATCCGGCGTCAGGAACAGCATCGGGCGGCCCGTGTTGGCGAAGTCCGCGGCCAGCGACGAGTAGTCGGTCACCAGCACGTCCGCCGCCAGCAGCAGCTCGGTCGCGTCCGGGTACCCGGAGACGTCGACCGCGAACGGGGCATGGTGCGCGGGCAGCCGGTCGGCGACCAGCGGGTGGCCGCGCACCAGCAGCACATGGTCGCCGGCCAGCGCACCGCGGGCCAGCTCCAGGTCCAGCGGCAGATGCAGCCGGTGGTGCGACGCGTCGTACGCCAGGTGGTCGCGGGGAGTGGGCGCGTACAGGACGGCCGTGCGGCCCGGCTCGACGCCCAGCCGCGCACGCACCGCGGCGGCCACCTCGTCGCGGTCCGCGGCATGCAGCGCGTCGGTCCGCGGCAGACCGGTCTCCAGCAGCTTGCCGGAGTAGCCCAGCGCGGACCGCAGCACCGGCGTACTGGCCGCGTTCGGCGACAGCAGCACGCTCCACTGCCGGCCGAGCCGCGGACGCGGCGCCAGATGCGCCAGTCCCGCGCACAGGGTGCCCGCCAGATCGGCCCCGATCCGCTTGAGCGGCGTACCGTGCCAGGTCTGGATCACCCGCTGCCCCGCCCGGCGCACGAACCAGCGCGGCAGATGCGTGTTCGTCACGATCCAGTGGCTGTGCGCCAGCGCACCGTGCCAGGCCGCACTGCCCACCACCACCGCCCGCGCCGTCGGCGGCACCGCCGACTGCGCGTCCCGCACCGCCCACAGATGCTCCACGTCCATCCCCCGCCGCACCAGCTCCTCATGGACCGCCCGCGGCGAATCCCCGTACGCCCGGCCGCCGAAGCTGCTGTAGAGGACGGTGTCGCGCAGCGGACGCGAGCGGTGCAGCGGATAGTGCTGCTCGCGCAGCACCCGGCGCCGGTACGGGCCCCGGTCGGTGGCCGGCAGCGCCGGACCGGCCGCCACGAACGCCTCGTCGCCCCGCACCCGGTCCAGGACGAACGGTTTGCCGCGCACCGTACGGGACGCCGGCAGCCCGTCCAGCACCGACGGCGCGAACCGCACCGGCACGTCCGGCGACGAGCCGGGTGCGCCCCGCTCCCGCAGATGCAGCGTCCAGCGGCCCTCGCGCAGCGGCAGCTCCCCGGCGTGCGAGGGCAGCGCGGCCAGCGGCAGCGCGCAGTGGAACCGGCCCTCGTCGTGGACCGCGGGGAGGGCCGCCTCGACGGCGTGCGCGGTGTGCCGGAGGACCAGCTCGGGCGCCTGCGGCGCGGCGTCCGGCAGCACCCCGGCGACCAGCAGCGTGCCGTCCGCCCGCCACACCACCCGGTCCACATACGGCTGCGGGACCCGGTCGTGCAGCACCAGGTCGCCGCCCGCGGTGGCCGCCACCACCAACTCCCGCCCGTGCGGCAGCGGTTGGGTGAACGGCGCGGTGTCGGGCGGGCAGCCGATCGGGTCCGCGGCGCCGTCGGCCAGCACCAGCTCGGCCGCCCAGGTCTCGGTGTGCGGCGGCGGCAGCACCCCGGGCCCGCCGTCCCGCGCCGGCCGGGCCGCGTCCAGCGCGTCGCACCGCACCCGGACGGTGACCCGGCCGTCCCCACCGTCCGCCGCCGCGTCCGGCGCCCCGGGTTCGGCGCCCTCCACCGGAAACGTCACCACCGTGCCCGTCCCCTGATGCGTCAGCCGCAGCGCCGCCGGCGCCGGACCGGGCGCGGCCACCGTCACCTCCACCGCCCCGGCCGCCGCCACCGGCGGCCCCGCCAGCCGCCGCATCCGCCGCTCCACCGCCAGCCGCAGCCGCCCGTCCGCATACCCCGGCGTGATCCGCACCCCGTCACCGGCCTCGTACGCACCCGGCGCGGCCCCCGACCCGCTGTCCGCCGCACCCAGCGCCGCCGCCCGCACCACCCCCGACGACACCAGCAGCACCCCCACCCGCCACTCGCCCTCCTCCCACAGCCCGCCCCGCCGCAGCCGCGCCGCATCCAGCCGCAGCTCGAAACCCGCCCAGTCGTAGCAGTGCAGCTCCTGCCCCGACCCCGCGGTCGCCTCCGGCATCAGCACCGGCCGCACCGGCAGCAGCACCCTCCGCCGCCCGCACGTCAGCACCGCCGTCCGCAGATAGCTGTGCCGGGCCGCCGCGGGCAGATTGCGCAGATACGCCCAGCCGCGCAGCACCAGCACCCCCTCCCGCCACACCGCCTCCCGGACCTCGGCCCGCACCGGGAAGTCGTCCCGGGCCAGCCGCGTCACCCCCGCCGGCAGCTCCAGCGGCACCTCCGGCGGCAGCACCGCCCGCTTGCGCAGCGGCGGCCCCGCCACCGCGAACCCGGCCGGATTGCGCGCCTCGTGCGCCAGCAGCACCACCAGGTCCGCCAGCCGCCCCGCCCGGACCAGATACCAGCGCATCCGCAGCTCCACCGGCAGCGCCCGCAGCACCTGCGGATCCACCCGGGACAGGAAGTCGCGAGCGCAGTCCAGGAACGCGGTACGGCAGTCCGGCGCCGCACCCGGCAGCGCCTCCACCAGATCCAGCAGCCCGCCCGTCAACTGCGCCCGGTCGTAAGCGAACCGGTGGCGGCCCCGCTCCGGGAAGGCCGGATCACCCAGGAAGCCGCGGATCCGGGACACCGCGGCGAACCGGTCCCGCACCCCCTGCGCCGTCGGCCGCCGGTGCCGCTCCGCACCCTCCGGCAACCGCCAGTAGCAGACGTGCTCGTGCAGCACGTCCACCGCCTCCGCGAGGAAGTGCGCGGGCAGCGACACCGCCGCGTCCCCGCCCGACTCCCCCTCCGGAAAAGCCAGTTCGTGCCGGTCCCAGAACGCCCGCCGGAACACCTTGTTACGGACGAACCCGTCGCCCAGCAGCGACGGGTCCCTGGTGACGTGGGTGCGCAGCACCGTCTCGCGCCCCACCGGATGGTCCGCCGACTGACTGCGCCCCACCGCCCCCAGCCGGTAGACGCTCCCGGTCGCCAGATCCGCCCCCGACGTGTCCAGCAGCCCGCACAACTCCTCGTACGCGCGCGGCAGCAGCACGTCGTCCGGGTCGAGGAACGCCAGATAGCCGGTGTGCGGAAAGGCGTGCCGGGCACCGGCGTTGCGCGCCCCGCCGCGCCCGCCGCCCTCGTGGTGCACCACCCGGAACCGCGGGTCCCGCTCGGTGAACCGCCGCCACGGCGCCCCCGGCGGCCCCTCCGCGGGACCGTCGTCCACCAGCACCACGTCCAGCCCGTCCAGCGTCTGGGCCGCCACCGACTCCAGACACTCCTCCACATTGCGCGCGGCCCCTTCGCCGCGAGGGACCGGGACGACGACGGTGAGCCGAGGCTTCATGGGCTGACAAGCCTTTCCGGACAGGCGAACCACGGGACGGTGCGGCCAACTCGTCCCTCAACTCGTCCATCGGCGGCACAGTCACCCGGTCTGCGCTGAAAGGGTGAGGCGAAGGTGCGGCGGCCCGGCCCGGCCCCCCGCCATGGCGTAGACCGAGGGACAGCGTGACCGGTGCCCGTGCGCCGGCAAGCAGCCCGCCGCCCTCAGGAAGGTGACCGCACCCGATGCCCGGCCGAACCGACAGCTCCGCCGCCACCGACAGCCCCGACGCCGCGGCCCCGGACCCCGGCACCGCGCGCACCCCCCGCCCCCACCGCCCCGCGGGCACCGCACCGGCCGCCTCCACCGCCCGGCTGCCCGCCCTCCGGGAACGCGGCGGCCTGGCCCGGCTGCTGCCCGCCCGGCCCCCCTACCGCCGGCAGCTGCGCCGGATCGGCCCCGGACGCGTACTGGAGGTCGGCTGCGGCAGCGGCGACACCCTGGCCGGCTGCGCACCCGGCAGCGTCGGCATCGACCACGACCCGCTGTCCGTGGCCCGCTGCCGGGCCCGCGGCCTCACCGCCTACACCGCCGACACCTTCCTGGCCGGCCCGCACGCCCGCCCCGGCGCCTTCGACGCGCTGCTCTCCGCGCACGTCCTGGAGCACCTGGACGACGAGCAGGTGGAGGGCCTGCTGCGGGCCTACGTGCCCTTCGTACGGCCCGGCGGCGGGGTGGTGCTGATCACCGCGCAGGAGGCCGGCCACCGCACCGGCCCGGCGCCCGTCCGCTTCACCGACTTCACCCTGCTGCGGGCCTTCGCGGAATCCGCCGGACTGGCCGTCCGGCGCACCTACTCCTCCCCGCTGCCGCGGACCGCCGGGCGGGTCCTGCGGTCCAACGTCTTCGTCCTCGTCGGACAGGTGCCGCGGGGCTGAACCCGCCGCACCCCCGGGAAGTACGGGCCTCGGCCGGGAAATACGGGCCGGGCCCGGAAGCGCCGCCTCCGGCCCGTACACCCGCCGCCACCGAGCCCCGCTCAGCCCCGCGCGGCGCCCGACCGCCTCCGTGCCCGCACGATCGCCCGGGTCACCACCGGCGGCAGCAGATCCCGCGCCACCCGGCGCAGCGCACCGCGCTCCGGGCGCACCGGCCCGGCCGCGGACGCCTTCGGGGACCGCGCCGCCGCCCGCTCCGGTACCCGCGCCGCGGCCGAGGCCGCATACCGCGACACCGGATGCGACGGCTCCTTCGCCCCCTTCGCGCTCAGGCGGATCAGCGGTCCGTCGTTGACCTGCTGGACCTCGTGCCACACGTCGCCGCGGGCGGTCAGCCACTCCAGCAGCGCGTCCTGGTACGGCCCCGGATCCCCGAAGGTGCCGTAGAACTTCGTCCCCGTGATGCAGATCGGACGCAGCCCGTGCGCCGTCACCGCCTGCCACGTCGCGGCGGCGACCCCCGGGCAGTGCTCCGCGCGGAAGTCGTCCATCACCACCACACCGCCCTCGGTGAGCAGCTCCCGCACCGCCAGGATGTCGCCCGCCACATGCTCGTACAGATGCGACGCGTCGATGTGCGCGAACCGCACACTGCCGTCCGCCACATGCTCCCGGATCACCGAGCTCAGCCCCTGCACGATCACCGGCAACTCGTCATGGAACGCACGGTAGTTGGCCTCGAACGCGCGCCGGGTCAGCGTCGCGTACGACTTCGCCATCTCCTTCGAGTTCGAGGCGTCCTCGGCCGGGGAGTCGAACAGGTCGCAGACCGTGAAGCGCTCGCCGGCACCCAGCCGCGCACCGAGGAAGATCGCGCTCTTGCCCATGTACGCGCCCAGTTCGAGCAGGTCACCCGCCTCGGACCGGTCCCGCTGATGGCTCAGGAACCAGTCGAAGAGCAGCTGGTCGGCGGTGAAGAACCAGCCCTTGACATCGGACAGCCGCGCGGGACGCGGCAGGTGTTCGGCACTCTGGTCTGCGGTGAGGGCAGTCATGTGCGGTCCGTCTCCAGACGGTCGGGAATCGATGGCGATGTACGACACGCGGGGCAGCAGGGGCATCAGGACGGTGCGCCGGCGCCGCGGCCGGGCACCCGTCACGACGCACCCCGGTCGCACCATGCGTTTCACGGAGCGGGCGCCATCGTGAGGGAGCAACATGAACGGAAGGTGAGCTGCGACCACCGCTCCGGTCACGCCTGCGGATCGGCCCCCACCGATCCCGCACCGATCCGGCACCGATCCGCGTACTTCCCGTACCGATCCGCGTACCTGCCGCACCTTCCGCACGGCGGTCCCGCGTCCCCGCCCTTACCGCACCGCCCCTACGTCACCCGCCTCACTTCACCGCGCCCGCCATCACCCCGGACACGAACTGCCGCTGGAACGCGAAGAAGACGATCAGCGGCACCACCATCGACAGGAACGCACCCGGCGCCAGCACATCGATGTTGTTGCCGAACTGCCGCACCTCCTGCTGGAGCGCCACCGTGATCGGCGGATGCCCGCTGTCCGCGAAGATCAGCGCGATCAGCATGTCGTTCCACACCCACAGGAACTGGAAGATCCCCAGCGACGCGATCGCCGGACCCCCCAACGGCATCACCACCCGCGTGAACAGCCGCAGTTCGCCCGCCCCGTCCAGCCGCGCCGCCTCCAGCAGCTCCCGCGGGATCTCCGCGAAGAAGTTCCGCAGCAGGAACACCGCGAACGGCAGCCCGAACGCCGTATGGAAGAGGACCACCCCGGCCGTCGTCTCGAACAGCCCGACCGCACCGAACAGCTTCGCCACCGGAACCAGCGCCACCTGCACCGGCACCACCAGCAGCCCCACGACCACCATGAACCAGCCGTCCCGCCCCGGAAAGTCCAGCCAGGCGAAGGCATAGCCCGCCAACGCCCCGATGACCACCACCAGCACCGTCGCCGGCACCGTGATCTCCGCGGTCGTCAGCAGCGACCCCATCACCTTCCCGTTGGACAGCAGCTGACCGTAGTTGTCGAACGTGATCTGCGCCGGCCTGGTGAACACCTGCCACCAACCGGACTCGGCGATCTGCGCCGGAGTGCGCAGCGACGACAGCAGCAGCCCGACCGACGGCATCAGCCAGAACAGCGCCACCAGCACCAGGAAGACCCGCACCGCACCGCCGCCGGCCCGCGCCGCGAGCCGCGCGCCCAGCGGCCCCCGGCCGCCCCGCGGCACCCCGCGCCCGGCGGCCCGGCGGCCGGCGGCGCCATCGCCCGCACCCGCGCCCACGGCCCCGTCCACGGTCGTCATCGGCGACGCTCCTTCCGTAGGCGCCGGAGATTGACGTACATCACCGGCAGCACGAGCAGCAGCAGGAATACGGCGATCGCACTACCCAGCCCCTCGTTGACATCCGTACCGAACGAGGACTGGAAGAGCTGCAACGCCAGCACATTGGCGGACCGGAGACTGGAACCCGGCGCGATGATGTACACCAGGTCGAAGATCTTCAGCACATTGATCATCAGCGTGACCAGCACCACCACCAGCACCGGCGCCAGCAGCGGCACCGTGATCCGGCGGAACACCTGCCACTCGCCGGCCCCGTCCACCCGGGCCGCCTCCAGCAGCTCCCGCGGCACCCCCGCCAGCCCCGCCGCGATCAACACCATCGCGAAACCGGCCCACATCCACACATAACTGCCGATGATGGCCGGGGTGACCAGCGCCGGACCCAGCCAGTCCACACCGTTGTACGCCGCCGCGAAATCCGCCCCCGGCAACCGGATCCGCGCCCCCACCGCCTTCTCCGCCGGCAGCGCGAACGTCCCGTCCGCCGCCGTCGTCGCCGAGGCGACCACCGCCCCGTCCCGGACCGCCTGCACCGTCAGCCCGGCCAGCGCCTTCTCACCCGGGTCGATGACATTCGGCCGCCCACCGCCGCCCCGGGTGAAATCCAGCCAGGCCGTCCCGGTCACCATGCCCGGCCGCGCCCCGGCCGCCACCGCCTGCTTCGCGCCCCGTACGTCCCCCGGCTGCACCGCCACCAGCGGCAGCTTCACCGGCGACCCGGCCCGGACCACCGACGCCGTGGTGAACGAACCGCCGCCGGACGGCCGCAGATCCGCGTTCGGCCGCGGCTTGGCCCCCGGGAACGGCGCCGGCGCGGCGAACGTGTCGTGCACCGCCACCCACACCGCGTTCGCCACCCCGCGCTGCGGATCCTGGTCGTACACCAGCCGGAAGATGATCCCCGCCGCCAGCATCGAGATCGCCATCGGCATGAACACCACCAGCTTGAACGCGGTGCCCCAGCGCACCCGCTCCGTCAGCACCGCGAAGATCAACCCGAGCGCCGTCGACACCGCAGGCGCGACCACCACCCACACCACGTTGTTCCGCAACGCGGTCCGGATGCCGTCGTCCGAGAACATCCGCCCGTAATTGCCCAGCCCCACAAAGCCGTTGCCGGACGCGTCGAACAGACTCCGGTAGACCGAGAACCCGATGGGATAGACCACCAGCGCACCGAGCAGCACCAGCGCCGGCAGCAGGAACACCGCCGCCACCCAGGCCCGCGTCCCACTGACACCACGCCGCCGCCGGGCACCCCCACCGGCCGCCGCCCCGGCCGGTACGTCCGTGGCCTCCACCCCGGCCGGTACGTCCGCCTCACTCATCGTGACGTCCTCCCGGTGCTCATCGTGACGGGCACGCACACGGGCACGGACACGGCCGTGCACACGGACGTGGACGCGAACCCGAACAGGGACCGGAACAGGGACCGGAACAGGGACCGGAACAGGGACCGGAACAGGGACCGGAACAGGGACCGGAACACGGACACCCGCGCCATCTCATGCCCCCTCATGCCCTCTCATGCCCGCTCAGTGCCCGAACGCCTTCGCCGCGTCCGTCTCCAACTGCGCCTGCGTACCCGCGACATCCTTCGGGTTCTTCAGGAAGTCCTGCAGGTCCTTCCACTCGCCCTGGCCCGGCTTGCCGCCGAACGACGCGGGCGCCTGGTCGGACATGTCGAAGCGGAAACCGTCCCCCGCCGCGATCAGCGCCTTGGCGATCTTGCGCATCACGTCATCGGCGTACGCGGCCTGGTCCAGCTCCTTGTTGGCCGAGACGAACCCGCCCGCCTGCGCCCAGATCCTGGCCGCGTCCGTCGACGCCAGGAACGTCAGCAGCGCCTGCGCCGCCTTGCTGTCCTTCAGGGCCACCGCCGCGTCCCCGCCGGTCACCACCGGCGACTTCGCGCCCACCGCCGGGAACGGGAACACCTTGGCGTCCGTGCCGACCTTCGTCTTCGTCTGCGCGATGTTCGCCGCGGCGTAGTCGGCCGACGAGACCATCGCGGCCTTGGGGGTGTCACCCCCGCTGAACGTCTGCGTCACCGACGTCGGGAAGTCCGTCTGCAGAGCGCCCGTATTGCCGCCCGCCAGCAGTTCCTTGCGCCCGAAGAGCTGGCCGAGGGTGGTCAGCGCCTGCTTCACGGACGGGTCGGTCCACTTGATGTCGTGCTTGGCCAGCTGGTCGTACTTCTCCGGACCCGCCTGCGAAAGATAGACGTTCTCGAACCAGTCGGTCAGCGTCCAGCCGTCCGACCCGCCCACCGAGACCGGCTCCACACCCGACTCGGCAATCGTCTCCGCCGTCTTCAGGAACTGCGGCCAGGTACCGGGCTCCGTAACCCCCGCGTTCTGGAAGACCTTGGCGTTGTACCAGACCAGCGACTTGTTGCTGGCCTTGAAGTACACCCCGTACTCGGTGCCCTTGTGCGCACCCAGATCCCGCCACCCCTTGCTGAAGTTCTTCGCCAACTGCGCCTTGGCCTCCGCACCCAGCGGCTTCAGCCACCCCTTCTGCGCGAACTCGTTCAGCACGCCGACCTGCTGCAGCATGGCCACATCCGGCGGCCCGCCACCCGCGATCTTCGACCCGACGAACCCGGCCATGTCGTCCCCGCTCGGTACGAAGTCGACCTTGGCGCCGGTCCGCTTCTCGAACTCCGCCAGAACCTTGGTGAAGTTCTCCCGCTCGGCCCCCGTCCACACCGCCGTGACCTGCAACCGCTGCCCGCCGAGCTTCGGCAGCTGCACCGTGGGCACCGTCCCACCGCCCTTGGTCCCGCCCCCACTTCCACCACCGCTGCCACTGCCACCGCCACCGCAGGCGGCCAGCCCCAGCGCCAGCGTGGTGACCGCCGCCAACGCGGCAGCACCCCGTAAGCCCGTCCGGTCCATTCCTCTGCGCATCCCCGCAACCCCTCGTCGCCGCGCCTGCCGTGCTCGTCGCTGCGCCTGCAGTGCCTCTCCCGCCACTGCCCGCCGCTTGCCGCTCGCCGTCCGGAGCAGTACCCGCCGGTGGTACGAAGCGGTGCGCGGTCGCCGTACGAAGCGGTGCCGGCCGTGCAAGCAAGTGGTGCGTGCTACTGGTACGAAGCCGTGCGTGGTGGTGCGGTGGTCCCGGCACCAAGCGGTGCACGACGCGGACAACCCGGCGCCGCTGGCACCCGATCCCTGATGCTTCGCACCTGGCACCTGGTACCTGACATTTGGCACCTGCGTGCACCAGGCCGCGCTCAGCCGCGTGTACGAAGCCGCGCTGCCGTCCGCTTCGGTTTCTACCGTCCGCTACTGCTGTCTGCTTCCGCTGCCCGCCGCTGCCTACTGCGCGCCTTGCTTCTGCCGCCGCTCGTCAACTGCCGATTCGCCTACGTTTACGTTGCCCACGGCCGTGCATGCCTGCATACGGCCGCGCCGCGCCGTCCCCTGTCGGATAGCCGTCCCCTGCCGGGTACCTGTGCCCTACTGGGTCGCTGTGCCCTGCCGGGTACCTGTGCCCTGTCGTGTACGCGTACGGTGTGCGACAGTCCTACGCCCCCACCACCGGCTCCGCAATACCGCCTTCCCGGCCAACTGCCCATTTGTGATGGGGCTGTTACGGACGGTGGGACATGTGTCGGGACGGCCCGCCACCGCCCCCCCGCAGCCCAGGCCCCACCGCCGACCCCCACGGCGCAGGCCCCAACGGCGCCCCGAAACCCTGCTCGCCGCCCCGAAAGCCCGCCCTCTTGCGGCAGCTACAACAGCAGCTACACCAGTGGCGGAGTTGCCGGCGCCCCCGAGGACTGGGCGGCGCGCTGCAGCGCGCTGGCCAGCAGGGCCAGGTCCGTCGGGCCGTTGCCCAGTTCGCGCAGCGGGCGCCGGGCCGGCGGGTCGCCCATCCGCGGCCACTCCAGGGGCACCACGGTCGGCCGGAGCGTGGACGTACGAGGTATGCGTCCGGTGACCCGGCCCGCCTGGAACGGCGTCGAGGAGCCGTCCTCCGCGCGGTGCAGCCGTCCGCGTCCCGGCGGTACCGGCTCGGACGGGTCGGCGGCGGAGCCCAACTGGATGCGCAGACCGGCCCGTTCGGCGGTCGCGGTGCCGTCCGTGCGGTCCGGGTGGCCGGTGGCGGCTATCAGGTGGACGCCCAGGTCCGCGCCGTCCCGGGCCACCGCCTCCAGGGCGCGCACCACGGAGCCGGCGGCCGGGCGGCCCGTGCTGCCGAGGGCGGGGGAGACCAGGGCGTCGAAGTCGTCGACGAGCACGAAGAGGCGGGGCATGGGGGCGGCGGCCACGGCGGGATCGGAGGAGCCCGCGGTGCCCGGGGGCGGGGTGCCCGGGGCGCCGTTGCGGGACCGCAGGCGGAGTGTGCCGGTTTCTGAAGGGTCCGCCGGTGTGCCGCTTTCCTCATTGTTACGGCAACGATTACGGAGAGTGATTTGTTCCTGCGGAGTGTCACCGAGGGTGGCGGGGCCGGTGGTCTCGGCGGAGCGGCGCGGGGCGATGATGCGGGGCGCCGGGAGGTGCTTGGCGCGCCAGTCGGCGAAGGGCGTGCCGGCCAGTATTTCCGCGCGCCGTTTGAGTTCGGAGGACAGGGCCTGGGCGAACTCCCGCATGCGCACCGGGTCGGAGGCGGCCAGATAGGTCGTCACGTGCGGGAGGTCCGTGCACAGCCGCAGGCCCTCGCCGCGTTCGCTGCCGCCGCCGTCCACCAGGACCAGCGACAGCAGGTCCGGGCGGTCCGCGGCGGCGAGCGAGGCGGCCAGGGACCGCAGCAGCTCGGTCTTGCCGGTGGCCGCCGCGCCCTCCAGGAGCAGATGGGTGTGGTCGGCGGCGAGATCGGCGACCAGCGGGCCGTGCGGGCCGGCGCCGAGCACCGCGGCGGCGCCCGGCCGGTCGGTGTCCAGGGCGGCCGCCCAACGCGCCATCAGGGACGCGGGTGTGGCGCGGGCCAGCCCCAACTCGTCCAGCAGCCGCGCCGTGTCGGGCAGCGGGACGGCCGCGCGGTGCACCGACGGCCCGCCGGCGCCGCCCGCCTCGGTCTCCCGCAGCGGGGCCAGCGCCCTGGCGAAACGCTCCGCCCAGGCGCCGGAGACCGCGTCCACCGTCGCGACCGTGCCGTTCGGCCCGGAGCCCGGCTGGACGACGCGCAGCGCCGTGGCGACGTCGCCGCTGAGCACGGCCACCGCCCCGCACTCGCCGAACGCCGGTGACGCCGCCCGTGCCGCCTCGTACGTCGCGGCCAGCGGGAAGGCCGGCGTGGCGGCCGGGGTCTCGGCCAGGCAGAGCAGGTGGATTCCGCAGGCCGGGCCGCCCGCCGCCAGCCGCGCCGTGGTCTCGCGCAGCGCGGACGAGCCGGGGTCGCCGTCCACGATGACGAGGGTGTACGCCCCCTCATGGCGGGCCGCCGCGGCGGCCACGTCGGAGCGTTCGGCGCTGGCCCAGGAGGGTCCCAGCGGGCTGTCGTCCAGCCGCCGCACCAGTTCGGCGGTACGGGCGGTGGCCTGCTCCTTGTCGTAGGCGAGCAGCAGCCGGCAGTCCTGGCCGTGGGCCGGGCGGACGTGCGGCAGCCAGCCCAGCCAGGACCAGTCGGCGACCCGCTCCTCGGTGCTGCGCGACCGGTCCGTGCTGATCAGCACGATCTCCAGCATCCCGGGGGAGTGCAGCGCGGCGAGCTGGGCGACGGCGGACCGCGCCAGTCCGGCGAGCCGCGCCCGCGGACCGGCCAGTCCCAGGGCGCCGGCCCGGCGCAGTTCCACGGTGACCGGCACCGCGGACCGGCCGCCGGGCCCGTCCTCCGTGCCGAGGCGGACGGCGAGGGCGTCCGGGTGGTCCGGTCCGCGCTCCCAGAGGTGGGGGCCCGGCCCGAGCGCGGTGAGCAGGATCGCGGCGGCGTCCGGCCAGCGTTCGTGGGCGGCGGGTCCGGCAGGCGGTGCGGCAGGGCCCTCGTCGGCGGCCGTACGGGAGGGGGCGCCGGCCGGTCCGGCGGCCGGACCGGCCTCCGCATCCAGGGTGCCGTCCAAGGGCTCCACGGCGGGGCGCCCGCCGGCCAGCCGCCGTGCCCAGGCCCCGATGCCGCCCCGGCGGCCCGCCTTACGGGTCACCGGGTCGGCGGGTGCCAGGGACTGCTGGCCGCCGTGGGTCTGGTCGGCGGCCGGCGCGGTGTCGGCGACGGGGTGGCCGTGGCCGCGGCCGGAATCGTCGGGTCCGCGGCCGTCGGGCGCGGTGCGGGAGCCGAGGATCTCCTGGGTGTCCGGGGCCGCCCGGTCGTGCCGTACGGGGGGCGTGCCGCCGGGGGTGGTCGAACCGTACGGGGCGGCGGCCGGGCCCGGGGCGGTGGAGAGGGAGCCCCGCGGCCCGGAGCCGTATCCGCCGGTGGTCGTGCCGCGCGGGCCGCCGGCGGACGGGGCCGGGGTGCCGCGCAGCGGGGTGTCCCGGCGGGCCGTGCCGCCGTGGGCGGTGCTGCCGCGGGGGGCCGGTACGGGAGCGGCGGCGGCCGGGGGGCCGTACGCGTCGCCGGGTGCCGGATACGGGGCGGCGCCGAGGGACGAGTGGCCGGTGCCGGAGGCGCGCGCGCCGGTTTCCGGGGCGGCTGCGGTGTGCGGTGCGGGGGCGCCGTCCGCCGTCCCGGGGGCCACCCGGAGGTGGCCCTCTCCGTCGGGTGTGACGCCGAGTGCCGGATCGGGGGTGCTGGGGGCGGCCTGGAGCCGCAGGGCCGATTCGCCGATGCGGAGCAGGGCGCCGGGGCGCAGCGCGGCTTCCCGCTCGCCGAGTTCGGCGCCGTCGACCGCGGTGCCGTTCGTGGAGCGCAGGTCGGCCACGTAAACCGACCCGTCCGGCTCGACGGTGACGGCGCAGTGCAGCCGGGAGACGTCCGGGTCGTCCAGCGGGACGTCCGCGTCGGCGGAGCGGCCGATGCGGATCTGGCCGCCGTGCAGCAGGTGTACCCCGCCGGCGTCCGGGCCGGAGACCACGCGGAGCCGGGCGGAGCCGTGCGGCAGGCCGTGGGCGGGGGCGGGGCCGGGGCCCTGGAGGGAGAGGACCGCGCCGTCGATCAGCGGCGGCTCGCCGATCGCGGCGCGCTGCGGGTCGAGCCGCTCGGATCCGGCGTAGAGCACGACGGGCGCGCTGCCGCCGGCGGCGCCGACATCCGCGCCGGCGCCCGCCACGGAGGCCGCGAGGGAGCCGGCCACCGACGCCAGGGCGGTCCCGGCGGGGGCCGTCACGAGCACGTCGCAGGCCCGCGTGGTGTGGCCGCTGCGCGGCCCGAGGACGGTCAGCCGGATCTGCATCGCCGTCTACGGTCCCTTCTGCCGGGCATCCGGCAGGGGCCCAGCTCGCTCCCCCACGGCACCCGAGCACGTCGGCACGTACAAGTCCCATGTGCACGTCGCGACAGGAATCGCGCGCCCCCACCGCGTGCGTGCTGGGATGCATCCTCGCACCTGCCACTGACAACACGCCCGCCGCCCGCCGATTGATGATCTTGATTGGTCGTCGGACGGCGGAAAACTACCTGCTTACGCGCAGTGAATCGGACGTTTTCGATCACCGGTCATCAGGGAGGCGGACGGCCGCGGGCGGTCCGCGCGCTGTTGACCCGGCCGGCGCACGCCGCTCCCGGCCCGGGCAACCAACCGCCCGGAACGCGCGTCTTCCCCACGAGCCTCACCAGTGAGCGCCGCACCGGGATGTCTGTGCGACGGCACTACAGTGGGGCGGACGGGCCGCCAGCTGACCCAGTGCGGGCCGGGCAAGGATCGACCACGACCAGGGAGCGCATGACGTGCGGCCGGTAGGCAGCAAGTACCTGCTCGAGGAGCCGCTGGGGCGCGGCGCCACGGGCACCGTCTGGCGCGCCCGCCAGCGGGAGGCGGCCGGTGCCGAGGCCGCCGTGCCGGGACAGCCCGGCGAGACCGTCGCGATCAAGGTCCTCAAGGAGGAGCTGGCGTCCGACGCGGATGTGGTGATGCGGTTCCTGCGGGAGCGCTCCGTCCTGCTGCGGCTCACCCACCCCAACATCGTCCGCACCCGCGACCTGGTCGTCGAGGGCGATCTGCTGGCGCTGGTCATGGACCTGGTCGACGGCCCCGACCTGCACCGCTACCTCCGCGACAACGGCCCCTTCAGCCCGGTCGCGGCCTCGCTGCTGACCGCGCAGATCGCCGACGCGCTGGCCGCCAGCCACGCCGACGGCGTCGTCCACCGCGACCTCAAGCCCGCGAACGTGCTGCTCGCCGGCTCCGACGGCAGCAGCGAGATGCACCCGATGCTGACCGACTTCGGTATCGCGCGGCTCGCCGACTCCCCGGGCCTGACCCGTACGCACGAGTTCGTCGGCACTCCCGCCTACGTGGCGCCGGAGTCCGCCGAGGGCCGTCCGCAGACCTCCGCCGTGGACATCTACGGCGCCGGCATCCTGCTGTACGAACTGGTCACCGGCCGGCCCCCGTTCGCCGGCGCGACCGCCCTGGAGGTGCTGCACAAGCACCTCAGCGAGGAGCCGCGCCGCCCCGGGTCGGTGCCCGAGCCGCTCTGGACGATCATCGAGCGCTGCCTGCGCAAGCAGCCGGAGGAGCGCCCCAGCGCCGAGAACCTCGCCCGCGGGCTGCGCACCGTCGCGGCCGGCATCGGGGTGCACGCCACCCCGGCCCAGGCCGAGGCCGCGCTGGGCGTCGCCGCGCTGCTCGCGCCCGACCCGGCGCCCGCCACGGTCCCCGGTACGGCCGGTGGCCAGGGGGCCGGCGACGCCGCCCCCACCCAGGTGCTCCCGTCCAACGCCGGCTCCTACGACCCGGCCGCGGCGACCAGCGTGCTGCCGTCCACGGGCGCGCCCGGCGGCCCCGCCCCGACCCGCGCCATGCCGCCGGTGCCCCCGATGCCCATGGGCGTGCCCGTGGCCGGCCCGCCCGAGCCCGAGGGCCCGCACCCGTGGGAGTCGCAGCTCCGCGCCGCCCGGGACCGCAACGAGCAGACCCAGGTGCAGTACCTCTCCCCCGAGGACGACCCGCTGCGCCGCCGTCCGCAGCGCCGCCCGGCCCCGCAGCAGTACGGCGGCCCGCCCGACCCGTACGCGCAGCAGCAGCAGCGGCCGCCGGCCCCGCAGCGCCGCCAGGAGCCGCCGCCGCAGCACTACGAGCCGCAGCGCCCGCCGGCCCGGGAGCCCCGGCCCCGGCGCGAGCCGCGTCCGCGCAGCGCCAACCCGATGAGGATCCCCGGTCTGGGCTGCCTCAAGGGCTGCCTGTTCACGCTGCTGCTGCTGTTCGTGGCGGGCTGGCTGGTGTGGGAGTTCACCCCGCTCCAGCAGTGGATCGGGACGACCAAGGGCTTCTTCGCGCAGGTCGGGGACGTCTTCAAGAGCGTGCAGCACTTCGTACAGAGTCTCGGCGGCTGACGTCCCGTACGGACGGACCGGCGCGACATCGTGGATTTGTCGACTTCCGGCGGGCGAATTCCTGTACAGAAGTGAAGGTTGCCGCCAATCAGGGCACTGAACCCCCCGGCGCCCGCGTAGCTTTGACGCCAACTTCAGCCCCCGCAGGACGCTCGGGGGCCCGACACGTCGGAGCAGTCTTGGCACGGAAGATCGGCAGCCGGTACACCGCCCACCAGATCCTGGGGCGTGGCAGCGCCGGCACGGTATGGCTGGGCGAGGGTCCCGAAGGGGCCGTGGCCATCAAGCTGTTGCGTGAGGATCTCGCCTCCGACCAGGAGCTCGTCGGCCGCTTCGTACAGGAGCGGGCGGCGCTGCTGAGCCTGGAGCACCCGCATGTCGTCGGCGTCCGCGACCTCGTCGTCGACGGCGCCGACCTGGCGCTGGTCATGGACCTCGTACGGGGCACCGACCTGCGCACCCGTCTGGAGCGCGAGCGCCGGCTGGCCCCGGAGGCGGCGGTCGCCATCGCCGCCGACGTCGCCGACGGCCTGGCCGCCGCGCACGCGGCCCGCATCGTGCACCGCGACGTCAAGCCGGAGAACGTCCTGCTGGACATGCAGGGCCCGCTCGGCCCGGGAGGCGCGCATCCCGCGCTGCTCACCGACTTCGGTATCGCGCGGCTCGTCGACTCCCCCCGCAGAACCCGCGCGACCAAGGTCATCGGCACCCCCGACTACCTCGCCCCGGAGATCATCGAGGGGCTGCCGCCGCGCGCCTCGGTGGACGTCTACGCGCTGGCGACGGTCCTGTACGAGATGCTCGCCGGCTTCACGCCCTTCGGGGGCGGGCACCCCGGTGCGGTGCTGCGCCGCCATGTCACCGAGAGCGTCGCCCCGCTGCCCGGGATCCCGGACGAGCTGTGGCAGCTGCTGATCCAGTGCCTGGCCAAGGCGCCCGCGTCCCGGCTGCGCGCCCCGGAGCTGGCCGCCCGGCTGCGCGAGATCCTGCCCGGCCTGGCCGGTATGCCGCCGCTGGACATCGACGAACCCGAGGGCGACCAGCCCGAGGACGAGGCGGAGGGCGGCGCCCCCGCGGGGTCCCGTGAGGAATCCCGGTACCCGGCCGCGGCGCCCGGCGAGGCCGGCCCGCCGCGGGGCGCGGTCCCGCTGGTCCAGGGGTCGGCACCGGACTCCAACCGGGAGACGCACACCAGCATGCGGGTCCCCGGCCCGGACGAGCTGGCCGGTGGCGCGCACGGCACCGCCCGCGCCCCGCGGGCCGCCGGCGAGCGCCGGGCGGGCTCGGCCCGGCACCGCTCGTCGGCCGAGGTGGTGCGCCGCCGCCGGGTCAAGCTCGGCATGGCCGCCGCCCTCGTGGTCGTGGCGGCGGCCCTCGGCGGCTGGCTGGCCTCGTCCGGCGACGAGCCGGGCGACGCCACCCCGGGCGTGCACCAGCCGGGCGGCACCGCTCCGTGACGGGCCGCCCCGGGCTGCGTACACACGGTGGGACGCCCCGGTGGGACGCCCCGGCGTACGCGGTGCGGCGGGCGGCCGAGCACCGGTTGTGGCGGATCCGGGCCACCGGGCCGGGCCACGTTGCCGGCGGCAGCCGTTAGGCTGGGTGCGTGGCAGTCGTCGATGTATCCGAAGAGCTGAAGTCCCTCTCCTCGACCATGGGGTCGATCGAGGCCGTCCTGGACCTCGACAAGATGAGGGCCGATGTCGCCGTGCTTGAGGAACAGGCAGCGGCGCCGTCCCTGTGGGACGACCCGGAGAACGCGCAGAAGATCACCAGCCAGCTGTCCTACCTCCAGGGCCAGCTGCGCCGGGCCGAGGAGCTGCGCGGCCGCGTCGACGACCTTGAGGTGCTCTTCGAGCTCGCCGAGGCCGAGGGCGACGAGGACGCCCGCGCCGAGGCCGAGGGCGAGCTGGCCGCCGTCCGCAAGGCGGTCGACGAGCTGGAGGTCCGCACGCTGCTCTCGGGCGAGTACGACGCCCGCGAGGCCGTGGTCAGCATCCGCGCCGAGGCCGGCGGGGTGGACGCCGCGGACTTCGCCGAGAAGCTCCAGCGGATGTATCTGCGCTGGGCCGAGCGCCACGGCCACAAGACCGAGCTCTACGAGACCTCGTACGCCGAAGAGGCCGGCATCAAGTCGACCACCTTCGTCGTCCAGGTGCCCTACGCCTACGGCACGCTCTCCGTGGAGCAGGGCACGCACCGCCTGGTGCGGATCTCGCCGTTCGACAACCAGGGCCGCCGCCAGACCTCCTTCGCGGGCGTCGAGGTGCTGCCGGTCGTCGAGCAGACCGACCACATCGAGATCGACGAGTCCGACCTGCGGGTGGACGTGTACCGCTCCTCGGGCCCCGGCGGCCAGGGCGTCAACACCACGGACTCCGCGGTCCGGCTGACGCACATCCCCACCGGCATCGTCGTCTCCTGCCAGAACGAGCGCTCGCAGATCCAGAACAAGGCCACCGCCATGAACGTCCTCCAGGCGAAGCTGCTGGAGCGGCGCCGCCAGGAGGAGCGGGCCAAGATGGACGCCCTCAAGGGCGACGGCGGCAACTCCTGGGGCAACCAGATGCGTTCGTACGTGCTGCACCCGTACCAGATGGTCAAGGACCTGCGGACGGAGTTCGAGGTCGGCAACCCGCAGTCCGTCCTGGACGGCGACATCGACGGCTTCCTGGAGGCCGGTATCCGCTGGCGCAAGCAGCAGGAGCAGCAGGCGGAATAGGCCGCAAAAGCCCACGGCAACTGCCTCCCTGAGGGGGGCAGTTGCTTTTTGCTGTGGCGGTTAGGTCACAGTCGTACGTCCATGTATCGCCCATCCCACGGCAATTCAGACATCGGGCCTTTAATCGACCTTGACGATGTTCGGAGAACTGGGAAGGCTGGGCGCGGCATGCGTATGTCATGGGGCGCGTGTGTGAACGGGGAGATGAGTGGCCCGCCGGCAGTGCGGGGCCGGGACTCGCGTACCCCCATCGGCCGTTGCCCCGTACAGCGATGCTCCATTGACGAGTTGAGCTACTGGGGGTAGCAGGCACATGACGAAGAAGACGCGGCTGCGCGTAGCGCGCATTGCGGCCGGCGCGGTGATCGCGGCCGGTGCGTCGCTCACCGCCGCCGGTGCGGCGTCCGCCGCAGGTACCGACAATGTCGGCCAGGCCAAGCACCAGGACCACGGCATCATCGGGGGCCTCCTCGGTGGCATCTTCGGTGGTGGCGACTCCACCGACGGTGGCAGCACCGGCGGTGACAACGGTGGTGACTCGACCGGTGGCAACACCGGCGGTACCACCGGCAGCACCACCGACGGTGGCACGACCGGTGGCAACACCGGTGGTACGACCGGCAGCACGACCGGCGGCACCACGGGCAGCACCACCGGCGGCACGACCGGCGGCAACACCGGTGGCACGACTGGCAGCACGACCGGCGGTGACAACGGTGGCACGACCGGTGGCAACACCGGCGGTACGACCGGCAGCACCACCGGCGGCGACAACGGTGGCACCACCGGCAGCACGACCGGTGGCGACAACGGCGGCACGACCGGCGGTGACAACGGTGGCACGACCGGTGGCAACACCGGCGGTACGACCGGCAGCACCACCGGCGGTGACAACGGTGGCACCACCGGCAGCACCACGACCGGCGGCAACACCGGTGGTACCAGCAGCACCGGTGGCGACAGCACCGGCACCGGCACCGACAACCAGGGCTCCAAGCCGATCGACCAGCCCGGCAAGGGCAAGGACCAGGTCGTCGACACCCCGGGTCAGGCCAAGCAGCAGGCCAAGGGCGGTCAGCTGGCGGAGACCGGTTCGTCCGGCACCACCTTCCTGATCATCGGCGCGGCCACGATGATCGCCGGCGGCGTGGGCTTCCGGATCCTGCCCCGTCTGATCAACAAGAACGGCGGCGGCGCGGCGGCTGCCTGACGCTGACGCGGTACGCGACGAGGGGCCCGGGACGCATGCGTCCCGGGCCCCTCGGTGTTCGGGCACGGCAATTCGGGCACCCCGGTGCGCGCGCATGCCGGCGGCCGGCTGCTCAAGGTCGGCGCCGCCGCCCGCCGTACCGGCGCGCGGGCGCCGTTACGCCACGGTCTGGCGCAGCACTCCCGCGAGCGCGACCAGCACTATCAGCAGGGCCACCAGCATCGCGGGGTTGAGCTGGCCGAAAATACCGGCTTGCTGCTGGAGCCGTTCCCTGCTTGCCCGGCACACAGGGCAGCGGCCCTCGCTCACGGGGGCCGCGCAATTGGCGCACACCAACCGGTCGTACGTCATGCGACCTCCTTCTTTACTGCACCAACGCACCAGGAGGCGCGATGGTTCCCTCTACCACTGTGCCAGCTCCGCGGCCGGACGGCGCGCCCCGCGGGTTTGTGCGCCTTTTGTCCCCCTAGGCGCCGTGACGAAACGCACCAACCCCGTACGACGGCTTCGCGGCCACCCGAGGTTCGCGTAGGGTCACGCTCACCGACGGGAGCCCTCACCGGTATCCCGTGCCCCTACCGAGGTCGACCGTGGTGCATCAGTGATCCGATTCGACAACGTCTCCAAGACCTACCCGAAGCAGAACCGCCCCGCCCTCAGGGATGTCTCCCTGGAGATCGAGCGCGGCGAGTTCGTCTTCCTGGTGGGTTCCTCGGGCTCCGGTAAGTCCACCTTCCTGCGGCTGCTCCTGCGTGAGGAGCGTGCCAGCCATGGTGCCGTGCACGTGCTGGGGAAGGACCTCGCCAAGCTCTCCAACTGGAAGGTCCCGCAGATGCGGCGCCAGGTGGGCACGGTCTTCCAGGACTTCCGGCTGCTCCCCAACAAGACGGTGGGGCAGAACGTCGCCTTCGCGCTGGAAGTCATCGGCAGGCCGCGCGGGCAGATCCGCAAGACCGTGCCCGAAGTCCTCGAACTCGTCGGCCTCGGCGGTAAGGAGGACCGTATGCCGGGTGAGCTCTCCGGTGGTGAGCAGCAGCGCGTCGCCATCGCGCGGGCCTTCGTCAACCGCCCGATGCTGCTCATCGCGGACGAGCCCACCGGCAACCTCGACCCGCAGACCTCCGTCGGCATCATGAAGCTGCTGGACCGGATCAACCGGACCGGCACGACGGTGGTCATGGCCACCCACGACCAGCAGATCGTCGACCAGATGCGCAAGCGGGTCATGGAACTTGAGAAGGGCCGGCTCGTACGCGACCAGTCGCGCGGCGTGTACGGCTACCAGCACTGAAAGGACGCCATGCGCGCCCAGTTCGTCCTGTCGGAGATCGGCGTCGGTCTCCGCCGAAACCTCACGATGACCGTCGCCGTCATCGTCTCGGTAGCCCTCTCGCTCGGCCTGTTCGGCGCCTCGCTGCTCATGCGGGACCAGGTCAGCACCATGAAGGGCTACTGGTACGACAAGGTCAACGTCTCCATCTTCTTCTGCAACAAGAACGACGCCGAAACGGCCGGCAACTGCGCCAAGGGCGCGGCCACCCAGCAGCAGAAGGACGACATCAAGGCCGAGCTGAACCGGCTGCCGATCGTGCAGAACGTGCAGTACGAGTCCAGCGACGAGGCGTACAAGCACTACAAGGAGCAGTTCGGCGACACCCCGGTCGCCGGTCTGGTGACGCCCGACCAGCTGCCGGAGTCCTTCCGGGTCAAGCTGAAGGACCCGACGAAGTTCGCGGTCATCAAGTCGGCGTTCTCGGAGCGGCCCGGCGTCGAGCAGGTGCAGGACCAACGGGACACCGTTGAGCCCCTGTTCAACCTCCTCAACGGCATGAACATCGCCGCGCTGTGCGTGATGGGGCTGATGCTGGTCGTTGCGCTGATGCTGATCGTCAACACCGTGCGGGTGTCGGCGTTCAGCCGCAGGCGGGAGACCGGGATCATGCGGCTGGTGGGAGCGTCCAGCTTCTACATCCAGATGCCGTTCATCCTGGAGGCCGCCATCGCCGGTCTGCTCGGCGCGGTGTTCGCGTGCGTGCTGATCGGTGGCGGCAAGTACCTCCTCATCAACAACTGGCTGGCGAAGAAGATCCAGGTGATCAACTTCATCGGCTGGGACTCGGTGATCACGGTGCTGCCACTGGTGCTGCTCATCGGGCTGCTGATGCCCGCGCTCGCCGCGTTCTTCGCGCTGCGCAAGTACCTCAAGGTGTGAGCTTCGCCAAGGGCGCCGTACGGACAACTCCCCGTACGGCGCCCTTCGGTCGCCTAGACTCACCCGCATGTCGGGCCCGTGTTCGTACGGCCGGCCCCGCCGCATCCGCCGCGGGGCGGTCCTCACACTGCTCCTCGCCGGGGTGCTGGCCACGGGGGCGGTGACCGGGGCGTGGCATGACGAGGCCGAGGGTGCCGTGGAGCAGACCGCCGCGGAGCGCCCGGCCGGGCCGGCGGCGGACCGCGCGGCCGTCGAACGGGCCGCCGCGCAGGCCGTAGCGGACGGCAAGTCCGGTTCGCAGGCCGCCGCCGAGGTGGTCAGCCGCAGCGGCGACCGCTGGTCGGCGATCTACACCCCCGGGGAATTCGAGGACTTCCAGGCGCAGTTGGACGGCGCCTACGTCGGCGTCGGCCTGTGGGTGCGGCAGCGGACCGGCGGCTTGGTCGTGGTGTCCCGGGTCCAGCCCGGCAGCCCCGCCGCCCGCGCCGGGGTCGCCGTCGGGGACCGCCTGGACGCCATCGACGGCCGGGCCTCCCGGGGGCGGCCGGTCACCGAGACGGTCGCCCGGCTGCGCGGCGACGACCGCGCGGGCTCCCCGCGGGCCGCGGCCGGCACCCCCGTCCGGCTGGACCTGGAGCGGGCCGGCCGGCACTGGAGCGTGACCCTGCACCGCGCCCGGCTGCGCACCCAGAACGTCACCGTGGACCGCCCGGCCGGCGCCGGCGGCCCGACCCGGATCAAGGTCGCCGCGTTCACCAGGGGCACCGGCGCGGCCGTGCGCCGCGCGGTCGCCGCCGCCGACCGGCGGCACGGGCTGCTGCTGGACCTGCGCGGCAACACGGGCGGCCTGGTCACCGAGGCCGTCGCCACCGCGTCGGTCTTCCTGGACGGCGGCCTGGTCGCCACCTACGACGTCCGCGGCAGCCAGCGCGCCCTGTACGCGGAGCGCGCCGGCGACACCCGCACCCCTCTGGTCGTCCTGGTCGACGGCGGCACGATGAGCGCCGCCGAGCTGCTGTCGGGCGCCCTCCAGGACCGCGGCCGGGCGGTGGTGGTCGGCGCCCCGACGTTCGGCAAGGGCTCGGTCCAGATGCCCAGCGAGCTCGCGGACGGCTCGGTGGCCGAGCTGACCGTCGGCCACTACCGCACCCCCTCCGGCCACACGGTCGACGGCGCGGGCATCACCCCCGACCTGGTCGTCGAGGATCATGCGGAGAACCGGGCCCGCACAGTATTGAGTGGCCTCGGCACCGGCGCGTAGTGCGAAAATGGCCGCACTATGGCTAAGGACAAGGGCAAGGACAAGAACGCCGGGCGCAAGCTCGTCGCGCAGCACAAGAAGGCGCGGCACGACTACCACATTCTGGACACCTATGAGTGCGGTCTGGTGCTGACCGGCACCGAGGTGAAGTCGCTGCGCCAGGGCCGGGCGTCGCTGGTGGACGGATTCGTCCAGATCGACGGCAATGAAGCCTGGCTGCACAACGTACACATCCCCGAATACGCCCAGGGCACCTGGACCAACCACAGCGCGCGGCGCAAGCGGAAGCTGCTGATGCACCGCGCCGAGATCGACAAGCTGGAGTCCAAGAGCCAGGAGTCGGGGCACACGATCGTGCCGCTGTCCCTCTATTTCAAGGACGGCCGGGCCAAGGTCGAGATCGCGCTGGCCAAGGGCAAGAAGGAGTACGACAAGCGGCAGACGCTCCGCGAGAAGCAGGACCGCCGGGAGGCGGATCGGGCGATGTCGGCGGCTCGCCGCAAGCAGCGCGCCTGAGCGGACCTCTTACGGGACCTCTTACGGGGGCCGCCGGGGGACCGCCGGGGAATTCGCTGGCACCGCCGTGCGTTGGTCACGTACGATGGGTGCGCACCCCAGGAGGGGTGTGCACCACCTTGATAAATCAACATGGGGATGATCGGTTTCGACAGCGGATGTCGAAGCAGGGGAAGCGAGTCGAGGAAGCGGCAATGATCTCGTTAACCATGTGTCGCAACCAATAATCGCCAACACCAAGCGCGATTCCTTCGCCCTCGCTGCCTAAGTAGCGACCTGCGAAGTGTCAGCCCGGGGATGTTCCCGACCCGGATCCTGGCATCAGCTAGGGGACTAAACTCCTGAACCCGGTCACGGGGTGCAGGAGGAAATCACACAGTGACTGAGCCCGTCGGAGACTTGTTCGCGTGATCTCCGGGGCCGAGAAAATCGCAGCGAACTGCACTCGGAGAAGCCCTGATTCCGCACCGTTGGACGCGGGTTCGATTCCCGCCATCTCCACAATTCCCATGTGAAGACGAAGGCCCGGGTGTCCGTGAGGACACCCGGGCCTTCGTCGTGTGCGCGCGGCGGGGGTTTTGCCGCGCGTCCCCTCGGCCGCGGTGGCGGTGCGGGCGGGGCGGTCCGCGGGCCGGAGCGGGCCGTACGGGAGCCGGGTGGCCGGGAAGATCAGGGGTCGCGGCGGCGGGTGCGTGCCGGCGGCGGGGCGGCCGATGGTGGTTCCCGCGGGGGCCGGATGCTTACGTGATGCATATCTCTCCCCGCCGACAGGCAACCTTCCGCGCCGAAAACCCTTCCTTACGGAAAGACATCGTGTGCGAGCGATGTGTGCGAACAATACGAACGGATTGAACAGGGGGAGTCGTGCAGCGACGTTCCGTACTCGCGACGACGATGGCCGCGCTCACCTTGACCGTCACTGCCGCGCTGGCGCTGACCGGCTGCGGCTCGGGTCGGATGGCCGCGCTGCACGCCAACTGCCAGACCAAGAGTCTCGGTTGGAAGGTCACGGTGCTCAAGGAGGTGCCGCACAGCCCGCGCCGCGAGGCCCGGCTGACGGCCGTCAACAAGGGTTCGCAGCCGTGTGTGTTCGACGGTTTTCCCACCTTTGCGGTGCATGTCGGCAAGGGGCCCGAGTCCGACGGCAAGGGGCAGGTCCGCACCATGCCGATAGACCTGCGGCGCGGCGGGACCGTGACCACCAGCCTGCGGTACAAGGACCACGCGCCCGGTATGGCGCCCGCCGACTGCCTGGTCAGCAATGACGAGGCGACCGTCGGCGCGCCGCGCGACCATCACCAGAAGCAGATAAAGGTCCGGGACGAAAAGGGCAAGAAGGCCCGGATGAACGTCTGCGAGGCGACCATCTGGATGAGCGCGCCGGTCCAGGGCACCGGCGGCTGAGCCGGCGGGCTCCGGCCGGCCTCTCAGGCACCCTCCGGCGCCGGGGCGGATATCCGGCCGCCGGCGGCGGGGGCCGGCACGCTCCCGTACGACGGGGTTCCCGGTAGGGCCCCCGGCAGGGAGCGCAGCCAGTACTCTGCGGCCAGCGTCGGGTCCAGTGGGCGCAGTGCTTCGGTGTGCGGCTGGAGGGACGTCAGGACCGGCCGCAGCGCCTCGGGGCGGATCAGGCCCAGCGCGGCCAGCCGGGAGTCCTCGCAGAGCGCGGACAGCGCCCGGCGGTGGCGGCGCAGGCCGGTGTAGACCTCCGCGCTGTGCTCTCCCTTGGTGCCGCGGCCGAGAACCGTGCCGGGCACGATGTCGCGCATCGCGGCGGCCAGCACCGGTTTGTAGCGGCCGGTCCGGGCGCGGTCGTCGAGTCGTACGGCCAGCGCCGCCTCGATCACCGCGTCGTCCAGGAATGGCGCCTCGTACGCCACGCCGTGCGCCGAGGTCAGCGCGTCGATGCCGCGGACCAGTTCGCCGGCCAGGACGGCGGCCCGGACGGCCTCGTGCTGGGCCCGCAGGGCGGCGAACGGCTCGGGGTCCGCGGCGGCGGCCTCGCGCAGCAGCCGGCGGACCGTGGCGACCGCGTCCGGATGTGCCCAGGACGGCATGGCCGGGACGCACTCCCAGTCGGCGCCGGAGGTCTCGTGGCGGGCGCCGGGCGTGATCCGGTCGGCGCCGGCGGCCAGCCAGCGCGGGTAGGACCGGCCGCCGAACAGGGTGCGCAGGGTGGCGGGCAGCGTCCGGTGGCCGAGCCGCAGGGCCCGGTGGGCCTGCCGGGCGGCGGCCCGGAAGTCGCTGCGGGCCAGGGAGTTGAGCGCCACGGCCCGGAGGCCGAACAGCTCGTCGCCGCCGATGCCGGACAGATGCAGCCGGGAGCCGTACCGGGCGACCAGCTGCGCCTGGTGGACGAGCCGGGCCGCTTCCCGGACCGCGGTGAGCGGGCCCGCCGGGTCGGTGTGCGAGGGGTGTGCGGGCGGGGTGTACCAGGTGGGCGCGTCGGTGTACGGGAGGGACAGGTGCCGGCCCTCCTGGCGGACCCGGCCGAGGCGGTAGGCGCTGTGCGCGCTCCACAGGGGGTCGTCGTTGGCCGGGTCGCGGGACTCCCAGGCGGTGGTGACCAGCCCGGCCCCGCCGCGGGCGGCCAGGAAGCACAGGCTGGCGGAGTCCATGCCCCCGGACAGGTCGGCGCTCACGGCGGCGGACCGCGTCCGGGCGTGCACCGCCGCCCCGAGGGTCTCCCGTACGGCCTCGGCGGCGTCCGGCAGCGGCACGTCCGGCTCCGGTGGCCGCCACCAGCGGACCTCGCGGTGCACGCCGTGGGCGTCGTAGGTGGCGCAGTGGCCGGGCGGTACGGCGTGGATCGACCGCCAGGGGGTGCGCAGTGCGAGCGGGAGCGGGGCGGCGGGGGCGAGCAGTCGGGCCGCCAGCGCCTCCTCGTCGACCGTGCCGGTGCCGGGCACGCCGGGCAGCCCGGCCGCGGTGGCCTCGCGGGCCAGGGCGGCCAGGTCCTGCGGGCGGCTGCCCAGGACGGTGACGCCACCGAAGCAGGTGCGGTGCAGCCGGCGGACCGTCGAGAGCGTTCCCTGGCAGCGGACCCGGGGGCCCATGTAGGCCAGCAGGAAGAAGCTGCCGGGGAGTTCGTGGCGGAGGTCGCGGAGGTCGTCCAGGCTGCGCAGCCGGCGCAGCAGCCGGGCCAGTTCGCTCGGGGTGGCGGAGGTCGTCCCGAGCAGCACCGCGCACCGCGGGCCGATGCGCGCGGTCACCAGTTCCTCGCGCCGCCAGTGCCCCACGATCCAGGGGCGGCCGGAGAGATGCGGCACGGTGCGGGTGGTCGGGGTCCGCGGCAGGCGGGCGGCGAGCCGGTCGGTGGCGGGGTGGTCGGGGAACACGAGGAAATCCACGGGGGGTTGCCGCTCCTTGGCCTCGATGGGTGCGACCGGGGGCCTGCCGGGGCGGGGAGGCGCCCCGGCAGGGGGGCCGCCGGCGGGCACGGTTCAGGAGCCGCACCGTCCGCCGGCGGTCCGCTGCTGTGTTTGGTGCATCGCATCCCTTTCTTTCCGTGCTCCGGGGAGAGCCCTGCATCCCTGCGGGGGCGGGTGTGCCGCCCTGGCAGGGGGATCCGGCCGCCGCCGGGCGGGAGGTGAGCACACACCACTCCGGCGACGGACCGTGTCGGGCTGGTTACTCCGTGCGTCCGATAAAAAGGCTGGCAGTGTCTCGGGCACGTGCCATTACCCCGTACGGGTGACGGGCGGGGGCGCGTGGTGCACGTCGGCGCACCGTCCCCGCGTCGTACGCCGCGCGCGTGCCGCCGCGGCTCACCGCATGCACCCGGACCGCGTGAGAGCAAGGTTTCGCGCCGGTCACCTGCTGCCACAGGGCGGAAACCCGCCATCCCTAGCGTCGATGGCAGGACCCGACCCCTGGGAGGCGCGATGACGGCCGAGGCCACGGCGAAGACCCCGAGCGAGCGCGGCGGCGAGCCGGGAAGGGTACGGCGCGGCAGGCGCTGGATCGAGCACTGGGACCCCGAGGACGAGGGGTTCTGGCGGGAGACCGGGGAGCGGGTCGCCCGGCGGAACCTGGCCTTCTCGGTGCTGTCCGAGCACATCGGCTTCTCCATCTGGAGCCTGTGGTCGGTGATGGTGCTGTTCATGGGGCCGGAGTACGGCGTCGATCCGGCCGGGAAGTTCTTCCTGGTGGCGATGCCGACGCTGGTGGGCGCGGTGCTGCGGGTGCCGTACACCTTCGCGGTGGCGCGGTTCGGCGGGCGCAACTGGACGGTGTTCAGCGCCCTGTTGCTGCTGGTGCCGACGGCCGCGGCGGCGGTGGTGATGACGCCGGGGACGTCGTACGGCACGTTCCTGCTGGTGGCCGGCCTGACCGGGGTCGGCGGCGGGAACTTCGCCTCGTCCATGACCAACATCAACTCCTTCTATCCGCTGCGGAAGAAGGGCTGGGCGCTGGGTCTGAACGCCGGCGGCGGCAACATCGGGGTGCCGGTGATCCAGCTGCTGGGGCTGCTGGTGATCGGGACGGCGGGGGCCGCGCAGCCGCGGCTCGTGCTGGCGGTGTACGTGCCGTTGATCGTGCTCGCGGCGGTACTGGCCGCACTGTTCATGGACAACCTCGGGCCGGTGGCCAACGACACCGGTGCGGCCCTGGACGCGGCCCGCGAGCGGCACACCTGGGTGATGGCGCTGCTCTACGTAGGCACCTTCGGGTCGTTCATCGGCTACAGCTTCGCTTTCGGGCTGGTGCTCCAGAGCCAGTTCGCCCGCACGCCCCTGCAGGCGGCTTCGCTGACCTTCATCGGGCCGCTGCTGGGGTCGCTGGTGCGGCCGGTCGGCGGGCGGCTGGCGGACCGGTTCGGCGGGGCCCGGATCACCCTGGGGAACTACGGGGCGATGAGTCTGGCCACCGGGGTGGTGATCTACGCCTCGGCGGTGCGCTCGCTGCCGGTCTTCCTCGTCGGCTTCATCGCGCTGTTCGTGCTGACCGGCCTGGGCAACGGCTCCACGTTCAAGATGGTCCCGGGGATCTTCCAGGCCCAGGCGGTTCGCCGGGGGCTGGAAGGGGAGGCGGCCGCCGCGTACGGGCGGCGGCTGTCGGGTGCCGCGATGGGGCTGATCGGGGCGGTGGGCGCGCTGGGCGGGCTGGGTATCAACCTCGCCTTCCGGCAGGCGTTCGCTACGACCGGCTCGGGTACTCCGGCGTTCGTCGCCTTCCTGGCCTACTACGCGGTGTGCGGGGCGGTGACCTGGGCCGTATACCTGCGGGGGCCGGCCGGTGTGCGGTCCGCGGCGCGTGCGGAGGGCGTGGAGGGCGCGGAGGCGCGCCCGGCGTACGCCGAGGTCTAGGCGCGCGCAGGTGATCCGCCCCGCGCCCCCGACCGCGCCCCCCGGGCCCGGCCGGGGGCGCGGCGGCGACTCCGTAACCGCGGGGAAATACTGGAGGAGTCTGCCTGTCACGTGCCGTTGACAGGCTCGGCACCTGGGCGCGAGTGCCACCGGAGCCGTGACGCTCCCCCCGGCCACCGCTGGGTGGGGGTCCCCTGCGGTAGCCGGGGGAGTACCTCCGGACACGGCACCGCGCACCAACTCCGGGACGAGTGGGACGGACCTATGCACGATCAGCAGCACGAGCACACCGCGCAGCGGCACGGCGAACCGGGCGGGCCGGTGCGCCCGTTGGACGGCTTCACCGTCGGGGTGACCGCGGCCCGGCGGGCGGAGGAACTGGGCGCGCTGCTGGAGCGGCGCGGTGCGCAGGTGCTGCACGCGCCCGCGCTGCGCATCGTGCCGCTGCCGGACGACGCCGAACTGCTGGCCGTCACCCGTGCGTTGGTCGGCGACGCGCCGGACGTGGTGGTGGCCACCACCGCCATCGGGTTCCGCGGCTGGATCGAGGCCGCGGAGGGCTGGGGGCTGGGCGAGGCGCTGCTGGACCGGCTGGCCGGGGTGGAGCTGCTGGCCCGCGGCCCGAAGGTGCGCGGCGCCATCCGGGCCGCCGGGCTGACCGAGAAGTGGTCGCCGGCCTCCGAGTCGATGGCCGAGGTGCTCGACCGGCTGCTGTCCGCGGGCGTCGCCGGGCGCCGGGTGGCCGTCCAGCTGCACGGGGAGCCGCTGCCGGGGTTCGTCGAGGCGCTGCGGGCGGGCGGTGCGGAGGTCGTCGGGGTGCCGGTGTACCGGTGGATGCCGCCGGAGGACATCGGGCCGGTGGACCGGCTGCTGGACGCGGTGCTCGCCCGCGGCCTGGACGCGGTGACCTTCACCAGCGCGCCGGCCGCCTCCTCGCTGCTGGAGCGGGCGGCCGAGCGCGGTATCCAGCCGGAGCTGCTGGCCGCGCTGCGGCAGGACGTGCTGCCGGCGTGCGTGGGCCCGGTGACCGCGCTGCCACTGGAGGCGCTGGACGTGCCCACCCGCCAGCCCGAGCGCTTCCGGCTGGGCCCGCTGGTCCAGTTGCTGTGCCGGGAACTCCCGGGCCGGGCACGGCCGTTGCCGGTGGCCGGCCGGCGCCTGGAGATCCGCGGCCGGGCCGTCGTGGTGGACGGCGAACTGCGCCCGGTGCCGCCCGCCGGGATGGCGCTGCTGCGGACCCTGGCCCGGCGCCCCGGCTGGGTGGTGGCGCGCGCCGAGCTGCTGCGGGCGCTGCCCGGCGCGGGTCGGGACGAGCACGCGGTGGAGACCGCGATGGCGCGGCTGCGGGTGGCACTGGGGGCGCCCAAGCTGATCCAGACGGTGGTCAAGCGCGGCTACCGGCTGGCGCTGGACCCGCACGCGGACACCGGCAAGTACGGCGGGTAGGGCCGTTCCGGCGGGTCAGGACGGGTGGTTGACCCGGATCTTCGACTGGCCGTGCGGCCGGGTCTCCCAGTCGTCCATGAAGCGCGCCTCCAGGCCGTGCTTGCGGGCCAGCCGCAGCAGGGTTTCGGTCCGGTAGTAGAAGTCCTCGCGCAGCACCTGGTGTTCGGCGCCCTCGGTGCGGTCGAAGGTGAAGTCGAAGAACCCGCCGGGGGCCAGCACCCGGCCGACGTGGGCCAGGCACTCGTCGATGACGTGGATCGGCGAGTGCGAGAAGACGCTGTGCGCGTGCACGACGTCGAAGTGGCCGGCCGGCAGGAAGTCCAGCGTCAGGTCCTGAGTGGTCGTCAGATGCGGGAGCTTGTCCTGGAGTTCGTACGTGGCAAGGGTCCGCTTGGCGGCTATCAGGATGTCCGGCGAGATGTCGATGCCGTAGTAGTTGCCGGCGTCCAGGTGGGCGATGAAGCGCCAGCCGGCGCGCAGGTTGCCGCAGCCGATGTCGAGCATCCGGTGGCCGGGCTCCAGCCCGTGCTCCGCCAGGTAGTCGAACTGCATCTCGCCCAGCGCCAGCCAGCGCCGGTGGGTGCGGCTGCCGACCGCGGCCTCGGGGTTGCGCCCGGTGTCGGAGGCCATCACCGCGCGGTAGTACGCGACGTGGTCGGGGTGCTTGAGGCGCAGCCAGGTGTCGCGGGCGGTGCGCTTGACGTAGGGGGTGATGCGGGCCGGGTTGCGGACCGCGTAACCGATCTTGTGCGTCAGGCTGGCGCGGTTCTTGAGCAGCGGTTTCGACGACATGCCGCCGGACTATACATCAACGGTATACGTGCAGTGTCTACTTGGGGTGTCTACGTACGGTGCCTACGAGGAGTGGTCGACGCCGCAGGGTTCCGGCGGACGGCGCGGCCGGGCACTCTGGGAAGGTCCGCGTCCGCTCTCCCCGCACCACCACCCCGCGTTTCCTCCCCGAGGAGTGACAGGCACATGGCAGCCCCTTACGACCTGCGGTTCGACTGCGGGCGGATCTGCCTGGACCTGGTGGCCACCACCGGCGGCGCCGCCGAACGGCCCGCCGCCCTGGAACGGCTCACCGGCCCCGACCAGTTGGCGGCCTGGCTGACCGGCGCGGGGGTGGTGCCGTACGGCGTCCCGCTCGACGCGGTCGACGCCCTGTGGGTCACCCGCTTCCGGGCGCTGCGGGCGCTGCTGGGCCGCGTGCTGCACGCCGAACTGCGCGGCCGGGCCGCCGACGCCGACCTGGCGCGGCTCAACGCCGCGGCCGCCGCCCCGCCGCCCGCCGTCCACGCCGTACGCGGCCCCGACGGCGCGCTGGCCGGCAACTTCCCCGGCCCGCCCGACTGTGCCGGGCTGCTGGCCGCGGTGGCCCGGGACGCCGTCGCGCTGCTGACCGACCCGGCCGCGCGCGGGCTGCTGCGCCAGTGCGCCGGGGAGGGCTGCTCGCTGGTCTATCTGGACACCTCGCGCGGCCGGCGCCGCCGCTGGTGCTCCAGCGAGGTCTGCGGCAACCGCGAGCGGGTGGCCCGGCATCGAAGACGGACCGGAAAGAGCCCTGACCAGGTCAGGGCCTGAGTCAACATCCGACCAGTTCCCTCCAGATTTGTCCCTCTCTCCAGGTGCGCGCGGTGTCGGGTTGGCGTACGGTTGACGGCTGCCCTACGCACAGGAGAAGGGGGCCTGGGTGGCCGCGCACAACGCCACGCACGCACCGGACCACGCACCGGATTCCGTTCGCGACCGCGAGATCGAGGCCGAGCAGACGCACCTCGACCGCGTCTACCGGCGCCTTGAGGAGAAGATCCACGAGGCCGAGTTCCTCATGGACGACGCCGCCAAGCGCGGCCAGGTCGGCACGCCCGGCGCGCTCGCCGAGCGGGACGCCCAGGTGTTCCAGGCCGGCATCCATCTCCACCGCCTCAACTCCGAGTACGAGGACTTCCTCTTCGGCCGGATCGACCTGCTCCTCGGCAAGGACGGCAAGAAGGGCCCGGACGGCGCCTACACCTCCGTCGAGCCCGCCGACGGCGCGATCGAGGACGGCCGCGCCGCCATCGCCGAGACCCTGCACATCGGCCGCCTCGGCGTGCTGGACGCGGACTACTCGCCGCTGGTGATCGACTGGCGGGCGCCCGCCGCCGCCCCCTTCTACCGCGCCACCCCGGTCGCCCCCGGCCGCGTCGTGCGACGCCGGGTGATCCGCTCCAAGGGCCGCCGCGTGCTGGGCGTCGAGGACGACCTGATGCGCCCGGAGATCACCGCGACGCTGGACGGCGCCGATCTGCCGGCGGTCGGCGACGGCGCGCTGATGGCCGCCCTGGGCCGGGCCCGCAGCCACACCATGCGCGACATCGTCGCCTCCATCCAGGCCGAGCAGGACCTGGTCATCCGGGCGCCCGCCGCCTCCGTCACCGAGGTCGAGGGCGGCCCCGGCACCGGCAAGACCGCGGTCGCCCTGCACCGCGCCGCCTACCTCCTCTACCAGGACCGCCGCCGCTACGCCGGCGGCATCCTGATCGTCTCCCCGACGCCGCTGCTGGTCGCGTACACCGAAGGCGTGCTGCCGTCCCTCGGCGAGGAGGGGCAGGTCGCCATCCGGGCGCTCGGCTCGCTCGTCGACGGCGCCGAGGCGACCGCGTACGACCCGCCGGCGGTGTCCCGCATCAAGGGCTCCGCGCGGATGCAGAAGCTGCTGCGCAAGGCGGCCCGCGGCGCGCTGGAACTGGCGGTGCCGGGCGCGGCGGCCGCGGCGTCCCCGGTGGCCGGAGCGCCGGCCGGCGACGACGCCCAGCTGTCCCTGGAGGACCTGCTCGCCCAGGACGGCGCCGGGGACCGCGGCCGAAGAACCGGCTCCGATTCCGGGGCGGCACCCGGGGCGGCCGTCCCCACCCGGCTGCGGGTCGTCGCGTTCGGCGGCCGGATCGAGCTGGACGAGAGCGCACTGCGCGCCATCCGGCAGACCGCGCTGGGCGGCACCGCCCCGGTCAACCTGCTGCGCCCGCGCGCCCGCCGGCTGATCCTGGACGCCCTGTGGGCCAGGTCCGGTGCCGCCCGCCGCTACCCGGACCCCGAGCTGGCCGCCGAGGCCCGCGAGGGCTTCGACGAGGACATCACCACCGAAGCGGACTTCCAGGAGTTCCTGGACGCCTGGTGGCCGGAGCTGACCCCGCGCGGGGTGCTGGCCGCGATGGCCGACGAGCGCCGGCTCGCCCGCTGGGCGCGCCGCATCCTCAACCAGCGCGAGGCGCGCCAGCTGGCCCGCTCGTTGCGCCGGCTGGACGCCACCGGGCACGGCCCGCTGTCGGTGCACGACATCGCGCTGCTGGACGAGCTCCAGCAGATCCTCGGCGCCCCGATGCGCCCGGCCCGCCCGCGTGAGGCCGACCCGCTCGACCAGCTGACCGGCCTGGACGAGCTGACCACCTACGCGGACCGCGCGACCTCCGGCCGCAGCCGCCGCGAGCGGCTGGAGGAGGAGCGCACCGACTACGCCCATGTGATCGTCGACGAGGCGCAGGACCTGACGCCGATGCAGTGGCGGATGGTCGGCCGGCGCGGCCGGCACGCCACCTGGACCGTGGTCGGCGACCCGGCGCAGTCCTCCTGGTCGGACCCCGACGAGGCCGCCGAGGCTCGCGACGAGGCGCTCGGCACCCGCCCCCGCCGCCGCTTCACGCTCACCGTCAACTACCGCAACCCCGCCGAGATCGCCGACCTCGCTTCCCGGGTGCTGGCGCTGGCGATGCCCGGCACCCCGTCCCCGAAGGCGGTGCGCTCGACGGGCCTGGAGCCCAGGTTCGCGGTCTCCGGTACGGACGGTGCGCGCGGCGCCGCCGGCGCCACCGATGATGCGGCACTGGCGCGGGCCACCGTCGCGGAGGCCGAGCGGCTGCTGGGCGAGGTCGACGGCACGGTCGGCGTCGTGGTGGCCATGCACCGCCGCGAGCAGGCCCGCGGCTGGCTGGCCGGGCTCGGCGACCGGGTGGTGGCGCTGGGTTCCCTGGAGGCCAAGGGGCTGGAGTACGACGCGACGCTGGTGGTCTCGCCGGCCGAGATCGCCGACGAGTCCCCGGCCGGGCTGCGGGTGCTCTACGTCGCGCTGACCCGTGCCACCCAGCAGCTGACCGTGCTCTCCGCCGGACCGGACGAGCCGGACACCGACGGGGTGCCGGACCTGCTGCGCGAGTGACGCGCACGGCGGGCGGGCCGGTCCACCGGACCCCGAGGGCAGGGGAGCCGCCCCCGGCGCGCACCGCCGTACGAGGGGTCTTCAAAACGGCCCAGCGGGACGGGATTCGCTTCCCGGGATGGTTTGTTAGCCTTGGTGACGGCACCGGCTCGATCCAAGCCCCCGGGCCCAACCATCGTCGCTACGAGCGACCACTTGCCGCGAGGCGAGCATGGCGGGTCGGTGTCGTAAGCAGCAGCTGCGGGCGCCTCTCCTCCGGGAGAGGCGCCCGCGGTCGTTTCCGCCGCTCCCGCCGCCGGCAGCGGCTCGGCCGGGGTGCCGTTTCCGGGGCCGGCCGGTTCCGGTTCCCGGTGGGGGCTTCCGCTCGACGGATCATCTCTCGTATGGTGGAAGAGTCTTTCCGAAGTTTGTAGCTGGTTACCGTGTACCGGCTGGTAGGTGGGACGATCGAACGATGCGCTCCGGCTCGGGGACCCCTGAGTTCCGGAGTCGCTCAGAGAGAAACCAGGGAAAGCAGAGGAAGTCGGCCATGGCAACGGCGCCTAGCGTCTCGTATTCGATGACGGTGCGACTGGAAGTTCCCGCGAGCGGCACCGCCGTCAGCCAGCTGACCACGGCAGTGGAGTCCTCCGGTGGGTCGGTCACCGGGTTGGATGTGACCGCGTCGGGGCACGAGAAGCTGCGGATCGACGTGACGATCGCGGCGACCTCGACGGCGCATGCGCAGGAGATCGTCTCGAAGCTGAGCGGCATCGAGGGTGTTTCGCTGGGCAAGGTGTCCGACCGTACGTTCCTGATGCACCTCGGTGGCAAGATCGAGATGTCGTCGAAGCATCCGATCCGCAACCGCGACGACCTGTCGATGGTCTACACCCCGGGTGTGGCGCGGGTGTGTCAGGCGATCTTCGACAACCCCGAGGACGCCCGCCGGCTGACGATCAAGCGCAACAGTGTCGCGGTGGTCACCGACGGTTCCGCGGTGCTGGGGTTGGGCAACATCGGGCCGAAGGCCGCGTTGCCGGTGATGGAGGGCAAGGCGGCGCTCTTCAAGCGTTTCGCCGGGATCGATGCGTGGCCGATCTGCCTGGACACGCAGGACACCGACGCGATCGTGGAGATCGTCAAGGCGATCGCCCCGGGCTTCGCGGGCATCAACCTGGAGGACATCTCCGCGCCGCGCTGCTTCGAGATCGAGGCCCGGCTGCGCGAGGCGTTGGACATCCCGGTCTTCCATGACGACCAGCACGGCACCGCGATCGTGGTGCTGGCGGCGCTGACCAACGCGCTGCGGGTGGTGGGGAAGAAGATCGAGGATGTGCGGGTGGTGATGTCGGGTGCCGGCGCGGCGGGGACGGCGATCCTCAAGCTGTTGCTGGCCGCCGGTGCGGGGCATGCGGTGGTCGCCGACATCCACGGTGTGGTGCACGCCGGCCGGGCGGACCTGGTGGATGCCGACCCGGACTCGGCGCTGCGTTGGATCGCGGACAACACCAATCCCGAGGGTGTGACGGGGACGCTGAGGGAGGCGGTGGTGGGGGCGGATGTCTTCATCGGTGTCTCGGCGCCCAATGTGCTGGATGGTGAGGATGTGGCGCGGATGGCGAAGGACGCGATCGTGTTCGCACTCGCCAACCCGGATCCGGAGGTCGATCCGGCGATCGCGCGGCAGACCGCGGCCGTTGTGGCCACCGGGCGTTCGGACTTCCCCAACCAGATCAACAACGTGCTGGTTTTCCCCGGGGTCTTCCGTGGTCTGCTGGATGCGGCCTCGCGTACGGTGAACACCGAGATGATGCTGGCCGCGGCCCGTGCGCTGGCCGAGGTCGTGCTGGACGACGAGGTCAACCCGAACTACATCATCCCCAGCGTCTTCAACGAGAAGGTCGCCGGGGCGGTCGCCGGGGCGGTGCGGGACGCGGCGAAGGCCGCCGACCCGGCTGTGACGGCTGCCACGACGGTCTGAGTCCGGCGCGTCGCGGGACATGCCCTCCGCGGGCCACCCATAGGGTGGCGGGTGACCCTCCAGGGTGCCGGATTGGCTTTACCGCCGCAGGTGGGGGCAGGATGCTCTCCCAAGGACATTGTCCAGGGGGACCCCAGGCGCGAGGGAGCTGAAGGACGGACCCGGTTCCGGGGACCGTTCGAGGGCCCTGGCAGCATCGGCTTCGATCTCACGCCTCATTGGCAAGAAGAACACGGGAGTACATACATGAACCGCAGTGAGCTGGTGGCCGCTCTGGCCGATCGCGCCGAGGTGACCCGCAAGGACGCCGACGCCGTTCTGGCCGCGCTTGCCGAGACCGTCGGCGAGGTCGTCGCCAAGGGCGACGAGAAGGTCACCATCCCCGGCTTCCTGACCTTCGAGCGCACCCACCGTGCCGCTCGCACCGCGCGCAACCCGCAGACCGGTGAGCCGATCCAGATCGCGGCCGGCTACAGCGTGAAGGTTTCCGCGGGCTCGAAGCTCAAGGAAGCCGCCAAGGGCAAGTAAGGCCCTTCCAACGGCACAAAGGGCGGCCACCCCTCTCCCGGGGTGGCCGCCCTTGTGTATGCCCGTCTACGGCGCGCTCAGGCGGCCCGGGGGAACGGCAGGTCGGTGAGTTCCACGTCCTCCAGCGACGCCACCACGGCGGTACGGGGGCCGGGGACGATGCCCGGCACCGTCGGCACCGCCAGCAGCCGGCAGCCCGCGGCCAGCGCGGCGGCGGCGCCGGTGGGGGTGTCCTCGACGGCCAGGCAGCGGGCCGGGTCGACGCCGAGACCGGCCGCGGCGACCAGATACGGGTCCGGGTGCGGCTTGCCGCGCGGCGCCTCACCGGAGGTCACCGACAGCGCGAAGCGGTGCGCCCCCAGGGTGCGCAGCACCAGATCGGCGACATGCCGCTCCGAGGCGGTGACCAGGGCCGCCGGTATGCCGAGCTCCTCGGCCCGGTCCAGCAGCCGCAGCGCGCCCGGCTGGACGGCGACCCCGGCCGCGACCCGGGCGGTGAAGTCCCGGTCGAGGAGGGTGGCCGTCCGGGTGAGGCCGATGCGGATGCCGTGGTCGCGCACCAGGCGCGCGGCGGCGTCGTCGACGGGCGCGCCGGCGAACGAGGTGACCACCTCGTCACCGGCCGGGGCGCCCTGGTCGCGCAGGAAGCCGGCCACCGTCGCCAGCCACTGGTGCTCGGTGTCGACGAGGGTGCCGTCCATGTCGCACAGCAGGGCGGCGGGCAGCGCGCGGGCGGGAGGAGTGGGCGTGGGCATGCGGGCTCACTGTTCGGTAGGCGGCGGGGCGGACGGGAGCGGGGTCAGCCGGCCGGAGTGCGGGCCAGGGGGTTGGCCTGGGTGGAGTTGCGCACGGTGAAGACCACCGCGCCGGGGCGGTAGCGGTCGTCGGACGTCTCGACCGGGCGGCCCTCCGCGGTGGTCGTCGTACGGCGCACCCGCAGCAGCGGGCTTCCCCGTCGCACCCGCAACTCCCGGGCGTCGGCGGTGCCCGCGGCGACCGCGTCGAGATGGTGCTCGCCGTGGGCGAAGACCAGGCCGTGGGAGTCGAGGAGCGCCTGGGTGACCGACTCGCAGTCGGCCGGCAGCGCCTCGACCGCCTCGGCGATCCAGCCCGCGTAGACGGTCCGCTCCAGCAGGACGGGCGCGCCGTCCAGCGTGCGCAGTCGCAACACCCGCAGCACTCCGGCGCCGGGCGCCAGCTGGAGCAGCGCGGCCTCCGCGCGGTCGGCGGCGCCGCGCGCCGACTCCAGGACACGGCCGCCGGGGGAGTGGCCGCCGGCCCGCGCCCACTGGGCGAAGCTGCGCAGCTCGGTGAAGCTCTGGCTCGGCGCGGTGCTCAGCACGATGTGCCGGGCGCCCTGGCGGGAGCCGATCAGCCCCTCGCCGAGCAGCGCGGCCAGGGCCTGGCGGACCGTGCCGCGGGAGACGCCGTGGGCGGCGGCCAGTTCGGTCTCCGAGGGCAGCGCGCTGCCCACGGGGAGGTCGCCATCGGTGATCGCCCGGCGCAGCGCCTCGGCGATCTGATGGTGGCGTCGGGTCAACGGGGCTCCTCGCGGGTCAGGTCACTGTGCACAGAATGGCTTGTCCACGCAGGCACGGGGTATGCGTCTAACCGCTCCGCGAAGCTCTAAACCTTTTCCATCGTAACGCTTATGACCTGCGGTTTTATTGTTCATCAGGGGTTGGTTCGGGGGTCGACTCGCGGTTGGTTCGTCGGGGCTTACTGACGGCGGCTTGTTCGTACAAGTGGAGAGCCGAAGACCCAGGAGTACAGACGTGAAGCCACCCCGACCGGCCCGCCGGCGCCGCGCGCTCGCCGCCTGCGCCGCCGTCCTCGTGGCCGCCCCGGCCGCCGTCACCAGCAAGGCGGCCACCGCCCGGTCGGCCGCGGACCTCGGCGGGATGGCCGGCCTCGTCAGGGCCGCCAAGAAGGAAGGCCGGCTCAACGTCTATGCCCTCGCTCCCGACTGGGCGAACTACGGCGAGATGATCCGGACCTTCGAGGACAAGTACGGCATCCAGGTCCACAACGAGAACCCCGGCGGCACCAGCCAGCTCGCCCTCGGCGCCGCCGACAAGCGCCGCGGCCAGGACCGCGCCGTCGACGCCCTCGACCTCGGCACCCTGGTCGAGGCGTCCCGCAGCCTGGGCGCCTCGCGGCTGGTGACGCTGTGGCGGGTGGTGCTGCCGAACCTGCGCGGCGCGGTGGTCGGCGGGGCCGTGCTCAGCCTGGCCATGGTGCTCGGCGAGTACACCGTCGCCTCCGTGCTCGGCTACCGGCCGTTCGCCGTCTGGATGGTCGAGGTCGGCGGCCAGGACGCGGAACTCGCCGGCGCCGCCGCCATGCTCGGCCTGCTCCTCACCTGGGGGCTGCTGCTCCTGCTCACCACCGTGGCCGGCGGCCGGGCCCGCCGAGCCGGCAAACAAAGGAAGAACGCATGACCGTCCCGCTGCAACTCCGAGGGCTGCGCCGGGAGTTCGGATCCACCATTGCCCTCGACGGCCTCGACCTCGACATCGCCGCCGGCGAGCTGATCGCCCTGCTCGGCCCCTCCGGCTGCGGCAAGACCACCGCACTGCGGATCATCGCCGGCTTCGAGACCGCCGACAGCGGCGCGCTCCTGATGGGCGGCGAGGACGTCACCGCCGTACCGGCCCACCGCCGCGACATCGGCATGGTCTTCCAGTCGTACAGCCTCTTCCCCGACATGTCGGCGGCCGGCGACGTCGCCTACGGGCTGCGGGTCCGCAACACCCCCGTCGCCGAACGGACCGCCCGGGCCCAGGAGTTGCTGGACCTCGTCGGCCTGCCCGGCCGTGCCGGCCACTACCCGCACCAGCTCTCCGGCGGCCAGCAGCAGCGCGTCGCACTGGCCCGCGCGCTCGCCATCCGCCCCCGCGTGCTCCTCCTGGACGAGCCGCTGTCCGCCCTGGACGCCAAGGTGCGGCTCACCCTGCGGGAGGAGATCCGCCGCATCCAGCTCGAACTCGGCATCACCACCGTCTTCGTCACCCACGACCAGGAAGAGGCGCTGTCCATGGCCGACCGCGTCGCGGTGATGCGCGGCGGCCGGCTCGAACAGTGCGCCCCGCCCAGGCCGACCTGCCCAGCTGGGAGGCGGCCGACCTGACGGCGGGCGCGCGCTGCACGGTGGTCCCGCACGAGAAGCCGGTCCTGGTGGCGGAGCGGGCGGGGGAAGGGGTGGGGTGAGGGGGAGAGAGGGGGCGGGGGATTGCCCTGCCGTTTTCTGCCCCCGCCCCCACCCCCCTCTCCCCCTTCGGGGGAGGGGGCGGGGGAGGGTGTGTGGGTGGGGTGGGGGGAATCGGCGTGTCCGCCTCAGCCCCGGAGCGCCCCGTTGGGGAGTTCGACCTTCGCGCCCAGTTCGACGAGCTTCTCCATGAAGTTCTCGTAGCCGCGGTTGATCAGGTCGATGCCGTGCACCCGGGAGGTGCCCTGCGCCGCCAGCGCCGCGATCAGGTACGAGAAGCCGCCGCGCAGGTCGGGGATGACCAGGTCGGCGCCCTGCAGCTTGGTGGGGCCGGAGACGACCGCGGAGTGCAGGAAGTTGCGCTGGCCGAAGCGGCAGGCGGAGCCGCCCAGGCACTCGCGGTAGAGCTGGATGTGCGCGCCCATCTGGTTGAGCGCGGAGGTGAAGCCGAGCCGGGACTCGTAGACCGTCTCGTGCACGATCGACAGGCCCGACGCCTGGGTCAGCGCGACCACCAGCGGCTGCTGCCAGTCGGTCTGGAAGCCGGGGTGGACGTCGGTCTCCAGGGCGATGGCGTCGAGCGAGCCGCCCGGGTGCCAGAAGCGGATGCCCTCGTCGTCGATCTCGAAGGCGCCGCCGACCTTACGGAAGGTGTTCAGGAACGTCATCATCGACCGCTGGTGCGCGCCGCGGACGTAGATGTTGCCCTCGGTGGCCAGCGCCGCGGACGCCCAGGAGGCCGCCTCCAGGCGGTCCGGGAGGGCGCGGTGGGTGTAGCCGTCGAGCTTGTCGACACCGGTGATCCGGATGGTCCGGTCGGTGTCCATGGAGATGATCGCGCCCATCTTCTGCAGGACGCAGATGAGGTCCTCGATCTCCGGCTCCACGGCGGCGTTCGACAGCTCGGTGACGCCCTCGGCCAGTACGGCCGTCAGCAGCACCTGCTCGGTCGAGCCGACCGACGGGTACGGCAGCCGGATCTTGCAGCCGCGCAGCCGCTGCGGGGCCTCCAGGTACTGCCCGTCGGCGCGCTTCTCGATCTTCGCGCCGAACTGGCGCAGCACGTCGAAGTGGAAGTCCACCGGCCGGCCGCCGATGTCGCAGCCGCCCAGGCCCGGGATGAACGCGTGGCCCAGGCGGTGCAGCAGCGGGCCGCAGAACAGGATCGGGATCCGCGAGGAGCCGGCGTGCGCGTCGATGTCCGCGACGTTGGCGCTCTCCACGTGCGACGGGTCGAGGACCAGTTCGCCCGGCTCGTCCCCGGGACGCACCGTGACGCCGTGCAGCTGCAGCAGTCCGCGCACCACCCGTACGTCACGGATGTCGGGCACGTTGCGCAGCCGGCTGGGACCGCTGCCGAGGAGCGCGGCGACCATGGCCTTGGGCACAAGGTTCTTCGCGCCGCGAACCCGGATCTCGCCCTCCAGCGGGGTGCCGCCGTGGACAAGCAGTACGTCGTCAGTAGAGACGGTCATGGATCTCGCGTTCCTGGAGTCGGTCAGGGCCAGGAGAAATGGTAAGGGCGGCCGAGGGGGTGCCCGTATGGCCGTGCGGGGTTCCGGCATGTAATGGCTTTGCCACAACACGCTCCGCTACGATCACGCTTTGATTCGTAATCGCCTTTTGGGTAAAAACACGCCGAATGTCTGGAATGAGGCATAGGGCGCGGACCTCGTGCGCCGGGGCTGCCGCCGTACGCCCTGCCCTGCTCTCGCAACGGTCCCGGCGTTGACTCCCCGCTCGGGGCAGAATTGCGGGATCATGTGGCCATGACCGAGGTGTCCTCGCTCACAGGCCGACTGCTCGTCGCCACACCCGCACTCGCCGACCCGAATTTCGACCGCGCGGTGGTGCTTCTCCTCGACCACGACGAGGAGGGCTCCCTCGGTGTGATCCTCAACCGCCCCACGCCGGTCGGCGTCGCGGACATCCTCGCCCCCTGGGCCGAGCTCGCCGGTGAGCCGGGGGTGGTCTTCCAGGGCGGCCCGGTCTCGCTGGACTCGGCGCTCGGAGTGGCCGTGGTGCCCGGCGGGCTGCCCGGCGACAGCGGCGTCCCGTCCATGGAGGGCGGCGCCCGTACGGACCGCGCGGCCGGCGACCCGGCCGGCGCGCGGGCCATGGGGACGGCCGACGACCCGGTGGCCGAGGACGAGCCGCTGGGCTGGCGCCGGGTGCACGGTGCGATCGGCCTGGTGGACCTGGAGGCCCCGCCGGAGCTGCTCGCGGCGGTGCTCGGCAGTCTGCGGATCTTCGCCGGGTATGCCGGCTGGGGGCCCGGCCAGCTGGAGGACGAGCTGGTGGAGGGCGCCTGGTACGTCGTCGAGTCCGAGCCGGGCGACGTCTCCTCACCCGACCCCGAGCAGCTGTGGCGGGCGGTGCTGCGGCGGCAGCGGAACGAACTGGCGATGGTGGCCACGTATCCGGACGACCCGTCGCTGAACTGACCGGGGCCCGCCGCGGCCCGCTGCGCAGGGCGCGCACGCCCCTTTACCCGCCGGGTGGTGCGCCCGGGAGCGCACCGGGCACTTTGTGACAGCTTCGTCATGGGGAATTGTCAGACCCCGTCGCTATCGTTCGTTGTGTCAGGCAACAGTGCGCGGTCGCCTCCCCAGGCTCTCGACTCCTCCCCCAAGTTCTCGACTGCGCTCGAACAGGGGGGACCCCCATGCGCAGGGGACACCCCGATCGGGGCCGCGCAGGACGGACGGGAGAGTGCGCCATGCACAGGCCGAGCGTGCCCGAGGATCTGGACCACCCGGAGCGGCTGTGGGCGCGGGCCGCGACGCTGGCGGTGGTGGCCGCGGCCCTCGACGACTGGGACGAGTTCTCCTGGGGCCCCGACGGGCTGCAGTGCTGGAACGACGGCGGCGCCTACTGGTGGCGGCTGACGTTCTACGGCGACGGCCGCGCGGTGCTCTGCGGCCAGGACTCGGACGGCAGCTACACGCACAGCGGCGACCGGCAGATCGACTTCCTGGCCGGCGGTCCCGAGTGGCTGCCCTGGGAGCGGCTGCGTGACGACGCCCGGGGAAACCTCCTCGGGTTCGTCTACTGGTACGAGGGCGGCGCCTGGGCCCGCGCCCCGTATCCGGCGGCGATGCCGGACGACGGGCTGGCGATGGCGGTGAGCTGGACGGCGCCCGGCGACGAGGCGGTCGACGAGATCGTCGAGCACCTGGTGGCGCGGACCGAGACGGAGGTCGACGCGGCGGCCGCGGTCCGCGCGTTCCTCGCCGCGGCCGGGGCCCGTGCGGTCGGCGCGCAGGACATATCGGCGCTGCTGGACGCGGTCTGCGGCCAGGACTGCTGGTACGAGGTCCGCCCGGAGGCCGGGCTGGCGTTCGCCACGGAGCTGGGGCTGACGGCCGGCGACCGGGGCGGTGTGCCGGTGGCGGCGTCGTAGGGCCCGTCCGAGGGGTCGGGACCGGCACTGCACCTGGCGGCGGGCCGACGCTCCCGGCGCGCGGCGCGCGTGAGTACCCTTGGCTGTTATGAGCACTCTTGAGCCCGAGCGCGGGGCAGGTACGGGGACCCTCGTAGAGCCGACACCGCAGGTGTCGCACGGCGACGGCGACCACGAGCGCTTCGCCCACTACGTCCAGAAGGACAAGATCATGGCGAGCGCGCTCGACGGTACCCCCGTCGTGGCGCTCTGCGGCAAGGTCTGGGTCCCGGGTCGCGACCCGAAGAAGTACCCGGTCTGCCCCATGTGCAAGGAGATCTTCGAGTCCATGGGCGCCGGCGGCGACAAGGACAAGGGCGGCAAGGACGGCGGCAAGAAGTAGCCGCAGGGCCTGCGCCCCGGGCCGGTTCGCCGTGCCCGCCGTACCTCCGGGTCCGGGTCCCTCGCGGACCCGGGCCCGTCGGCGTCCCCGGTCCGCGGGTCCGGCCGGTCTGGCCGGTCTCCCCGGTCCGGCCGCGACACCGACCGACGCGGCGGGTTTTCCGCCGCGCCGGGGCGGTGAGGATTGACGCCGTGACAGAAGTACGGACCAATCCTGACCGCGGCGGTGGCACGGCTCTGATCCCGGCGCCGCTGAGCGTCGACGGGCCGCACCCCGGGACCGTACGGCTCGGCGGGCAGACCGCGCTGGCCGCCGCCCCCGGGACCGAGGACACCGCGCGCTGGCTGCGCGCCACCCTCGGCGACGCCTTCGGGCTGCCGCTGCCGCCCGGCTCCGGCGAGGCGTCCGACACTCTCGCGCTGGCCCTCGACCCGGCCCTGCCCGCGGAGGGCTACCGCCTGGAGGCGGACGCCCGCTGGGGCGTGCGCATCGCCGGCGGCGGTCCGGCCGGCGTCTTCTGGGGTGCCCAGACGCTCCGTCAGCTTCTCGGCCCGGACGCCTTCCGCCGCGCCCCGCTCGTCCCCGGGCGACCGGCCGCCCTGCCCGAGCAGGCGATCGAGGACGCCCCGCGCTTCGGCTGGCGCGGCCTGATGCTCGACGTCGCCCGGCACTTCCTGCCCAAGGACGGCGTGCTCCGCTACGTCGACCTGCTGGCCGCGCACAAACTGAACGTCCTGCACCTCCACCTCACCGACGACCAGGGCTGGCGGATCGAGATCCGCCGCTACCCGAAGCTGACCGAAACCGGCGCCTGGCGCGAGCGCACCAAGCTCGGCCACCGCGCCTCCCCCCTCTGGGACCCGCGCCCGCACGGCGGTTACTACACCCAGGACGACCTCCGCGAGATCGTCGCCTACGCCGCGCGGCGGCAGATCACCGTCGTCCCCGAAATCGACGTCCCCGGCCACTCCCAGGCCGCCATCGCGGCATACCCGGAACTGGGCAACACCGACGTCGTCGACACCGCCTCCCTGAAAGTCTGGGACACCTGGGGCGTCAATCCCAACGTACTGGCGCCCACCGACACGACTCTGCGCTTCTACGAGCACGTGCTGGAGGAGGTGTTGGAGCTCTTCCCCTCGCGGTTCGTGCACCTGGGCGGCGACGAGTGCCCCAAGGACCAGTGGAAGGCGTCGCCGGCGGCCCAGGACCGGATCGCCGCACTGTCCCTGGACGGCGAGGACGGCCTCCAGAGCTGGTTCGTCCGGCACTTCGACCGCTGGCTCACCGCCCGCGGGAGGCGCCTCATCGGCTGGGACGAAATCCTGGAAGGGGGCCTGGCGGAGGGCGCCGCGGTGTCCTCCTGGCGCGGCTGTGCGGGCGGCGTGGCCGCGGCCAAATCCGGCCACGACGTCGTCATGTGCCCCGAGCAGCAGGTGTACCTGGACCACCGTCAGCACGCCTCCCCCGACGAGCCGGTGCCGATCGGTTACGTCCGCACCCTGGAGGACGTCTACCGTTTCGAGCCGGTGCCACCGGAGCTGACGGACGCCCAGGCCGGACACGTCCTGGGCACCCAGGCCAACGCCTGGACCGAGGTCATGGACAGTCAACAGCGCCTCGACTACCAGGTCTTCCCGCGGCTGGCCGCCCTCGCCGAGGTCGCCTGGTCGCGGCTGCCCGCGCCGCCCCTGCGCGACTACCAGGACTTCGACCGCCGGATGACCGTCCACTACGCCCGGCTCGACGCGCTCGGCGTCGACTACCGTCCGCCCGGCGGCCCCCGTCCGTGGCAGCGGCGTCCCGGCCTGCTCGGACGCCCGATCGACGGGGCGCCCCCGAACGTGTGAGCCGCCGGGCAAGGCCGGCGCCCGTGCGGCCGGACCCTGGGACGGTGGTGCCCGCTCACCGGCATCGGCGGACGAACCAGGACCAGCACCCTCTTCGGGGACGGATCGTCGCTTCGCGGACCCTCGCGTACCGGGCCCGCGAAGATGTGCCAGAGTTGCCACGTCCGGGCTCTGAGCACGTACCGTACGGCGGAGCGGAACTGCCGGGACACCGGGGAAGGGGCAGCTGGGTTGACCACGCACGCACCGCAGGCGTCGCACACGGTGACGTTGCCGGCCTCGCTCGACGAGGCGGTGGCGGCACTGACCGCCATGCCCGCCGCCGTGCCCGTCGCGGGCGGCACGGACCTCATGGCGGCGGTCAACGCCGGACTGCTCAGACCGGCCGGCCTGGTGGGCCTCGGCCGGATCAGCGAGATCCGCGGCTGGCAGTACCTGGACGGCCATGCGCTGCTCGGCGCCGGCCTCACCCTCGCCCGTATGGGACGCCCCGACTTCGCCGCCCTCATCCCGGGCCTGGCCGCCGCCGCCCGCGCGGCCGGCCCGCCGCAGATCCGCAACGCCGGGACCCTGGGCGGCAACATCGTGACCTCCGCCGCCACCGGCGACACCCTCCCGGTGCTCGCCGCCCTGGAGGCCACGGTCATCATCGCCGGCCCAGGGGGCACGCGCCGCGAGATCCCGGTCAGCCACCTGCTGACCGGCCGCGAGATGCTCCAGCCCGGCGAACTCGTCGGCTTCGTACGGGTGCCGCTGCTGCACGCCCCGCAGACCTTCCTCAAGGCCACCGGGCGCACCGGCCCCGGCCGCGCCACCGCCTCGGTCGCACTGGTCCTGGACCCGGCCCGGCGCAATGTGCGCTGCGCGGTCGGCGCGGTCGCCGCGATGCCGCTGCGCCCCCTGGAGGCCGAGCAGTGGGTGGCCTCGCTCATCGACTGGGACGGCGAACGCGGCCTGGTCCCCGAGGCGCTGGCCGCCTTCGGCGACTACGTGGCCGCCGCCTGCATCCCCGATCCGGCGCCGCCGCAGGACGGTTCGGAACCGGCGGCCCTGCCGCCGGCCGCGCTGCACCTGCGCCGTACGGTGGCAGCACTGGCCCGCCGCGCACTTGGGAGGGCGCTCACGTGACCGAGGCAGACAACCGCCATCCGCAGCAGCACCCCGACCAGGGCTGGCAGCGGCTCCCCCAGGGCGGCGAGTACGAGTCGGAGGCGACCGCCTTCGTCCAGCTCCCGGAAGGCTTCACCACGGGCGCGTACGGCGCCGGTTACGGCACCCCGGGCCAGGACCCGCTCGCCGCGCCAGGCCACGGCTACACCCCGCCGGCCTCCTTCGCCCAGCACACCGCCGCGCCCTCGGTTCCGGGCGCGGGCACCGACCCGGCGGCGACCGGGCAGTGGACGATGCCGTTCGCGGACCCGTCCGCCGGATACGCCGACCCGTCGGCCGGGTACGGCGGGACGGCCCGGGCCGGGCACTCCACGGCCCACCGGAACCCGTCCGCGGGCTATCAGGCCGGCGCCCCGGAGGCGGCCCAGCCGTGGGGCGGCGAGCAGGTCGACTGGCCCGTCGCGGGCAGCGCGGAGGCCACCGGCGCCGCCTGGACGGTCCCGGCGGCGGACGACGCCCTGGAGGAGTCCGGCGAGTACCTGGTCGGCGACGACCGGCGGACCGGGCACGGCGGCGCCGCGCTCTACGAGGACGGCGGGTACGGCGGATACGGCGCGGCGCCGCACGGCGCCGCCGGGCAGCCGGGCGGCACCGGGCACTGGAACTTCGCGGCCGGCCTGAACGCCACGAGCGGCGCCGCGGGCGACACCGGCGGCGCCGGCGAGCGGTTCGCCGCTCCCGCGGTGGACCCGTACCCGGCCGAGCCCACCCCGACGACCGGGACGGGCGGGGCGACCGGGCACTGGTCGCTGCCGGCCGACGCGCTGGCCCAGTGGCCGCCGGCTCCGCCCCAGGAGGAGACGGCCGCCCACCAGGAGGCTGCCGCGGACGCCCCCGCGTCCGGTGCGACCGTGGGCTGGACGATCCCGGCGGCGGACGGCGAACAGCCGGACACCTCCGGCGAGTTCATGATCGACCCCGCTGCGGTGCCCGCCGCGCCCGCAGCCGCGGACGCGCCCGCCGGGCACGACACCCCGGCCGAGCACCCCGCCCCCGTCGAGCCCGCCGCACCGGCCGGCGCCGTGGACGTCCCCGGTGCCGCCGAGGCCGCCGCCGCCCCCGAGGCGCCCGCCGAGGCACCGCACCCCGCGGCGGACCCCGGGCCCACCGGACCGACCGGACCGGCGGACGCCGAAGGCGCGCCCGAAGCATCCGAAGCATCCGAAGTGCCCGAACCGGCCGGGCCCGTCCTCGCCGTCGCCGAGGCGCACCCCGCCGCGGCCCCCGGCGACCCCGAAGGGCCGGACGCCCACGACGAACACCCCGCGATCTCGTACGTGCTGCGGGTCAACGGCGTCGACCGGCCCGTCACCGACGCGTGGATCGGGGAGTCGCTGCTCTACGTGCTGCGCGAGCGGCTCGGCCTGGCCGGCGCCAAGGACGGCTGCTCCCAGGGGGAGTGCGGGGCGTGCTCGGTCCAGGTGGACGGGCGGCTGGTCGCGTCCTGCCTGGTGCCCGCCGCCACCACGGCGGGCAGCGAGGTCCGCACCGTCGAGGGGCTCGCGCAGCACGGCGTGCCCTCCGACGTGCAGCGCGCCCTGGCCGCGTCCGGGGCCGTCCAGTGCGGCTTCTGCGTACCGGGCATGGCCATGACCGTGCACGACCTCCTGGAGGGCAACCACGCCCCCACGGAGCTGGAGACCCGTAAGGCGCTCTGCGGCAACCTCTGCCGCTGCTCCGGCTACCGGGGCGTCCTGGACGCCGTCGCCGACGTCGTCAAGGCCCGTGCCGAGGCGGCCGAGGTCGCCCCCGAGACGCCGGCCGAAACCGCGCGCATCCCCCACCAGGCGGGACCCGCCGACCCGACGGAGGGCGCACCGCACCGGGATCCGCAGCCGGGGGGTACCGGGTGACCGAGCGCAGCATGCGGGTCCGCCCGGCCGCTGGCCGGGGGAGAGTTGTCGAAGGGGGCGCGCCCCGCGCATGCGGGGGCGGGCGAAGCGAGGGATCGGCATGAGTGGTACGAGCGACGGCGCGGGCGCCGTCACCGCGACTCCCGCAGCGGGCGTCCAGATCCCCGTCGAGCCGCCGCCGCACGGCCTGGGCGTCTCGCTCCTGTCGGCCGACGCGCCGGCGAAGACCGAGGGCACCTTCCCGTACGCCGCGGACCTGTGGGCGGAGGGGCTGCTGTGGGCGGCGGTGCTGCGCTCCCCGCACCCCCGGGCGCGGATCCGGTCCGTCGACACCCGCTACGCGACCGAGATGCCGGGCGTGCGCGCGGTGGTCACCCACGAGGACGTGCCCGGCGACAAGGGATACGGCCGGGGCACCGCCGACCGGCCGGTCTTCGCCCACGACGAGGTCCGCTACCACGGTGAGCCGATCGCCGCGGTGGCCGCCGACCACCCGGACACGGCCCGGCTGGCCGCCGCCGCCATCGCCGTCGAGTACGAGGTACTGGACGCCGTCACCGACCCCCAACTCGCCTTCGAGGCCGAGCCGCTGCACCCCGACGGCAACCTCATCCGGCACATCCCGCTCCGCTTCGGCGACCCCGACGCGGTCGGCGAGGTCATGGTGGAGGGGTTCTACCGGATCGGCCGGCAGGACCCGGCGCCCATCGGGGCCGAGGCCGGGCTCGCGGTGCCGCGCCCCGACGGCGGGGTGGAGATCTACACCGCCTCCACGGACCCGCACACCGACCGCGATCTGGCCGCCGCCTCCTTCGGGTTGGAGCCGGACCAGGTCAAGGTCGTGGTGACCGGCGTGCCCGGCGCCACCGCCGACCGCGAGGACCCCGGCATCCAGCTGTCCCTGGGGCTGCTGGCGCTGCGTACGGGCTGCCCGGTCAAACTGGCCGCCAACCGCGAGGAGTCCTTCCTCGCGCACTCCCACCGCCACCCCACGCTGCTGCGCTACCGGCACCACGCCGACGCCGAGGGCAAGCTCGTCAAGGTCGAGGCCCAGATCCTGATGGACGCCGGCGCCTACGCGGAGACCTCCGCCGAGGCGCTGGCCGCCGCCGTCTCGTTCGCCTGCGGCCCGTACGTCGTCCCGCACGCCGTCGTCGAGGGCTGGGCGGTGCGCACCAACAACCCGCCGTCCGGCCACATGCGCGGCGAGGGGGCGCTCCAGGTCTGCGCGGCCTACGAGGGCCAAATGGACAAGCTGGCCGCCCAGTTGGGCCTGGAGCCCGACGAGATCCGCCTGCGCAACATCATGGCCACCGGCGACCTGCTCCCCACGGGGCAGACCGTCACCTGCCCCGCACCGGTCGCCGAACTGCTGCGCGCCGTCAAGGAGGCGCCGCTGCCCGAACTGCCCAAGGACACCCCGGAAGCGGAGTGGCTGCTGCCGGGCGGGCCCGAGGGCGCGGGCGAGCCCGGCGCGGTGCGGCGCGGTGTCGGCTACGCCCTGGGCATGGTGCACATGCTGGGCGCGGAGGGCGCCGACGAGGTGTCCACCGCCACCGTCAAGGTCAGCGGCTCGGTCGCCACCGTCATCTGCGCGGCCGTGGAGACCGGTTCGGGGTTCTCCACCCTGGCGCGGCAGATCGTCCAGGAGACCCTGGGCGTCGAGGAGGTGCACGTCGCGGGCGTCGACACCGACCAGCCGCCGGCCGGCCGGGCCTGCCACGGGCGGCACACCTGGGTCTCCGGAGGCGCCGTCGAGCGCGCCGCCAAGATGGTCCGTACGCAGCTACTGCAGCCGCTGGCCCACAAGTTCGGGATGTCCACGGAGCTGCTCCAGATCACCGACGGCAAGATCACCTCCTACGACGGGGTGCTCAGCACCACCGTCGCCGAGGCGCTGGACGGCAAGGAGCTGTGGGCCACCGCCCAGTGCCGGCCGCATCCCACCGAGCCGCTGGACGACACCGGCCAGGGCGACGCCTTCGTCGGCCTCGCCTTCTGCGCCATCCGCTGCGTCGCGGACGTCGACATCGAGCTGGGCACCATCCGGGTGGTGGAGATGACCGTGGCCCAGGACGTGGGCCGGGTGCTCAATCCGGCCCAGCTGCGGGCCCGTATCGAAGCCGGGGTCACCCAGGGCCTGGGCGCCGCCCTGATGGAGAACCTGCGCACCACCCGTGGTCAGGTCCGCCACCCGGACCTGACCGGCTATGCCCTGCCGACCGCACTGGACGCCCCGGACATCCGTATCGTCCGGCTCGTCGAGGAGCGCGACGTGGTCGCCCCGTTCGGCGCCAAGCCCGCCAGCGCGGTGCCGGTCGTCACCGCGCCGGCCGCGGTGGCCTCCGCGGTCCGCGCCGCCACCGGCCGCCCGATCGGCCGGCTCCCGATCCGCCCGCAGGCGGCCGTGGCGCAGACCCCGCAGCAGTAGCCCGCGGCCGGGCGCCGTCCGGCGCCCGGCCGGCCCGCCCCCGCCCTGCGTTCTCGGATCTGCGCTCTCCGACGTGCGTATCCCGCCGTACTGTTCACCCTCCGTCACGGCCATTGTCAGTGGCGTCACTTACCGTGGTTTTCGCTACGGGATGCGTGATACGGGATGCGGCAGCGCCGGACATCGGAGCGGTGCCGCGTCGGACCACTGTCGAGTCTGCGGGGGCAGCGATGCGGTACGGGACGGCACAGGGCAGGACCGGGTGGACCGGTGCGACCAGGGGGAACGGCGGGAACGGTGGGACTGGGCCGTGGCGGGACGCGAACCCGCGTAACTCCCCACGGGCGGAGCCCGCTGGCCGATGCGGTGCGGGCGAGCCCCTGGACCACTCGGGGGCCGGGGTGCTCCTGCACCACTTGGGTGCGGGCGGGTCTTCTCTGAGGCCGTGGCGGGATTCGAACCCACGTAACTCGCTTTGCAGGCGAGCCCCTGAACCACTCGGGCACACGGCCGGGTTGCGGTGCGCTTCCGACTCTAGGTCGCGGGGTGGGGGGTCGGGCAAGGGTGCCCGGCGGGCTGCCACGATGCTGCAACACGCGGTTCACGAACGGCCGTCGGGCGGTGCCGGGGCGGCCTCAGGAGGCGCGGAGGGACTCCTCGACGACGGGGCTGAAGAGCTCCGGCTCGTCCATCCACGGATAGTGGCCGACGAGCCGGTGCCGCGGCCGTCCGGGATGATCAGCTGCCGGTGCCGCGGCCATCCCGTCACAGATCGCCCAGGTATGCGGCGTCCCGCCCCGGGCCGCCGGCCGGGCACAGCAGCGACGGCAGCGATGAGCCGGCGGGCCCAGGTACGCGGTAGTGCGGCTCGGCGTCGTCGTGACTACGGAAGGTGGGCCTGCGGACGGCTTGCCCGATGCCCTGACTGCGGCGGCGGCGGGGACGGGGCGGCCGCGGCCGGAGGCTTGCACGGGGCGGTCGGCGCAGGTCCCGGCCGTCGCCGCCCGGCCCCGCGCGCCGCGCGCGGCGGCGGTCCCGATGTGACCTCGCTCCCACCCCCGGGTGGGAGCGTGCGGTATCCCCGGAGCGGGAAGCGGCGCACGGGTAGGCTGACGCGGTTGCCGATCGCCGAGTTCAGCCCGACGGAGACCGTGACTACCACCACCAGCGCCACCAACAGCCATCACCTGTCCCCGGCCTTCCCGGGCCGGGCCCCCTGGGGTACCGCGAACAAGCTGCGCGCCTGGCAGCAGGCGGCCATGGACCGGTACATCCAGACCCAGCCGAGAGACTTCCTCGCCGTGGCGACGCCCGGCGCCGGCAAGACCACGTTCGCGCTCACCCTCGCCTCGTGGCTGCTGCACCACCACGTCGTGCAGCAGGTGACCGTCGTCGCACCGACCGAGCACCTGAAGAAGCAGTGGGCGGAGGCGGCGGCCCGGATCGGGATCAAGCTCGATCCGGAGTACAGCGCGGGGCCGTTGGGCCGGGAGTACCACGGCATCGCGATCACCTACGCCGGTGTCGGGGTGCGCCCGATGCTGCACCGCAACCGCATCGAGCAGCGCAAGACGCTGGTCATCCTCGACGAGATCCACCACGCCGGCGACTCGAAGTCGTGGGGCGAGGCGTGCCTGGAGGCGTTCGAGCCGGCGACCCGGCGGCTGGCGCTGACCGGTACGCCCTTCCGGTCCGACACCAACCCCATCCCGTTCGTGTCCTACGAGGAGGGCAACGACGGGATCCGGCGTTCGTCGGCGGACTACACCTACGGCTACGGGAACGCGCTCGCCGACGGCGTCGTCCGGCCGGTCATCTTCCTCTCCTACAGCGGCAACATGCGCTGGCGCACGAAGGCCGGCGACGAGATCGCGGCGCGGCTCGGCGAGCCGATGACCAAGGACGCCGTCTCGCAGGCGTGGCGGACCGCGCTGGACCCGCGCGGCGACTGGATGCCCAATGTGCTGCGGGCCGCCGACCGGCGGCTGACCGAGGTCCGCAAGGGCATCCCGGACGCCGGCGCCCTGGTCATCGCCTCCGACCAGGAGCAGGCCCGCGCGTACGCCAAGCTGATCCGGGAGATCACCGGGCAGGGCGCGACGCTCGTGCTGTCCGACGACTCCGGCGCCTCGCAGCGCATCGACGACTTCTCGCACTCCGACGACCGCTGGATGGTCGCGGTCCGGATGGTGTCCGAGGGCGTGGACGTGCCCCGGCTCGCGGTCGGCGTCTACGCCACGACGATCTCCACGCCGCTGTTCTTCGCGCAGGCGGTCGGGCGCTTCGTCCGGTCCCGCAAGCGCGGCGAGACCGCGTCGGTCTTCCTGCCCACCGTCCCGATGCTGCTCGGCTTCGCCAACGAGATGGAGGTCGAGCGCGACCACGTCCTGGACAAGCCGAAGAAGGACGGCGAGGAGGACCCGTACGCCGAGTCCGAGCAGGAGATGGACGAGGCGAACAGGGAGCAGGACGAGGACACCGGCGAGCAGGAGCAGTTCTCGTTCGAGGCGCTGGAGTCGGAGGCCGTCTTCGACCGGGTCCTCTACGACGGCGCCGAGTTCGGCATGCAGGCGCACGCGGGCAGCGAGGAGGAGCAGGACTACCTCGGCATCCCCGGCCTGCTGGAGCCCGACCAGGTGCAGATGCTGCTCCAGAAGCGGCAGGCGCGGCAGATAGCCCACAGCCGGAAGAAGCCGGACGAGGAGGCGGATCTGCTGGAGATGCCGGCCGAGCGGCGGCCGGTGGTCACGCACAAGGAGCTGCTGGAGCTGCGCAAGCAGCTCAACACGCTGGTGGGCGCCTATGTCCACCAGAGCGGCAAGCCGCACGGGGTGATCCACACCGAGCTGCGCCGGGTGTGCGGCGGGCCGCCGAGCGCCGAGGCGACGGCCGGGCAGCTCAACGAGCGCATCAAGAAGGTGCGGGAGTGGGCCACGCGGATGCGCTGAGCACGCCCCGCCGGGCCCCGCCGGGCCCCGGCGGGCTCCGGCGGGGCGGGCCGCCCCGCCCCGCGCTGACGTCACGTCCGGGTAACGGCCAGGCTTCCGCGCGGCGGTCGGGACGGCATACCCCGCGGATGAACAGGGATGTTCCGGGCGCGGAAGCCCGGATTCTGGACGGACTCTTCCGCTGAGCGGACCCGCTCGCTACTGTCCCGCTCACGCACACGCCCCGTGGCAGCGCCGCCGCGGACGCAGCCGGTGCTAGCGGCCGGCGGCTCTTTGCGCGCTGTTCTGGGACGTCAGCGCGCCGCGTACGGACGCCGCCACTCACTCCAGGAGGGGCGTCGTGACTGCAGAGACCTCCCAGACACTCGACCGGGGACTGCGTGTCCTCAAACTCCTCGCCGAAACCGACCACGGGCTGACCGTGACCGAGCTCTCCCACAAACTCGGCGTCAACCGCACCGTGGTCTACCGCCTGCTGGCGACGCTGGAGCAGCACGCCCTGGTGCGCCGCGACGCCGGCGGCCGGGCCAGAGTCGGCCTGGGCGTGCTGCGCCTGGGCCGCCAGGTGCACCCGCTGGTCAGGGAAGCCGCGCTGCCCGCGCTGCGGGCGCTCGCCGAGGACGTCGGCGCCACCGCGCACCTCACCCTCGTCGACGGAACCGAGGCGCTGGCCGTCGCGGTCGTCGAGCCGACCTGGACCGACTACCACGTCGCCTACCGGGCCGGTTTCCGTCACCCGCTGGACCGCGGAGCCGCCGGGCGGGCCATCCTCAAGGCTCGCCAGGGCCGGCTGCACGAATCCGGACTCGCCCTGACACACGGGGAGTTGGAGGCCGGTGCGAGCGGTGCCGCGGCGCCGCTGCTCGGGGTCAGCGGCATCGAGGGCAGCGTGGGCGTGGTGATGCTCGCGGACACCGTCGGCGACCGGGTCGGGCACCGGGTCGTCGAGGCGGCCCGTGAGGTGGCCGACGCGCTGCGCTGAGGCCGCGGAGCCGGCCGGCGGCACGGCACGGGCGCAGGCTACCGGTGCACGCGCCGCCCGCCCCGGCCCGTTACGGCCGCCCCCGCGCCGCTCGCCCCGGGCCCGTACGGCCGGCCCCGCCCCGGGTGACGATCACGTACCGCATGCCGCGGGCCTGTGTCGCCGCGGTGTGACCCGGTGCCCGGGCACCGGGCCACACGCCTGCCCGCCTGCCCGCCTGCCCGCCTGCCGATCGGGCGGACGACGGCGGTTTGACGACAGGACCTCACGGGGCCGGTGGGGCCGGGGTCAATTAGGCTGGCGGGGTGTCCTCACGCGCCCGCGCCCTGCTGATCTGCACCGCCCTCGTCCTCGCCGTGCTCGTCACCGCGGCGCTCGCACCGCTGCCGTACTCGGTCGCGTATCCGGGTATCACGGCCAACGTCCTCGGTGACGACAAGGGCAAGCCGGTGATCACCATCTCCGGCGCCGACACCCGGGCCACCAGCGGGCAGCTGCGGATGACCTCCATCACGGCGACCGGCCCGGACGCCTCCGTCCACCTGCCGGACATCGTCACGGCGTGGTTCCGGACGGACCAGGCCGTGATGCCGCGCCAGTCGGTCTACCCGGTGGGCAACAACACCGAGGAGATCGCCGAGCACAACGCGGAGCAGATGAAGCAGTCCCAGGACAGTGCCACCCAGGCGGCCCTCGGGCAGCTCCACAAGTCGCCGAAGGACGTCAAGGTCACCCTGAGCCTGGCGGACGTCGGCGGGCCCAGCGCCGGCCTGATGTTCGCCCTCGGGATCATCGACAAGCTCGACGGCGACGGCGCCGGGCACGACCTGACCGGCGGCCGGACCGTCGCCGGGACCGGCACCATCGACGCGGGCGGGTCGGTCGGCGCGGTCGGCGGCGTCCCGCTCAAGACCCAGGCCGCGCACCGCGACGGCGCCACGGTCTTCCTCGTGCCCCGCCAGGAGTGCACCGACGCCCGCGCCGAGCTGCCGCGCGGCATGCGGCTGATCCCCATCACCACCCTCGGCGGCGCGGTGGACGCCCTCAAGGCGCTCCGCACCGGCGGCGCCGTCCCCACTTGCTGACCGGCGCCCCGGCCGGCCCTCACCCCTCCTCGGTCCTCACCCCTCCTCGGTCCCCGACCCTCCCCGATCCTCACCCCACCTTGATGAAGCCCTCGTCGACCAGCCACTTCTTGGCGACGTCGTGCGGGTCCCTTCCCTCGACGTCCACCTTCCGGTTGAGCGACTGGGCCACGGTGTTGTCCAGCGCCGCGGTCACCGGCGCCAGTACCCCGGCGATCTGCGGGTACTTCGCCAGCGCCCTGGCGTTGATCTCCGGCGCCGCGTTGTAGTTCGGGAAGAAGTGCCTGTCGTCGTCGAGCACGGTCAGGCCCATCACCCTGATCCGCCCGTCGGTGGTGAAGACCTCGCCGAAGGTGCAGGACTTCCCCTGGGACGCCTCGGTGTAGACCACGCCGCCGGTCATCTTGCGGATGTTGCCGGACGGGATGTCCATGCCGTACGCCCGCGCCATGCCGGGCAGCCCGTCGTTGCGGGTGGCGAACTCGTTCTCCACGCACAGGGTGACCGCGCCCGGGTCCCGCTTCAGCAGCGCGGCGACGTCGGAGAGGGTGCGGACCCGGTACTTCCTGTTGTTGGCGGCGTTCAGCGCCAGCGCGTAGGTGTTGTTCAGCCGCGACTGCGGCAGCCACACGATGCCGTTCCTCCGGTCCGCGTCCCGTACGGCCTCCCACTGCTTGTGGACGTCGGGGATCGGCTTGGTGTGGCCGAGGTGGGTGATCCAGCCGGTGCCGGTGTATTCGTACATGCCGTCCGCGGTGCCGGTGCGCACCGCCTCGCGGGCGCCGATGGTGCCCTGGATGTTGGTCTTGTCGATGACGGTGGCGCCGGCCGCCTTGAAGACCAGGCCCATGATCTGGCCGAGGATGATGTTCTCGGTGAACTCCTTGGACGTGACGGTGAGTTGGGCGCCTTTGAGGGGCAGGCCCCGGCCGACCGTACCGGGCCCGACGTCGTCGGACATCGGGCTGCCGCTGACCAGCCCGCAGCCGGCCGGCGCGGCCAGCGCCAGCAGCAGCGCGCAGACCGGTGCGAGGGCGCGCCCGCGCCGGTGGGCTCCGCGGCCCGCCATCAGGCCGCCACCTCCAGCCCGCGGGGCCGCAGCAGCAGCTCGGCCAGCGACGCCAGCCATTCGACGAGCAGTGCCAGCGCCACGGTCAGCACCGAGCCCAGGACCAGTACCGGCATCCGCTGGGTGATGATGCCCGCCGAGATCAGGTCGCCCAGCCCACCGCCCCCGCCGAACGTGGCCAGGGTCGCGGTGCCGACGTTGAGCACCAGCGCGGTCCGCACCCCGGCCAGGATCAGCGGTACGGCCAGCGGGAGTTCGACCCTGCCCAGGACGCCCATGGGGGACATCCCGATGCCGCGGGCGGCCTCGGTCAGCGTCGGGTCGATCCCGCGCAGCCCGGCGATGGTGTTGGCCAGCACCGGCAGCACGGCGTAGATCACCATGCCGGTGATCGCCGAACGGGCGCCGATGCCCAGCCAGATGACCAGCAGCACCAGCAGGCCCAGCGCCGGCACCGCCTGCCCCAGGTTGGCGACGGCCATCGCGAACGGGGTGAGCCGGCGCAGCCCGGCACGGGTCAGCGCGATGCCCAGCGGGATCGCGATGATCAGCACGAAGAGGGTGGAGACGGCGGTGAGTTCGATGTGCTGGCGCAGCGCGAGCCACACCTTGCCGTTGTCGACCGCCTGGTGGGCGATGGAGTCCAGCCGGGCGCCGCGGAACCACAGCCAGGTGGCGAGCAGCGCGAGGACCAGGAAGGACGGCATGAACGTCCACTTCTGCCAGCTGATCCGGCGCTCCCCGCGGGCCGCGGACGGGGTGGGCGCCTCGCCGCACGCCGGCTCCCGGTCCGCCGCCACCTCCTCGTCGTCCTCGGGCGTCGCCATCGCGGGCCGCTCGCCGCCCCGCGGCGCCTCCCGGCGTGCCCCGCCGCCGTCGCCCGCCGTCATGCCCGGCCCCCCGGACCGCCCTCGGGTCCGCCCGCGCCGTCCAGTCCCTCCTGGGCGAGCTGGGTGCGGTGGGCGCGCTGGAGCCGGAGTTCGTGCTGGTGCTCCATGGCGTCCAGGCGGTCCGCCTCCAGCAGTTCGTGGACGTTGTTCATCAGCGTCTCCATGTCGACCACACCGATGTACTCGCCGCGCCGCCCGGTGACCGCGACCCGGCCCGCGTTGTCGGTCAGCACCGCCTCCAGCGCGTCCCGCAGCGTGGCGTCCCGGGTGACCGTGTCGGCGACCAGGGTCCCGGCCCGCGCCAGCGACTGCTTGGCCCGCGAGAGGTCGCCGCGGCGCAGCCACTTGTACGGGCGGCGGTGCCGGTCCAGCAGCAGCACTTCGTTGGTGGCGCCGTCGCGCAGCAGGTCGAAGATCGACTGGAGCGGGTCGTCGACCCGGGCGGTGGGGAAGTCGACGACGCCCACGTCCCGGACCCGGGTCAGGTTCAGCCGCTTGAGCGCCGCCCCGGCGCCCACGAACCCGGAGACGAAGTCGTCCGCCGGGTTGGTCAGGATGGCTTCGGGGGTGTCGAACTGGGCGATGTGCGACCGCTCGCGGAGCACCGCGATCCGGTCGCCGAGCTTGATCGCCTCGTCGAAGTCGTGGGTGACGAAGACGATGGTCTTGTGCAGTTCGTGCTGGAGCCGGATCAGTTCGTCCTGGAGGTGGTCGCGGGTGATCGGGTCGACCGCGCCGAACGGCTCGTCCATCAGCAGCACCGGCGGATCGGCGGCCAGCGCCCGCGCCACCCCGACGCGCTGCTGCTGCCCGCCGGAGAGTTGCCGGGGGTAGCGCCCGTGGAACTCTCCCGGGTCCAGGCCGACCAGGTCGAGCATCTCCTCGACCCGGCTCCTCGTCCGCGCCGCGGACCAGCCGATCATCTTCGGCACGAGGGCGATGTTCTGCGCGACCGTCATGTGCGGGAACAGGCCGGACGCCTGGATCGCGTAGCCGACCTTGCGGCGCAGCTTGACCGGGTCGATGTCGGTGACGTCCTCGTCGCCGATCCTGATCCGCCCGGAGGTCGGCTCGATCAGCCGGTTGATCATCTTCAGCGTCGTGGACTTCCCGCAGCCGGACGGCCCGACGAAGATCACCGTCTCGCCGGCCCTGATCTCCATACTGACGTTGTCGACGGCCGGTCCCGCGGTGCCCGGATAGACCTTCGTCAGGTTCTCCAGCCGGATGCCGGCGCCCGCGGTGGCCGGCTTCGCCGCCGTCGGCGCGGCGGTCTCGGCGCTGCTGCCGTTCCCGTACGTCTCAGGCACGGATCCCCCTGGGGATGGTCAGGCGTCCGATCAGGACGTAGGCGGCGTCGAAGAGGAGGGCCAGGACGGCGATCCCGAGCGTTCCGGAGAGCACCTGGTTGAGCGAGTTGGCGCTGCCCAGCGAGGCGATGCCGCGGAAGATCTCGTTGCCGAGGCCGGGGCCCGAGGCGAACGCGGCGATGGCCGCGATGCCCATCAGCATCTGGGTGGCGACCCGGATGCCGGTGAGGATCGGCGGCCAGGCCAGCGGGAGTTCGACGCGGAAGAGCCGGGCGGCGCGCGACATGCCGATGCCCTTGGCCGCGTCGACCAGCGCCGGATCCACCCCGCGCAGCCCCACGATGGCGTTCCGCACGACCGGCAGCAGCCCGTACAGCGTCAGCGCGATGACGGTCGGCGCGACGCCGAGGCCGACGATCGGGATCAGCAGACCGATCAGGGCCAGGGACGGGATGGTCAGGACGGTGGCGGTGGCGGTGGTGGCGAGCGCGCCGGCCCATTCGCTGCGGTAGGTGGCGACGCCGAGGGCGACGCCCAGCACGGTCGCGATCACCATGCACTGGAAGACCGCGCTGGCGTGCTGGTACGTGTCCGTGAGCAGCTGGGCGTGCCGGCTGCCGACGTACTCCCAGAAGCTCACCCGTCGCCTCCTCGGTCGCTCGCCCGGTCCGGCCCGCCCGCCGCCGGTCAGTCCCCCGCGGCCTGCTGCACCAGCGGGATGATCCGCAGCGGAACGGGATTTTCCATCACAATCGCCGTCGAAGCCCGCACGATGCCATCAAAGCCCACAACCCGGTCGATCACCCGCTGCAGATCGGCGTTCGACCGCGCGACGAGCCTGCACAACATGTCCCCGTGTCCCGTCGTTGTATGCAGCTCCAGCACTTCCGGCACGGTCGCCAAGTGCGCCCGGATGGCACTGCCCTGGCCCTGCTTGATCTCCAGCGTCGCGAACGCGGTCACCGGATAGCCCAGCGCCGCCGGGTCCACGTCCGGCCCGAAGCCCCTGATCACTCCATTCGACTGAAGGCGGTCCAGCCGCGCCTGCACCGTCCCGCGGGCCACCCCCAGCCGCCGGGACGCCTCCAGGACGCCGATCCGCGGCTCCCGGGCCAGCAGCTCCAGCAGGGCCCCGTCCAAATGATCGATCGCCATGGCCGCAGCCTCCGATTTCGATGGTCATGATGTACAGAACGCCCGGTGTCACCACCAGTCTGCTATACAGAATGCCCAGCGGATACACAAACTATTGCGCACCTTGCGGATCGGCGGGACTCTGCGGCCATGGCAGACACCACGATGCACACCCAGCCCATCACCCCCCGCACGGCCCGGCAGGCGGACCCCTTCCCGGTCAAGGGGATGGACGCGGTCGTCTTCGCCGTCGGCAACGCCAAGCAGGCCGCGCACTACTACTCCACCGCCTTCGGCATGAAGCGCGTCGCCTACCGCGGACCGGAGAACGGCAGCCGGGAGACGGCCAGTTACGTGCTCGAATCCGGCGGCGCCCGGTTCGTGTTCACCTCCGTCGTCAAGCCCACCACCGACTGGGGCCGCTTCCTCGCCGACCATGTGGCGGCGCACGGCGACGGCGTCGTCGACCTCGCCATCGAGGTGCCGGACGCCCGCGCCGCGTACGCCTACGCCGTCGAGCACGGCGCGACGGGCCTTACGGAGCCGTACGAGACCACGGACGAGCACGGCACCGTCGTCCGGGCCGCCATCGCCACCTACGGCCAGACCCGGCACACCCTTGTCGAGCGCTCCGGCTACGACGGCCCGTACCTGCCGGGCTATGTGGCGGCCGCCCCGATCGTCGCCGCTCCGGCGAAGCGCTTCTTCCAGGCCATCGACCACTGCGTCGGCAACGTCGAACTCGGCCGGATGAACGAGTGGGTCGCCTTTTACAACAAGGTCATGGGCTTCACCAATATGAAGGAGTTCGTCGGCGACGACATCGCCACCGAGTACTCCGCCCTGATGTCCAAGGTCGTCGCGGACGGCACCAAGAAGGTCAAGTTCCCGATCAACGAGCCGGCCATCGCCAAGAAGAAGTCGCAGATCGACGAGTACCTGGAGTTCTACGGCGGCCCCGGCGTCCAGCACATCGCACTGGCCACCAACGACATCGTCGCGACGGTCCGTCAGATGCGCGCGGCGGGCGTGGAGTTCCTCGACGTCCCCGACTCGTACTACGACACCCTCGGCGAGTGGGTCGGCGACACCCGCGTCCCCCTCGACGAGCTGCGCGAGCTGAGGATCCTCGCCGACCGCGACGAGGACGGCTACCTGCTGCAGATCTTCACCAAGCCGGTCCAGGACCGCCCGACCGTCTTCTTCGAGATGATCGAGCGGCACGGCTCCCTCGGCTTCGGCAAGGGCAACTTCAAGGCCCTCTTCGAGGCCATCGAGCGCGAGCAGGACCGGCGCGGCAACCTCTGATCACCGCTGTTGATCACCGCCATCCGGTGGGCCGTACACGATCTTCCGTGTACGGCCCACGGGTGCGAAGGTGAAGCCATGGACCTCATCGAACGACTGCGCGCCGGTCTCCCCGACGGAGCCCTGCTCACCGACCCCGACGTCACCGGCTCCTACGCCCGGGACACGGCCAACTTCTGCGCGGCCGGCACCCCCGCCGCCGTCGTCCTGCCGCGCACCGTCGAACAGGTCCAGCACGTGATGCGCACCGCGACCGCGCTGCGCGTCCCGGTCGTCCCCCAGGGCGCCCGCACCGGTGTCTCCGGCGCCGCCAACGCCACCGACGGCTGCATCGTCCTCTCGCTGGTCAAGATGGACCGCATCCTGGAGATCAACCCCGTCGACCGGATAGCGGTCGTCGAGCCCGGCGTGATCAACGCCGTCCTCTCCCGCGCCGTGGCCGAGCACGGCCTGTACTACCCGCCGGACCCCTCCAGCTGGGAGACGTGCACCATCGGCGGCAACATCGGCACCGCGGCGGGCGGCCTGTGCTGCGTGAAGTACGGGGTCACCGCCGAGTACGTCCTCGGCCTGGACGTCGTCCTCGCCGACGGCCGGCTGATCACCACCGGCCGCCGCACCGCCAAGGGCGTCGCCGGCTACGACCTCACCCGCCTCTTCGTCGGCTCCGAGGGCAGCCTCGGCGTCGTCGTCCGCGCCACCCTGGCCCTGAAGCCCACCCCGCCCCAACAACTCGCCCTGGTCGCCGAGTTCGCCTCCGTGTCCGCCGCCGGCGAGGCGGTCTGCGCCATCATGGCCGGCGGCCACACCCCCTCCCTCCTGGAGCTGATGGACCGCACCAGCATCCGCGCGGTCAACGCCATGGCGCAGATGGGGCTGCCGGAGACCACCGAGGTGCTGCTGCTGGCCGCCTTCGACACCCCCGACCCGGCCGCCGACCTCGCCGCCGTCGGCGCCCTGTGCGAGGCGGCCGGCGCCACCCAGGTCGTCCCCGCCGAGGGCGCCGCCGAGTCCGAACTCCTCCTCCAGGCACGGCGGCTGGCCTTCCCCGCCCTGGAGCGCATCAGGCCCGCCATGCTCATCGACGACGTCTGCGTACCGCGCTCCCGGCTCGCCGCCATGCTCGACGGCACCACCGCCATCGCCGAGAAGTACGACCTGACCATCGGCGTCTGCGCCCACGCCGGCGACGGCAACACCCACCCCCTGGTCTGCTTCGACCCCGCCGACCCCGACGAGGAACGGCGCGCCCGCGAGTCCTTCGACGAGATCATGGCCCTCGGCCTCCGCCTGGGCGGCACCATCACCGGCGAACACGGCGTGGGCGTCCTCAAGAAGGACTGGCTCGCCCGCGAACTGGGCCCCGACGGCATCGCGTTGCACCGCGGCATCAAGCAGGTCTTCGACCCGCTGGGCATCCTGAACCCGGGGAAGATGTTCTAGCGGCTCGCTCGCACCGTTGCCCCGCTCGCATCGTCGACCGGTGGTCGAGGGCGGGTCCGTTTTGCGGTGAGGTGGGTGGCCTGCCCGCAGGGCCCCGCTTAACATCACCTTCCATGACTGCTGAAGCCGAGCCCCCGGCGGAACCCGATGTCACGCTCACCAGCCCGGCCGAGTTGCTGGCGGGCTATCTGGATTTCTACCGTGACGCCGCGCTGCGCAAGCTGGACGGCATGACCGACAAGGAACTGCGGGACAGCCGGCTGCCGTCCGGCTGGGCACCGCTGGAGCTGCTGAAGCATCTGGCCTATGTGGAGCTGCGCTGGCTCCAGTGGGGCTTCGCCGGCCAGAAGGTCGAACAGCCGTGGGGCGACATGGAAGCCCGTGGCGGCAGATGGCGTGTCGAGGCGGGTGAGACCGCCGAGGACGTGACGGCGTTCTTCCGCGCCCAGTGCGAGCGGTCCCGCGCGATCGTCGCCGGCGCGCGACTGGAGGACCGGATGGCCACTCTCGGGGGCCGGGTCCCGCCCGAGGAGGAGCGGCCGACGCTGATCTGGGTGCTGTTCCATCTGCTCCAGGAGTACGCACGGCACGTCGGGCACCTCGACATCGCGCGGGAGCTCGCCGACGGCGTCACCGGCGAGTAGCCGGAGCGGGAGGCGGTGTCCCAAGTGGGCGGGTCCCCCGGCGGCACGCCGGTCCGCCGATGTCAGGGGATGCCGTTGATCACCCTCGGTGGCTCTCCCGGCCGTCCGGTACCGCCCTGGGCCACAATGCCCCCATGGCCGATGATCAGTCCCGAGATCCCGCCCGCCCGCTGCTGCGCCGCCCCCGGGACGGTGAACTCATAGACGTCGCCGGTGTCGCGCACTTCTTCCGGTTGACCGGCGAGCACACGGGCGGGCACTTCGCCTTCGAGGAGTTCAGTCTCGCCCCTGGAGTGATCGGTGCCAGACCGCACGTGCACGAGGGACACGACGAGTACTTCTACGTCCTCGAAGGCGAGTTGACGCTCCACACCGGGGACGGCGAGGTGACGGCCGGCCCCGGAGACCTGCTCGCCGCGACCCGTGGGACCCCGCACGGCTTCCGCAATGCGGGCTCGGTCCTCGCACGCGCCCTGTGCCTCTACACTCCCGCCGGCTACGAGAACTACTTCCGTGACGTCCATGCCGCGGTGAGCGCCGGGGCCGAAGCGACCGATGAGCTGCTGGCCGAATTCCGCAGCCGCTACCGGACCAGTTCCTACCAGGTTCCCCTGGACAAGCCGTAGTCCGACGGGGCGGTCGGCTGCTGTGGCGCCCCTCACCGCCCGGAGGCGGCACCCCGCATACGAGGGCGGACGGGGCGGGACGGGGTCGGCACGCGGCTGCCGTGCCGTCGCCGCGCTGTTTCCCGTCGGGGGGCGCCACACCGGTTCACCGAGTGGCCGGTGCACCGGGGTTCGGGATGGCGCGCGGCATGTCGCCGCCGTCCGCGTCGCCGTCGATCCGGTCGTCGTCCTCGCGGCCGTCGTCCTCGTCCTCGTCCTCGCCGTCGGCTACCGGCAGCCGCGCGCCGCGGCTCTCCGCGACCCGGTGCACGGTGTGCAGCGACTCGGTCAACTCGACGGCCAGCAGGTGCAGTTCACCGGACGTCCAGGCCCGCCCGTGCAGAACCTTCCGCGCTTCCGCGATGAGTACGGCGGCCGAGCCGAGCTGCTCCCTCTCCACCCGGTCGGCGAGGCGGGAGACGTACCCGGTCCCGTCGCCGGGGAGGAGGATGCACGGCTTACCGTCCGGACTCGCCCAGGGGAGCAGCCGCGCCGTGTCGTTGGTGTGGCCCGTCATGCGGCGTATACCTCCGCTCCGGGGGTGTGGCGTAGTTCGATGTCGACACCGTGCACGGCCAGCCACAGGGCGCGGCGCCGCCCGCGCCGCAACCGCCGTTCCCGGCGCTCCTTCTCGGTGAGGATGTACGGCCGGAGGAGGGGGCTCTCCGCGCTCCGCAGAAGTACGGGCGGATGGAAGGCCACAGTGGGCAGCGCGCGTGCCGTCGGTGCGCCCTTGCGGTGCGCGGCGCGGGGCGGCGGGGTGGGAGCCCGGTGCCGCCCGGAGGCCGGAAGTAACAGCCACAGCAGCGGCAGGAGCAGGATCGAGATACGGTGCATCACGTTGTCAACTCCGTTGAAGTTGATGGCCACGCCCCCGGACCGGTCGCACGGTCGCGGGGGTCTTCTGCGAATGGCGGATGGCTCCGCCCTGCGCCCGTTACGTTGGGTAGGTACAGCGTTGCTCTGCGGAGTACCCCGGGGCAATGCCCGACGCGTGCCACTCATCGACTGTCACAAAGGGGGAGGCGTGAGCCGACGCAACGCCACAGGGGGAACGGCAGCCACCAACGCCGCCGTGTTCGGGGAGGTGTTGAAGCACTTCAGGGAGGCGGCGGGCCTCACCCAGGAGGAACTGGCGAGGAAGATTCCGTGTGACCGGTCCCAGGTGGCGAGGGTCGAGCGGGGTACGCGGGTCCCGCACGAGACCTCCGCCGAGAAGTGCGATGAACTGCTGGGCACGGGTGGGGTGTTGAAGAAGCTGTGGGGGCGGATCGACTGGTATCCGGAGGTCACGCACCCTGATTGGTTCAAGCGCCGGGCTGAGATGGACGCTGTGGCGGTGGCGCTACGGGAGTACCAAGAGCGGGTCATCCCAGGTTTGTTGCAGACGCCGGAATACGCGCATGCGCTGTTCAGTCGTCGTCCTACGAGTGCGGATGAGGTCGAGGAGCGTGTCCGAGCCCGACTGAGCCGACAGCAGCGGTTCTTTGCAGACGACGGTCCGCTGTACGTCGCTGTCCTGGACGAGAGTTGCCTACGCAACGGGGTAGGGAGTCCGGAGATCATGCGTGACCAGTGCGCCCATCTGCTGAGCATCGGCCAACGCCCCAACATCCGTATCCAGGTGGCCTCAGCGGGCGTCATCGGACTTGTCAGGCCCAGGGGTTCGATGTCGTTGATCGAGCTGCCCGACGGACGCCGGTGGGTCTACTCGGAGTCCCTCGACAGTGGCCATTTCAACGACGATCCGGCCGTCTACGCCCGCCACGTCCAGACCTATGATGTGCTCAGGGCGGACGCTCCGTCAGCCCGCGAGTCCGCCGCTCTGATCAGCGACGTGATGGAAGGGTACGGGCATCATGGACAGGCACGAACTCAGCGCGGCGACCTGGACCAAGAGCAGCTACAGCGACGACAACGGCGGCAACTGCATCGAGGTAGCCCCCGGTTTCCCCGGCGTCGTCCCCGTCCGTGACTCGAAGGATCCGGGCGGTCCCGTGCTGGTGGTTCCGGTGGCCGGCTGGTCGTCCTTCGTTGCCGCCGTAAAGGCGGGGGAGCTGACCGCCTGAGGTCAACTGCGTGGCCGTTCCGGCCCATAAGATTCTCGTCATGGACACCACCTTCACCTCCATAGCCATCTTCATTCTCGCCGCCGCCGTGATCGGCTCCACCGTTACCCCCAGTCGTAACAAGCCGCTGGAGCAGCGCCTCGCGCGGCTGGAGGCGAAGGTGGACCTCCTGCTCGCCCAGGCCGGTGTGGAGCAGCCTCAGGACCCCCGTATGGCGCAGCTCGACGAGCTGCTGGCGGAGGGCAAGCAGATCCAGGCGATCAAGGTGTACCGGGAGATCACCGGCGCCGGGCTCGCCGAGGCGAAGGAAGCGATCGACCGCCGGATGCGCTGAGCGCGCCGTGGGCAGAGGATGGCGGGACAGGGTTTCGGGGCAGCGCGCCCCGGCCCACCTCATGCCCAGCAGGGGAGCGAGCGCCGATGGCAGCGAGCGAAGCGACGGGGCCGGACCGGGCCGTCGGGACCGATGACGAGTGCTACGACGTGATCGTGCTGGGCGGCGGGCCCACCGGCGAGAACGTCGCCGACCGGGTGCACGCCGCCGGGCTGAGCGCGGTCCTCGTGGAGAGCGAACTGGTCGGCGGCGAATGCTCCTACTGGGCCTGCATGCCCAGCAAGGCACTGCTCCGCCCGGTCACCGCCCGCTCCGAGGCGCGCCGGGTCCCCGGCCTGGACGAGGCGGTCGGCGGGCCGCTGGACCCGCCCGCGGTGCTCGCCCACCGCGACGCGTACGCCTCGTACTGGAAGGACGACGGGCAGGTGCGCTGGCTGGACTCGGTCGGCGTCGACCTCGTCCGCGGCCACGGACGGCTGGCCGGGCCGCGCCGGGTGACCGTCGACGGCGGGCGGACGCTCACGGCCCGGCACGCGGTCGCGGTGTGCACCGGCAGCCGCCCGCTGCTGCCCGGTATCCCCGGTCTGGCCGAGGCGAAGCCCTGGGTCAGCCGCGACGCCACCAGCGCGCAGAGCGTCCCGGGCCGGCTGGTGATCGTCGGCGGCGGAGTGGTCGGCGTCGAGATGGCGACCGCCTGGCGGGCGCTCGGATCCTCCGTGACGCTGCTGGTCCGCGGTGACGGGCTGCTGCCCCGCATGGAGCCGTTCGCCGGGCACCTGGTCGCCGAATCGCTGGCCGAGGCGGGGGTGTTCCTCCGTACGGGAGTCGAGGTGCGCGAGGTCCGGCGGGAGGCGCCGGGCGGGCCGGTCACCGTCGTCCTGGACGGCGGGGAGGAGGCCGAGATCGTCGCCGACGAGCTGCTGATCGCCACGGGCCGGGCCCCGCGCACCGACGACCTGGGGCTGGAGACCGTCGGACTGGCGCCCGGCAGCTGGCTGGACGTCGACGACAGCTGCCGGGTCAAGGCGGTCGGCGACGGCTGGCTCTACGGCGTCGGCGACGTCAACCACCGCGCTCTGCTCACTCATCAGGGCAAGTACCAGGCCCGGATCGCCGGCGCCGCGATCGCCGCGCGCGCCCGCGGCGTCCCCCTCCTGGAGACCGACCGCTGGGGCGCGCACTCCGCCACCGCCGACACCGACGCCGTCCCGCAGGTCGTCTTCAGCGACCCCGAGGCCGCCGCGGTGGGCATGAGCGCCGCCGAGGCGGAACGCGCCGGGTACCGCATCCGCGTCGTCGACCAGGACCTCGGCGCGGTGGCCGGCGCGTCCCTGTACGCCGAGGGGTACCGCGGCCGGGCCCGGATGGTCGTCGACCTGAGCCGCGAGGTGCTGCTCGGGGCCACCTTCGTCGGGCCCGGCGTCGGTGAACTGCTGCACTCCGCCACCATCGCGGTCGCCGGGGAGGTCCCCATCGAACGCCTCTGGCACGCGGTGCCCGCCTACCCGACGATCAGCGAGGTGTGGCTGCGCCTGCTGGAGGCGTACCGCGGCGACTGAACGGGGGCGTAAGGCGCGTGAACGGGGGCGTAAGGCGCGGACCGGCACCTCCTCACGCCCCCGGCTCCGGGGACTCGTCCGACGGCCACGGTGTGTCCGGCCGGGCGTCGTCCCGGGAGGCCAGCGCGAGCAGTTCGCTCAGCCCTTCGTCGATGCCCAGGTGTGCGTGCTCGGAGCCCGGCGGCACGATCCGCAGGGTGCGCTCCAGCCACGCCGAGACCGCCGCGGCCGGCGCCTCCAGCAGCGCGTCGCCGTCCGGCGAGGCCAGCGCCATGCAGACCAGGCTGCGGCCGTCCAGCTTCGTCGGCCAGACCCGTACGTCGCCCTCGCCGGACGGCCGGAAGACGCCCTCGACGAGCAGTTCGCGGGCGAACGTCCAGTTGACGGGCGAGTCCGAGCCGACATGGAAGGTGACGTGGACGGCATAGGGGTCGTCCGTCCGGTAGGTCAGCCGCGCGGGTACCGGAATGGTCCGCTCCGGCGACAGCACCATTCCCAGTTCCAGTTCTCGTTCCACCACGGTGTGCATGGGTTCCGCCTCTCTCCAACTCCCTGTGCGCGACCCGTGAGCGGGCCCGCCACAGGAGAGAGGCGGTGGGCGCCGGACCCTTACACGACTTCGTACAACTTTTTTCCGGGGTCTCTTCCAGGTGGTCGGACAGGGCACGAGCACCCGTGCGACCCGGGGTCTGATAGATGTGGACGCCGCGTTGCGGCAGACTGCACCCCGACACCCACCAGGCCGAGAACAGATACGGGACTTCGGACATGAGCGCCCCTACCTCAGGATCCGCCGGCGGCAGCCCCACGCCAGGCTTCTACCCGGACCCGTCCATCCCCGGCTACATCCGGTACTGGAACGGTGCCGCATGGGTGCCGGGCACCAGCCGCCCCGCCCCCGTCGACGGCGAGGCGATGCCCGCACCGCCGCCCGGCATGACCCCGGCCTCCGTCGAGGAGACCGGCCCGGTCTTCCTGGACGAGGCGGACCCGGCGAGCGGCGCCGCGACCCCGGTGGTGCGCCCCCGCGGCGAGGTCGAGGCCCCCGGCGCCGCCTGGGACGAACCGGCCCGGCTGCACGGCTCCGGCCCGGAACCGGCCGCCTCCTGGCACGCCGACGCCTCCCGGCAGAGCGGCTTCGGCGAGGACGGCCGGGTCTCCTGGGGCTCGCCCGACCAGGCCCCGGCCGGGACGCCGTCCGGCGGCGCCTCCTGGGGCACCCTCCCGCCGCAGCGCGGGTCCGACACCGGCGAGGGCGCGTCCGGTGACGGCCCCGGCACCCCGCCGTCCGCCGACCCGGCCCCGGACGCCCCGCGCGCACCCGACGCCCCCGCCGACGGGACGGTCGCCATCCGCGCCGTCAACCCGGGGGCCCGCCCCCGCTCCGGCGACCAGGGCACCACCGCCATCCGCGCGGTGCGGCCCGGCGGCGGCAAGCCGTCCGGCGACCAGGGCACCACCGCGTTCCGCGCCGTACGGCCGGACGCCGGCGGCAAGCCCGCCCCCAAGAGCGAGACGATGGCCTTCCGGCTCCCGTCCAACGGCCGGTCCAACTCCGCCCCGCCCGGCGGCGGTACGCCCCAGTCCCTGCCGTCCGTCGGTACCCCCGACCGGACCCCGGCCCAGCAGCCGCCCGCCCAGCAGCCGCCCGCCCAGCAGTCCCCGGCGGCGCCGTCCCCCGGCTTCCCGCCGCAGGGCGGTGCCGGTGCTCCGGGCGGTACCGGTGCCCCCGGCGACGACGGGGTCATCCCCTGGAAGCCGCCGACCGCCGACGTCTTCTTCGCCGCCGCGCAGGCGCAGCAGGGCCACCCGGCGCCCCTCGGCCGCCGGTTCGCGGCCCGGCTCGTCGACACCCTGGTGCTGGCGGTGCTCACCCTGGCGGTGGCGCTGCCCATGTGGTCCACGGTCACCGACCACATCGACGCCAAGGTCGAGGCGGCCAAGCAGTCCGGCCAGACGGTGACGGTGTATCTGGTCGACGGCACCACCGCCCCGGTCTTCCTCACGATCCTGGCCGTTTTCCTGATCGGCGGCGGTCTCCTGGAGATCCTGCCGACCCTCAAGTGGGGCCGCACGCTGGGCAAGAAGCTGTGCGGCGTACGGGTGTTGGACATCGAGAGCCACGACACCCCGGAGCTGGGCCAGGCGATCAAGCGCTGGTTGTCCTACGGCGTGCTCGGGGTGCTGGGCGTCGGCGTGGTCAATGTCCTCTGGTGCCTGTTCGACCAGCCGTGGCGGCAGTGCTGGCACGACAAGTTCGCCCGTACCTTCGTCGCCGACCGGCCGGGATCCGACTGACCGTCACCCTGTCACCCGGCCCGGCGGCCCGGCTCCGCCGAACGGACGTCGCCGGATGCGGCGGCCGTCCGCAGGGGGTCGACTCGGGCCATGAGTACCGACCAGCCCCGGCCCGGCCCCGGTGAACCGCCGGAGGACGAGCCGTTCCTGAAGAAGCCGTCGGAGCCCCCGGCGGGCGGCGCCCCGTCCAACGGCGCACCGCGCAACGGCTCCGCGCAGGGCGCCGGACCGGGCGGCGAGGGCGGCGCCCCACCCCCGCCCGGCACCCCGCCACCCCCGGGCGGAACCCCACCCCCCGGCGGTCCGCCCCCGGGGGGTCCGCCTCCCGGTGGCCCGCCGCCCCCGCCCGGTGGCCCCCCGCCGTCCTACGGTGGCGGCCCCTACGGCGCGGGGGAGTACGGGGCCGATCCGCTGGCCGGGATGCCGCCGCTGGCGAACCGCGGCAAGCGGCTGCTCGCCCGCATCATCGACGCGATCATCATCGGCGTACCGGTCTCCCTGATCATGAACGCGATCGTCGGCTGGGTGGACTACTTCAGCACCAACAACGTCGAGACCAGCAAGCAGGCGACGGTGTCCGGTGTGACGATGCTGGTGTACCTGGTCTACGAGGGGCTGATGCTGACGAGCCGTGGGCAGACCGTCGGCAAGATGGCGATGAAGATCCGGGTCGCGATGCTCTCCAACGGGTCGGTGCCGACCACGCAGGCCGGCTGGACCCGGGCCGCCGTCTACACCCTGCCGGAGATCGTGCCGTGCTGCGGCTTCGTCTTCTGGCTGGTCAACGTCCTGTGGTGCACCTGGGACAAGCCGTACCAGCAGTGCCTGCACGACAAGGCGGCCCGGACCGTGGTGGTGGCCACGGACTGAGCGGGCGCCGGCGCCGGGTCAGCGGGAGTGCTCGCCGACCCGGGCCCCGGCGCGCGGACGCGGCGGCGCGAAGCGCTCGGCCGGGGCCGGTACCGCCGTCAACGGGGCGGGCGCGGCGGGGGACTTGACGCGGGCGGTGTGCCGGCGGACCACCCGTGACATGCCGGGCATCGGGACCGTCATCGCGACCAGCAGCCCGAGCCCCAGCCCGGCGATGGCAATGACCGCGACCCCGATCCCGGTCTGCGTCTGGGAGAGCAGCAGCATCGCGAGGGTGGAGAGAAAGACGGTGGCCGAACCGTAGACGAGCTGGGTGGCAGTCGGACGAGGCATGGCGGAATCCGTCCTCGGAGGGTCGGCAGGGGGGTCGGCTCAAGGGCGCGCCATCGGACGAGCCTACGGTCCCTTCTGCCCGAGCGGAACGCCAGGTAAGCGTGACCTTACCCACGGGTCGGAAGCACAGGGGGCGCACGGGCTCGTTGCAGGTTTGCCCGACAAGAACCCCCCAAAGACGTCCTGCCTGTTGAGGGCGGGGGCGCATGCCCGGCGGGCATATACCTCGGCTGCCGAAGGGCCCCCGGCTCCGCCCGGATCGGGGAAAAATTTTCCGGTGCGCGGTGTCCGATATCCGTAACACGCGGGCTGGGTAAGGCGGTTGATCAAGTGGGGTGCCGTAGAGGGGAGTTGGGACCGGATGCTCCGGTTCCGCCGCCGGCGCCTCCGCGTACCGAAGCGGCATGCGGGTGGACGGCGGCGTCGGCCGGCCCCGTCGCCGGGTGGACCCTCCCCGGCGACGGGCGGATCCCTCCGCCGCCGGGCCGCCCGTTCCTGACACCGGCCCCCGGATCGTGATCGGCGGGAAGGTCGAGAGGCGGCTCGGTGATAACGCCCATATGAGCCCCGTAGGTAAATGAAAAATAAAAATCGCAGGTCAGGGCCCTACCGGCCGATACCCCCTAGCGGGCGGTGGTCGACTCACGTTTAGATGCGTCCTACAGTTCTCTTGTTGACGCCGAGTCTCACGGGGGAGATATGACGATGACCAGAGGCGGCTTCATCAGGCTTCCAGGAGGAAGCGTGGTGGTCGCCCTTTCACTGCCCAGACCGGACCACGGCCCGCTCTGCGGACCCTACGACGGCGGCTGCCGTATCCGGGTCCTGGTGCACGCCGTGAACCGCCAGCGCGCCCTGACCAGGCTGCGCAACCTCGGTCTGCGGGCGGTCTACCTGCGCGGTAACAGCGAGCCGCCGACACCGGACGAGATCACCGCCGTCCTGCACCACCCGGACGGCCTGGTCTGGCGCGAGGCGCCGGAGGACGAGACGGAGTCCTGGCACCCGATACGGGCGCTGCTGCGGCCCGCCGCCCGCCAGGCCGCGGGCGCCTGACGGGGGCTGCCCGGCCGCTCTGCCGGTCAGCCGCCGAGGACCACCGGCTTGCCGCTGAGCTCCGCGCCCGCCGCGCGGAGCTCTTCCAGCGCCCGCTCGGTGGTCCCGGCGGCCACTCCGGCCGTCAGGTCCAGCAGCACATGGGTGCGCAGCCCGGCGGCGAGCGCGTCCAGCGCGGTGGCCCGTACGCAGTGATCGGTGGCGATACCGACCACGTCCACCTCGGTGACGCCGCGCTCGCGCAGCCAGTCCGCGAGCGGGGTGCCGTTCTCGTCGGCGCCCTCGAAACCGCTGTACGCGGCCGCGTACTCACCCTTCGAGAACACCGCGTCGATCGCCCCGGAGGCGATGGCCGGGGCGAAGTTCGGGTGGAAGCCGCTGCCCTCGGTGCCCGCGACGCAGTGCGCCGGCCAGGAGTCCCGGAAGTCGGGGTGGTCGGAGAAGTGGCCGCCGGGGTCGATGTGGTGGTCGCGGGTGGCCACCACGTGGCGGTAGCAGCCGCCGGCCGCCTGGCCGATCAGATCGGTGATGGCCGCCGCGACATCCGCACCCCCCGCCACCGCGAGGCTGCCGCCCTCGCAGAAGTCGTTCTGTACGTCGACGACGATGAGTGCCCGGTGCATGGTGCGTGCCTTCCGGCTCGGATCGAGAGGCGCTGGATTTTTTGCGTGCGGAGGGGTGCGGGGGAGTGCAGAGGAGTGGTGTGACCGAGGGTAGCCACTGCGGGCGCTGTCGGGGAGGGCCCGGCGGCCCCGCGCGGGCGCGGGGCTTCCCCCGGTGCGTACGCGGAGCCGCTCAGTGGAACTCGGTGGCGAGCACCGGCTCCCCGCGCGAGAGCTGGGTCGCCGACAGCGGCAGCCCGGCGCGGGCCGCGATGTGCCGGTCCCGGGCGGCGTCCAGCGGCTCCCGGGCCACCACCTTGCCGCCGCTGACCAGCGGCACCTGGAGCTGCCGGTCGGCCAGCCCGGCCGGCACCGGACCGGTGCCGATCACCTCGGCCTCGGCCACCCCGGCCTCGTCGAGCCGGCGCGCCGCCCACTTGCGCCCGCCGACCGAGGACTTGGCGCCCATCGACTTCTTCGCCACCGGCCGCAGCGGGGCGCCCGGCTTCTCGGTGTCCGCGCGGGCCACCAGCTTGTAGACCATCGAGCAGGTCGGGTGCCCGCTGCCGGTCACCAGCTGGGTGCCGACCCCGTACGCGTCCACCGGCGCCGCGGCGAGCGAGGCGATGGCGTACTCGTCCAGGTCGCTGGTGACCACGATCCTGGTGCTGGTCGCGCCCAGCTCGTCCAGCTGCTGGCGCACCCGGTGCGCGATCAGCAGCAGGTCGCCGGAGTCGATCCGTACGGCCCCCAGGCCGGTGCCGGCCACCTCGACCGCGGCGCGCACCGCCTCGGTCACGTCGAAGGTGTCCACCAGCAGCGTGGTGCCGCTGCCGAGGGTGTCGACCTGCGCGGTGAAGGCGTCCCGCTCGCTGTCGTGCAGCAGGGTGAAGGCGTGCGCGCTGGTGCCGACCGTGGGGATGTTGTAGCGGAAGCCGGCCGCCAGGTCCGAGGTGACGTGGAAGCCGCCGACGTACGCGGCGCGGGCCGCGGCCACCGCCGACAGCTCGTGGGTGCGCCGGGCGCCCATCTCCATCAGCGGCCGGTCGCCGGCCGCCACCGCCATCCGGGAGGCCGCCGCGGCCACCGCCGAGTCGTGGTTGAGGATCGAGAGGATCACCGTCTCCAGCACGACCGCCTCGGCGAAGGTGCCCTCGACACGCATGATCGGCGAGCCGGGGAAGTAGACCTCGCCCTCCGGGTAGCCCCAGATGTCGCCGCGGAAGCGGTACTCGGCCAGCCACTTGAGCGTCTGCTCGTCGAGGATGCCGCGCTCGCGCAGGAAGCCGAGGATGGTCTCGTCGAAGCGGAAGTTCTCCACCGCGTCGAGCACCCGCCCGGTCCCCGCCACCACGCCGTAGCGGCGGCCCTCGGGGAGCCGCCGGGTGAAGACCTCGAAGACCGACCGGCGGTGGGCGCTCCCGGACCGCAACGCGGCCTGGAGCATGGTGAGTTCGTACTGGTCGGTGAAGAGCGCAGTCGACGGCACGGCCACCGGCAGTCCCAGGTCTGCTGTGTTCACTTCGGCATCCCTCGCAATTCTCTCCCTGCGCGCCGTGCCGGGCACCGGCTGCGGTCCGGCAGCCCGCGGCGGCGGCCGCAGTCGTCACAGCCCCCGGAGAGGCGGCATGGAGATGATGCTACCCCCATTACTCGTCACTCTGACGATAGTGGGGTCGCGGGCCGGACCGCGGCCGGTGCGCCGCGCCGACGCGGCCCGCACGGGGGGCATTTGTGCACCACCCGCCCCCTGGTGGCAGCATGGGCCCTGTGAGCGCCCACCCGTCACCCACGATCACTCCCCGGCCGCACCGCTGCACCCTCAGTGTTCCGGTCGAGATCGAGCGTCCCGAGTCGAGCGAGGCACCCTTCGAGGTGCCGGAGCCCGACGTCCTGTGGGTCACGATCGTTCACAACGACCCCGTGAACCTCATGAGCTACGTCTCGTACGTCTTCCAGTCGTACTTCGGCTACTCCAAGGACAAGGCGCACCAGCTGATGCTCGACGTCCATCACAAAGGCCGCGCGATCGTCTCCAGCGGCACCCGCGAGGAAATGGAGCGCGACGTGCAGGCCATGCACGGCTACGGCCTGTGGGCGACCCTCCAACAGGACCGCGCATGACCGGCCAGTTCGAGCCGCTGCCCGACGGCGGCGCCGCCGTACCGCTCGACGAGGTCGAGATCTCCATCCTGCGCAGCCTCGCCGTGCAGCTCCTGGAGCTGGTCGGCCCGGGCGCGGAGCCCGCCGACGGCGACGACAGCGACGACCTGCTGGCGTCGATCTTCAGCGACGGCCCCAGCGAGCCGCCCGCCGACCCGGTCCTGGCGCGCCTCTTCCCCGACGCGTACGGCGGTCCGGACCTGGTCCCCGACGACGATGTCCGCGCCGCCTCCGCCGAGTTCCGCCGCTACACGGAGAACGACCTGCGGGCCCGCAAGCGGGAGGACGCCCTCGCGCTGATCCGCGCGCTGGACGCGCTGGGCTCCGGGAAGGGCGGCGCCGTGCTGCGGCTGAAGCCCGAGGAGTGCCGGCAGTGGCTCGGCGGGCTCAACGACCTCCGGCTGGCCATCGGCACGCGGCTGGAGGTCACCGACGAGGACGACGGCGGCGAGCTGCTGCGGCTTCCGGACAGTGATCCGCGCAAGCCGATGGTGCTGGCCTACCTCTGGCTCGGCGGACTCCAGGAGACCCTGGTCGAAGCGCTCACCGGATGATATCCGGGAGGAAATCCGGGCGTACCACCGCGATTGCCCACCAGGTGTTCGCTCAGCGGAGCCTCAAATCCGGATAACGATCGCGTCACCGCACCCATGTGGTGTGCTGCTGCTTCCGAAGTTTGTCCGGATTTCGCTGTGACCCTGCCCACTTTCTCTCTGGGCGATCTCCGGCAGGTCGTGATAAATGTTCTCGACCTGCCGTCAGCGACGCCACCCCTGTCGCTGCGGGAGCGCTGAGCCGGCCGACCGTCGGCGTACAGGAACTCCATCCGGGGGGATCGGGACCCGATCCGGACAGACCGGGTCGGAATGGAGAAAGGCGCACCACTCATGACCTCTGTGCAGGTCGACAAGCATCACGACGGCAACGAGGCCGCTGGCAACGCCCCTGAAGAGGGCTACCAGCGGGGTCTGGGCAATCGCCAGATCCAGATGATCGCCATTGGCGGCGCCATCGGAACCGGTCTGTTCCTCGGGGCGGGCAAAGCGATCTCGAAAGCCGGACCGAGCATCATCCTGGCCTACGCCATCGTCGGCCTGGTCATCTTCTTCATCATGCGGGCGCTGGGCGAACTGCTGATGTACCGGCCGGTCTCCGGTTCGTTCTCCGAATACGGCCGGGAATTCCTCGGCCCCTTCATCGGCTTCGTGACCGGCTGGACGTACTGGCTCTTCTGGGTCGTCACCGGCATCACGGAAGTGACCGCCGCGGCCACCTATGTCCAGTACTGGGACAAGGGCATACCGCAGTGGGTGTCGGCGCTGGTCTTCACCGTCGCGCTCTTCGGCATCAACCTCATCTCGGTCAAGATCTTCGGTGAACTGGAATTCTGGTTCTCGATGGTCAAGGTCACCGCGATCATCGGCATGATCCTGATCGGCCTCGGCGTCATCACCCTCGGCTTCTCCAAGGCCGGCGACACCGCGTCGTTCAGTCTCCTGTGGAGCCACGGCGGCTTCTTCCCCAAGGGCATCGGCGGCACGCTGATGACGCTCCAGATCGTGATGTTCGCCTTCCTCGCCGTCGAACTCGTCGGCGTCACCGCGGGCGAGGCGAACGAGCCGAAGAAGGTGCTCCCCAGGGCCATCAACACCGTGCCGTGGCGGATCGGCCTCTTCTACATCGGCGCACTCATCATCATCCTGTCCGTCGTCAGCTGGACGGCCTTCAAGCCGGGCGTCAGCCCGTTCGTCGCCGCCTTCCAGCAGATCGGCCTGCCGGCCGGCGCGGGCATCGTCAACTTCGTCGTGCTGACCGCGGCACTGTCCTCGGCCAACTCCGGTATGTACTCCACCGGCCGGATGCTGCGCGACCTGGCGCTCAACGGCCAGGGCCCCAAGATCTTCACCCGGCTCAGCAAGACCGGCCTGCCCACCTGGGGCACCGGCATCTCGGTCGCGCTGATGCTGTTCGGCGTCTACATCAACTACCAGTGGCCCGGCGACGCGTTCAACTACGTCGTCTCCTTCGCCACCATCTCCGGTATGTGGGCGTGGATCGTCATCCTGCTCTCGCAGCTGCGCTACCGGGCCAAGGCGAACCGCGGTGAACTGCCGCAGTCCGAGTTCAAGGCCCCCGGCGCCCCCTACACCTCGATCTTCGCGCTGGCCTTCATCGGCATGGTGATCGTGATGATGGGCATCGACCCGGACGCCCGGATCTCGCTCTACGCGGCTCCCCTGTGGGCGGTCATCATGGGCGTGGGCTACCTCGCCATCAAGCGCCGCGGCGCCGCCGAGGTGGGGGCCTCCGAGAAGTAACCCCGCGGCCGGGCCGGGCCCGCACCGCCCGCCTGTCCAGCATTCGGGCCCGTACGTACCACCCTTCGGTACGTACGGGCCCTCTGCTTATTCTTGGCCGCATGCTGACCCTCACCAAGGCCCTCCACGACCGGATCGTCGAGCACGCCCGCCAGGACCACCCCGACGAGGCGTGCGGCGTGGTCGCGGGCCCGGCCGGCAGCGGGCGCCCCGAGCGGTTCGTCCCGATGCTGAACGCGGCCCGCTCGCCCACCTTCTACGAGTTCGACTCCGCCGACCTGCTCAAGCTCTACCGCGAGATGGACGACCTGGACGAGGAACCGGTCATCATCTACCACTCGCACACCGCCACCGAGGCATACCCCTCGCGCACGGACATCTCCTACGCCAACGAGCCCGGCGCGCACTACGTCCTCGTCTCCACCGCCGATACCGACGACGCCGGGCCCTTCCAGTTCCGCTCGTTCCGCATCGTGGACGGCGAGGTCACCGAGGAAGAGGTCGAGATCGTCGAGGCGTACGCCTGAGCCGTGGCCGACCTCATGCCGGGGCCGGACGACGGGCGTGACCTGGGGGTTCACCCCCCGGCGCGGTGCGCCCGGACGGCCCCGCGGGACCCGCGTCCCACCTGGCGTACAGCAAACGTCCGCATCATGGGACGAGGTTCCAGTACCCGGACCGGGAATGGCTACGATGACCGCATGGTTGACCGGACCGTGGGCGTAGCGGGTATAGCGAGCGAGCAGAGGCCGGGCATGCTGACGCATGCCCCGCTCGCCACGCGCCGCTCCGCATCCGCCCTCCTGGGCGCCTTCGGCTGCGGAGCCGCACGGCTGCACGTCGACCTGTGCCGCCTCTCCAGCGCCATCTGTACGCGCCGCGCCGCCGGCTGACCCGGCCCCCGGGCCCCCGGCGCCCGGCCGCCGCCGAAGGCGCCCGCAGCCCGCGGCGCCCCGCCGCACCCGCCCCCGCGCGGGTCCCGCGCCACCCGGCGCACCCCGCACCCCCGTCCGGCCGCCGCGCGGCCGGGCGCACCGCACGCAGCGCACGTCCCGCATCCCGCCACCGCACTCCGACAGGAGCAGTCCCATGGCCATCGAGGTCCGAATCCCGACCATCCTGCGCACCTACACCGACAGCCGGAAAGCCGTCGAGGGCAGCGGTGCCACTCTCGACGAACTCTTCAAGGACCTGGACGGCCGGCACTCCGGGATCCGCGAGCGCCTGGTCGACGAGAGCGGCGAGCTGCGCCGCTTCGTGAACGTCTACCTCAACGACGAGGACGTGCGCTTCCTCCAGGGCATCTCCACCGAGCTGGCCGACGGCGACAGTGTCACGATCCTCCCGGCGGTAGCCGGCGGAATGGTCTGACGGTGCGGTACGACTCCCCGCTGGCGGCGGTCGGGAACACCCCTCTCGTCCGCCTCCCGCGCCTCTCACCCTCCGACGACGTCCGCATCTGGGCGAAGCTGGAGGACCGCAACCCCACGGGCTCCGTCAAGGACCGGCCCGCGCTCCACATGATCGAGCAGGCCGAGAAGGACGGCCGGCTCACCCCCGGCTGCACGATCCTGGAGCCCACCAGCGGCAACACCGGCATCTCGCTCGCCATGGCGGCCAAGCTCAAGGGCTACCGCATCGTCTGCGTGATGCCCGAGAACACCTCCTCGGAACGGCGCGAACTGCTCGCCATGTGGGGCGCCGAGATCATCTCCTCGCCTGCGGCCGGCGGCTCCAACACCGCCGTACGGGTCGCCAAGGAACTCGCCGCCGAGCACCCCGACTGGGTGATGCTCTACCAGTACGGGAATCCCGACAACGCCGGTGCCCACTACGCCACCACCGGCCCCGAGATCCTCGCCGACCTCCCCTCCGTCACCCACTTCGTGGCCGGCCTCGGCACCACCGGCACCCTGATGGGCGTCGGCCGCTATCTGCGCGAGCACGTCCCCGGTGTGCAGATCGTCGCCGCCGAACCCCGCTACGACGACGTCGTCTACGGCCTGCGCAACCTCGACGAGGGCTTCATCCCCGAGCTCTACGACGAGTCCGTGCTCACCACCCGCTTCTCCGTCGGCTCCGAGGACGCGGTCCGCCGCACCCGCGAACTCCTCGCCACGGAAGGCATCTTCGCCGGCATCTCCACCGGCGCGGCCCTGCACGCCGCCATCGGCGTCGGCCGGAAGGCGGTGCGGGCCGGCGAGTCCGCCGACATCGTCTTCGTCGTCGCGGACGGCGGCTGGAAGTACCTTTCGACCGGCGTCTACACGGCCGAGTCGACGGAAGCGGCGATCGCGACGCTGCACGGCCAGCTCTGGGCGTAGGCCACTCCAGGGGGCGGGGTGCCACCCGGCGGCAGCCGGGCGCCACAGCCGCCCCCCGGACTGGTGATTCCGCCCACAGCTCGCCCCACCAACGGCGCCACAGGACCTTTCGCGCCTTACGCTCGTGGGCACCGCACAGACCGCCAAGGACCCGGCAGAACCCGGTAAGGACCCGCCGGGACGACCCATATGGGCCCGCCGCCCCGCCCACGGAGGTTCACGCCCGCATGAAGCTCACCGTCGTCGGATGCTCGGGGTCGTTCCCCTCCACGGAATCGCCCTGTTCGAGCTACCTCCTGGAGGCCGACGGCTTCAGGCTGCTCCTCGACATGGGCAACGGCGCCCTCGGCGAGCTGCAGCGCCACTGCGGTCTCTACGACCTGGACGCCGTACTCCTGTCGCACCTGCACGCCGACCACTGCATCGACCTGTGCGGCTACTTCGTCGTCCGCTACTACCGCCCGGACGGCGGCCGTTGCGCGCCGATGCCGATCTACGGCCCGGCCGGCACCGAGCGCCGGCTGACCGACGCGCACGCCGACCTGCCGCACGACAAGGCGATGAGCGAGGTCTTCGACTTCCGCACGCTGACCCCGGGCACCGTCGCCATCGGCCCGTTCACCATCCGTACCGAACTGGTCCGCCACCCCGTCGAGGCGTACGGCTTCCGCATCGAACACGGCGGCCGCTCGCTCACGTACTCCGGCGACACCGGCCCCTGCGACGCGCTGGACAGCCTCGCCGAGGGCACCGACTTCTTCCTGTGCGAGGCGTCCTTCACGCACGGCAAGGAGGACATCCCCGACCTCCACCTCAACGGCCGGGAGGCCGGCGAGCACGCCCAGCGGGCCGGCGCCGGCCGGCTGGTGCTCACCCACATCCCGCCGTGGACCGACCCGGACATCAGCGTCCGCGACGCCCAGAAGGTCTACGACGGGCCGGTCGAGGTCGCCCGGGCCGGCGTGGCGTACGAGATCTGACCGCCGCGCGGCCCGGTGCCCTGTACGGGCGCGCACCGGCCCCCGGGCACACAGGTACACAGGCACATGGAAGGGCCCCGGAACCGCGGTGACGGTTCCGGGGCCCTCCCGGTGCGCTGCGGACCGGCCGGCTACGCCTTGGTCAGGTCCTCGATCTCCTCCTCGGGCTCGCGGCCCGGGGTGGTGAGGTTGAACCTGGTGATCGCGAAGCGGAACAGCAGGTAGTAGACGACACCGAAGGCCAGGCCGATCGGGATGATCAGCCACGGCTTGCTCGCCAGGTGCCAGTTCAGCACGTAGTCGATGAAGCCGGCGGAGAAGGTGAAGCCGTCGTGCACGCCGAGCGCCCAGGTGACGGCCATCGAGACGGCGGTCAGCACCGCGTGGATCGCGTACAGCACCGGCGCGATGAACATGAACGAGAACTCGATCGGCTCGGTGATACCGCAGACGAACGAGGTCAGCGCGAGCGAGACCATCATGCCCAGGACGGCCTTGCGGCGCTCCGGGCGGGCGCAGTGCGCGATGGCCAGAGCGGCGGCCGGCAGACCGAACATCATGATCGGGAAGAAGCCGGACATGAACTGCCCGGCGGTCGGGTCGCCGGCGAAGAAGCGGCCGATGTCGCCGTGCACGACCTTGCCCGTGGCGTCGGTGTAGTCACCGAGCTGGAACCACGACACGACGTTGACGAACTGGTGCATACCGATCGGCAGCAGCCCGCGGTTGATCAGGCCGAAGAGGCCGGCGCCGGCGGCGCCCAGGCCCGTCATCCACTCGCCGAAGCTGGAGATGGCGTTGCCGACGGGCTCCCAGACCAGCAGGAACAGCACACCGACCGTGGTGCCGACGAAGGCCATGATGATCGGGACGAGCCGGCGGCCGTTGAAGAAGCCCAGCCAGTCCACCAGCTTCTTGCGGTGGTAGCGCTGCCACAGGACCGCGGCGAGCAGACCGATCACGATGCCGCCGAGGACACCGGGGTTGTTGACGACCGGCTCGACCCACTTGCCGTCCTCGATGTGCCCGTCCTTGACCGGGAACGCCTTGAGGACGTTGTTGTAGACCAGGAATCCGACCAGGGCGGCGAGTGCCGTGGAGCCGTCGGCCTTCTTCGCGAAGCCGATGGCGACGCCTATGCAGAACAGCAGCGGCAGATTGTCGAAGACCGCACCGCCGGCGGCGGCGAAGACCTTGCTGACCGCGATCCAGTGCAGTCCCTTTTCGCCGAACACGTCCGGCTGGCCGAGACGGTTGAGGATGCCCGCTGCGGGCAGGACGGCGATCGGCAGCTGGAGGCTGCGGCCGATCTTCTGCAGGCCCTGGAAAAGGCCGGAGCCCCGCTTCTTCGCGGGGGCCGCCTTCGCGGCGGTGGCCGTGCTCATCGGATTCCTCCTGGTGAGGCGGGCCGCGGAATGTGGGGACGGCCCGCTGTTGGTCTACGCCTTGGTCTACACCACTGGTGGTTTAGACCATTCTTAGCACGTAGCCCCGAGATAAAGGAATCCATTCTTCCAAGTGGTGTGGACCACATGTCGGCCGGCCTTCGGACCCGCGGATCCAAGAGCCGGCCGACGCACGACGAAAGACCAGGTGGGACGGGCATCGCCCGTCCCCCGCGGGCTATTTGACGTTCTCCCGCTCCATCGCGTCACCCACCTCGGCCGGCTCCCGGCCCGGCGTCGCCAGATCGAATTTCGTGATCACGAAACGGAAGAGGAGGTAGTAGACGACGGCGAAACACAACCCGATCGGAATGATCAGCCACGGTTTCGTCGCCAGCCCCCAGTTGATGACGTAGTCGATCAACCCCGCCGAGAAACTGAAGCTGTCGTGCACACCCAGCCCCCAGCACACCGCCATCGACACACCCGTCAGCACCGCGTGAATCCCGTACAGCACCGGCGCGATGAACAGGAACGAATACTCCACCGGCTCGGTCACCCCCGTCACGAACGAGGTCAGCCCCACCGACAGCATCATCCCGGCCACCTCCTTGCGGCGATGCGGCTTCGCGCAGTGCGCGATCGCCAGCGCCGCCGCCGGCAGCGCGAACATCATGATCGGGAAGAACCCCGTGGTGAACTGCCCCGCCGACGGATCACCCGCCAGGAACCGGTTGATGTCACCGTGCACCACCGTCCCGTCCGGCTTGGTGAAACTGCCGAACTGGAACCACACGAACGTATTCAGGAACTGGTGCAGACCCACCACCAGCAGCGCACGGTTCGCCACCCCGAAAATCCCCGCACCCCACGACCCCAGCGCCGACAGCCACTCGCTGAAACTCGTCAGACCGTCACCGATCGGCGCCCACACCCCCAGGCACACCACCGCGAACGCCAGCCCCACGAAGGCCATCACGATCGGCACCAGCCGCCGCCCGTTGAAGAACCCCAGCCAGTCCACCAGCTTCACCCGGTGCAGCCGCTGCCAGAACCAGGCCGACAGAAAACCCATCACGATGCCGCCGAAAACCCCCGGATTCTGGAACGTCGCCTGCGTCGCCTTCCCCGCCCGGTCGACACACACCCCGCCCCACAGCCCCGCCTGCGTGAACGCCTGCCCCGGCGGGCACACCACCGGGAATTGGTGCAGCACCGAGAAATAGACGAGAAAACCGACCACCGCCGCCAGCGCCGTCGACCCGTCCGACTTCTTCGCCATCCCGATCGCCACACCGATGCAGAACAGCAGCGGCAGCCCCAGCCCCGAATCCAGCAGCGCCCCGCCCGCCCCCGCGAACACCTTCGCCACATTCCCCCAGCCCAGCCCCTTGTCGCCGAACACGTCCGGCTGGCCCAGGCGATTGAGAATGCCCGCCGCGGGCAGCACGGCGATCGGCAACTGAAGGCTGCGGCCCATCTTCTGCAACCCCTGGAAGAGCCCCGCCGCCCGGCTCTTCGCCGGCCTCTTCCCCGGCGCCGTGCCCGATGCGCCCGCCGCGCCCGATGCGTCCGAAGTCATCCGCGTCCTCCGCGTGCTCCCGGCGTCGGCCGGGCGGCAACCGGTCCGCCGCTTGCCGCATACTGGTGGTGTAGACCATTCATCGGCGTGCGTTCGGCGCGCACCGCGATGACCGCCATCCTTCGCCAGGAAGCGGTCAAACGCCCACGTAGTTGGGCTGAACGTGCGTTACCGTGTGAAAACCGTGCGGCGGAACCGCCGGCGGCCGAGACAAGCAGGAGTGGACATGGCCACCAAGGCTGAGAAGATCGTCGCCGGACTCGGCGGGCTCGACAACATCGAAGAGGTCGAGGGCTGCATCACCCGTCTCCGCACCGAGGTCAACGACGCTTCCCTCGTCGACGAGGCCGCCCTCAAGGCCGCCGGCGCCCACGGCGTCGTCAAGATGGGCACCGCGATCCAGGTCGTCATCGGCACCGACGCCGACCCCATCGCCGCCGAGATCGAAGACATGATGTGAGCACCCGCTCGTGATCCGCGCCTGACGCGCGGCCGCACCGAGGGCCTCGTTCCGGTACCGGAACGAGGCCCTCAGTACAGCCGATAGGGTCGGAGCCATGTCTCGCATCGACGGCCGCACCCCCGAACAGCTCCGCCCCGTCACCATCGAACGCGGCTGGAGCAAGCACGCCGAAGGCTCCGTCCTCGTCTCCTTCGGCGACACCAAAGTCTTCTGCACCGCCTCCGTCGCCGAAGGCGTACCCCGCTGGCGCAAGGGCACCGGCGAAGGCTGGGTCACCGCCGAATACGCGATGCTGCCCCGCTCCACCAACACCCGCGGCGACCGCGAATCCGTCCGCGGCAAGATCGGCGGACGCACCCACGAGATCAGCCGCCTCATCGGCCGCTCACTGCGCGCCGTCATCGACTTCAAGGCCCTCGGCGAGAACACCATCGTCCTGGACTGCGACGTCCTCCAGGCCGACGGCGGCACCCGTACCGCCGCCATCACCGGCGCCTACGTCGCCCTCGCCGACTCCATCAGCTGGGCCCAGGGCAAGAAGCTCATCAAGCACGGCCGCCAGCCCCTCACCGGCACCGTCAGCGCCGTCAGCGTCGGCATCGTCGGCGGCGTCCCGCTCCTCGACCTCTGCTACGAGGAAGACGTCCGCGCCGAAACCGACATGAACGTCGTCTGCACCGGCGACGGCCGCTTCGTCGAGGTCCAGGGCACCGCCGAGGCCGAGCCCTTCGCCCGCGACGAACTCAACTCCCTCCTCGACCTCGCCGTCACCGGCTGCGCCACCCTCGACACCACCCAGCGCGAGGCCCTCGCACGGACCCTCTGAGCCCGGCGCGGGCGGCGCAACCGGCCCCGCCGCCCGCCCTGGCCGATCTTCGCCCCCGCCCGCCCGGCCCTGGCAACCCCCGCCCGCCACCCCGCGTTTCCCCCCTTGCCCCAGTACGCCGCCCGTACGCCGCAAGGGAAGGAACCGCCCCATGGCCCGCCCCCACCTCCGCCGCACCGCCGCCCCCGCACTCGCCGCGTTGGCCGCCGCCACCCTCGCCGTACCACTGCTCTCCGGCTGCGGCGCCGTCCAGAAGGCCATGGATTGCGCCAAGACCGCCACCGCCGTCGTCAACGGCGTCGACAAGCTCCAGAAAGCCGCCGACAACGCCCTCGACGACCCCCAGGAAGCCAACAAGGCCCTGGACGAGATCGACACCAGCCTCAAGAAGGTCGGCAACTCCGCGCACGACCCCGACCTCGCCAAGGCCATCGACAAGATGAACACCGGCATCAAGAACGCCCGCACGTCCATCGACGCCGACAAGGCCCCCGACCTCAAACCCATCGGCGAGGCCGCCGACGAGATGACGACGATCTGCACCCCCGGCCACACGGGATAATCACTCCCCATGCAGCCACAAACCGGCGGGCACCCCGCACCCCCGCGCCGCCTCGTCCTCGCCACCCGCAACGCCGGCAAGATCTCCGAACTCCGCGCCATCCTGGAAGCGGCCGGCCTCGGCGTCGAACTCGTCGGCGCCGACGCCTATCCCGACGTCCCCGACGTCAAGGAGACCGGCGTCACCTTCGCCGAGAACGCCCTCCTCAAGGCCCACGCCCTCGCCCGGGCCACCGGCCACCCGGCCGTCGCCGACGACTCCGGCCTCTGCGTCGACGTCCTCGGCGGCGCCCCCGGCATCTTCTCCGCCCGCTGGGCCGGCCGGCACGGCGACGACCGGGCCAACCTCGACCTCCTCCTCGCCCAGCTCTCCGACATCGCCGACGAGCACCGCGCCGCCCACTTCGCCTGCGCCGCGGCCCTCGCCCTCCCCGACGGCTCCGAGCGCGTCGTCGAGGGCACCCTCGACGGCACCCTCCGCCACACCCCCACGGGCACCGGCGGCTTCGGCTACGACCCCATCCTCCAGCCCCTCGGCGAAACCCGTACCTGCGCCGAGCTGACCCCCGCCGAGAAGAACGCCATCAGCCACCGCGGCAAGGCGTTCCGGGCGTTGGCGGGGGTGGTGGGGGAGTTGCTGGGGTGAGGCCGCACCGGAGGTACGGCGAAGGCCCGGCCCCGCGCTCTCGCGGGACCGGGCCTTTGAACCGAAGGTTGTACGGCCGGTGGGACTCGAACCCACACGCCTCGAAGGCACTGGTACCTAAAACCAGCCTGTCTTGCCAATTCCAGCACGGCCGCTTGCCACGGCCATAGTACTTGCTGTGCGCCGAGGAGGCAGGGCTATCGTCGGCGTCGGCCGCCCCGGCACCAAGTGTCCGTCATCGCATGGCAGTTGGGGCAGATCAGTCGCAGATTCTCCCGGCGGTCGTCGCTCCGGTCGCCGTTGATGTGGTCGATCTCCAGGGTCATGGGCCTGCCGAGCCATACGGGGCCCGTGCCGCATTCGGCACATCGCTCAGGGACACCGATCTGCCGAAGGGCCCGGCGCAGCATCACGGTTTGCGCCCGACGCTGCCCACTGCGCTTGACGAGGATCTGCTCGGGTGGCTTGACCGGCGTGGTCCCGGGTTTTCCGCGCCCATGGGCCTGTCCCAGGAAGTGATCCGTGCTGATGGCGTGCTCGGATACCCACTGTGTGAACAGCGCACGGTTGCGGCTGGTGACGGGGTACCCGAGGTGCCGCAGCGCGGATGCGACGGAAATCGATGCGTCGATAGCCTGGTGGAGCGCCTCTTTCGTGGGACGCGGGCGAGCGGTACGCCGTGTGACCGGTTGGAAGTGCGATACGTCGATCCCGAAGTGGGCGAAACGCCTCAGTAGATGTCGCCGCACTTGATGATAGGAACGGCCGCCGCAGAACGCGATGACACCATCGATGTCAGTGCAGTGAGCTGCGGCTTCCGTCAGCAGCTCCCGGGTGTAGCGGACGCTGCGGCTCATTGCTCCCCTTCCGCGCGTCCGCTGTGCTTCCGTTTGCCGCGACCGCGGTACGAGTCCGTTGTCGCGTGACAGTTCGGGCAGAGAAAGCGGAGGTTGCCCCGGCGATTGTCCCGCCAGTCTCCGTTGGCGTGGTCCACTTCGAGCAGCATTGGACGGTGGCGCCAAGAGGGCCCCGTGCCGCACAGTGCGCAGCGTTCCTCGGCTCCGTACGCCAGCATGGCAACTCTCAGACGGCTGCTCGGTACACGGCGGATCAAGGTTTCCGTCTTGACGAGGAGTTCTTCAGGGCTGAGTCGCCGCCGAGCGCTGGGATTTCTCCGGCCCTGTGGCGAGAAGTGGGACGTATCGATCCCCAGGCTCCGGATCCGGCGGCCGATGTGGGTGTGGTGGCCGCCCACCGGATCGAGGCCGAGGCGCCGTACCACCTCCGCAACGCTGCGCGAGCAGGTCACGGCGTCGCGGAGTCGGGCCTCGGTGTGGCGCACGCCCGGGGGCGTGAAATGAGCGGTGTCGATGCCTGCTTCGCGCAACTTGGCCCGTACGTAACGGCGGTTGCCGGGAGTTGGTGTGCTGCCGAACCAGCGGACCACCTCGTCGTACGACGATGAGACGTGCGCGGCTGCCGCTAGCCGTTCGCGGGAGTATTTGAGCGCCATGCTGCCCCCGTTTTCGTGCTGCGTGCGGGGGCATTCGTCAGACCCCCGCACCCGATCGAACTGGCCAACGATCGAACGCGGGGGCGGTCACGCGGAGTTGGGCGGCTTCGGGAGTCCGGCTCGGGGGTCCGGGCGGCGATGGGGGCGATGGCTTCCTGGTGGGTGGCCATCGAGGGTGGGGGTCGGTGTGCGGTTCGGCGCGCCGCGGTCCGATCGCGGGGTCGGTGCGGGTGCGGGCCGGGGCGGGTGCGCGTTCGGAGGCGGGGGGATCGGTCTCGGCGGCGGACGCGGGTTGTGTCACTCACGGCGCGGGTTGTGTCGCTCAGGGCGAGCCGTCCGGAGACGCGCGCGGTAGGGGACGTCGAGGGGTGCGTCGGGGGTTGTTACACGACTGGTACACAGCCGAGCGGTCACCGCGGCATTCGGGCAATCAGCCTGTGTCCGGGGAGGGGGAGAGTGGCGATGGCGAAACTGCACCTTTCCGGCGAAGGTCCGTCGATGGGTGCCTTTCGCTGCGTGGTGCCGGAGTGCGGTGACGAGGCGCCGGGGCCTGTGCGGAGCGGCCTTGGCGGTCGTGTTTGCTGGTGGGGGTTACGGGGCGAGGGTGCCCCGGGAGGAGTATGTGATGACCGACCGCGAAGGGTCCCGCTGGAGGCGCGGGCGTACCGCTCTGGTGGCCTTTGTCGTGGTGACCGCGCTGGCCGCCGGCGGGGTCTGGTTCAGCCAGGCGTCGGAGCGCGCCTCGGCGGTGGACGCCGCACCGAAGACCTCGGCCGTACAGGACGTGAAGTCGGACGGGCAGCCGACGGCCGGGCTGCCGGGGGTACGGGACTGCGGGATCGGCGAGCCGGAGATCAAGCCCCGGGTGATCACGCTGACCTGCGCGGACGCGGGCATGGTGGCGACCGGGATCACCTGGACCCGTTACGACTCCGAGGAAGCGGAGGGCAAGGGCGTGGTGCAGGTCGAGAAGACCGCGGCGGGGGTGGGGACGGACTCCGGCTACCGGGCGACGTTCCGGCTCTACGGCGCCAAGGAGGTCGACGGCGCGCGGGCCTTCACGGGCCTGGAGGTGACCTACGAGGGCTCGACGCCGCTCGGTGACACGACGGAGATGTACAACCTCGCGTGATGGGCATTCGAGGCCGGATCGCCCTGGCCATTTCGTGTATGACGGCGCTGGCCGTTGTGGTGCTCGGGTTCGCCGTGCACCACATTGCCGGCAACGAGCGGGAGCGGTCGGCCCGGGCGTATCAGGACGAGCGGCTGAGTTCGGCGCTGCAGATCTATGAGCGGGACGGCACGCTGGCGCTGGGCGCGCAGCTGGACGATGCGGCGTTGCCGCCGCCGCTGCGGGCGGCGGTGTTCCACAACCGTTCGGGGACGTATCTGAGCGGTGGGGAGGATCCCCGGGTGTGGGCGGCGACCGGGGTCGGCGGGGACGGGGCCCGGCCGGCGCGGTCGCTGTCGGTGTCGGCGGCGTATCCGTCGGACGATCCGGCGCAGGTGGCGCTGGACCGGGCGCTGCTGATCGCCGGGTGCGGCACGGTGGTGCTGATGGCGGGGGTGTCGTGGTTCGTGGCGCAGCGGCTGTCGCGGCGGCTGCGGCTGAGTGCGGCGGCGGCGCGGCGGATCGCGGCCGGTGAGCCGCCGGACGCGGACGCGCTGGCCAGCAACGGCCGGGACGAGGTGGCCGAGCTGGGCCGCAGTGTGCACCACATGGCGACGTCGCTGGCGGCGCGGGTGGAGGCGGAGCGGGAGTTCACCGCGGATGTGGCGCATGAGCTGCGGACGCCGGTGGCCGGGCTGGTGGCGGCGGCGGAGCTGCTGCCGCAGCAGCGTGCGGTGGAGTTGGTGCGGGACCGGGCGCAGGCGATGCGGCGGCTGGTGGAGGACCTGCTGGAGGTGTCGCGGCTGGACGCGGGGGTGGAGCGGGCCGATCTGGATGCCTGCGAGCTGCCGTCGCTGGTGCGCGGGATCGTGACGCGGGCGGCGCGGCAGCGCGGGGTGGACGATCTGTCGGTGTCGGTGACGGTCGAGGGGGAGCCGCGGATCGTGGAGACGGACCGGCGCCGGGTGGAGCGGGTGCTGGTGAATCTGCTGGCGAACGCGGCCAAGCACGGCAAGCCGCCGATCGAGGTGGTGGTGGCGGGCTCGCGGATCGTGGTGCGCGACCACGGTCCGGGGTATCCGGCGGAGCTGTGCGCGGAGGGGCCGCGGCGGTTCCGTACGGCGGCGCCGGAGCGCGGTACGGGGCACGGCCTGGGGCTGACGATCGCGGCCGGTCAGGCGGAAGTGCTGGGCGCGCGGCTGGAGTTCGGGGCGGCCGCGGAGGGCGGCGCCGAGGCGGTGCTGGAGCTGCCGGACCGTGCGGTGGTGGTGGCACCGGAGCCGGCGGCGCCGTAGCCAGGGCCTGACCCACCGGACAGGCCAGGGGGCCGTCGCCGTGCGGCAGGGGCGCGACGGCCCCTGCCGCGGCGGGTGTTACGGCGTTACGGCGTGCCGGTGCTGCGGTGTGACGGCGTCACAGCGTGATGGCGGCACGGTGTGACGGCGTTACAGTCCCAGATCCTTGATGATCTTGGCGACGTGCCCGGTGGCCTTGACGTTGTACAGCGCGCGCTCGACCTTGCCGTCCTCGTCGAGGATGACGGTGGAGCGGATCACGCCGGTGACGGTCTTGCCGTAGAGCTTCTTCTCGCCGAAGGCGCCGTAGGCGGTCAGGACCTCCTTCTCGGGGTCGCCGAGCAGGGTGACCTTGAGGTCTTCCTTCTCGCGGAACGTGGCGAGCTTCTCCGGCTTGTCGGGCGAGATGCCGATGACGTCGTAGCCGTGGCCGGCGAGGAAGTCGAGGTTGTCGGTGAAGTCGCACGCCTGCTTGGTGCAGCCGGGGGTGAGCGCGGCCGGGTAGAAGTAGACGATGACCTTGCGGCCCTTGTGGTCGGCGAGCGAGACCTGCTTGCCGTCCGCGTCGGGCAGGGTGAAGGCGGGCGCGTTGTCGCCGGGCTGGAGCCGCTCGCTCATGCCGCGACCTCGCTCCGCGTGCTGTGCTCCCTCATGGTGGCCTCCGTCTCCTGGCGGGTGGTTCCGTACGCCCCGAACACTAGCCAGGCGGGCGGCGGGACGGGGCGAGGGGCGGTGCGGCTGCCCGAAACGGGGGTGCTGTGGGGCGCGCGGAGGTACGAGCTGACAGACTGTCCCTTAAGGATCGGTGCACGGAGCGTGGTGGCCGGTTCCCCACGGGGCTCGGTGGCCGGCCCTTGGACGCATCGGCACGAGATGACGGAGGCAGCGCGGTGTCGGAAGCCAGGACCCCTGCGCAGATCGAGGCGGACATCGTCCGCAGGCGGCAGGCTCTCGCCGTGACGCTCGACGAGATCGGTGTGCGGCTGCACCCGAAGACGATCGTGGGCGATGCGAAGGCGAAGGCGGCACAGGCCGTGGACCGTACGGCGGGGCGGGCCTATGTGGCCGCCCACCGCGCGCTGTCGGACATGCGGGGCCAGCTGGTGTCGGAGGACGGCGCACCGCGGCTGGAGCGGATCATTCCGGTGGCCGTGATCGGGGTGGCCGTGGTGGGTCTGCTGGCGCTGGGCTCCAGGAAGCGGCGCGACTAGGGCCGCTCGGAGCGGGCTGCCCGGGGCCGCCGAACCGGCCCGCGGTGCATGATCGCCGGCGCCGGGCAGGTACGGTCATGCCGTGAGCCCGAATAACACCCAGGACACCCACGACAAGCTGCCGATCCGGATGCTGCACGACCGCGTGCTGGTCCGGACGGACATCCCCGAGGGCGAGCGCCGCTCGACCGGGGGCATCGTCATTCCCGCGACCGCGGCGGTCGGCCGCCGCCTGGCCTGGGCCGAGGTGGTCGCGGTCGGGCAGAACGTACGGACCGTCGAGGTGGGCGACCGGGTGCTGTACGACCCGGAGGACCGGGCCGAGGTCGAGGTGCGCGGGGTGGCGTACGTGCTGATGCGCGAGCGCGACCTGCACGCGGTGGCCGCGGAGCGGCTGGAGGGCGCGGACGACGCGACCGGGCTGTACCTGTAGGGCTCCCGACTCGTAGGACTCCTGGCTCTCTCTAGGACTCCTGGCTCCCTCGGGGGTGGTGACCTGGTTCACCACCTCCGAGGGAGCCTTTTGCTAGCCTCGGGGGAACCCGACGAGACGCGCCGTACCGGGTCACGACAAGACGACGCACCCCTGTTGAAGCTCTGTTCACGGAGGTGCCGTCATGGCATGGATCCTGCTTGCCGTCGCCGGTCTGCTGGAGGTCGGCTGGTCGATCGGGATGAAGTTCACCGACGGTTTCACCCGGCTGTGGCCCAGTGTGTTCACCGGCGCGGGCATCGTCGCCAGCATGCTGCTGCTCTCCTACGCGGCCCGGACGCTGCCGATCGGCACGGCGTACGGCGTGTGGGTGGGCATCGGGGCGGCCGGCGCGGCGGTCGTCGGGATGCTGGTGCTCGGCGAGCCGGCGACCGCGGCGCGGATCTTCTTCATCTGCCTGCTGCTGGTGGCGGTGGTCGGGTTGAAGGCGACGTCGGGGCACTGATGCTGGCTGGGGGTCCGGGGGTTGTCCCCCGGGAGGTGCGGTATCTGCCTGCTGCTGGTGGCGGTGGTCGGGTTGAAGGCGACGTCGGGGCACTGATCCGGGCGTTGCGGCCTTCCGGGCCCGATCCGTCGGACGGGCCCGGGCACCGCCGGGTTCAGTCCCCGGGATACGCGGCCAGGTCGTCGGCGTTCGGAACGAAGGTCGGGAACGACTGGGTGGGCCCGGTGGGGGGTCCCGCGGTCGGGAACTGCGGTGGGGTCGGTACGCCGGTCGGTCCGGTGGGGGTGCCGGTCCCGGGCGGGGCGGTGGTGGCCGTGGGGTTGCCGGTGTCGGTCGGGCCGGTGGACGGCGAGGCCGATCCGCTCGGCGATTCCGGGGTGCTGCCGGACGGTTCGGGGGTCGCGCTCTGCTCGGCGCCTTCCTCCAGTTGCAGGTCGAAGTCCCGTACGGGGCGGCCGTTGAGGGCGGCGGCGGTGTAGTCGGCCCAGATCTGGGCGGGGAAGTCGCCGCCGTTGAGCCGGGGTTGGCCGGCCGCGCCGTACAGCGGCTCCTGGGCGGCGTTGTCCGGGTTCTGGCCCAGTACGGCGACGACGGTGGCGAGTTCGGGGGTGTAGCCGGCGAACCAGGCGGCCTTGTCGTCCTCCGCGGTGCCGGTCTTGCCGGCGGCCGGGCGCGCGGCGGCCTGGGCGGCCTGGGCGGTGCCGCCGTCGACGACGCTCTGGAGGATCTGGGTGGTGGTGTCGGCGGCGGCGCGGCTGACGGCGGTGGTCTGCTCGCGGTCCGGGAGTTCGACGTCCTCGCCGCTCTTGGTGACGGAGTCGACCAGGGTGTACGGGAGTTGGCTGCCGTGCCGGGCGAGGGTCGCGTAGACCTGGGTCATGTCGAGCACGCTGGGGGTGGCGGTGCCCAGGGAGACGGCGCCCCGGGAGGAGGCCAGGCTGGGCGTCTTGGCGGGGATGCCGAGGGCGATCGCGGTGTTCTTGACGGTGTCCGGGCCGACGTCGATGCCCATCTGGGCGTAGACGGAGTTGACGGACTTGTCGGTGGCCTCGGTGACGGTGATCGGCCCGTAGGAGCGGTCGTCCTCGTTGGCGGGCGCGAAGCCGGTGGGGCGGCCGCGGCTGACGGTCATGCGCTTGTCGGTGCCGTCGTACACGGTGTTGGGGGTGATCCGGGTGCCGTCCTGGGTGGTGGAGTTGTTCTGCACGGCGGCGGCGAAGACCAGCGGCTTGAAGGTGGAGCCGACCTGGTAGTCGTGGCGGGTGGCGCCGTTGACGTACTGCTTGGCGTAGTCGATGCCGCCGTAGAGGGCGACGACCCGGCCGGTTGCGGGGTCGATGGAGGCGCCGCCGGCGCGCACGTACCCGTCGACCTTGCGGGTGTCGCTGAGCTTGTCCATGAGCTGGGTGTCGACGGCCTTGACGAAGGCGTTCTGGCGTTTGCGGTCGATGGTGGTGGTGATGCGGTAGCCGCCGGCCCGCAGGGTGCTCTCGTCGAGGATGCCGTGGTCGGTCAGATAGTCCTTGGCGGCTTCGACGAGGTAGCCGCGCTGCCCGGAGAGGCCGTGGGACGCCTTGGCCTTGCCGAGCGGGGGGAAGGTCATCGCGGCCCGCTCGGTGCGGCTGAGCCACTTCTTCTTGACCATGCCGTCCAGGACGTAGTTCCAGCGGGCCACCGCGCGCGGCTTGTTCTCCGGGTGGGCGGTGATGTCGTACGCGCTGGGGGCGTTGAGGAGGGCGGCGAGGTAGGCGCCCTCGGCGGTGGTGAGCTTGTCGGAGGTCTTGGAGTAGTACGCCTGGGCGGCGGCCTGGATGCCGTAGGCGTTGCGGCCGTAGTAGCTGGTGTTGAGGTAGCCCTCCAGGATCTTGTCCTTGCTGACCTCGCGGTCCAGCTTGATCGCGATGAAGAACTCCTTGGCCTTGCGGGTGAGGGTCTGCTCCTGGCCGAGGTAGTAGTTCTTCACGTACTGCTGGGTGATGGTGGAGCCGGACTGCTTGCCCTTGCCGGTCACGGTGTTCCAGGCGGCCCGGACCATCGCGGCGGGGTCGACGGCGGACTCGGAGTGGAAGTCCCGGTCCTCGGCGGCGAGTACGGCCCGCTGGACGGTTCTGGGGACGTGGCTGAGCGGGACGTTCTCGCGGTTGACGTCGCCGTCGCGGGCGAGTTCGGAGCCGTCGGAGTAGAGGTAGACGTTGCTCTGCGCCTTGGCGGCGCTGTTGGCGGGCGGGATGCCGACGAGCAGGTACCCGGCGACCAGCCCGCCCACGATCAGCAGGAGGAAGAGCAGGACGCTGCCCGCCACCATGCGCCAGGTGGGGACGGCCCGGCGCCAGCCGGTGCGCCGGGGGCGGGGCTCGGGGCCCGCGCCGTCGCCTTGCGGATCGTCGCTCATGACTGTGTGACTCCTAGGCCGCCGCCGATGGTTGTGCCGCGGCGGATCGGTGTCGTATCAGGACGGTGTCGTACGGGACGGTGCCGTACGGGTGGTGTGCGGTGGTACCTGCGCGGTGCCGGGGGCGGCGGCGGACACCCGAGAGGAACTGTCGCATCCTGCGTCCCCGCCCCCGGGGGTGGCGCACACCCGCGTCCGCCCCCGGACCGGCTGAATGGCGCCCCTGACTCACCCGCAAGGGTGATAAATCGATGGTGCCCATCGCGGGCGGACCTTAGGCTCCGGTGTTTTGCCGTCCGGCCCTTCCGGGGTCGACCGGGGACGGTGCACGACGACCACGGCCGAGCGGCCAAGAACTGGGGGAGCGGGGCGTGTTGTACGGGGCCGTGGTGGCCGGCAGCTTCCGGCGGTACGCCACCTATCGCGTCGCCACCGCGGCGGGGGTGGTCACCAACACCGCCTTCGGGTTCATCATCGCCTACACCTATCTCGCCCTGTGGAGCCAGCGCCCGCATCTCGGCGGCTACGACCGGGCGCAGGCGCTGACCTTCGTCTGGGCCGGGCAGGCGCTGTTCGCGCTGATCGCGTACGGCGGCCTGGACGAGCTGCAGGACCGGATCCGCAACGGCGACGTCGCGGTGGACCTCTACCGCCCGGCCGACCTCCAACTGTGGTGGCTGGCCACCGAGCTGGGGCGGGCCGGGCTCCAGCTGATCGGCCGCGGGGTGGTGCCGATGGCGGTGGGCGCGCTGGCGTTCCCGCTGGCGCTGCCGGGCAGCGCGCTGACCTGGGGCTGGTTCCTGCTGTCGGTGGCGCTGGGGGTGGTGGTCAGCTTCGCGCTGCGGTATCTCGTCGCGCTGGCGTCGTTCTGGCTGCTGGACAGCTCGGGGCTGGCCATGGTCAGCATGCTGTCGTGCATGTTCTTCTCGGGGCTGGTGCTGCCGCTGCGGGTCTTCCCGGGCGCGCTGGCCGACCTCGCGCAGCTGCTGCCGTGGGCGGCGCTGCTCCAGGTGCCGGCCGATGTGCTGATGGAGGCCCGGACGGGCGGTGCGCTGCTGCGCGGGCTGGCGTTCCAGGCGGCCTGGGCGGTGGTGCTGCTGGCGCTGGGGCGGCTGGTGCAGTCGGCGGCCACCCGCAAGGTGGTGGTGCAGGGTGGTTAGGGCCCGTCCGACGCTGTCCCGCCGCACCGGCCCGGGCGACCGCGCGGCCGCCGTGCGGGACGGGCTGTGCGCGTACGGGCTGCTGGTGTGGATGTGGGTGCGGGCGACGCTCGCCTACCGGACGTCGTTCCTGCTGACGGCGTTCGGGAACTTCGCGGCCAGCGGGCTGGACTTCGTGGCGATCCTGCTGATGTTCTCCCGGATCCGCGCGCTCGGCGGCTTCTCGCTGCCCGAGGTCGCCTTCCTCTACGGCACGTGCAGCCTGGCGCTGGGCCTGTCGGATCTGCTGCTCGGCAATCTGAGCCGGCTCGGCGCGCGGATCCGCGACGGCACCCTGGACACCCTGCTGGTGCGGCCCGCGCCGGTCTTCGTCCAGATCGCCGCCGACCGGTTCGCGCTGCGCCGCCTGGGCCGCACCTTCCAGGCGCTGCTGGTGCTGGGCTGGGCGCTGGGGCGGATCGACGTGGACTGGACGGTGGGCCGGGTCCTGATGGTGCCGCTGATGGCGGTGTGCGGTACGGCGATCTTCGGGGCGGTGTACACGGCCGGGGCGGCCTTCCAGTTCTGGGCGCAGGACGCCGCCGAGCTCCAGAACTCGCTGACCTACGGCGGCAATGCGCTGCTCCAGTACCCGCCGACGGTGTTCGCCCGGGACCTGGTGCGCGGGGTCACCTTCATCGTCCCGCTGGCCTTCGTGAACTGGCTGCCCGCGCTGTGGCTGCTGGACCGCCCCGACCCGCTGGGGCTGCCGCGCTGGGTGGCTTTCCTGGGGCCGGCGGTGGCGGCGCTGATGTGCGCGGGCGCCGGGCTGGCCTGGCGGCGCGGGGTCCGGTCGTACCGCAGCACCGGCAGCTGAGAGAGCATCAAGTAGGAGCAATGGAGGGGAAGTTACCGGTGTCAGGGGATCCGCTGATCGAGCTGGACGGGGTCGAGAAGGTCTTCACCGTGCGGCGCCGGGCGGGCCGGCTGCGGCGCACCAAGCACGAGGTGCGGGCCGTGGACGGCATCACCTTCCGGGTGCCGCGCGGCGAGATGGTCGGCTACATCGGGCCCAACGGCGCCGGGAAGTCCACCACCATCAAGATGCTGACGGGCATTCTGGTGCCCAGCGGCGGGCGGCTGCGGGTCGCCGGCGTCGACCCGGCGCGGGAGCGGACCCGGCTCACCCGCCGGATCGGGGTGGTCTTCGGGCAGCGCACCACCCTGTGGTGGGACCTGCCGCTGAAGGACTCCTACGACCTGGTGCGCCGGATGTACCGGGTTCCGGACGCCGTCTACCGCGCCAACCTGGCGCGCTGCGTCGAACTCCTGGACCTGGCCCCGCTGCTGGACGTCCCGGTCCGGCAGCTGTCGCTGGGCCAGCGGATGCGCGGCGACATCGCGGCGGCGCTGCTGCACGACCCTGAGGTGCTCTACCTGGACGAGCCGACGATCGGCCTGGACGTCGTCAGCAAGGCGAAGGTCCGCTCCTTCCTGCGCGAGGTGAACGCCGAACGCGGCACCACGGTCCTGCTGACCACCCACGACCTGACCGACATCGAGCAGCTGTGCCGCCGGGTGATGGTCATCGACCACGGCCGGCTGGTCCACGACGGGGATCTGGCGGGGCTGCGGGCGGCGGCGGACGGCGAGCGGATGCTGGTGGTGGACCTGGCGCGGGAGCTGCCGCCCATCGAGGGCGTCCCGGGCGCCCGTACGGTCAAGGTGGAGGGCCCGCGGCAGTGGCTTGCCTTCCCGGCGACCGGGAGCGCGGCACCGCTGGTCGCGGCGGTCGCCGACCGCTTTCCGCTGGTCGACCTGTCCGTGCGGGAGCCGGACATCGAGGCGCTGATCGCCGAGCTGTACGCGGGCGGTGGCGCGGCCCGGCGCGAGGCGGGCGACGCGCATCCGGGCGCGCTCTAGTCTGTCCGTATGACTGACGAACGGCTCCCCCAGCTGCGCGCCTCCGACGCCGACCGCGAGCGGGTCGCCGAGATCCTGCGGGACGCCCTCGCCGAGGGCCGGCTGGACATGGCGGAGTTCGACGAGCGGTTCGACGCCACGTACCAGGCCCGTACGTACGGGGAGTTGGAGCGGATCACCGCCGACCTGCCGGCCGGGGCACCGGCGCCGCCCTCGCTCCGCAAGGAGCCCGCGGCCGGCGGCGCGGTCGACGCGGTCGGCCCGGTCACCGCATGGCCCGAGCGCATCCGCCCGGACGTCCAGGGCTCCACCTCCGGCGTCGGGATCATGGGTGGGTTCGAGCGCAAGGGCCGGTGGACGATCGGGCGCCGGTTCACCGCGATCTGCTGTATGGGCGGCGGTGAACTCGACCTGCGCGAGGCCAACTTCGCGGCGCCGGAGGTCGAGATCAGCGTCTTCGCGCTGATGGGCGGCGTCAATGTCATCGTGCCGCCGGGCGTCGAGGTGGAGACGCGCGGGCTGGGCATCATGGGCGGTTTCGACTCCCGGGAGGACGGCACTCCGGGGGAGCCCGGCGCGCCCCGGGTGATCGTCACCGGCGTGGCCCTGATGGGCGGCGTCGGCGTGGAGCGCAAGCTGCCCAAGGAGGAGCGGCTCCGCCTCAAGGCCGAGCGCCGGGAGGAGCAGCTCCGGCTGCGGTCCGGGCGCCGGGAGGAGCGGCGGCGGCTGCGGGACGAGCGCCGCGGGCGCCGCGAGCTGGAGTGACCGCGCCGGCTCCCGTCAGAGCGCCTCCGGCGCGCGCCGCCGGAGGCGGTCCAGGTCGACGGCGTCGGCCATCGCACGGTAGCCCCGGTCGCTGGGGTGCAGATGGTCGCCGGAGTCGTACGAGGCGCGCAGCTGCTCCGGCTCGTCGGGGTCGCGGAGCGCCTTGTCGAAGTCGATGACGTCGTCGTAGACGCTGCCGGAGCGGATGACCCGGTTGACCCGTTCGCGTACCGCGTTCAGCCGGTGGGAGTAGCCGCGGTGCGCGCCGAAGGGGGTCAGGGTGCTGCCGATGACCCGCACCCCGCGGGCGTGCGCCTCGCGGACCAGCCGCCGCATCCCCGCCAGCACCTTGTCCGGGTCGAGCTGGCGCGGGGACTTGAACAGGTCGTTCAGGCCGATCTCGACGACCACCGCCTTCACGCCCGCGCGGGAGAGCGCGTCGCGGTCCAGGCGGGCCAGGGCGCTGGGCCCGTTGGTGGGCGAGTAGCGGCTGCCGTTGATCAGCAGGCGGTTGCCGCTGATGCCCTCGTTGAGGACGCCGTAGCGGGGCACGTCGGGCTCGTCGCGCAGCCGGGCGGCGAGGAAGTCGGTCCAGCGGTGGTTGGCGCCCGGGGTGGAGGTGATGCCGTCGGTGATCGAGTCGCCGAGGGCGACGACCGTGCCCTGCGCCCGGGTGCTCCACACGTCCACCCCGGTCAGATAGCGCCAGTACGGGCTCTGCTCGGTGTAGGCGGTGCCGGTGGCGTCCTCGGTGCGGTCGCCGCGCGCCAGGTAGGACGTCTGGCGGGCGTACGGGTGGTAGGTGGCGGGGCCGGAGGGGGCGGGGGAGTAGGTGGTGACCAGCAGGTCGGCGTCGCCGGGGACGGCCAGCCGGACCGGGTCGCTGGTGATCTGGCCGCCGATCGGGATGGTCACCGAGTGTTCGCCGCCGAACGACAGCCGGCGCATGGTGCCGGCCGCGGCGGTCGGGTCGCCGGTGCCCGCGGCCAGCGCCAGCGAGGCGTGGCTGAAGGTCAGCGGGCGGGTGCCGAACAGGTTGGACAGCTGGATGCGGGCGTCGGTGCCGCCGACGCTGGTGTGCACGACGTTCCGTATCGACATCTGCGCGTAGCCGTCCTGGGTGCCGGGCTCGGCGGACGCGGCGGCCGCCGACCAGGTGCCGACCCACCGCCCGGAGGCCGCCGGGGCGGCCGGGGGGTGCGGGGCGTGCGGGGCGCTGCCCGGAGTGCCGCGCTCGCCGTCGAAACCGGCGAATATCGCGGCCGAGATCAGCACCACCACTGCCGCCATACCGGCGAGCAGGGTGTAACCCACACGTCTGTTCATGCGGGAGTGGTCTCCTGGGGCTGGCGGAGCTGCGTGCTCCGGGCGGGCAGGGACAGCTGGACGCGTACGGCACGGCACGACCCGCGCCCGTGGCCGGCGGCACCGTCACGGTGCGGCGGGCGTCCATGATCCCACGGACCCCGGGGGGCCGCCCGGGGAACTCGTGCGGGGTTCCGGGAGTAGGGCACTGTGGGACATACGGGCGTGCGGACGGTATGCGCGGGACGGACGGAACAGGTGGTACGGCGCCGCGCACGGTGCGGGCGTACGGACGGCGGGCGGGGACGACGGTGGGAACGGTGGAGCGGATGGACGACACGAAGGCTCAGGTGTCACGGATGGCGCCGCCCGCGGCGCCGGTGGCCGGCGGCGCGCCGGCCGGGCGGCCGGCAGGCCCCGGCGGCTTCCGGTACAGCGCCGCCGACGAGGAGAAGCGGCAGGCCGTGCGCCGGATGAAGACCCTGGCGACCTGCCTGCTGCTGGCCGTCGCGCTGGTCTACGTCCTGGCGAAGTGGGCCGGGGCGGCCGGGGCGGGCGGCTGGACGGGGTTCGTCGCGGCGGCGGCGGAAGCCGGGATGGTCGGCGCGCTGGCCGACTGGTTCGCGGTCACCGCGCTCTTCAAGCGGCCCCTGGGACTGCCGATCCCGCACACCGCCATCATCCCCACCAAGAAGGACCAACTCGGCCGGAGCCTGGGCGACTTCGTCGGGGAGAACTTCCTCTCCGGCGAGGTGGTCCGCCGCCGCCTGCGCTCCGTCGGCATCGGCGCCCGGCTGGGCGGCTGGCTCGCCGAGCCGCACAACGCCGACCGGGTCACCGCCGAGCTGTCCGCCGCGCTGCGCGGGGCGCTGACCGTGCTGCGCGACTCCGACGTCCAGGCGGTGGTCGGCGAGGCCATCACCCGGCGCGCCGACGCCCAGGAGATCGCGCCCGGCCTCGGCACCCTGCTGGAGAAGGTCGTCTCCGAGGGCGGCCACACCCGGGTCGTCGACCTGGTCTGCGCCCGCGCCCACGACTGGCTGGTGGAGCACGGCGACTCGGTCATGGCGGCGGTCTCCGGCGGCGCCCCCGGGTGGACGCCCCGCTTCGTCGACCGCAAGGTGGGCGACCGGGTCTACAAGGAGCTGCTCCGCTTCGTCACCGAGATGCGGGACATGCCCGAGCACCCGGCGCGCGGTGCGGTGGACCGCTTCCTCAAGGACTTCGCGGGCGACCTGCAGACCGATCCGGGCACCCGCGAGAAGGTCGAACGGCTCAAGTCGCAGGTGCTGGGCCGCGGCGAGGTACAGGACCTGATCGCCTCCGCCTGGGGCTCGGTCCGCGCCATGATCGTGGCCGCCGCCGAGGACGAGCGCAGCGAACTGCGGCTGCGCACCCGCGCCGCGCTGCTGTCCCTGGGGCAGCGGCTGGCCGCCGACGGCCGGCTCCAGGGCAAGGTCGACGGCTGGCTGGAAGGCGCCGCGGTCTACGTGGTGACGACGTATCAGGGCGAGATCACCTCCCTGATCACGGACACCGTCGCGGGCTGGGACGCCGAGCACACCTCGAAGAAGATCGAGGCACACATCGGCCGCGACCTCCAGTTCATCCGCATCAACGGCACGGTCGTGGGCGCGCTGGCGGGCCTGTGCATCTACGCGGTGTCCCAGGCGTTCTGAGGGCCGGTTGGCCCCCTCCCACGTTGTCGGCTGTCCCGCCGTGGGGGTTCTGTTTTTGCGCCTTCGGCGCGGGGTGTTGTCCGCTGCGCGGGGCTTTCGGGGTGCGGTGACGGTCCTCCGGGGCCGGTGTGCAGGACTGCTTCGCTTTACGTCCTGCACACCGGCCCCTCCGGCCCGTCCCCTCCCGTGGGTGGTGGGGAGAAACGGTGGATGGGGGCCGGGCCGAGTGGTCCACTGACGCTTTCCATGCACCCACGAACCGGCACGGTCCCACTCACGCGCACCCCACCCGCCTTTTCCCACCCACCCACGGGAGGGGGCGGGCCGGAGGGGCTGGGTGTCCGGACGTAAAGCGAAGCAGTCCGGACACCCAGCCCCGGAGGACCGTCACCGCACCCGACAGCCCCGCGCAGCGGCCCCGCCCGCCGCAGGCGCCACGGCGGCAAACCCCCACGGCGGGTAAGCCGAAAACGTGGGAAGTCAGCCCAGCGCGCAGCGACTAGGCTCGGGCGACGTGCGAAAACGGACCTACGGCGGGAAAGCCGAAAACGTGGGGCGCGGCAAAGCGCAGCGGAACGGCGCAGCGGCCTGGCTACTGCTGCCCTACGTGCTGTTCCTGGCGGTGCTGCCGCTCGTGAACCGGGTGACGCCGACCGTCGCCGGGCTGCCGTTCCTCTTCTTCTGGATGCTGCTGGCGACGTTGCTGACGCCGCTCGCGGTATGGCTGGCGTGGCGCGGTGACCTCCGGCGTGCCCGGTCGCAGGCCCCCGGTCCGGCGGACGAGCGGGGGCGGGGATGAACGCCACCGTCGCCACCACCATCTTCGCCGCCTTCATGGTGCTGACCGTGGCCCTGGGCCTGCTGGCGGTCCGCGGCCGGGGGGCCGCAACAGAGGGGCAGCCCGAAGGGCTTCCAGGGAAGGGCGGTGGTGGGCGACGGGCGGGCCTTACGGAGTGGTCGGTGGGCGGGCGCAGTCTGGGCACCGTCTTCATCTGGGTGCTGATGGCAGGGGAGAGCTACACCAGCTTCAGCTACCTGGGCGCGGCGGGCTGGGGCTACAACTTCGGCGCGCCGGTGCTCTACGTCCTGGCCTACATGTCGTGCGGCTACGCGATCGGCTATGTCGTCGGGCCGATGCTGTGGGCGTACGCCCGCCGGCACGGTCTGGTCGGCATCACCGACATCGTCGCGCACCGCTACCGGCGGCCCTGGCTCGGCGCCGCCGTCGCGGTGCTCGCCACCGTGTGCCTGCTGCCGTACATCCAGCTGCAGATCACCGGCATGGGCGTGGTGGTCTCCACCATCTCCTACGGCGCGATCAGCCTCAACTGGGCCTATTTCATCGGCTTCGCGGTCACCACCGGCTTCGTCGTCGTCAGCGGGCTGCGCGGCAGCGCCTGGGTGTCGGTGCTCAAGGACCTCCTCGTCATCGTGACGCTGGGCTTCCTGGCGGTCTACGTGCCGCTGCACTACTTCGGCGGCTACGGCCCGCTCCTGCACCGCATCGTCGCCGAGAAGCCGGGGTGGCTGACCTTTCCGGGCCACCGGTCGGGCGGGCTGGGCCAGGTCTGGTTCATCACCACCACGCTCGTCAACTCCCTGACGGTGGTGGTCTTCCCGACGACCGTGGCGGGCTATCTCGGCGCCCGCAACGCCGATGCGCTGCGCCGCAACGCGATCTACCTCCCCTTCTACAACGTCCTGTTGTTCGTGCCGATGCTGTTGGGGCTGGCGGCGCTGTTCGTGGTGCCGGGGCTGGCCGGTGCCGACTCCAACCTGGCGCTGTTCAAGCTGGTGGTGGACTCGCTTCCGGCCTGGGCGGTGGGCGTCGTCGGGGTGGCCGCGGCGCTCTCCTCCATCGTGCCGATGGCCGTGTTCATGCTGGTCATCGGCACGATGTGGGGGAGGAGCGTGCTGGGTGCGATCCCCCGGCTGGCGACCCGTCAGAAGCTGTGGTCGCAACTCGTCGTGGTCGCCGCCGGGGGGCTCGCGCTGGTCCTCACCTACACCGCTCCCACCACCCTCGTACGGCTGTCCCTGATCTCCTACGAGGGGATGGCGCAGCTGGTGCCGATGCTGCTGCTGGGGCTGGTGTGGCGCCGGTTGACGGTGTACGCGGCGGTGAGCGGCCTGACGGCGGGCTTCGCGCTGGTGTGTGTGCTGGTCTTCGGGGGACACGATCCGGTGTGGGGGATGAACGCGGGCATCGTCGGCCTCGCGCTGAACGCGGCGGTGGCGCTGACGGTGACTTGGCTGGGTCCGCGGGAGGCGGGCGACGACCGCCCGGACGGCGAGGTCCTGGCGCTGGACGACGGGTTCCCGCGGGGCGGGGTGCCGGCACCGGGCGGCCCGGTCAGTACGCCGGTGTCGCGGTGACGTCCGAACTCGGCGTGTCACTCGGGGTGTTGCCGCTCGCCGCGCCACTGCTCGACGTGCCGGACGGGGTCTTGGTGTTCTTCTTGCCGTTGTCGGAGACCGCGAACCACAGGCCCATCTTGCCCTGGCCGTTGATGTCGCCGGGCTGCTTGTCGCCGGTGAACCAGTAGACCGGCCAGCAGTCGATGGCGAGCTGGCGGGTGCCGTCGGGGCGGGTGACGGTGGAGACGAGGTGCGGGGAGATGCCGTTGAGCTTGGAGCGGTCGGCGGGCTTGGCGGGCTTCCAGGTGTCCAGGCAGGTGTCGTTGCAGCCGAACTTCATCGGCCAGGCGCTGTCCTTGTTGAAGCGGTAGAGGGTGCGGCCCATGCCGTCGACGAGGATCTTGCCGAGCTGCGGCTGGGCGAACACCCCTACGTCGCCGGGCTGCTGGGTGCCCGCCTTGGTGCCGTCGGAGGCCAGCGCGTGCCAGGTGCCGCCCACGCCGTGGCCCTTGGTGTCGCCGGGCTTGGTGTCCTTGGCGAAGCGGTAGGCGGGCCAGCCGCCGATGGTCAGCTGCTTGGTGCCGTCGGCGCGGGTGACCGAGCCGAGGGCGTCGGGGGCGATCCCGGCGGGGGCGGTGGCGCCGTCGGCGGGGACCGGCGGCCAGGTGGTCGCGCAGTCGCCGGAGCAGTTGGAGGTGGGGGGTTTCGCGGTGTCCTTGTCGAAGCGGTAGAGGGTCATGCCCTGGGCGTCGGTGACGACCGGGCCGAGGGTGTCGGACTGGTGCAGGGCGAGGGCGCCGGCGGGCTTGCCGGCCGCGGCGGGCTTGCCGCTGTCGCCGCCGGCCTGGCCGCCGTAGCCGCTGGTGGTGCTGCCGTAGCCGGTGCCGTAGTCGCTGCTGCCCTGGCCGGCGGGCTGGACGTTGTCGGTGCCGCTCCCGGTGCCGGCGGCGTGTCCGCTGCCGTTGCTGCCGCAGGCGGTGGTGAGGGTGAGGGCGGCGGCGAGGGCGGTGACGGCCAGGACGGCGTGCCGCCGGGCCGAGGGGGGTGTGGTGACGGGCATGGCGAATCTCCTTGGGTGAGGGTGAGGGTGGGGGTGAGGGGATGTGGGGGCGGGAGCGTGGGGGATGGGGGAGTGGGGGGCAACGGGTGGTCGGGGTGGGTCAGTTGCCGCTCTGGATGCGGAGGGCGAGGGCCGGGCAGCGGCGTACCGCGAGCTGGGCGCGGCGCCGCATACGGGCCGGCAGCGGCATACCGGCCGTCTCGGGGTAGCCGTCCGGGCCGAGCCGGATCATCGCCGGTACCACCTCCGCGCACAGGCCGTGGCCGCGGCACAGCGTCCAGTCGACCAGCAGCCGTTCGGGCGGCGGGGGCGGTGGCGGGGGTGCCGAGGGCGGCGGCGGGTAGCGGGGCGGGGCGGGGGGTTGCGGCCGGTGTCCGGTGACCGGGAGCGCTCCGGTCACCGGACGGCCGCACCCGAACCCGTGCGCGTGGCGGTCGAACTCCTCGGGGAAGGCGGCGAGGGCCGATGCCACGAAGCGCGCGGTACCGTCCGGGTGGCTGCAGGCGCCGCGGCCGCGCACCGCCCGCAGGCGGGCGTGCACGGCCTCCAGGGCGGCGTCCCCGCCACCCCGTACGGCGCGGTCGAGCTGGTCGGCGAGGGCGGGAAGACCCAGCACGCAGGGCCCGCACTGCCCGGCGGACTCGGCGGCCATCCAGCGCGCGACCCGTACGGTCTCGCCCGCCGGGCAGGTGTCGTGGGGCAGCGGCAGGACCGCCCCGGCGCCCAGCACCGCGTCGTGGGCGGCCAGCGCGTCGCGGGAGAGGGTCGCGGTCCGTGCGGCGTCGGGGGAGAGCCAGGTGCCGTGGTAGCCGCCGAGGAGGACGCCCTGCCCGGCGTCCAGGCCGCAGTGCGTGAGGACCTGGAGCAGCGGCGTCCCGTAGGCGGCCTCCACGACCTGGCGGCCGGCGACGGTCAGCAGCAGGGTGCCGGGCTCGGTGGGCAGGCCCGCGGTGCGGTAGCCGAGGGCGCCGAGCCGTGCGGCCAGGGCGAGTTGGGCGTAGGTCTCGGCGTTGGAGAGCAGGGTGGGCAGGCCGTCCAGGCCGCGTTCGCTGGAGCGGACCTTGCGGCCGGAGGGCAGTGCGGGGCCGCCGGACAGGCCGCCGGTGAGCGCGGTGCCCTCGCCGGTGACGAACCGCTCGGGCAGCCGGGTGACCCGTAACGGCGGCCGGACCGGGCCGCGTTCGGCGATGGCGCGGCGCACCGAGTCCGCCACGTCCGGGCGGGTCACCCCGATCGCGATCTGCCGGGCGCCGATCGCGCCGGCGGCCAGCAGCGCGCCGTCCAGTACCAGATGCGGTACGTGCAGCAGCAGCGCGGTGTCCTTGAGGCAACTGGGCTCGCCCTCGCTGCCGTTGACGACCACCGCCGACCTGCCGTCGGCGCGGCGGATGCCGTCCAGGACGGCGGCCACCTTGCGGGCGAACGGGAAGCCGGCGCCGCCCCGGCCGCGCAGATCGGTGTCCTCGGCCAGCGCCACCAGCTCCTGCGCGCTCAGCCGGGGCGGCTGGCCGTGCAGCGTCAGATGGGCGACCCGGTCGAGGCGGGGCAGTTCGTCGAGCCCGGCCAGCAGCCGGGGCGGACCCACGGACGTCAGGCCGGGGAGCGGGGCGGCAACAACGGGGAAGCCAGGGGCGCTTGCGAGGACGGGCAGCCGTGCGGTGTCCGCGGTGGCGGACAGCGGGTGGGCGGGGGCGGGGGCGGTCATCGGGGCTCGCTTCCTGTGGTGCGGCGCGGGCCGCGCAGCCGCAGGGCGAGCCGTACGGCCACCCCGGCGAGCGCGATCCCGTATCCCGCCACCGCCCAACCCGCGGCGGCCCGGCCGGACTTGAGGCCGTGCAGCAGGGCCAGCGCCCAGGCGGGGTAGGCGACCGTGTGCAGCGCCCGCCACCAGCGCGCGGAGCTGCGGCCGGTGAACGCGCCGCGCACCGCCCCGCTCACCGCGACCGCCACGAACCCGTACGCGGCGAGCGTGCCGAAGCCGATGAGCATCGGTCGCACGCCGTCGGTGAACGGCACCGCGGCGGCCGCCGCCCCGGTCTGCCCCTGGGCGACCTTCACCCAGATGTGCAGGCCCAGGAAGCCCAGGCCCGCGATGCCGGTGCCGCGGTGCACGGCCTGCGCGAGCAGCCGGTGCGGGGTGTGCAGCACCATCCGGTCCGTGGCGGCCAGCCCCCACAGGACCGTGGCGGAGAGCGAGACCAGGGCCAGCACCCCGGCGCCGTAGTCCAGGAAGTGCACCGTGCTGTCCATCGCGCCGGAGTGCAGGGTGACGGCGAGGAAGAGCAGCAGTGCGGCCGGAAGTGCCGGGCGCAGCAGGGTGGTTGGGGCGGAGCGTGGGGGCGGGGCGGGCATCAGACCTCCCGAGGGCGGGACGTAGCAGGTTGCCGTACGCAAATTCCGGCGATATATCCCGGCAGTGGTATTTATTCCGAGGGGCTCCGGGGCATTTGTCCGGACCACTATTCGTGTGACCCCCGGTAACACTCAACATTCCGTAACCGGCCGGATACTCGCGGCCGTAATCCGGATGACCAAAAGCATCACCGAACCTCCCCTGGATTTCCTGATGTTTAGCGCGCTGTGACAAATTCCTGCACGTGCGTCGCGGACGTCGGGGAGGACTCCGGATGATGCCGACTCAGGCGCACGCAGGGCGTCAACTCCCTGTCCAGCCGCATCCCCGCCAGGATCGAGGTAGCGATGTGTGATCTCCTGAACCGCCTTTGGGCGCAGCCCCGCGGCGAGTGGACCCGGGTCGTGAGAAATGAACTTCCGGACCTTGTGGAGGAGGTGGTCGCGGAGTTGCAGCGTGGATTTCCGGCAATGGCCGCACTTCTCGGTGACACGCCTGTGGAAGATGCCCAATGGGCGCTGGAACAGGCACTGCTGACCTGTCTCGGGTACCAGAAATCATCGCAAAGCAAGCCCCCGGCGGTGCCGTCCGTCGTGACCCCGATGCCGGTGGCTCGGGCCCGTCAGGACCTCTTCGACGTCCTCGCCGGACAGCGCGAGACCCCGGAGGGCGGCCTCGGTGAACTGGCCCGGGCGGCCGGCTGGCCGGTCCCCGACACCGTCCAGGCCGTGGTCCTCGCCACCCCCGCCGAGGCGCCCCAACTGGCCGCCGCCCTGGGGCACGCGCTCATCGGCAGCGTCGACGGCTACGCCGCCCTCTTCGTGCCCGACCCGGCGACCCAGACCAGGGCCCGCCTGGAAGCCGCCCTCAAGGGCCGCGCCGCCGCCGTCGGCCATGCCGTCCCCGCCGCGGACGCCGCCTCCTCGCTGCGCTGGGCGCGCTATCTGCTGTCCCTGGCGCCCGGCCGGGGCGGCCCGGAGACGCGCCCCACGTTCGTCGACGACCACCTCTCGGCGCTGCTGCTCCTCCAGGACGAGTCGCTGGCCGACGCCCTGACGTCCCGTTGGCTGGGCCCGCTCGCCGAGTTGACGCCGCGTCAGAACGAGCGGCTGGAGGTCACCCTGCTGGCCTGGCTGGAGGGCGGCGGCGCCCCCGAGGCCGCCAAGCTGCTGCACGTCCATCCGCAGACCGTCCGCTACCGATTGCGTCAGATCGAGAAGCTCTTCGGCCCGGCGCTGCGTGATCCGCGGACCCGCTTCGAGCTGGAGATGGCCCTCCGCAGCCGCCGTCTGATGGCCCATGTCCGCAGCCGGCGGGCCCGCGCCGGCCGCCGGGCGCGCGCGGTGGCGTCCAGTATCCGGCCCCTCGGCATGGCCAGGGAGGCCCGGGTCAACGGCCTGTGACGCGCCGGCCGTACCCACCGAACACACCGTCGGCCGCCGTCCCCGCTCCTTCCCGGAGCGGGGACGGCGGCCGACTGCCGTGCGGGATCAGGAGCAGGTCTGCCCGCCGTTGATGCACCCGACCGCCCGGTTCATCAGCCCGTCCGGCATCACGTCGATGAAGTCCCCGTGGTCCGTCACCGGTTTGCGCAGCTGCTCGGGGAAGCTGTCCACCGCGAAGCTGTCGCCCGGCGGGACGTCGTACGTCAGCCGCTCGACGAGCTGCGGCACCGCCGTGAAGCCCTGCGGGCAGGCGCCGTTCCGGCCGGCGAAGGCCATGTGGTCGCGGTGGTTGCCGCTGTCCGTGGTGCGGCCGTTCCAGCAGCCGGGGAAGGCCAGCGTGCGGACCACCTGCGAACCCCTGGGGCACAGCGGGTACTTGTCCGTCAGCTGCCGGTTCTCGAAACCGGTGCAGCTCCAGGAGGCGTGCGCGTTCTTCGGCCCGTTGGTGAACGCCTTGGCGTCGCCGGTGATCACCCGCAGGAAGCGCGGCATCGCCCGTACGGCGCCCGTCTGGCTGCCGCGGTAGGTCAGCGTCACCGAGGCCGGGGTCAGCACCGAGCCGGAGTTGCCGTCGCCCCCGGCGCCCGGCTTCGGCGAGGTGGTGCCGTCCAGCTTGCGCAGCACCGGCCAGTAGTACGTGGACAGATCGCCGTTGGAGCAGGTGGTGCCGGACGCGGCCAGCGACTGCTCGGTGGAGAAGGCGTCGGTGGTCTTGTTGCCGACGTAGTCGTGGGTGTGGTGGGCGCCGTTGGACACGCCCGGGGTCACGATGACGTTGTCGGAGTTGAAGTGGCCGTTCTCGTTGCGTCCGCACGCGCTGGTGAAGGTACCGGTGGACGCGCCCCGGCCCCTGGGCGTGAGGAACGGCGGGCCGCCGGTGCCCGGCGCGACGGTGGTGATGTCCGTGAAGTCGTCCTGCGAGGGCCCGGTCTGCTGGTGGTGCCCGCTCTGCCCCTGGCCCGGCTGCTGCCCCTGCCGCTGGTTTCTGCCCCGGCCCTGGCTCTGACTTTGGCCCTGACGCCAACTCAGGTCCCGGTCGGGGGACGTTCCGGTGGGCTTGGTGGTGCAGGCGCTCATCCGCATCAGGTCGTCCGGGCGTTGGGCGCCGCCGTGGGCGATCGCGTCCGCCATCGCCCCGATGGTCTGCCGGCGCTGCCGCTCCAGCGTGCCGAGCGTCGCGCTGCTGCCGCCGCCCGACGTCATCGTCCGGTACGCGTCCGACACCTGGCGGTCGAGGGAGGCCAGCCCCTGGGAGACCTGGAGGCGGGCGCCGCTCGGTACCGTCCGCAGGTTCTCGCCGACATCGGGGCAGGAGATGGTGGCGGCGGTCGCGGTGAGGTGCTGATGGCCCGGTACGGGGTCCGGGCCGGAGTTGTGGGCCAGTGCGGTACTGGCGATGGCCGTGAGCGCGCCGCCGCCCAGCAGGAGGGCCATCGCGGCGACCGTCATGCGGGTACTCAACCGCGAGCGTTTGTGGGCCTGTTGGCGTTGCTGGTGGCGCTGTGGGTGGGTCCGTCGGCTCATGTGGGGATCACTTCGCTTCGTCCGTTGGGGGAAGGGGAGGCGCTGGGACTGGGGAGGGACGGGAAGGGCAGGGGAGGGGAGGGGAGGGTGCGGGGAAGGGACAGGAAGGAGGTGGGGAAGGGGGCAGGGGAAGGGGAAGGGGGGACTGGGGGAGGGTGGGTACCGGGGCCTGCGGCTCCGTCAGGTGCTGTGCAGGGTGCCGAAGTCGACCTGGCCGGTGTGCTCCAGGACCGTGATGTGGTCCAGGACGACGGCGTTGGCCCGGTCGGCCAGTGCGCGGACGACGGAGTTGCGGGTCTGGTCGCGGACGAGCGCGACCAGACCGAAGACCTTGCCGTGGGAGCGGCGCAGCAGCTCCGCGAAGAGCGGGCCGAAGTTCTCGTCCGAGGCGGCGCCGAGCTGGTCGAGCCAGCCCTGCTGCTCGGCGGTGGGCTGGTTGGGCAGTGCGATGCCGAGTTGCTGTGCGGCCTCCCGCGACCGGCGGTCCAACTCGGTGTGGCCGGCGACGAGATGGTCGCCCGCGGTGCGGACGGCGGCGGTCCGGCCGCGCGCCTGCGCCTGCCGGCCGGCGGGCATCTCCCACAGGCCGGCCAGCCGGACCTTTTTGACGAAGTCCCGGTCCATCGCGGTCAGCGGGCCGTAGCGGGTGTTCACGGTGCCCCCGCCGTCGTCGTCGTAGCCCACCGTGTTGGTGGCCGCGGACGCGCTCTCGCCGAAGAGCTGCACGGGCAGCAGTAGCGCCGTGAGCGTGGCCAGCAGCGCGCAGACCACCAGGCCGGTGGCGATGGCCCGCCCGGAGGCGGGGGATTTCTTCCTGGTGCGGGGGATCGAGCGCATGACCGGGACGCTAGGCGCGGCCGGGGCCGTTCGGCCCCGGATCCTCACCCCTGGACAAATACCGGCCCGCGCCGCCGCGGCCCTGCTAACGTCCCGGTGTGCGCCGCGGGCGGATACGCGCTGGTCAGCCCGCGTACAGCGCGTCGATCTCGGACGCGTACGCCTTGACGATCGCCGCCCGGCGCAGCTTCAGCGACGGCGTCAGCAGCCCCGCCTCCTGGCTGAACTCGCCCGGCAGCACCCGGAACGCGCGGATCGACTCGGCGCGCGACACCGCGGCGTTCGCACGGGCCACCGCCCGCCGCACCTCGGCCTGCAACTCCTCCTCCGGCGACGGCACCCGCGGCGCCGCCCCGGAGCCGTCCGGGTCGCCGTCGCCGGCCGCCGCCTCGATGCGCAGCCGCCGCCAGTGCGCGAGCGCTTCCGGGTCCAGGGTGATCAGCGCGGCCACGTACGGGCGGTCGTCGCCCACCACCACGCACTGGGAGACCAGCGGATGGGCGCACAGCCGCTGCTCCAGTGCCTGCGGGGCGACGCTGGAGCCGCTGCTGGTGATGATGACGTCCTTCTTGCGGCCGGTGATGACCAGATAGCCGTCCTCGTCCAGCCGGCCGAGGTCGCCGGTCGGCAGCCAGCCGCCGTACAGGCCGGGGGAGTTGCCGCGGTAGCCGCCGCCGGTCAGTCCCGTGTCGTCGAGGTATCCGGCGAAGACCACCGCCCCGCGCACCCACACCTCCCCGTCCAGCGCCAGGTGCACCGCGCTGCCGGGCAGCGGGCGGCCCACCGTCCCGAACCGCACCCGGCCCGGGGGCTGGACGGTGATCGCCCCGCTGGTCTCGGTCAGGCCGTAGCCGTCGTAGACGGTGATGCCGGCGCCGGCGTACTGCAGCCCCAGCTCCCGGCGCAGCGGTGAGCCGCCGGAGACCGCGGTCCGCACCCGGCCGCCCAGCAGCGCGCGGAGGCGGGAGTACACCAGCCGGTCGTAGAGCGCGTGCCGGGCCCGCAGCCACGGGCCGGGGCCGCGCCCGGTGCCCCGTGCCCGCGCCGCCTGCGCCTCCGCGTGGCGCACCGCCACCGCCATCGCCGCGTCGAACATCCGCCCCCGGCCGGCCTGTTCGGCGGCCAGCCGGGCGCGGGTGGTGAGCTTCTCGAAGACGTACGGCACCGCGAAGAGGAACGTCGGCCGGAACGACGCCAGCGCCGGCAGCAGTTCCTCCGACGCCCATTCCGGCTGGTGGCCGAGCAGCACCCCGCCGCGCAGGCACGCCACCTGCACCATCAGCCCGTAGATGTGCGCGAACGGCAGGAACGCCAGCAGCGAGGGGCGTTCGCCGGGCGCGGCCAGCAGGCCGCCCCAGCCGGCGAGGAGGGTGTCGCACTCGGCGGCCAGGTTGGCGTGGGTGATCACGCAGCCGCGCGGCCGGCCGGTGGTCCCCGAGGTGTGCACGATCGCGGCGGTGCTGTGCGGGGCGACCGCATGGCGCAGCCGGTGCACCTCCGCCCGGGGCAGCCGGGTGCCCTCCTCCGTCAGCCGCCGTACGCAGTCCCGGTCCAGCTGCCAGATGCGCCGCAGCGCCGGGTCCCGGTCGGTCGCGTCGCACGCCTCGGCCACCGTCATCGCCTGCGCCTCGTTCTCGACGACGATCGCCGCCACCCGCGCCCCGGTCAGGATGCACCGCAGCTGCTCGGCCGACGCGGTCGGGTACACCGGCACCACATGCCCGCCGATCGCCCACAGCGCATAGCTGAACAGCGTCCACTCGTACCGCGTGCGGGACATCACCGCGACCCTGGTGCCCGGCCGGATGCCGTCCGCCAGCAGCCCTCTGGCCAGCCCGGTCACCTCGTCGCGGAACGTCGCCGCGGACACCTCGCGCCAGCCACCGGGGGCATCGGCGTCGCGGCGGGCGAGCTGGGCGAAGTCCGGGCGGTGCGCGGCCGTGTCGAAGACGGAGTCGGCGAGGCCGCCGGTCCGCAGTGGAGCCGCCAGGGCCGGGACGCTGATGTCGCGCATGGGACCTCCCTCGGGGGGAGGGAAGTTACCGGCAGGTTTCCCGGCTGCCCAGGAGTACGGCTACTCTTGAGCGGAAGTCGACAAGTCTTTGTCGCGGAACGAGCCCTGTGCCACCACGCGCCGGGCGCGAACGGCCCACCGGGCCACGGGAAGAGGGGGACGCCGGATGTATCGCATCGTCGACGCCTGGCGCCTCTACACCTCCGCGCTGTTCTTCCTCCTCGCCGGACTCCTGCTCGCCCAGAGCGGTCTGACGACCGCGCTGACCGCCGCAGCGACCGCCGCCGCGATCCTGCTGCTGTGCAGCGCCCTGGCCCTGGCGGCCACCGCCCGCCCGGTTCCCCCTGGCCGCATCCGCACGGCCATCCGCGACCGCGAGCGCCGTACGGCGTTCCTGCCGCAGCGCGACCCCGACGCCGCCGGCCGGCCGCGCCCGCGAGCACCGGGCCGCGCCCTCCCGACGGCCGCGTAGACGCCCCGGCACCTCGGCGCAACTCCCGGGCAGCCCCCGGGATTCACGGGCATTCAGGACTCTTCGCGGGTGTTCGCGGGCACTCACGGCACTTTCGGGCCGGCAGCTCCGCCGCCCCCGCGTGCCTGCCCGCTCCCGCCCGCCGCCCCCTTTGCCCCGCCCCTGTACCGGTGCGCGTCCACGCCGCTCGTCACGCCGATCCCGTTCCGGCACGACGAGACCCGTGGAGGGCTCACCCATGTCCGTTTTCGACGTACTCGGCGATGCGCTGGCGCGCGGCGCCGACACCCTCGCCCCGCTCTTCGGCGCCTCGGCCACGGCCGTCGCCATCGTCCTGTTCACCCTCGGCGTGCGCGCCGCGCTGCACCCGCTCGCCCGCGCCGCGGCCCGCGGCGAGAAGTCCCGTGCCGCGCTCGCCCCGCAGATCGCCGCACTCCAGCGCCGGCACCGGGGCGACCGCGAACGGCTCCAGCAGGCCATGACCGAGCTGTACGCCAAGTCCGGCGCCTCGCCGCTGGCCGGCTGCCTGCCGACCGCGCTCCAAGTGCCGGTCTTCTTCGTGACGTACCGCATCTTCACCAGCGGGAACGCGACCCTGCTCGGCCATACGCTGCTGGGCGCGCCGCTCGGCGGCAGCTGGCGCCAGGCGCTCGCGGACGGCGGGGTGTTCGGACCGCACGGGCTGGTCTACCTCGGGCTGTTCGCGCTGATCGGGGCGGTCGCCACCTGGAACTACCGGCGGGCGCGGGCCACGGCGGCGGCCAACCCGGCGCCGGCGGCGGGCCCCGGCGGTACGGCCGTACCCGGTATGGGCACCCTCGCCAAGGTGATGCCGCTGCTGTCCTTCGGCACGCTGATCACCGTCGCGGTGGTGCCGCTGGCGGCCGGGCTCTACCTGGTGACCTCGACGGCCTGGACCGCGTGCGAACGGGCGCTGCTGAACCGGGACCGGAAGCCGGTGCGGGAGCCGGAGTCGGCCCCCGCTCAAGCGCAGGGCCGCACGCCGTCCGGCGGCGGTGCGCGGAAGCGGGCGCCCAGGACGCGGGCGGCCCGGCAGCAGGCCGCCCGGGCGCGGGCGAACGCCGCCGCGCGGGCGGACCGGGCCGCGAAGCCGGGCGAGGACGGCGGCCGGGCCGCCACGCCTGGACCGGCGGAACCGGCGGAACCGGCGGATCCGGCGCCCGGATCTTCCTCCGCTGCTGACCAGGCCGTTACTACCCCTCGGTAGCGGTCCACTCCGTGGACGGGGGTCTTGCGGACCGGACCCTGTTCTTGGAGGATCGGCCAAAACGCTCGATGGCCGTCCCCCATCGGCCGGCCCTGAAGAACCCTTCGGGGCCGACCCTACGACCACGGGAGTTGTGACGATGAAGCTGCTGCGCGTCGGAACGGTGGGGGCGGAACGCCCGGCGCTGCTCGACGACACCGGCGTCCTGCGGGACCTGTCGGACACGGTGCCGGACATCGACGGCGCACTGCTCGCGGACGACGCGGCGCTGGCCCGGATACGGGCCGCCGCCGCGTCCGGCGGGCTGCCCGCGCTGGACACCGCCGGGCTGCGCACCGGCCCGCCGGTCGCCCGGATCGGCAAGGTGGTGTGCATCGGGCTGAACTACCACGACCACGCCCGGGAGACGGGGGCCGCGACCCCCGAGGAGCCGATCATCTTCATGAAGGCCCCGGACACGGTCGTGGGCCCCGACGACCCGGTCCTGGTGCCGCGCGGCAGCGTGAAGACCGACTGGGAGGTGGAGTTGGCCGTCGTCATCGGCCGTACCGCCCGCTACCTGGAGAGCGACGAGCAGGCGCTCGCGGCGGTGGCCGGGTACGCGGTGGCGCACGACGTCTCCGAGCGCGCCTTCCAGATCGAGCGCGGCGGCCAGTGGGACAAGGGCAAGAACTGCGAGACGTTCAACCCGCTGGGCCCGTGGCTGGTGACCGCCGACGAGGTGCCCGACCCGCAGGCCCTGGGCATCCGGCTGTGGGTCAACGGGGAGCTGAAGCAGGACGGCACGACCGCCGAGCAGATCTTCCCGGTGGCCGAAGTGGTCCGCTACGTCAGCCAGTTCATGACGCTCTACCCGGGCGACGTCATCAACACCGGCACTCCGGCCGGGGTCGCGATGGGACAGCCCGAGCCGAAGCCGTATCTGCGGGCCGGCGACGTGGTGGAGCTGGAGATCGACGGGTTGGGGCGGCAGCGGCAGTCGCTGCGCTCTGCTTGAGCTCCCCACGTTTTCGGCTTTCCCGCCGTGGGGGTTGCTCGCTTTTGCGCCTTCGGCGCGGGGTGTTGTCCGCTGCGCGGGGCTTTCGGGGTGCGGTGACGGTCCTCCGGGGCCGGTGTGCAGGACTGCTTCGCTTTACGTCCTGCACACCGGCCCCTCCGGCCCGTCCCCTCCCGTTGTGGGTGGGTAAAACCGGTGGGGGTGCACGTAGGGGGACGGTGCGGGCCCATGGGTGGAAGAAACCGTCACCGGACCCCCGCACCGCTTCCTCATGGCGTGCCGTCCTGACGCTCGGCGTCGCTGCCCGTTGCCCGTACGGCGTCGACGCACGCGGTCAGACCACGCAGCAGCTCCGCGAGGTCTTCCTCGCTCAGCTCGTCCATCCACGCGGTACGGGCCTTGAGTTCCGCCCGCACGAGGTCGAGTTGCCGGTAAGGTTCCCGATACCTGACGTGCCGGTTCCACGCCTCCTCGGCCCAGTGGCACCACCGCGACCATGCGCCCGCGCTCATGTGCGCACCGCCTTCGCGTGGGGGTGCCGACGGATCTCGACGTTGCGGTCGATCACCGTCGTCATGTCTCCGACGGCACGCGCCACCGCACGCTGCTGGGCCAGGGCGGCGCACACGTCGCACCCGGCAGCGGGCTCGGGCTCGGGCTCGGGCACCGGAACCGGGTCCGGCAGGTGAACGGGGCGGCAGTTGCGGGGCGTCAACTCACCACCTCCAGATGGTGAATCCGGCGCGGTCCGGCGTAGGTTCCGTGCGCCGCGAGCCACAGAGCCCGCAAAAGCAGTTCGGAGAGCCACAGGCTGCGTTTGCGCATGTCGTCAACCTCCTGGTGGTTGGTTGCCGCGCCCCGGGCCGTGCGGTCGGTCGCCGGGGTCTTTCGCGTTCTGGTGGAGGCATCAACTCACCACAGAACCAGTAGCCTTGAGAGGCTTGACCACGCGGCAGTCAAGTACAGCCCTGGCGTCTGATCGTTCAGCGCCGGCATAGGGGGAGGTCAGAGGGGTGGCCGAGGACGAACGGCTGGGGTACTTGACTCCGCTGCAGCGCTTTGGGGCAACGGTCAGAGACGTGCGCACGGGTCGGAAGATCACGCAGAAACACCTTGGGACGTATGCCGGTTATTCAGAGGCGTATGTGTCAAAGGTTGAAAAGGGCACGATGAAGCCCTCTCAACGGTTCGCGGAGAAGTGCGACTGCGTGTTTCAGACACGCGGCATGTTTGTGCGACTGCTCGGAGACATTGAACGCGACGACAACCCCTCGTGGTTTGTGCCGTATCTCGAAAGAGAGCGGGAGGCGTCGCGGGTTCTCGACTTCTCAACAACGAGCATCATGGGGATTTTTCAGACCGAGGAGTACGCGCACGCCGTCTTCCGCGCGGGGCATCCGCGTGAGTCCGCAGAATTTATACACACCAAGGTGGGCGCACGTCTAAGGCGACGCGACATCCTGACTCAGGATAACCGGCCACTGGTTTGGGTTGTGCTTCACGAGGCTTGTTTGCGCACAGTAGTAGGTGGAACTGCCGTAATGGCCGCGCAACTTGATCACCTCGTCTTGTCGGCCGAATCGCCGAGTGTGGACTTTCAGGTCGTGCCGTTTTCTGTCGGAGCTGCGGCGGCACATGTCCCGGCGTTTACTCTGCTTACCTTTGGCGAGGATCCCAGCGTTGTGTACTCGGATGATCCGCAGGGAGGGCGACTTTACCAACAACCCGAAACCGTGGCTCTCTTCTCGGAGCATTACGATCGGCTGAGGTCACACGCGTTGGCGCCCACTGACTCACTTACCTTTATCGACAAAATCCGCAAGGAGTATCTGTCATGACGTTGACCGAGGCTGTCTGGGAGAAATCTTCCTACAGCGGCTCAAGTGGCGGGCAATGCATAGAGTTCTCCCGTGCGTTCGCCCCATCCGGACTCATTCCCGTCCGCGACTCAAAGGTCCCTTCCGGACCCGCGCTGATCTTCCCTGTCTCGCAGTGGTCGGCATTCATCGAGTCGGTGAAGGATGACGCATTCACGGCCTAGCACACGCGCGACGGCCACCGTCCAACGCCACCACGGAGGGTGGCCGTTCGCATGCCCGCGAGCGCCAGAGTGGCGGCGAGCTTTGACCACCGGACAGAAGCCGGGATCCCCTTCTATTCCCCCACCCGCGGGAGGGGACGGGCCGGAGGGGCCGGTGTGCAGGACGTAAAGCGAAGCAGTCCTGCACACCGGCCCCGGAGGACCGTCACCGCATCCCGAAAGCCCCGCGCAGCGGACCCCGCCCGCCGCAGGCGCAACGGCGTCGCAGCCAAAAACGTGGGGCGCGGCAAAGCGCAGCGAAACGGTGGGTCAGCCGACAACGTGGGAAGGAAAGAGAAACCGCTCCAGCGCCTCGACGACCAGCGCGTGGTCGTCCGCCTGCGGCAGTCCGGACACCGCGACCGCCCCGACGACGCCGGTCCCCCGCAGCCGGACGGGGAAGGCGCCGCCGTGTGCCGCGTAGCGGTCCGGGTCGAGGCGGGAACTCTCCTCGAACGTCCGGCCCTTGGCGCGGAAGCGGGCGCCGACCAGGTACGAGGACTCCCCGTAGCGCTCGACGACGGCGCATTTGCGGGCGATCCAGGCGTCGTTGTCGGCGGAGGTGCCCGGCAGGGCGCAGTGGAACAGCTGCTGGCCGCCGCGCCGGATGCCGACCGTGACGGCGGCGCCGCGCTCCCGCGCCAACGCGACCAGCAGCGAACCCAGCGCCCAGGCCTCGTCGTTGCCGAAGGTGTCGAAGAGCAGCCGCTCCTCCTGGGCGGTCAGCTCGCCGATCTCGTCGACCGCGGCGGGCGCCCCCGCGGACCCGCTCATGCCGCCGCCCCGATCCGGACCGTCCGGCCCTCGGCCGCCGAGATCCGGGCGGCCTCCAGGACGCGCAGCGCCGCCGCGGCCTCGGCGGCGGTCACCGGCGGTTCGCCGCCCTCCCGCAGGGCCCGCTCGATCGCGGCGTAGTAGGCGGGGTAGTCGCCCGGCAGCGTCTCCACCGGCTCGCCGCCGCCGCTGCGGGGGGCCGCCCCGGCGCCGAGGCGGCCCCAGCCGGTCCGCTTCTCCACGCCCCACTCCACACCCTCGTCGCCGGGGCGTTGGCCCTCGCGCAGCGCGGCCTCCTGCGGGTCCAGGCCGTGCTTGGTGTAGCCGGCCCGGTTCCCCAGCACCCGGAAGCGGGAGCCGAGAAGGGCGGTGGTGGCGCTCACCCACAGATGGGAACGGACGCCGTTGGCGTGGGTGATCGCGATGAAGGTGTCGTCGTCGGCCTCCGCGCCCGGGCGGCGGATGTCGGACTCGGCGTACACGGAGGCGGCCGGGCCGAAGAGGGTCAGCGCCTGGTCGACGAGGTGGCTGCCGAGGTCGTAGAGCAGCCCGCCGAGTTCGGCCGGGTCGCCGGACTCGCGCCAGCCGCCCTTGGGCTGGGGCCGCCAGCGCTCGAAGCGGGACTCGAAGCGCCACACCTCGCCGAGCGCACCGTCCTCGATCAGCTTGCGCACGGTCAGGAAGTCGTTGTCCCAGCGGCGGTTCTGGAAGACGGAGAGCAGCAGCCCGCGGTCGGCGGCGAGCGCGGCGAGCTTCTCGGCCTCGGCGGCGGTGGCGGCCAGCGGCTTGTCGACGACGACCGGGACACCGGCCTCCAGCGCGGCGGTGGCGAGCGGGACGTGCGTCTTGTTCGGGCTCGCCAGCACGATCAGGTCCAGCTCGCCGGCGGCGGCCCGGTCCAGGACGGCCTCGGGGGTGGCCACCGTGCGGACCTGCGGATGCTCGGCGCGGGCCTGAGCCTGCCGTTCGGGGTCGGAGGTCGAGACGGTGTCGAGCAGCAGCCCTTCGGTGGCGGCGATCAGCGGGGCGTGGAAGACCGACCCCGCCAGGCCGTATCCGACGAGGCCGACGCGGAAGGGCGGGCGGGGGGAGTGGGGGGTGCCCAGGGGGTCATTCATGCCGTCCACTTTCGCAACGCTGTTGCCAAAGTGCAAGCAGCGCGGACAATGGGGGTGTGAGCAGCAACGATCCCGACCCCCCGGCCACCGCCCCCACGACATCCGCCGCCGGCCCCGGCGCGAACCTCCTCGCCCTGCGCGGGCACAACGCCGCGCTGGTGCTCGGGCTGCTGCGCGCGGCGGGGGAGGCGGGGGCCAGCCGTCCGGAGCTGGCCGAGCGCACCGGTCTCACCCCGCAGGCGGTCAGCAAGATCACTGCCCGGCTGCGGGCCGACGGCCTGGCCGAGGAGGCGGGCCGCCGCGCCTCCACCGGCGGCAAACCCCGCACCGTACTGCGCCTGGTCCCCGGCGCCCGGTACGCCGTCGGCCTGCACCTGGACCGCGACGAGATCCGCTGCGTGCTGGCCGACCTCGCGGGCCGGCCGGTCGCGGAGCGCCGGGCGCCGCTGGATCTCGGCGCCGGCGCCGAGGCGGTGCTGACCACCGCCGCGCGCGAGGTCGCGGCGCTGCGGGACGCGGCGGGCGGGCCGCCGGTGCTCGGCGCCGGGGTGGCCTGCCCCGGGCCGCTCGACCACGGGAGCGGTGTGCTGCGCCAGGTCACCGGCCTCCCGCAGTGGGACGGCTTCCCGCTGCGGGACGCGCTCGCCGCCCGCCTCGGCCTGCCCGTCGTCCTCGACAAGGACACCAACGCGGCGGCGCTCGGCATCGGCCGCGCACCCGAGGAGGCCGGCGCCTCCTTCGCCTACCTCCACCTGGGCACCGGACTGGGCGCCGGGCTCGTCCTCGGCGGCGCCCTCTACCGCGGCCCGCACACCGGCGCCGGCGAATTCGGCCACCAGGTCGTGCAGTTGGACGGGCCGCGGTGCGGCTGCGGGCGGCGCGGCTGCGTCGAGGCGCTGTGCCTGGCGGCGGTGGCCCGCGGCGATCTCCCGGCGGCGGCCCGGGTGCTGGGCGTGGCCGCGGCCAACCTCGTCGAACTGCTGGACATCGACCGGGTGCTGCTCGGGGGCCGCACCGTACGCGCACACCCGGAGGCGTTCCGGGACGGTGTGGCCCGGGTCCTCGCCGACCACGCGGCGCTGCGCGGCCGGCCGCGGCCGGCGTCCGGCGGCGGGCCCGGGGCCGCGCCCGCGGTGGCCCTGGCCCGCGGCGGGTCCCGGACCGTCGCGGACGGCGCCGCCGAGCTGGTGCTGACGGGGCTGTTCCGCTAGGGCCCGGCGGATGGGTCACAGGCGCGCGCCGCTACCCGAGGGGCGTGGCGCACGCCCCCGCCGCCGGTGCGAAGATCGCCGGGTGGAGTTCCCGTACGGCCAGGAACCTGGCGCACCCATCCGGTCCGGCATCCCCGAGCACGGACGCATCCCCAAGTACTACGCGGCGAAGGTCGAAATCGCCGCACTGCTCACGGAGTTGGGCGAAGGCGAACCGCTGCCCGCGGAGCGTGAACTGGCCCTGCGGTTCGCGGTCTCGCGGGAGACGCTGCGCCAGGCCCTGCGCGAGCTGGTACTGGAGGGGCGGCTGAAGCGGCTGGGGCGCGGCACGGTCGTCGCCGGGCCCAAGATGGAGCAGCCGCTGTCCCTCGCCAGCTACACCGAGGGCGTACGCCGTCAGGGCCGCACCCCCGGCCGGCACCTGGTCTCGCTGGACCGCTTCCCCTGCCCGCCGGCGCTCGCCGCCGATCTTGCGGTAGCGGCCGGCGACGAGGTCTGGCACATGGAGCGGGTGCTGCTCGCCGACGACGAGCGGGTGGGGCTGGAGAGCACCTACGTCGCGGTGGCCCGGGTCCCGGATCTGGCGGCCGACTTCGCGCCGGACTCCTCCTTCTACGCCTACCTCCACGAGCGGCTCGGCATCGGCTTCGGGGACGCGGACGAGCGCCTGGAGACGGTGCTGGCCACCCCGCGCGAGGCGCTGCTGATCGGCACCCCCGGCGCACTGCCGATGCTGCTGATCCACCGGCTGTCGCGGGACACCGAGGGGCGCCCGCTGGAGCGGGTGCGGTCGCTGTACCGCGGGGACCGGTTCTCGTTCACCGCGCATCTGGGCACCCGGCCCGCGACCCCGTAGCCGCCCGGCCGCCGCGTGCCACGGCCGCCCCGGATCCGGACGGCGGCACCGCGACCCCGTCGCAATATCACGGAAGGATAACGGGTCTAGGCCAACTTTGGACCCCTGTTCACCGTCCCGTCGCCGAACCGCCCCCCGCGGGCCACCCACCGCCGCGACCGTCTGGGGCATGCGAGTCATAGTCGTCGGAGCCGGCGTGCTGGGAACCCTGCACGCCTGGCACGCAGTTGAACGAGGCCACGAAGTCCTGCACATCGAGCGGGAGGCCGAGGCCCGCGGCGCCTCGGTCCGCAACTTCGGGCAGATCTGGGTCAGCGGCCGGGCCGGCGGCGAGGAGCTGGCCACCGCACTCCGCGCCCGCGAACTCTGGGAGGGCATCGGCGACCGCGTCCCCGGTGTCGGCTTCCGCGCCATCGGCTCGCTGACCGTCGTCCGCAACGACGCCGAACGCGCGGTCGCCGAGGCCGCCACCCGCCGCCCCGACGCCGACGACCGCGGCTACCGCCTCCTCGACGCCGAGCAGGCCCGCGCCGTCAACCCCGCCCTGCGCGGCGACTTCACCGGCGCCCTGTGGTGCGAACGGGACGCCGCCGTGGAACCCCGCGTCGCCCAACGCGCCCTGAAGGAAGCGCTGCTGGCGTCCGGCCGGTACACCTACCTCGGTGGGCGCGAGGTCCGCGAGGTGGTCGGGGAGCGCGCGGTCCGCGACGATCACGGCGACACCCATCACGGCGACGCGGTGGTCCTGTGCACCGGCGCCTGGCTCGGCGGCCTGGTCCGGGAACTCGTCCCCGACCTGCCGGTGCGCCGGGTACGCCTCCAGATGATGCAGACCGAACCGCTCGGCGAACCGCTCACCACCTCCGTCGCCGACGCCGACAGCTTCCGCTACTACCCCGCCTACCGCGGCGACGCCCTGGACGCCCTCAACGCCGGCCAGGCCCAGACCCCGACCGCCGCCGCGCACAAGATGCAGCTGCTGATGGTCCAGCGCGCCGACGGCGGACTGACCATCGGCGACACCCACGAATACCGGGCGCCGTTCGCCTTCGACACCGTCGAGGAGCCCTACGAGCACCTCACCGGTGTCGTCGAGACGATCCTCGGCCGCCCGCTGCCCCGCATCCGCCACCGCTGGGCCGGGGTCTACGCCCAGTGCACGGACACCACCCGCGTCGTCCACCGCCAGCAGGTCCGCGACGGCGTCTGGCTGGTCACCGGGCCCGGCGGACGCGGTATGACCTGCTCCCCGGCCATCGCCGAAACCACCGCGAACGAACTGGGATGGTGAGCCAGTTGACACCCCGTCCGACCCCCACCGCGCACGACCGGGACGCCGTCCGGCTGGCCGTCCTCGACATGGCCGGCACCACCGTCGCCGACGACGGCCTGGTGGAGCAGGCGTTCGACGCCGCCGCCCGGCACATGGGCGTCGAGCCGGGCAGCCCCGCCCACGCCGAGCAACTCGCCTACGTACGGGCCACCATGGGCGAATCCAAGATCTCCGTCTTCCGGCACCTCTTCGCCGCCCCCGACGGCGACCCCGGTGCCACCGAGGACGCCGCCCGCCGCGCCAACCGCGCCTTCGAGACGGCCTACGGCGACCTGGTCGACGACGGCAGGATCGCCCCCCTCCCCGGCGCCCGCGAGGCCATCGAGACCCTCTGGCAGGCCGGCCGCACCGTCGTGCTGACCACCGGCTTCGCCCGCGTCACCCAGGACGCGATCCTCGACGCCCTGGGCTGGCGCGACCTGGCCGCGCTGACCCTGTGCCCCGCCGACGCCGGCGGCCGCGGCCGCCCCTACCCCGACATGGTGCTCACCGCCCTGCTCCGCACCGGCGCCGCCGCCGACGTACGGCAGATCGCGGTGGCCGGCGACACCTCCTACGACATGATCGCCGGTCGCCGCAGCGGCGCCTCGGTCGTCGCCGGCGTGCTGACAGGGGCACACGAGGCGGCGCAACTGGAGGCCGCCGGCGCCACCCACGTCCTCGGGTCGGTCGCCGAACTGCCCGCGCTGCTGGGGGTGGTGTGAGATGCCCGCCCCCACCGCCGCCCCCGCCCGCCCCGGCGCGCCCGCCACCGCTCCGGCCTGCGGCATCCGCTTCGACGACGTCACCGTCGGCTACGGCCCACACGGCGGGCACGGTGAGAACACTGTCCTCGACTCCTTCGACCTCACCGTCGAACCCGGCGAGGTGATGGCCCTCCTCGGCCCGTCCGGCTCCGGCAAGACCACCGCGCTGCGGGCCGTCGCCGGCTTCGTCCGGCCGGTGCGCGGCCGGGTGCTGATCGGCGGCCGGGACGTCACCGACCTCCCGCCGTACAAGCGCGGCATCGGCATGGTCGTCCAGCAGTACGCGCTGTTCCCGCACATGAAGGTCGCCGAGAACGTCGCCTTCGGACTCAAGGCGCGCAAGACGCCCCGCGCCGAGATCCCCGGCCGGGTCGCCGAGGCACTGGAGATGACCGGCATGGCCGGCTACGCCGCCCGGCACCCCCGGGAGCTGTCCGGCGGCCAGCAGCAGCGCGTCGCCATCGCCCGCGCGCTCGCCATCCGACCCCGCGTCCTGCTGCTGGACGAACCGCTGTCCGCGCTCGACGCCCGGCTCCGCTCCGACATGCTCGCCGAACTCGCCCGCCTGCACCGCGAGTTGCCCGACGTCACCATCCTCTACGTCACCCACGACCAGGTCGAGGCGCTGACCCTGGCCGACCGGATCGCCGTCCTGGACAACGCCCGGCTGCGCGACTGCGGCACCCCGCAGCAGCTCTACCGCAGCCCGCGCACCGAGTTCACCGCCTCGTTCGTGGGCACCGCGAACCTGCTGCCGGTGACCGTACGCGACGGCGGGGCGGACTTCGCCGGCCGGCCGCTGACCGTTCCTGTCGGCGAGGCCGCCTCTGGAGCCACCGCCACCCTCTGCGTCCGCCCGCACCTCGTCGGCCTCGGCCCGAGCCCGGCGCCCGGCGGCAACACCCTGCACGGCACGGTCACCGAGATCCAGTGGCGCGGTGCCACCCACCGGCTGTACGTCGCGGCCCACGGCCACCGGATCATGGCCGACGTCCGCGAACTGCGCGAACCCCCGGCGCCCGGCACCGAGATCGCCCTGCACTTCGCCCCGGAGGACGCCGTCCTCATCCCGGCGGGCCTCGTGGCGGACGGGGCGCCGCATGCCTGAACACCAGCCCCGCACCCACCCCCGCCGCACCGCGGCCCTCTGGGCGCTGCCGCCGGCCGCCGCCCTCGGCCTGGTCTTCCTCTACCCGCTCGCCCTGGTGGTGGCCCAGTCCGTCACCCCCGAGAACGGCGCGGCTGCCTCCACCGCCCCCTACGCCGCCGTCCTCGCCACGGCCTCCTTCCAGGGCGCGCTCGCCACCACCGTGCTCCTCGCGGCCGGCGCCACCCTCGGCGCGCTGCTGCTCGGCCTCGCGCTCTCCCTCGTCATCGCCTTCGTCCCGTTCCCCGGCGGCCGGGCCCTGGCCCGCTTCATCGACGTCTTCCTGGCCTTCCCGTCCTTCCTGATCACCCTCGCCCTGCTGTTCCTCTACGGCACCGCCGGCATCGCCAACGGCCTGTGGACGGACCTCACCGGCGCCGCCCACGGCCCGCTGGACTTCCTGCACACCCCGTGGGGCGTCCTGCTGGCCGAGGTCACCTACTTCACGCCGTTCGTGATGCGCCCCCTGCTCGCCGCGTTCTCCCAGGTGGAGACCGGCCAGCTGGAGGCCGCCGCCTGCCTGGGCGCGCGGCCGTGGCGCATCGTGCGGACGGTGATCCTCCCGGAGGCGCTGCCCTCACTCGCGGCCGGCGGGGCGCTCGTCCTCGTCCTGAGCCTCAACGAGTTCGGGATCGTCCTGTTCACCGGCGCCAAGAACGTCGTCACCCTGCCGGTGCTCGTCTACAGCAAGGCGATCCTCGACGGCGACTACACCGGCGCCTGCGTCGTCGCGGTCGTCAACGTCGCGCTGTCCGCCGCGCTCTACGCCCTCTACCGGACGGCCGTCTCCCGTACCGCCGCCGGCCGGGGCACCTCCCGCACCGCCCGGCCCCGCACCGGCCCGGACCGGGCCACCGGCGACCGAACCGCCACCGGCCGCCCCCGCACGGACACCCCCACCCGCACCGGAGCCGCCCACCATGCTCGTGCCTAGCGCGTCCGCCCGACGGGCCGTGTGGGCGGCCTTCTTCCTCCTCTTCCTGCCCGTCTTCGCCCTCCCGCTCCTGGTGATCGCCGCCGCCTCCTTCGCCGCCGACTGGAGCGGCGCCCTCCCCTCCCACCTCACCCTGACCAACTATCAGGACATCGCGCAGGGCAGCGCCCCCACCGCCCTGCTCACCAGCGTCCTGACCGCCCTCGCCGCCGGCGCCGCCGCCCTCGTCATCGGCACCTGGGCCGCGCTCGCCGCCGAAAGACTCGGCCGCCGCGCCCGCCGCCTGCTCGACACCCTCTTCCTCCTCCCCGTCGCCGTCCCCTCCGTCGTCGTCGGCCTCTCCCTCCTCGTCGCCTTCTCCCGGCCCCCGTTCCTCCTCAACGGCACCCCGCAGATCGTGATCACCGCCCACACCGTGCTGGTCACCGCCTTCGCCCACCAGTCCGTGACCGCCGCACTCGGCCGCCTCGACCCTGCCTACGAGCAGAGCGCCGCCGGTCTCGGCGCCCGCCCCTCGTACGTCCTGTGGCGGGTCAAGCTGCCGCTGCTCCTGCCGTCCCTCACCGCGGCCGCCGGCCTGTGCTTCGCCCTCTCCATGGGCGAGTTGAGCGCCACGATGATGCTCTACCCCCCGGACTGGATGTCGCTGCCCGTCCAGATCTTCGCGGCCACCGACCGCGGCTCCCTCTTCACCGGCGCCGCGCTGGCCGTCGCCCTGATGGCCACCACCCTGCTCGTCCTCGCCGGCGTCGCCCGCATCCGCACCAGGGCCGGCTACCGCTGACCCTTGCCCCCCAAGCTCCCCCCCACGCCCCCCCGCACCGCCCCAACTCCCCTCCTCACCACAGGAGTCACCCACACCATGACCCCGCGCCCCCGCCCCCGCCCCGTACGCCCCGCCCTCACCGCCGGCACCGCCGCCCTCGTCCTCGCCGGCACCCTCACCGCCTGCGGTACCGGCTCCTCCGCCGACCCCGACGCCAAGGAGATCACCGTCTACAGCGCCGACGGCCTCAAGAGCGAAAAGGGCGACGGCTTCTACGACAAGGTCTTCAAGGACTTCGAGAAGCAGACCGGCATCAAGGTCGACTACGTCGAGTCCGGCTCCGGCGCCGCCGTCCAGCGCCTGGCCCGCGAGCGCTCCAACACCAAGGCCGACGTCGTCGTCACCCTGCCCCCCTTCATCCAACAGGCCGACGACAAGGGACTGTTGGACGTCTACCGCCCCCAGGGCTCCGACAAGGTCGCCGCCGCGGACAAGGACCCCAACGGCAGATGGACCTCCGTCGTCAACAACTACTTCTGCTTCATCTACAACAAGAAGGAACTCCCGCAGCCCCCGGCCACCTGGCAGGACCTCACCGACCACCGCTTCGCCGGCAAGCTCCAGTACTCCACTCCGGGCGTCGCCGGCGACGGCACCGCCGTCGTCATCAAGGCCCTGCACGACTTCGGCGGCCAGGGCCCGGCCATGGACGCCCTCAAGAAGCTCCAGGCCAACAACGTCGGCCCGTCCTCCTCCACCGGCCAGCTCGCCCCCAAGGTCGACAAGGGCGAACTCCTCGTCGCCAACGGCGATGTGCAGATGAACTACGCCAACATGAAGTCCATGCCCCAGCAGGGCATCTTCTTCCCCGCCGCCGCACCCGGCGCCAAGCCCGCCACCTTCGCCCTCCCCTACGCCGCCGGCCTGGTCAAGAACGCCCCGCACGCCGCCAACGCCAAGAAGTTCCTCGACTACCTCCTCAGCACCCCCGTCCAGGAGGAGGTCTCCGCCATCGGCGGCGGCTTCACCTCCCGCACCGACCTCAAGCCCACCGACCCCAACGCCACCGCCCTCGCCAAGATCATGAACGGTGTGCAGATCTTCCAGCCCGACTGGAACGACATCGACAAGAACCTCGACACCTACGTCAACGCCTGGAAGACCGCCACCGGCAGCTGACGGCCGACCCCGCTCCTCCTCACGCCCCCGGTGATCACCGGGCCACATCCCCGGTGATCACCGGGGTCACCCGGCCGCCTACTGACTTAGGCTGGGGCCCGTCGGCCATCCGTACGAGACATGGATCACGTCCCCGCGCACACCGGCCGCGTCACCCCGTGACCGGCGGCGGCCCGTGAACCGTGACCGTGCCCCGCCAGCGGAACCGGCCGACGCCCTGGCCAGCCCCTGGCCAGCCCTGGTCAACACGCACGGCAGGAGTCCGGAAGTGGCAGAGCGCAAGCCGATCGAGTCATGGCTCACCGACATGGACGGCGTGCTGATGCACGAAGGCGTCCCCGTCCCCGGCGCCGACGCCTTCATCAAGCGGCTCCGCGAATCGGGCAAGCCCTTCCTCGTCCTGACCAACAACTCCATCTACACCCCGCGCGACCTGCACGCCCGCCTCAACCGCATCGGCCTCGACGTCCCCTGGGAGTCCATCTGGACCTCCGCGCTGGCCACCGCCCAGTTCCTCGACGACCAGCGCCCCGGCGGCACCGCCTACGTCATCGGCGAGGCCGGCCTCACCACCGCCCTGCACGACATCGGCTACATCCTCACCGACCACGCACCCGACTACGTCGTCCTCGGCGAGACCCGCACCTACAGCTTCGAGGCCCTCACCAAGGCCATCCGGCTGATCAACAACGGCGCCCGCTTCATCGCCACCAACCCCGACGAGACCGGCCCGTCACGGGAGGGCGCGCTGCCCGCGACCGGATCGGTGGCCGCACTGATCACCAAGGCCACCGGCGTCGAACCGTACTTCGTCGGCAAGCCCAACCCGCTGATGATGCGCCACGCCCTCAACGCCATCGGCGCCCACTCCGAGACCTCCGCCATGATCGGCGACCGCATGGACACCGACGTCGTCGCCGGCCTGGAAGCGGGCATGGAGACCTTCCTCGTCCTCACCGGCCTCACCCGCCCTGGGGACGTCGAACGGCACCCCTTCCGTCCCTCCCGCGTCGTCGACTCGATCGCGGACCTGGTGGACCTGGTCTGACCCGGCAGGTCCGGAGCGGGGGAGGGGCCGAACCCGGCACACCCCCGCCCGGCGGCCGGCCCCACCGCCCCCGCCCACCCGAACGGCGCACCACCGCCCCGCCCCGGATGCGCCCGGCCGCGCACGGGCGGACCTTCGGAGTATCCGGAGGTGCACCATGCGCTCACCGCAACTCACGCTCTGCGCCGCGGTCGCCGCATGCGCGGTGACGACGGCGCCCGCCCACACCGACGACGAACGCGGCGCCAGGACCGCCCAGGTCGCCGTCACCCCCGCCCCGGCCGCGCGTCCGGCCCTCGCCCCCGCCACCACCCCGGCCCACCCGGCCGAGGGCCCGGCACGGCCGCCCCGCCCGGCGACCGCCCCCAGCGCCCAGCCCGCCGCCGCGCACCGCGAACTCAGCAGCACCTCCGCCGTCACCCTGGTCCTGGCAGGCGGCGCCATCCTCGTCATCGCCGGCCAACTGCTGCGCCTGCGGCTCCGCCTGCGACGTGAACGCCAGGGGAGCAGCGGTGTCGAGGAGTGAACCCACGCGCCGGGCCCCCCGCGAAGAACGGGAGGGCCGAGCGCTCCGGGAGAACGGAAAGCCCGAACACCGGAGACCGGAGCCCGGGAGGCAGGAGCACCAGAGCCACGAGAACGGAAAGGCGGAACACCGGAAGACGGCCGGCTCCGGCATCCGCCCCAACCTCCTCATCGGCGCCACCTGGGCCGCGCTGCTGCTGACGCTCTGGCTCTGCGACGGCCGCGACCTCGCCGGCGGCAGCATGGCCCAGCTCCCCACCACCGGAGACATCGCCGCCGTCGGCCGCCCCCACGCCCGGCCCCCGGCACCCGCCCGCCACCGGGTCGCCGCCGCCCCCGCCGCCGAACCGACCCGGATCACCATCGCCGCCCTCGGCCTCCGGGCCGCCATCGCCGCCCGCGGCCGGGACGGGAACGGCGTGCTGACCCCGGTGGCCTCGTCTCCGTCCGGCCCGCCCGCCCACGTCGGCCCACCCGCCCCCATCGGCTGGTACGCCGCAGGCCCCCGCCCCGGCGAACCCGGCGCCGCCGTCCTCACCACCGGCCCGGACTCCCGCACCACCGACCCCACCGACCCCGCGGACCTCCCGCACGGCACCCCGCGGGCCGCCCGGCACCGGCTGACCGGCATCAGACCCGGGGACCGCATCGACATCCAGCGCTCCGACGGCACCACCGCCCAGTTCACCGTCGAAGAAATCCAGGTCTACGACCTCGACCGCCTCACCGCCCACACGGCATACACCGCCCACCGACCCGGCCGCTCCGAACTCCGGCTGATCACCCACGTCCCCGCCGGCAACGCCGCGCGCGGCCACCCCGCCCCGGTCGTGATCTCGGCCTACCTCTCCGGCATCCGCCCCGCCCCCCACACGTAGCCGGCCCGCACCCCGCTCACCACCGCACACCCACGCCGCGCACGCACCCAAGCCCCGAGAGCACGGACACCGGAGAGCGCACACATCCGCAGCGCGGACACCGAGACCGCAGACACAAGCCGCGGGCGCGGGCGGGGGACCGAGGGCGCGTACAAACCCTCGGAGCGCGGGCGGGGCCCGAGAGAGCACACAAAAAACTGAGGCCCCCCGCAATGCGAGGGGCCTCAGTCCTACGTGCGCCGCCAGGGACTCGAACCCCGGACCCGCTGATTAAGAGTCAGCTGCTCTAACCAACTGAGCTAGCGGCGCGCGCTGACAAGAAGAACTCTACACGAACTCCGGAGGTGGTCCGTACCCGAGAAGCCGCCCCCCACGCATCGAACTGCTGTGATCCACGCCACTCCCACCGCGCCCTGTAGTTGCCCACCTCGCCGGCCCTCACCTCGCCGGGATCACCCGCCACCGGGGGCGAAGGTCCCGCGATCTCGGGACCCTCTTCCGGTAGTTCGCCCCTATTGGTCCGGTGAAGATCGAGTTCGTCGGTGTAGCACGCCAGTTGCCCCATCAACATGCGGTATCTCCTGCCAGTTGAGAGGCTGAGGCGAACACCGAGGCGCACGAACGGAACGAGCAGCCCAGCCCGGAGGAGAACGGGAATGACAGCCCGGGACACGCCGCCGCACACGGCCGCGACGGCGCCGCCGACCGCACGGCGGCACACCGGAGCCGCCCGCGCCCGCACCGCGGCCGCCGCACCGCCGCCCCCGCGCCAGGCCCCGCCCCCCGGGCGCTCACCGGACGCGCCCCGCCCCCGCCCCCGGCACCCCGCCGATCATGGCGTCCATCACTACTCCTCCGTCATCTGCAACCCCATCCCGAAAGCCGACGTCTGCTAGGACGCGAGCCCCGGACCCGGGGCCCAGGGACTCGCCCCATCGTCCGGAAAGGTTGATCGTCATGGTGTCGACAGCCAAGCGCACCCTTGAGATGCAGCTCCTCCTGGGGCCGGACGAAACGGTCCCGGTGGCCGGCCGGTTCAGCTACCGGAGCGACCGCCCCTACGAGGTCGAGGTCGTCTTCATCAGCCGCGGCGAGACCGTCGCCACCTGGCTGTTCGCCCGCGACCTGCTGCTCGGCGGGCTCTGTGGCGAGGCCGGGGAGGGCGACGTACGGGTATGGCCCGCCGGCCGCCCCGGTGGACCCCGCCGCGTCCACATCGAGCTGACCACCGACGACAGCATCTGCGAACTGTCGGTACGCGCGAGCGAACTCACCGCCTGGCTGGAGCAGACCGCGGCCATCGTGCCGCCCGGCCACGAGGCCCGCTACCTCGATATCGACGCCCACCTGGCCCGCCTGCTGGCAGGGAAGTGCTGATGACTCCCATGACGACGACCTCCGACACCCGCCTCGCCATACGCGCGACCGCCCCGCCCGCCACGGCACCCCGTACCGCGGCCGACGACGGCGCCCCCGGAGCGCACCCGCGCACCGTCACCGACCCCGCCGTCCGCATACCGGCCCAGGCCACCCCCACGGACGCCGGCGCCGACTCCGCGGCCGACCCCGACGGCGCACCCGCTCCGCACGATCCCTGCACGCACGGCTTCCTCCCCGAGCGGCCCCCCGTGCGCTCCATGATCGGAACCTGGACCCGGCTCGACGCCATGGCGCGCGCCGCCGCGGTCGCCCCGGACCACGAAACCGCCATCGCCGTCGTCGAACGCGCCCACCGCGCCGACGAGTTGAGCGCCCTGCGGCAGCGCGTCTCCCGCCTCTCACCGCGCAACGCGGAGGCCGCCGCGATGCGCGTCGCGGTCATCGCGGTGTCCTGCGGCTGGACCGCCCTCGACCCGCAGGCCCCGGCCGCCCGCGAGGTCGCCAACGACGGCTTCCTGGAACTCTGGTCCGCCATCGCGCACCGCATCGACCACGACCAGTTCGTCGCCCTGCCCACCCTCGCCCTCCACAACTGGGCCCCCGAACGCAAACCCCGCCGCCACATCCCCATCGACCAACTCGCCCGCACCGAACAGCTCGTCCCGATCGTGCGCTGGGCCCCCGAAGGCCAGCCGCTCAGCCGCCTGGACCGGCTGATGCTCGCCGCGACCCGGCTGGAGGCGCACGGCATCTGGCTGTTCCGCCTCGCCGACACCCTCGCCGGCCGCGCCCCCGACGACTCCTCCACCCCGACGGCACTGCGCCGCCTGGTCCGCATCCAGCACGCGCTGCGCGCCCAGCTCCACTCCGAGGCGGCGGAACTGGCTGCGGCCCCGGCCACCGACCAGCAGCGCGCCGTCCTCGGCGCACTCGCCGAACAGGGCGCCCTGGAACCCCCGGTCCTCCAGGCCGCGGACGCCGTACTGGGCATCGGCGGCCGTCGCATGGGCGAAGGCCGTCGCCAGCTTCTGCGCCGCCACCTCCCGGCCCAGCACCGCGCCTGGCTCAGCGCCATGGACCGCCACTGCGCGCCCGTACGCACCCTCGCGCACCGCGGCGGCCCCGACGCCGCCGTCTACCGCGAGGCCCAGGAATCCCTCATCGCCCTGCGCCGCACCTACAACGCGCTGGTCCACACCGCGGCCGCCCCCACCACCGGTCCCCTCCCCACCGCGGCCTGACCGGAGCGCCGGTCCTCCCGCCATGCCCCGGTCCGGTTCCGTGCGGGATCGTCCCGGCCCCGGGACTGTCTACCTGACGCAACGTCAGTTACCCTGCGCGCCATGGCGGCCCACCACCCCCGCACCATCGCCGAGTTCGTCCGCGCACAATGGGGCGACCACCGCATCGGGCTGAAGTACGGCGAGTCGGCGCTCACCCGGCACCAGTTGGCCGCGGGTGCCGCCGCACGGGCCGTGCTGCTGGGGGAGTTGCTGCCGCGCGGGGCGGAGCCGCACATCGGGGTGCTGCTGGACAACGTGCCCGAATACCCGCTGTGGATCGGCGCGGCGGCGCTCGCCGGGGCGGCCGTCGCGGGCATCAACCCCACCCGCCGCGGCCCGGAGCTGGTCCGCGACATCGCCCACACCGACTGCGCGCTGCTGATCACCGAACGCGCCCACCTGCCGCTGCTCGCCGGGCTGGACCTGCCCGTCCCGCCCGAGCGCGTGCTGATCGTGGACGATCCGGCATACGAGGAGCTGCTCGCGCCGTACGAGGGGGCGCGGCCGGACGGGGTCGCCGCGGTGGCGGGACCCGGCGGCGGTGCCCGGACGCCGGGTCCCGCCACCCGCCTGCTGCTCTGCTTCACCTCCGGATCCACCGGCGCGCCGAAGGCCGCCGTCTGCACCCAGGGCAGGCTGGCCGCCGCCGGGCACTCCCTCGTCCGGTATTTCGCGGTGCGGCCGGACGACGTCCACTACCTCTGCATGCCGATGTTCCACGGCAACGCGGTGATCGCCGGCTGGGCTCCGGCGCTCGCCGGCGGTGCGGCCGTGGCGCTGCGCCGCCGCTTCTCGGCCTCCGCCTTCCTCCCCGACGTGCGCCGCTACGAGGCCACGTACTTCACCTACGTCGGCCGGGCCGTGCAGTACCTGCTCGCCACCCCGCCCGCCCCGGACGACCGCGACAACCCGCTGCGCACCGGGTTCGGGACCGAGGCGGGCGCCGTCGACGCGGCGCGCTTCGCCGACCGGTTCGGGGTGCGGCTGGTCGAGGGGTACGGCTCCTCCGAGGGCGGCGCGGCACTCCGGCGCACCCCGGACACCCCGCCCGGCGCCATCGGCCGGCCGGCCCCCGGCGACGATCTCGCCGTCGTCGACCCGGCGACCGGCGCCGAGCTGCCGCGCGCCCGGCTGGACGCCGCCGGCCGGCTGCTCAACGGCGACCGGGCCATAGGCGAGCTGGTCAATCGGGGCCGCAGCTCCTTCGAGGGCTACTGGCGCAATCCCGAGGCGACCGCCGCCCGCACCGGCGGCCGGGCGGCGGGGCGGGTCGGTGCGGGGTGGTACTGGACCGGTGATCTGTTCTTCCGGGACGAGGACGGGTTCTTCCACTTCGCCGCGCGTGCGGACGACCGGCTGCGGGTGGACAGCGAGAACCTGGCCGCCGCGATGATCGAGAACATCCTCGCCCGCTACGCCCCGGCCGCCGGCGTCGCCGTGTACGCCGTACCCGACCCGGTCGCCGGCGATCAGGTCATGGCCGCCCTCGCACTGCGCGGGGGCGCGGCGTTCGACCCGGACGACTTCGCGTCCTTCCTCGCCGTCCAGCCCGATCTCGGTACGAAGACGGCGCCCCGGTTCGTGCGGATCGTCGACGCGCTGCCGGTGACCGCCACCAACAAAGTGCACCGGGTCGCCCTCCGGCGGGCCGGCTTCCGCTGCCCGGAGCCGGTGTGGTGGTCGCCACGGGGAGCCCCCGGCGTCCCTCGCGCCCCCGACACCCGTGCGGCTCCGGCGGGCAGCAGCCGGCGCCCCTTCCCCGGTCCGTACTACCGCCCGTTCACGGACGAGGACCGCGCGGCCCTCATGGCGCAGTACCGCGCTCACGAACGCGACCATCTCCTGGACCGGTGAGCGGAGGGGAGAGGGAAAACAGGGGAAACAGGGGAAACAGGGGAAGCTCGGTAGCGGTGAGCGGGCATAGCGAAGTGGGCGTTCCCGGTACTCCGGAAACGCCCACTTCCTACGTGCGCCGCCAGGGACTCGAACCCCGGACCCGCTGATTAAGAGTCAGCTGCTCTAACCAACTGAGCTAGCGGCGCGCGCTGACAAAAGAAATACTACCTGGTCGAGAGGGGTGCTCGTGACCACGTCCGGCATGGCCCCCCGGGGCCGTGGTCCGCACCGTCTCAGATCGCCAGCGACAGCAGTACCGGCGCCGCCTTGCGGTTGAGGGCGTCGGCGGCCTGCCGCAGCCGGTGGGCGTGCTCCAGCGGCATCGACAGCGCGAGGCAGCCGACCGTCGAACCGGCCGTGATCGGTACGGCGGCGCAGACCGTGCCCACCGCGTACTCCTGGAGGTCCAGCACGGGGACCGTCGGCGGCTGGCTGTCGAGCTTGTGGAACAGCACCTTCTCGTTGGTGATCGTCCGGGAGGTGAGCCGGGCGGTCTTGTGGCGCGAGAGGTGGTCCATCCGCCCGTCGTAGTCGAGCTGCGCGAGCAGGCATTTGCCGACCGCGCTGGCGTGTGCCGTGCGGCGGAACTCGGCCCACTCGTTGACCTTGGGAGCCAGCGGCCCGTCGGCGTAGTGGAGGATCTTGACCTCGCCGTCGATGTACCGGCTGATGTAGACCGCCGCGCCGACCGAGTCGCGCAGCTGGTCCAGGGTGAGCTGGAGCTTGTCCCGCAGGGCGCGGTCGCGGTTGCCGCCCGAGCCCAGCAGGAGCAGTGACTCTCCGACGACGTACGCGCCGTCGGAGAGCTGCTCGGCGTATCCCTCGCGCCGGAGCATCGCCAGCATGGAGGCGAGGTGGCCTGTCGGCAGGCCCGTTTCCCGTGCGATCTGCACGTCGGTCACGCCGCCGGCGTGCCTGGAGATGGTTTCGAGTACGCGAAGTGCGTACTGCACCGAATGGAACGGCGCGGTCGGCTCGGGCTTCAGCGCCACGGTGTCCCCCTAGCAGGTTGGTACCGCTTGCGTCGTGACCGTCGTTGGTCACGGCCGCGCGTTCGCGGACCGCTCCCGGAACAACGGGGCTTGTATCACGATAGCGGCCAACGGGCCTCGATGGAGGGGGTCTTGACCGAAAACCGGACCGGTTCACGCGTCTGTGCAGGAGCCCTGCACTCTGGCATATGCCCTGGTCATGGGATCGCGCGCCGACCGGCGGTAACGGCAGGTGAGGGATGCGGAGGCGGGCGGCTGACCGCCGGCGTTGACGTCCGGTGGTGACGACCGGAGTTGACGGTTCGTAGGCCGGATCCGACCGTACGGGCGCGAGCCCGGCCCAGGAGCCGGGCTCGCGCCGGGGGGACGTCCTGACGCGCCCCCGTTACGCGGCTCGTCGCGCGGCTAGCGGACCGCGCTCAGGAACTCGCGGGTCCGCTCGTGCGCCGGCTCCGTGAAGATCTGCTCCGGCGGGCCGAACTCGATGACCCGGCCGGCGTCGAACATCATCACGCAGTCGGAGATGTCCCGGGCGAAGTTCATCTCGTGCGTCACGCAGAGCATGGTGATGTCCGTGGTGTGCGCGATGTCCCGCAGCACGTCCAGGACGCCGGCCACCAGTTCCGGGTCGAGCGCCGAGGTCACCTCGTCGAGCAGCAGGACCTGCGGGCGCATGGCCAGGGCGCGGGCGATGGCGACCCGCTGCTGCTGGCCGCCGGAGAGCTGGGTGGGGTACTTGTCGAGATGGGCGGTGAGGCCGACGAGTTCGAGCAGTTCGCGGGCGCGCTCCTCGGCGGCGTCCTTGTCGAGGCCGAGCACGTGCACCGGGGCCTCGGTGATGTTCCGCAGCACCTTCATGTTGGGGAAGAGGTTGAACTGCTGGAAGACCATGCCGATGTTCTTGCGGACCTCGCGGCTGTAGCGGTCGCTCGCGGGGACGAGCCTGCCGCCCTTCTCCTCGTGGGTGAGGTACCGGTCGCCCAGCTTGATGGTGCCCTCGTCCGGCTTGAGGAGCGTCATCATCAGCCGCAGGATCGTGGTCTTGCCGGAGCCGGACGGGCCGATCAGCGTGACGTGCTTGCCGGTGTAGACCTTCATGTCGAGCGCGTCGAGGACGGTGTGGGTGCCGAACCGCTTGGTGACCGCCTCGAAGCGGATCAGTTCGGTGCCCTCGGCGGGCGCCGCGGCCTCGCCGGGCCGCGGCGCGTCCGGCCCGCCGCCGGCGTTCTTCGCGGGCGGCGTGTTCGGGGTGTTGCGGTCAGCGGACAAGGCGGCGCTCCAGGGCTCGCAGGAGAAGAGAAGCGGGGTAGGCGATGAGGATGAAGGCGACGCCGACGACCGTGTACGGCTCGACGGTCTGGAAGGTCTGGGACGAGAACTGCCGCGCCTCGCCGAGCATTTCCAGCACCCCGATGGCGAACAGCATCGGCGAGTCCTTGAGCATCGCGATGACGTAGTTGCCGAGCGCCGGGGCGACCCGGCGGATCGCCTGCGGCAGGATCACCGCGGTCCAGGTGCGGCGGCGCGGCAGGCTCAGCGCGATGGCCGCCTCCCACTGGCCGGCCGGCACGCCGTCGATGCCGGCGCGGTAGACCTCGGCGGTGTACGTCGAGTAGTGCAGGCCCAGACCGATCACGCCGGTGGCCAGGGCGCTGAGGGTGATGCCCCACTCGGGCATCACGTAGAACAGGAAGAACAGCTGCACCAGCAGCGGGGTGTTGCGCACGAACTCGGTGATCACGGTCACCGGCCAGCGCACCGCCTTGACGGACGAGCGCTGCGCCATCGCCCACACGAGGCCGAGCGCGAAGGCGATCAGGGAGCCCAGGACCAGGGCCTGGAGGGTGACCAGGACGCCCTTCCAGAACATCGGCATGAAGTGGCCGACCGCGGACCAGTCGAACGTCATCGTGCATCACCTTCCGCGGCGGCGCCGGCGCCCGTGACGGCCGGGCCGGTGCTCAGCCGGCTCCTCAGGGAGGTCCGTGCGGCCGGTGCCTGGCCGACGCCCGCCTTGGCGTGGCGCTCCACCACCCGCATCCCGCGGGTCAGGAGGAACGCCAGGACGAAGTACATGACCAGGATGATCGTGTAGACGGGGGCGCTGTGGGCGGTCGCGTTGCGGACCAGGGAGGCCCCGAACGCGATGTCGCCGACGCCCAGGATCGACACCAGCGCGGTGCCCTTGAGCAGCTCGATCAGCAGGTTGTTGAACGGCGGGACCATGCCGGGCCACGCCTGCGGCAGGACGATCTTCCGCAGTTGCTGGCCGGGCGAGAAGCTGAGTGCCACGCCCGCCTCCCGCTGCCCCGCGGGCACCGCCGCGATCGCGCCCCGCACGACCTCGGACCCGTACGCCCCGTAGGTCAGGCCCAGGGTGAGGACCGCGGCCCACATCGGGACCAGCTGCCAGCCGAAGCCGATCGGCAGCACGAAGAACATCCAGAACATCAGGATCAGCGCGGAGGTGCCGCGGAAGATCTCGAAATAGGCCCCGGAGAGGAACCGCACGATCCACAGCCGGTGGGTGCGTGCCATGCCGATGCCGAACGCCACCGCGGCGGCCAGCGCCGCGCTGTAGACGGTCAGTTGGACGGTGATCCAGACCCCTTTGAAGAGGAGTTGCCACAGCCCCCAGGTGATGTCACTCATGCCGGCACCTCGCTTCGCCCGCCCCCGGATACGCGAGGCGCGCACCTGTCAAAGATTCGCTCGCTCATGGCCGGCACTTCTCCTTGGCGGTGATCTCCGTCATCTGATGCTCGGTGAAGCCGAAGGGCCGCATGAGGTCCAGGAGTTCCCCCGATTTCTTCATCTTGTGCAGCTCGCGGTTGAAGGCGTCGCGCAGATGCGTCTCCGGCGTGCGGAACGCGAAGGCGCCGACGTCGATCACCGGCTTGCCCTTCATGAGCGGCGTGACCTCGGGCGTCGCCTCCGCCTTCGTGGTCCCCGACTGCCGTACGACGTTGCGCACCGTCACGGCCGTGCCGGCGAAGACGTCCACCCGGCCCTGCTCGACGGCCAGCAGACCGGCCAACTGGTCCGGCAGCGTGGTGATGTCGCCGACCCCGGCTTCCTTGGCGTAGCCGAGTTCGGCGTAGCCGACACCGGTCGCCATCCGCGCGCCGGTCCGCGCGACGTCCTGGTAGCTGCGCAGCTTCTTCGGGTTTCCCCTGGGGACGATGAAGGCGTCCAGCATCTGGTACTCGGGGTCGGCGAAGATGACCTGGGCGCAGCGCGCGGGGTTGATGTACATCCCGGCGGCGACCACGTCGAACTGCTGGGAGTTCAGCCCGACGATCAGCGAGCCGAAGTCCGTCGGAAAGGGCTCGACCCGCGGGACGCCGAGCCGCCGGAAGATCGTCCTGGCGATGGTGGGGGAGGAGCCGGTCATCGTGCCGTCGGTGCCGATGTAGCCGTAGGGCTGCTCGCCCGCCAGCCCCAGCGTGACCGACCCCTTCTTGCGCAGCCGCTCCAGCAGATGCCCGCCGTCCGCGGCGTCGGCGGTCGGCACCCGGCTGCAGGCGCCGAGCGCTCCCATGGCACCCGCAGCGCCGAGCGCCGCCACCCCCGCGAGCAGCGAGCGGCGGCGGATGCCGCTGGTTCGTTGTCCTTGGTTGTCTGACGTGTTCCCCTGTGGTGGAGCCATGGGCGCGCGGCTACCCGAACCGTTCACACATATGCCGATCGTTTCCGGCCCGTCACGTGGGTGCGGGAGTTGTTCCGTACGCCGGTATTGCCCCCTACGCTCGGGATATGACCGATCGCTTCATCGAAGTCTCCCTGGACAAGCGCGGCGTGAGCTGCACGGCCAAGTTGCTCGACGACCGCGCACCGATCACCTGCAATGCCGTGTGGGACGCGCTCCCTCTCGGCGGCGATGTCTACCACGCCAAGTACGCCCGCAACGAGATCTACGCGCTGGTTCCGCCGTTCGCGCCGCAGGAGCCGCCGCTGGAGAACCCGACGATCACCCCGATCCCCGGCGACCTGTGCTACTTCACCTTCAGCGACACCCAGTTGGGCACCGCGTCGTACGGCTACGAGCAGCAGGCCAAGCACCAGGGCCGCCCCACCGTCGTCGACCTCGCGCTGTTCTACGAACGCAACAACCTGCTGATCAACGGTGACGCGGGCTGGGTGCCGGGCATCGTCTGGGGCGCGGTCGTCGACGGCCTGGACCGGATGGCCGACGCCTGCCAGGACCTGTGGCGGGCCGGGGCCCTGGGGGAGACCCTGAACTTCCGCCGGGCCTGAGGAACCCCGGACACGACCTACGCGGCCGGGGGCGCCGGGATCCCCGCGGCCCCGGCCCCGTACAGCGCGTGCGCGACGCGCAGCACCAGCGCGTCCGCGTGCCGCGCGCCGACCAGCTGCACCCCGATCGGCAGCCCGTCGCCGTCCACCCCGCAGGGCAGCGTCGCGGCGGGCTGCTGGGTGAGGTTGAAGGGATAGGTGAACGGCGTCCAGCCCGTCCAGCGGGTGTGTCCGGAACCGGACGGCACTTCCGCGCCCGCCTCGAAGGCGGTGATCGGCTCGGTCGGTGTCACCAGCAGGTCGTAGCGGCTGTGGAAGCCGCCCATCGCCCGGCCCAGCGCCATCCGCACATCGACCGCCGCCAGATACTCCAGCGCGCTGTAGCGGGCGCCCCGCTCGCAGATCTCCCGCAGCCCCGGGTCCAGCAGCGCCCGCTCCGCGTCCCCGAGCGGCTGCACCAGCCGGGCCGCGCCGCTGAACCACAGCGTGTGGAACGCCTCCACGGGATCCTCGACGCCCGGGTCGGCCTCCTCGACGTGCGCGCCGAGTTCGGCCAGCCGGTCCACGACCGCGCGGACCGCCGCGGCGACCTCCGGGGCCACCGGTACGTCCCAGCCCAGCGACGGGCTGTAGGCCACCCGCAGTCCGGCCACCGGGCCGGCCAGCGCCTCCCGGAACGAGCCGGCCACCGGCCCCAGCTGCGACCAGTCCCGCCAGTCGGGGCGGCAGATCACGTCCATCATCAGCGCCGCGTCCGCCGCGTCCCGGGTCATCGGACCGACGTGCGCCAGCGTCCCGAACGGGCTCGCCGGATAGTGCGGCACCCGCCCGTACGTCGCCTTGAGCGCGAAGATCCCGCAGAACGACGCCGGGATCCGCACCGAGCCGCCGCCGTCCGTGCCCAGGCTCAGCGGCCCCGCCCCCAGCGCCACCGCCGCCGCGCTGCCGCCGCTGGAGCCGCCCGCGGTGCGCCGCGGATCGTACGGATTGCCCGTCACCCCGTGCCGCGGACTGTCGGTGACACCCTTCCAGCCGAACTCCGGTGTGGTCGTCTTGCCGACGAACACCGCGCCCGACTCGCGCAGCCGGGCCACAGCCGGCGCGTCCTCGTCCCAGACCGCACCCTCGGCCCGCACCGTCCGCGAGCCGCGCAGCGTCGGCGTGCCGCGGGTCAGCAGCACGTCCTTGACGGTCACCGGCACCCCGTCCACCGGCCCGGCCGGCTCCCCGCGCAGCCAGCGCTTCGCCGACTCCCCGGCGGCGGCCAGCGCCTCGTCCGCGGTGATCCGGGTGAAGGAGTTGGTGGCGGCCTGGGCGGCGGCGGCGCGCTCCAGTACGGCCGTGGTGACCTCCACGGGGGAGAACTCGCCGGCGGCGTAGCCGGCCGTCAGACGGGTGGCGGTGAGATCGGCGAGGGGGGTCGGTCCGTTCGTCATGCGTCCTCCGAGCGTCGGCGGCCCCGGGCGGGGCGGCGGGCGGGGCGCGGGCCCGCGGCGGCCCGCGGCGTCACATCACCGGTGCTCACGTCACCGGTACGTACCCGAGCTGCTTGTCGACCACGTTGAGCAGCGGCTCGCCGGCCGCCCACCGGTCGAAGTTGTCCTGGAACTGGTCGGCGAGCGCGTCCCGCCAGCCCAGGGTGTCGCCGCTCATGTGCGGCGAGACGATCAGATGCGGCACGTCCCACAGCGGGCTGTCCGTGCCCAGCGGCTCGCGCTCGAAGACGTCCAGCGCCGCCGCCGCGATCCGCCAGCCGCGCAGCGCCGCCTCCAGCGCCGCCTCGTCGACCAGCGGCCCGCGCCCGACGTTGATGAACCGGGCGCGGCGCGGCATCCGCGCGAACGCCGCCGCGCCGAACAGGCCGCGGGTCTCCTCGGTCAGCGGCGCCGCGCAGATCACCCAATCCGCCTGCGGCAGCAGCCCGTTCAGCGCGCCGGCCGCATGCACCCGGCCGAACCGCGGATCCTCGGGCCGCTCCCGCCGGCCGACCAGATCCACCGTGACACCCAGTGCCAGCAGGGTGGCGCCGATGGCCCGGCCGATCGGCCCGGAGCCCACCACGACGGCGCGGGTGCCGGCCAGCCGCAGCGTCTCGCGGTGCTGCCAGCGCCGCTGCCGCTGCAGCTCCCAACTTCCGTAGAAGTCCTTGGCCATGGCGATCACCAGCCCGGCGACGTACTCGGCGATCGGCTGCTCGAAGACCCCGCGGGCGTTGGTGACGACGGTGTCGTCGGCGATCAGCGCCGGGCTCAGCAGCCGGTCCACGCCGGCGCTCGCGGTGTGCACCCAACGGGGGCGGGGGCCGCTCTCGGGCCACCGCTCGCGGATCGCGTCGGAGGTGAAGTCCCAGGCCAACAACACGTCGGCGGTGGGGAGTCGATCGGCCAGCGCCGTCTCGTCGGCGAAGACCACCCGGGCCCGGCCGGCGAGCCGGTCCAGCTTCGGGGGAGGGTCGGAGCCGAGGACGAGAACGGTGCAGTCGGTGCGTGCGGACATAGGCCAGAAACCGTTCTGAAACGTGTGCCCCGTATGCAGGAAGAGGGCGCCGACAGATGCCTGAGATGCGAGGATTGACCACGCTAGGAAGTCGTATCTACCGTGTCAACAACGGCTCTGTCCCGACGTCCCGGCTTGTCCGGCTGCACCACCTCATCCGGCCACTGGCCTGGCCATTCCAGCCCTTCGTGTCTTCTAGGGGCCTTCATGGACGTCTCTTTCCTGGGTGGCCCACAGCCTCAGCTCGGCGTGGGCGTCGTCGCACCCTTCGACTTCGCGCTCGACCGGGAGTTGTGGCGCTGGGTCCCCGACGACGTGTCCCTCCACCTCACCCGAACCCCCTTCGTGCCCGTCGAGGTCAGTCTCGACCTGGCCCGTCTGGTCAGCGAGCACGAGACGCTGCACGCCGCCGTCGAGGCGCTGTGCGCGGTATCGCCCCAGGTCATCGCCTATGCCTGCACGTCCGGCAGCTTCGTCGGCGGCGCGGCGGGCGAACGCGCGATGTGCGCGGCCATGTCGCAGGCGGGCGAGGTCCCCTCGCTCACCACCTCGGGCGCGATCATCGAGGCACTCCGCGAGATCGGCGCCCGGCGCGTCGCCGTCGTCACGCCCTACACGAAATCGGTCACCGACTCCCTGGAGGACTATCTCGGCGAGGCGGGCATCACGGTCACCGGCCGCGCCTACCTCGGACTCACCCGGCACATCTGGAAGGTCCCCTACCGCGACGTCGTCGACATGGCCCGCGCGGCCGTCGTCGGCGGCCCCGAGGCCCTGTTCATCAGCTGCACGAACCTGCCCACCTACGACGTCATCCCGCAGCTGGAAGCCGAGCTGCGGATGCCGGTCCTGTCCGCCAATCAGGTCACGATGTGGGCCGCGCTGCGCGCCATCGGCGTACCGGCCGTCGGCGCGTACCAGGCGCTGCTCGACCCGGTGGCGCGCAGTGGCCCGGCCAGCATGACATGTCCGTCTGACGGCGTACCGGAAGGCGGGCCACAGGCTACGCCCGAGTCCGCCTTCGCCGGCACCACTGCACCTCCTGAAGGGGAGGCGCTGGACGGCGGTGATCCGCCGCCCTTCCTGCCCGAGGAACCCGGGCCCTAGTTCATCCGCAAGGGAGAACCGCGTGACTCCGCTCCCCTCCTCAGGGAGGGGGGCTTCCAACCCTGAGGGTTGCGGTCCAGCCCGAACCGGCCCCTTGTGGGACGAGGAGACTCTACGGCGCTCCGAGAAGACCGGTCAACAGAAGGAGAACCGCATGGCATCGGTCGGCTTCCTCTACCCCGGCCACTCCGCCGAGGACGACTACCCCCGGCTCGAAGCGCTGCTCGGCGGCACCGTCCGCCTGCCGCTCGTGCACACCGACATCGGCGAGGACGCCCACCGCGTCGACGCCCTCCTGGAGATGGGCGCGGCCCCCCGGCTCGCCGCCGGCGTCGCCGCGCTCAGGGCCCGCGGCGCCGAAGCCGTCGTGTGGGCCTGCACCAGCGCCAGCTTCGTCTACGGCTGGGAGGGCGCCCAGCAGCAGGTGCGGGAGCTGTCGGCCGCCGCCGGGCTGCCCGCCTCCAGCACGTCCTTCGCCTTCGCCCACGCAGTCCGGGCGATCGGCGCCCGCCGGGTCGCGATCGCCGCCACCTATCCCGACGACGTCGCCGAGTACTTCCACGCGTTCCTGAAATCCGCCGGCGCGGAGGTCGTCGCGACCCGCGGCAGCGGCATCGTCACCGCCGCCGAGGTCGGCGCCTGGGGCCGCGACGACGTGCTGGCCCTGGCCCGCGCCGGCGACCACCCCGACGCGGACGCCGTCCTGCTGCCCGACACCGCCCTGCACACCGCCGCCCATCTGCCCGCCCTCGAAGCGGCGCTCGGCAAGCCGGTCCTCACCGCCAATCAGGTGACGGCCTGGGAGGGCCTGCGGCTGCTCGGCCGTACCCTCGCCTGCCCGGAACTGGGCACGCTCTTCTCCCGGGCCGCCCGCGACTGACCGCGACCGGCCCCGGCGGGCACACCGCCGGAACCGCCACCCCCATCCGGGAATAAACGGAGAACTACTCCGGTTGTCCTCCTCGCAGGCCCGCCGCGGCAGACCCGTGACGGGGCCCGTGACGGCAGATCAGCGACGTGAGGAGGACCCGTACCGTGAGCGGTGAAGACCAGCAGGCCCCGGGCAACGAAGGCGCGGCCGGCAGTGACGCCCCCCGGGGCGACGGGATCCGGGGTACCGCCCGGGGCACCGCGTCCGTCCCCCTGTCCGTGCTCGACCTGGTGACGGTCGGCGCCGGCAGCACCGCGGCCGCCGCGGTCCGTACCGCCGTCGACATCGCCCGCACCGCCGAGCGCCGCGGCTACCACCGCTACTGGGTCGCCGAGCACCACTCCATGCCCGGCGTCGCCTCCTCCTCGCCGGCGGTGCTGCTCGCCCACCTCGCCGCGCACACCGACCGCATCCGGCTCGGCTCCGGCGGCGTCATGCTGCCCAACCACGCCCCCCTGGTCATCGCCGAGCAGTTCGGGACCCTGGAGGCGATGGCCCCCGGCCGCGTCGACCTGGGCCTGGGCCGCGCCCCCGGCACCGACGGCGCCACCGCCGCCGCCCTCCGCCGCACCGGGCGGCTCCAGGAAGAAGCCGACCAATTCCCGCAGCAGCTCGCCGAGTTGACCCGCTTCCTCGACGACTCCTTCCCCGACGGCCACCCGTACGCCCGGATTCACGCCGTCCCCGGCCCCGTCCAGGCCACCTCGCCCGGCGGCGTGCAGTCCCCGCACCGCCCGCCCCTGTGGCTGCTCGGCTCGTCCGGCTTCAGCGCCCGGCTCGCCGGCACCCTCGGCCTGCCGTTCGCCTTCGCCCACCACTTCTCCGCGGCCAACACCGTTCCCGCCCTCGACCTCTACCGCGCGTCCTTCCGCCCCTCCGAGGTCCTCGCCGAGCCCTACGCCCTGATCGGCGTCTCCGCGCTGGCCGCCGAGGACGAGCGGGAGGCCCGCCGCCAGGTCCTCACCGGCGCACTGGCCATGCTCCGGCTGCGCACCGGCCGCCCCGGCCTGGTCCCCACCCCCGAGGAGGCCGCCGCCCACCGCTTCAGTGACATCGAGCGCGACTTCGTCGACACCTGGCTCGGCAACGTCGTCCACGGCACCCCCGACGCCGTCCGCCAGGGCCTCGACGACCTCGCCAAGCGCACCGGCGCCGACGAGTTGATGCTCACCGCCAACGCCCACACCGGCGCGGTCCGGCGCCGCTCGTACGACCTCATAGCCGACGCCTACGGACTCCCCCGGGACTGACGCCCGCCGCCGGCACGGGGCGCGCGGTCAGCCGCAGGCGCGCCCCGCGTCCAGCAGCGCCTCCACCCGGTCCGGCGCCACCGGCCGGGAGTAGAGCCACCCCTGGCCGGTGTCGCAGCCGATGCGGCGCAGCCGCTCGGCCTGCTCGGCGCTCTCGACGCACTCCGCGGTGACGGTGAGGCCGAGCCGGTGCGCCAGCGCGACCAGCGCCTCCACGATCATCTCGTCCGCCGGGTTCGGGTGCTCCTGCGACCGGAAGCCGTGGACGAACGACCCGTCCAGCTTCAGCACGGACACCGGCAGCCGGCTGAGATAGGCGAGGTTGGAGTAGCCGGTGCCGAAGTCGTCGATGGCGATCCGTACGCCCATGTCGCTGAGCGCCTGCAGCGCCTGCAGCGGCCGGCCGGCCGAGCCCATCACCGCCGACTCGGTCAGCTCCAGCTGGAGCAGCCGCGGCGGCAGCCCGGTCTCCGCCAGGATCCCGGCGACATCGGCCACCAGGTCGGAGTCCCACACCTGACGTACGGCCACATTCACGCTGACGAACAGCGGCTGGCCGCCAGGGTGCGCCAGCTGCCAGGCGCGCGCCTGATAGCAGGCCCGCTCCAGCACCCAGCGCCCCAGTTCGACGATCGCGCCGTTCTCCTCCGCCAGCGCGATGAACCGATTCGGCGACAGCACCCCGAACTGCGGGTGCCGCCAGCGCACCAGCGCCTCCACGCCCTGCGCCCGGCCGTCCCCCAGCCCGACCAGCGGCTGGTACTCCAGGGTGAACTCGCCGCGGTCCACGGCCGGCCGCAGCGTGCTGGACAGCGCCTGCCGGGTCATCCGGTGGGCGTTGCGCTCCGGGTCGAAGAGCGTCCAGCGGGCCTTGCCGTCCTCCTTGGCCCAGTACAGCGTGGTGTCCGCGGCCTGCATCAGCCCCGTCGCCGTGGTGCCGCTCGCGGTCCGCTCCACGACGCCGATGCTCGCCGACACCGACAGCCGCTGCCCGGCCAGGTCGAAGGGCCGCTGCAGCGCGTCCAGGACGCACTGCGCCAGCTCGGCCACCTGGTCGGTGCCGGTGGAGTCCTCGACCAGCAGCGCGAACTCGTCGCCGCCCAGCCGCGCGACCAGGTGCCCGCCGCGGCCCGGACCGCGGTCCGTGGCGCTCTCCGCACAGCGCGTCAGCCGCTGCGCCACGGCGCTCAGCAGCCGGTCGCCGACGCGGTGCCCGAGGGTGTCGTTGACGGCCTTGAAGCCGTCCAGGTCGAGGTAGCACAGCCCGATGCGGCCGGTGCCGGCCGGCTCGAAGGCGGCCGTCTCCAGGGCCGCGGCGAGCCGCTCGAAGAACAGCGCCCGGTTGGGCAGCCGGGTCACCGGATCGTGCATCTGCAAATGCCGCAGCCGGGCCAGCAGATCGTGCCGGTCGCTGATGTCCGATACCGACAGCAGCACCCGCTCCTCGCCGCCCTCCGGTCCGTCGGTCACCGGCTCGACGGTCACCTCCACCCAAACGGAGTTCCCGTCGGACTGTTTGAGGCGGCGGGTGCAGCGCAGCCGGTCGCTGCGGCCGCACAGCACCTCGCGGTAGGCGGTCCACACCCGGGGGTCGGCGCCGAGGTCGGTGAGGTCGGCGGCGGTGGCCGCGACCAGGTCGTTCGGGTCGGCGCCGACCAGTTCGCCGAAGGCCGGGTTGGCGGCCAGCACCAGCCCGTCGCGGTTGAGGACCGCCATCGGGTGCCGGGAGGCGTGGAAGGCGGCGCGGTAGTCGCCGAGCGAGGCGGCGGTGTCGTCGCAGCGCGCCGAACCGTCGCACGGCGCCGCCTGGGTGGTCCGGTCGGCGCCGGATTCTTTGGTCGTACCATCACGCTCGGTCACCGAGGGCAGCGTCGCTCCCGGCGTGCGGCCCGTACCGTCGGGGTGTCCGCTCACTGCTCGCTCCCGCATGGCGCTTGTCTCGTGACGGAGGGGGGACCTCGCGCTGGAAAGTGTGGCGATCATAGAGGCTGGCGCAACGGCCGATCCAGCGACGTAGCCGTGACCATCCGCACGCATGACGGAACTTCAGCCATTTCTGCCCGGCTCTGTTCGCACCGTTTGCCCCGTTGGTCGCTTGTGACTTTCCGTTACGGGACACGGGGGACTCGCCGGTCACTCATATGGGGTTCCAGAACAGGACGAATAGCATTAAATCGCCTCAGGGTAGGTGGGTGTCCCGAATCCGTCCCTGGAGGTCCATGTGCTGCGCCGCCAGACCCCCCGGGGGGTGGACAGCCGCCGAATGCGGCGCATCGCAGCCGTTCTCACCTCCCTGACGGCGCTGATCGCGACCTCCATCGTGGCCGGTCCGGCCACTGCTTCCGAGGCTTCCCTCTCCTGCGCCCTGGGACGCACCGACGCCCACCACTCCGAAGGCGTCGACGGCTGGAACGACGCCTACCCGCGCCCGAATCGCACCCTTGACGCGGTGATGATTTTTCTGTCGTTTCCGGACGCCCACCCCACCACCACCCCGCAGCAGCTCTCCGGGGACTACTTTCCCGCCACGTCCCGGTTCTTCGACCGCGCCTCCTACGGCACCTTTAAATTGCGCCCGCACATCCAGAACCACTGGGTCCGGATGCCGCACCCGTCCACCTCGTACGGGATACAGCGCGACTGGGACTCCGGCCGGCGCGCCGGCTACCTCCGCGACGCGGTCGCCGCCGCGCACCCCTCGGTCGACTTCAGCCGCTACGACCTGGTCTACCTCGTCGCCGACCCGAGCGCCCCCGGCGTCGACTCGGACGCCACCAAGGTCGTCAACCTCGACGAGCCGATGCAGGTCGACGGCGTCGAGCTGCGCCGCTTCGTCACCGTCTTCGAGCACAGCCCGCCCGACCGCAACGTCCTCGCCCACGAGACCGGCCACGTCTTCGACCTGCCCGACCTCTACCACCGCCCCCAGGACGGCAAGCGCGACTGGGACACCTATGTAGGGGACTGGGACCTCATGGGCAGCCAGTTCGGGCTGGCCCCCGAACCCTTCGCCTGGCACAAGTGGCGCCTCGGCTGGATCACCGACGGCCAGGTCGACTGCGTCGAGCCCGCCCACCCCACCATGCACGCGCTGCGCACCCTGTCCGCCCCCGAGGAACCCGGCGACCGCCGCCGCACCCGCCTCCTGGTCGTCCGCACCGGACGGGACAGCGCGCTCGCCATGGAGGCCCGCGGCGCCGTCGGCAACGACCGCAACATCTGCACCGAGGGCATCCTCGTCTACCGCGTGCGCAGCGGGACCGCGTCCGGGTCCGGCCCGGTCCAGGTGCTGGACGGCCACCCCGGCACCTCGGCCTGCTGGGGCACCTCCGTCTACCCGCCGCTCGCCGACGCCCCCCTGGGGGTGGGGGAGAGCATGAACGACACCCGGGACGGCGTACGCATCCAGGTGCAGGGGCGGACGGCCGGCGGGGACTGGGTGGTCAAGGTGAGCCACAGTTCCTGACCGGCGCGGAACGGACACGACGAAGGCCCCCACCGGAGTGGGGGCCTTCGCCTGTCGGTGCGCCGCCAGGGACTCGAACCCCGGACCCGCTGATTAAGAGTCAGCTGCTCTAACCAACTGAGCTAGCGGCGCCTGCTGACGGGGAAAACATTAGCATCCTGGCCGGGGAGGGCAAAAATCGATTCCCCTCAGCCCCGCGTGACCCCGGTATCCAAGGGCTGAGCAGCGCTTTCGCGGTGCGTGCGGGCGCCTTCCCGGTCGGCCGCGAGCGTGCTCCGCGCCGCCCCCACGCAGGCCCACAGCAGGATGTCCGGGCCGGGCAGCCAGGGGTCGCGCACATCGGGGGCGACCAGCCAGCGGGACGCGGCGGACGCGGCCGGGTCGTCCTCGGCGGCGGCGCCGGGCGTACGGGGGCGGGGGTGCAGCGGCGGGACCGTCACCGCGTCGCCGCCGCCGTGGCACAGCAGCGGCGGCACCGCCGCGGCCCACTCCTCCCAGGCCAGCAGCGCGGGCAGCCGCTGGGCGGTGCCCGGCGCCGCGAACAGCAGCAGCCGCCCGCGGTGCACGGCCACCGGCCCCGAGCCCGGTCCCGCCGACCACAGGCGGTCCGCCATGCGCCGCCCGAAGAGCACCGGCGCGTTGATCACGTCGAAGACGGCGCCGCACGGCAGCACGCTCGGCGCCGTGGGCCGCTCCGCCCACAGGGCGTGCATGCTGCCGGGATACGGGCTCGCCGAGGCGAGCCAGTCGGCGCCGGCGAGCGTGACGTACGCGGTGGCGGGGAAGGCCGGGGCCCGGGAAGTCCCGGGCAGCCGGGCGCGCAGGCCGGGTCCCCCCGGCCTTCGGCCCGGGGGACCCCCGTGCTCCGCTCGACCCCGCCTGTGCGAGGCACGCCCCTGATGGTCGACCGACTCGCTGTGCTCGCTCATGCGGACAGGTCTACCGATGCCGCGTGTAGCGGCAGGGCTGATTGGCGGAAACCGGGACAGGGCGGTACGGCAGGGAGTATCTTCCGCTCCCCGCATATGCCAGCGGCTCATGATCTTGGACCATGAGCCGTCGTGGGGTGGGTGGGGCCGGAGTGCCTCCTGGGGCCGGTTCCCGGGGTCAGTCCATGTCGCCCAGCACCGCGCTGCCGCTGCGCATCAGGCTGCGGCCGAACTCGACCATCTTCTGCGCGTAGTCCTCGGTCCACTCCGCCCGCTCGGCGAGCACCGACAGCGGCAGCCGGTCGAAGCGGCGGGGGTCGGTCAGCTGGGCGGCGGCGAGCGCCTGGAACTCCGTGGCGCGGTCGGCCGCCGCCCGGAACGCGAGCGTCAGCTCGGTCGCCCGGCCCAGCAGCGCGCCGGGATCCTCCATCGACTCCAGGCCGAAGAAGTGCTCGGGGTCGGCGGTGGCCTCGGGGGGCTCGAAGAGCAGCTGCGCGGGCTTCATGCGCCGGTAGCCGGACGCCGTACCGCGGGGATCGGGAGCCGGTCGCGGCTCGGACATGTACCTACCTCCAGGGTTGTCTGCCGCATTCCATTGTCCCGCCGTGCGCAAGTAGGCCCCCTGGTGAGTGATCCGCCCGCCCCGGGGCCGGTCGGCCGGGCGCCGGCGGGCGGGGCGGTGGGGGTGGTCACGGGCGCCGGGTGGCGTGGCCCACCGGACGGCAGCCGGACCGGCGGCCCGTGGCGCTCATGCCGGCCACGTCACCCGGTGTTCCGCGAGGTGGGCGAGGACGGTGTGGTCGGCCTCCCGGCCGTCCCGGCTGTGTCCGTGGGCCGTCTCCGGCGACGTGCCGGACTCCGTCCGGCGGAGTGGCGGCGATGAGTTCGGCGCTCGTCGGCCGGGTGCCGGGGCGCGGCGGTCAGGGACGCCAGACCACCCGGTGCTCGGACCAGTGATCCCATGTGGACATCATTGCCTCCCAGCCGTCCGGGAACTTGACCGTGACGCCCAGCTGGACCGGCTCCGTCGAGGGGTGCTCGTCCAGGAGGTCGGCGACGCCGGCGCGGGAGACGACGAGGCAGGCGTGGCGGTGGCGGGAGGCGAGCACGCAGAGCCGGCCGGTCTCCAGGTGGAAGGCGGTGGCGTCGGGGCGCCCGGAGAGCGGGTGCAGGACGACGGTGACGTCGAACTCGCGGCCCTGGAGGCGGTTGGCGGTGTCCACCGCGACACCGGCCACGCCCAGCTCGGCGAGGGCCGCGCGGACCGCCGCCGCCTGGTCCCGGTGCGCGGTCCCGACCGCGATCCGGGCGGCGGTGAGCGGTGCCGGATCGGCGGAGTTCTCGCTCGTGGCGGCGCCGCCGCGGTCCAGGAGGCGGCGGACGGCGAGCGCCACGGCCCGGACCGCCTCCGGGTCCGTACGGGGCGTGTGGCGCGCGGGGAGTTCGAGCAGTCCCCAGCCCGTCTCGGCCGCCTCGTCCAGGGCGCGGTCCACGGCCGACCCGTCGCCCGGCACGCCGAACGCCAGCCGCCGGTCGCCGTGGCCGGTGCCGCTGCGGAACGGCGTGTACGGGTAGAAGGCGCGGGAGACCAGGGGCGCGGCGGAGGCCGGCAGCCGCCAGGAGACCGGGAGGCGGTGCTGGGGCAGGTCGGGGTTGTGGGCGAGGAGGGTGGAGACGGCGCTGGCGGAGGGGTCGTAGGCGAGACCGGCCCACTGCTCGGCGCCCACGATGCTGAACGGGTCCAGCTGGCCCGGGTCGCCGACGAACAGTGCGCGGTCGAAGAGCCCGGCGACGCTCAGCAGCGCGTCGGAGCGCATCTGGTACGCCTCGTCGACGATGGCGTGCCGCCAGGGCTCGTCGACCTTGGTGTAGGCCCATTTCGCGGCGGTGGAGACGACGACGTCCATCCCGGCGAGGTCGGCGATCCGGGCGGAGGTGCGGACGGCGGGGAGTCCGGCGAGCGCGGGGTCGAAGGAGCCCGGCTCGCTGCTGTGCAGACGGCCCACAGGGAGGTCGGGGTCCTTGCCGGCCAGCCGGAGGACAAGGTCGTCCACCTGGGCGTTGGTCTGCGCGACGACCATCAACGGGCGCCCCGCGGCGGCCAGTTCACGGGCGGCGCGGACGACGAGGGTGGACTTCCCGGCGCCCGGCGGGGAGTCCACCACGACGCCGCGGTGGGTGCTGTGGAGGGTGTCGTGCAGGATCGCTTCGGTCGCCCGGCCGGCCGCGGCGCCGGGGTCGAAGGGCTGCCGGACGCCGCCCGGCCGGTCGTGGTGAAGGTCCGTCATACCGCGGCGCCTGCCGGGGAGTCGGCGGAACGGGGCATCACAGGAAGTCCTCCGCGGTGACGGTGTCGGGGGCGGGAATCGGGGTGGCACCTGTGGTGCCGGAGGTGCCGGGCGGCGGGCCGCCGTGGGTCCAGGGGGTGTCCTCCGGGTCCGGCAGGCCGGGGCCGCCGCGCGGGGCGTGCTCGAAGAGCGTCCAGCACACCGCGTCGCCCGGTTCCGGGACCGACCCGGGCTCGGGGGTCTTCCCACGGCCCATACCGCCGGTGAGCCGCACCACCAGGGTCCCTGGCCCTTCGGCCCCGTAGGCCACGAACTCGGCGGTCTGGCTGCGGCCGTCGGCGAGCCCGCGGTGGAGCTTGGCGTTCCCGTCCAGCTGGGGGCGGTCGGCGGTGCGCAGCGTCACCAGGGGGCGGGGCATCGGCCGCCTGCCCTCGGAGTAGGCCATCTCGACGGCGGTGACCGTGCCGTGCAGCGCCTCCCCGGCCAGCCGGCGGGCGGCCATGACCAGGGCGTCGTCCAGGGCCTCCTGGGCGTCCAGCTGGGCCTGCGCGCTCTCCCGGGCGGACAGCTTCTGGGCGGCGGTGACGGCGTCGTCCTGCCGGGGCTGCGGCGGCTCCCCGGCGCGGATCCGGTCGCGGTGCGCGGTGTACGACCAGCGGTCGCGCCTCCAGCGGTCGGCGACCCGGGCGCCCTCCGGGAGGCCGCGCAGCAGGTCGATGCCCTGCCACACGGCGTCCCAGGTGGGCCGCAGTTGGCTCTCGACGAGGGTGCGGACCTCTTCCGCGGCGCCGGGCAGTCCGGCGTCGTAGCGGGCCATCGCGGGGGCGAGCAGCCGGTTGTCGAACGCCGGGTCGGTGGCGGGCCCGGCCGGCGGGCACCGCAGCTGGCCGCCGCCGTCGCGCGCCGCCTCCGCGTGCTCGGCCGCGTCCTGGCCCCGTACGCCCGGCGGCGGGGCGATCCAGGCGAGCAGTGCGCCCAGGTGCTGGTCCTCCAGGACGCTCTGGCCGGTCGCCCAATGGCGGGTCAGCAGGCCCGTCATGGACAGCAGCAGACAGGCGCCCGGCACCCGCGCCCGCTCCCCGAAGTGGGTGAACCAGCGGCCCAGCAGCGGGACATGGGGCGGTGCGGGATACGGCGCCGCCGGCTCCTGCTCGGCCGTCCGCCGGAACCGCATCGAGCGGCCCAGGAGCCGCACGTACTCGATTCCGGCGGTGCTCGGCACGATCAACTGTGGCGCGTCCGCGCACAGTTCGACCTGCACCGGGACCTTCTTGCCGGTCTCCGGATCGGTCTCCTTGCGCTCCTCCGACTCGACGTCGTCGGCGAAGCCGTCCACGTACGGCAGCACCGACTCGGCCAGCTCGGCAAGGAAGGCGAACCGCAGATCGCGGTCGCGCGGCTGCGGGACGGTCAGCAGCAGCGGCTTCTCCCGGTCCGTGCCGACCAGCGCGCCCAGGGGGGCGCCGGCCTCACCGGCGGTGGTCAACGGGACGAACACCAGTGGGCGTTCGGAGAGATGGCGGTGCCGGACCGTGGTCAGCGGCTGGGCGCGGCCCGCGGCCACCGCCTCCATCCGGGCCAGCGTCTCGATCAACGACATCCCGGCTCCCCGTCTCGCGGGGCCGGTACGGCGCCGGACAGCGCCTCGGCGCGCAGCGCGGCGGCCCGGCGCAGGGCCGCCACGGCCGGATCGCCGGGGGCATCGGGGGCATCGGGACCGTCGGGGCCGTTCGCGGCGGCCAGCACCTCCTCGATGGTGCGCAGGCCGCCCAACTCGCCCCGTACGCCCCGGCCCAGGGCCGTCACCGACCCCTCCTGGCGGGACCGCCCGCGGCAGTGGAAGGCCAGTTCGCAGGCGGCCAGGCACTCCGGGGCGTAGGCCGCGTCCACCGCGTCGACGGCCGCGGCCAGCTCCTGGGGCGGGCGGGTCGGGGCGCCGTCGCCGTCCGTCCCGAGGTCGAAAGTGGTGCCCGGGGGGAGCGCGGCGGCGATCTCCTCGACGCGGGTCAGCCGGCCCAGCTGGCGGCGGGTGGTGGCCAGCTGCTTGCGGACGTCGACGACCGCGCCCGTGGGGAGGTTGGAGAAGTCCTTGGGGCAGACCAGCAGCACCCGGTCGCGGACGTGGGCGGGGCGGCCGGTGCGCGCCGCGACATGCCCGGCGACCGCCTCCAGGGCGAGGACGTAGACCGCCGCCTGCCGGGCCGCGGCGCCCACCTTGGCGGCGTCCGCGGCACCGTCGATCATCGGGAAGGACTTGATCTCCACGACCGTCCAGCCGCCGTCCGGATGCACCACCACCGCGTCCGGCTCCACATAGGCCGGCGACCCGGCCACCTCCAGGGCCAGCATCGGATGGTCCAGCAGCGCCCAGCCGCCGGCCGCGGTCGCCTCGCGCAGCGCCAGCGCCGTACGCGCCGCCCGGCCCTCGGGCCCGGCCGCGGACAGATCGGGCCGGGCGACCGCGTCGGCCTCCGGCGCCGGGCCGCCCGGCGCGAGCCGCTCGCACACCAGCCGCAGCAGCTCCGCGCCGCCGTCCGCCTTCACCCGCGCCTCGAAGGAGTTGCCGCGCACCAGGGCGAACTGCGACTGCCCGTACGCCGCGGGGGAGCCCAGCGCGCGGGCCAGCGCGGCCTTGTCGACGCCCGCGCCGTCCAGCAGCGCGCGGCGCCGGCAGCCGGGGTTGGCGGCGAGCGCGGCCAGCGCGCGGGCGTCCAGCGACCGGGGGCGCACCCCGGCTCCGCGCAGCGCGCTCAGACTCCGCCGCAGGCTCGGGGCCGGCGCGGGCACCACCGGAGCGGCGGGCGCCGCGCCTCCTGCTCCGGCCGCCGTGGGTCGACTCTCGCGGGAAACGTTCACCCGCCGAAGTCTGGCATCCGCCACCCCCGCCGCGGGCATCGATCCCCAAGCTCTCGACTCCGCTCGACCAGGGGAGGCGCCGATCACCGGAAAGACCGGCGCCGAGCCCCCCACCGGGGCCGCCCGGTGCCGTCCGGCGCGGTGCGCGATGATGGAAGGCCCGCGGTCAACGCCGCCCGCGCCGACACACGCACGACGAGAAGCCGGGAAACCGGCGAGAGGTACGACCCATGGCAGCGCGCATTCTCCTGGCCAGGCACGGGCAGACGGAGTGGTCCCTTTCCGGCAGACACACCGGGCGGACCGACATTCCGCTGCTGGACGAGGGGCGGCGGGGCGCCAAGCTGCTGGGCGAGCGGCTGCACCGCGCGCCGTGGGACGGGCTGCCGGGCGTCGAGGTCCGCACCAGCCCGCTGGTGCGGGCCAAGGAGACCTGCGAACTGGCCGGGTTCGGCGAGCGGGCCGCGGACTGGGACGCGCTGATGGAGGTCGACTACGGCGCCTACGAGGGGCTGACGCCGGCCGAGATCAAAGCCGGGCGGCCGGACTGGCTGCTGTGGCGGGACGGGGTGCCGGAGGGCGAGACGCTCGCCGAGGTCGCCGCGCGGGCGGACGAGGTGGTCGCCTGGGCGCGGTCCGCCGACCGCGATGTGCTGGTCTTCGCGCACGGCCACATCCTGCGTTCCCTGGGCGCCCGCTGGCTCGGCCTCGACATCTCGTTCGGGGCCCGCATCCGGCTGGAGCCGACGTCCCTGTCGGTCCTCGGCTGGGCGTACGGCGAGCCGGCGATCGAGCGGTGGAACGACACCGGGCACCTCGGCTGACCGGTGGTCGCGGGCCTCAGACCGGCTGCCGCCCCGCCGACGCCGCGTGCTGCTCCAGGAATTCCGGGACCGGCCGGCAGCTGCGGTACGGGCGGAGCTTCCGGGCGGTGCTGTCCAGCATCGCCCGGATACGCGCCGAGCGGACCTGCTCCAGCAGCGCGAGCGCGCGGATGCCCGCGGCGGCGGCCTCCTCGGGGGCGCCGCCGGCCGCGAGGTTGCCGGCCAGCTCCGCGGTGAACAGGGCGATGTTGCGGGTGAAGTGAGGATCCTGCAGAGCGACCGCCCGGCGCGCGTGCTCCGCCGCGCGCTTCGTCTCGCCCAGCGCCGACCAGCACTGCGCCTCAAGGCCCGCCAGTTCGGCCTCGCCGTAGAAGGTCATCCACTCCGGGTCGCGTTCGCCCGGCCCGGCCGCGAACAGCCGCTCGGCCCGCGCCAGCGCCTGCTCGCACCCCGTACGGTCCCCGAGCCCGGCCCGGCCGCCGGCCTCACGCAGCGCCAGCAGCGACCGCAGCCGCGGCGAGGAGAGCTGCTTGGCGGCCTGCTGGGCGGCCTGCGCGGCGCGTACCGCCTCGCGCGGGCGCCCGGCGTCGCGGGCCAGGAACGCGGTGTTGCAGAAGGCGTGCGCCTCCAGGGCGGCGTCGCCGCAGACCCGGGCCGTGGACAGCGCCTCGGCGTAGTGCGAGCGGGCGTCGTCGAAGCGGCCGGAGTCGTGCGCCAACCAGCCCACGGAGATGGCGAGTTCGCCCGCGCCGGCCTGCAGCCGGTCGTAGACCGCACGGCGCTGCACGCCGGAGTCCAGGAGCTCGTAGGCGGCGCGCAGCGGCTGGGTGGCGCGGGGGTAGAGGCCGTCGGCGCCGTGCCGGTCGTCCAGCAGGCGGATCCGGCGGACGGCTTCCTCGACGGCGGTGGCCTCGGTGGCGCCGGCCCGGCCGCCGGGCGGCGTACGCGGGCCGGGGACGGTGGCGACGGCGGCGGACCCGTCGGGGCCGAAGGGGTCGCCGGGCCAGAGGCCGGCCAGGCCCAGGGCGGCTGCCGGGCCGCCGGTGATGAACGCGCGACGCAGCACGTCGCTCTCCTCGCAGATCTGGATACGGGTATCGCGGTGGTCGGGGTCGGTTGCCAGGGGCGCGGCGCTGACCACCGGTGCAGGCACCGTTCCCCAAGCTCTCGACTCCGTTCGAGCAGGGGAGGCCCCCATCGCTGGAGCGGCTGACGCCGCGCCCTCGTGCTGCGCCCCCCGTCCGCGCACCGTCTCCCGCGGCGTGAACCCCATGTCGGGCAGCGTCAGGCCCGGGAACATGTGCCGGAACACCCGCTCGTAGGCGTAATTCGGACACCGGATCTCCCCGGACTCGACGCGGCCCACATAGCGGGCGTCGCACGAGACCTGCTCGCCGATCTCACGGGCGGACCGTCGGACCGCCGCCGCGAACTCACCCGGCGACAGCCGGCCGCGCAGCTGCCGGAAGGCGGTGTTCGGGCGGACGGGTACGGTGCGGGACGACGCTGATCTTGCGGCTGGCGACGCCATGGCGGACCCTCTCCGTGCCCTCTCCGTGCCATCTTGTGGCGATGCCGCATCCTGGCGGTGCGGCGGGACGACGGTACCGGCTGTGACGGGTCCGGCACCCAGGGTTTGCCTACAAACCGGATATCTCACCCACGATCCGCCATGAAGTGCCATCCTTTGCAGCGTTCCGCCGCCGTAGCTGTTGACGCGTCCGGCCGTTGAAGACGGTGTAAAGGGTGTGGCGCGTGCATTGAGGAGGGGTTCTCCGTGTGGGAGACCGGCGTGAGCAGGGGCGGCAAGGAGTCCGCGGGCCAGGCCGCCGGGCACGGCGGGCGCGCCGCGCCGGGCGGCGTACCGTCCCAGCCCTGCGACCTCGTCACGGTGCCGGCCCGACAGGGCCTGGAGGCGGTCGACATCCTGCGGCTGCGGGACGGCGTCGGCCCGGTCCTGCACGACGGCGCCTGCGACACCCTGGGTTTCCTGGTCCCCCCGGGGACCGCCGACGGCTGGGACGTGCCGGGCAGCGCCTGCACGCAGACGTACGGCCGCGGTGTCGCGCCGGGCTGCGGCGAGGGCGCGGTCGTCGACCCGCCGGTGACCGGTACGGGCTGGCTGGTGCCGCCGGAGGGGGCGTACGCGGATGCCACCGACCCCGTGGTGCTGCGCGCGGCGCTGGGCGAGGCGGCGCGCACCATCGAAGCCGTCGACCGCTGCCAGTGAGGCGGGAGCGCGGGGCCGCCGGCTGATGCCGGGCGGCCCCTTCGGTGTGCCCGGGGCGGACCGGGGCGGTGGCCGCGCAGGCGGTGCGCCGCGCGGCGGCCGGGCCGCGGACCGACGGAACGTGCGGGGGCCGGACGCGCCGGTTACCGGGAGGCGGTCCGGCGGGCCGGCGACGGGGCCGGGGAGGGGTCCGGCAGCGCGACGCCCGGGGGCAGGGCGGGCGACGCGGGCCCGGCCGGCTGCGGGGCGGGCACCGGCGCGGGGCGGCTGCGGCGGCGCGCCGAGGCGACCGCCGCCTCGTAGACGGCCATCAGGTCCTGGGCGCTGCGCTCGACGTCGTAGCGCCGCACGACCGGGGGCACCGGCAGCCGTCCCGGTCCGGTGCGCCGCAACTCCCGTAGTTCGGCGGTGAGTTCGTGGACGCCGGGGCTGACGCGGCGGGCGCCGGGGGCCTGCTCCGCTGGGAGGTCCTCTACGGCCGGGCAGCTGCCGTAGAGCACATGCAGCCCGGACGCCAGCGCCTCGACGGCGGCCAGCCCGAACGCCTCGTCCGGGGACGGCGAGACGAAGACGTCGATGGCGGACAGCAGACCGGGGATGCTCGGGGCGTCGCCGGCGGCCGGCCTCTCCGCCCCCTCGCGGGCGCCCAGCAGCCGGATCCGGTCGCCGGAGCCGAACTGCTCCGCCAGCCGCTGCAGCGGCTCCCGCTCCGGCCCGTCCCCGGCCAGCAGCAGCTGCACGCCCGGGAGCCGGGTGACCGCCCGCACCAGCACGTCGAACCGCTTGCCGGGCACCAGCCGGCCGACCCCGCCCACCACGAAGGCGTCGGTGGGCAGGCCGAGCCGGGCGCGCACGGTGGCCCGGGCGGCCGGGTCGTACGCGAAGCGGTGCGCCTCGACGCCGTTGGGGACGACGTGGATCCGACGCTCGGGCACGCCCCAGCGGCGCAGCCGGGCGGCCACGGTGTCCGAGACGGCGACCGTCGCCGACCCCAGCCGCTCGGTGGCCCGGTAGAGCGCGCGCACGCCCCGGGTCAGCCGGCGGCCCTCGATGACCGCGTCGCCCAGGGAGTGCTCGGTGGCGACCACGGCCCGAACGCCCGCCAGCCGCGCGGCGATCCGGCCGTAGACGCAGGCCCGGTAGAGGTGGGTGTGGACGAGGTCGTAGCCGCCGGCGCGGATCAGCGAGGCCAGGCGGGGGATCGCGCTCAGATCGCGGTTGTCGGTCATGCCGAGGTGGGTGACGGGGATGCCGTCCGCCTCGATGGCCGCGGCGAGCGGGCCGGGGGTGGTCAGGGTGATGACCTCGCAGCGGGCGGGCAGCCGGCGCAGCAGCAGACGCAACTGCAGCTCGGCGCCGCCCACTTCGAGGCCGGTGATGACATGCAGGACTTTCACCGGATGCCTCCAGGGGTTACGGCCAGGGTGGTCTCGTCAGCGGCCGGGGTGGCCTGATCGGTGGGCGGCGCGGTGGCGGGGGCGGCCGGCGGCACCGCCGCCCGGTCACGGCGGGCGCGCTCACCGCCGCCGCCGGTGGAGCGGCGGGCACGCCGTCCGCAGCAGGATCCGGACGTCCTGCCACGGCGACCAGCTGTCGATGTAGAGGTTGTCGAAGCGCGTGCGGTCCTCAAGGGGGGCGTCGTCGTGCAGCCCGTGCACCCGCGCCGGCCCGATGATGCCGGGCGGCATCCGGTGCCGGGCCGCGTAGCCGGCGCAGCGGTGGGTGAACTGCTCGGCGAGGACGGGGTGTTCGGGGCGCGGTCCGACCAGGCCGAGGTCGCCGCGCAGGACGTTCCACAGCTGCGGCAGCCCGTCCAGCGACGTGCGCCGCAGCAGCCGGCCGACGGAGCCGGTCCGCGCGTCGCCGGCCGCGTTGCCCCGTGCCGCCGGTCCCTCCGCTTCACCGGGGCCGAGCGTGCGGAACGTGAGGAGGGTGAAGGGGCGCCCGCCCCGGCCGACGCGCTCCCGCCGGCAGAGCACCCCCGGCCCGTCCAGCAGCCGTACGGCCAGCGCGCAGCCCGCCAGCAGCGGAGCCGCCGCCACCAGCGCCACCGCGGCCAGCGCGAGATCCAGCAGCCGCTTCGACGGGCCGCCGGGCCGCGGCTTCGCCGGCTCCCACGGCCGGCAGGCGAAGCCCCACAGGTGGCCGGTGCCCGGCTCCGGCGGGCGGCCGTCGCGGGCCGCCCCGGCCCCGGCCAGCCAGACCGCCGAGCCCTGGGCGAGGAACCGGCGCAGCAGCGCCGCGGTGTCCGGGTCGCGCTCCGGCGGCACCAGGAACACCGCGTCGCGCACCGTGTGCCGGATGACGGCCCGGGTGATCTCCTCGGCGGAGCCGAGCCACGGCAGGTCGGGGTGCGCCCCGCCGGGCGGCACCAGGCCGCACGCCACCAAGCCCACGGGGCGCAGCCCGTACTCCGGGTGCGCGGTGAGCGCGGCGGCGAGCTGCCGGGCGGCCGGGTCCGGACCGACGAGCAGCGCGGCGCGCGGCCGGCGCCGGAGGACGCCGCGGCGCACCCGGTACACCGCGGCCCGGCCGGCGCATGCCAGCACCGCCTGCACCGCCACCGCGCCCAGCAGGACCGCCGGATGCGGCGGCTGCCCCGGGGACAGCGCGACCACCGCGCACCAGCCGGCGGCGGCCCGGACCAGCAGCGGCGGCAGCTCGTTCAGCGCGGCCGGCGCCGGCCCGGGACGGTAGAGCCCGGCGCGGGCGTGGAGCAGCAGCAGTCCGGTCGCCAGCGCGCCGAGCAGCGCCGGCGCCGGTCCCGGGCCGGGCGGCAGGAGGGCCGCCCCGGCGGTGGCCAGCAGGTCCGCGGCGATCAGCGCGGCGTGGGTGGCCCGGTGCCGTACGGCGCCGCCGGGGCGGGCCGGCGGCAGCGGGCCGGGGGACGGGCGGCGGGGCGGGCGGACCGCGGCGGCCGGGGGCCCGGCGGGCGCCGGAGGCAGGACCGGGGGGCGGGACGCGTCCGCCCGCTCCGTCGTCATCGCGGGACCCGGTCCACTGCCGGCGGGCGCGGTACGGCGAACAGTTCGCGGTACACGTTCAGCACCGCGCCCGCCGTCCGCCGTACGTCGTGGGCCGCCCGTACGTGCTCCCGGCACTGCTGGGCCAGCGCCCGCCGCCGCTCGCCGTCGGCCAGCAGATCGCGCATCGCCCGGGCCAGCGCGGCCGGCTCGTCCGGCGGTACCAGGCAGTCGTCCGCGGCCCCGGGCGGCAGGCACTCCCGGGCCCCGCCGACATCGGTGACCACCACGGCCCGGCCGCAGGCCATCGCCTCCAGAGGGGCCAGCGCCATACCCTCCCAGCGCGACGGCAGCACGACCAGGTCCGCCGCCCGGTACCAGGGCACGGCGCTGTCGGCGGCGCCGGCGAACAGCACCCCGCGCGGTGCGGCCCGGCGCAGCACCGCCCGGTCCGGGCCGTCGCCGACCAGCACCAGCCGGGCGTCCGGCACCGCCGCGACCACCTCGGGCCAGGCCCGCAGCAGCGTCGCTTGACCCTTCTGCGGGCAGAGCCGGGCCATGCACACCACCAGGGGCGCCCCGGCCGGGAGCGCCGTCTCCCGCAGTGCGGGCAGCGACGAGCGCAGCGCCTGCCGGGTCTCCTCGTCCTCGTCGGCCGCCGGCGAGAACCGGTGCAGGTCCACCCCGTTGGGGACCACCACCCACCGGCCCGGCACGCCCGCCGCCACCCCGCGCGCCCGCTCCGCCTCGCTGACGCACAGCACCCGGTGCGACCAGCGCGCCGCGTACCGCTCCCAGCCCAGCGCCGGGCGGTCCACCGCCCCGCCGGACGCCTCGAAGGACCAGGTGTGCGGCTGGTGCACGGTCGGGATCCGTCCCCGTACGGCCAGACGGGCGGCGAGCCCGGCCTTGGTGCTGTGGGTGTGGACGAGCTGCGGGCCGGTACGCCGGATCACCCGGGACAGCCGCCGCAGTTCACCGGAGAGCGCGGGCCCGGTGCCGCGGCGCGCCGGCCACAGCACCACCTCCGCGCCCGCCGTGGCGGCCTCCGCGTGCAGCACCCCGCCGGGCGGCGAGGCCAGCACGACCCGCAGCCCGGACGCCACCTGGGCCCGCACCAGGTCGGCGACGACCCGGGCGACCCCGCCGTCCACCGGCTGGGACACATGCAAAACCGTGGGCCGATCCTGGGACGGCGGTTCCTGTCGCAGCACGCGCACTGCTCCCCTGATTACCGAGCTGACAGAACTCCGCGGGAATTACCGGCCGACGTCGCTCAATGCCCCGGATCGGTCTGGACGAAGAGCGCACCGAGCAGATATCCCGTATTGCGGGTGGTGAAGCGGAATGTGAGCCGGTCACCGCCGGACTGCAGCGCCGGCGTCAGATCGTAGACATCCGAATGGAATCCGGGAGCGGTCCGGCGGTCCGGCGTCCGAACGGTCTTGGGGCCGAAATCGGTACGGGTCGTGTCCGCTGTGCCGGGAGCCGGTTCTGCGGAATCCCCGAGCGTCACCGGCGGTTGCTTCCCGGCGCTTACCGCGATCTGGTTGTTTCCGTTCCCGGACCCACCGTCGTATGCCACGACACCGGCCGTTCCCCGCGAATGCGCCGGAATCCGGAGCCCCTTGAGCTGCACCGCGAGTTCCCTGCGGTCCGCGCCCAGCACCTCGAATCCGTCCCACAGCGCGAGCCGGCGCAGCGGCTCCTTCTTGTTCTCGTAGACGGCCACCAGCGTCCAGCCGTCCGGTGTCACGGCCCGGGACCGCCCGGTGGCCTTGCCCGCCCGGGTCACGGTGTAGCCGCCCGGACCGCTCCGCCGCACCAGCGCGGTCACGTCCGCGGACGCCTGGTAGCCGTCGAACCGGGACAGGTGCCGGTGGCCGATCGCGCTGTCCGCGCGCACCTCGTCGGACCGGCCGCCGGGCCCGGCGAGCAGCACCCGGCCGGCGTCTCCGGCCGACCGGGGACCGCCGGCCCGCAGTCCGCCGCCCCAGTACAGCCGGGCGTAGCTCACCCGGGAGCCGGCCGGCAGCCGCAGCCGGGCGCCGCCGGCGTCCGGGGCGTGGGACGGGCCGGCCCGGTGCACCGCCGGGCGGCAGCCGGCCGCGGAAACCGGGGAGCCGGCCGCGGAAACCGGGGAATTGGACGCGCGCGCGATACCGCCGTGCTGCGTCGCATGGAACCGCTCGCTGAAAGGAATTCGGGAGGACTCCTTCGGCGCCGGTGCCGCTGCCGCCGAAGTCAGCGCGGCCGACAACCCCAGGGCCGCGAGCGCGCATACGGCGCCGCGCCCGGTTCGGTCCATCGACTTCCGCATGACTTCCTCTCCGGCTGCTAGTCAGTCAAACAGGAGAGCACTCTGACAGAAATCATGTTGGAAATCGTGGGAGGCACGCCGCACGGCCGACTCGGATTCCGATCAGCCGAATACCAGCCAGACAGCCCAACGTTTTCCCGTAAGAGGGAACGTCCGCATCCCCCGTTGCCATTGTTCGTTGTGTCCGATGCCCCATTCGCGAACTGAAAGGAGAATGGGATGAAGCGGTTCATCAAGACCGCCGCGATGGCTGCCATGGCCTCCACGCTGGTGCTGGGTGGCGCGGGCATCGCATCCGCCAGTGACGGCGGCAAGCACGGCCACCACGGCCGTGGCATCGAGAAGGTCATCCGCCACCACCGGGGCGCGACCGCGATCGGCTTCGCCAAGCACTCGCCGGGTTTCCTCAGCGGGAACGTCATCCAGGTTCCGATCGACATCCCGATCAACGTGTGCGGCAACAGCGTCGATGTGCTCGCGCTGCTGAACCCGGCATTCGGCAACGTCTGCATCAACAAGTGACCCACCGCCGGGCCGGAGGGACACCGGACCGGCACGGGTCATGGCATGAAGTGCCGGACCGCCCACGGCTTCGGCCGCGGGCGGTCCGCCGCTCCGCCCGGCCGGACATCTCGGGTCCGGCCGACGCGTAGCCGCTGACCTGCGGATACGGCCCCGCGCCGGCACGCCATACTGAAGGCATGGCGAAGAGCAGGCGCGGGCGCGGCGGCCCGGAGTCCGTCACCGAGACGGTCGGCGGCGGCGTCGCGGAACTGCGGCCCGACCGGGACCGGCCGCGCGGCTGGACGCTGCTCGTCGACGGCGCCCCGCAGTCCCATGTGGACCTGGACGACCCGGCGTATCTGGAGTTCTCCTACCAGCGGCGGCTCGGCCACATCGCCGACCTGGCCGCCCCGCCCGGCGCGCCGCTGCGCGCGGTCCATCTGGGCGGCGGTGCGCTGACGTTGGCGCGCTACATCGCCGCCACCCGCCCGCGGTCCACCCAGCAGGTCGTGGAGATCGACACCCCGCTGGTCCAACTCGTCCGCAGCCGGCTGCCGTTGGACAGCGGCTGGCGGATCCGGGTGCGCGGCGCCGATGCCCGCGCGGGGCTGGCGCGGATCCCGGACGGCTGGGCGGACCTGGTCATCGCCGACGTCTTCGGCGGCGCCCGTACGCCCGCGCATCTGACCAGTACGGAATTCGTGGCGGAGGTGCGCCGGGCGCTGCGCCCCGGGGGCTGCTACGCGGCCAACCTCGCGGACGGGCCGCCGCTGCGGTTCCTGCGCGGCCAGATAGCCACCGTCCGCACGGTCTTCCCGGAACTCGCGCTGACCGCCGACCCGGCGGTGCTGCGCGGCAAGCGGTTCGGCAACGCCGTGCTGCTCGCCGCCGACCGGGAACTGCCGGTCGCCGAGCTGACCCGGCGGGCGGCCGGCGATCCGCACGCCGGCCGGGTCGAACACGGCCGCGGCCTGCTGGACTTCACCGGCGGCGCGGCCCCGGTCACCGACGCCACCGCCGTCGCCTCGCCGGCCCCGCCCGCCGGCGCCTTCGACTGACGCACCGGCGCGGGGCTCCCAACTCCGTTGCTAGGTGGTGTTGTTGCTGGTCACCACGGTCGGCGGGTGGCCGTTCCAGGTGCAGATGACGAAGGTGTGCGCGCCACCACCGCTGAAATCGACGCGGATCCACTGGTTCTGCTTCCACACCTGCATCTCCCAGCCCGCGTTCGGGGTGGCCGAGACCAGCTCGGCGGAGGAGGAGCCGAGGTCGAAGACGACCCGGCCGCCGGAGTTCGCATAGCTCCGGATCCGGCCGCCGGCGGCCGGCGCGGAGCCGCCGCCCGGGGTGGCGTAGGGGGAGTGCGAGGTACCGCCGCCCGTACGGGACGGGTCGGTGGTCCGCGGCGTCCCGCTGTCGGAGGGGGACGGGCTCGCGGTGGCCGGATCCGATGGTCTGGGGCGGTGGGTGGAGGATGCCTGAGGCGTGGCAGAGGAGGCCACCTGGTCGGACAGCGGCAGCGCGCGCGGCGGGTCGTACGCCGTGCCGGACAGCACCGTGTGCACGCCGAACCACGACAGGGTGACCGCGGCGCCGGTCGCCAGCGTCCAGGCCGCCGCATGAACCAGTCCTCGTTGCATTTGGCTCATACTGCACCACCCGTCCGCCCCGTCGCAGCCCTCCCGAGGCGGGGGTCACCGCGCTCCGTGCGTCAACCGCGGACCGGAAAACCCGCCCGTATGGCGTACGGTGCCGCCCATGGCAAGTGTGCTCGTGGTCGAGGACGACCAGTTCGTACGCTCGGCCCTCATCCGGCATCTGACCGACGCCGGCCACACGGTGCGCAGCGTCGGGACCGCCCTGGAGGCGCTGCGCGAGGTGGCGCACGTCGGCTTCGACGTCGTCATCCTCGACCTCGGCCTGCCCGATCTGGACGGGGGCGAGGCGCTGAAGATGCTGCGGGGGATCACCGACGTGCCCGTGATCATCGCGACCGCGCGGGACGACGAGGCCGAGATCGTACGGCTGCTGAACGACGGCGCCGACGACTACCTCACCAAACCCTTCTCGGTGGAACACCTCTCCGCGCGGATGGCGGCCGTGCTGCGCCGCTCCCGGGCCGCCGCGGCCGGTGCGGAACCGCCCTCACGAGTGATCCGGGTCGGCGGTCTGTCCATCGACCCGCTGCGCCGCCAGGCCGATCTGGACGGCACCGCGCTCGACCTCACCCGCCGGGAGTTCGACCTGCTGGCCTTCCTCGCCGGGCGCCCCGGCGTCGTCGTCCCGCGCAGGGAACTGCTCGCCGAGGTCTGGCAGCAGTCCTATGGGGACGACCAGACCATCGACGTCCATCTGTCCTGGCTCCGCCGCAAACTGGGCGAAACCGCCGCCCGGCCGCGGTATCTGCACACCCTGCGCGGCGTCGGCGTGAAGCTGGAGCCACCCCGATGAGCCGGGGGCACGAGGCCGCCCGGCCGCGGACGGCGGTGCGCGCCGCACCGCCGCGCCTCGTGGGCGGAGCGGCGAAGGACCGGACGCCGTGAGATGGGCCCTGGTCAAGGTGGCGCTGGCGGTCACCACGATGGTCGTGGTGGCGTTCGCGGTGCCGCTCGGGCTGGTCGTCAAGGAGATGGCCAGCGACCGCGCCTACTCCAACGCCGAGCGGCAGGCCGCCACCATCGGCCCGGTGCTCGCCATCACCACCGACCGCACGCAGCTGGAGCGGGCCGTCGCCAGCGCCGAGACCGGACCCGGCGGCCGGATCGGCGTCCACGTCCCGGCCGCCACCCAGGGCGGCACGCCCGCCGAGATCGGTACCTGCCGGGCCTCCCCGACGGACGTGGCCGCCGCCGTCAAGCTCGGCCGGGCCTCCATCGCACCGGTCCCCGGCGGCACTTCGCTGCTCCAGCCGACCGCCGTGGCCTCCGGCATCGCGGTCGTCGAGGTGTACGTGCCCGACGACGCTCTCACCAACGGCGTGACCACCTCCTGGGCGGTGCTGGCCGGCGTCGGTCTGGCGCTGGTCATCGGCTCGGTCGCGGTCGCCGACCGGCTCGGCACCCGCATGGTCCGCCCCGCCGAACGGCTGGCCGCCGCCGCCCACGACCTGGGCAGGGGCGGGCTCGCCGTCCGCGTCCCGGAGGACGGCCCCAGGGAACTGCGGTCCGCGGCCAGCGCCTTCAACTCCATGGCCGACCAGGTCGTCCAACTGCTGGCCAACGAGCGCGAGTTGGCCGCCGACCTCTCGCACCGGCTGCGCACCCCGCTGACCGTGCTGCGGCTGAACGCCGCCTCGCTCGGCGACGGCCCGGCCGCCGAGCAGACCCGGGCGGCCGTCGAGCAGCTGGAGCGCGAGGTCGACCAGATCATCCGCACCGCCCGCGCCCAGAAGGCGCACACCCGGCAGGCGGCCGCCGCGGCCGGCTGCGACGCCGCCGAGGTGATCCGCGAGCGGATGGACTTCTGGTCGGCGCTCGCCGAGGACGAGGACCGCACGGTCCGGGTCGCCGGCGCGGACCGCCCCGCCCGCGTCCCGGTCGCCCGCCCCGAACTCACCGCGGCCCTGGACGCGATGCTCGGCAACGTCTTCCGGCACACCCCCGAGGGCACCGCCTTCGCGGTGGACGTGCACCACGCCGACGAGGCGGTCATCGTGCTGGTCTCGGACGCCGGCCCCGGCATCGCCGACCCGGACGCGGCGCTGCGCCGCGGCTGGTCGGGGGGCGGGGGACGGGGGCACCGCCCAGCGGTAGCCGGGGGAGGTTCCACCGGCCTCGGCCTGGACATCGTGCGCCGGCTGGCCGAGTCCACCGGCGGCGACGTCCGGATCGGCCGCTCCGTCCTGGGCGGCACCGAGGTACGGGTCTGGCTGGCGCTGGACGGCCGGCGCGCCCCCCACGGCGTGCGCCGCGGCCACCGGCTGCGCCGCAGGCTCGGCGGCCGGGGCCTGGGCACCCGCGGGCGGCGGGCCGCGCGCACCGGCACGCGGGGCACCGGCAGGCCCGACGCCGGCCCGTCCGACGCCGGCGAGTGACGGGCCGGTGACGCGCAATGGGTCGCCGGGGCGCGGCTCTTAACCACCCCCTTCCGCTTCCTTAAGGCGGCCATAATTCCGCCAACCGCCGTACGGATCCCGGCATTTGTCCGTTTCGCTGCCGCTAGCGTGCGGGACGCACCACGGTGCACCCCCCTCCGGCTCCCCCCACGTGAGACAGGCAGGCACGAGATGAGTTCCTCGGCACACCGCCGGCGTACGGGCCGCACGGCCAGGCTGATTGGGACGGCGGTGGCCGGCACGCTGGCGGCCGGCGGCGCGTTCGCCGTCGCCGGCTCCGCGATGGCCAGCAAGGCACCGAAGCCGGCCGCCGCCGCGAAGGCCGGCTTCGCCCCGTTCGTCGACACCTCCCTCACCCCCGCCTACGACCTCGCCGACACCGCCAAGAAGACCGGGGTGAAGAACTTCAACCTCGCCTTCATCACCTCCGGCGGCGGCTGCACCCCCAAGTGGGGCGGCTCCGGCGACCTCGGCAGCGACGCGGTGGCCAAGCAGATACCGGACCTGCGCAAGGCCGGCGGCGACGTCCGGGTCTCCTTCGGCGGCGCCAACGGCACCGAGCTGGGCGCCGCCTGCTCCTCCGCCGCGGAGCTGGCAGCCGCGTACGGCAAGGTCATCGACCAGTACAAGCTCACCAAGGTCGACTTCGACATCGAGGGCGGCGCGCTGCCCGACACCGCCGCCAACACCCGCCGCGACCAGGCCGTCGCCCAGCTCCAGAAGCAGCACCCCGGCCTGGACGTCTCCTTCACCCTCCCGGTCATGCCCGAGGGCCTCACCCAGGACGGCGTCACCCTGCTCACCGGCGCCAAGAAGGACGGCGTCAAGATCTCCGCCGTCAACATCATGGCGATGGACTACGGCTCCTCCTACAGCGGCAGCATGGGCGGCTACGCCACCCAGGCCGCCACCGCCACCCAGGCCCAGCTCAAGAAGGCCCTCGGACTGAGCGACGCGGACGCCTGGAAGAGCGTCGCGGTGACCCCGATGATCGGCGTCAACGACGTCCAGAACGAGGTCTTCAAGCCCGCCGACGCCGCCACACTGGTGAAGTTCGCCCAGAGCAAGCACCTGGCCTGGCTGTCCATGTGGTCCGCCACCCGCGACAAGCCGTGTCCCGGCGGCTCCTCCAACTCCGCCCAGCCGACGTGCAGTTCCATCGCCCAGTCGCCGCTGGACTTCACCAAGGCGCTCGGCGCCTACACCGGCTGATCCCGACCCCCCACACCGGTCCGGGCCCCCGCCCCGGACCGCCCCGGCGGGGTGCGGCGGTTCCCCCCCCACCCGCTGCGCCCCGCCACCACGGGCCCGCGAGGGCGGGAGACGGTCAGCTCCCGCCCCGTACGGCGGCCCGGAACGCGATCGGCGTCGTCCCGGCCTGCCGCTGGAAGAACTTGCTGAAGTTGGTGGCGTCCGCGAACCCCAGCCGGACCGCGATCCGGGCCGCCGACTGGTCGCCGTGCGCCAGCAGCCGCTTGGCCTCCAGGGCCACCCGGCGGTCGATGAACTCCTTCGCCCCGACCCCCGCCGCCGCCTCGGTGGCCCGGGACAGGGTGCGCGGCGCGTAGCCCAGCGTGCGGGCGTAGTCGCCGACCCGGCGGCTGCGGGTGAAGTCCCGCTCCACCGCGTCCCGGAACCGCAGATACGTCTCGCTCGCCCCGCAGCCCTCCGCGCCGTCCGCCCCGTCCGCCGCCCCGCCCGGATGCGCGGCCCGCAGCACCAGCACGGCCAGCAGATGCCGCAGCACGTCCAGGTGCACCTCCAGCGGCAGTCCGCCCAGCGCCGCGAACTCCCGGTGCAGCTGCCCCATCGCCTCGTCGAGCGCCCGCGCCGCCGCACCCTGCGGATGCCGTACGGCGGGCCCGTACCAGTCCTCGACGCGGGCCGCGGCGGCGGTCGCCGGGTCCAGGAAGCCGGACTCGAAGAGCACCAGCCGCCCCTCGGCGCCCGTCAGGTCCCCGAAGTGCTGCACCTGCCCGGGGCGCGACCACAGCAGGTCCCCCGGCGCGAGAACGTGCTCCCGGAAGTCGACGCTGTGCACCAGCCGCCCGCTGTCGACGGCCAGCAGATGGTGGAACCCGGGGCGGTGCGGGGTCGACAGCTGACAGGCGGCGGCCCGCCCGCGCAGCTCGGCGAGGGTCATCACCTCCACCCCGGCGGGCCGGCCGGCCGGTGCGGAGAAGACCACCTCGCGGATCTCCCCTTCGTCCTCTCGGGGGTCCTGTCGGTTTTTCACCATCACCCGTCGCCTCGTTACCCCGGAATCTCCCGTTGATACCCCTAGCGTAGGAGACGTCAGCACGACTGATGGCGGAAAACGGCAGCCGCACCGCGGAGGCCGGAACACCGCGGTCCGCACGGGCACACCTCGCCCCCCACCGAACCACCGGGAGTACCCACCATGTCCAAGATCGCTCTCTTCGGGGCCACCGGCACCATCGGCAGCCGCATCCTCGACGAGGCGCTGCGCCGCGGCCACCAGGTCATCGCGGCCGTCCGCGACCCCGCGAAGGTCACCACGACCCACCCGGCCCTCACCGTGACCTACGGCGACGTGCTCGACCCGGAATCCGTCGCCGAGGTCGCCAAGGGCCAGGACGCGGTGGTCAGCGCGGTCGGCGGCGGCGACGGCCCGGGCCACATCGCCACCATCCGGCCCGCCGCCGAGGCCCTGGTCGAGGGCCTGCGCATGCTGGGCGGGGAGATGCCCCGACTGATCGCGGTCGGGGGCGCCGGCTCGCTCCGCAAGCCCGACGGCATCCAGGTCTGGGACACCGAGGGCCTGCCGGTCCCCCTGCTCCAGATCATGCACGCGCACGGCGACGCCCTCGACTTCTACCGCACCGTCTCCGACGTCCGCTGGACCAACATCAGCCCGGCCGCGACCATCGAGCCCGGCGAGCGGACCGGTACCTACCGCACCGCCCTCGAAGACCTGATCGTCGCCGAGGACGGCAGCAGCCGGATCTCCGCCGAGGACTACGCGGTCGCCCTCCTCGACGAGGTCGAGCGGCCCGGCCACCTCGGCGAGCGCTTCACCGTCGGCTACTGAACCGTCGGCTACTGAGCGCCAACGCCCGCGCCCGGCCCGGGAAGCGCTTCCGGAAAACAGTGTTCCCGGAAAACACTCAAGGCCCCCGATCCGAAGATCGGGGGCCTTGTTGCTGGGGTGAGTAACGGGACTCGAACCCGCGACATCCTGGACCACAACCAGGTGCTCTACCAGCTGAGCTATACCCACCAAGACCGGTGCTGTGTGGTTCCTTTTCCCCACCGGCTGAGAAAAAGTGTACAGGCTCCGGAGGGGTGCTCGCTCCCAGGTTTGGTGTCCCCGGGAGCGAGCTGGATCACGCTCCTGCCGACTCCGGATCGGCGGACAGCTTGTGCTTGGCCGCGATGGCCTTCGCGGTCTCCGAGTCGGGCCCGGGCTGCGGCACGAAGACAGCCTCCCGGTAGTAGCGCAGTTCCGCGATGGATTCCCGGATGTCCGCCAGTGCCCGGTGATTGCCGTTCTTGTCCGGACTGTTGAAGTACGCCCGCGGGAACCAGCGCCGGGCCAGTTCCTTCACGGACGAGACATCGACGATCCGGTAGTGCAGATAGCTCTCCAGCGTCGGCATGTCGCGCAGCAGGAAGCCGCGGTCCGTACCGACGGAGTTTCCGCACAGCGGCGCCTTCCCCGGCTCCGGCACATGCTGCTTGATGTACTCCAGCACCTGTGCCTCGGCCGCTTCCAGCGTCGTGCCGCCGTCCAGCTCGGCCAGCAGCCCGGAGGCGGTGTGCATCTGCCGCACCACCTCCGGCATGGTGGTCAGCGCCTCGGCCGGGGGGCGGATCACCACATCCACCCCGTCACCCAGCACGTTCAGTTCCGAGTCGGTGACCAGGGCGGCCACCTCGATAAGCGCGTCACTCGCCAGCGAGAGTCCGGTCATCTCGCAGTCGATCCACACCATGCGATCGTTCATACGTCTCACCCTACGGGGCGTTCCCGCTGGCCGGGGAGTACGGGGCGGCCGGCCCCGCGGCCGACCGGGGTCTCCGGCAGCCGTGCGGCGTACGCGTCGGGCTGCGGCTTGCCCGGGTCCGCCGCCTCGGCGGTGAGCCCGTGCCCGGCCAGCGCGGCGGCGGCGAACCGCTCCGCGCCGCCGGCCGCCAGCGACGTCCGCTCGCGCTCCAGCCGCTCGGCGCGCTCCGGCCGCTCGGCCCTGAGCGCGGGCTCCGGGGCGCCGTTCTGCGGCCGGCGCGCGCGGTACGCCGCGCGGTAGGCCGCGGGCGAGGCGCCCAGCTGCCGCCGGAAGTGGCCGCGCAGCGCGACCGGCGAGCGGAACCCGCAGCGCCCGGCGACCTCGTCCACCGAATAGTCGGAGGTCTCCAGCAGCCGCTGGGCCTGCAGCACCCGCTGGGTGATCAGCCACTGCAGGGGAGCGCTCCCCGTGAGGGAGCGGAAGCGCCGGTCGAAGGTGCGCCGGCTCATGTACGCGCGGGCCGCCAGCGTCTCCACGTCGAACTGCTCGTGGAGGTGCTCCAGCGCCCAGGCGACGACCTCGGCGAGCGGGTCGGCGCCGATCTCCTCTGGTAACGACCTGTCCAGGTAGCGCTGGTGCCCCATGTCCGAGGCGGTCCGGCGCGGCGGTACGACCAGCCGGCGGGCCAGCGCGTTGGCCGCGTCGGCGCCGTGGTCGGTGCGCACGATGTGCAGGCACAGGTCGATCCCGGCGGCCGTCCCCGCGGAGGTGAGCACGTCGCCGTCGTCGACGAAGAGCTCGCGCGGGTCCACATGGACGGACGGATAACGCTTGGCGAGCGTCGGCGCGTACATCCAGTGGGTCGTGGCCGGCCGGCCGTCGAGCAGTCCGGCCGCGGCGAGGACGAACGCCCCCGTGCACAGCCCGACGATCCGGGCCCCCTCTTCATGCGCGCGGCGCAGCGCGTCGAGCGCCGCGGGCGGTGGGGCCTGGGTGATGGAACGCCAGGCCGGTACGACGACCGTCCCGGCACGGGAGATCGCCTCCAGCCCGTAGGGGGCTGACAGTTCGAGCCCCCCGGTCGTGCGCAAAGGCGCATCTTCGCCCGCGCACACAAGAAGCCGGTACCTCGGAACGCCTGCGTCTTGGCGGTCGATGCCGAAGACCGAGAGCGGAATGGAGCTCTCGAAAATGGGGCCGCCGCTGAAGAGGAGCACCGCGACTATTTCGCGGCGTCGTCGGGCGGCGAGCTTGCGTGCGGCATCTGGTACGGCAGCGGAGTCCTGGCTCATGGCACTTAGGACTCCTAGCAAAATGAGCTGTACTGCCTTGGAATGACAGGCCGTCAGCCGGTGTTGTGCCTCTGTCTGGTGTTGTGGTGGGGGCGTTGGGCATGGTGCAGCGGAGGCCGTGGGAAGTCGAGGACGGGTTGTGGGAGCGGATTGCCGGGCTGCTGCCGGTGATTGAGCGCCGCGTGAGGTATCCGGGTCGCAAACGGCTCGATGACCGGCGGGTGCTGAGCGGGATCCTGTTCGTGCTGTACACCGGCATCCCTTGGGAGTTCCTGCCCCAGGAGCTGGGATACGGCTCGGGCAGCACGTGCTGGCGCAGGCTGCGCGACTGGCATCAGGCCGGGGTGTGGCAGGCTCTTCACGAACTGCTGCTGGCCGAGCTACGTGCGGCCGGGCTGCTGGACTTCTCCCGGGCCGCGGTCGACGGCTCCCATCTGCGGGCGATGAAGGGCGGCGCGAAGACCGGGCCCTCACCGGTGGATCGGGGAAAGACAGGCAGCAAGCACCACGTGATCACCGAAGCGCACGGCATCCCGCTGGCGGCCACGCTCACAGGCGGAAACCGCCACGACGTCACCCAGCTCATGCCGCTGGTCCACGCCATACCGGCCGTCAAAGGCAAGCGGGGGCGCCCCCGAAAGCGCCCCGACGCTCTGTTCGCCGACCGCGCCTACGACTCCGACACCTACCGCCGCGAACTGCGCGAGGTGGGCATCCGCCCCCTCATCGCCCGCCGCGGCACCCAGCACGGCTCCGGTCTGGGCATTCACCGATGGGTCGCCGAAGCAGCCTTCGCCCTCCTGCACTGGTTCCGGCGCCTGCGCATCCGCTGGGAGATCAGAGAAGACCTCCACGAAGCTTTCCTCATCCTCGGCTGCAGCATCATCTGCTGGCGACGCCTGAAAACCTCATTTTGCTAGGAATCCTTAAGCCCCCCTCGGTCGTCTCGCCCTCGCGGTCCTGCACAGTTCCCCCGCCGTAGCTACCAAGATCGAATCTACTGTGTCCCGTGAGGATGGATGGCCAAGTTCACCACCCACTGGTATGTCGATATGGCAACTTGGCGCGAAGCATTCGATCACGAAGCGTTCCACTCGTCGGGCCTGCATGGGAAGTACGCGTCTCGGCTCTGCCCGTTCGCAGTAGGGCACAACCATGCCCAGCGGTCCTTTCCGCCCTGCTCACACCAGGGTTGAGGGGGGTCGGGGGCAAGGGGTGGGTACCGGCTGGAAGTTGGCTGAAAACGGTCGTGCGCAGACTTGCGGGCGCCTCAATCGACCGGCGTACGCCTTTCGGAGTGCCGCCCGCCCCCATGTGCTCCTGTCCCGTTACGTCCTCTTCTGTCCCTGCGGCGTCCGCCACCCGCGGAACGGACTCCGGCCGCGGTGCGTTCGGATCGCCGCAGCAGCGCGCGGCAGACGCAGGTGATCGCGGCGAGGCCGGCCGCGGTGCCCGCCGCGCCGGCCCACGAGGCGCCGCTCACGATCAGGACGACCGGCACCAGGGCGCAACTGAAGGCACCCCAGCGCGCGACATCGCTCACTGGGTCGGGTGATCTACGGGACGGCACCGGCACGGCTGGCTCCCCTCGGACGGGCAGCTACTACAACGCCGCCGTCGATCTTGGGTCACCGCCGGGGGGTACGTACGGGGGCAGGGCGGGGCATTGCCATCCGCGCCACGCTCCGGCATGCTCCGGGGAACGTTCGAGCCCCGGGCCGCCCGTGCGGGCCCCGGTGGCCCGTTCGTGCCCTGGGCAGTGGAGGAGTAGCGCCGTACTCTTGGGGTATCGGCTTGGAAAGATGATTCCCAGTCGTATCGTTCCCCTTTGAACTATGGCTCCTGCTCCTTGGCCGAGTCGTTCGGTCAACTGCCGGATCAAGTCAATCGCCGTTCCCGTTCGCCCCTCCGCTAGAGGACGTTCTCGCCGAGACACCCATGGCCGGTCACGAAACCCCTGAACCCGCGGACCGCAAGCAGGTCGCCGATCCGATGGCGGACCTCGAAGCGGCGGAACAGAAGCGCCATTCCTGCGATCCCGCCTTCCGGCACGGCGTCGTGGTGGGCTTCGACGGCTCCATGTCGAGCGAACGCGCGTTGGCGTATGCAATCGGTATGGCCCGGCGCCTCGGCTCCGGGTTGATCATCGTCCATGTGGCCAACCGGCTGCCGACGACGGTCTGGGCGGGCTGCGAGCCGCCGGTCTTCGTGGACGTACCCGACCACCGCACCGAAGTGCTCGGGCTGGAACTCGCGTGCGCAGACCATCTCTCCGAGGTCCCCTGGATCCTCGTCGAGCGCGGCGGCGACATCTGCCACGAGTTGGAGGAGGTCGGCCGGGAGTACGAGGCCGACGCCATCGTGGTGGGCTCCACGCACGGCATCGTGGGCCGGATCTTCGGCTCGGTCGCCGGCCGGCTGGCGCGGCGCGCGCAGCGGCCCGTGATGGTCATTCCGTGATGGTCGTTCCCTGACGCGGCCCGGGTGCCGCGCCGTGTGTGAACTCCCCTGCGGGGACGGCCGCGTGATCGGTTCTCCTCGGCGTCACCACAGTTGAGGGGGCGTCATGGGGATTGTGGGCAAGGCGGAGTCCGGCTGGCCCTCCGAGGTTGGTTGTGCGCTTGTGATGGGTAGAAAACGGTCACAACGGCGTGCTGCCGGCCGGGAGGTGACGGATCTCGGGGCGGCGGCATCCTGCCGGCGTAATGGGCGACGCCGGCAAAGGGGAGGCGGCGGCTTCGCGCGCATGGTGGCTCGCGCGAAGCCGCCGCCTGTTCTTCTTTTGCGGCTGAACCGCCGCGCGCTTTCGCGGAGGCGGTTTCTCGCCGTGGGGGTTGCTCGATTGCCGCTTCGGTGGAAAGCGCCTCGTTCGACGGAAGAGGGTGGATTTCCGAAGGGGGGAACTACTCCACCGTGACCGACTTCGCGAGGTTACGCGGCTTGTCGATGTCCCGGCCCAGGGCCAACGCCGTGTGGTAGGCGAGGAGTTGGAGCGGAATACCCATCAGGATCGGGTCCAGCTCGGGCTCGTTCTTCGGCACGACGATGGTGTGGTCGGCCTTCTCCTGCTCCTCGTGGGCGACGGCGAGGATCCGGCCGCTGCGGGCCTTGATCTCCTCCATCGCGGCGCGGTTCTTCTCCAGCAGCTCGTCGTTCGGCACGATCGCCACGGTGGGCATCGCGGGCTCGATGAGGGCCAGCGGACCGTGCTTGAGCTCCGAGGCCGGGTACGCCTCGGCGTGGATGTACGAGACCTCCTTGAGCTTGAGGGACGCCTCGCGGGCCACCGGGTAGCCGCGGACCCGGCCGACGAACATCATCGACTTGGCGTCCGCGTACTGCGCCGACAGCTTCTTGATCTCCTCCTCGCCCTTGAGGATCTCGTCGATCTGGCCGGGCAGCTTGCGCAGGCCCTCGATGATCCGCTTGCCGTCCGCGACGGACAGGTCGCGGATCCGGCCCAGGTGCAGGGCGAGCAGTGCGAAGGAGACCACCATGTTGGTGAAGCACTTGGTGGAGACCACGCAGACCTCGGGGCCGGCGTGCACGTAGATGCCGCCGTCGGTCTCCCGGGCGATCGCCGAGCCGACCACGTTGACCAGGCCCAGGACCCGCGCGCCCTTGCGCTTGAGCTCCTGGACGGCGGCCAGCACGTCGTAGGTCTCACCGGACTGGGAGACGGCGACGTAGAGGGTGTCGGGGTCCACGACCGGGTTGCGGTAGCGGAACTCGGAGGCCGGCTCGGCGTCCGAGGGGATACGGGCCAGCTCCTCGATCATCTGGGCGCCGATCTGGCCCGCGTGGTACGAGGTGCCGCAGCCCAGGATCTTGACCCGGCGCACCCCGCGCGCCTCGCGGGCGTCGAGGTTCAGGCCGCCGAGGTGGACGGTGGAGAAGCGGTCGTCGATCCGGCCGCGCAGCGCCCGGTCCACCGCCTCCGCCTGCTCGGAGATCTCCTTGTGCATGTACGTGTCGTGGCCGCCCAGGTCGTACGACTCGGCCGCGTACTCGACGGTCTCCGGCGTCGCCGTCGTACGGGAGCCCTCGGTGGTGTACGTGCGGTAGTCGTCGGCCTTGAGGGTGGCCATCTCGCCGTCGTCCAGGGTGACGACCTGGCGGGTGTGCGAGACCAGCGCGGCGACGTCGGAGGAGACGAACATCTCGTGCTCGCCGATGCCCAGGACGACCGGGGAGCCGTTGCGGGCGACGACGATGCGGTCGGCGAAGTCGGCGTGCAGGACGGCGATGCCGTAGGTGCCCTCGATGTGGCGGAGCGCCTCGCGGACCTTCTCCTCCAGCGTCGGGGCGGTGGAGCGGCCGATGAGGTGGGTCAGCACCTCGGTGTCGGTCTCGGAGGCGAACACGACGCCCTCGGCGGTCAGCCGGGCGCGCAGCTCGGCGGCGTTGTCGATGATGCCGTTGTGGACGAGCGCGACCTTGCCCTCGGTGTCGAGGTGCGGGTGGGCGTTCTCGTCGGTGGGGGCGCCGTGGGTGGCCCAGCGGGTGTGCGCGATGCCGGTGGATCCGGCGAAGCGCTTCGGCAGGCGGGACTCCAGCTCCCGGACGCGGCCCTTGGCCTTGGCGGTCTTCAGACCGCCCGCGGCCTTGCCGGTGCCCTTGGCGTGGATGGCGATGCCGGCCGAGTCGTAGCCGCGGTACTCCAGGCGCTGAAGGCCCTCAAGGAGCAGCGGAGCGACGTCGCGCTTGCCGATGTATCCGACGATCCCGCACATACGGTGACCCTTCTTGTTGAGCGTCTTGTCGATCGTTCACGGGTGCCCGCCCGTCCGCGGGGCCCTGTGGGCCCGCCGCTCAGCCGTAGACGAGGCGGCGCAGCTGGCGTATCGAGAGGGGTGGAGGGGACACGGCGCGGTGCGGCAGCTCGTGGGAGATCCGCTCGAAGATCGCCTCGTTCCGCAGCCCCTGGGACTGCAGCTCGCGGTGTCTGCGGCGGACGAACCCCTCCGTGGTCTCGTCGAAGTACGCGAGCACGTCCAGCACCACCCGGGCCGCCTCGCCGCGCTGTAGCGGCGTGCTGCGTACCAGGTGGTCGATGAGGTCCTCGTGGGACGGACGGCGTTCGAGCACCCGTCGATACTGAAGGTCGGCGCGGAGATTCGCAAGAAATCTGCCCGGTATCGGGCAGGTCGCCGACATAGCGGGCGGATACTGGTCTACACCTTGACCGGGTCCGGGGCGCGCGGTACGCATGGTCACCGTTCGGTCGCTCCATGCCGTGCCGATGCGCCGCTGTGCAGAAACGTGCCGCTGACGAAGCTCGCCGAAGGGATCACCCATGAGACGACGCAGACTGCTGATCTCGTTACTGCTGGTCGCGGCGGCCGGGACGGTGACCGCCGCCGTCCCGCGGGCCGGAGCCGCGGCCCCGGCCGCCGCTCCGCTGGACCGGGTGATCCCCGCCCCGGCCTCCGTACGCCCCGCCCAGGGCGCCTACACGATCGGCGAACGGACCCGGATCCGGGTGCCCGGCGGCTCCGGCGAGGCCCGGCGGATCGCCGGCTATCTGGCCGGGCTGCTGCGGCCCGCCACCGGCTTCCGGCTGCCGGTCACCTCCGAGGGCGGCCGGGACGGCATCGTCCTGCGGCTCGGCGGCCGGGACGCCCGGGGGCTCGGCGCGGAGGGCTACCGGCTGACCTCCGGCGGCCGAGCGGTCACCATCAGCGCGGCCCACCCCGCCGGCCTCTTCCACGGCGTCCAGACGCTGCGCCAGCTGCTGCCCGCCGCGGTGGAGAAGCACACCCCGCAGCCCGGCCCCTGGCGGATCGCCGGCGGCGCGATCGCGGACACCCCGCGCTACGCCTACCGCGGCGCGATGCTGGACGTCTCGCGGCACTTCTTCACCGTCGGCCAGGTCAAGCGCTATATCGACCAGCTGGCGGCCTACAAGATCAACACGCTGCATCTGCACCTCTCCGACGACCAGGGCTGGCGGATCGCCATCGCGTCCTGGCCGCGCCTTGCGACCTACGGCGGCAGCACCCAGGTCGGCGGCGGGCGCGGCGGCTACTACACCAAGGACGACTACCGCGAGATCGTCCGCTACGCCGCGAGCCGCTACCTGACGGTGGTCCCGGAACTCGACATGCCCGGCCACAGCAACGCCGCGCTGGCCTCGTACGCCCAGCTGAACTGCAACGGCGTGGCACCGCCGCTCTACACCGGCACCAACGTCGGCTTCAGCTCGCTGTGCGTGCCCAAGAAGGAGACGTACGACTTCGCCGCCGACGTCATCCGGGAGATCGCGGCGCTCACCCCCGGCCCCTACCTCCACATCGGCGGTGACGAGGCGCACGCCACCAGCCACGCGGACTACGTCGCCTTCATGGACCGGGTGCAGCCGATGGTCGCCAAGTACGGCAAGACCGTGATCGGCTGGCACCAGCTGACCGGGGCGCACCCCGCCAAGGGCGCCGTCGCCCAGTACTGGGGCTACGACGCCACCGGCCCGGCCGAGCGCAAGCAGGTCACCGACGCCGCCCGGAACGGCACCCGGCTCGTCCTGTCGCCCGCCGACCGCGCCTACCTCGACATGAAGTACGACAAGGACACCCCGCTCGGCCTGAACTGGGCCGGCTACGTGAACGTCCGGCGCGCCTACGACTGGGACCCCGGCGGCTACCTGAAGGACGCACCGCCGGCCTCCGTGCTCGGCGTCGAGGGGTCCCTCTGGTCGGAGACGCTCACCACCTCCGCGAACATCGAGTACATGGCCTTCCCCCGGCTCCCCGGCATCGCCGAACTGGGCTGGTCCCCGGCCCGTACGCACGACTGGGACGCCTACAAGGTGCGGCTGGCCGCCCAGGGGCCGCGCTGGGACGCGCAGGGCATCGACTACTACCGGGCGGCGGAGGTGCCGTGGCCGGGGCGGTGAGGTGACGCACCGCGTGGCGGGCCGCGGGAATTACCGCGCGGGCCCGCCGCGTTGTGGGCTACAGGGGGTGCCCGCATCCCCTACGGGATCTGTTCGCCCGCCCCCTATGTCCCACGCCGGGCGCCGCTCGGCCAGACAACGTCCACCGGTACGCCGGCGCTGCGTGCCTGCTCGACGGTGTCCGCCGTGCCGCCTCCCTTCCCGGAAGGGGGCGCGCCGTCCCAGACGGCTACCAGGCGGTCGGCGCGCCTGAGCAGTTCTCCGTTCGCCGCCTCGTATGCCTCGCGGTTGGCCGTGTCGTACGGCAGGGTCACCACTTCCGCCACGGCGGCGAGGCGGTCGAAGGAGGGGGCGTGGTCGGGCTTGACCTTGGCCTGCCGGTAGTCCCGCGAGGGCAGGACGACGATCAGCCGACCGCCGGCCTCAACCACGGCCTCGGCGAACAGCGTGTCCGAGCCGCGTGCGAGGCAGGTGACGCCCACCAACTCACGTCGGTGCTCGTGCAGCAGGCTCCGCAGTTCCTCTTGCACCAGAGGCACGGTGTTGTCGGTGAGGTCCATGTGGCCGGTTACGGCGATGGTGGTCATTCTCTCCGTGTCTCCCTACGTCGCCAGCAGATCGCGGATCCGGTCCCGGGCCGGTTGGAGGACAGTGGCAGCCGGGCGGCCGGTCACCCACCGAACCACAAGAAGGAACCACGGTGTTCAGCGTTCTCGGCAACAGCGGCGGCGACAAACTCCCCGGCGAGCCCTACCCTGGCCCCCACCCGGCGCCGACCCCCGACGGCGGGCCCGGCGTTCCCAACCCGCCCAAGGCAGCCTGAACATGACGGATGCAGACCAGGGACGCCCCGGCCGCACCGAGCTGGGGCGCGCCCTCATGGCCGGCGGGGCCCTGGCCGCCGACTGGGCTCCCACATTCGCAGCGGTCCCCCGATCCGCCTTCCTGCCGGACCTCATCTGGCCGTGGAACATGGCAGCCGGGAAGAGCGTGGCCGTCTCCCGTGCGGACGATCCGGAGGCATGGCAGGCGTACGCCGACGCGGACTGTCCGATCGTCACGCAGTGGGACGACGGCGACCACTCCGGCACGGAACCCGGAAGGGTCTCCACCAGCTCCGCATCGATGCCGTCCGTGGTGTTCCGCATGCTCCGGGATCTGGACCTCCGCCGAGGACATCGCGTTCTGGAGATCGGCACCGGCACAGGCTGGAACGCAGCCCTCCTGGCCCACCGCGTCGGCCCGGAGAACGTGGTCACGGTCGAGGTGGACGAGGCGGTGTCCACGGCCGCCGGTGCGGCGTTGGAGCGGTTCGGCCTGGGTGTTCGCGTCGTGCACGGCGACGGCTTCGCAGGCTACGAGCAAGGAGCGCCGTACGACCGGATCACCGCAACATGCGGTCTGCGATCCATCCCCTACACCTGGGTGCGGCAGTGTCGACCGGGCGGGATCATCGTCAGCCCTTGGGGTACCCACTACAGCAACGGCGACGCCGTGGCCCGTCTGGAAGTCGCCCGCGACGGCAAGAGCGCAACGGGGCGGTTCACCGGGCCGGTGGAGTTCATGAAACTCCGTTCCCAGCGGCTCCCGCCGGTCACACATCGCGCGTACGTCCCCGGCAGCGTGGCCGACGGCGAAGAGACCTCCACCGGCCTCACGGAAGAGGCGTTCGTCGGCGAGCCGTTCAGCGCCCACCGCTTCGCGTTGGGTCTGCGCGTGCCGCACTGCCTCCAAGTCGTGGCCGAGAAGCGGGACGGAGCACGGCCCGTGTGGCTCTACGGCCTCGCCGACCGGTCGTGGGCCTGCGTGCAGTTCCGCGACGGTGTGGTGGCACGGGTCTGGCAGCACGGCTGCCGGCGACTCTGGGACGAGGCAGAGACCGCCTACCGCTGGTGGGTCGAGAACGACCGACCCGACCACGACCGGTTCGGCCTGACCGTCACTCGCGACGGGCAACGCGCATGGCTGGACGACCCGGTCGACGACTGGCCGCTGTGAAGGAGTGGCGGGCACCGTTGAGGTGACGCACGCGCGGCGGGCCCGGAATATCTCCCGGGCCTGCCGCGTCGCCCCCGGCCCGCAGTGATGCCGTGGGCGAAGTGCGTGACGCCCTGCTCCCTGGCGTGTTGTCACGCGTGTGTCAATGAAGGGGAGTTCATACCGGGGGCAGCGCGTGGGCGAGAAGCGTGGGTGTGCCCGGCTCGTGAAACCCTTCGCATGGTGGGTGCGCCTTGCAGAAGAACCCGCTCCGCCGGCACGCCCGGCACCCCTGCGGGGCCACCGCGGTGACACCCCGGAGGCACGGCTCCACGCGGAGAACCTCCGCTGCTGTCCAACCACGCCCGTAGCACCCCCGGCATTGGAGATGGGGGCCGGGGCACGTCAGCGTGTCGCCTTCAGTACGCGGGCCGGCATCGCGGCCGTACGGATGCCGACGCGACCCAGGTTGATCCGGAGTTCTCCGCCGGAGGTGTCGCCAAACGTGAACTCCGGGAACGCCAGCTTCGTTTCGTTCAGGGCGAGTTGAAGATCCCGGTAGGCGACGATGGCAGCCTGGCTCTCCGGGCGTGTCTCGGTCGTCATCGGCCCTCCCGCTTCGCATGAGGGTGGCGATGGATCTCGATGTTGCAGTCGATCACCTTCGTCAGGTCTCTGACGGCACGCGCTTGTGCACGCTGCCGGGCCAGAGCCCCGCACACGTCGCAGCCGTCAACCGGCTCGGGGTCCGGCGCCGGAACCGGGTCCATCAGGTGAACGGTGCGGCACCTGCGGGGCATCAGCCCACCACCTCCACGCCGTGAATCCGGCGCGGCCCGGCACCGACCCCGTGCACCGCGCACCACAACGCCCGCCGTCGCCCCCGCGCGGGGAACGTCAGCCGCAGCAGCGGGATTAAGAACCGCGCTGTAGCGTGAGTCATGTTGTCAACTCCCTTGTAGTTGATGGCCATGCCCCCGGGCCGTCCGCCACGGTCGCGGGGGTCCTCTCGTTGTCTCGCCAACCTCGCAGCGGCTGTCGCGCGAGGAGGGCACGTCCTCGCTCTAGGCAACCGGTCCGCTACAGCCGGCGGTACCGTTGGACTGGCAGCGGCTTTTAAGAGCTTTAAGCACTCCTACGGAATGAGGAGTTGAGGTCGGTGGGTACACGGGAGCCGAACCGGCGCCTTGAACGCCTTTATCGGGAGACCGGCTGGACGCTGCGGCAGTTCGTCCAGGCCGTGAACCGCATCGGTACCGAGAGAGGAACCCCGCTCCGGTACCGCGAGCCGTCGGCCCATCAGTGGCGTCAGGGGCAGATGCCCAAGGAGACGGTCAGGCCGTTGGTCTTGGAGGCGCTGGCGCGGAAGCTGGGACGTCCGGTCACCCATGCGGAAGCCGGGTTCCCGGTCCCTGCCGGGGGCTCGGACGCCGCTCCGGGCACGGTCGAAGGGCTGATTGATCTCGGCAGGGGAGATGTGGACCCTTCACGCCGCAGCATCCTCGGTATAAGTCTCTTTTCCGTAGCGCTGACCGTGCCCAATTGGCCGGACGTGGTAGGCCGATTGGAAGCTGCCCAAACTGGCCGGAACCGGCGCATCGGTATGCCAGAGGTCGACATGGTCATTGCTATGACCGAGAAAGTGTCGGAGCTGGATGACCAATTTGGTGGACGTCATGCTCGCCCGATGGCCGCGGCGTTCCTGGTGAACACGGTAGCTCCGTACCTGAGGGCGGATGCCTCCGAACCCGTACGGAAATCCATGTTGTCGGCTGCCGCGGACCTGAGCTACCTCACCGGATATATGGCGGTGGACGAAGGCGTCCACGGCCTTGCACAGCAGTATTACCTGAAGGCGTTGGAACTTGCCGGAGCGGCAGAGGATCACCTGACGTACTGCACGACGCTGCGCGGGATGAGCGTTCAGGCTGTTGATCTAGGGCACGGCAGGGAGGCGCGACGGCTCGCCGATGCTGCCGCTGCCGCTTCTCCCCAAGCCGGTCCACGGATGCGGGCTTTCCTTGCCGGGCAGCAGGCACACGCGTACGCGCAGATCGGCGGGAGCAACAGTGCGCTGACGTACCTACGAGAGGCCGAAGTGGCCATGGACAAGGCAGAATCCAGGGGCAAGGCGTTCGGCTCGTACGATCCGTCAGCCTTGAATTACCACATCAGCCAGGTCCGGTACGAACTCGGTGATGTTCCCGGCTCCATCAAAGCCATGCAGGAATCGGACCGGGTGCGCTACAGCGTCTATCGGCGCGCCCGCGTACGCCACCGCGCTACCCTGGCCGAGCGTCAACTGGAAGTCGGCCACCTGGAAGCCGCATGCGCGACATGGCATCTCGCGCTGGATGACTACCCTTTGGTCCAGTCAGGACGGGCGGATCAACGCATGCAAACCATGTTCAAGCTCATCCGACCCCATCTCGGGAATCATGCCGCACGGGACCTCTATGAACGCGCTCGGCTCGTGACGCCGGCCTCGCTCTCCGCCTAGAAAGCCACGTGGCGGGGCCGGGAAATACCTCCCGGCCCCGCCACGTTGTGGCCCACAGGGGGCGCTGACACCCCTTACGGGATCTGTTCGCCCGCCCCCGAGGGGCAGCCCCTAGAAGAGGCGTCGCCCCTAGAACCCCAACTCCCGTGCGATCAACATCCGTTGGACCTCGCTGGTGCCCTCGCCGATCTCCAGGATCTTGGCGTCCCGCCACATCCGGGCGACCGGGTACTCGTTCATGAAGCCGTAGCCGCCGTGGATCTGGGTGGCCTCGCGGGCGTTGTCCACCGCGATCTCGGAGGAGTAGAGCTTGGCGAGCGCCGCCTCCTTCTTGAACGGCTCGCCCAGGACGAGGCGGGAGGCGGCGTCGCGCCAGGCCAGCCGGGAGGTGTGGGCGCGCATCTCCATGTCGGCGAGCTTGAACTGGATGGCCTGGTTGGCGCCGATGGGGCGGCCGAAGGCGTGCCGCTCCTTGGCGTACCGCACCGACTCGTCGACGCAGCCCTGGGCGAGGCCGGTGGCCAGCGCCGCGATGGCGATCCGGCCCTCGTCGAGGATGCGCAGGAACTGGGCATAGCCGCGGCCCTCCTCGCCCAGGAGGTTGGCGGCCGGGACGCGGACGTCGGAGAAGGACAGTTCGCGGGTGTCGGAGGCGTTCCAGCCGACCTTGGAGTACGGGGCGGCGACCGTGAAGCCGGGGGTGCCGGCCGGGATGATGATCGAGGAGATCTGCGGGGCGCCGTCCGGGGTGCGGCCGGTGACCGCGGTGACCGTCACCAGGCCGGTGATGTCCGTACCGGAGTTGGTGATGAAGCACTTGCTGCCGTTGATCACCCAGGTGTCGCCGTCGCGGACCGCGGTGGTGCGGGTGGCGCCGGCGTCCGAGCCGCCGTCCGGCTCGGTGAGGCCGAAGGCGCCCAGCAGCTCGCCGGAGCACAGCTTCGGCAGCCAGGCGCGCTTCTGCTCCTCGGTGCCGAAGCGGTAGATCGGCATGGCACCGAGCGAGACGCCGGCTTCCAGGGTGATGGCCACCGAGGAGTCGACGCGGGCCAGTTCCTCCAGGGCGATGCCGAGGGCCAGGTAGTCGCCGCCCATCCCGCCGTACTCCTCGGGGAACGGCAGGCCGAACAGGCCCATCTGGCCCATCTGGCGGACGATGTCGTAGGGGAAGGTGTGCTGCTCGTAGTAGTCGCCGATCTGCGGGGCGACGACGTCGTGCGCGAACGCCTCGACCGTGCGCCGGAGTTCTTCCAGCTCGGCGGGCAGGCGGTGGTCCAGGGACATGGTCACTCCTTGGGGGACTGTGCGGGCTGCACGCGTGCGCGGACGGTGCGCGAAGGGCTGGGGCGGCCCAGGACTCCGGCCAGCCAGACGCTGGTCTCGGTCAGTCGGTCCAGGTCGACGCCGGTCTCGATGCCGAGGCCGTGCAGCATCCACACGAGGTCTTCGGTGGCGAGGTTGCCGGTGGCGCTCTTGGCGTACGGGCAGCCGCCGAGGCCGCCCGCCGAGGCGTCGACGGTGGTGACGCCGTGCTGGAGCGCGGCGAAGGTGTTGGCGAGGGCCTGCCCGTAGGTGTCGTGGAAGTGGACGCCCAGCCGGGAGGTGGGCACGCCCGCCTCGTTGAGGGCGGCGAGCAGGTGCTGGACGTGGCCGGGGGTGGCGACGCCGATGGTGTCGCCCAGGCTCAGCTCGTCGCAGCCCAGGTCGAGCAGCGCGCGGCAGACCCGGACGACCTGGGCGATGGGCACCGGGCCCTCCCAGGGGTCGCCGAAGCACATGGAGAGGTAGCCGCGGACGTGGACCTTCTCGTCCCGGGCGCGCTGGACGACCGGGGCGAACATCGCCAGTGCCTCGTCGACCGTGCGGTTGAGGTTGGCCTTGGCGAACGACTCGGTGGCGCTGCCGAACACCGCGATCCGGCGGGCGCCCAGCGCCAGCGCCCGCTCCAGGCCGCGCTCGTTGGGCACCAGCACCGGGAGCCGGTGCGGGTCGAGATCGTCGAGCATCGGGAACAGCTGCTCGGCGTCGGCGAGTTGGGGCACCCACTTGGGGTGGACGAAGCTGGTCGCCTCCACCAGCGGCAGCCCGGCGGCGGCCAGCCGGTGGATGAACTCGGCCTTGATCCCGGTGGGGATCACCGCCGACTCGTTCTGCAGCCCGTCGCGGGCGCCGACCTCGTGGATCCGTACGCGGGTGGGCAGGCCCTCCGCCTGCACCGCCATGGGCAGTCCGGGCGCGGTCATGACGCGTCCTCCTCGTCCGTGCGCGGGGAAGCGTCCCCGGCGTCCCCGGCGTCCGTGGCGCTCTCGTGCGGGGCGACCACCGCCAGGACCTGGTCCATGGCGACGGTGGCGCCCGCGGTGACGTCCAGCTCGGTGACGGTCCCGGCGTGCGGCGCGGAGATGACGTGCTCCATCTTCATCGCCTCCACCACCAGCAGCCCCTGGCCCGCGACCACGTCGTCGCCGACGGCCACCTTGACGACGGTGACGGTGCCCGGCATCGGGGCGGCGAGGGTGTCCGCGCCGTGTGCCCCGGCGGCGCCGCGCAGTGCCTCGGCCACCGGGTCGTACGGGGTGACGTGCCAGGAGTCGCCGTCCCGGCCCAGCCAGTCGCCGCTGCGGTGGAAGGTGTGCAGTACGCCGTCCACGGTGATCCGGACCCGGTCCGCGGTGACCTCCCGGATGTCCTCGGGGGCACCGGGCCGGACGTCGTACGCGACGGGGTCGTGGCCGGGGACGCGCAGCCAGTGGCGGACCGGCGCGGGCTCGCCGCCGAGCCGGAAGCCGGTGGGGGCGGCGAACGGGTCGCGCCAGCCGCCCTCGGACACCGACGGCTCCAGCGCGGCCTGCCGGACCGCGCCGGCCGCCGCGTACACCGCGTCCGGCACCGTGCCGTCGACCAGGTCGGCCGCCACCCGCTCCACCAGCCCGGTGTCCAGGTCGCCGGAGACCACGTCCGGGTGGGCCAGCAGGCGGCGCAGGAACCCGGCGTTGGTGGTCACCCCGAGCGTGACGGTGGCGGCCAGCGCGGCGCGCAGCGTACGCAGGGCACTGGCGCGGTCCGGGCCGTGCGCGATGACCTTGGAGAGCATCGGGTCGTAGCGGCTGCCGACCTCCGCGCCCTGCGAGAGGCCGGAGTCGGTGCGGACCGCGCCGGGTCCGGGGCTCCCCTGGGGCAGGGGGAAGTCCCATGCGCCGTTGACCTCGTGCAGGGCGAGCACCGTGCCACCGGTCGGCAGGAAGTCGCGGGCCGGGTCCTCGGCGCAGATCCGGGCCTCCACGGCGTGCCCGGTGAGCGTGATGTCCTCCTGGGTGAACGGCAGGCGCTCGCCGGCGGCGATCCGCACCTGCCACTCCACCAGGTCGAGGCCGGTGACCAGTTCGGTGACCGGGTGCTCCACCTGGAGGCGGGTGTTCATCTCCATGAAGAAGTACGAGGACGGGTCCTTGCCGGGGACGATGAACTCGACCGTGCCGGCGCCCCGGTAGCCGCAGGAGCGGGCCGCCTGGACGGCCGCCGCGCCCATCGCGGCGCGGGTGGCGTCGTCCAGCAGGACCGACGGGGCCTCCTCGATGATCTTCTGGTGGCGCCGCTGGAGGGAGCACTCGCGCTCGCCGAGGTGCAGGACGGTGCCGTGGCCGTCGGCCAGGACCTGGATCTCGATGTGCCGGGGGCGGTCGATCCAGCGCTCCACGAGCAGCGTGTCGTCGCCGAAGGAGGCGCGGGCCTCGCGGCGGGCGGCGGCGATCTCGTCGGCCAGCAGGGCCGTGTCCCGGACCAGCCGCATGCCCTTGCCGCCGCCCCCGGCGGACGGCTTGAGGAGGACCGGGGTGCCGATCTCCCGTGCGGCGGCGGCCAGTTGCCCGTCGTCCAGGCCGCTGCCGGAGGAGCCGGGGACGACCGGGACGCCGGCCGTGCGCACCGTCTCCTTGGCGCGGATCTTGTCGCCCATGAGGGCGATGGCGTCGGCGGGCGGCCCGATGAAGACCAGCCCGGCGGCGGCGCAGGCGCGCGCGAAGGAGGCGTTCTCGGCGAGGAAGCCGTAGCCGGGGTGGACGGCCTGGGCGCCGGTGCGGACGGCGGCGTCCAGCAGCCGGTCCACCGACAGATAGCTGTCGGCGGCGGGGGCCGGGCCGATCCGTACCGCCGTGTCGGCCTCGCGGACGTGCCGGGCGTCGGCGTCCGCGTCGCTGTAGACGGCCACCGAGCGGATGCCCAGCGCGCGCAGCGTGCGGATGACGCGGACCGCGATCTCCGCGCGGTTGGCGACCAGGACGGTGTCGAAGCGGCCGGTGTCGAAGGTGGTCATAGGTCCTCTCACATCCGGAAGACGCCGAAGCCCGACGCCGCGCTGTCCCGTTGGGGAAGCGGGGCGTTGGCGCAGGCGGTCAGCGCCAGGCCCAGGACCTGGCGGGTCTCCAGCGGGTCGATGACCCCGTCGTCCCACAGCCGCGCGGTCGCGTAGTAGGCGTTGCCCTGGGTCTCGTACTGCTCGCGGATCGGCGCCTTGAAGGCGTCCTCGTCCGCGGCGCTCCACTCCTCGCCGCGCGCCTCCAGCTGGTCGCGCTTGACGGTCGCGAGGACGGAGGCGGCCTGCTCGCCGCCCATCACGGAGATCTTGGCGTTGGGCCACATCCACAGGAAGCGGGGGGAGTAGGCCCGGCCGCACATCGAGTAGTTGCCCGCGCCGTAGGAGCCGCCGATGACGACGGTCAGCTTGGGGACCCGGGCGCAGGCCACGGCCGTGACCATCTTGGCGCCGTGCTTGGCGATGCCGCCCGCCTCGTAGTCGCGGCCGACCATGAAGCCGGAGATGTTCTGGAGGAAGAGCAGCGGGATGCCGCGCTGGTCGCACAGCTCGATGAAGTGGGCGCCCTTCTGGGCGGATTCGGAGAACAGGATGCCGTTGTTGGCGATCACGCCGACCGGGTGGCCGTGCAGGCGGGCGAAGCCGGTCACCAGGGTCGTGCCGTACTCCGCCTTGAACTCGGCGAAGCGGGAGCCGTCGACGAGCCGGGCGATCACCTCGCGGACGTCGTAGGGAGTACGGGAGTCCGCGGGCACCGCGCCGTAGAGCCCGGCCGGGTCCACCTTGGGCTCCTCGACGGGCCGTACGGACCAGGGGAGCGGGGCGCGGTCGCCGAGGGTGGACACGATGGTGCGCACGATGCGCAGCGCGTGCGCGTCGTCCTCGGCGAGGTGGTCGGTGACCCCGGAGGTCCGGGAGTGCACCTCGCCGCCGCCCAGCTCCTCGGCGGTGACCACCTCGCCGGTGGCCGCCTTCACCAGCGGCGGGCCGCCCAGGAAGATCGTGCCCTGGTCGCGGACGATCACCGCCTCGTCGCTCATGGCGGGGACGTAGGCGCCGCCCGCCGTGCAGGAGCCGAGGACGGCGGCGATCTGCGGGATCCCGGCGCCGGACATCCGCGCCTGGTTGTAGAAGATCCGCCCGAAGTGCTCGCGGTCGGGGAAGACCTCGTCCTGCTTGGGCAGGAAGGCGCCGCCGGAGTCGACGAGGTAGAGGCACGGGAGGCGGTTCTCCAGCGCGACCTCCTGGGCGCGCAGGTGCTTCTTGACCGTCATCGGGTAGTACGTACCGCCCTTGACCGTCGCGTCGTTGGCGACGATGACGGTCTCCCGGCCGCTCACCCGGCCGATCCCGGCGATCACCCCGGCGGCCGGCGCGTCCCCGCCGTACATCCCGTCCGCGGCCAGCGGCGCCAGCTCCAGGAACGGCGAGCCGGGGTCCAGCAGGGCGTCCACCCGGTCGCGGGGCAGCAGCTTGCCGCGTGCCGTGTGCCGTGAGCGGGCCTTCTCGCCGCCGCCCAGGCGGGCCGCGGCGAGCTTCTCGCGCAGCCGGGCGGCCAGCTCGCGGTGCGCGGCCTCGTTGGCCCGCCAGGAGTCGGACGCCGGATCGGCGGCACTCCCCAGCACCGGTGCCTGCTCGATGCCGTCCATTGCCATGAGCCCCCTTGCTCGGTCAGCTGCCCGCCGGGCGCCCGCGGGGTGTGCGCCGGGGCCGGGCGGGTTAATGGGCGTTAACCTCATTTCCTTCAGGTTAACGAGCACTAACCCGGCTGTCTACAATCGACGGCATGAGTAATACGCACGCCCCCGCCCCGACCAGCCGCCGCGAGCAGATCCTCAAGGAGGCCGCCCGGCTCTTCGCGGAGCGCGGGTTCCACGGCGTCGGCGTGGACGAGATAGGGGCGGCCGTGGGCATCTCGGGGCCCGGCCTCTACCGGCACTTCGCCGGCAAGGACGCGATGCTCGCCGAGCTGCTGGTGGGGATCAGTGAGCGGCTGCTGGCCGGCGGCCGGATGCGGGTCGCGGAGGGCGGCGACAGCCCCGAGGCGGTGCTGGACGCGCTGATCGACGGGCACATCGACTTCGCGCTGGACGACCGCCCGCTGATCACCCTGCACGACCGCGAGCTGGACCGGCTGCGGGAGGCCGACCGCAAGCGGGTGCGGCAGCTCCAGCGGCAGTACGTGGAGCTGTGGGTGGAGGTCGTCCGCCGGGTCCACCCCGGGCCCTCGGAGTCCCAGGCGCGGGCGGCGGTGCACGCGGTCTTCGGGCTGCTGAACTCCACCCCGCACCTCGGCCGGCCGGGGGCGCTGCCCGGCCGTACGGAGATGGCGCGGCTGCTGCACCGGCTGGCGCTCGGGGCGTTCGGGGCGGTGGAGGAGGAGCCGGCGCAGGCGGTCCCCGCCGTCGGATAGCGGCGGATCCCGCCTCTGGACAGCTTCAGTGACCCGCGGGTAGCTTTCGCTGAGCAAACGCTTAGCCGAGCACGGTGGTGAAGGAGGCCGAGGGCATGCGCCGGACGGTGTTCAACGAGGATCACGAGGCGTTCCGGGAGACCATACGCGCCTTCATCGAGGCCGAGGTCGTACCGGTCTACGACGACTGGTACGCCGCCGGCCAGGTGCCCCGGGACTTCTACTACAAGCTCGCCGAGCTGGGCGTCTTCGGCATCCGCGTCCCCGAGGAGTACGGCGGCGCCGGCATCGACTCGCACAAGTTCGAGGCCGTGATGTACGAGGAGACCGCCCGCGCCGGCGTCACCTTCGGCGGCTCCGGCGTCCACGTGCTGCTCGGCCTGCCGTACATCGAGATGCTCGCCACCGAGGAGCAGAAGAAGCGCTACCTGCCCCCGTTCGTCTCCGGCGAGGAGATGTGGGCCCTGGCGATGACCGAGCCGGGCACCGGCTCCGACCTCGCCGGCATGAAGACCACCGCCAAGCTCTCCGCCGACGGCACCCACTACGTCCTCAACGGCTCCAAGACCTTCATCACCGGCGGCGTGCACGCCGACCGCGTCATCGTCTGCGCCCGCACCTCCGCGCCGCGCGAGGACGACCGCCGCCACGGCATCTCCCTCTTCGCCGTCGACACGACGTCCGAGGGCTACTCCGTCGGCCGCAAGCTCGACAAGCTCGGCCTGAAGGTCTCCGACACCGCCGAGCTGGCCTTCGTCGACGTCAAGGTGCCCGTCGAGGACCTGCTCGGCGAGGAGAACAAGGGCTTCTCCTACCTCGGCCGGAACCTGCCCTCCGAGCGCTGGGGCATCGCCTTCGGCGCCTACGCGCAGGCCAAGGCCGCCGTCCGGTTCGCCCAGCAGTACGTGCAGGAGCGCACCGTCTTCGGCAAGACCGTCGCCTCCTTCCAGAACACCAAGTTCGAACTGGCCGGCTGCCAGGCCGAGGTGGACGCCGCCGAGGCCGTCGCCGACCGCGCGCTGGAGGCCCTGGACGCCGGCGAGCTGACCGCCGCCGAGGCCGCCTCCGCGAAGCTCTTCTGCACCGAGGTCGCCCACCGTGTCATCGACCGCTGCCTCCAACTCCACGGCGGCTACGGCTTCATGAACGAGTACCCGATCGCCCGCCTCTACGCCGACAACCGCGTCAACCGCATCTACGGCGGCACCAGCGAGGTCATGAAGTCCATCATCGCCAAGTCCATGGGCCTGTAAGGGCGTCAGGGCCTCACGCACGTGAACGACGCACTGAAGTCGCTGCTCGACCTGCTGGACCTGGAGCGGATCGAGCAGGACATCTTCCGCGGCCAGAGCCGCGCCTCGGTCGTCCCCCGGGTCTTCGGCGGCCAGGTCGCCGCACAGGCACTGGTCGCGGCCGGCCGGACCGTTCCGGAGGACCGGCCGCCGCACTCGCTGCACGCCTACTTCCTGCGCCCCGGCGACCCCGGCGCGCCCATCGTCTACACCGTCGACCGGATCCGCGACGGCCGCTCGTTCACCACCCGCCGGGTGGTCGCCGTCCAGCACGGCAAGCCGATCTTCCACCTCACCGCGTCCTTCCACGCGCACGAGGCGGCGGCGCTGGAGCACCAGGAGCCGATGCCGGCCGCGCCGGACCCGATGGAACTGCCCACCGCCGCCGAGGTGCTGCCCCGGCACGCCGGGCGGTACCTCACCCCGGACGTCGCCGAGCGGCTGCTGGAGGCGCGGGCCGCGATCGACCTGCGGTACGTCGACGAGCCGCCCTACGCCACCGTCGGGCAGCCGCGCGACCCGCGGTCCCAGGTCTGGTTCCGCACCCACGGCAAGCTCGACGACGCCGGCGAGATCCCCCGTCCGCTGCTCGACGTCTGCCTGGTCACCTACGTCTCCGACATGACGCTGCTGGACTCGATCCTGCTGGCGCACGGCCGCGGCGGCTGGGCGGTCGGCGACGTGGTCGGCGCGAGCCTGGACCACGCGATGTGGTTCCACCGCCCGCTGCGCGCCGACGAGTGGCTGCTCTACGACCAGGAGTCGCCCACCGCCCAGGCCGGCCGGGGCCTGGGCCAGGGCCGCATCTTCACCGCCGACGGGCAGCTGGTGGTGTCGGTGATCCAGGAGGGGGTCGTGCGGGTCCCGTGGGACGACTGACGACCACCGTGCCCCCCCGCGGCTCAGAGCAGGTCGGCCGCGTCCAGCAGATAGGCGGTCAACGGGTCGTAGTGGCGCGGGCTCGCGACATGGTCGTCCAGCGGCACGGTCACCTGCAGCGTGCCCTCGGCCTCGGCCAGGAAGAGCGCCGGGTCGTTGCAGTCCGCGAAGCCGATGGTGGCGATGGAGCGCCGGCCCGCGCAGCCCGCCCAGCCGTGGTCGGCCATCACCAGGTCCGGCAGCGGCCGGCCGGCGCGCTCCAGGCCGTCGAGGACCGCGGCCATCGGCTCGGGGGAGTGGGTGTGCCACAGCGTCGCGCCGCGCTCCAGCATCGCCACGTCCCCGAACTGGAACACCATGCCGTCGTCGGCCCGGAGCCCGTCCGGGACGACCACGATCTCGCAGCCCCGTTCGCGCAGCGCCTGCGCGGTGGCGCGGTGCACGTCCAGCAGGCCGCCGGGATGGCCGGTGGCGAACAGCACCCGCTGCCGGTCCGCGGCCGCCTTGCGCAGCACCGTGGCGGCGCGGTCCAGCGCGTCCACCGTGAGCGCGGGGTCGATGGTGTCCTGGCCCTGCCGGTGGTGCGGGTCGTCGCTGACACCGCAGCGCTCCGCCATCACGGCCAGCACGTCCTGCTCGTCCGTCCACCGGTCGCCCAGCTCCAGGCCGAACCAGTAGTGGCGGTCGCCGTTCGCGAGCCTGCGGTAGTGAAGGAGGTTGTTCTCGCGGGGCGTGGCGACGTTCCCCGCGATCCGGGTCCGGACGAGCTGGTCGATGAGTTCGGCACGCGAGGGGGCCGTAGCGGCTATCGGCATAGCGCCATTGTGCCCGGACGGCTCCGCGGCGGCCGGGGCTTCCGCGGAGTGGTCACCGGCGCGGTCACCGGCCGGGACCGCTTGGACGAAACGTCGAACGACAACCACCCACGCCGCGCACATGTCCATGTGCCGGGAGCCCGGCCGCCCCTACCCTCACCGTCATGACCACCGCATCGCACGAGCCCGTGGGCCCCGTCGACTCCTCCCGTGTACCGCGCTACGCCGGGCCGGCGACCTTCGCCCGGCTGCCCCGCCTCGACGAGGTCGGCGGGCGGGCCGACGTCGCCGTCGTCGGTGTCCCCTTCGACTCCGGCGTCTCCTACCGGCCCGGCGCCCGCTTCGGCGGCAACGCCATCCGCGAGGCGTCGCGCCTGCTGCGCCCCTACAACCCGGCGCAGGACGCCTCCCCGTTCGCGCTGGCCCAGGTCGCGGACGCCGGCGACATCGCCGCCAACCCGTTCAACATCAACGAGGCGGTCGAGACCGTCGAGGCCGCGGCGGACGACATCCTCGGCACCGGCGCCCGCATGATGACGCTGGGCGGCGACCACACCATCGCCCTGCCCCTCCTCCGCTCCGTCGCCAAGAAGCACGGCCCGGTCGCCCTGCTGCACTTCGACGCGCACCTGGACACCTGGGACACGTACTTCGGCGCCGAGTACACCCACGGCACCCCGTTCCGCCGGGCCGTGGAGGAGGGCATCCTCGACACCTCCGCGCTCTCCCACGTCGGCACCCGCGGCCCGCTCTACGGCAAGAAGGACCTCACCGACGACGAGAAGATGGGCTTCGGCATCGTCACCTCGGCCGACGTCTACCGCCGCGGCGCCGACGAGGTCGCCGACCAGCTCCGCCAGCGCATCGGCGACCGCCCGCTGTACATCTCCATCGACATCGACTGCCTCGACCCGGCCCACGCCCCGGGCACGGGCACGCCGGAGGCGGGCGGCATGACCTCCCGCGAACTCCTGGAGATCCTGCGCGGCCTGGCGTCCTGCAACCTCGTCTCCGCCGACGTCGTCGAGGTCGCGCCCGCCTACGACCACGCCGAGATCACCGCCGTCGCCGCCTCGCACACGGCGTACGAGCTGACCACGATCATGTCGCGGCAGATCGCGGACGCGCGGGGCTGACGGACCGCGGGCGGCAACAGGCATCCGCCGGTGGGCCCAAGGGCCCACCGGCGGATGCCTGTTGTGCGAGGGACGGTCACTCGTTGTGGAGCGGATATGTCCAGGCGCCGGCGCCGGCGCCGTCCCAGTCGACGGTCCACAGGGCGTCTTCGATGTGCTGGCGCAGGAGGTGGGAGTCGTCACTGTTGTCGATGTCGGCGAGGATGCGGCGGCCGGTGAGCCAGAGGGCGGCCATGGTGAGGAAGTTGTCCAGGCCGGTGGCGACGAGGACGCCGCCTTCCGTGGTGGGGTCGTCGATGCCGCCGGGGCGGCGCAGGATGTGGCCGGTCGGACCGTCGATGAGGATTTCGCCGCCCATCCACATGCCGATCTGGAAGAACGGGCCTGTCTCGTCGGGCTGTTGTGGGTGCTCTTCCGGCCAGGGGATCTCCCACAGGAAGCGCTCGTAGGACGGTTCGAAGCGGAGTCCGCGCTCGGTGATGTCGGGGAGTCCGGTCTCGGTGAGGACGCGGCGGGCGGTCGGGTCGGTGAGGCCTTCGGGGAGGTGTTCGGGGGCTGTGGTGACCCAAGCCTCCGCGCCGTGGAGATCGGTCAGGTCCTGCGGCGAGGGGTCGGGGGCGTCGGCGGGCGTGGCCGGGCCGGCGGCCGTGGTGGCGCCGAGGAGGGGAGTCGCGTCGGGGCGGCGCATTCCGGCGGCGTTCTCACCCGGCTGCGGCCGTACGGCGAAGAGGCCGCCGGCTCCGGCCACGACGACGGTGGGATCGGGGACGTCGGCGGTCAGGGAGACGAAGAGGATTTCTTCCAGGGCGCCTTCCCAGTCGTCCGCGGCGGGCGCGGCGCCGCGGAGTTCGCGGAGGGCCGTCGGGCCGGGGGTGTTGTGGTCGTCGGTGGCCCAGGCGAGGGAGGGCCGGGCCTCGGCGGGAAAGCCCTCGCCTGATGCCCAGGGGCCGGCGAGGAGTTCGCCCGAGGCCGGTTCCCATACGCGGATGCCGTTGCTGCGTCCGCCGTCGGAGAGCACGGCGGGGTGGCCCTGCCACCGTACGGAGAACAGATTGCCGGTCGAGCCGGGGCGGAGGTAGGTGTGGTGGTAGCCGCCCGGCGGGCGCCAGTGGGTCCAGAGGGTCTGCCAGGGGAGTCGGATGCCCGAGCGCTCGATGGCGTCGCAGAACGCGGTGTCGTTGCGGGCGGTGGCCATGAGGTGGAGCCATGCCGCCCAGGTGGGCTGGTCGGTCTGTGCGAGGCCGTACATCTGGAGGTGGACGGCGTCGGCGGCGGCGTTGTCGCCGGGGAGGGAGCCGTTGTAGGCGCAGTGCGCAGCGTCGAGGAGGGAGCGCTGGGGGACCTGGGCGATGACGGTGCCGTCGGTCAGCAACTCGTCGAAGAGGCCGGCCTGGACCGCGTGCATGGCGATGCCCTCGGCGGCGTAGCGGCCGATGCTGCCGGAGGCGGCCCAGCCGTCCGGGTGCCGGAAGTCGGCCGCGCGCTCCCGCAGCCAGGTGACCATGTGGCGTCCGACGGCGCCGGGGAGTTCCGGGCCGTGTGCCCGTCGGATGGCGTCGGCGGTGCCCTCGTCGAGGAAGCTGACGTGGCCGTCCGTGTACCGGAGGTGGTCGGTGAACTGCTGGGCCAGGGAGGAGAGTTCGGCGTCGTCGGCAGGCGGCCCGGCGTCGGATGCGGGTGCAATGAGGCCGGCGGCGGTGGCCGCCGTGATCAGCTCGCGCCACACGGCGAGCGGGACCTGCCGGGGCTCCGAGAACGCGAGGGCCTGGACGGAGAGCGGGAAGTCCGCCGGGGCGGGAGCTCCGGAGCCCGCCTCGGCCGGGTCGTCGTCGAGGCGCAGGGTGACGCTTCCGGTCCGCTGTGCGCGGTCCGCGGGTACGGCGAGGACCACACCGAGGCCGTCGGTGATACCCAGCCGTGCGGCCAGCTGACTCACCAACTGCTCGGGCTGGGCGGAACGTCGGGTGGGACCGGCGGACGGGGCGTGGCTGATCAGGACCAGGTGGTCCTCGCCCAGGTCTTCGACGGCTTCGTCCCAATCCCACGGAGACCGGGCGGATTCCGGGACGCCGATGCTCTCCAGCAGCTCCTGGAGCAGTTCCTCCGCCGTTCTGCCGGTGGCGTCGAGCAGCACGCTGTCCGGGACGCCATGGCGCACCTGCCGCACCACGGCGCCGACCGCCGGGCCGTCCCGTTCCACGACGAGCTGCACCCGGCCCGCGTCGTCGCGGCCGTGCTCCCACCAGTCGAGGACGCGGGCTACGGCCTGTTCGGTGGTGTGGCGGGGGTGGTCGGGAGCTGCTTGTGGCATGTCGGACGTTCCGTTGCGGGTGCGTTGGTCAGGCGGGTTTGAGGCCGGGCAGGTTCCAGCCGCTGGTGATCAGGTCGGATTCCATGGAGCCGGAGAGCACCGCATCCCAGGCGTGGCTGTCGTCGACGACCGGGTCGATGCGGGACGCCCACTGTCGGAGGGCGGACCTGGCGTCACGGTGCTCGGCGGTGGTGGCGAAGGCGCTGGTCTCGAAGGTCCGGTAGAGCCAGAGCAGGGCGAGGTACTGCCGGAGGCCGCTGGCGACGACGAGTTCGAAGGAGGCGCCGGAGCTGCCGTCCTGGACGATGCGGCCGGTCGTGGCGTCGAGGTAGGCGCCGTGGCCGATCCAGGTGCCGAGGGGGTGGAAGGGGCCGGGGCCGGGGGGAGGGGACGGCGGGCTTGGCCTGCCAGTCGGCGGCGGGCAGGCCGGTCTCGTCGAGGGGCGGGATGGTGGCCAGGTAGGTGTGGCCGTTGACGACGGGGACGCCGTTCTCGGTGAGGCAGCGGTGAGTGATGTCGTCCAGGCCGGGCGGCAGGGCGTCGGCGGCGAGGGTGCGGCAGGCGTCCGCGCCGAACGCCTGGGCGAAGGCCGCGGGGGAGGGGCCCAGGGGTGCGGTGAGCTCTGCCGGGAACTCCCAGGTGGCCGCGGCGGTGTGCGGGGCGACGAGCGGGAGTGCCCAGCGGGGCAGCGGGGTGCCCTCGTCGCCGTCGGGAGCCGGGCGGAGGACGTCGAGGGCGAAGAGGCCGCCGCGGCCCGCCAGCACCCAGCGGTCGCCGTCTGCCGTGCAGCTGGCGGTGGCGCTGCGGGGGACGCGGAGGGGAGTGCGGTCGTCGAGGCCGAGGGCGGCGTCTCCGCTGCTCTCGAACCGGCCGCGTCCCTCGACGCCTTCGAGGTCGCCCTCCAGGTCGTAGAAGAGGTCGACCACCTTCGAGGGTGCCAGTTCCGTGCCGTCGGCCAGGTTCCACACGCGCTCGACGGCCTGGTCGTCGCTTTCCGGCAGGACGTAGTCGCCGTCCCGGAAGACCGGTAGCAGGTGTTGGCCGGCCACGGCGCCGACGCCGTCGAGGGCTCCGGGGAACAGGTGGTCCACCTTCCCGGTTTCGCCGGGGACAGGTCCGAAGACGCCGTAGGGGCGGTGGTGCGACCAGGCGGTGCGCCAGGGGAGGGCGATACCAGCGTCGGCGAGGGCCGCCGCCCATGCCGTGTCGCCGCGGTTGGTGGCCGCCCAGTGGAGCCAGGAGAGCCATTCGCCCTGATCCTCCGGGGCGATCCCCTCGGTTTCGAGGTAGTGGATGTCGGCGTCGATGCCCCCTTGGGGGACGCCGTCCGGGAAGTGGTGGGCGACGGCCTGGAGGACGGAATAGCGGGTGCAGTGGGCGAGGGCCGGTGCGCTGGCGAGCAGCGCGGGGAGTTCGGTGCCGGAGAGGGCGGCGTGCAGGGCGAGGGCCTGTGCGGCGTAGGCATGGACCGGGTCGGACGGCGGGCGGGTGGCGAGCGCGGTGAGCAGCTCCTCCGCGAGGGCGCGCTGTTGGGTGGGCGTGCTGGGGCGGGCGGCGCGGGCGAGGTGCTTGAGACCGTCGGTGTGGAAGCTCACCAGGGTGTCTTCGGGGGACACGGTAGGGTGGGTGACCACCACGTCGTCCGGGAGGGCGCTCAGGAGCGCCGACAGTTCGTCGGGCGTGGCGTGGGCGCCCAGGGTCCGGGACAGCAGAGCCCAGACCGGGAGCGGGATCTGCCGCGTCTCGGCGGCGGCGAGGGCGGCCAGCGCGGGGTGGGCGTCGAGCAGGCGGCCGATGGCCGCTTCGGGGGCCTCGCCGGACGGTGCATCCGCTTCGAGGAGAACGTCGTTGTCACGGTGGGTCGTCACCCGTAGGTGAGCGGTGTCCGACTCGACCACCACGCGTACCCGGTCACCGCCGTCCACGCCCAGCATCCAGGCGAGGCGGACCCCCACGCGGAACGGCTCGCGGGAACTGAACAGGGGTCCGGCCCACTGGGCGTTCGTCAGCAGGACCACCGAGTCGCCGCGGTGCCGGGCGAGAGCTTCGGAGAGCCGATCGGGGCGATGGGCCCGCGTCGCATCGATCCCCAGCCCGTCCAGCACCGCCCCGGCCACCTTGTCCGCGGTCCGGCCGCGGCAGTCGACCGTGATCGCCGCGGGAAAGCTCTGCTGCACATCGGCCAGCAGCCGCGACTTTCCGACTCCCGGTGAACCCACGACATACAGCACGAGGCCCTTCCGGCGCGGCTCTTCAAGCCATCCGATGGCCTTCCCGAGCGCCTCGGCATACCGCATGTACTGGCTTCTCCGTATTCAGGGGCAGGTGGTTGGACGATTCAGTGCCCGGATTCTCCTCGGAGAACTTTCGTTTTCGCGGCAGATCGTGGACGCGCGCGGCGGACCGAGCGCGGACAGCGCCGAACCGCTGGCGGGCCCGGGGAGGGCCGGCCGGCGGTTTTGTCGGTCGGGGCCGCCGCGGTCACTCGTTGTGGAGCGGGTATGTCCAGGCGCCGGCGCCGGAGCCCTCCGGGTCGACGGCCCACAGCTCGCCCTCGACGTGCTGGCGCAGGAGGTGCGTCTCGTCGTCGTTGTCGACGTCGGCCATGGTGCGGAGTCCGGTGATGAAGAGGGCCGCCATGGTGAGGAAGTTGTCCAGGCCGGTGGCGACGAGGACCCCGCCCTCCGCGGTGGGGTCGTCGATGTCGCCGGGACAGCGCAGGACGCGCCCGGTCGGACCGTCGACGACGACGTAGCCGCCCATCCACATGCCGATCCCGAAGAACGGGCCCGTCTCGTCGGGCTGTTCCGGGTGGTCCTCCGGCCAGTGGACTTCCCGGAGGTAGCCCTCCTGGGACGGTTGGAGGGCGAGTCCCTGGTCGTCGATCTCGGGGAGGCCGGTGCCGGTGAGGACGCGGCGGGCGGCGGGATCGGTGAGGCCCTCGGGGAGGTCTTCGGCGGCTGTGGCGACGTACGCCTCCGCGCCGTACATGTCGGCGAGGTCGTGCGGTGAGGGGCCGGGGGCACCGGCGGGCGAGGCCGCGCCGGCGGCTGTGTTGCTGCCGAGGAGCAGCTCGATCCGTGGTTGCTGGAGTGCGGTGATGTCCACGCCCGGCTGTGGCTGGACGGCGAAGAGGCCGCCGGTGCCCGCCAGTACGAAGAGGGCGATGGGCGCGGCGGATGCTCCGGAGACAGCGGGGTCCGCATCCAGGTAGACGTAGAGCGGCCCCTCAAGGGCGCCTTCCCAGCCTTCCGAGGGGCCCAGCTGTTGGCGGAGTTCGCGGGGCGAAGCGGGACCGGAGGCCGGTGCAGTGTCCGGGCCCCATGTGAGGGAGTCCCGGGCTTCGGCCGGGAACTCCTCATCCGGCTCCCAGGGACCCGCCAGGAGTTCGCCCGAGGCCAGGTCCCACAGATAGACGTCGCTGCGACCGAGGCTGCCGTAGGAGAGGACAGCCGGGCGGCCCTGCCACCGTACGGCGTACAGATCATCGATCGGGCCGGGGCGGAGGTAGGTGTGGTGGTAGCCGCCGGGCGGGCGCCAGTGGGTCCAGAGGGTCTGCCAGGGGAGTTGGATGCCTGAGTGCTCGATGGCGTCGGCGAACGCGGTGTCGTTGCGGGCGGTGGCCATGAGGTGGAGCCATGCCGCCCAGGTGGCCTGGTCGGTGTGGGTGAGGCCGTACATCTGGAGGTGTACGGCGTCGGCGGCGGCGTTGTTGCCCTGGAGGGAGCCGTTGTGGGCGCAGTGCGCGGCGTCGAGGAGGGAGCGCTGGGGAAGGTGCGCGACGACCGTGCCGTCGGCGAGCAGTTCGTCGAAGAGATTGGCTTGTACTGCGTGCATGGCGATGCCTTCGGCGGCGTAGCGGCCGATGCTGCCGGAGGCGGCCCATCCGTCGGGGTGGCGGAAGTCGGCCGTGCGCTCCCGGAGCCAGGTGACCATGTGGCGTCCGACGGCGCCGGGGAGTTCCGGGCCGTGTGCCCGTCGGATGGCGTCGGCGGTGCCCTCGTCGAGGAAGCTGACGTGGCCGTCCGTGTACCGGAGGTGGTCGGTGAACTGCTGGGCCAGGGAGGAGAGTTCGGCGTCGTCGGCAGGTGGCCCGGCGTCGGATGCGGGTGCGGTGAGGCCGGCGACGGTGGCCGCCGTGATCAGCTCGCGCCATACGGCGAGCGGGACCTGCCGGGGCTCCGAGAACGCGAGCGCCTGGACCGGAACGGGAAGCGCGGTTGACGCGGGGACCGAGGGGCCTTCCTCGGGCGGCGAGGCGAGGCGGAGGACAAGGGCTCCGGAGCGCCGCTTGTGGTCCGTCGGTACAGCCACGACAGGAGAGACACCCCGGGTGAGGCCGATGCGCCCGACCAGCCGCTGCCGTACCAGTTCCGGCTGCGCGGATCGTCGGGTGGGACCGGCGGCCTCGGCATGGCTGATCAGGACCAGGTACTCCTGACCGAGCTTCCTGATTTCGTCGCCCCACTCAAAGGAGAAGTGGACGTTCTGCAACACACCCAGTTCGTCCAGCAGCTCGCGGAGGAGTTCCTCCGCCGTCTTCCCGGTCGCATCGAGCAGCACGCTGCCGGGGACACCACGATGCACCTCCCGCAGCACGGCCTCGACGGCCAGGCCATCCTGCTCCACGGCAAGATGGACCCGGCTCCCCCCAGCGCGACCGCGGTTCCACCAGTCGAGGACACGCGCGGCGGCCTGTTCGCCGGTGTGGACGGGATGATCAGGGTTCTGCTCGGTCACGTGGTGCTCTCCGGAACGATGTGCAGCATGGACTTCGCCCAGAGTTCTCCCACAACACTCAGGTGCCTGTCCATCTCGGCTGTCATCTCCAGCTCCCGGTCAGTCTTCATCTTCTTCACTTCTGCGCTGATCTCGTCGTTGATTTTATCGGTGGCGTCCTTGCGAGCTTTTTGGGTGGGAAGTTCCGAAGCCTTCGCGTAGCGGTCGGCGTTCTGCTCCTTCAATTCTGCACGTGCCTCTTTCCGGTCGGCAACGCCTTCCGGGTCGGTGCGATAGGTGGTGCTGTAGTAGACCGGCTTGCCCTCGATTCTTTTGTTGAGGACTTCGGAGCAGTGCGCGTGGCCTTCCCCCTTACCGCAAGGCTCGCGCTCTGTGTACAGGCTGGCGACGGTGTATTTCTCCCCCTCAGGCCGCAGTGAATTCTGGCGGTCTACCCAGTCCAGCAGGTGCTTCTCGGAGTGCCTGGGTGTCACCGGGTGCTTATTGTTGGCGGGAACGGAGGAATCGACGATGTAGGTGGTGTTGCCCTTGTGGTCGGTCACTTCGACCACGGCGTAGTTCTTTCCGGAGAAATCTGGCTTGTGTCGCGAGACCGCATCGACGATCGCGTTGACCTGATTGTTGGTCGGGGCCTTCGTCCCGCCGGTGAGCCGTTCGTGAAGGGTCGAGAGCGCATCTCGTGTTGTCTGGCCTGCACGGTACTGGCCGGGGAAATTGCTTTTGGACTCCTCGCGTGCTGTGGCGCTCACCGACCGGTTGTACTTCGTGGCCGGGTCCGGGGTTCCGTTCGCGCGGGGGCTGGCGTTGGCGTACGGCTCGGAGTCGTGGTTGGGGTTGTGGCCGATGCCCTGGCTCTCGTGGTAGTTGCTGCTGACCCGGGCGAGCGTGGCTACGACGGCCATCCGCTCACCGTCGTTCATCCGCCGGAACTCGTCGCCGAGGTGGTGCTCCAACTCCTGGTGAGTGAAAGCGGTCGGCGGGACCTCCTCACCGTCCTTGAGCGCCTTGCGCTCCGCCTCCAGACGGCGGTGGGACTCCTCCAGTAGGCCGGACAGCTTCCCGTCTTCCGCCCAATGACGCATCTGGTCGTGGACATGGTCCAGCTCGATACGGTGGACGGGCGACTGCTCGCGCAGGTGCTGCTGCTCCGCGTCCGGTTCGAGATCGAGCTGCTTCGCGTGCGGGTCTTCCTTGTCCGGAAGCGGGCGCCGGTCATGGTCGTGCTCGGCGTCCGGCATGTGCTCGTCGTGATCGCCGTGGTGGTCCAGCTTGGGCTGCTTGTGCTGGTGCCCTTCCCCGTCGATCTCCATGGGCTCCGGGGAGAGCGAGTGCTTCTGCCCCGCGTGCTGCGGACCGGACGGGTCGGGCGGCGGCAGCGCACCGGGATTGCGGGGCACCGGAGCCTCGTGCGGATGCCCGGAGTTGCCGTGGGCGGGTGAGTGCTCCGCGTTCGGGTGGTGCTCGGGGCCGGCGTGCTCCGGGGTGGTGTGGTGCTCGGAGTTCGTGTGCTCCGGGGTGGGGCGGTGCTCCGAGTCCGTGTGGTGGTCCGGGTTGGTGTGGTGGTCCGGGTGCGTCGGGTCGGAGTGGTGCGGGACGGGCTCGTGCGCGGGGTCCTTGGGGTGGTGTGCCCCGTTGCCCTCGTGAGCGCCGTTGTTGTGGTGGGTGCTGTTGCCGTCGTGAGTGCTGTGCGCGCCGTCACCGTCGTGAGTGCTGTGGGTGCTCGGTGCGTCGCGATGCGTGTTCGGGGTGTCGTGCGGCGTTTCGGCGTGGTGGGCGTCGTTCTTACCGGCGGGGGTGTGGTGCGTGTCGGGCGTGCCCGCAGGGTGCTGGGTGCCGCCGCCGTGCTGCTGGTTGGGGACGTGCTGCTGTGGGTGCTGTACCGGCTGCTGCTGGTGCGGTACGGGTGCCTGTTGCTGGGGGTGTTGCTGTTGCGGCACGTGGGGTTGCGGCTGGTGCTGTGGCGCAGGCTGGTGCTGCTGAGGGTGCTGCGGCTGGCCCTGGTGAGGCTGTTGGTACGGGTTGTGAGGTTGCTGACCCTGGTGCTGTTGGTAGGGGTTGTGAGGTTGCTGGCTCTGATGCTGCTGGTACGGGTTCTGGGGCTGGTGCTGCGGGGCCTGCTGGTAGGGGTTGTGCTGCTGCCCGTACTGGGGCTGGGCCTGGTGCTGCGGCTGCCCGTACTGGGGTTGGCCGTGCTGGGGCTGCTGGTTGTGCGGCTGCTGCTGACCGTTCTGCGGCTGGTGCTGCTGCGGCTGCGGTGCCTGCTGGTGCTGCTGCGGCTGCTGTTGGGGCTGGTGGGTCTGGGGTTGTTGCTGCTGGGGCTGCTGCGCCTGGTTCTGCTGAGGGTTCTGGTGCTGGTTCTGCTGGGGGTTTTGGGCCTGGGCCTGCTGTTGGTGTTGGGCCTGGGCCTGGTGCTGGGCCTGGTTGGGCTGCTGGTTCTGGTGGGCCGTGGGGTCGTACGGGTTGCGGTTGCCGTCGAGGGTCAGGTGCCAGACGCCCTCGGCCTGGGCGTGGATGGGCTGGTGGCTGATCTCGCCGGTCTGGCTGTCCACCCATACGACGCGGCCGTTGTGGTTGACCGCGTTGAAGACGTGCGCACCGCCGCCGCTGCCGTCGGGGTTCTTCGGCCAGGTGACGAGGACGGCCGACGCGGAACCATGCCCGGCCTGCTGGAGCTCGTGGGCGATGTTCTGGTACGCGTCGTGCGAATTCTGACCGGAGTTCCGGAAGTTGGTGCCGGCCCACTTCTGGATGTTGTTGGTGCCCTCGCGCTCACCGCTGGCGCGGTCCAGGCCGCCGTGCCCGTCGTTGTCGTACGTACGGACCGCGGAGACCTGGGGGTTTCCGTACCAGGACTCGATGAACGAGCGGGTGCAGTCGGCGCAGTTGTTGGAGCGGCCGGGGACGGTCGGACCACCGTCGTTCTGGTAGCGGGCCCAGGGCTGGAAAGGGTCGGCGTGGACCTGCGGGGTGCCGTCCGGGTTGCGCGGGAAGTGGTGCTCCAGCGCCTGCTGGTCGTGCGGGAACGGCGAATACAGGCCGCTGGGATGGTGGTTGAGGCTCGCCCGGATGTCGTTGAGGCTCGGCCGCGGGGGGTGGTTGGGCTGCTGCTCCTGGTGCGGCTGCTGGTGCTGAGGCTGCTGGTGGTGGTCCTGGGGCTGCTGCTGGTTGTGGTGCTGTTGCTGGTTCTGGGCGTGCTGCTGGTTCGGGTTGTGGTGCTGGGGTTGCTGCTGCGGGTGCTGCTGCTGGTTCTGGGGGTGTTGCTGTTGGTTCTGGGGGTGCTGTTGGTTCGTCGGCTGCTGGTGCTGGCTCTGCGGCGTGGGCTGCTGACGGGGGTCCGGACGGTGCGGCTGCTGCTGGCGCGGGTCCGGGTGGTGGGGCTGCGGCTGGTTCTGGTTGGGGTGCGGCTGCTGCTGTTGCGGGTGCTGCTGGTTCTGCGGGTGCTGTTGCGGGTGTTGCTGGTTGGGGTCGTGCGGGCGCTGCTCCTGCGGGTGCGGTTGCTGGGCCTCCGGGCGGGGACGCGGCGTGTCCGGACGAGTTGCGTCGGGGCGTCGCGGGTCCGGGCGGGTGTTCTCCGGGCGCGGGGTGTTGGGGTGTTGGGCGTTCGGGTGGGTCGTTTCCGGGCGCGGCTGGGTGTTCTCGGGCCGGGGAACGTCCGGTCGGGTGTTCTCGGGGCGCGGTGCGTCGGGGCGGGGACGCGGCGTGTCCGGGTGCGTGGCGTCCGGGTGCGGGGTGTTCGGGCGCGCGTTGTCCGGGTGCGGGGTCTCCGGACGGGCGTTCTGGGGGTGGGTGTTCTCCGGGCGCGGGGTGTTGGGGTGTTGGGCGTCCGGGTGGGTCGTTTCCGGGCGCGGCTGGGTGTTCTCGGGGCGAGGAACGTCTGGCTTGGTGTTCTCGGGCCGAGGAGTATCCGGCCGGGTGTTCTCGGGGCGCGGCTGGGTGGCGTCCGGGTGCGGCTGGTTGGTCTCCGGACGCTGGTTGTGCGGGCCCTGCTGCTCCGGGCGTACGGGGCGGGTCTGCTCGGGGTGGGTGTTCTCCGGCCGTGTGGGCTGGGTCTGTTCGGGGCGCGCGGTCTCGGGGCGGACCGGCTGGGGCTGCTCCGGGCGCGTGTTCTCCGGGCGTACGGGTTGCGTCTGCTCCGGGCGGCTGTTCTCCGGGCGGACCGGCTGGGTCTGCTCGGGGCGGGTGGCGTTCGGGTGGACCGGCTGGGTCTGGTCCGGGTGTTGGGGGGCGCGCGGCTGCTGGCTCGGCTGGGGCCGGGTGGGCTGCGCGGACTGGCTCGGGGTGGGGGTTTCGGGCCGGCGGGTGGGCCCCGGGTTACTGGGCGCGGTCGTGGGGCGCGGCGTGGACGGCTGGCGGTCCTGGGGGCGCTGCTGGGGGATGTCGCGGGTGGGCGAGGCCGAGTCCGGGCGGCGGTGGGGCTGGGAGGGGGTGTCGCTGGTCGGACGCGGCGCGCTGGTGGAGGGTGCGCTGGTGGTCGGCGTGCTGGGGGCCGAGGTGGTGGGCGCGCCGTGGGTGGGCATGGCCGTGGGCATGGCGGTGGGCATGCCCGTCATCGGGGTGCCGCTCTGGGGGGAACCCTGCTGCGAACCCTGCTGCGGGGTGGGGGAGTTGGGGGTGCCGTCCGCGGTGTGCTGGGTGGGCTGGGGCGCGGTCATGGTGTCGGCGGACTGGGTGCGAACGGTGGTGTCGTTCTCGTCGCCGGCGTGGTGGACCGGGCCGCCCGAGGAGGAGTCCCGCGGCTGGAACGACTGGCCTGAGGAGTGCTGCACGGGGGCGCCCTGGGTGGGCATGCTCACGTGCGGCGTGGCGGGACGTGAGCCCCCACCCGAACCGTCGCCCCCGCCGCTGCCGTAGCTGGAGTGGTCGGTGTTGGTGGGCGGGTTGCCGGCGCCGGAGTCGTGGGACGGCGACTGCTGCGGGGCGGACGCCTGGTCGGCGTGTGAACCGCCCTCGTAGGGGGTGGGGTTGGAGGGTGGGGCGGTGTGCTCCGGCGCGGGCGGGGCCGCGTGCTGCGGGGCGGTGTGCTCCGGGGCGGGCGGAGCGGTGTGCTCCGGGGCCGGCTGGGTGCTGATCGGGTCCGGCGTGTGCTGCTGGGTGGGGTGTGTACTGACGGGCTCGGCGGGGGCCGACTCCGGCGTCGGGTGCGTACTGACCGGGTCGGGGTGGGCCGTCTCGGGAGTGGGGTGCGTACTGACCGAGTCCGGGTGCGGGGAGTTCGGGGTGGTGTCGGCGGTGGGGTGGGTGCTCACCGAGTCCGGGTGCGGCGAGTTCGGGGCGTGGCCCGATTCGGGCGACGACCCCGATTCCGCGGAGTGGACCCCCTCGTACGGGTTGTTGTGGCCGCCCTGGTAGCCCTCGTCGAAGGGGGAGCGGTGCTCCGGGGGCGGGAGGGGCTGGGCGGTGGGGGTGGGGTGGCCGGTGTCGGAGCCCGAGTTGGTGTGCTCGGGGGTCGTGGACGGGCTGCCGCCGCCGTTCTCGCCGGGGCGCGGGGTGTGCGAGGAGCCGCCCGATCCGGAACCGGAGCCCGAGCCGCTGCCGGAGTGGCCCTCGGAGCCGCTGCCCGATCCGGAACCGGAGCCTGAGCCGGACTCCGACCCGCTGTGTTCCCCGGAGCCGGAACCAGATCCAGATCCGGAACCCGAACCGCTGTGTTCGCCGGATCCACTGCCCGAACCGCTTCCGGACCCGCCGTGCTCACCGTGCTCGCCGGACCCGCTCCCCGAGCCACCGTGCTCGCCGGAGCCGCCGCCTTCGCTTCCGTGGTCGCTTCCGTGCTCGCCGCCGTGTTCACCGCCGTGGCCGGCCGCGTGGTCCAGGCCGCCCTTGGCGTGGTGGCCCGCTTTGCCGCCCAGGGAGTCGCGGAAGTTCGTGGCGAGGTTCTGGCCGGTGTTCTTGACCGAGTCCTCGGCCGCCTTGGCGCCGGTCTTGAGGCTGCGGTTGACGTCGAAGCCGTTCTGGGCCCCGAACTCCATGTTGACGCCCTGGGCGATGGCGTCGGAGATCATCTTCTGCAGCGCGTCCATGGCGGGCTGCTTGGCGGTGTTCACGATCGCGTCGACGAGCGACTCGGCCGCCTCCTTGAGGATGCGGCGCACGATGAGGCGGGTGACTTGTGTGGCGCCCGCCGCCCCTATCTCGGACAGCCCGAGTGTGAACGGGGCCGCCGCCTGGGCCGCGATGATCTCTGCCGCGAGGATCGCCAACTGGGCGATCACCGCGACTTTCATGCCGACGATCACCACGGATCCCGCATCCATCGCGAAGGCGATGACCTCGGCGGCCTCACGGGCGTCGTTCATGTAGCCGTTGTTGCCGTTGGCGGAGAACTTCTCCCAGTTCTTCTGGAAGCCGTCGATGCTGTCGCCGCTGTTCGCCGACAGCACGTTGCCGGCGGCCGTGACGCCCTCGGACTGCAACTGCTCGATGGCGTTCGCGAACTCCCGCCAGTGGCTGGCGGACTCGTTCATCTTGTCCTCGTCGCCCGTCGGCCAGTCGTAGCCGAGCATCTGAAGGACCCACTCCAGCCAACCCGGCAGCATGAGTGACATAGCGGTAATCCCCCGTAGGACAGCGAAGCGACGATGGAGAAGCGGGACGAAGGCGGAGAACGCGGGGAGTCGCGGGTGCGGACTCCGGCGGCAGGGGCCGGGAGGGCGGCCCCTTCAGGTACGTGAGGCGGCGGGCGGGCAGGCGCCTGCCGGGTGGCGATCAGGCCGAGGCGTTGGGCTCCTTGAGCGTCCTGACCATCTGGCTCTCGGCCTCTTGGTTGGCGACGTGCTGCTGCATCAAGGAGTGGTTGAAGTCCTCGTTGCTCTCGTGGTTGTCGGCCATCGTGGTCAGCGCGCCGCCGATTTCCTGGAGCTTGGCGGCGAGATGACCCATCGACTCGTACATACCGTCACGCAGGCCCTCGTAGACGACACCGAACTTCTGGCCGATGTTGTCGTCGCCCCACGGCGGGGTGCCGTTGCCCTCCAGGTCGGTCAGCCCGTTCTTCAGCTTGTCGACCGCGGACTGGTAGCGCTCCCCGATGTTGGTGAAGGCGCTCCCCCCGGACTTCAGTGACGGTATGTCGGCTTGCAGTCCGTCTCCGGCCATGTTGTCCCCCCGTTCCGGGCTCGCTCGTCCTCGTCACATACTGCACAGCGTTCAACAAAGTTTAGTCGCGGGTACCGACAACTCATCAAGACGCCTGCTGTCACAGGGCTGTCACCGATACGCGCCGGGCCACCGTCCGGAACATCGTCCGAACCACCTGCCACGGACGCCTCACCACTGACACCTCCGTTCAGCCCGATACGCCAGATCCATCCGACGTGTCCCGATGCGTTCGATCAGTCCGACCTGTTCGGCCTGTCTTACCTGTCCGACCTGTTCGGACCGTCCGATCGGTTACGGCGTCGCCGGGCGGCGGGTTCGGCGGTAGAGCGCGATGGCCGGTTCCGGCGGGAAGTTCGGTACGTGGGTCACCTCGCCGTCGCTCTTGGCGATGACGATGTTGGCGCCGCCCGGACTGGACGGCAGGGCGGTCGGATCCTCGGGAGCCGGCCAGCCGGCCTGGACGAGGTAGCCCTCGTCGAATTCGTGGACGAGGATCGAGACCGGGCCGTCCGGGGAGCCGACCGGCGGGAAGTAGGCGCGGCCGATGTCCCGGGCGTGTTCGGCCGAGGTCGGGATCACCTGCTGTACGGGGCCGCCGGCGGGCTGCTGGCCCGGGACGGCGCCGGGCGGGTAGGGCGGTGGCAGCGGCGGCTGAGCGGGTGCGGCCTCCGGCGGGTTGCCCGCTGCCGGTTCGCCGGCTGCCGGACTGCCGGCTGCCGGGTTGCCCGCTGCTTCTCCCGGCGGACCGCCGGCCGGGTTGCCCGCGGTGGTGCCCCCCGCGGTTTCCTGCGGGCTCGTGCCGGGGCCTCCGGTGTTCCCCTGGGGGCTTGCCCCGGTGGAGTCGCCCGTGGCGCCGCCGGGGCCGCCGGATGCGGAGTCCGTCATGGAGGTCCCTCCCCTTTTACTCGGTCCTGTTACGCGGTTCTGTCGGCTGTCACGACGTCCGTCATGACGTGTGGTCAAACCGGAGTCAAGACCGTACCGGGACCGGGGTGCGGCGGAGCCGGCCCGATCCTCGACAAAACCTGACGTCCGGTTTTTGTGGATCCGGGGTCAACCTAACTGACGTTGCGGGGGCGTGGGTGGTTCGCTGCCGCGGTTGGCGCCGGGGCTTCACGGGCCTTCGGCCCAGGGCGTGTTGTTTGCGCCGGATGCGGTGCTTGTGGTGGATGTGTCGCGCACTGCGGACGTTCCGCCTGCCGTGGCTGTGGCCGATGCCGCGGCGGGTGTGGACGTGAGTGTGAGCGTGGGTGCGGTGCGGGGGCGATCCTGGTGGGTGCCTCCCGGGGCGGGGGTGGCGTTCGTATCGAGGCGCGACGCTCACGCCGGTGGTGGGTCGCGGTCCGGCGACCGGAGGGTGAACCACAGTTCCATGCCGATGTCCGGGGCGTCCAGGTCGGCGTCCAGGAGGGCCGCGATGCGGGTGAGGCGCCGGCGGACGGTGTTGCGGTGAGTGCCCAGGGAGGTCGGCGTGCGATCCCAACTGCCGTGCAGGCAGGGCCATTTGTTCGGCGTGGTGGGGAGGGGGCGGCGAGCCGGTGAGCGGGGCGGGCAGGGCCTGGGTCTGGGCGTGCTGCCGGAGGCCACGGCCGCCGCCACCGAGCCGACCCGCCCGGACTTCGTCGCGCTCGGCCGAGTCGTTCGGCGTCCCCGCGGCCCCTACGGCGGCTCCGGAGCGCCTCACCGCGGACCTGGCGGTGTCCCTGGCCGCCCCCGGACCCTTGGTCGTCGTCCTCCCGGCCCGGCGCGGATGTTCGCCGCAACGCATCTGGATTGACGGCACACCGGGCGCGAGGGCGGGGCGGGTTGCACGGGCGGGCCGGGGGTGCGAGGTGGAGGCGGCGGACCCCGGCTGCCGCCGGGGGACGGGCTACGGGCTACGGGCTGCCGGGGGCGGGCCCCTGGGCGGCCGTCCCAAGCCTCCCCTGCACGAGGTGGGAGAGTGCCGCGTGGACCTCCTCCACCGAGCGCTCCGGCTGGAACGACTGCCAGTCCAGGGCCGCGACCAGCACCATGCCGAGCAGCGCGGAGGCGGTCAGCGGGACGTCGAGTTCGTCACTCAGCTCGCCCGCTTGTACGGCGTCCCGAAGGACCGATTCGACGACGGTCAGGGCGCGGCCCCGTACGGAGGTCAGGGTCGCGCGCCAGGTGCGGTTGGTACGCCAGAGTTCGGCGACGTAGAGCTGGGTGAGGGCGGGGGCGCCGGCGATGAAGTCGAGGCCGGCGCGGATCATCGCGTCCAGGGCGTCGATCCGGGTGCCGCCCCGGGAGGTGACCTCGTCGGCGGCGGTCCGCAGGGAGGCCGCCAGGAGGTCGATGCCGTCCCGGAGGAGTTCCTCGTAGAGGACGCTCTTGCTGGCGAAGTTGTAGTAGACGGTGCCCTTGGCGACACCGGCCCGTTCGGCGATCTCGTCCACCGTGGTGGCGGAGAAGCCCTGTTCGGCGATGAGTGTGACGGCGGCCTCGAAGAGCCGGCGCCGGGTCGAGGCACGGCGGGGGGCGGCGCCGGCGACGGCGCCGCCCCCGTTGCCGGAGCGGCTGCTCACAGGCTGAGCTCCGGGTGCAGGTCCTTCATCCGTACGACCTGCCGGCTGCGGGCCGCGAGGGAGGTGAGGGCCAGCGCGCCCAGCGTGAACGCGGCGAGCACCACACTGCCCTGCCAGACGATGGCCAGGTCGCCGCCGGTGATCAGCCGGCGCAGGCCGTCGACGACGTAACTCATCGGCAGGAAGGGGTGGATGGCCGAGAAGAAGCCGGGGCTGGTCTGCACCGGGTAGGTGCCGCCCGCCGAGGTCAGCTGGAGCATCAGCACGACCAGCGTCAGCACCCGGCCGGCCGGCCCGAAGAAGGCGCTCAGCAGCTGGATGACGGCGGTGAAGCAGGCGGTGGCCAGCAGCAGGAACCCGATGGTGGCGCCCGCGCGGGCCATCTCCAGGCCGAGGGCCCAGTGCAGTACGGCCATCAGGGCCAGCACCTGGACGACGCCGATGGCGAAGGCCGGCAGCCACGAGCCGAGCGCGATCCGCCAGCCCGGCGCACCCGCGGCCAGCGCCCGCTTGCCCAGCGGCTGGAGCAGCATGTACGCGACCATCGCGCCGACCCAGAGGGAGAGCGGGATGAAGTACGGAGCCAGTCCGGTGCCGTAGTTGGGCGCCTTGTGCATCGACTTGGCGGCGAGGGCCACCGGGTCGGACATCACGCCGGTGCGGGTGTCGCGGTCCTTCTTGTCGTAGTCGGGGATCTTGGCGACGCCGTTGTGCAGACCGGTGGCCAGCTGGTTGGCGCCGTCCTTGAGCTTGTAGAGACCGCCGCTGATCTTCTCGGCACCGTCGTGGGCGGTACCGAGGCCGTTGTGGAGTTGGCCGGCGCCGTCGGCGAGCCTGCCGGCACCGTTGTGGAGCTGGCCGGCGCCGTTGGCGAGGTCTCCGGCACCGTTGGAGATGGTGCCGAGACCGGCAGCGAACTTCCCGGCGCCCTGGGAGACCTGGTGGGCACCGGCGTTGAGCGCGTTGATCTGGCTGATGGCGGTGTCCGCCCGGTCAGCGATGCCCGGCGCCTGCTGGGCGACCATCACGGCGCCCTGGTGCAGCTCGCGCAGCTTGGTGTGCCACTGACCGAAGTCCGTGTGCGCGATGGTGTCGTTGACCTTCTCCGCCGCGTCGGCGGCGATGGCGGTACCGTCCGCGATCCCCTTCAGCTTGGCGCAGTCGAGGTCGGTGGAGACGAGCCCGCCGCAGCGCTGCCGGTACAGGTCCGCGGCGTTGTCGGCGTTCTTGCGGGCTTGCTGGGCGGCCTTCGCGGAGTTGCCCGGGAGCTTGCTCAGGTCGTCGTCGAGCTTCTGGCTGAGGTCGGCGACGATCTGTGCCTTCTCGCCGATCTCCTTGCCGTGCTCGCGCAGGAAGGGAAGGTCCTTCTGGGCGATGCCCTGCACCTTCTCGGCGAGCTGCTGGGTGCCGTCCGCGACCTGGCCGGCGCCCTGGCTGAGCTGCTGGGCCTTGGCGGCGGCCTGCGCCGCGCCGTTGCTGAGGTCGCCCGCTCCCTTGTCGAGCTTGCCGGCGCCCTGGCTCAGGTCCCCGGCCCCCTTGCTCAGATCCCCCGCGCCCTTGTTCAACTTGCCGAGGCCGTCGGCCAGTTCGCCGGTCTTCTCCTTGGCGGTGCCGAGGCCGTCGTCGACCTGGCCGGCGCCTTCGGCGGCCTTGGCGGTCTGGTCGTGCAGGTCCGAGAACGACACGAAGATCTTGTCGAGGAAGGCCCGGGAGGACTTCGCCGAGGTCTTGGCGCGGATCTCCGAGAACACCGTCTTGGAGATCGAGCCGACGATGTAGTTGTTGGCGTCGTTGGTGTGGACCTGCAGCGCGCCGGTCTGCGGGTCGTCACCGGCACTGGAGGCGATCCGCCGGCTGAAGTCCTGCGGGACGGTCAGCGAGAGGTAGTACTTGCCCTCCTCCAGGCCCTTGGCGGCGTCCTTGGCGCTGACCTCCTTCCAGTCGAAGGTCTTGCTGTCCTTGACGTTCCTGGCGAGATCGGCGCCGGCGGTCAGCTTCCTGCCGTCGGCGGTGGCGCCCTGGTCCTCGTTGACCAGCGCCACCGGGATCTTGTCCAGGCGGCTGTAGGGGTCCCAGAAGGAGCAGAGGTAGAGGGCTCCGTACAGCAGCGGGATGAGCATCAGGGCGACCAGGCCCAGCCGGGGGAGCTTCCCCCTGCCGAACCGCCGGAGCTCAAGCGCGGCCAGTCTCGGCGAACGCATGCGCCGCTTCCTCCTCGTGGGTGTCGGGTGTGATGGTGGCCGGGGCGGTGGGGACGATCAGCGCGTCCGCGGGGGCGTCGCTGCCGGCGGCCACCACGGTGGTGCCCTCCAGCGCGAGGTCCCGGAGCAACTGCCAGGCCAGGGCGCGCTCCTCGGGGGACAGCTTGAGGTCGACGTCGTCGACGGCCAGCAGCCGCGGCCGGTGCATGACCGCCAGCGCGATGGACAGCCGCAGCGCTTCGAGCCGTTCGAGGTCGCGTACGCAGGTCCGCAGCCCCTTGGGCAGCGTGTCGGGGTCGAGCCGGGCAGCCGCCAGCGCGGTGTCGATCCGGGCCCGGGTGGCTTCCTTGTGGCGGCGGCCCCAGGGGAGCGCGCCGGCCGGGGAGCCCTGGAGGCGGTGGCCCAACAGGCCCTGTTCGTGGAGGTGTTCGGCGACCGTGAGGGCCGGTTCGAGGTCGGCGACGCCCGGTACGTGCGCGATGGCGGTACGGCCGCGGACCGTACCCATCCGCTTGGGCAGCGGGAGCCCGGCGACCGTGGCATGGCCTTCGGTGATCCGCATCCGGCCGGTGAGCGCGAGCAGCAGGCAGGTGCGCCCGGAGCCGGACGGGCCCTGGACGGCGATCAGCGCGCCCGGTTCCGCGGTGATGTCGACACCTCTGAAGGCCCATCCCCGTGGGCCCTTCACTCCGATTCCCCTGGCGTTGACGGCCGCCCCCTGACGGGTGGTGTCCACAACCCCTCCTCTTTGGTCTGACTGGTCAGTCTAAAAGTGTGCCGCATGTGTGGCCGTATTGACCAATCGGGGGGCTTACAGAGCCAGGGTGGCTGAAAACGGTCGGTGTGGAACGGGTGACCTCGGGAGGTCCGGCGCCATAGGGTGCGCAGTTGTTGGCGGGGGTCGACGCTGAGTTTGTGCCGTCATGCGCGGTACCGCGCGTTACGGCGACGACGGAGAAGCATGGAACACACAGACCACGGGGATCAGTGCGGCCGGAACGGTCACACAAGCCACATGGGCCACGCGGGTAACGAGGACCGCACCGGCCAGGAGGGGGAGATAGGCCGCGGGGGGAGCGCTCACCGCACGGACAGCACGAACCGCACGGACAGCACGTGCAACACGAACCGCGCGGGCAACACGAACCGCACGGACGGCAGGGGCCGCACGGACGGCCGGGCCGTCCGCCGCTCCCGGGGGACACTCGCCGCGCTGCTCGCGGGCACGCTGGTCGCCGCCGTGGCGCCCGCCGCCTCCGCGGCCACGGCGGCGGAGGCGGCCGGGGACCGCCGGCCGTCCTGCACGGGCGACGGCTGGGCCGACACCGCCACCGCCATTGACCCCCAGGACAGCCACCACGCCTACGTGGGCAACGGCTACCTGGGGCAGCGCGTCCCGCCCAACGGCACCGGATACGCCGCCCCCGGCGGCACCACCGGCTGGCCCCTCAAGACCCCCGAATACGACGGGTCCTTCGTCTCCGGGCTCTACGCCAAGGGCCCCCAGGACCTCCAGGGCCGCCAGGCCATCGCCGCGCTTCCCACCTGGACGACGCTCGACGTCACCACCGGGGGCGCGCACGGCGAGACCTTCTCCTCCGCCACACAACCGGGGCGCATCTCCCACTACCGCCAGACGCTGTCGCTGCGCTGCGGATTCGTACGGACGTCGCTGACCTGGACCGCCGCCGACGGCCGGGCCACCGACCTGGTCTACGACGTCCTCGCCGACCGGGCCGACGCGCACACCGGCGCGGTACGGCTGCGGATGACGCCCCACTGGAGCGGCCGGGCGACCGTCACCGACACCCTCGACGGCCGTGGCGCCCGCCGGATGCAGCCCTCGGGCACGCCGGGCACCGGCCCCGACGGCACCATGACCGTCGGCTTCCGTACGGACGGCACCGGCACCGAGGGCGCGGTGGCCTCCACGCTGCGCGCCGGCCCCGGCGTCCGCGCCGGACGGCCGGAGCAGCGCACCGACCGGCCGCGGAACGGTTCCGCCGCATCGGCCGGAACCGCCGCATCGGCCGCGTCCTCCTCCTCCGCGAAGCTGAGCAGCAGCCGGCAGCTGACCTTCCCGGTCCGCAGCGACCGCTCCTACGAGCTGACCAAGTACGTCGGGGTGGACACCGCGCTCACCTCCCGCGCCCCGCGCGCCGCCGCCGAGGCCGCCTCGCGCCGCGCCGCGGACGCCGGCTGGCGCGCCCTGTTCACCCGGCACAGCGCCGCCTGGCAGCAGCTGTGGCGCAGCGACATCGAGGTGGCCGGGCAGCCCCAGCTCCAGTCCTGGGTCCGCTCGGCGGAGTACGGACTGCTGGCCGCCACCCGCGCCGGCAGCGCCAACAGCATCGCCCCCACCGGCCTGACCAGCGACAACTACGCCGGCGAGATCTTCTGGGACGCCGAGACCTGGATGTACCCGGGCCTCCTCGCCGCCCACCCGGATCTCGCCCGGTCCATCGTCGACTACCGCTACCGCACCCGGGACGCCGCCCGCGCCAACGCCCGTCGGCTCGGCTACCAGGGCCTGTTCTACTCCTGGACCAGCGGCGGCAAGGGCGACCTGTGGACCGAGTGCCACAGCTGGGACCCGCCGCACTGCAAGACCCAGAACCACCTCATGGGCGACATCTCCCTCGCCACCTGGCAGTACTACCTCGCCACCAAGGACACCGCCTGGCTGCGCTCCCGCGGCTGGCCGGTCCTCAAGGGCATCGCCGAGTTCTGGGCCTCCCGGGCCACCCGCAACGCCGACGGCAGCTACTCGGTCAAGAACGTCGCCGGCCCTGACGAGTACAGCAACGGCGTCGACGACGCGGTCTTCACCAACGCCGGCGCCGCCACCGCCCTGCGGAACGCCGCCCGCACCGCCACCCTCCTGGGCGAACGGGCCCCGGCCTCCTGGACGACCGTCGCCGACAAGCTCCGGATCCCCTACGACGGCACCAAGAAGGTCTACGAGCAGTACGCCGGGTACAAGGGGACGACCATCAAGCAGGCCGACACGGTGCTGCTGATGTACCCCCTGGCATGGCCCATGAGCCGGCAGCAGGCAGCCTCCACCCTCGACTACTACGCCGCCCGCACCGACCCCGACGGCCCGGCCATGACGGACTCGGTGCACGCCATCGACGCCGCCGCCATCGGCGAGCCCGGCTGCGCCACGTACAGCTATCTGCTGCGCGCCATCAAGCCGTTCGTCCGCGGGCCGTTCGCGGAGTTCTCCGAGGCCCGCGGCGAGAAGGCCGGCGCCGAGGACCCGCACGCCGGCAAGCCCGCCCAGGACTTCCTCACCGGCAAGGGCGGCTTCCTGCAGACCTTCACCAACGGGCTGACCGGCCTGCGGCTGCGCGAGGACCGGGTGCACCTGGACCCGATGCTGCCGCCGCAGCTGTCCGCCGGCGTCACCCTGCGCGGGCTGCGCTGGCAGGGCAGGACGTACGACCTGGCGATCGGCGCGCACCAGACGACGGTCCGGCTGACCTCAGGGGCGCCGATGCGGATCGAGACGCCCGAGGGCGACAAGGTGGTCGGCCGCGGTGTCCCGGCGGTCCTCAAGACCCGCCGCCCCGATCTGGCCCCGACCTCGAACGCCGCCCGGTGCGCCACCGCCACCGCGACCTCCGAGGAGCCGGGCATGTACGCGGGCAACGCGGTGGACGGCAACGCCACCACCGCCTGGGTCCCGGACACCGCCGACGGCACCCTCACGGTCGACCTCGGCCGCACCACGGCCGTCGGGCGGATCACCCCGCACTGGACCGCCACCCGGCCCAGGTCGTACGCCGTCCAGATCTCCCGGGACGGCAGGCACTGGACCGGGACCGGAGACGCGGGCCGCAGCCAGGCCCGGTACGTCCGGGTCGTGGTGCACGGCGAGCCGGGCACCGCGCCCGGCGGCAAGCCGAAGCCGCGCCCGGGGATCACGGAGCTGACGGTGCAGCGGGTGCGGTGACGCCGTAGCCGGGAAGGGGAAGCCCGGGGCCACCGCGGATCGCCGCGGTGGCCCCGGGCCGTGTCCGGGCGGGATGCCCTGCCCGGCGAAATGCTTTGTTACGGCGGGATGAAATCCGCCGCCCGCGGTGTTGGTGCCATGCGGTGGACGACGCATGGGAGGCATCGGGTGGCGGGGACGGGCACGGCACGAGGGGGCTGGACGCGGCGGTTGACGCGTGACTGCTGGCGGTACCGCAAGGACGTCCTGCTGGCGCTCGGCGCCTCGCTGGCCGGGATGGCCGTGATGGCGCTGGTCCCGCTCATCCCGAAGCTGATCATCGACGACGTGATCGTCCGGCACGAGCGGACCCTCGGCCCCTGGGCCACCCTCCTGATCGCCGCCGCCGTCGTCGTGTACGCCCTCACCTACCTCCGGCGCTTCTACGGCGGCCGGCTCGCCCTGGACGTCCAGCACGACCTGCGCACCCGGATGTACGACGCGATAGCCCGGCTCGACGGCCGCCGGCAGGACGAGCTGAGCACCGGCCAGGTCGTGGGCCGCGCCACCAGCGACCTCCAGCTGATCCAGGGCCTGCTGTTCATGCTCCCGATGATGATCGGGAACGTCCTGCTGTTCGCGATCTCACTGGCCGTGATGGCGGTGCTGTCACCGCTGCTGACCGTCGTCGCGCTGGCCGTCGCCCCGGCCCTCTGGTTCATCGCCCGGCGCAGCCGCGCCCGGCTCTTCCCCGCCACCTGGTACGCCCAGGGCCAGGCCGCCGCGGTGGCGTCCGTCGTCGACGGCGCGGTCTCCGGCGTCCGGGTCGTCAAGGGGTTCGGGCAGGAGGAGCAGGAGACCGGCAAGCTGCGCGAGGTCGGCCACCGGCTGTTCGCCGGCCGGCTGCGCACGGTCCGCCTCAACGCCCGGTACACCCCCGCCCTGCAGGCCGTCCCGGCCCTGGGCCAGGTCGCGATGCTGGCGCTGGGCGGCTGGATGGCCACCCAGGGCCACATCACCCTCGGCACCTTCGTCGCGTTCTCCACGTATCTCGCCCAACTGGTCGGCCCGGTCCGGATGCTGGCGATGATGCTGACCGTCGGCCAGCAGGCGCGTGCCGGCGTGGAGCGGGTCTACGAGCTCATCGACACCGAACCGACCATCGAGGAGCGCGCCGACGCCCACGAACTGCCCGCCGACGCCCCGGCGACCGTGGTCTTCGACAAGGTGACGTTCGGCTACGCACCGCACGGCGCCTCCCCCGAGGAGGACGGCGCCCCCGCCCTCCGCCCCGTCCTGGAGGACTTCTCGCTCCGCATCGAAGCCGGTGAGACCGTCGCCGTCGTCGGCACCTCCGGCAGTGGAAAGTCGACCGTCTCGCTGCTGCTGCCCCGCTTCTACGACGTCTCCGCGGGCCGCGTCCTGGTCGGCGGCCACGACGTCCGCGAGCTGACCCTGGAGTCGCTGCGCGCCGCCATCGGCCTCGTCCCCGAGAGCAGCTTCCTGTTCTCCGACGCGATCCGCGACAACATCGCCTACGGCCACCCCGAGGCCACCGACGAGCAGATCCGGGCCGCCGCCCGCGCCGCCCAGGCCGACGGCTTCATATCCGAGCTCCCCGAGGGCTACGACACCAAGGTCGGCGAACAGGGCCTGACCCTGTCCGGCGGCCAGCGCCAGCGGGTCGCACTGGCCCGCGCCATCCTCACCGACCCCCGCCTGCTGGTCCTGGACGACGCCACCTCCGCCGTCGACGCCCGGGTCGAGCACGAGATCCACGAGGCGCTGCGCGGCGTGATGGCGGGCCGTACGACACTGCTGATCGCCCACCGCGCCTCCACCCTGGCACTAGCCGACCGGGTTGCCGTCCTCGACGATGGGCGGCTGGTGGACATCGGCACCCAGGAGGAACTGGCGGAGCGCTGCGCCCTGTACCGCAGGCTGCTGACCGACCCGGAGGAGCTGGGCGGCATCGAGCACGACCCGGCGGGCGCGGTGGCCGAATGGGGTCTGCCCTGCTCGAACCGAGTGGAGAACTCGGGGAACGCCGACGGCGAGTTCGCCGCGGCCGGGACCGGCGGCGTGCTCGACCGGCCGGTCGACGGCCGCGTACGGCCCGGCGGCCTGGTCGACGGCGCCCCCGGCGACACAGCCGACCGCGCCGCCGACCGCGAGGCCGAGGCCGCGGCGGTCGGCGGGATCACCCCCGAACTGTGGGTCCGCCGCGAGCAGGAGGCCGAGGCGGGCGCGGCCGGCCCGGCACCCCGGTCGTCCGGCGCCGCCGGCCCCGGCATGGCCGCCGCGCTGGCCGGTATGCCTGCGACCCCCGAACTGCTCGACCGGGTCGCCGCGCTGCCCCCGGCCACCGACACCCCGGACATCGACGAGGCCGCCGCCGTCCGCCCCGAGACCTCCTACGGCCTGCGCCGGCTGCTGCGCGGCTTCGGCGGCCCGCTCGCCGTCGCCCTCGCCCTGGTCGCGGTGGACGCCATCGCCTCCCTGCTGGTGCCGGTCCTCATCCGGCAGGGCATCGACGAGGGCGTACGCCGCGGCGTACTGGCCGGCGTCTGGACCGCCGCGAGCCTCGCCCTCTTCGTCGTACTCGCCCAATGGGCCGCCCAGATCGGCTCCAACCGCATGACCGGCCGCACCGGCGAGCGGGTCCTGTACTCCCTCCGCGTCAAGATCTTCGCCCACCTCCAGCGCCTCGGCCTGGACTACTACGAGCGCGAACTGACCGGCAAGATCATGACCCGGATGACCACGGACGTGGACGCGCTGTCCACCTTCCTCCAGACCGGACTGGTCACCGCCGTCGTCTCGGTGCTGACCTTCTTCGGCATCCTCGTCGCCCTGCTCGCCATCGACGTCCAGCTCGCCCTGGTCGTCTTCGCCACCCTCCCGCCGCTGATCGCCGGCACGTACTTCTTCCGCAAGCAGAGCGTGAAGGCGTACGAACTCGCCCGCGAGCGGATCAGCGTCGTCAACGGCGACCTCCAGGAGAGCGTCGCCGGACTCCGCATCGTCCAGGCGTTCCGCCGCGAGGGCCACGGCTCCGAGCGGTACGCCACCCGGAGCGACGCCTACCGCCGGGCCCGGGTGCGCGGCCAGTTCCTGATATCCGTCTACTTCCCCTTCGTCCAGCTGCTGTCGTCCGTGGCGGCGGCCCTGGTGCTGATCGTCGGCGCCGACCGGGTGGGCGCGCACACCCTCACCGCCGGCGCCCTGGTCGCGTATCTGCTCTACATCGACCTGTTCTTCGCGCCCGTGCAACAGCTCTCCCAGGTCTTCGACGGCTACCAGCAGGCGTCCGTCTCCCTGCGCCGAATAGGCGAGCTGCTCGGCGAGCGGACCTCCACCCCGGCCGCCGAGCAGCCCCGCCCGGTTCCCTCGCTGCGCGGCGACATCGCCTTCGACGCCGTGCACTTCCACTACGGCCGGCACGACGAGCAGGCGCTGTCCGGTATCGACCTCACCATCCCCGCGGGCCAGACGGTGGCCTTCGTCGGGGAGACCGGTGCCGGCAAGTCCACCCTCGTCAAGCTGGTCGCCCGCTTCTACGACCCGACCTCGGGCGCCGTCCGCGTCGACGGTACCGACCTGCGCGAGCTGGACCTGACCGGCTACCGCCGCCGGCTCGGCATCGTCCCCCAGGAGTCCTACCTCTTCGCCGGCACGGTCCGCGACGCCATCGCCTACGGCCGTCCGGACGCCACCGACGCCGAGGTGGAGGCCGCCGCGCGGGCCGTCGGGGCCCACGCCATGATCGCCACCCTGGACGGCGGCTACCTCCACGAGGTCGCCGAGCGGGGCCGCAACCTCTCCGCCGGCCAGCGCCAGCTGCTCGCCCTGGCCCGCGCCGAACTCGTCGACCCCGACGTGCTGTTGCTCGACGAGGCGACCGCCGCCCTGGACCTGGCCACCGAAGCCGTCGTCAACCAGGCCACCGACCGCCTCGCCGGCCGCCGCACCACCTTGATCGTCGCCCACCGGTTGACCACCGCCGCCCGCGCCGACCGGGTGGTGGTGCTGGACCACGGCCGGATCATCGAGGACGGCACCCACGCCCAGCTGCTCGCCCGCGACGGCCGCTATGCGGAGCTGTGGCGCACGTTCACCGGCGAGGAGGAGCCGCTGGCCGTGTAGCCCGTCCGGCCGCTAGGCCCTCCCGATCGCCCGGAGCGGGGAGCGGAACCGCCCCGCGGCACCGACGGAATCAGGCCACCGGGGCGTCACCCTCGCCGCAATGGAGGCTGGTGGCGCCCCTTCCTCGCGGATAGGTTCGGCCCGACCTTTGCTATCCCAAGGGGAGGGTGCATGCGCAAGGCCAAGAGATGGCTGCTGTCGCTCGCCGTGCTCATAGGCACGGCCACAGCCGGCAGCACCTCGGCGGGAGCGGCCACCGCCGCCGAGCCGAACGGCACGGACGTCCGGCACACAGGCGGTGCCACCGCGCGCGGCGACGACGCCGGCCAGGACATCAAGGACCGGATCCTCGCGATCCCCGGTATGAGCCTGATCGAGGAGAAGCCGGTCGACGGCTACCGCTACTTCGTCCTCGACTACACCCAGCCGATCGACCACCGGCACCCGGAGCGGGGCACCTTCCAGCAGCGGCTGACCGTGCTGCACAGGTCGGTGGACCGCCCCACGGTGTTCTTCACCTCCGGCTACAACGTCAGCACCACACCGTCCCGCAGCGAACCCACCAAGATCATCGACGGTAACCAGGTCTCCCTGGAATACCGCTACTTCACACCGTCGCGGCCCACCCCCACCGACTGGAAGAAGCTGGACATCCGGCAGGCGGCCGCCGACCAGCACCGCATCTTCCAGGCGCTGCACGCCCTCTACCCCAAGAACTGGATCGCCACCGGCGGCAGCAAGGGCGGCATGACGGCCACGTACTACCGCCGCTTCTTCCCGCACGACATGAACGGCACCGTCGCCTACGTCGCCCCGAACAACACCGACCGCGCCGACCCCGCGCCCTACGACCGCTTCTTCGCCACCGTCGGCAGCGCCCGGTGCCGCGCCGACGTCGCCACGGTCGAGCGCGAGGCCCTGCTGCGCCGCGACGAGATCGTCAACCGCTACGAGAAGTGGGCCGGCGAGAACAAGCGCACCTTCACCCTGATCGGCAACGCCGACCGGGCCTACGAAGTCCTCGTCACGGACCTGGTGTTCGGCTTCTGGCAGTACCAGCCCGCCGAGACCGCCTGCGCCACGATTCCCAAGGCGGACGCCTCGACCGACGCGCTGTACCAGTGGATCGACAAGGTCGGCGGTTTCGACTCCTACACCGACCAGGGCCTGGAGAAGTTCCTGCCGTACTACTACCAGGCGGGCACCCAGCTCGGTGAGCCCACGTACCACTACCCCAACATCCAGGACCTGCTGCGCTACCCCGGCCTCAACAACTCCCGCTCGTTCGTGCCGCGCGAGATCCCCATGGCGTTCGACAAGCGCGCCATGCCGGACGTCGACCGCTGGGTGCGCCACCACGCCCGGCACATGATGTTCGTCAACGGGCAGTACGACCCGTGGAGCGCCAAGCACTTCACACTCGGCACGGGCGCCCGGGACTCCTACGTCTTCACCGTTCCCGGCGGCAACCACGGCGCCGACATCGCGAAGCTGAAGGACGCCGACCGCACCAAGGCCACCGCCGAACTCCTCTCCTGGGCCGGGCTCCCGGTCCCCGCGAACGGCCGGCCCACCGACCGGGCCCCGTACGACAGGAACCTGGACCGGCCGGAGCTGCACCGGATGACGACGCTGCGGCCGTGACCGCCCTGACCGCGCTGTCCGGGCGGTGACGCGCCCCCGCGACCGGCGAGCGGCTCCCCGCGACCGGCAACCGGCGGTCGCGGGGAGCCGGCCGCAACGGCCCTGCCCGGCTCAGTAGTTCAGTCCGTGGCCGATCCCGTACAGCACGGTCCGCGGGGCGTCCGCGCGCATGATCGCCACCGGCAGCCGGCCCACCGGATCCCGCCGGCCGGCGATCACCCGGGCCGCCGCCCGCAGCTCCACATCCGTCCACGAATAGCTCGCCAGCCCCGCCCTGACCCCGCCCAACTGCGCGATGTCGTACGGGTTGCGGACCGCCAGCTGCACCACCGGCTTCCCGGTGGCCAGCAGCGCGGCCACCAGATCCCGCTGCGGCGACGACGCGGTGACGTCGTACGTGGCCACCACCACCGCGTCCCGCTCCGCCAGCGCCGCCCTCGCCCGGTCGATCCGCGCCCGGGTCGGCGCCATACCGGTGGGCAGCGCGGTGGCGGTGAACCCGAGCCCGGTCAGCGCCCGCGCCAGGACCCGGGTCGGCGGGCCGCCGGTGCCGGACGGCGCCGCCGCGTCCGCACCCACCACCAGCACCCGGCCCTCCCGCCGCGGGGACAGCGGCAGCACCCCGCCGTCGTTGCGCAGCAGCGTGGTGGTGCGGTCCGCGATCCGGTCCGCGGCGGCCAGATGGCCGCGGGTCCCCACCACCCGGTCGACCGCCCGGTGCGTGGTGTACGGGTCGGCGAACAGCCCGCGCCGCTCCTTGAGCACCAGGATCCGCAGCACCTTGGCGTCGAGTTCCCGCTCGCTCAGCTCCCCGCCCTCCAGCGCCCTGAGGACGGCCCGGTACGCCAGCGGCAGATCCGGCGGGTTCAGCAGCTGGTCGGCCCCGGCCCGCAGCGCCAGCACCGGCACCCGGGCGTCCCCGTACTTCTCCCGTACGCCCTCCATGCCCAGCGAATCCGTCACCACCACCCCGTCGTAGCCGAGGCGTTCGCGCAGGATGCCGGTGAGGATCGGACGGGAGAGGGTGGCCGGGTCCCCGCTGGGGTCGAAGGCGGGCACGACGATGTGCGCCGTCATGATCGTGTCGATCCCGGCGGCGATCGCGGCCCGGAACGGCGGCGCGTCCAGCCGCTCCCACTCGCGCGCGGAGTGGTGGATGTACGGCAGCCCGACGTGGCTGTCGGTGTCCGTGTCGCCGTGCCCGGGGAAGTGCTTGGCGCAGGCCGCGACCCCCGCGCCCTGATAGCCCCGCACCTGCGCGGCGACCATCCGGGACACCGCCCGCGGGTCGGCGCCGAAGGACCGTACGCCGATCACCGGGTTGGCCGGGTTCACATTGACGTCCGCGTCCGGCGCGTAGTCCTGCCGGATGCCCATCGCGCACAGCTCCCGGCCGGCGATCCGCCCCGCCGTACGGGCGTCCTCCCGGGACCCGGACGCGCCGAGCGCCATCGCCCCGGGGAACAGCGTCGCGGGCGCGCCGATCCGGGCCACTGTGCCGTGCTCCTGGTCCGTGGAGATCAGCACCGGTACGGGGACGCGCAGCGCGGCGGCCGCCTCCTGGATGCCGTTGGAGAGGTCGGCGACCTGGTGCGGGTCACGGATGTTGTGCGCCCAGCCGAAGTAGATGATGCCGCCGACCCGGTACGTGGCGATCAGCTCGGCGGCGTTCGCGACCCCGATCTCCTCGCGGTTGGCCGCCGCGTCGGCCGGGTCCGGGTCGGTCGCGGAGTCCCCGTACACCCGCATCACGAAGAGCTGCCCCACCTTCTCCTCGGGCGTCATACGGGAGAGGATCCGGCGCAGCCGGTCCAGGGCGGCGGGGGACACCGGACGGGCGGGGGAGGGGGAGGCGGCGGGCCGGGGTCCGACGGCGTGTGCGGGTCCCTCGCCGAGGGCGGCTGCGGCGGCCGCCGCGGCGGCGGTGGTCAGGACGGTACGTCTGGAGTGCATCTGCGCTCCTTCCGGGGGGCTTCCTCGAGCATGTGAAGGAAACTTCCAAGGAGACACGGATAGCCGGAAAGCACCGGCCGGTCAACGACCCACGGAGCCTGCGCCGCCCAGGGATTGCGGGGCGGGCGGGGGTGTGGTGGGGCGGGCCGGCGGGCGCTCCGCACGGCCGGGCGCGCCGGGTCAGCCGCCCGCCGGAGCGCCGGCGCCGGGCCGGCCGGCGTCCGCGTCCAGCAGCCGCTCCAGATGCTCGCGGCCCCGGGCCAGCAGCCCGGGGAGCCCGGCCGCCCGCGGATACCAGCGCCGCTCGTACTCCCAGCACAGCCAGCCGCCGGCCTCCCGGCCGAGCGCCGCCACCACGGCGGGCAGCGGCAGCACCCCGTCCCCCAGCGGAAGCGGCGTCAGATCGTCCGCCGAGGCGACGTCCTTGACCTGCACATACCCCAGATACGGCGCCAGCGCGGCATACGTCTCGGCGGGCGCCTCCCCGCCGAGCCAGCAGTGCAGCACGTCCCACAGCGCCCCCGCCTGCCGCCGTCCCACCGCGCCCAGGACCCCGGCGGCCGACGCCCCGGTGCGATGCGAGTCATGGGTCTCCAGCAGCACCCGCACCCCGCGCTCCGCGGCGAGCGGCGCCACCGCCCGCAGCCGCCGCACCGCATCCGCCCCGGCCGCCCGGGCCGGACGCCCCCCGCCACCGGGGAAGACCCGCACATACGGCGCCCCCAGATCGGCGGCGAGCAGCACCAGTTCGGACAGCTCCCGCCCCGACTCGGCCTCGCCGGCGGCGTCCCGGACCTCCGCCGCGACCCGGGCGTACCCGGCGACGGCCAGCACCGCCACCCCCGCGTCCGCGAACTGCCGGCGCACCGCGGCCCGTTCCCGCGCCCCGAGCAGTGGATGCACCGGCTCCTCGGGATGCGCCCGCAGCTCCACCCCCTGATACCCGGCGCCGGTCGCCAGCCGCAGCACCTCGGCCACCGGCATCCCCGGCACCCCCAGCGTCGAGAACGCGAACCGCGCCGCCGCCGACCCGTCCCCGCCGCCCATCGCGCCTCCCGTACCTCCCGTACCGCCCGCGCCGGCCGCTCGGCCGCCGCACACGCCGGGCGGACCGCGCCGCGCCGTCCGCTATGCCAGCGTCAGTCGCCAGTCCTGCCCGACCAGGTCCTGCCCGAAACTGCGGTGCGGCTCCTCGGCGGCCAGCTCGAACCCGGCCCGCTGATAGATCCTCCGGGCCGCGCCCAGCACGGAGTTGGTCCACAGCACCAGCTCCCCGTACCCGGCCTCGCGGGCGAACTCCACGCAGGCACCGACCAGTCGGCGGCCCACGCCGTGCCCGCGCGCCCCGGGCTCCACCAGCAGCAGCCGCAGCCGCGCCACCCCCGGCCGCGCGTCCCGTACGCACATCACCGCACCGACCCGCTCGCCGGCCAGCTCGGCTATCCAGGTGCGGTCCCACCGCGGGTCGAAGCCCTCTGCGTACTCCGCGACGATCCGGGCCACCAGCGCCTCGTAGCGCAGGTCGAAGCCGTACTCTGCGGCGTACAGCGCGGCGTTGCGCTCCACCATCCAGCCCAGGTCACCGGGCCGGGTGGTGCGCAGGGTCACCGCGGGCGCGCTCCCGGTGCTCGACTCCTGCGGTGTGCCGTCCGCCGCCCCATCCGTCCCCGCCCCGTCCTCGCCGGGCCGGGTGTCCTCGCCGAGCAGGGCGCGGATGGTCCGCATCGAAGCCGTCAACCGCTCCCGGTCCGCGTCCGGGAGCCGTTCCAGCAGCGACCCCGCCGCTTCCTGTGAGCGCTCCTCCAGCAGCCCGGCCGCGTCCCGGCCGCCCTCGGTGAGGGTGATGCGCTGCCGGCGCGGATCCCGGTCCGATCTGCCGCGGGTGATCAGCTCGCGGTCCTCGAACTTCCCCAGCAGCCTGCTGAGATACCCGGCGTCCAGCGACAGCGAGACGCGCAGGTCGGCGGCGTCCACCTGCGGGCGGTTGGCGACCTCGTAGAGCACCCGGGCCTCGGTGAGGGTGTACGGGGTGTACAGATGGCGGCCGTAATCCAGCGCACCGATCAGGTTGGTGTAGAAGCGGTTGAATCTGCGCAGCTCGCGGACGGCGGGATCGGCCACCGGGCCGGATGCCGCCGTGGATGTCGCGGTGCGTTCCGCGGTGGTTGCCGTGCTGGTCGCGGTCCCGTCGGTCATCGCCGACCCCCCTCACCCTTGACTCAGTCAAGCTTGACTGAGTCAAGGGTACGCCACCGCGCCGATCCGCGCACGGCCAATTCCGCACCGGGCGCCGCCACTTGGCTGCCGGTTCGGTGCCCTCTTGTCCCCGCCGCGCCGCGCACGCTAGCTTCGCCCGCGACGGACAGCGCCCGCCGGCCGCCCACCCCACCCACGCATCCCACCCACGCACCCCACGCGACCGAACGACCTGCCGCGAGCGAGAGGGGGCCGGACCGTGACACGCACGACCGTACGCATCGCCATGAACGGCGTGACCGGGCGCATGGGCCACCACCAGCACCTGGTCCGCTCCCTCCTCGCGCTGCGCGAGGAGGGCGGCCTCGACCTGGGCGACGGAACGGTGATCTGGCCGGAGCCGGTGCTCGTCGGCCGCTCCGGGCACAAGGTCCGGGCGCTCGCCGAACGCCACGGCCTGGAGCACTGGAGCGACGACCTCGACGCCGTACTCGCCGACGACAGCATCGCCGTCTACTTCGACGCGCAGATCACCGCCGCCCGCACCGACGCCGTCAAGAAGGCGATCGCCGCCGGCAAGCACCTCTACGTGGAGAAGCCCACCGCCACCGACCTGGCGGGCGCACTGGAGCTGGCCCGGCTGGCCGACGCCGCCGGCGTCAAACACGGCGTCGTCCAGGACAAGCTCTTCCTGCCCGGACTGCGCAAGCTGCGCCGCCTGGTCGACGGCGGCTTCTTCGGCCGCATCCTGTCCGTACGGGGCGAGTTCGGCTACTGGGTCTTCGAGGGCGACTGGCAGCAGGCGCAGCGCCCCTCCTGGAACTACCGCGCCGAGGACGGCGGCGGCATCGCGGCCGACATGTTCCCCCACTGGGAATACGTCCTGCACGAGCTGTTCGGCCCGGTGCGGTCCGTCCAGGCGCGGGTCACCACGCACATCCCGCGCCGCTGGGACGAGTCCGGCACCCCCTACGAGGCGACCGCCGACGACGCCGCCTACGGCATCTTCGAACTGGACGGCGGCATCATCGCCCAGATCAACTCCTCCTGGGCGGTACGGGTCCACCGCGACGAACTGGTGGAGTTCCAGGTGGACGGCACCGAGGGGTCGGCCGTCGCCGGGCTGCGCCGCTGCCGCGTCCAGCACCGCGCCGGCACGCCGAGACCCGTCTGGAACCCCGACATCCCCGACACCGCCGACGGCACCGCCACCGGTTCCCACCGCTCCTACCGCGAACAGTGGCAAGAGGTCCCGGACAACGCCGACTTCGGCAACGCCTTCAAGGCCCAATGGGAGCTGTTCCTGCGCCATGTGGTGCGCGACGAGCCCTGGCACCGGGACCTGGCGGCGGGCGCCCGCGGCGTCCAGCTCGCCGAACTGGGCCTGCGCTCCTCGAAGGAGGGCCGCCGGCTCCCCGTACCGGAGCTGCCCCGGTGACCGCCCCCGAGGCCGCGGCGACCACCACCGGGCCGCCCCCGCCGCGCTCCCGCACGGTCTTCGCCGCCGCCCACGTGGTCGCCGATCCACACGCCGACACCACCCCGGAAGGACCGGCCGCCCTGGACTGGGACGCCACCCTCGCCTTCCGCCGCCACCTCTGGGCACACGGCCTGGGCGTCGCCGAGGCGATGGACACCGCACAGCGCGGTATGGGCCTGGACTGGGGCGGCGCGGCCGAGCTGATCCGCCGCTCCGCCGCCGAGGCCAGGGCCGCCGGCGGCCGGATCGCCTGCGGCACCGGCACCGACCAACTCCCGCCGCACGGCGCCACATTGGCGGACGTCCGGGCCGCCTACGAGGAACAGCTCACCCTCGCCGAGGACGCCGGTGCCCAGCCCGTCCTGATGGCCTCACGCCAACTGGCCGCGCTCGCCGACGGCCCGGACACCTACCGCGACCTCTACGGGCACCTGCTGCGCCAGACCGCCCGCCCGGTGATCCTGCACTGGCTCGGCCCGATGTTCGACCCGGCGCTGACGGGCTACTGGGGCAGCCCGGACCTCGACGCGGCCACCGAGACGCTGCTGCACCTCGTCACCGACCACCCCGCCAAGGTGGACGGCGTCAAGGTCTCCCTCCTGGACGCCCCACGGGAAGTGGCCTTGCGCCGCCGCCTCCCGAAGGGCGTGCGCTGCTACACGGGCGACGACTTCCACTACCCGGAACTGATCGCCGGCGACGCCCACGGCTTCAGCGACGCCCTGCTGGGCGTCTTCGACCCGCTCGCCCCCCTGGCCGCCAGGGCCGTCTGCCTCCTGGACACCGGGGACACGGCCGGATTCCGCGCCACCCTGGACCCGACCGTGACGCTCGCCCGCCACCTCTTCCGGGCACCCACCCGCTACTACAAGACCGGCGTGGTCCTGCTCGCCTGGCTGGCCGGCCACCAGTCGCACTTCACCATGGTCGGCGGCCTCCAGTCGGCCCGCTCCCTGCCCCACCTGCGCCGTGCGTACGAACTGGCGGGCGGCCTCGGCCTGTTCCCCGACCCGGAACGGGCCGCAGCCAGAATGCGCACCCTGCTGGCGGTGTACGGCGCGGCGGAGCCGCAGCAGCCGGTGGCCACGGCGCGCCACGGGAGGCGGGCACGGCGGACGGAGCGCGGCACGTGACGGGCGGCGCGTCGGCTGCGACGGGCGCGGGGGGCGCGGGCGACACGGGCGGGGGTGGTGCGCGCCGTGACGCCGCCCCCGTCCCCGACTCCGTCCTCCTCGACCGCCTGAGCATCAATCAGGAGACCGTCCGGCAGTGGTCGCTGCCCGACCTGGTGGACGGCTGCGCACGGGCGGGCGTACGGGGCGTGGGCCTGTGGCGCGCACCGGTGCGGCAATACGGGACCGCGGCGGCTGCCCGGCTCGTACGGGACGCCGGGCTCGCGGTCACCAGCCTGTGCCGGGGCGGGTTCTTCACCGCGGAGGACCCCGGGGAGCGCCGCACCGCCCTCGCGGACAACAGGGCCGCCATCGAGGAGGCGGCGGCCCTCGGCACCGCCACCCTGGTCCTGGTCTCCGGCGGACTGCCGCCCGGCAGCCGTGATCTGGCCGGTGCCCGGGAGCGGATCGCCGACGCACTCGCCGAGTTGGCTCCGTACGCCGCCGAGCGGGGCGTACGGCTGGCCCTGGAACCCCTGCACCCGATGTACGCCGCGGACCGGTGCGTGGTCTCCACGCTCGCCCAGGCGCTCGACCTCGCCGAGCGGTTCCCCGCGGACCGGGTGGGCGTGGTCGTGGACACCTACCACCTGTGGTGGGACGACACGGTGGGCACACAGCTCGCCCGCGCGGGAGGTACCGGCGGCGCGGGAGGTGCGAGTGGCACGGGCGGTACCCGCGGTAGGGGCCGTACTGGCGGTACCGGCGGCGGCGCGTCGCGGATCGCCGCCTTCCAGCTCGCCGACTGGATCACACCGCTGCCGGCGGGCGTCCTGCTGGGGCGCGGGCAGTTGGGCGACGGCTCGGTGGATCTGCGGTGGTTCCGGCAGCAGGTGGACGCGACCGGCTACCGGGGCCCCATCGAGGTCGAGATCTTCAACCCGGCCTTGTGGGCGCGCGATGGCAGGGAGGTCCTGGCCGAGGTCGTGCAACGCTTCACCGCACACGTCTGCTGAGGGCGCGCAGGGCGCTCTCACCTTGCTGTCGGGGGCCCTTCCGGCTGGGGGCTCTTGCCGGTGGGGGCCCTGGCCGGTGGGGCCCTTGCTATGGGGGGCGCGGCGCTGCGGCTGTGCTTGTCGTTCTCCCCCCACCCCCGAACCCACCCCCCGCCCCCTCCCCCGAAGGGGGAGAGGGGGAGGGGGCGGGGGAAAGCTCGCCAGCGCGGAAGCCCCTCAGCGCGGACCCCAGCACCGGAACCCCCCAGCACCGGAAGCGCCCGACGCGGGAAGCCCCGGCGGGAGCAGCCCCCGGCGGTGCGAAGCCCCACCCCTCTCGCCCCCTCACCCCACCCCCCCCCTCACCCCTCACACCCAATCCCCAATCCCCAATCCCACCCCCACCCCCCGCCCGCTGTCACACCCCGGCGGTACCGTCGAGTCATGGTCAACGCAGCCGTGGTGGAAGGGGTCCTGGAGCGGATCACCTACGCCAATGAGGAGAGCGGCTACACGGTCGCGCGCGTCGATACGGGTCGCGGCTCGGGCGATCTGCTGACCGTCGTCGGCGCCCTGCTGGGTGCGCAGCCGGGCGAGTCGCTCCGTATGGAGGGCCGTTGGGGCTCCCACCCCCAGTACGGCAAGCAGTTCACGGTCGAGAACTACACCACGGTCCTGCCCGCCACCGTCCAGGGCATCCGCCGCTATCTGGGCTCCGGTCTGATCAAGGGCATCGGCCCGCGGATCGCCGACCGCATCACCGAGCACTTCGGCACGGACACCCTCGACGTGATCGAGTCCGACCCCGGGCGCCTCATCGAGGTGCCGGGCCTGGGCCCCAAGCGCACGAAGCTGATCGGTGCGGCCTGGGAGGAGCAGAAGGCCATCAAGGAGGTCATGGTCTTCCTCCAGGGCGTCGGGGTGTCCACGTCCATCGCGGTGCGGATCTACAAGAAGTACGGCGACGCCTCCATCTCCGTGGTGCGGAACCACCCCTACCGCCTCGCCGCCGACGTCTGGGGCATCGGCTTCCTCACCGCCGACCGGATCGCCCAGGCGGTCGGCATTCCGCACGACAGCCCGGACCGGGTCAAGGCGGGCCTCCAGTACGCCCTGTCGCAGTCGACGGACCAGGGCCACTGCTTCCTGCCCGAGGAGCAACTGATCGCGGACGCGGTGAAGTTGCTCCAGGTGGACACCGGCCTGGTCATCGACTGTCTCGCCGAGCTGGCCGCGGACCCCGAGGGCGTGGTCCGGGAGAAGGTGCCGGGCGCGGAGGACGGCGAGCCGGTCACCGCGGTCTATCTGGTGCCGTTCCACCGCGCCGAGATCTCCCTGGCCGGCCGGCTGACCCGGCTGCTGCGTACGGACGAGGACCGGATGCCCGCGTTCCGCGACGTGGTCTGGGACAAGGCGCTGGCCTGGCTGGCCCGGCGTACGGGCGCGGAGCTGGCGCCCGAGCAGCAGGCCGCGGTCCGGCTGGCGCTGACCAGCAGGGTCGCGGTGCTCACGGGCGGGCCCGGCTGCGGCAAGTCGTTCACGGTCCGCTCGGTCGTCGAGCTGGCCCGCGCCAAGCAGGCCAAGGTGGTGCTGGCGGCGCCCACGGGCCGGGCGGCCAAGCGGCTCGCGGAGCTGACCGGAGCGGACGCGTCCACCGTCCACCGCCTCCTGGAGCTCAAGCCGGGCGGGGACGCCGCCTACGACGCGGACCGCCCGCTGGATGCCGATCTGGTGGTGGTCGACGAGGCGTCGATGCTCGATCTGCTGCTGGCCAACAAGCTCGTCAAGGCGGTGCCGCCGGGCGCCCATCTGCTGCTGGTGGGGGACGTCGACCAGCTGCCGTCGGTCGGCGCCGGGGAGGTGCTGCGGGATCTGCTGGCCGAGCCGGGCCCTGTGCCGGCGGTCCGGCTGACCAGGATCTTCCGGCAGGCCCAGCAGTCCGGGGTGGTCACCAACGCGCACCGCATCAACTCCGGGGTGCCGCCGCTGACCACCGGCCTGAAGGACTTCTTCCTGTTCGCCGAGGAGGACGCGGAGGCGGCGGCCCGGCTGACGGTCGACGTGGTGGCGCGCCGCATCCCGGCGAAGTTCGGCCTGGACCCGCGCCGGGACGTCCAGGTGCTGGCCCCGATGCACCGCGGCCCGGCCGGTGCGGGGGCGCTCAACGGCCTCCTCCAGCAGGCGGTGACCCCGGCCCGCCCGGATCTTCCCGAGCGCCGCTTCGGCGGCCGGGTCTTCCGCGTCGGCGACAAGGTCACCCAGATCCGGAACAACTACGAGAAGGGCCGCAACGGCGTCTTCAACGGCACGGTGGGGGTGGTCACCGCCCTCGACGCCGACGAGCAGCGGCTGACGGTCCTCACGGACGAGGACGAGGAGGTTCCGTACGACTTCGACGAGCTCGACGAACTCGCCCATGCCTATGCCGTGACGATCCATCGCTCCCAGGGGAGCGAGTATCCGGCGGTGGTGATTCCGGTCACCACCAGCGCCTGGATGATGCTCCAGCGCAATCTGCTCTATACGGCCGTGACGCGGGCGAAACGTCTGGTGGTCCTGGTCGGCTCCCGGAGGGCCCTGGGACAGGCCGTACGGACCGTATCCGCCGGTCGGCGGCATACGGCGCTCGATCACCGGCTCGCCGGAGCGATGTGATGTCGCACCTCTTTCCCAATCGGGGCGAAGGGGAGCAGGATGGACACCAACGCGGCACTGAGTGCCGTAATGAGGCCCTATGGCCGACCCCGAGTGCACATCCAACGTCCAAATGGGGGAAGGTATAGGCAGTCAGGGCACCTCGAAGAAGAGGCACAACGTCGGTGAGGGATGACGTGAGCGACAACTCTGTAGTACTGCGTTACGGGGACGGCGAATACAGCTACCCGGTCGTCGACAGCAGTGTCGGCGACAAGGGCTTCGACATCTCGAAGCTGCGCACCCAGACCGGTCTGGTGACCCTGGATTCCGGTTATGGCAACACCGCGGCGTATAAATCCGCGATCACCTATCTAGACGGTGAGCAGGGCATCCTTCGGTACCGCGGTTACCCGATCGAACAGCTCGCGGAGCGCAGCACGTTCGTCGAGACCGCCTACCTCCTCATCAACGGTGAGCTGCCCACCGTCGATGAGCTGGCGAACTTCAAGCAGGACATCACCTACCACACGCTGCTCCACGAGGACGTCAAGCGTTTCTACGACGGCTTCCCGCGGGACGCCCACCCGATGGCCATGCTGTCGTCCGTGGTCAGCGCACTGTCGACGTTCTACCAGGACAGCCACAACCCGTTCGACGAGCGGCAGCGGCACATCTCCACGATCCGCCTGCTGGCCAAGCTGCCGACCATCGCGGCGTACGCGTACAAGAAGTCGGTCGGCCACCCGGTCGTCTACCCGAGCAACGACCTCGGGTACGTGGAGAACTTCCTGCGGATGACCTTCTCGGTCCCCGCCGCCGAGTACGAGCTGGACCCGGTCGTGGTCAGCGCCCTCGACAAGCTGCTGATCCTGCACGCGGACCACGAGCAGAACTGCTCGACCTCCACCGTGCGCCTGGTGGGCTCCTCGCAGGCGAATCTCTTCGCCTCGATCTCCGCGGGCATCAACGCCCTGTGGGGCCCCCTGCACGGCGGTGCCAACCAGTCGGTGCTGGAGATGCTGGAGGGCATCCAGGCCACCGGCGGCGACGTCGACTCCTTCATCCGCAAGGTGAAGAACAAGGAAGACGGCGTGAAGCTGATGGGCTTCGGGCACCGCGTCTACAAGAACTTCGACCCCCGGGCGAAGATCATCAAGGCGGCGGCGCACGATGTCCTCTCGGCGCTCGGCAAGTCCGACGAACTGCTGGACATCGCCCTCAAGCTGGAGGAGCACGCGCTCTCCGACGACTACTTCGTCGAGCGCAAGCTCTACCCGAACGTCGACTTCTACACCGGCCTGATCTACCGGGCGATGGGCTTCCCGACCGAGATGTTCACGGTGCTCTTCGCGCTCGGCCGGCTGCCCGGCTGGATCGCCCAGTGGCACGAGATGATCAAGGAGCCGGGCTCCCGGATCGGCCGTCCGCGGCAGATCTACACCGGCATCGTCGAGCGCGATTTCGTGCCCGTTCAGGAGCGCTGAGCCGGACCAACGGGTATCGGTCGGCGCGATGCCGGCCGATACACACTGGTGATCGATAATCGCGCAAGCTGGATGTGGCGGCCGGGTGACCGGCCGTCGGCGGGCAGACGAAAGCGCCCCGCCTCCGGATCCCCCCACGGGTCCAGAGTGCGGGGCGCTTCCCATGTCCCGGTGCGGATTCCCCCCACGGGATCCGGCCGGGCGTTCCGGGTTGCACCGCGCTCTGCCGGGACGCGCACATACGGGAGGGCCGCTCAAAGCTCCCCGGGCGCGTCGCCCCGGCTACGCGTAGCCGGGCGCGATCCCCCAAGACCGGCACGGCTGTTGCAGTGCAAGCCCCGCCGGGGTGCCTGCACTGCCCGGTTAGACTCGCGACCCCCCTCAATGGTTACGTTCCGATGAGTGTGATCTGGGTCTCTTGCCATATAGGGGCGAATCTGGTCAAGGGTTGCGATCTGGAGATCAAGGCTCGCGGGTATGGGTGTTGTGCCAGTTGTAAAAACAATGTGAATGTTCGCGCGTCGCGAGCCGGCGACGGCGTCACAGGTCCGGCGAGTGGAACGAAAGGCTCGATTCGGTCGTCGTGGCCCCGTCGGCCACCCGATCCGGCGGCCTGGACCCCGATACGCACAAGGCGCAGACCGCCCCGCCGGTGGCGGGCTCGATCTGCGCCTGTGTGGCGGAGGCGGCTGCCGGGTCAGACCCGGCCGGTGAGCTCGTAGCCCGCCTCGTCGACGGCGGCGCGCACGGCCTCCTCGTCCAGCGGGGCCTTCGAGGTCACGGTCACCAGGCCGGTGGCGGCGACCGCCTGCACCGAGCTCACCCCGGCGAGTTCGCCGATCTCGGCCGACACCGCGCCCTCGCAGTGGCCGCAGGTCATACCGGTGACCTGGTACGTGGTGGTCACCTCGCCGACCTGGACGGCGGTGTCGCCGGACTGGCAGGAGCCTTCAGGGGTGCAGCAGGAGCTGTTCTCGGCCATGGGTTTCTCCTCGTGATGCCGATGTGTCGGCGGCGGTGCGTGTGCGTGGACGCGCGGGCGCCGCTGTGGGGCGAGATGTCCAGTGTGGGGCCCGCGTGCCGCAAGGGGCGCCGGTGACGCCCGGTGTCCCTCCCGACGGCTGTAACTTTATACCCCTAGGGGGTATCGGTCCACTGGGCGTCCGCGTTGCCGCACGCCCCGCCACGCGTCAGCCTTGGGGTACGGAACTCGGGGAGCGGAACCGAGGAGGCGGCCGGATGGACGTACCCGCCCTCTACGGCCTGCTGGCGCTCACCACCCTGCCGCCACTGGTCCCCAACTCCGCGCTGCTCGTCTCCGCCGGAGTCCTCGCCTCCGAGGGCCACGCGTTCCTGCCCCTGATCCTCGCGATCGTCGCCGGCAGCGCGCTCCTCGGCGACGTCCTGATGTACCTCGCCGCCCGCCGGTTCGGCGGCCCCGTACGCTCCTGGATACTGCGCCGCCCCCGCCGCCGGGTCGCGCTGGACTGGACCTCACGGCGCATCCGGCGCTACGGACTGCCTTTCGTGATCGCCGTACGGTTCCTGCCCAGCGGCCGGATCGCCGGCGCCCTGGCCGCCGGAGTGCTGCGCTATCCGCGGCGCAAATACGTCATCGGTGCCGCCGTCGCCGAAATGCTGTGGGCGACCTACTCCGTCGGCCTCGGCTACCTGGGCAGCGCCGCCGCCGGCAACCCCCTCTACGCCGCCGGCATCGGCCTCGGCGTCTCCTGCGTCGTCGCCGCTGCCGGCACCGCCTTCCAATGGGCCTCCCGCCGCCGCGCACTGCGCGCCGAACCCGGCAGGGGTGGCGACGGCGACACCCGGAACGGCGACGGCGACACCCGGCACGGCGACGGCGAAGAGGGCAGTGACCAGGCGTCCTCCACCGCCGCGGCGTGATTGTCAGTGGCGGCACCTACCGTGGGGTCATGGCGGATGAGACTGCGGGACCTGACGTACGGATCGAGCCGTGGACGGCGGCCGACCTCCCCCTGCTGCACGAGGCCAACACCCCCGCGATGACACGGCACTTGGGCGGCCCGGAGACCGACGAGCAGATAGCCCGACGCCACCGCAGATACCTCGACGGCGAGGGAGCGGGGCAGATGTTCCGGGTCGTGCTGCTGCCCGGAGGAGCGGTGGTCGGCACGACCGGATTCTGGGAGGCCACCTGGCGCGGCGAGCCGGTGCACGAGGTGGGCTGGGGCGTGCTCCCCGCCTACCAGGGCCGCGGCATCGCGACGGCCGCGGTGCGCGCGGTCATCGCTGCCGCCCGCGCCGAAGGCCGGCACCATGCGCTCCACGCCTTCCCCGCCGTGGCCAACGCCGCCTCCAACGCGGTCTGCCGCAAGGCCGGGTTCGCCCTCGTCGGGGAGTGCGAGGTCGAGTATCCGAAAGGGCATCTGATACGGGCCCACGCGTGGCGGGTGGAGCCGGTGCCGGCCCCGCCCGGGGCCGACCCGCTCAGCGCAGCAGACCGAGGCCGGCGAGCGCCGTGAAGACCAGCACCAGTCGCTCGAAGACCGCCTGATCGACCCGGCGCACGAGCGCGCGCCCCAGCAGCGCACCGGCGACCACGGCCGGCGCCAGCAGCCCGTCCAGGGCGAGCGCACCGGGTGTGACGAGCCCCAGCCCGACGCTGAACGGCAGTTTGACGAGATTGACGATCAGGAAGAACCACGCCCCGGTGCCCAGGAAACCGAGCACCCCGAAACCGGCCGAGAGGAGGTACAGCGACATCGCCGGACCACCGGCATTGGCAACCATCGTGGCGAAACCGGCGATCAACCCGAAGAGCGGCGCCCGCACTTGACGAGGACGGGGCGCCCGCACCCGGCGTTGACGGACCGCGCGGACGGTCAGGGCCGCCCGGAGCGTCCTGGCCGTCCTCACGGTGCGAGCCGCCGGCGCCGGGCCCGCGCCTGCCGCCGCGCCCGCATCCCCGCCGGCTCCGGCGCCCGGCTCCCCGGCGCCCGGCTCCCGGTCGGCGGCCCGCGCCTGCGGTACCCGCCCGCCGTCGGACGCCGGTCCGGCGCGGCGCAGGCACCGCTGCCACAGATGGTGCAGCACGATCGTCAGCAGCAGCGCGCCGATCGTGCGCCGCATGACGGCGTCATCGGTCCAGGCGACGAAGCCGACACCGAGCAGGATGCCGACCGCGACGGACGGCAACAGCCGCAGCAGCGCGGACCAGTCGGTGTGCCTGCGATAGGCGCGGACGGCCAGCACATCACCCACGAGCAGCAGCGGAAGGAGGGCACCGGTGGATTCCCGGGCGGGGACCACGGCCGCGAACAGCGCGACGCTCAGCGCGCCGACGCCGCTGACGGCGGTCTTGGAGACCCCCACCACCAGCGCGGCGAGCACCAGCGCGGCCAGCGGCAGCACGCCGAGGTGCGCCGGCGCGCCGGGAACGGTCACGCGCCGGGCACCGAACCGCCGTTGCCCGCGCCGGCGCGGACGTCCGCGACCGCGACCGGCTGCCCGGTCCGGCGGGAACGCTCGCACGCCTCCGCGACGTACAGCGCCTCCAGCGCCTCGGCCGGCGAACAGGGGCTGGGCGTACGGCCCGCGGCCACCTCGACGAAGACCCCGAGCTCGGTGACGTACGCGTCGTGGAACCGCTCCATGAAGGTGGCGTACGGGGCATCCGCCCGCTGCCAGGACAGCCTCGGCTCGGCGGACGGCAGCGGCGCACGGTCGTCCAGCCCGACGAACCGAGCGCCCTGCGAACCGCACACCTCCAGCCGCACGTCGTGGCCCGCGCCGTTGTAGCGGGTCGCGGTGACCGTGGCCAGCGAGTCGTCGTCGAAGCGCAGCAGCGCCGCGCAGGTGTCGACGTCACCTCCCTCGGTGAAGAAGTCCGCGCCGCGGTTGGCGCCCTGGGCGTAGACCGAGACCACCTCGCGGCCGGTCAGCCAGCGCAGGATGTCGAAGTCATGGATGCTGCAGTCCCGGAACAGCCCGCCGGAGGTGGGGATGAACGCCGCCGGCGGGGGCGTCCGGTCGCTGGTGCAGGCGCGCAGGGTGTGCACCCACCCCAACTCACCGGAGCGCAGCGCCTCCCGCGCGGCGCGGTACCCGGCGTCGAACCGCCGCTGGAATCCGATCTGCACGGGGACGGCGCCGGCCTCGGCCCGCTCCACGACCTCGATGGTGCCCGGCACGTCCAGCGCCACCGGCTTCTCGCAGAACACCGGCACGCCGGCATCCAGCGCCTGATGGATCAGCGCGGCATGCGCACTGGTCGCGGCGGTGATCACCACCGCGTCCAGACCCTCCGCGTACATCTCCTCGATGCTGCCGGCGGCCCGTACGCCGAGGTTGTCCGCCAGCGCTGCGGCGCGTGCGGCGTCCGCGTCGGCGACCACGAGGCCGGTGACGCCCGGGACGTTCTGCAGGGTCGCGGCGTGGAACGCGCCGATGCGCCCGGTGCCGATCAGGCCGATCTTCATGCGGTGTTCCCTTCCGGGGAGGGGCGGGAGGTGGGTGGTGGGTGCCGAGCGGTCCGCCGGGGCCGCACTGGCCGAGGCCGGACTGGCTGAGGCCGGACTGGCCGGGCCGCGGACGCGACAGCGGGGGATTCGACGGCTGGGGACTCGACGGTCGCGGACTTGATATTGGAACGGTCCAAAATTGTCCGTCCTGGGAACCCTGCATGTCCGTATGTCGGCATGTCAAGGCTTAGGCAGGGGTGTTGAGCGCTGCGGCGTGGTGGGGCGTGCTGCGACTCGGTGGGGCATGGGCGTGGTGGGAAGTGGGGCGTGGTGGGGTGTGGGTGCGGGACGGTGTGGTCCCGGGAGGTGCAGAAGTCTGGGGGCAGGGGGTGCGTTGACGCGGACCTGGCCCGATGGAAGGATTTCCACCCATGGAACGGTCCAACAAGCGATCGGCTGGGAGAACGACGGAGAGGGCGACGGAGACGACGGCCGAGGCGAGGGCTGAGGCGAGGGCTGAGGCGAGGGCTGAGAGGGCGGCCCAGCACGGGCCCGCGTCCCGGGAGAGGGCCGGCCCGGACCGGCCCCCGACCATCCGCGGCGTCGCCGAGCGCGCCGGCGTGTCCAAATCCCTGGTCTCGCTCGTCCTCCAGGGCTCACCGCGTGTCAGCGACGCCAAGCGGCGGGCCGTACTGGACGCCATCGAGGAGCTGGGGTACCGGCCCAACGCCGCCGCCCGCAGCCTGGTCGCCCGCCGTACGCACACCGTCGGCGTGCTGCTGAACGACATGCGCAACCCCTGGTTCGCCGACGTCCTCGACGGCCTCAACTCCCTTCTGCACGCGCACGGTCTGCGGATGCTGATGGCCGACGGCCGGCTGGACCGGCGGACCGGCCAGGAGTTCGCCCGCACCTTCCAGGAACTGCGGGTCGACGGCCTGGTCGTCGTCGGCACACTCCCGGACACCGCCGGACTCGCCGAGGTCGCCGAGCGGCTGCCGACCGTCATCGCGGGAAACCACGAACCCCGGCTGCCGAGGGTCGACATCGTCGCCAACGACGACGAGCGCGGCGCCCGCCTCGCCACCGAGCACCTCATCCGCCTCGGCCACCGGCGGATCGCCCACATCGCCGGACAGGGGCTGGTGGGCGAACTGCGCCGGCGCGGATTCGAGGCCGCGATGGCCGCCCACGGGCTGACCGGGAGCGCCGTGGTGGAGAGCGGCGACGGTACCGAGGAGGGCGGCTACCGCGCCGCCGTACGGCTCCTGAGCCCGGCGCGCGGCCGGATCCGCCCCACCGCCGTCTTCGCCTACAACGACATCTCCGGCGTCGGCGCGCTGTCCGCCGCCGGGGAACTGGGCCTGGCCGTCCCCGCCGACCTCTCCCTCGTCGGCTACGACAACACCTACCTCGCCCGCATCCGGCACCTCTGGCTCAACTCGGTCAACAACTCCAGCCACGAGGTCGGCCGCCGGGCCGCCCGCTGCCTCCTGGATCGGATGGCACACCCCGACGCACCCGCCGACCGGCAACTCGTCGCCCCGGAACTGGAGATCAGGGGCTCCACGGCACCACCGGCGCAGGCACCGGACGACGCGCCCGCGAGCGAACCCGCGAGGAAAACCCGGAGCGGATCCTCGAGCTGACCTCGGCGCGGATCCTCTAGCTGACCCCGGAGTAGACCCGCGAGGGAATCCGGGACCGAATCCGCGAGCGCACCCGGGAGTGAATTCGCGAGCGCACCCGCGGGCGCCTCGTGGGCCCCCGGCGGTGGCAACCACCGGCCGGGCGCCATCGGTGCGGTGGAGGCCGAGGCAACCCCGGGCCGGGGCCGGCACGTTGGCCCGGCCCGGCCCGGCTCGGCGCCGTACGGACGCGGGGCCCAGGCCCCGAGCCCTCGGTCGGTGGCGCAGCGGCCCGCTCAGCGCCGTCCGCGCTGTCCGGGCCGCTGCGCCACCCACGCTCTCACGGTGTCCGCGTACCAGTAGGGTCTACCGCCCTCCACCAGGTCCGGGTCGGGGAGCAAACCGTGCTTGCGGTACGACCGCACGGTGTCCGGCTGCACCTGGATATGGGCGGCGATTTCCTTGTACGACCAGAGCCTGCGTTCGGTCATCTCTGCGCACCTCCTAGGCGCCGCGCGCAGGGTCGGCCCGGGGAGCCGGCGGGGGGCTGCGCACGGCGGGGTGATGACTCACCCTGTGCCCGGACAACGACTGTGCGTGAGCACCGGCGAGGGCCTGTCGTACGGCTGTGACGGAAGGCCCGCGCAACGGTGACAGCCGTGACGGGCGCAGGACGGCTGTGACGGGGGCGGGACAGACGACACGGGGGCCGGACGGATGCCACGGAGGCCTGACGGGAGCGACGGCGGAGGCCGGACGGGCGCAACGCGCCCGCGTAACGGGTGAGGCGATGGAGGCCGGACGGCAGCAGGTTGGGCGGCCGCAGGTGGGGCGGGGCGCCGCCCGGTCTCAGCCCTCTCCGGCCCTCTCCGGCTCGCCGGCGCCCCGGCCCTGGGCCGCCTTCCGCAGCTCCTGCTCCAGGTCCTCCAGGGCCAGCCCCTTCGTCTCCGGTGCGTACCGCTTGCAGAAGACCAGCGAGAGGATGCACATCAGGCCGAAGAGCCAGAAGGTGATGCCCGCGCCGACCGCGTCGAGCAGTACGGGGAAGGCCAGCGCCACAACGAAGTTGACCATCCACATCACGAACACCGCCGCGCCCATGGCCAGTCCGCGGACCTTCAGCGGGAACATCTCGGCGAGCAGCAGCCAGACACCGGTGTTCAGCGTGGCCTGCATGAACCCCATGTAGAGGACCATCAGCCCGAGGACGAGACAGCTGACCGCGGTGGAGTGCGGAAGGTGGAAGGCCGCGCCGAGCAGCCCCAGGGAGACTGCCATGCCGGACAGGCCGGTCAGCAGCATGGGGCGTCGCCCGACCCGGTCGATCAGGGACATGCCGATCGCGGTGGCGATCACCGAGATGGCGCCGACCGCGATGGTGGCGGTGATCGCGGCGTTGGTGCCCAGACCGGTCGTCGCGAGGATCTTGGGGGCGAAGTAGATCACCGCGTTGACGCCGGTGATCTGCTGGACGATCGCCAGCCCGACGCCGACCAGCAGCAGCCGCCGCACCCACGGCGTACGCAGTTCCCGCCAGGCACCGCGCTGCGCATCGGCCTCCAGGCTGCGGGCGCGGTCGATGCGGCCCAGCTCGGCGGGGACGTCGTCGGCGGGCAGCGTACGGTGCAGCACCGCGGCGGCCTCGTCCGGCCGTCCCCGGCTGATGTACCAGCGCGGTGTGTCGGGCAGGAAGAGGACACCGAGGAACAGCGCCACGGCCGGCAGCGCGGCCAGTCCCAGCATCCATCGCCACGCCTCCCAGTGGGCCAGTACGGCGTTGATGAGGTACGCGAGCAGCTGGCCGCTGACGATCATCAGGGAGTTGAAGGAGACCAGCCGGCCGCGGATGTGCGGGGGCGCGATCTCGGAGAGGTAGAGCGGCGTGATGACGGAGGCGCTGCCCACGGCGAGACCCAGCACGAACCGGGCCACGGCCATGAACGGCACGGTCGGCGCCAGCGCGACGGCCAGCGCCCCGCCGATGAACACCGCGCCCGCCCACAGCAGGGAGTTGCGCCGTCCCAGCGCGTCGGACATCCGGCCGCCGGCCAGCGAGCCGAAGGCCGCGCCGATCAGCAGTGCGCTGGTGATGACGCCCTCGCCCAGGGAGGTGAGGCCGAAGTGGCGCTCCATGAAGGGGAGGGCACCGGAGACCACTCCGGTGTCGTAGCCGAACAGGGCGCCGCCGAGGGCGGCGATGGCAGCGATGCCGACGATGAAGCGCTGGGCACTGCGGGCCCCGGGACTGTTGGGGGCGTTGGGGGCGTTGGGGGCGTCGGGGGAGTCGCCCTCCGTACCGCCGGGGGAGCCGGCGCCGGTCCCGGTGGGCGCCGGCTTGCTGGTCGGAGCCGCCATGGTCAGCTCCAGTAGGGCGTACGGGCTGGTGGTGGGGCTACGCGGGACGCGTGGGGGAGTGGGGCGCTACACATGTGCGGCCTTTCACCGGTCGGGAGGGGGGATGGGATGGATGCGGAGGAGAGGGGGAGGAGGGGGGAGGAGGAGGGGGAGGAGGGGGAGGGGAGGCGGGTAACGGGAGACAGGCAGCGGGGGAACGGGCAGTGGGGAACGGGAAATCGGGGACGCGGCCTCAGCGGTAGAGCGCCGGGCGCTCGATCAGCTCGACGGCGACCCGCTCGCCGGTGGCCTGCGCGAGCACCCCCGCCTCGCACACCGCAGCCGCCGCATAGCCGTCCCAGCAGCTGGGGCCCTCGACCTCGCCGCGCTGGGTGGCGTCCACCCAGCGCTGCACCTGCCGGTCGTACGCGTCCTCGAAGCGCTCCACGAAACCGGGGGTGACGGTGCCGCCCCACCGGCCCGAGGTGTTGACGAAGACGCCGTGGTCGTCGCCGATACGGGCGGTGCCGCTCTCGCAGACCGCCTCGCAGCTGACCTGGTAGCCGAAGCCGCAGTTGACGAAGAGTTCGGTGTCCACGACCTGCCCGCCGGCCGTCTCGAAGAGGATCAGCTGCGGGTCGCTGAGCCCGTCGGGAGCGTTGCCGCTGGGGGCCGGGCGCAGGACGCGGACGGCGGTGATCTCGTCGTCGAGCAGCCAGCGCGTCACATCGATCTCGTGCACCACCGAGTCGTTGATCATCATCGCGTTGGTGAAGCCGGGTGGGGTGTCGGCGTTGCGATGCTTGTTGTGGAGCATCAGCGTGCGGCCGTAAGTCCCCTGGTCCAGAAGGGACTTGAGGGTGCGGTAGCCGGCGTCGTAGCGCCGCATGAAGCCCACCTGGACGCGCCGGTGGCCCAGCTTCTGCTCCGCCTCCAGAACCCGCACTGCGGAGGCCGCGTCGGGGGTGAGCGGCTTCTCGCACAGGACCGGCAGATCCCGCGCGAACGCGTCGAGCAGCGCCGCCTCGTGCGCCGGCCCCGGCGAGGCGATCAGCACGGCGTCCACCGCGGGGTCGTCCATCGCGGCGGCCGGGTCGGTGTACGCGGTGGCCCCGTCGATGCCGTCGGCGAGGTGCTTGGCCCGATCCGCATCGATATCGGCAACCGCCGCCACCCGGGCGCCGCTGATCACCTCATCGATCCGGCGGACATGGTCGGCCCCCATCCGCCCCGTCCCCACAACCGCCACACCCAACATCCCGTACGAACTCATCTCGTCCAACCCTTCGTCTCATCTCGGTCTGCGTCTGCGTCTGCGTCTGCGTCCGTGTCTACGCCTGCGTCTGCGCTTGCACTTGCGCTGGCAGCCCTTGTGTTCGGCCTGTGTGGCCTGCCGGGCTTGTCGCGTCTATTCGGGTCATCTCGTCCGCCTGGGCCGCCCGACCCCGTCCCGTCGATCCCCTCACAGCCTGCGTGCTCGTCCTCTCCGTTCCTTGGCTTGCCTCCTCCACCCCCCACCACCGCCTCTCCCCGTTGCCTCTCCACTCCTTCATTTCTTACGGACTGTGACATACCCTGGGAACCGATTACTCCCTGTAATCGTTGCCGGGGTATGAGGAGGCGGCGCAAGGCACTCACGCGAGCCATACGCACAAGAAAGGGGGCATGCGACCTGTGCGCGAGGAGCGACGCGAGGAAGGAGCCATGCACGCGAGTCGAGCAAGGGAGCGCGGGTCGCACACGAGGCGGCCGAGCGGAATGCGAAGCGGGCGCGCCGCTCGCGGGGGTGTCGCCGCAGCCGCAGCCGCAACTGTGGTCGCAGTCGCAGTCGCAGTCGCAGCCGTGGCCGCTCGCGTGCCGAGTTGGCCCGCGCCGAGCCGCTTACGGACCGGGCTGGCGCTGGCGGTGCACCGTATCGCCCCGTCCGCGTACGCATTCGCGCCGCTTATGCGCTCGGGCCCCGCGGGCTCAGGGCGCTGCGCGCACTCCCTCCACGCCCTCCGCGCCCTCCAAGCCCTCCAAGCCCTCCGTGTCCTGCGCGTCCTTCAAGCCCTCCACGCCCTCCGTATCCTCGGCGTCCTGCGTGCTGCGTGCCGTCCACGCCCTCCGCATCCTGTGCGTTCGGCGCTCACGCGCCGCAGGAGCGCAGGAACCGCCGCGTCCGCTCGGCGATCGGGAAGGGCCGGTCGGGCGGGCAGGGGTACATGTCCTGCTCGACGATGGCGAAGAGGTCGACGTTCAACTCCTGGGCGGCTTCCAGGACGGGCGGTAGTGCCGGTACGCCCAGCGGCGGCTCGCACATCACGCCCTGCTGGACGGCCGGGCCGAAGGGTGTGCCCTTCGCGACGACGTCGCTGAGGATGTCCGGGTCGACCTGCTTGAGGTGGAGGTAGCCGATCCGCTCGCCGTAGGTGCGGATCAGTTTGACGCTGTCACCGCCGCAGTAGGCGTAGTGGCCGGTGTCCAGGCAGAGGTTGACGAGGTCGGAGTCGGTGACGTCGAGGAAGCGCTCGACGTGCTCCTCGGTGTCGATGTGGGTGTCGGCGTGCGGGTGGACGACGATGTCCAGGCCGAACTCGTCGCGTACCCGCTTGCCGAGTCGTTCCATGCCGGTGGTCAGGTGCTTCCACTGTTCGACGGTCAGCTCGCGGGGTTCGAGTTCCTCGGCGGTCTTGTCGTCCCGCCAGAAGGAGGGGATGACGACGAGGTGCTTGGCGCCCATCGCCTGGGTGAGGGTGGCGACTTCGGAGACGTGGGCCCAGGTCTTGTCCCAGACGGACGGGCCGTGGTGGAGCGAGGTGAAGATGGTGCCGGCCGAGACCTTGAGGCTGCGGCGGGCGATCTCCTCGTGGAGTACGGCCGGGTCGGTGGGTAGATAGCCGTAGGGGCCGAGTTCGATCCACTCGTAGCCGGCCTCGGCGACCTCGTCCAGGAAGCGCTGCCAGGGCACCTGCTGGTCGTCGTCGGGGAACCAGACGCCCCACGAATCGGGGGCGGAACCGACGCGGATGCGGTCCAGAACGGGCGCGGCGGCACGGGGTGCGGACATGCTGCGGCTCTCCTCTCGCCGGTCGGCGGTGACCGGGAGGCGCTGGTGCGGGTTGTGGGGCACAGCCTCTCTGTCGCCCTGGGGAGTGTCAAGATTTCGTCCTGACATAAGGACTTAAGGACTTGGTGGGGTGGTGGCCGTTTGGGGGTGGGTTGGATGCGGGGGTGGAGGGGTGGGGCGGTCGGGCTGGGCGGGGGTGGATGGGTGGGGCGGTCGGGCTGGGCGGGGGTGGATGGGTGGGGCGAGGTCGGTCGGTCCGGTGGATGGGCGGGCCGGGTGCTCGGGCGTGGGGCGGGAGCCGGGTGGAGTCGGGTGGAGTGAGGGTGGGGGTGGGTGGGCTCGACCGGGGCGGGCGTCGGAATATCGAGGATGGACGTCAGAATGTAAGGACAAAGTGTTGACAGGGGTTGAGGATGGCGGTTAGACCTTTGGGCGGAGCTGAAGCCGGCTGAGAGGGCCGGTGCCGATCGACCCGCCGCGCCGGGCGACCCGAAGGGGCGTATATGACCGAGCCGTACGACCTGATCACCATGGGGCGCATCGGGGTGGACATCTACCCGTTGCAGACCGGTGTGCCGCTCGCCCAGGTGGAGACGTTCGGGAAGTTCCTCGGCGGGTCCGCCACCAATGTGGCGGTGGCCGCAGCCCGGCTCGGGCGGCGGAGCGCCGTCATCAGCCGTACGGGGCGGGACCCGTTCGGGGACTACATCCATCAGGCACTGCGCGACTTCGGCGTGGACGACCGCTGGGTGAGCGCGGTGGGCGAACACCCGACGCCGGTGACCTTCTGCGAGATCTTTCCGCCGGATGACTTCCCGCTCTACTTCTATCGCCGACCCAAGGCCCCCGACCTGGTGATTCACCCGGGCGAGCTGGACATGGAGGCCATCGCTGCGGCCCGGATCTTCTGGATCACGGGTACCGGGCTCTGCGAAGAGCCGAGCCGCGGCGCGACGTTGGCCGCGCTGGAGGCGCGGGACCGGCGCGGCACCACGGTCTTCGACCTCGACTGGCGCCCGATGTTCTGGGGCGGGGAGGGCGGCGCCTCCGGGGACGGCGGGGCGTCCGGCGCCGCGGCGATGGCGTCCGCCCGGCCGTACTACGAGGCCGCGCTCAAGCATGCGACGGTCGCGGTCGGCAATGTCGACGAGGCCGAGGTCGCCACCGGACTGCGTGACCCGAAAGCGTGTGCCCAGGCGCTGCTCGACATGGGCGTGGAGCTGGCCGTCGTCAAGCAGGGACCGAAGGGGGTGCTGGCCGTCCATCGTGACGGACGTACCGCCGAGGTCCCGCCGACCCCGGTCGAGGTCGTCAACGGGCTCGGTGCCGGGGATGCGTTCGGCGGGTCGCTGTGCCACGGGCTGCTCTCCGGCTGGGAGTTGGAGCCGATGATGCGCTACGCAAATGCCGCCGGGGCCATTGTCGCCTCGCGGCTGGCCTGTTCTTCCGCGATGCCGACGGCCGACGAGGTCGAGGCGTTTCTCGCGGATCGGTGACGGGGGCGGAGGGCCCCACCCGGGCCCGGACCGGCTGGGCGCGAGTCCCGCTCCTGGCGCTGCCGCTCCCGCTGTGGCGCCGTCCCGCGGCCTCGTCGTCCGCCCGCGGCCCCGTCGTCCGGTCGTCCGCCGTCCCGCCCCGGGGCGAGGGCCCGCCCCGTCCGTCGCCCCGGTCCGAGGCTCCCGGCCCACGCCGCCTCACCCCTCGCGCCTCCCCCTCCCCGCCTCTGTGGGGCCTCCCGCTCCGCCCCGGCCCGGTCCGTCCCGCCGCCCCACCCCCACCCTCAAGAAGGTGAGTTGAGCCTTGACCCCTCGGATCAGTGACCTCGCGACGCTGCGGGCCCGGCATCCCGAAGCCGTTGCGGAGGCCGCCGCCCGCCGTACGCGCCGTCCGTTGCTGGGCGACAGCGGCCGACTGATGATCGTCGCCGCCGACCACCCGGCCCGGGGCGCGCTCGCCGTCGGAGACCGCCAACTGGCCATGGCCAACCGCCTCGACCTGCTCGAACGGCTGGTCCTGGCGCTGTCCCGGCCCGGGGTGGACGGGGTGCTGGCGACCGCCGACATCCTGGAGGACCTGCTGCTGCTCGGCGCCCTCGAAGGCAAGGTCGTCATGGGCTCCATGAACCGCGGCGGTATCGCGGGCGCCGCCTTCGAGATGGACGACCGGTTCACCGGGCACCGTCCCCAGGACATCGCGCGGCTGTGCTTCGACGCCGGCAAGCTGCTGCTGCGCATCGACTACGACGATCCCGGATCGCTGACCACTCTGGAGAGCACCGCTCGCGCCATCGACGCGATGGCCGAACGCGAACTGCCCGTCTTCGTCGAGCCGTTCCTCTCCCGCCGGATAGACGGCCGGGTCCACAACGACCTGAGCCCCGAGGCCGTCACCCGCTCCGTGGCCATCGCCTCCGGCCTCGGCGGCACCTCCGCCTACACCTGGCTCAAGCTTCCGGTCACCGACGACCCCGACGCGATGGCCCGGGTCTGCGAGACCTCCACCTTGCCCGCCGTCCTCTTGGGCGGCGACATCGGCGGGACCGTGCGGGACCAGGAAGCCGCGTACGAGAAGTGGCGCAAGGCGCTGCGGCTGCCGACCGTGCACGGGCTGGTCGTCGGCCGTTCGCTCCTCTATCCGGCGGACGGCGATGTGGCGGCGGCGGTCGACACGGCGGTGGGGCTGCTCTAGGCCCGGGCCGGGCCCGTGTCCGGTGCCGCGGCACCGTGCCACGACCGCGTCGCGCCGCCCCCGGGCCGTCCGGCACGTCCCCCGCGCCGCCCGGCGCGCCGCCCCTCGCGCGGTGTGGCGACCGCTCCGCCCCGCCCCGCACGGCGCCGAAACCTTCACTGTCAGTGGCGAGTAGGAGACTTGTTGTCATGAGTGCTGAGATCACAGATTCCCGCACCGCGGGCGGTTCCGGCAGTTCCGGTGGGGCCGGCGGTTCCGGTGGGTCCGGCGAGCCTCGGGAGCCCGGTGTGCCCTCCGGGCTCCCGGTGTCCGGGGCCGCCCCCGCCTCCCGGGCCGTCCCCCCGGCCGCCTCCGGTTTCCACATCCCGGCGGGCCGCGGCGCCGACGGTCCGTACGCCCTCGACATCAGCCCCGAGAAGGCCGGTTGGGGGTATTGCTCGCTGCGGATCCTCGACCTGCCGCCGGGTGGGCATCACTCCTTCGCCACCGGTGACAGCGAGTGGATCGTGCTGCCGCTCTCCGGCGGCTGCACGGTCGTGACGGACGGTCCCGACGCGGGGAACTGCGAAGACGCGGCACGTTCCGCTTCCGCGGACGCGGTGAGCTGTGAACTGGCCGGCCGGGAGAGCGTGTTCAGCGGGGTGACGGACTTCGCGTACGTACCGCGGGATGCGCGGGTGCGGATCACCAGCGGCGCCGGCGGGCGGTTCGCGCTCACTGGGGCGCGCTGCGAGCGCCGGCTGCCGGCCCGCTACGGTGCCGCGTCCGACGTCCCGGTGGAGCTGCGGGGCACCGGCAGCTGCTCGCGGCAGGTCAACAACTTCGCCGCGGCGGACGTGTTCGCGTGCGACCGGCTGATCGCCGTGGAAGTGCTCACCCCCGGGGGCAACTGGTCGTCGTATCCGCCGCACAAGCACGACGAGTGCCGTCCGGGGGAGGAGGCCGAGCTGGAGGAGATCTACTACTTCGAGATCGCCGCCGCCCACGGGACGCAGGGGCTCGGCTATCAGCGTGTGACGCCGTCCGGGCGCGGTCGCGGCACGGACGTCCTCGCCGAGGTCCGCGGCGGAGACGCGGTGCTGATTCCCGACGGGTGGCACGGCCCGTCCATCGCCGCCCCCGGGCACGACATGTACTACCTCAACGTCATGGCGGGGCCCGGGGAGACCCGTGAGTGGCTGATCTGCGACCACCCCGATCACGGCTGGATCCGCGGTACGTGGCCGGACCAGCCCGTCGACCCCCGCCTCCCCTTCTACCAAGCACCCGCAGGAGACCCCCGATGAGCGACCGGACGACGACCGACCCGGACACCGCCCCGGCGGGCACCCGTCATCTGACGGTCGCCCAGGCCCTGGTCGAGTTCCTGGCCCACCAGTACACCGAGCGGGACGGCCGCCGGCACCGCCTGATCAGCGCCTGCTGGGGCATCTTCGGGCACGGCAACGTCGCCGGTGTCGGGCAGGCGCTGCTGGAGTCCGGCAGCGCGGCGCCCGAGGGGGCGGGCGGCGGGACCCCGAAACTGCCGTATCTCCAGGGGCGGAACGAACAGGCCATGGTGCACGCGGCCGTCGGCTACGCCCGGCAGTGCGACCGGCTCTCCGCGCAGGCCGTGACCACCTCCATCGGGCCCGGGGCCACCAACCTCGTCACGGGCGCCGCGCTCGCCACCGTGAACCGCCTCCCGGTGCTGCTGCTGCCCGGCGACGTGTTCGCCACCCGCCCCGCCGATCCGGTCCTCCAGCAGCTCGAAGTGCCGTCCGCGGGCGATGTGTCGGTCAATGACGCGCTGCGCCCCGTCTCCCGCTATTTCGACCGGGTCACCCGGCCCGAGGCGCTGATCCCGGCCGCCCTCCAGGCGATGCGGGTGCTCGCCGACCCCGTGGAGACCGGGGCGGTCACCCTGGCCCTGCCGCAGGACGTGCAGGCCGAGGCGTACGACTGGCCGGAGGAGTTCTTCGCCGACCGGGTCTGGCGGGTCCCGCGGCCCGCCCCGGACGCCGCCGCGCTCGACGCCGCGGTGCGCGCCGTCCGGGAGGCCCGCCGGCCGCTGGTCATCGTGGGCGGCGGGGTGCACCACAGCGAGGCGGAGGACGCGCTCCGGGCGTTCGCCGAAGCGACCGGCATCCCGGTGGCGTCCACCCAGGCGGGCAAGGGGTCGCTGCGCCACGACCATCCGGCCGATGTCGGCGGGATCGGGCACACGGGCACCGCGACCGCCGACGCGCTGGCCCGCCGGGCCGACCTGGTCATCGGCGTCGGTACGCGGTACACGGACTTCACCACCGCCTCGGCGACGCTCTTCGCCGAGCCCGGCGTCCGCTTCGTCAACCTCAACATCGCCGCCTTCGATTCCCACAAGCTCGGTGCCCTCGCCCTGGTCGCCGACGCCCGCGCCGGACTCGAAGCGCTCACCGGCGCGCTGTCCGGCCACCGCGTCGACGCGGCGTACGCGGCGGAGTACGGGGCGGCGAAGGCGGACTGGGAGCGCCGGGTGGATGCCGCGTACGGGGCCGGGGACCCGTCCGCGCGGCCGTCCCAGACGCAGGTCCTGGGGGCGCTGGACGCGCTCGTCGACGACTCCGACATCGTGATCAACGCGGCCGGTTCGCTCCCCGGCGACCTGCACAAACTCTGGCGCGCCCGGTCCCGCCGGCAGTACCACCTCGAATACGGCTACTCCTGCATGGGCTATGAGATCCCGGCCGCGATCGGGGTGCGGATGGCCGCTCCCGACCGCCCGGTGTGGGCGCTCGTCGGCGACGGTACATACCTGATGAACCCCACCGAAATCGTCACCGCGGTGCAGGAGGGCATCAACATCACCATCGTCCTCATCCAGAACCACGGCTACGCCTCCATCGGCGGCCTCTCCCAGGAGATCGGCGGCGAGCGCTTCGGCACCGACTACCGCTTCCGCGCCGCGGACGGCACGTATACGGGCGAGCCGCTGCCCGTCGACCTCGCCGCCAACGCCGCCTCTCTGGGCATGCGGGTGCTGCGCGCCGACACGGTCGCCGAGCTGCGTGCCGCGCTCGCCGAGGCGCGTGGCGCGAAAGCGCCCACATGTGTCTATGTCGAGACCGGAACGACTGACACTGTGCCGGGCGCGCCGCCTGCCCAAGCCTGGTGGGATGTACCCGTTGCCGAGACCGCGACGCGTCCGGCGGCGGTCGCCGCCCGGAAGGCGTACGACCGGCAGGCCGCCGCCCGCCGCCGCCACCTCTGACATCCGCTCGCTGCCGCACCGTACGAAAGGCCCCTCGCATGAAGACCATCAACCACTGGATCGGCGGGAAGCCCGTCGAGGGCGTCTCCGGCAACTTCGGCCCGGTCTACAACCCGGCCACCGGCGCCCAGGAGAAGCAGGTCGCCTTCGCGACCGCCGACGAGGTCGACGCCGCGGTCCGCGCCGCCCGGGAGGCGTTCCGGACCTGGGGCGTCAGTTCCCTGGCCAGCCGCACCGCCGTGCTGTTCAAGTACCGCGAGCTGATCGACGCGCACCGCGACGAGATCGCCCGGCTGATCACCGCCGAGCACGGCAAGGTGCACTCGGACGCGCTCGGCGAGGTCGCCCGCGGCTTGGAGATCGTCGAGCTGGCCTGCGGTATCCCGGAGAAGCTCAAGGGCGAGCTGTCCACCCAGGTCTCCACCCGGGTGGACGTGGCCGCGATCCGGCAGCCCCTCGGTGTCGTGGCCGGCATCACGCCGTTCAACTTCCCGGCCATGGTGCCGATGTGGATGTTCCCGATCGCCGTCGCCTGCGGCAACACCTTCGTCCTCAAGCCGAGCGAGAAGGTGCCCAGCGCCGCGTTCAAGCTCGCCGAGCTGGCCGCCGAGGCGGGCCTGCCCGACGGCGTGCTGAACGTCGTCAACGGCGACAAGGTGGCCGTCGACGCCCTGCTGGAGCACCCGGACGTCGCCGCGGTCTCGTTCGTCGGCTCCACCCCCATCGCCCGCTACATCCACACCACCGGCACCGCCAACGGCAAGCGCGTCCAGGCGCTGGGCGGCGCCAAGAACCACATGCTGGTCCTCCCGGACGCCGACCTCGACCTGGCCGCCGACTCCGCGATCAACGCCGCGTACGGCTCGGCCGGCGAGCGCTGCATGGCGGTCTCCGTCGTGGTCGCCGTCGGCGACACCGCCGACCCGCTGATCGGCAAGATCAAGGAGCGCGCCGGCAAGCTGCGCATCGGCCCCGGCGACGACCCGGCCTCGGAGATGGGCCCGCTGATCACCAAGGCGCACCGCGACAAGGTCGCCTCGTACGTCACGGGTGCCGCGGCCCAGGGCGCCGACGTCGTCATCGACGGCACCGGCCACACCGTGAAGGGCTACGAGGACGGCCACTGGATCGGCATCTCGCTGCTCGACCACGTCACCCCGGAGATGGACGCCTACCGCGACGAGATCTTCGGCCCGGTCCTCTCGGTGGTCCGTGTGGAGACGTACGAGGACGCCATCGAGCTGATGAACTCCTCGCCGTGGGGCAACGGCACCGCGATCTTCACCCGGGACGGCGGCGCGGCCCGCCGCTTCCAGCTGGAGGTCGAGGCCGGCATGGTCGGGGTGAACGTGCCGATCCCGGTCCCGGTGGGCTACCACTCCTTCGGCGGCTGGAAGGACTCGCTCTTCGGCGACCACCACATCTACGGCAACGACGGCGTGCACTTCTACACCCGCGGCAAGGTCGTCACCACCCGCTGGCCCGACCCGTCCGACGGCGGTATCAACCTGGGCTTCCCGCGCAACCACTGACGGACCACCGGACCGGTCCCGCGCCGGCCGTCCCCCGGGGCGGTCGGGCGCGGGACCGCGGGTCCAGGGGAGAGACCCCCAAGGGTGCGTTGCTACGGTGCTCTCCGCGTCACGGCACCAACACCACCGGGGGATGACATGCCACGCAGTACCGCGCTCGCCAAGGGCGCACGGATCACGGGCGGGCTCTTGTGCCTGCTGTTCTTCCTGTTCAGCGCGTACTGGCTGGCGGTCGACATCGGCCAGTTCGGCGTCGTGGGGGTCTGGGACAGCTGGACCGGGCCCGGTGCGCCCGGCACCAACGAGGTCAGCAACCCCGTCCAACTGGGCGTTCTGCTGCTTCAGTTGACGGCCGCCCTCGCGGCCTTCGCGGGCCGCCGGGCGGCCGGCGGGCTGCTGGCCGTCGCCACCACCCTCACCTTCGCCACCGCCCTCCAAGCCCTGGTGAGCGTCGGCAGCCACACCTCCGACGACCGCTGGTTCGTGCACGCCGACACCGGCGCCTCGACCTTCAAGGGCGTCTTCCTCAGCAGCCTGGCGCTGTTCCCGCTGTCCGTGGTCGCCGGCATCGTGCTGCTGGCCGGGATGCGCTCCTGGCCGCGACGGACGCCGAGCGAACCGCCGGCGCGGCCGGCCGGGCCGGCGGGGGTGATCGGCGGACTGCTGCTCGGCGCGATGGCGCTGGGCTATGTGGTGTGGCAGGTCTACATGCTGGTGCAGGGCGGCGGCCGCACCTCGTTCGCCGTGCTCTACCTGGGCAGGGGCATCCTCAGCTCGCTGCTGTCCCTGGCCCCCGGCTGGTACGCCGTCGTCTTCTTCCTCCTCACCGCGATCGCCGGCCTCAACGGCCTCATCCGGGGCACCGCGGCCCGTGGCCTGTCCTTCGGGCTGGCCATCGCGCTGCTGCCCAACGCCGTGCTGACGGTCATCGCGTTCGCCAACCAGGGCACCCTCTTCACACTCGACGCCACCCTGCCGGGCCTGAGCATCATCGCCGACGCCCAGCTGCTGCTGGACCTGCTCGGCTCGCTGGCCCTGTGCGCCCTGATGGCGCGCGGCGAACCGGTCGCCCCCGGCTGGCAGCCGCCGGCCCCGATGGGGTTCGCCGCCCCCGGCTACGTACCGCAGGGCCCCGCCGCCGTGCCGCCGGCCGGCTGGCAGCAGCCCGGGCCGCCGCCGATGCCGCCGTCCGGCGGCCCGCTCATGCCGCCCGGCAACCCGCCGCCCCCGCAGGGCGGTTACGGCCCGCCGGCGTACTGACCTGCGGCGGCGCCCAGCGCGAGCCCCCGGGGGACCGGTGCCGCCGCGGGGCCCGTACGACGGATGCGGTACGCGGCCGGCCGGGGGCGAGCTGCCCGCGGGGGACGCGGTGGCGCGGCCGGCGGTGGTGGTCGGCTATGCCTTCGTCAGCCAACTGGTCACCGCGGCACCGGCGTTCCGGCTGCCGGCGGTGACCGACGCGCCGCTGGGCGCGGTCGGCGGCGCCGTCGGGCCGACCGTCGTCGGCAACGTCCTCGACCAGGTCACCGCGCTGGGCGGCTGGCGTGATGTGCTGCCGTGCGGTGCCGTTCACCGCGGGGCCGGGCCGGCGAACAGATGTCCCGTTTGCCCGGCGGTGCAACCCTTCACCGGGAGCGGATGTCTACGGATGCACACGCCGGAAATGGGGGACCTACTGTGTTCCGTACCGCTTCGCGCCGCATCGCCGCCGCAGCCGCCTGTGTCGCGACCCTCGGCCTGCCCCTCGCCGCATCCGCATCCGCATCCGCGCCGTCCGCCGCGGCCACCGTCCGCGGCGCCCCCGGCGGCCGCCGCACCGCCGCCGAGATCCACCGCTTCCTCACCGCCTTCTACGGCCCTCACGGCCCCGGCCCGTACCAGCGCGCGCACCAGGTATCCGACCACCTCAAGGACCGCGCCGCCCACACCGAGGGCTACGACCTGCTGCTCTGCGCCCAGAACACCCCGCGGGCGATCTCCGTGGGGAGGGTGACCACGGCCAGGTCCGCGGGCGTGGGGTGGGCGACCGTCACCACCCACTGGGACGGCGGGCGCCGCGCCACCTTCACCGCGTACGTGGGCCTGGCCTCCCGCCCGATCACGCTGCAGGACGTCGACTGCGTGCCGTGAGCCCGCGGCGCACCGCACGGGCGGGCGCCCGCCGCACGCGAAAGGGGCAGCCACCGCGACCGGTCCCGGTCGCCGTGGCCGCCCCGCGCCAGGCCGCCGTGCTAGGAGGTCGGCCCCTGCATGTGCGCGCTCACCCACTGCATCGTGCCCATGCCCAGGCCCTGGACGTAGGTCGCGCCGCTGTGCGTGCCGTTCGGCACGATCTGGAAGCGCGTCTTCACCGGGCCGTGGCCGTACTGCGCGATGAATTTGCGGACCTTCGGCAGGATGGTGTTCTCCTTGGAGCCGTCCTGGAAGGCGAGGTAGACGTCGGGTCCGCCGCGGGCGATCAGCCGGTGGGCCAGGACCTCGGGGTTGTTCTCGCGCTCCGCCGCGGCGTGGCCGTTCCACAGCGGGGAGTCCGGGACGATGTCCGGGCCGTTGGGGATCGCGACCTTGAAGTCGTTGGGGTTCTGGAGCACATTCTTCAGCGCCGAGAAGCCACCCGACGAGGAGCCCATGATGCACCAGGCGTCGCGGGTCTTGAGGGTGCGGAAGTTCTCCCGGACGAGCTCGGGCACGTCCTTGCTGAGCCAGGTGCCGATCTTCGGCTGGCCGGGGATGTCACTGCCGTCGTAGTACTGCTTGTCGTTCGGGTTGAGCACCGGCATCACGACGATGAACGGGAGGCTCTTGCCGGCCTTGGACCAGGAGGCCAGGCTCTCCTCCAGCTTGAGGTCGGAGCCGATCCAGTAGTTCACCGGGTAGCCGTAGGCTCCGGGCAGGGCCTCCATGACCGGGAAGCCCTTGTTCGCGTTCTTCTTGTCGTAGTACTCCGGCGGCGCCCAGACCCACACCTTTCCGGTGAAACCAGACTTCTTGCCGTGGTAGGTGGTCACGGCTATAGGAGTGTTGTCGCCGGCCCCGCCGACCTTGCTCGTCTCCTGGAAGTTGATCGGGTGGGTGGGTTGCTGCACGATCCCCTTGCTCGACGGCTCGGTCTGCATGGCAGCGCCCGGCTTCGGCCCGCCAAACCGGACGGGCTGGTTCTGGGAGTCGTCGCTCGAGCCGCAGCCTGCCGTCGTTCCGAGTACGGTCAGGGCGATCAACGCGATCACCGGCTTGAAAAGGGATTTACGCACGGGGCCTTCTCCTTGGCGGACGGGCCGGGAGATGTCCCGACCGGCCAACAAGAGGGGACGGGACGGGAACTGGTTTCCCCTTCGGCGTGTCAGCTTGCTCGCACCTTCCCCGCCCGAATCCCGGTACCCGCCTCTGACCTGTGGTGTTTACGCTCAGCTGAGATCGGGTTTACCGTGATTTTCCAGGTGGGAGCGCAACGCCGACCCCGAAATCGGTCCCCGCGCGCCCTCCAGCGTGCACCCTGGACACCCGTATGCGCTGCCGCTCACCCCCCTGCGCTCCGCCGACCGGGTGGAAAAGCCCCCGGCAGGACACGCCGTCACCCCAGGTCCCGGACCGTATCCTCGACGCCATGACCTGGTCGCGTGCGCTGAAGGAAGCCGCCCGCTCCGGGCTGGCCGTCGAGCGCGCCAAACTGACCCCGCTGATCGCGGTCCGCGGCGCCGCCGGCGTGGCCCTCGTCATCGGCCTGTGCCTGTGGCGCGGCAGCCCGGAACTGGCGGTCTCCTCCGCCTTCGGCGCCTTCTCCTCGGGCATCGTCACCTTCCAGCGCAGCATGCGCCCCCGCCCGGTCCTGGCGCTCGCCGTCGCCGGCGCGCTGGCGGTCTCCACCTTCCTCGGCTACCTGGCCGCCTCCCACGTCGTCGCCTTCGTCCTGCTGCTCACCGGCTGGACGCTGCTGGCCGGCATGGCCTGGGCGATCGGGCCGGTCTCCGGGCTGGCCGGCACCCAGACCGTGGCGATCATGCTGGTGACCGTCACCCTCCCGACCTCCGTCCCGGGAGCCCTCCAGCACGCCGCCCTGATCTTCTTCGGCGGCCTCGTCCAGGCCGCCCTCATCGTCGCCTTCCCGGTACGCCCCTGGGGCACCCAGCGCGACGCCCTCGCCGACGCGCTCGCCGCCGAGGCCGACTACGCCCGCCGGCTGCGCCAGGACCCGGTGGCCCCCTTCGACCCCGCGCCCCTCATGGACGCCCGGCTCGCCTCCACCGTCACGCCCCGCCAGGCCAGGCGCCGCCCCGTGCAGCTGCACGGCCCCCGCGGCCTCGCCGAACGCGTCCGCCCGGTCCTCGCCTCGCTCGCCGACCCGGTCGTCGGCGCCCCCCTGGACGGACCCGAACGCGACCGCGCCCGCGAACTGCTGGGCGCCGCCGCCACCGTCCTGGACGCCGTCGCGCACGCCGTCCGGCACGCCAGGCCGGTCCGGCTGCCGCCCGAGGCGGTGGCCGCCCTCGAAGTCCCCGCCACCGGCCCGATGCTCCACGGCCCCGCCCGCCGCGCCGCCTACCGCCTGATCTCCCTCCTGGCCGACGCCGTCGAACTCACCGACGAGCCCGTCCAGGCCACCCGCCCCACCACCGAAGCCGAACGCGGCCACCTGCTCCGCCCCAGCGTCCCCAAGCTCGTCCCCGTCGCCCTGCGGTCCGTGCGCCGCGAGGCGCGCTGGTCCTCGCACGTCCTCCGGCACGCGCTGCGGGTCGCCGCGGTCGCCGCCGCCGGCTATCTGCTGGGCACCGCCCTCCCGTTCGGCCACGGATACTGGGCGCCGCTCACCTCCGTCATGGTGATGCGCCCCGACTTCGCCCAGACCTACTCCCGCGGCTTCGCCCGCTTCGCCGGCACCCTCGTCGGCGTCGCCGTCGGCGGCGCCCTGATGGCGCTCACCCACCCCGGCGCCTCCGTCAGCGCCGCGCTGGCCGTGTTCTGCGTGTTCCTGATGTACCTGCTGATGCGCACCGGCTTCACGGTGACCTCGGCCTGCGTCGCCGCCTACGTCGTCTTCCTCCTCGGCATCATCGGCGAGGGCTGGCAGCAGACCGTCGAGGGACGCGTCGTGCTCACCCTCGTCGGCGGACTGCTCGCGATGCTGTCGTACGCCCTCTTCCCGGCCTGGGAGACCCCCCGGCTCCGCGACCGCCTCGCCGACTGGCTGACGGCCAACGGCCGTTACGCCCGCGCCGTCCTCGACGGCTACGGCCGGCCTGCCGAGCGCCGCCCCCGCCAGGTCCGCGAGGCCCTCCTGGACGCCCGTGCCGCCCGCGCCTCCTGGGAGGAGAGCGCGGCCCGCGCCGAGAAGGAGCCGGTACGCCACCGCGGCCTGTCGCCCGGCGCGGCGAACGCCGCGGGCGCCGCGCTCGCCACGATGGGGCGGGTCACGATGATCGGGGAGGCCCACCTCCCCGCCAAGGACGCCGAACCCTCGCCCGGCGCCGCCGCGTTCGCCGCCGCGCTGCGCCCCGCCCTGGACGGCGCCGCCCGGGCGGTACGCGACGGCGCACCCCTCGACTGGAGCGGACCGCACGCCGCCTGGGAGCGGTGGAACGCCGAGGGCGGCCACGAAGGCGTCGCCGTACGCGCCGCCGAACTGCTGCTGGACGCCCTCGACGACCTCGCCGAGGCGCTCTCCGGCGGTTCCGGTGGCTCCGGCGGCCCGAACGGCACGGCCCGCGCAGCCCCCGGCGGCGGCCGGCACTGACCCCGCCGCGACAGCTTCCCCACGTCCCTGCAGGAACCATTCACCGTCCCCAGTAGTCTAGATAATTGCCCGCAATTAGCGTCATTGGTAGGCCAATGACGCTCTCTGCTGCGCAATGTCCTCCCGAGAGAGAGCAAGCGAACTCCCCATGGCGTCCAGCACTTCGTCCGGTACGTACGACATAGGCATCGACCTCGGCACCGCCAACACCCTCGTCTACGCCCGCGGCAAGGGCGTGGTGCTGAACGAACCGTCCGTGGTGGCCGTCAACGCCACCGGCGAGATCATCGCCGTCGGCTCCGAGGCCAAACGCACCATCGGCCGCACGCCCTCCGGGATCACCGCGATGCGCCCCCTGCGGGAGGGCGTCATCGCGGACTTCGACGCCGCCGAGCAGATGCTGCGCGCCCTGATGAAGAAGGCCCTGCCCAGCCGCCGCTTCTCCCGGCCCCGGGTCGTCATCTGCGTCCCCTCCGGCATCACGGGCGTCGAACGGCGCGCGGTCATCGACTCCGCGCGCGGCGCCGGCGCCCGCGAAGTCCACCTCATAGAGGAGCCGATGGCCGCCGCGATCGGCGCGGGCCTCCCGGTGGACGAGCCCGTCGGCTGCATGGTGGTCGACATCGGCGGCGGCACCACGGAGGTCGCCGTCGTCTCCATGGGCGGACTGGTCACCGCCCAGTCCGTACGGGTCGCCGGGGACGCGCTGGACGCCGCCATCTCCACCTACATCAAGAAGGAGCACGGCCTGGCCATCGGCGAGCGCACCGCCGAGGACATCAAGATCGCCATCGGTTCCGCGGCCTGGACGCCGGCGGACGGCCACGCCGAGGCTGCCGCCGCGTACCCGGAGGACGCCGCGGACGCCGACGGTCCGGACGCCGTATCGGACCGCCCCACCTCCTACACGGTCCGCGGGCGCGACCACCTCAGCGGCCTGCCCCGCATCCAGGAGATCACCGCCGAGGAGATCCGCGGCGCCCTGGCCGAACCGGTCGACGCCATCGTCCGCGCCGTCCACCGCACCCTCGACGAATGCCCGCCGGAGCTCTCCGGCGACATCATCGAACGCGGCATCGCCCTCACCGGCGGCGGCGCGCTCCTGCGCGGCCTCGACCGCCGCCTCCGCCTGGAAACGGGCGTGCCGGTGGTGGTCGCCGACGCGCCCCTGGACTGCGTGGTCAACGGCACCGCCAAGTGCGTCGACGAATTCGCCGCCCTGCACGGCCTCCTGACGGGCGCGAAGGACCAGCCCCGCAAGACGGTGCGGCTGTAGCGGGGCGCGGCCCGGCGTACGCCCGGGAGGGCGGGCGCCGGTTGCCGGCGGTGGCAGGGCGCCCGGCGCCTGGTCCCTTCCGGCCTGCGGGGCCGGGCCCGGGCCCGGCGGGATCGCGGCGGGCGCGCCCTACTCGGCCCCCGCCGCCCCGCCGCCCCGCGGCACGTACGCCGCCAGCCCGTCCAGGATCCGCTCCAGCCCGAACTCCCACGCCTGATCGCGGGATTCGCCGGCCGACGTGGCCGCCACGGCCGCCGCCACCGCCGGGAACCGCTCCGACCGCCCGACCAGCAACTCGTTCAGCGCCGCGCTCATCACGGCCTCCGGCTCCTTCGCCCGGGCGCTGCCCAGGCCCATCGAGGCCGACACCTGGGCGATGTTCCGGATGTGCCCGCTCACCAGCACCACGGCGTCCAGCTGCTCACTCCCGGTCAGCCCGCTCTCGGTGAGGGCGGTCAGCGCGGTCTCCGTCCAGCCCAGCTCGTGGGGCCCCATGACGCGCGGGCCGACGGCGGCGGTCAGCAGCCACGGGTGCCGGTGGAAGACCGCGGCGAGCGCCTTCGCCCACTCCCGCAGCGCCCCCCGCCAATCGCCGGCCGCGGCGGCCGCCGGCCGCGGCGGCTCCCCCATCGCCATGTCGATCATGAGCGCGACCAGCTCCGTCTTGCCCGGCACGTACCGGTACAGGGACATCTTGGTGAAGTCCAGCTCCGCCGCGACCCGTTGCATGGACACCGCGCCGAGCCCCCCGATGTCGGCCAGCGCGATGGCGGCCCGCGTGATCTGCTCCAGGCTCAACGCCGGCTTGGGGCCGCGGCTCGGCCGCTCCCGGCCGCCCCACAGCAGCTCGACGCTGCCCGCCTGCTCCCCGAACGCACTGCTCTTCTCGTCTCCAGCCACCCTCGAATCCTAAAACTGCGTCCGGGGGTATACATTTCTGTGTCCGGTGGATACAGTTGTCGTGTCGCCATGACGGACCGACCCGACGGGGGAGCACCAATGACGTACGAAGCAAGCACCGATGCAGCGACCACGACCGGCACGGCCGGCGGTGGGGCCGCGCCCACGGTGCTGATCTCCGGCGCCAGCGTCGCCGGCCCGGCCCTCGCCTACTGGCTCGCCCGGTACGGCTACCGCCCCACCGTGATCGAGCTGGCCCCCGCCCTCCGAGGCGGCGGCTTCGCGGTGGACTTCCGGGGCGCCGCACATCTGGCGGTGCTGGAGCGGATGGGCGTCCTCGGCAAGATCAAGCGGCACCGCACCGGCGGCAGCCCGATGGCCTTCATCGACGACCAGGGTCGCCAACTGGCCGCCATGCCGGGGGAGTTCGCCGGCGGCGAGGTGGAGATCCTCCGCTCCGCACTCTCCCGCATCCTCTACGCGCACTCCCGCCCCACCCGCGAAGCCGCCTCCGAGGCCCCCGGGGGCACCGGCACCCCCGGCACCACCGCCTACCTCTTCGGCAACTCCATCCGCTCCCTCACCGAAACCGCCGACGGTGTCCACGTCTCCTTCGAGCACGGCGCCCCCCGCACCTTCGACCTCGTCATCGGTGCCGACGGCCTGCACTCCGCCGTGCGCCGGCTCGCCTTCGGCCCCGAAGAGGAATTCGTCAGCCACCTCGGCTACTGCGTCGCCGGCTGGGACCTGCCCCCGGGTGCCGCCCCGGACCTCGCCGCCCGCCCGGTGGGTTACGGCGAACCGGGCCGGCTGGCGACCGTGGGCCGCCTGCCCCGCCGCGCCGACGAACCGGACTACCGAGGCGAGACCTTCTGCGTCTTCGCTTCCGACGGGCTGGGCTACGACCGGCGCGACCCGCGGTCCCAGAAGGAGGCGATCGTCCGGGCGTACGAGGGAGCGGGCTGGCGGACCCCGGAGCTGATCGAGACCGTCCGGGATGCCGACGACATCTACTTCGACGCCATCAGCCGCGTCGATGTGCCGAGTTGGTCGACCGGCCGGATAGCCCTCCTCGGTGACGCGGCCTACGGTGCCACGGTCGGCGGCATGGGCACCGGATCGGCGATCGTCGGCGCCTATGTCCTCGCCGGCGAACTGGCCGCGGCCAACGGTGACCACCGCACGGCCTTCGCCCGCTACGAGCAGAAGCTGCGACCGTATGTGACGCGATGTCAGGAAGGCGGCCGACGGGTCGGCGAATTCCTGGCCCCGCCCACCCAGGAGGCCATGGACGCCCGCAACGCCGCCCTCAACGACCCGGCCGCCCTCGCCGCCATGCTGGGACAGGGCCACGAGATCTCCGCCGACATCACGCTCGACGACTACGGCCACCCGTCGTCGACGCCCCCGCACCCGACCGCTCCCACCGACCTCACCAACACCAACCCCGCCAACCCCACCCGTCCGCGAACCGACCGGGGCCAGGCTCGCCCGTAGAGAATCAGCCGGACCGCCCCGACCCGAGCGCCTCAGCCGGCAGGTCCGCCCGGGGCCCCGGTGCCCGCCCGGGCGGCGGCCCCGGCCGGGCACCGGGAGGCCGTGGGCGCCCCCCAAGGGCGGGGCTGACCCGATTGCCCTCTGGTCGGGCCGTGCGGCGGACGTTAGCTTTCCCGTAGCCCAACTCGCTCTCCGGCCCCGCCTGTTCCTCTCGTCGCTTCCCGTGTTTCTGCTGGTGCACCCGTCGGCAAACAAAGGACGTCCAGACCTATGGCGACCATGCAAGTCAGTTCAGCCGTGCGTGTCAGTTCAGCGGTGATGACACACCCGCGGCGCAGGGAGCGCGCCGAGGGGCTGGCGCGCCGGCTCGGCCTCGACGCCGTCGTGGTGGACCCCTCGCCGGATGAGGCGCCCTCGGCGCTGCGTACGGCCGTGCGCGCGTGGCAGGCGGTCGGCCCCGGCGCCTCGCACCACCTGGTGATCCAGGACGACGTGAGCGCGTCGGAGGGACTGCTGTCCCAGGTGGTCCGTGCGGCGCAGAGGCACCCCACCGAGGCCCTCGCCTTCTACACGCACTGGAACTCGCGCAACGGCGCGGCGGTCCGGCTGGCCGCCCTGGCCGGGGCCGCCTGGGTCCGCGGGGTCCCGGAGGAGTTCACCCCCACGCAGGCGGTCTGCCTGCCCGCCGCACAGGCCGAGGCATTCCACCGGTACGCCCGCGGAAGCGCGGAGGTCCACGACGACGAGATCCTCTCCGAACTCCTGCGCAAGGAGGGGCGGATGGGCCTGATGGCGGTGCCCAACGTCGTGGAGCACCTTGACACCGACAGCATCTCCGGCCATGCGTGGCACGGTGTGCGGCGCTCGGCATGCCTGGTGGACGCGGCCGGGTCCGGGGACCTGCTCGGGGCGGGGCGCGTCCTGGACTCCGTGGACTGCCTGCCGTACCTGCGGCGCGGTGCGGCGCACCTGAGGGTGGAGGGGCCGGACGGCGCCCTCGGCATCCGCGGCCACTCCCTGTGGCGCGACGCCCTACCCGCCACCGGTCTCGACCCGGAACAGCTGCGGGAGCTGGTCCACGGCCACCGTCCGGCGGATGCCGCCGCGGCCGTGGCCCGGCACTTCGGCGCTCCGTACGCGGACGAACTGTGGATCCACTGCCTCCTGTTGGGGTGGCGTGCCGCCTGCCTGGCACCGCGGTTCGCCCCGCCCACCGGGCAGGATCCGCTCGGCGGGCTCGGCGAGCGCATCAGGGACACGGCGGTGTCCACCATCGGCGTGGGCGGCCTGCCGCCGGCCGACCGGCAGAGCGTCACGGCGGACCGGTCGCGGCTGCTGACGGAGTACGCCTGGACGGGGGTGCGGGCCGGCCGCACCCTGGCGGCGCCCGCACCGGCAGGTCACACCACCTCTCGGCCGTGATCCGGCGGGGCCGTCAGATCCTCCTCGATCATGGCGTCCGCGCCTGCCGCGGTCCGCCGGGCGTAGAGGGCGTCGTTCGCCCTCCACTCCGGCGACGGCGCCTCGCCGTACGACAGCGGGTGCTCGAAGTGGAGGCAGGCGAGGGAGGGGTCGGCGCGCCATCCGCGCACGACGCCGCCGCGCGCTTCGGCCTTCATGAGCAGATCGTCGTCCTCTCTGCCCCAGCCGAAGTACCGCGGGCAGTAGCCGCCCACCTGCAGGAAGGTGCGCCGGGCGAGCAGCAGCCCGCCCCAGTGGTAGGGCGCCCGCCACTGGTAGTCGTCGTGCATGCCCGGGTCCCGCCCGGCGGCCGGCGGGAAGACCATCGGGGTCGGGTACCGCCGCGTGCCGTAGGACCGCTCCTCCCAGACGATCCGTTCGCCGTCGCACGCCCGCAGCGACCCGTCGCAGCCGGCCGTCACGAAGCAGAACGGGTCCCTGCCGTCGGGCCGGTGGTCCACCGGCCCGTGCGGGCCCGGTTCCGGCAGGCCGCCCAGCAGCCGGTGCATCCACGGCTGGGCGAAGGCCCGGCCGGCCGCCGCCGGCCGCAGCGCCCGGCGCAGATAGTCGCGGCCCAGCGGAGCGATATCGGCGTCGGAGAGGTAGAGCATGGGCGAACGGGCCTGCTCGGCACCGGCGTTGCGCAGCAGCCCCGGCGCCCGGAGGGCTGTGTCGGCCCGCACCACGCGCACCCTGCGGTGCGCGTCGCGATCCTCGGCGACCGCGACGGGGATCTCGCCCGCGGTGGCCACGACGACCTCGCACGGCACGTCCTGGGCCAGCCAGGCCGCGGTGACCGCGAGAAGGCTGCCCCGGCCCTCGTGCGTCCCGTACAGCGGAATGACGACCGTCACGTCAGGCATGCGCGTTCTCCCTGGAATCGGAGCCGCGACCAGGTATCGAAGACCTTCCGGTAGCGGCCGAACTGCCACTGGACGACGCTGTGCAGGTTCTCCCCCGGCCGCGCTCCCCGCAGCAGCTCCCGGAGCAGCCGGATCTCGTTCGCCAGCATGAGGACGTAGACGGCCCGCTCGTCCACGGTGCGCCCGGTGCCGCGGCGGTAGGCGGCCACCGCGGACGCCAGCGCCGCGACGCCGTCGATGCCGTCGTCCTCGCGGTGCGAGAACGCGGACAGGCCGATGCATCCCAGGTCGTGTTCCACGGGCCCCACGGATGCGGCCTCCAGGTCCAGGACGGCGACCAGCTCCCGACTGGCCGGATCCACCCGGAGGTTCGGCAGTCCCGGATCGCCGTGCAGCAGCTGCCGCGGGGCCGCCCGCACGCCCGCCAGGCCGTCCGCGACGGCCCGCAGGCCGAGGGCCAGCCGGGCCCGGTCCGCCGCCGCCAGATCCGGCAGGTCCGCGGGCCGGGGGACGCCGCGGGCGACCTGCGCGGCGGCGAGGTCGACCGGACCCCGGGCCTGCACGGCGGTGCGCGGGCCCAGCCCGGCCAGGAAGCCGTGCAGCCTGGCCAGGCCCTCGCCGGCCCGCGGGTAGTCGGCCCGGTGGAATCCGGAGGGCGTCTCGCCGGGGAGTTCCTCCGTCAGCCGCCACACGTGGCCCCGCGCCTCCGCGCACAGACCACCCGACGATGTGGGAACGGCGACCGGCGCCCGGACCCCGGACACCGGGGCGCAGCCGTTGAGCCGCCCGAACAGTTCGGTCTCCCGCCGGAACGCGGCCCCCTCCGCCGCCGGGCGGCAGGTGAGCCAGAGGCCGTCGGCCCGCCAGGTGTGGTTCCAGCCCGTGGTCGCCGCGACCGGCGAGGCCCGCAGCCCCCACGCCCGGCGCAGCACCGCGGCCGCCACCGCCTCCCAGCGGCGCGACTCGGCGGCGCCCGGCACCAGCAGCATCGCCCGCCTCCCTACGCCTCGTCGACCCCGTTCCCGCATCGCACCGCCCACACCACCGCGCATGCCGTACGTACCAGCCGCGCACGGCGGCGGCCACCGGGGAGAGCCGGGTGGCCGCCGCCGGGCGCCTCAGGTGCGCCGCACCACGTACGGCGGCATCACCAGCAGGTCGACGTCCGCGCACCCGGCCATCAGGCCGAGGGCCTGGTCCGGGCCGAGGGCCATGGGCTCCCCCTTGGTGTTGAGCGAGGTGTTGATGACCGCCGGGAGCCCGGTCTCCTCGCCGACCGCGCCGAGCAGGGCGCCGAAGCCGTCGCCGGAGTCCGGGACGTACTGCGCCCGCGTCGTGTGGTCGACGTGGACGCCGGCCACCGCCCGGGCGACGCCCGCCTCGCCGACGCGGTGGGTGCAGAGCATGTAGTCGCTCAGACCGCTCACCGGCGGCTCCATGCCCAGCAGTTCGAAGCCCTGCCCGGTGAGCGACAGCGCGGCCGGGCGCCAGGGCTGACGGCTCTTCACACGGTTCAGCCGGTCGAGCGTGGCCCGGTCGCGGGGCGACGCGAGCAGGCTGCGGGCCCCCAGCGCCCGCGGGCCGAACTCGTTGCGGCCGTCGAACCAGGCCACCACCTGCCCGCGGTCGACGGCCCTGGCGACCTCCGCCCGCAGGGCCCCGGGCTCCCGCGCCTGCGCCGTCGCGCCGCTCCGGGCCAGCGCCTCCTCGATGGCCTTCGTGGACACCTCCGGCCCGAAGAAGATCGGCGGCTCCGCGTCGGCGGACAGCGGCTCGGGCGCCTTCCCCAGCAGGGCCTCGGCCAGCATCGCCGCGCCGAAGACCGTTCCGCCGTCGTTGGGGGCGACGGTGCCGGACACCCGCGCGTACCCGCTCTCGCGGGCCAGCCGGCGGTTCATATGCGCGTTGAGCGCGACGCCGCCGGACAGCAGGAGCGTTTCCTCACCGGACAGCCGGCGCAGCCTCCGGGCCAGGCCCAGGCCGAGTTCCTCGACCGTGAGCTGCACATCGGCGGCGAACGGCGCGTAGTCGAAGGCGTTCGCCGAGGAGTCCGTGTGCGGGAAGCAGTCCGCCTCGAAGGTCTCCAGCCACTGGTCTCCGAGGCGTTCCCAGTCGCGGGCCGTCGCCAGTGCGCCCTTCAGCCGGCGGTCGAGGCGGAACGAGGCGTCCGAGGGGTCGAACGTCATGAACTGCAGGTCGCTGGTGCGCCCGTAGGAGCTGAGCCCCATCAGCTTGCCCGCGCCCCACCAGCCGAGGTTGGCGTACGCCGACGCGGCCCCGTAGAACACGCCGAGCGACCAGCACCGGTCGTACCGCTCCAGCAGCCGGAACCGGCCGTCGTGCACATGGAACAGCGAGGTCGAGCCGTCTCCGCCCCACCCGTCGGCCACCAGGACGTCGGCCGTCCGGTACGGGTTGAGGTAGTACGCCTGCGCCGCGTGGCAGAGGTGGTGGTCGAAGAAGACGATGTCCCGCGTGCCGAGTTCACCGGCCAGACCGGGCAGGATGGTGTCCGTCAGCCGGTCGCTGACGTGCACCCCGCAGGGGATGTCGGTCTCCGGCGTCAGCGCCCCCTCCGGTGCGTCGGCCCATGCGTAGCCGATGGCCTGGACCTCCGAGGGGTGGACGCCGTGGGCATCGAGCAGGGCCCTGACCGCGCCCTCCGGACCCTCGCCCTCCGCATGCCGGCGGCGGCTGATCCTCTCCTGCTCCAGCGCCCCGACCACCTTGCCGTCGATGACGAGACATGCCGCGGCATCGTGGCACTGCGGCACGTCGGGGCGGCCCACCAAACCGAGAACTATCACGTACGCCTCCGGTCGTAACGAGGAAGACAGAGCGTGCCTATGACGGTTTTGCGCGTTCCCGGACGACGGCTGACGGAATTCCGGCTGACGGAATTCCGTACCAGGCGGCCCGCGCCGTCTCCGCCACCCACTTTTCCCAACCCACCGGCGGGAGCCGTCTGTTGAACATCCGCTCCGTGCGGGATTTCACGGCGAGTCCGCGTCCGCGAATGCGGTGGGATATCGCCCGGGCAGGTGGACGTGATTCCGTGCGAAAGCCGGACGGCCGGGGCCGGACACGAAAGGCGGCTGCCCCGGGAGAAGCGGTGACGCGGTATCCGCGGCCGGCGAGGGCGCCGCCGTGCCGGGCCGTCCCGCACGGCGCAGGGCCAACCCCCCGATTCCCTGCCTCAATTCACGGTAACTCGCCTTTCGTTCCAATGGGTCTCCCTGTGCCGGTGATCCAGTCGAACGACGTCCCGCCAAGCTACCCGTGGCCCTCAGCCGTAGTCCACGGGATCCGACACTGGCCAGATCCCGTGCCGCGATGGCCGGATCCCGAATTCCCGTACCCCGACTACGGATCGACGGGACGCGAACCCGCGAATCCCGTCACCTTTCCTCCCGTTCCCTCACGCCCGACGGCCGGGCGTGCGGTTACGGCTGACCCTGACGAAGCCGACCGCCGCGCACAGCGCCGCCACTGCCTCCGCCACGGCCGAAACCGTCTTCTTCGGATACCAGACAGGCTCATGCATATTGGGCAGCGGCCCCAGAGAGCCCACGTCCACATACCGGTACAGGAGCACCGCGCCGACCGCCGACGCCGCGACCAGGAAGGCGAACGCCCATACCCAGCGGTTTCTCCCGCTCGCCAGCACCAGGACGGCCGCCAGCGCCGCCGCGGCCGCCTGGGCGCGGAACAGCGTCCCCTCAGTGATACTGGCACCTACCGGGTCGTATGCCTCCGCCAGCGCGACATGCACGTAGGCGTCGACGGCCAGTCCAGCCGCCGTGAGCAGCCGTAGCAACCACATCTTCATCCCGTGGCGGCGTCGTCACCAGCAGCCAACACACCCTGTTCGCAGCGGGCCGGCCACCACGTCTCACCTCACTTCAGCTCAGTTCGCGTCGCTCCGCACCACTTCACTTCACTTCACTACGACCGTGCCGTGCATGAACGGGTGGATGTCGCAGCCGTAGCTGAACGTGCCGGCGGTCTTGAACGTGAAGGTGTAGGAATCGCCACCCCAGAGCGTCGGCGAATTCAGCCCGCCCGAGCCGGTCACCGTGTGCGGAGCCCGATCCTCGTTGGTCCAGGTCACCGTGGTGCCCTTGCTGACGGTCAAGGTCGACGGCGAGAACGCGAAGCCGGCGATCGCCACCTGGTTGGCCGCCGTCCGCGCGCCGGGAGCCGCGGGCGCCATCGCGACCGTCGCTGCCCCTCTGAAGTTCCCCTGCTCTGCGGAGTACCGGCCGAATCCGCCGTGTTCGCCACCGGGCCATGCGCCTGCCGAGGAGATGCCCGCCGCTGCGGCCGCGGCCACCAACGCGATCGTGACGCGGCGGAGACGAGTCCTCCCCGGGGAATCCGTAACTGATCTGCGTGTCATGGTGTCGACCCAATCCAACTCTGGTGCGGGTCTATGCGCGTCCCGCCGGGGATGCGGGTCGCGCATCCGGACATATCCGACGATACTCCGCACATCCTCGGGGCGTACAGCGGTTGTTGAGGCGTCGACGTGTGACAACTCACCCGGCAACGTCCGGATCGGGACGGTCCATCCGCGCAGACCTGTGACGACACCGCGACCAGGCCGTCTGACCCGGCCGCCCGCCTCCGGGCTTCCCGCAGCGCACTCACCGGCACACGGACGGTAGTGGAGGGCCGCCCAGGCGGCGCTCACCGTTCCCGGCATCCGACTGCCGTCAAGCCGTGGCGGAGAGGACCGTCCGGCTCCGCCAAGGCCGGCCTCGACGTCGCGGACGGCTCGATCTTTCTGTGGGTGTCCTGGTCCGACTTCCTCGACCCGAGCGGCGAATCAGCGGTGACCACGCTCGACGGGAACGTGCTGCGGGAGGTGCGCGGGTCCCCCGATCCCGGCGTTCCGCTGATGTGGGTGGGCTGGGTCGTGATGTGGGTGGGCTGGGTCGCCTGCCTGATCATCGCGTTCTTCTTCGTCCGGCGCGCCGTGGACGAGAGCCCGCGGCGCCCGCTCGACCCCGCACACGACGCGACCCTGCGGGCCCTGGCCGAGGCCCTCCCCGTCATCCTCGTCGCGGCGGCCCTGGTGGGCTGGGCGATCGGCATCCTCGGGGATCCGCGGTGGGGTATTACCAGCTCCTCTTCGCCTTCCCGGTCGCGCTGGTCGCCATGATCGGCACCGTCGCAGCCGGTGCCGCCCGGGCACGGCACCGCACCTGCCCGCCCCTGAACGCCACCGGCTGAAGACGAGGGTCTCGTCACGGTCGACATGCCCCGTGCTCCGTCCGGCCGGTGCGAGCGCCGCCGAGGTCGTGCCGATGACGGGCGATGAACATCGGGCGCGGGGCGCTACCCGCTGTGCGTGGGCAGCCGGAGGGTGAAGCGGGCGCCGCCGAGGGGGCTGCCGGTCGCGGTGAGCGTGCCGCCGTGGGCCTGGGCGACCCAGGCGGCGATGGACAGGCCGAGGCCGGTGGAGCCGGAGCCGCTGTGGAAGCGGTCGAAGAGCGAATCGGCCAGGTCGGGCGGTATTCCGGGGCCCGCGTCGTCGATGGTGAGGACGCCGGCGGACGAGACGCCGAGTGCGATCGCGGCGGGCCGGCCCGCCGCGTGCCCGTGCGTGAGCGCGTTGGCGAACAGGTTGGTGACGGCCCGGCGCAGCAGGTCCGGGTCGGCGTCGACGACGACCGGTTCGGTGTCGACGGTGATCCGGTGTCCGTCGGTGGGGGTCTCGTCGACGACGGCTTCGACGAGCTGGTCGAGGCGCAGTGGTTCGCGGGCGAGGGTGGCGACGCCGGCGGTGAGGCGGGCGCGGGTGAGCAGGCCGTCGATGAGGTCGCCCATGCGGGTGGCCAGGCGCACGGTGCGTTCCAGCGCGGCGGTGCGTGAGGTGTCGTCGCGCATGGCGGTTTCGGCGAGGAGGCGCAGCGACGTGGCGGGGGTGCGCAGGTCGTGGGCGGCGTCGGCGAGGAAGGCTTCCTGCTGCTGCAGTGCGTTCAGGGCGGGGCGGATGGCCCGGCCGGAGATCAGGTGGCCCGCGACGGCGGACAGGGAGAGCAGCACCGCGCAGCCGGCGGCGAGCAGGAGCGTCAGCTCGCGGTGGGACTTCTGGTCGTCGGCGGTGTCGGCGGCCGTGACGATCGCGCCGCCTGTGGTGTCCCCGTCGGGCCCGGTGAAGGGCACGGCCACGAGCCGGAGCGGGTGGCCGTTCTCGGCGTGTGCGTTCGTCACGGCCGTGTCGCCTCGCCGTACCGCGAGGGCGGCTATGGCGCGGACATCGGTCATCCGGGCCCGGACGCAGGGCCGGTGCGGTGTGTGGACGACCTTGAGGTCGCCGGCGTGCGCCGAGAACACGGTCAGTGGCGGGCAGTCGGTCTCCGTGAAGTCGAGCATGCCGCGGATGTCGAGGTGGCCGCCTTCGTCGTAGTCGAGCCCGGTCATGGCTTCGGCGGCCTGCAACTTCAGGTTGTTGTCGGTCTGGTGGCGGGTGGCGACGTCGTCGCTGTGGAGGGCGAAGGCCGCCAGGCCGATCAGGCCGACCGCGCTGGTGAGGGCGAACAGCGCGGTCAGCCGCCACCGCAGTCTGCGGGCCCGCCGCGCCGCGGGCGTGGTCGCGGCCCGGCGGGAAGCCGGCCGGGCCCGGAACGGAACGGCTTTCATCGCCCGGCCTCACCACGGGCCAGTCGGTAGCCGACACCGCGGACGGTGTGGATCAGCGGTGGGTCGCCGAGCTTGCGGCGCAGCTGGGAGACGACGACGTCGACGACGTTGGAGCTGGGTTCGGCCATCTCGTCCCAGCATTTCTCGATCAGTTCGGCGCGGGGCACCGCCTGGTCCGTACGGGTCGCCAGCACTTCCAGCAGCGCGAACTCCTTGCCGGTCAGCCAGAGCAGCACGCCGCCCCGGCGCACCTGTCGACGGGCGGTGTCGATCTCCAGGTCCGCGACGCGGTGCAGGGGCGGTCTGGCGCTCCCGGCCCGGCGGCACAGGCTGCGTACCCGGGCCACCAACTCGGGTGCGGCGAACGGCTTTACCAGGTAGTCGTCGCCCCCCGCGGCGAATCCCTCGACCCGGTCCGTGACGCGGTCGCGGGCCGTGAGGAACAGCACCGGCACGGTGCGACCGGTCCGGCGCAGGTTCTGCACGTAGTCGAGGGCGTCGCCGGAAGGGAGCATCCGGTCGAAGACGGCGCAGTCGTACGCGGTGACGAACAGCGCCTCGTCCGCGGCGGGCAGGTCCGCCGCCTCGTCGACGGCAAGACCGTCGCCGCGCAGGGCCGCGGCCACGGTGAACCGCAGGTCGTCGTTGTCCTCGATCACCAGTACGCGCACGGCGGCCAAGGGTAACCGCTCCCTCATCAAATCCTCATGGTGCCTTGGCGATGCTGCAGCGACGTATCAGGTGGCCGACGAGGGACGGAACGGAAAAGTGCAGCGATTTCCCTGGAGCAGCAGGAACCCGGGCAGGCGGGAGGGCCGGGCCGCGCCTGCGGACCGCCCCACGATCGCGTCGGCCGTGCGGTCCGTCGGCCGCACCCCCGACACCCCGGGTGCACGGGCACGCCGTACACCCCGGCGGCGCGGTGCCCTCGTCCTGGCCCTCACCGCGCTGGGCGCCGTCCAGCTCGTCGGCTGCTCCTCGGGCGGGTCGGGTGTGCGGGCGTCACACGCCACCGCAGAGCCTGCCGACCAGCCGGCGTTGCGCGCCTTCTACCAGCAGAAACTCACCTGGAGCCACTGCGGGAAGCTGCAGTGCGCCACGCTGACCGTCCCCATGGACTACGCGCACCCCCACAACGGGAGGACCTTCATCCTCCCCGTGATCAAGTCCGCCGCCACGGACCCGGGCCGACGGATCGGATCGCTGGTCTTCGACCCGGGCGGCCCGGGCGCCTCCGGAGTGGCCACACTGAAGTCGGACGGTGTGGCCTCCTTCGGCGCAGCCGCCAGGGCACGCTTCGACATCGTCGGATTCGACCCGCGCGGAGTCGCCGGCAGCAAACCCGCCCTGGACTGCACCGCCCCGGACGACGCGGAGGATCAGGCTCACACGACAGACCAGGCCGGGCAGAGCGAGTCCGGCACCGACGCACCGCAACCGCTGTATCCGCGCACCGACGCCGAGCGCCGGGCCGCGCTCGCGGACGCCGACCGCACCGCGGCGCAGTGCAGGGCGCGCAGCGACGAGATCCTGCCGCACATAGGCACCCTGGACGCGGCCCGCGACATGGACGTGCTGCGCGCCGCGCTCGGCGACGACCAACTCACCTACCTCGGCTGGTCCTACGGCACCTATCTGGGGACCGTCTACGCCGAGCAGTTCCCCCACCGCGTGCGCGCGCTGGTGCTCGACGGCGCCGTCGACCCCTCGCAGGGCTGGGCCCAGCAGGCCCTGAGCAGCGGCAGGGCCTTCCGCAAGGCGGTCGACGACTACGCCGACAAGTGCGCCCAGGTGGTGGGGGATTCCTGCCCCGCGGACACCCCGGACGGGGTCCGCACGCTCATAGCCGACCTGTTCGCGACAACAGCCCGCACCCCCCTGCCCGTCAAGGACGGCACCGAACGGGTCGACCAGACCACACTGCAGTCCGCCATCACCGCGTCGATGTACACGCCGGAAGCGCAGTGGCAGGACCTCTCCGAGGCCCTGAGCGCGGCCCGCGAGGGCGACGGCACCAAACTGGCCGCGATCGCGAACCACGGCGCGAGCCTCCAGGACGACGGCTCGGACACCTCGGGTGCCACGGACGCGCCGGGTGACGCAGCCGCCTCCGACGCCCCGGCCGACCACGGCGCAGCGGCCACTTCCCCACGTGACAACAGCACCGACATCCTGACCGCCGTCAACTGCGTCGACACACCGCACCCCAGGGACCCCCAGGCGTACTGGGACGTCCTCGACCGCGCCCACCGTGAGTCGGGTGTGTACGGCGCCTCCAACGTGCTCTCCGAACTCACCTGCCGGAACTGGCCGTCCGGCCCGCTCACGCCCCACCGGGTCAAGGCCGACGGCCTCCCGCCCGTCCTGGTCGTGGGCACCACCGGCGACGCCGCGACCCCGTACGACAACGCGCGGAGCCTCGCCGCACAGCTCCCGGGCGGCATGCTGCTCACCTACGAGGGCATGGGCCACACCGCCTACGGGCGCAGCAACAGGTGCGTCACCGACGCGGTGGACGGCTACCTCGTCGACCTCAAGCCCGTACGGCCGGGGGCGACCTGCTGACCGGACGCTCCACCGCACGCCCCTCCCTCGCCAGGCGGGGGAGGGCCCGTAGGCGATGCGGTTGGCAGGTACCGTTCACGGTGATCGTAAGCTTCGGCCACAGGGCGACAAGGAGGAGTCGGTGGGGCGGGACACCATGCTCGGAAGCCGCTATGAGCTCGTCGAGCGGCTCGGCCGCGGTGGTATGGGCACGGTCCACCGGGCGATGGACCACCGGCTGCGACGCACCGTCGCCGTCAAGCTGATGTCCCCGGAACTGGCCCACCATCCCGAATCGCGCGCCCGGTTCCAGCGCGAGGCGCACGCGGTGGCCGCCCTGAACCATCCGGCGGTCGCCACCATCCACGATGTCGGCGAGGAACCGGACGAGGAAGGGGAAGGCCCGCGGCCGTTCCTGGTGATGGAGTACGTGGCGGGCCGCACGCTCGCCGAGGTGCTGCGCACCGACCCGCTGTCGGTCGCACAGGCGATCACCGTGGCGTGCGAAGTGCTCGACGCCCTGGACCACAGCCACCAACACGGCATCGTGCACCGGGACATCAAACCGTCGAACATCATGCTCACCGGCCCCACGACGATAAAGGTGCTGGACTTCGGCATCGCCAAGGCCCTCGCCGAAGCCGCCACCCGTCTCACGGGCAGCGGGGTGGCCCCCGGCACGCCCGCCTACCTCTCCCCGGAGCAGATCAGCGGGGTGGAGATCGACCACCGGGCGGACCTGTACGCCATGGGCTGCCTGCTGTACGAACTCCTCACCGGGGCCCCGCCGTTCCAGGCGGATTCGCCGTTCGCCGTGATGCACCACCATCTGTTCACCGAGCCGGTGCCCCTCACCCGGCTCAGCCCGCAGATACCCCCCGCGGTGGCGGCGGTGGTCGCGCGGGCGCTGCGCAAGAACCCGGCGGAGCGCTTCGAGGATGCGGCGGCGATGCGTACGGCGCTGGCCGACGCGCTCGGCGCCGCATCGGCTCCGACGATGCGGGCGGACACGCTGCCGACTCCGACCCCGACCCCGGCCGCGGCGCACTCGCGCAGCACCACCGCCCTCCGCCGGCTCCGCGCCGCGCTCCGTCCCTCCACCGCGGGCGCGTTGGCACTGATCGGAAGCCTTCTGTCATTGCTGTGCGCCGGTGGCGACCTGGTCGGCACCGACCACTTCGGCGAAGTCGCCCTCGCGGCAGGGTTGTCGGGCCTGCTCGCCCTGCCGTTCTCGCCCCGGCTGTCCAGCGTTGTGGCCTGGGGCCCGGTGGCGGAGACCATCGCGGTCTACTCCGAACTGCGGCGCGCCGAAGACGGCTGGGACCGCACGTATGTGGGCGTCGCGGTGCTGCTCGCGGTGACCGCGGCCCTCTGCCTCGCCGGTGCCGCCCGCAAGCGCGACGCCAGTCCCTACGCCGTGATCGTCTTCTGGTTCAGCGCCACCGCGTCGATCTGGTACTTCCTCGACGACCTGCACAAGCTCTTCGTCTTCTACCTCCTCCTGGCCGTGGTGACCCTTGCGGCGGCGGCCCAGGAGGCCGCCGACCGGTACCGGCGGCGCACGGCGGACCGACGGGCAGCCGGCGAAGGCCGCCGCGCGCGGGTCGGCGAGGCGCCGCCCGGCCGGATCCGGCGACCGGCCTCCCACGGCGATCGCCAAGCGGCAGACAGCACGTCGATCCCCGCTTGATGCCGCACCTGCCGCAGAGTCGGACTCCGAGTCAGGCGGAGACGGCGGGAGCACGCAAGGCGGTTGTCCCTCAGCGGGTGACGCTCCCGCTCCCGCTCCCGGTCCCGCTGCCGCACTGCTGCCCGCGTTGGACCCGAGCCCCATGGGCTGGCGGGATCACGGCTTCTACCTCGGCCCCGACCACGTTCCCGCGCTTTTCGACCGGATGGGCAACATCGGGCCGACCGTGTGGTGGGACGGCCGGATCGTCGGCGGCTGGGCGCAGCGGAAGGACGGAACCCTGGCCTGGCGGCTGCTCGACGACCTCGGTCGGGAGGCCCGTACGGCCATCGCGGCCGAGGCGGAACGGATGACGGCCTTCCTCGGTGAGCGCCGCTTCACCCCCGCCTACCGCACCCCGTTGGAGCGCGAACTCGCCTCGTGAACCCGACCCCGCGGTGTCCGGACGGCCGTCAGCCGGACCCACCGAGCCCAACAGGATCAACGGGCCCAACAGGCTCAACGGTTCCCTCCCCCTTCCCTCCTCCTTCCCTCCCCCTTGCTCTGAGGGAGCCGGCAGTCGGCCTCCCGGACGACGCCGTACATGTCGCGGACGGCACCGTGGGCGGTGCCCCGGAACCGGTTCTCACCGAGGCCACGAAACGGCCTCCGACCAGCAAAAAGACCCTCCCAGGGGGAGGGTCTGGCCTGGCGCCCCCAACCAGCCACAATACGAAAACCGAAGTACTCGTCGAGGCCGCGTCACTGAGCCTGCTCCCGGCGTACGCGAAGGTCTGCCGGGACGGGTACCGGGGAGAAACGGGCCGACCGGCACGGCGCAGCGGGTGACCGCCGGCGCCCGTGCTCCTCCTTGGGGGCGTGGGCGCTCGTGTGCTGCGTTGGCTCATGAGGTTTCGAGTCCCTGGCGGAAGCCACAAACACGGGCTGGTCGTGCCGCGCCCCGGTGATCTGCCCTGAGTGTTGCAGACCCTGCTTGCCTCGGTTCGCCGGGACCGTCTGGCGAACCAGTGGCACAGTCACGCGGCGTCCGTCCCCAACGGCCATTACGAGATCCGCTGGGGACGGCTCCAGTCTCAGAGGAACGTCTTGTCCCAGTCGTCTGCGACCAGCGCCCGGACCGCGTTGTCGAAGCCGTTGGCGACCCGCTGGAATCCGGCGTCACAGGCGCGGTAGACGTCGCTGTTGTCGGCCAGCACAACGGCCTCCTGCGTATCGGTGGCCGTTCCGACGAGCAGGACGGGACGGCCGATGCGCTTGCCGAAAGACGCTCACACTCCTGGGTAGTGAATGTGCCGAGTCCATAGGCTCCTCCACCGAGGTGGTGAAGAACCTCTCACCGAAGCGATAGGACCAGGTCACGGTGAACTCGCCATAGGTTTCCAGGAATTCCCGGACACCAGCGGTGAATTCGAAGCCTTCCTCTTCGTACCGTCGACGCGCCTCCGCACATCCAGCGGGTGGATCTCAAAAACGCGCCCTGCCGGCCAGAGAGTTCCGCAGCTCTTCGAGTTCCCGACGTTCGGTCTCCCCGCTCATCCCGTGAGCGCCTCTCCTCCGAATCCAGGCACCCACGTCTGGCAGTTGGCGCACATCTTGAACCACTTGCCCTTGGGGTTGACGGTCACCAGGTCGATGTTCTTGGGATCCGCGCCGTCCTGGATCGCTGTGGTGAACATCCGCGGTTCGCCGCACACTCCGGCCGGTCGGATGCTGCGATTCGGCGGGCATCGCGTCGGTCACGGTTTTTTCGTGGCCGGTCTCCGGGCCGCTTTCGCCGTGGTAGGTCTTACCGGTTTTGCGGTCTCGTCCAACAGAGTACGCGCCAGGGGCTTGCTCGCCTTCCTTGAGAGGGCTGGTGACGTCTTTGGTGCCTTGCTTGCCGAAGGGCCATCAGCTCCTTCCTGAGATCGGTGCTGTCGTCCGGCATGAGGCCGAGGGGGTCGCACCAGGTGTGCGGGTTGTGGACGTCGGCGTTGGGGTTCGGCGCGGGACTGAGACCCAGCGGGTCGGGGGTGGTCAGGGAGGTATGGCGGTCGGCCTGGTCGTAGGTCCAGGTGCTGGTGTGACCGCTGGGGGTGGTGCGGCCGGTACGGCGGCCGAGGGCATTCCCGCGCTGGCGGGACTGCCGCAGGCGGCCTCTGTGCTCTACGCCGAGCGGGAGCGGCCGGGCGCTGGTGCGCCTGCCTGAGAAGACCGACGGGGCACGGCCCTGGCAAGGGGTTGGCGGCATGCGGAAGGCCCGCGGTGCGTCACGAGGCACCGCGGGCCTGGGCGGCTTGGCCGTGACGGGACGAGCCTGCGCGGCCGCCAGGACGAATGGTAGAAAGATTCATCTGCTTGCCGCCGTCGAGCACAGCACCGGCCTGGTTCTGGCCCGACCCGCAAGATGGGCAAGACCACCATCGGTATCTGATCCGGTCACGTACCGTCGATACGTGCGGTCGGGGCGACTCTGAGCGCTTCGACGCGGTCGCTGCGGACGAGGCGTTCGGCGAGCTCTTCTGAGCACGCCACATACGTGGAGGTTAGATCCCAGTCGCAGGCGACGACCCAAGTGCGGTCCTCGGGCCACCAGTGCTCCGGCCCGCCGTAGTCTTCGCCGGTGTGTGCTCTTACCGCCTCCAGGCCGGTGAGCGAGGACTTCCAAACAATGGGCTCTTCGTCCTGGAGGCTTCTGGCAAGCTCATAGCTGAAGAAAACCGCTTGGCCCGGTGCCGTGGCATCCGACAGAATCTCCACAAGCCCCTGGCGGGTATCCGCATCAGCTTCAGCCCCAGTGGTCTCCCACTGCTCCCCGATGGGCGGATTCAGCACCTCCTGCCCCAGCGGGCCATCAGTCAGTTCGCCGTGATATCGGGCACCGGCGGCCTCCGCCATCTCCTGCCACGTCCTGCGCAGTCCAGGTACTTCCTCCAGCCACCAAGAGTGGAAGACACGTACGTACGCCGGGAAGCCCTCAGGAACAACTTCGGTGACGACATGCTGCCGTACGTCGGTGGACGGCGTCAGCCGCTCGTGCAGCCAGGCCAGTTCCTGCGTGGGGTCCGGTTCAGCCGCGAACTCATCCGTCATTTCCGTATTATCCATGCTCTCTATCATCCCGGATGATTCTCCGCGCAATGCTCGGGTCAGGCCCAGAAGAGGCCCGACAGTATGCAGACGCCCCGCCGGAGGATTTCCGGCGGGGCATCCAAGGGGGCTTACCGAAGTGCGGTCAGACCTCGCTACTTCTTGGGAAGGTGCACTTTGGGGTTCTTCTTCCCCTTGTTGTTCCCGTACGCGACGATGTCGATCGTCTCTCCGCCAGACGTCGACTTCGGCCGCCACGAGATGATGGTCTTGTCCTCGAGCAGGTAGCTCTCACGGCCTCCGATGTCCGGAATCCGTTCGCCGTCCTTGGCCCACCGATCAAAGGCGGCGCGCATCTCTTCAGGGGTTTCTATCTCCCTGACGTGCTTCTGCTTCTTGCTCCGAGGCAGGTCGTTGAACTCGGACGCCCACTTGCAGCCGGAGTTGTGGACCAGAACCGCAGAATCCCCGGCCATCGTGTAGAAGGTGTGGATGCCGTTGACGGTGAGGTTGTAGACCTTCTGAGGTGCGGTCCACGCCCTGGTCGCCGTGACCTTTACCCAGGTGCCGGACGAGGTGCGGAGCATCGAGCCCGGCTTGAGCTCACCAGCGGCGACCCAGCTCTGCTGGTCCGCCAGCCAGAAGGGGTGGCCCTCGGTCGCAGTGATCTTGCCGCCGCCGGTGTTCACAGTCAGCTCGACCAGGCGCTTGGTGCCGTTGCCGACGATGACGTCGTCAACGGGCCGCGCTTCGGTCCTCCCCGTTGTGGGGTCGGTGGACAGGACCCTGTCGCCGACCTTGATGTCCTTGATCTGCTTGGTGGTCCGATCCGCCATCACCACCGGCGTTTCGGGGGTGAAGCTGTTCACCGGGCACGGCGGGGCCCACTTGCGGCCACTGCTGAAGAGCTTCTTGAAGAAGCCCAGGATCTTCTTGCCGCCCTTTGCGGTCTTGCCCGCGTTGACGACACCGGCCCCAGGCGCGATTCCCGCGCAGGACATCGCGGCGTCGACGTACTGCTTCTCCGCGCCGTACCAGCCGCAGTTGGCCCCATTGGCCGCGTTGCTGACGACCGGGATGTTGGTGCTGCCGAGGCCGTCGAGGAGCAGGTGACCGCCGTCCTTGGCGAACTGCCCCCAGTCGATCTTGCCCTCTTGCGCGAGGAACTCCTCGCGCAGGCGATCGAGCTGGTCCAGTTCGTCCTGCTCCTTCCGCTCCTCCTCGTCTCCGAGCCTCTTGCGCTCTTCCTCGGCCTCCTTCATCCGCTTCTCGATGGCGACGGCCATGGCCTCACCGGCCGCCTTGTCCGCCGCGGCGGCATCCTTGCCCGCTGCTTCGGCCGAGGCGCGGGCCGCGTTGGCAGCCGCCCATGCCTCGTCGGCGGAGTTGCGGGCTGCGGCAGCGGAGTGCTCGGCCCTGGTAGCGGAGACCTCCGCGTCAAGGGCGGCACGGTCGGCGTCGGCCGCAGCGGCACGGGCCTTGCGCGCAGACTCGGCAGCCTGCTTGGCGGACGCCTCGGCCCGCTCGGCGGACTTACGGGCGTCGGCAGCGTACTGCTCGGCGCGGTCGGCCGACTCCTTGGCCTGGCGCTTGTACTCGTTCGCCTTGTCGGCGGCGTTACGAGCGCGCTCGTAGTGCTCGTAAGCCTTGTGCGCGTTCTCCTGTGCGGTCGCCGCGACCCCGGCGGCCTGAGCGATCAGGCGCTCGATCTGTGCGGCGTGGGTGGCGGCGAGATTGTCCTTGCGGGCCGCCATGTACTGTCCGGTATGGAGGAAGTCGTGCAGCAGGTGCGGCGGACCCTCCAGCGCAATCTGTGCCGCGGCCTTGACCTCCGGACCACCACTGCTTACCAGCCGTAGCGCGGCAATCCGTTCATCAGCCGCCCGGGCCTTGTACTGGCCCTCGTTGAGGAATTCCAGCAGTCTCTCGGGAGAACCGTCGTCCAGAGCCGCCTTGGCGGCCTCCTGAACCTGCTTTCCACCCGAGCTGTGCAAACGCAGTGCCTTGATCCGGTACTCACCGTTCGCGGCCTTGTGCTGACCGTTGGTCAGGAACTCGCGGATCGTCTTGGCGTCACCCTTGAGCGCTTTCTCGGCTGCCTGCCGGACACCGGCGTTCAGACCCTCATCCGCCAGGCGCTCGACACGCTCACGCTCGTCCTGCTGAGCCGCCCGCTTCCAGCCTGACCTGACGTAGTCCCGAATCACCTCGTCCGAACCCGCCAGCGCGGCCTCAGCAGCGGCCTCGCCCCACGGAGCACCGGTCCGCATCGCCAACAGCGCGACCTTGCGCCCCTGAGCCGCCACCTGCTTCACATCAGCATCGGACTTGGCTGCCTCGGCGGCCAGGCGGGACGCTTCCGCGTCGAGCTCCTTGGCCTCCTTGACCGCGCCGGCCTGGTCGGCTTTGCGCTGGTCGTCCTCGGCCTTGAGGTCCTTGGCCTGCTCGATCGCTTCGGCAGTGCGGGTCTTGAGATCCTCCTCCTCGCTCTTGCGTGCCAGTTCGTGTGTCTTGCGCGCCTGGTTTACGGCGTTGGTTGCCTCAATTGCCGCTTCGTTGGCGGCCTTGGCGTGAGCTGCGGCCTTGTCGGCCTGCTTGTTCGACTCACCCGCATGCTTGGCCGCATCTTCGGCCGCGTCGGCCGCCTTGTTGGCATGCCGCGCAGCCGAGTTGGCCGCATCGCGGGCCGCGGACGCCTCGTTCGCGGCCTGACGCGCAAGCCCCGAGGAGACCCGGGCTGCCCGGTTGGCCTCGGCGGCATGTCGCTTGGCCTGATTGGCAGCGGCCCGGGCCTCAGCCGAGTCCGCACCGGCTGCGTCAGCGAAGCCGCTCGCCTCGCTCGCAGCCGTGGCCGCTGCGTCCGCGTTCGCGCCGGCACCGGCCGCCGCGTCGGCCGCCCGACCTGCCTCCGTTGCCGCAGTGCGCGCGTGATCGGCAGCCTCGGCAGCCTTCTCCGCGCCCTTCGCTGCGTCGCGGGCCCGCTGGGCCGCCTGCCGCGCAGCCGATGCCTGGGAAGCATCAGACGCTGCAGCGGCAGCGGCATTCTGCGCCCGGGCAGCCGCATTCGCCGCACCAGCCGCCGCAGCAGCCGCCCGGGAGGCGGCGTTGGCGGCGACCCGAGCCGAGGCATTGGCAGAGCGGGCCGCGCTGATCGCCTGCTGCGCCGCACGTGCCGCGCCCTTGGCCGCCTGGGCGGCACGGTTGGCGGCGGCGGCCGCCTTCAGCGAGTCCTTACGCGTCGCTTCCGTCTCCCGCTTGGCCTCCTCCGCGGCCTCCTTGGCCAGCTTCGAAGCCGTCACCGCACGGTCCGACGCCTCCTTGGCCGCCTCGGTCTCGCGCTTCGCCCGGTCGCCGGCCTCCTTGGCCTGCTGCGCCAGCTGCTCAACGGTGGTGCGCTCCTGATCCCGGCTCTGCGCAACGTCCTGGCCGACATCCAGGAATTCCTTGATGTCCGCGGCGGATCCGCCCAGAGCGACCTTGGCTGCCTCCTTCGTCGCCGGGCCGCCCTCGTTCAGCAGGCGCAGAACCTGAACCCGATTGTCCGCCTGTTCGGCGGAGTGCCGGGTCTTGTGCAGAAACTTGCGTACGTCGTCTGGAGAGCCGTTCAGCGCGGCCTTACCGGCCTGCTGGACGTATCGGTCGCCACTGCCGATGATTTGGAGAGCCTGAGTCCGCTGGTCCGCCTCAAGCGGCTTTTCCCAGCCGTCCTTCAGGAAGTTCGCCAAATCCTCTGGGGACCCGGACAGTGCCTTTGTGGCTGCACCGCGAACATTGACGCCTCCCAGGGAGACCATCCGCAACGCGTCGATACGGTTGTCCTGGGCCTCAGCGCGTACCTGCTCGTTCTCCAGGAAACGCTTCACATCCGCGTCAGTGCCCAACAAGGCTGCTTCCGCAGCCGCCTTGACGCCCGCCCCGCCGTCTTTCCAGAACCGTACGACGCGACCACGGTCAGTCACCGGCACAGGACTGCCGTCGTCGCCCCCCTCCACGCCTGCGGCATTAGCGGGGCTCGTCCCGACTATACCCGCGACGAGTGCCAGCGGCAGCACGCCCGCGCACATGGCGCGTAGGCCGTGATGCCGCTTCCTTCTCGCTCTCACTGCGCAAATCCTTCGTGCTAGTTATGCGTTGCATATGGTCGAAGCGGTGAGCATAGCTTCTGCAATCCACGGGTAAAGGAGGGGTATCGAGTGTGCATCGCGGCGGGGGTTGTCTACACCCGGAGATGCGTCCTCATCTGCCGTGCCGGACAGGGTGAACCATCGAGGGTTGTACAGCGTCCCGACGTCGTGTCCGATTTGTTATTCAGCGGGCTCTATTTACTCTCCGAGTTCCTTGGGTGATACGTTCGCGGCTGCCCTTCGGGCCGAATCTCTCCTGCGGCAGGTTGTTCCGGCCGCCACGCATCTGGAAGGAACCTCTGGTGATACTTCGCGCGCGCAAGACGCTGATCGCTGGCGTTTTTGGTGCCACCACGGCCATCGCGGGGGTTTCCACCCTCGCCGTTGCCCAGGCCGCCCCGCGGCCCGCGAACGGTGCCGCCCAGGCGGCCGCCGGCGAGCTTCCGCCGCCCGCGATCGAGGACTTCGAGTACCCAGGTGCAGACAAGATCCTCAAGGAAAAGGGCATCAAGCTCCTCAAGGGCGATGGTCACATTCTCCTGACCGAATGCTCCGCGAACAATTGGAAGATCAAGGTCGAGGCCAGCAAGGACTTCGACACGATCTTCCACTGCTTCAAGGTCACCGGAGCGAAGGGGTACGTCACCCTGGAGGTCCCCGACGTGAGCGGTATCTGGACCGAGAACCAGGTCGTCAAGGCCACACTCACCTCCAACGGCAAGAAGCAGACCGTCGTCACCAATGAAGGCCCGCACCAGGTAAAGCCCGTTGGCGCAGCTGACAAGGACAACGACTACAAGCAGGCCGATCTGCTTGAGCTCCGCGTCGGCTGATCGAATCGCTCAAAAGCTCCCATTGTTTCGACACATAAAGAGGCCGAAGCCGGCAGATAGATAGTGCTTCAAGGCCCTCTGATCGGGGGATGACGGCTCCACAGCGATGTACTCCGATACGGACATCAACGGTGTCCGCAAGGAGAGCCAACTGACCAAGGCCGACAACGGTTGGAAGAACGCCGTCCAGGTCAGTGCCGGTGAGTTCACCGGCAAGAAGACCTCCGACCTGCTCATCCGCTGGAGCGACGGACAGGCCCAGGTCTTCCCCGGTGTCGACACCGCCGGATACCACGGCAGCCGGGTCACCATCCAGCCTGTCGGGTCCGCGTGGCGTAACTCCCGGACGCTGACGGTGGGTTCCCTCACGGCTCCCATCAACCGCCCGAACGGCATCCTCGTCGGATGGACGACCGCATCCCTCAGCTACTACCCGGGCATCGACGCCAACGGCTCCCACGGCGAGGTTCAGCTCGTCGGCTGAGCCGAGCCGCTTCCTCGGTCGGCCCCTCGTTCCGGCGGTCGCCCCACTCTTAGACCACCCCCACCCCCCAAGGAAAAGAACCATGTTCGGCCACGCTTCGCGCTCCCGAGCCCTGTTGCCCGCAGGGTTCCTCTCCGCTGTCGTCGGTGCCACCGCGCTCACCGTCGCCCCGGCCCACGCCGTCGTCGGTGATGCTGCCAAGGACGGCCAGTACTCGTTCACCGCGAAGCTCGACATCGGCGAGGGCAAGCGGAGCTGCTCCGGCACGCTCGTCGACGAGCAGTGGGTGCTCACAGCCGCCAGCTGCTTCGCAGACAACGGACAGTCTGTGAAGGCCGGAGCACCCCAGATGAAGTCCAAGGCGACCATCGGCCGCGCCGACCTCAGCACCGAGGCAGGGCAGGTGCGGGACGTCGTCGAGCTCATCCCGCGTAACGACCGCGATCTCGTCATGGCCCGCCTCGCCGCACCCGTCCCCGACGTCGTGCCCGCGAACCTCGCCACCCATACCCCCGCCAGTGGCGAAGAACTGCGTATCGCCGGGTACGGCCGCACCAAGGACGAGTGGGTTCCCGACCGTGTGCACTCCGGCACTTTCGGCGTCGACTCCGTGAAGGGCACCACCATCGCCGTCACCGGCAAGAACACCTCTGCTGTGTGCAAGGGCGACACCGGGGGGCCCGCTCTGCGCGCGCAGAACGGTCGCCAGGAGCTGGCCGCCGTCAGCAGCACCTCCTGGCAGGGGGGCTGCCTCGGCAGTGAGGACGAGGCCCGCAAGGGCGCCGTCGAGAGCCGCGTCGACGACATCAACCACTGGATCCAGCAGGTCCGTTCGCTGCCCAAGCGCTATATGACAGCCACCGGTGACTTCGACGGCGACGGCAAGACCGACCTCGCGCTGCTCACCGACTACGGTCAGTCCAAGGACGGGCGCAACCAGACCGCCCTGTGGGTGTACACCGCCAAGGGCGACGGCTTCGCCGAGCCGCGTACGGTCTGGGACAGCGGTTCCGACAGTTGGAACTGGGAGTCCGGCAAGCTGGTCGCCGGTGACTTCGACGGCGACGGCAACACCGACCTCGGTGTCCTGTACAACTACGGCAAGGAAAGCGACGGCCGCAACCGGACCGGCCTCTGGACCTTCACCAGCAGGGGCGACGCCGGCTTCGAGGCACCCCGAAAGGTGTGGGAGAGCGGCTCGGACAGCAGTTGGAGCAGTTGGAACTGGGAGTCCAGCAAGGTTGTCGCCGGCGACTTCAACGGCGACGGCAAGAGCGACCTCGCCGTCCTCTACAACTACGGCAAGACCTCCGACGGCCGTAACGAATCCGCCCTCATGACGTTCACCAGCATCGGTGACGGCTTCAACGAGCCGCGCAAGGTGTGGGAGAGCGGCAAGGACAGCTGGAACTGGAACACCAGCAAGCTCGCTGCCGGCGACTTCAATGGCGACGGTAGGGCCGATCTGGCTGTGCTGTACGGCTATGGCAAGACCTCCGATGGTCGTAACCACACCGCTCTGTGGATGTTCGACGGGAGCAAGGGCGGTTTCAACGCCCCCCGCATGGTGTGGGACAGCGGCAACGACAGCTGGAACTGGGACGCCAGCAAGCTCGCCGCTGGTGACTTCAATGGCGACGGTAGGGCCGATCTGGCTGTGCTGTACGGCTATGGCAAGACCTCCGATGGTCGTAACCACACCGCTCTGTGGATGTTCGACGGGAGCAAGGGCGGTTTCAACGCCCCCCGTACGGTGTGGGACAGCGGCAACGACAGCTGGAACTGGGACGCCAGCGAGCTGACCGCAGGCGACTTCAACGGCGATGGCAAGACCGACATCAGCGTCACGTACGACTACGGGCGAGGAGCGGACGGCCGCATCGAGACCGGCCTGTGGGCATTCACCAGCAAGGGCGACGGCGTCGACGCGCCGCGCAAGGTCTGGAGCAACAGCCTCTAGCGCGGTCGCGCATGCGTGGCCGGGCGTGAGCCGCGTAGGCCCTGACCAGGACTTGTCGACCACCCCTCAGATGACTTAGGGAGAGAAATGCTCAGCAGACGTCCGCGCGCAGCGTGGATGACCGGAATCCTTACCACCGCGATAGCCGCCGGTGTCCTGACCGCCACCCCGGCGAATGCCGTGGCCGGGGAAGCGGCCAAGGACAGTACGTACGGGTTCGCCGCGAAGCTCGATATCGGTGACGGTAAGCGCAGTTGCTCTGGCGCGCTGGTGGACAAGCAGTGGGTGCTGACCGCCAGCAGCTGCTTCGCTGAAGACCCGGACAAGGGCTTCAAGGTTGCCGAGGGCGCTCCCCAGTGGAAGACCACTGCCACCGTAGGCCGCGCCGACCTCACGCAATCGACCGGCAGTGTGACCGATGTCGTAGAGCTCGTCCCCTATGAGGGCCGCGACCTGGTGATGGCGAAGCTGGCGAAGCCGGTCACCGGCATCACGCCTGTCTCCATCGCCACCTCCGCGCCCGCGCCGGGTGAGGAGGTGAAGGTCGGGGGCTTCGGCCGCAGCAAGTCCGTGTGGGTTCCCAACCGCATGCGCAGTGTCGTGTTCGCCGTGGACTCGGTGCAGGACGGCTCGATCGGCATCAGCCCCAAGACTCCCGCGGACGGTGCTGTCTGCAAGGGCGACACTGGCGGTCCTGCGCTGCGGGAGGCGGACGGCAAGGTCGAGCTGGTCGGTATCAACAGCACGTCCTGGCAGGGCGGTTGTCTGGGTACTGATCCGTCCGAGATGCGTAAGGGCGCGGTTGACACCCGTGTCGATAGCCTCGGCACCTGGGTGCAAAAGGTCAGTTATCGCGACGTCCTCCCCAAGGCGCCCTGGAGCCAGGCGACTCATATCGCCTCGGGGTACTTCACCGGTGGCTCGGCCGGCGGCAAGCGGCACATGGACATGATCGTCCGCTGGTCCGACTCCGAGGTCACGCTCTACCAGGGCGGGGAGGACAAGGATCCGTCCCATCCCTTCGTCGCCGAGTACCAGCTGGGCAAACCGCTGCGCCAGGACCCGAAGACCAACTGGCAGTACGTCAAGGAGATGACGGGCGCCAGCGCCGGCGATGGTACGGACGGGCTGGTGGTGCGCTGGGTCGACAGTGAGATGACGCAGTACACCCACGTGGACACCAAGGGCTTCCACAGCGAGAAGAAGCTCGTTGCACCGGTCAAGAACGGCCCGTGGACGCACGCCAAGCAGATGACCGCCGGCCGGTACACGGCCAATGCGCTGCGCGATGACCTCATCGTCGTCTGGGACGACGGGCGGGTCACGCTGCACCCCGATCTGAACACCAACGGCCTGGCGGACAAGGCGAAGAAGACGCTGGTCCAAAAGAACACGACATGGCCCTACGCCACGCAGATCGCCGCCGGTGAGTTCACCGGGAAGAAGACCGCGGATCTGTTCGTGCGCTGGGTCGACGGTGAGACCACCATCTACCCCGGTGTCGACGCGGCGGGACTCCACGGTGAGATCAAGATCAAGCCGAAGGACTCCTACATGACCCACGCCTCGGTCCTCACCGTCGGTGCTTTCGTGGCCAACCAGGTCCCGAACGACCTCTTGGTCCGCTGGGAGAACGGCAAGGTCACCATGTTCCCGGCCGTCGACGCGGCCGGACTCCACAATGAATTCAGGGTCGCTCCATAGTGAATTCACGTGGATCGAACCGGGAGTTGTGAGATCTGGTCGGTCGGCCTGGCATAGCGGGCCGGCCGACCGGATCCTCCGGGCCGGTGTCGTATGGCGCCGGCCTCCGCCTCGTTGCCTCCTGCGCGTCCTTCCTGGCCCCTTTCCCTCTTGCCCCGCCTTGTAGCTCCTTGACGTCGAGGATCCGCTTACCGTGAAGATGCCGCCTGCCCTGTCGTCTGCCCTCTCCGTGCTGCTGGCCCGTCGTGTGCGTCAGGGCCTGTGCGTATGCGCGCTTGCCGCCGGGCTGACCGCCGCGTCCGCGATCAGTCCCCTGCCGGTCGCCGGGCCGCCGAGCGCCGATGCCAGCGGTGCCGCTCCCGATGCGGACGGCCCGCAGGCCCAGCCCCGCGGCGTACCCGACTTGGACCTGCCCGAGCTGCCCGGCGGTGGCAGGGACGGCACAACCGGAGAGGCGGCCGGAGGGCCGAGACCCGAGGAGCGAACGGGCATACCCGCCTCCGCCCTGGACGCTTACAAGAAGGCCGAGCGGACGCTGAGCAGCGGTCAGCCGTCCTGTCACCTGCCCTGGCAGCTGGTCGCGGGTATCGGCCGGGTCGAGTCCGTCCACGCCTCCGGCTACGGCCTGCGCCCCGACGGGTCCACCGCCAAGCCGATCCGCGGACCGCGCCTGGACGGTAAGCAGTTCGCCCTCATCCGCGACACCGACGGTGGGCGCTGGGACGGGGACACCGAGTTCGATCGCGCCGTCGGTCCGATGCAGTTCATACCCTCCACATGGGCAACCTGGGGAGCCGACGGCAACGGCGACGGCGCCAACGACCCCAACAACATCTACGACGCCGCCCTGGGCACCGCCCACTACCTCTGCGCCGGAGGCCGCGACCTGAACCGTCCGGCCGACCTCGACAAGGCCATCCTCAGCTACAACAACTCCCGCGAGTACGTGAACGCGGTGACGGACTGGATGCGTACGTACTCGGGTGGCAAGGTCACCGCGACACCGGATGGCGCTCCCGCCATCCCGCATCGCCCCGACCCCGCAGATCGGCGCTCTCCGGCCACCAAGACACTGCCCCGTCCCCTGCGGGTGGAGCCCCGGCCCGGTTCCGACGCCGAGCAGGACCGTGTACAAGGCAGCCGGGTAACTCACCTCCATAGCAAGCCTGTTACGCCGACCCGGCCTGCCGCCAAACCCATTGCGCCCCCCGAGCCCCCCGAGAAGCCCGGACCCGCGCCGGATCACCGCACGGTCGCCCGTCTGGAACGTGTCGGAGGCGAGAACCTGGGAGACCGGAAGGCGGGCGAGGAGTTCGCGCGGCGCCCGCAGGTGCGTGCCACCGACGCCCACGGACACCCCGTCGCCCGCGCCGAGGTGACGTACCACTTGGTCGGCACCGCCGCGGCGCACTTCCCCGGTCACGGCACCACCGCGACCGCCACCACCGATCACCGTGGCGTCGCCACCGCACCCACCGTTCTGGCCGGCGACCGCCCCGGACGCGTCACCATCACCGCCACCACGCCCGGGAAGCACAGCCAGGCCACCACGACCTTCACCGCGACCGTCCGACGAGTGCCCGTTCGGACGCCCGACCTCCTGCAACTGCTCAACCAGCAGCCCCTCCAGGCCGGAATCAACAGCCAGTTCGCCGACCCGCTGCGAATCCGGGCGACGGAACACCACAAGCCCGCCCCCGGAGTATGCCTCACCGCGACCCTGCTCGATGGCACCGAAGAGCCCCGGGAAGCCACCTTCGGCCCGTACTTCAAGGACGACCACGGCCATCCCGTACGCACCCTCGCCCTCCCCGCCACCGACTCCGACGGCCGGATCACCCTCCCGCAACTCTTCACCGACCAACACCCCGGCACCTACACGCTCCGCCTCACCACCCCACACGGAGCCACATTGGACATCCCCCTCACCGTCGGTGAACCAGCGCCCGGCCAGACCATCTCTTTCGCCTGAGCCCTTGGGGACCGGGGACCGGCGCCTGCTGCCAGGCGCCTCCCGCACATCTCCGGACCAGGCCCACCCCACCTCCTCGTTACCCACACCCCTCTTTTTGCTGCCAACGGAAATCTTCATGAGACGAACACCCTGGGCGCGCGCCACCGTCCTGAGCTTCTGCGCCACGCTCACCTTCGCCACCCCCGCGTCGGCCACACCTGACCCGGGCAAGCCGGCCACGCCCACCAAGCCCGTCACGCCCGCCAAGCCCGTCACGCCCGCCAAGCGCCCCATCCCGCAAGAGATCCGGGAGGCCCGGGAGGCAGAGCGCTACTGGACCCCTGAACGCATCCGCACCGCGGTCCCCGTAGACGCCGCGGGCGGTGCCCAGGACAGGAGCCGGAGCGCGCCCAGGCCGCCCGGCGGGCGGCAGAAGCGCTCTCTCCAGGAACCCAGCCACCTCATCGACGAGGGCATGGCCACGGTCGGTGTCTTCCTGATCCGCAACGACAAGGACGAGGCGACCCCCAACCAGTTCTGCACCGCCGCCTCGGTCGCCTCACCCACCAAGAGCCTGGCCGTCACGGCAGCGCACTGCCTGAAGAACGCCGCCGGTCGGAACATCGCCTTCGTCCCCGGCTACCGCGCCGGAGCCGCCTCGGCAGCCGGCCAGGTGGGCGAGACCCCCTACGGAATCTTCCCCGTCAAGCCCGGCAAGATCTGGATCGACGGCCGCTACCTGCGCACCACACCCGACGACGACGTCGACTTCGCGTTCCTGCGCGTCGGCCCCAACGCCCAGGGGCAGCTCCTCGAAGACGCCACCGGTCGGGGCAACGTCCTCACCAAGGTGAACTCCGCCGACCTCGCCCGCAAGAACGTCACGGCCGCCGGATACCCCGGCGGCCAGAAGACGCCCCTGCGGTGTACCAACAACACCACCGCGTTCCAGAGCCGGTTTATGGAAATCAAGTGCGACGGCTTCCGCGCCGGCGTCAGCGGCGGCCCGTTCCTGGAGAACTTCGACGGCACACGCGGCAATCTGGTCGGCGTCATCGGCGGCTACAAGACCGGCGGCGCCTACGACCACACCTCCTACACCTCCCAGTTCGACGACGACGTCTTCCGCCTCTACCAGCAGGCCGTCAACGACGCGCCGCCGGACGCTCCAAACCCCCTGGGCGACCCCGAAACCTGGCAGCACGCCAAGGCCATGACCGCGGGCCGCTTCCATACCGCCTCGGTACGCAACAACACCAGTGACCTCGTCGTCCGCTGGTCCGACGGCGAGGTCTCCCTCTACCCGGGCAACGGCGCCTACGGCTTCGGCAAGGACATCCAGCTCGTCGGCAGGAACAGCACCTGGCAGCACGCAGACGTCATCACCGCCGGAAACTTCACCGGCAAGAACACCTACGACCTCTTCGTCCGCTGGTCGGACGGCGAACTCACCCTCTACGAGGACGTCAACGAGACCAACAAGCTCCGCAACGAGATCCAGATCCGCCCCAAGAACAGCACCTGGCCCCACGCCCAGGCCCTCACCGCCGGTCGTTTCAGCGCCAACGCACGCACCGACGACCTCGTGGTGCGCTGGTCCGACGGCGAAGTCACCCTCTACACCGACGTCGACACCAAGGGCCTTCACGCCGAGAAGCAGCTCCTCGCCCGCAACACCACCTGGCCCTACGCCAGGGACATAGTCGCCGGCGACTTCACCGCCACCTCGGCCACGTCCCGCCAGGACCTCCTCGTCCGCTGGGCCGACGGCGAAGTCTCCGCCTACGACGACATCGCCACCAGGGGCTTCAAGGCCGAACACCGCCTCCGCCCCGCCAAGTCATGGTGGCGCGTCGCCACCATGACCACGGCCGGCACCTTCGGCGGCGACGGCCGCCAGAACGATCTCGTCACGGGCTGGTTCGACGGCAAACTCACCCTCAACGCCGACACCACCAGCACCTCCCTCGCCCGCGAGCGCATCCTCGTCCCCATGCCCGGTCGCTGAGCACTCGTAGGGGGAGCACCATTCGGGCCTTGGGGAAGACCGCATTCAGGCAGTCTTCCCCAAGGCCCGAAGTGCGGCTTCCAGGGATCGTCGCCACAGGGGCTGATGGAGCCGTACCCGTCGGTCCGACGGCAGTGGAACGGGGGGATGCGGCGGCTGCCGCGTGCCCGCGCCGTCGGAGGCTGATCTCGCGATGCAGGGAGTCGAGATCTGCGAAGCCGTCGACAGCGGGCCACCCACCGTGGTCACGCCGTTACTTGCAGCGCTGGTGCCCGAGGTGCAAGTGGAAAGCCGTACCCCGTATCAAACCGGACTTCCGGCTCGCGAAGCCCGCGCGAAACCCCGATGAGGGATCGGGGTTTCGCGCAATGCTCGATTGCGCCCCCGGCAGGACTCGAACCTGCGGCCAAGTGCTTAGAAGGCACCTGCTCTATCCACTGAGCTACGGGGGCCGGGTGGTGGGTGTGGATCACGGGCCGCGGACCAGGATAGAGGTCCGGGTACCTCGTCCCGGTTGCTTCACCTCCGTGGCACGTTGTGGAGGTTCGGTGAAGCGATCCCGATAATCGCAGGCGGGTACGAATCCTGCACGGCTTTTGCCGTCTCGCGCGGTGGGTGTTGTGCACTCGTTATGCCTGCGTCTCAGTTGTCCCGAACGTCCCGCGCGTTACTCGTCCCGTTCTGTGCGGGTTCTTGCGGCGCGCACAAGGGGTTATACGCTTCAAAAACCCACCGAAATTGGGCATTCTGCACATGTGGCGACCTTGGACGTAGGACCCCGACTGATCGACGCCCTGTCCGTTCTGCGTGACCGCGTCGACGCCGCACGCTTTCCACTGCCGCTTCGGGGCGCCGCCCGCGCCCGGTGCAACCGGGCCGAGCTGCTCGCCCAGCTCGACGACTATGTGATTCCCCGTCTGCGCACCCCTAAGGCCCCCCTCCTCGCCGTCGTCGGCGGCTCCACCGGGGCGGGCAAGTCCACGCTGGTCAATTCGCTGGTCGGCCGGCGGGTGTCGGAGGCCGGGGTGCTGCGGCCGACGACCCGTACGCCGGTGCTGGTGTGCCATCCCGACGACCACCGGTGGTTCGCCGGGCAGCGGGTGCTGCCGGGGCTCACCCGGGTGTGGGTGCCGGAGCAGGACGGAGGGGAGGGGAGCGGGCGGGGTGCCTACGAGGGCGCCGGGAGCGGGGGTGGCGCGGGCGAGCCGGGGATGGCGACCGTGCGGATCGAGACGGACCCCGCGCTGCCCAGCGGGCTGGCGCTGCTGGACGCCCCGGACATCGACTCGCTGGTCGCCGGCAACCGGGAACTGGCCGCCGAGCTGATCTGCGCGGCCGACGTCTGGGTGCTGGTCACCACGGCCGCCCGGTATGCCGACGCGGTGCCCTGGCATCTGCTGCGGACGGCCAAGGAGTACGACGTCACGCTGGTGACCGTGCTGGACCGGGTGCCGCACCAGATCGCCCCCGACATCTCCGCCCGGTACGCGGAACTGCTCCAGCGGGCCGGGCTCGGCCACGTCCCCCGCTTCACCATTCCCGAGCTGCCCGAGTCCGCCGGCGGGGGCCGCGGACTGCTGCCCGCCACCGCGGTCGCCGGGCTGCGGGAGTGGCTGGAGCGGCATGCCCAGGACCCCGTCGCCCGTACTGCCGCCGCGGACCGCACGGCGTCCGGTGCGCTCGCCTCGCTGCGCAGCCGGCTCCCCGCGCTCGCCGGGGCCGCCGCCGCGCAGCACGCCGCGGCGCTGCGGCTGGCCGGCCGCGTCGAGGAGGCGTACGAGGCGGCCGCGGAACGGGTGCGGCGGGAGATCGCGGCCGGCGAGGTGCTGGCCGGGGACGCGCGCGCCCACTGGCACGAGCACCCGCGCGGCGGCCGGGCGGACGAGCTGCTGGACGCGCTGACCCACGGGCTGACGGCGCTGCTGGCGTGCGCCGTCGCGGAGGCCGACGAGCGGGCCGCGGACGCCTGGCGGCGCGACCCCGCGGCGGCGGAGGTACGGCTGGCGGCGGCCGGCGCCACCGGGGCGGACGGGCGGCTCGGGGTGGTCATCCGGCGCTGGCGGCGCTGCCTGGAGGAACTCGCCGAGGAGGAGACCCGCGAGGCGCGCGGTGGCCAGGCCGGTGAACGGGCCGGCTCGGTGGCGGCGGAGGAGTCGGCGGCGCTGCTGGCCACCGCGCTGCTCGGCGGCCGCCGAGCCCGTGCGGCGGGCGAGAACCTCGCCGACCTCCTGGGGGCGCAGACCGCGCTGCGGCTGTGCGACCGGGGCGGCCGGCTGCTGACCACGTACCTGGAGCGCGCGCTGTCCGGTGAACGGGAGCGGCGGCTGGCCCCCCTGGACGGGCTGACCGTGCCACCGGACCAGCAGGCCGGGCTGATCGCCGCGCTGTCCCTGTTGCAGAGGGAGAAGTCGCAGCAGGAGAAGGACGGCCCCGAGGGCCACGAGGGCCGCAGGGGCCACCGGGGGCTCGGGGAACACCAGGACAAGGTGATCGTGTGCGAGCGGGAGACGGTGACGGGGTGACGGAGTCCGAGGAGCGGCGGGCGGCGGGCGGGGACGGTGCGGGCACGGCGTGGGACGACGGGGTGATCGCGCGGCGGGCACGCGGCGAGGACGCGCGGGAGGCGGAGCCCGTCGTGCCGGAGGCCCGCGCGGCGGCCGGGCCGGACGCCGCACAGCCGCCGGAGGCGGCGGTTCCGGCGGACCTCCGGGAGGACGCGCTGGGCGCGGACGGCCGGGACGAGGGCGGTACCGGGGTCGGCGGCTACAAGTGGGTGCCCGGCGGGGCGCGGCGGGTGGCGGCGGCGGGGCTGCAGCCCCGTCTGGAGGCGCTGCGCGAGCTGATCGCGCTGTCCCGGACCCGGCTGGACGGGGCGGTGCTGGACGAGGCGGGGCGGGTGCTGGAGGCGGCCGACGAGCGCTACCGGCTGTCCGGCGAGCACACCGTGGTCGCCATCGCGGGGGCGACCGGCAGCGGCAAGTCGTCGCTCTTCAACGCGCTGGCCGGGGCGAACCGTTCGCAGGTCGGCGCGCGCCGACCGACGACCGGTGAACCGGTGGCGTGCGTCTGGTCGGGCGGCAGGCCCGGGGCGGACGGGCTGCTGCGGCGGCTGGGGGTTCCGGTGCACCGTCGGCACATCCCCGGGGAGGGCGCTCCGGAGCTGCGCGGCCTCGTCCTGCTCGACCTTCCCGACCACGACTCCGCGGACACCGCGAACCGCGAACAGGTCGACCGGATGCTGGAATTGGTGGACGCGGTGATCTGGGTGGTGGACCCGGAGAAATACGCGGACGCGGTGCTGCACGAGCGGTATCTGCGGCCCCTGGCGGGCTACGCCGAGGTCACGTTCGTGGTGCTCAACCAGGTGGACCGGCTGCCCGGGGACGCCGCCGACCAGGTCGTGGACGATCTGCGCCGGCTGCTGGACGAGGACGGGCTGGCACTCGGCGAGCACGGGGAGCCCGGCGCGGCGGTGCTGGCGCTGTCCGCGGCGACCGGCGAGGGGGTGGCGGAACTACGGGAGGCCCTGGGCCAGTTCGTCGCCGAACGGGGCGCGGCGGACCGCCGGCTGACGGCCGACGTGGACGCGGCGGCCGAACGGCTGCGGTCGGTATACGTGGCGGAGCGCCGGGTCGGGCTGACGGAGCGGGCCCGCGACGAGTTCGACGGCCGGCTGGCCGAGGCGGTGGGCGCGGCGGCCACCGGGCGCGCCGCGGAACGGGACTGGCTCCGGCACGCGGAACGGGCCTGCGGTGCGCCGTGGTCGCGGCTGCGCGGCCGTCGGCGCGCCCGGGGGAGTGGCCGGAAGAGGGGGTACGGGGCCCGGCGGAAGGCGGCGGCGACCGGAGCCGGTGACACGCGCACCGGTGCGGTTCCCGCCCCTTCGGTTCCCGCTGCTTCAGGGGCTGTTGCTGCGGAGGCCGCGTCGGGGCGGGCCGCCGGCGGGTGCGCCGATGCCGTACGGGACGGTTCCGTACGCGGCGGTTTCGCGCGTGGCGGTTCCGTACGGCGTGGCCTTGGGGGGAGCGGCGGTGTGCGGAACGGTGACGGCCGGGCCGCCGCCCGGCCGGTGGTGGAGCAGGCGGTGCGGGCCGTGGCGGAGGACGCCGCGCGGGGGCTGCCGACGCCCTGGGCGCAGGCGGTGCGGGAGGCGGCGGTGCGGGGCGCGGGAGGGCTGCCGGAGGCGCTGGACGCGGTGGCGGCCGGGGCCGAGGAGTCGTTGCGGCAGGGGCCGGCCGTGAAGCCTCGGTGGTGGACGGTGGCGGCGGCGGTGCAGGGGCTGCTGTTCGTGCTGCAAGTGGTGGGTGTGCTCTGGATGCTGGGGGCGGTGACGGGCGTGCTGAACGCCGCCGCGTGGCTGCCCGGGCTGCTGCCCGCCGCGGTCGGGTCGGTGGGCGGCCCGGCGCTGACCTGGCTGTGCGGGGCGGTGGCGCGCGGCCCCGCCAGGCGGTACGGGCAGGAGGCCGAGCGTCGGCTGCGGAGCGCGGCGGCCGGGTGCGGGCGGGCCCGGGTGCTGGAGCCGGTCGCGGCCGAACTGCTGCGGTACCGCGAGGTGCGGGAGCAGTACGCGGTGGCGTCGGGCGTGTGACGCACGGCGGGGGGCACCGCCGTCCCCTCCCGGGTGACGGAGTTGTCCACAACCGGCCCGCCGTCCACAGCCCGCAGCGGCCGAAGCCGCGGCGGTGCAGCATGAGTTCAACGCAACGCAACGCAGCGCGGTGCACCACAGCGCGACGCCCCACACGGCGACGTGGTGCGTGCAGTGCGGTGCGTCCGGGGACCCGGCGTGCGGGGACCCGGCGTGCGGAGACCTGACATTCGCAGAGGTGGCATCCGGAGAGAGGGACGACGGCGGGGCCACACCGATACGCCCTGGAGGGCGGACGGGGGGAATCTTCCATGAACGACACGATGGTGACGCTGGTGGGGAACGCGGCGACGGCGGTGGAACACAGGGAGACCACCGCGGGGGTGCCGGTGGCGCGGTTCCGGATGGCGGCGACGTCGCGGCGCTGGGACAGGGCCCGGGAGTGCTGGACCGACGGGGAGACGAGTTTCTACACGGTGCGGTCCTGGCGCGCGCTCGCGGACAACGTGGCCGCGTCGGTGGCGGTGGGCGAACCCCTCGTCGTCCAGGGGAGGTTGCGGCTGCGGGAGGGCGAGCAGCCGCCGGAGAAGGGGGGACAGCGGTGGTTCGCGGCGGAGATCGACGCCACCGCCATCGGCCACGACCTCTCGCGGGGGACCGCCGCGTTCCGCAGGGTGGTGAGGGTGCGGCAGGAATCCGTGCCATCCCAACGGCCGGTGGACGGCCCGGAGTTCAAAGAAGTTGAGCAGGCAACGAAATTGCCGGTGAACGGCCGGGCGGATCCGCCGCCGAAGCCCGCGGAAAGAACCGGCAATTCGCAGCAGAAGGTGTCAGTAGCCTGAAATCACCCGGAGATTTGTCGATAATGCCAGGTCAGGGTGCCCGTGGTCGATAACGATTGCGATTCGGATCGCTTATAGGACGCTATTACTGGGGACCGTGATGCGCCTGCTCCATAGGATCCGACCAGTACTCACGGGGGCTGACCAGGCTGACCAGTTCGGCCGTTGAGTTCTTGGGATCTTTCCGGCGAGGCAACCTCTCCAGCCGACCGCCTCGCCCAGAGGGGAAATCATGCTTTCGATGAAAGGGCGGGGCGCAGCCCGCCTTGCCGCCGCGGTCGTGGCCTCGGGCCTCGTCGCGGCGGGTGCGATAGCCACCGCGGGGACCGCAGTGGCCGACGACCCGACCACCTCGCACGGGGGCGCCACCGCGACGCTCGACGGTCTGAAGACCTTCGACCAGGCAGTGGTGCACGGCACCGGAGGGGACCAGCGCGTGGGCGCCGGGCTCTTCGAGATGTCGGTCGACAACGGCGGCACGCTGCAGACGTACTGCATCGACATCCACAACCCGACGCAGCAGCAGGCGCGTTACCAGGAAGTGCCCTGGAGCGCCTCGTCGCTGCACGACAACGCGGACGCGGGCAAGATCCGCTGGATTCTGCAGAACTCCTACCCGCAGGTGAACGACCTGGCCGCGCTCGCCGCCAAGTCCGGTGCCGGGAACCTCACCGAGAAGACCGCCGCGGCGGGCACCCAGGTCGCGATCTGGCGCTTCTCCGACCACGCCAAGGTGGACGCGGTCGACCCGGCGGCCGAGAAGCTCGCCGCCTACCTGGAGAAGAGCGCGCAGAACGTCGGCGAGCCCAAGGCGTCGCTCACGCTGGACCCGCCGGCCGTCTCCGGCAAGTCCGGCGGCAAGCTCGGCCCGGTCACCGTGCACACCAACGCCGACAGCGTCACGGTCTCCCCCGCTGCCGACGTGCCGGCCGGTGTCAAGGTCGTGGGCAAGGACGGCAAGCCCGTCACCAGCGCCGGCGACGGCACCCAGCTGTTCTTCGACGTGCCCAAGGGGACCAAGGACGGCAGCACCTCGCTGACCGCGCAGGCCGCCACCAAGGTCCCGGTCGGCCGCGCCTTCACCGGCATCGGCGAGCACGCCAGGAGCCAGACCCAGATCCTGGCCGGGTCCAGCGAGTCCACGGTCTCCGCGGCGGCCACGGTCTCCTGGAAGAAGCAGGGCGCGATCCCCGCGATCACCGCGGAGAAGGACTGCGACAAGGGCGGCGTGGACGTCACAGCGACCAACAAGGGTGACGAGGCGTTCCGCTTCCAGCTGGCCGGCAAGGACTACTCGGTCGCCCCGGGCGCGTCGCGGACCGTGACCGTCCCGGTGGGCGAGAAGCAGTCGTACCAGATCACGATCACGGGTGCGGGCGGCTTCAAGAAGACGTTCTCCGGTGTCCTGAACTGCAAGACCGCGGGCAGCGGCGGCACGCCCTCCCCGCACCCCAGCCCGGCCTCGGCCGGCGGCACCACGGGCGGCGGCCACGGCCATGACCTCGCCGAGACCGGCTCCAGCAGCGCCACCCCGGTGATAGCCGGCATCGCGGCCGTCCTCGTCGTGGTCGGCGGCGCGGCGGTCTTCTTCCTGCGGAAGAAGAAGAGCACCCCGTCCGCGTGACGGCGACCGCGCCGCGGCCGTCCTCACGGTGACGGGAACGGCACCGTGAGGACGGCAGGACGCGAAGAGCAAGAACAGCAACAACGGCAACACCGGCGGCAGCGCCGTGGGTGCCGATGCCGGCGGGAGCGCCGGCATCGGTGACACGGCGATGACGCTCGGCGACCGCGCCGCTCGCCCGGAGTGAGCGGCACGGTCGCCCGCCGGGCACCTCGCGGCCCCGGAGCGCGGCATGTGCTCCGGGGCCGCGGCGCGTCCGCCCCGTGGCACCCGTTTCCGTCCGGGGATGCCGGTACGGCAAGATGGGTGTATCTGCCCTCGCGCGGCCACGCCGCACCATGGCCCAGGCGGCGGAGCCGCACAGACCACCTGATAGATCCAGACTGCCGGACGGTTTCTCTTGGCTGAGTACATCTACACGATGCGCAAGACGCGCAAGGCGCACGGCGACAAGGTCATCCTCGATGACGTTTCGCTGAGCTTCCTGCCGGGCGCGAAGATCGGTGTCGTGGGTCCCAACGGCGCCGGTAAGTCCACGGTGCTGAAGATCATGGCTGGTCTTGAGCAGCCGTCGAACGGCGACGCCTTCCTCTCTCCCGGCTACACGGTCGGCATGCTCCTCCAGGAGCCGCCGCTGGACGAGTCCAAGACCGTCCTGGAGAACGTCCAGGAGGGCGCCAAGGAGATCATGGGCAAGCTCAGGCGCTTCAACGAGGTCGCCGAGCTGATGGCCACCGACTACTCCGACGAGCTCATGGAGGAGATGGGCAAGCTCCAGGAGGACCTCGACCACGCCAACGCCTGGGACCTCGACACCCAGCTCGAACAGGCCATGGACGCGCTCGGCTGCCCGCCCGGCGACTGGCAGGTCACCACCCTCTCCGGTGGTGAGCGCCGCCGCGTCGCGCTGTGCAAGCTGCTGCTGGAGGCCCCCGACCTGCTGCTCCTCGACGAGCCCACCAACCACCTGGACGCCGAGTCCGTGCAGTGGCTGGAGCAGCACCTCGCCAAGTACCCCGGCACCGTCGTCGCCGTCACCCACGACCGGTACTTCCTCGACAACGTCGCCGGCTGGATCCTGGAGCTCGACCGCGGCCGCGCCATCGGCTACGAGGGCAACTACTCCACGTACCTGGAGACCAAGCAGACCCGTCTGAAGGTCGAGGGCCAGAAGGACGCCAAGCGCGCCAAGCGCCTCAAGGAAGAGCTGGAGTGGGTGCGCTCCAACGCCAAGGGGCGGCAGGCCAAGTCCAAGGCCCGCCTGGCGCGTTACGAGGAGATGGCCGCCGAGGCCGACAAGATGCGGAAGCTGGACTTCGAGGAGATCCAGATCCCGCCGGGCCCGCGCCTGGGCAACGTCGTCGTCGAGGTCGACAAGCTCAACAAGGCGTTCGGCGACAAGGTCCTGATCGAGGACCTGAGCTTCACCCTGCCGCGCAACGGCATCGTCGGCGTCATCGGCCCCAACGGCGCCGGCAAGACCACGCTCTTCAAGATGCTCCAGGGCCTGGAGACGCCGGACTCCGGCGACATCAAGGTCGGTGAGACCGTCAAGATCTCCTACGTCGACCAGAGCCGCGAGAACATCGACCCCAAGAAGACCCTGTGGGCCGTGGTCTCCGACGAGCTGGACTACATCAACGTCGGCCAGGTCGAGATGCCCTCGCGGGCCTATGTCTCCGCGTTCGGCTTCAAGGGCCCGGACCAGCAGAAGCCGGCCGGGGTCCTCTCCGGCGGTGAGCGCAACCGCCTCAACCTGGCGCTCACCCTCAAGCAGGGCGGCAACCTGCTGCTCCTCGACGAGCCGACCAACGACCTCGACGTCGAGACGCTGTCCTCCCTGGAGAACGCGCTGCTGGAGTTCCCCGGCTGCGCCGTGGTCGTCTCCCACGACCGCTGGTTCCTCGACCGCGTCGCCACGCACATCCTGGCGTACGAGGGCGACTCCAAGTGGTTCTGGTTCGAGGGCAACTTCGAGTCGTACGAGAAGAACAAGGTCGAGCGCCTGGGCGCCGACGCGGCCCGTCCGCACCGTGCGACGTACAAGAAGCTGACCCGGGGCTGACCGTCGTGCGACACCTCTACCCCTGCCCCCTGCGCTGGTCGGACATGGACGCGTTCGGCCACGTCAACAACGCGGTGTTCGTCCGCTACCTCGAAGAGGCGCGGATCGACTTCATGCGCCGGCTGGCGCCGGGGGGCGACAGCCCGTCGTTCAAGGGCGGCTCGGTCGTCGCCCGGCACGAGATCGACTACGTGCGGCAACTGGTCCACCGGCCCGAACCGGTGACCGTCGAGCTGTGGGTGAGGAAGATCAGTGCCGCGTCGATGACGGTGGGGTACGAGGTCAAGGACGAGGACACGGTCTACCTCCGGGCCTCGACCGTCGTCGTTCCGTTCAACTTCGCGGAGGGGCGTCCGCGCCGCCTCACCGCGGAGGAGAAGGCGATCCTCAAGGAGTACCTGGACGACGCCTCGCACCAGGAGGGGGCCGTCTCCGCATGACGGCGCTGCACCTGGCCGATGCCGGGGAGGCGGCGGACCTCGCCGCCTTCCTCGCCCGGCTGATCCACTACGACCGCGCGGCGGCGGTGCGGCTGCAGGCCGGGGGCGGGGTGCTGGCGGTGTTCGGCCGGCCGCCGTCCTTCGAGGTGCTGGCGATCCGCACGGCGCGGCTCGCGCAGGACCTCACGCTGGACGTGACCGTGTCCGCGGGTGAACTCCTCGAAGGCGTACAGGAGTCGGCGGACCGGGTGACCGTGCCCGCCGCGGTCACCGGCCCGCCGTGGGCCGGGGTGCTGCCGCCGCGCGGCGGCTGGACGCGGGTGCAGGGGCTGCCCTCGACCGAGGCGCTGGCGCGCGCGGTGGCCGCGGCGGTCGCCGAATTCCGGGCGCGGGACGAGGCGTTGCCGCCGCAGCGGCGGACGCGGAGCGAGCGCGACCGGATCGGGCGGGAGATATGGTCCCGGACCCTCGGTGACACCCGTCTGCCGCTGCGAGCGGTGCATGCGGCGCAGGCGCTCGGGTTCCTGCGGCCGGTGCGGGCCGGCGCGGGGGCGATGGCGGGGAGCGCCGGGGCCGGTGCCGCTACCGGAGGCGGCCCTGCGGTGCCGCCGGGGCCGGCGTTGCTGGCCGCCGGGGGATGGCTGCGGCTGAGCACGCCGTACGGGTCGATCGCGGTACGGACCGCGGGCCCGGCGGGGTTTGCCGGGCTGTCGGGGCTGACGGTCTCGCCGGTCTGAGCCGAGGCCGCGGCGGCGGGCGGCCGCTGTTGCCGCGTACCCCCGGCCGTTCGTCCTTCGGGCTTGCTCTCAAGTGCTGGGCGTGCTCTCAAATGCTGGACGGGCCGGGTGAGTTGGACGCGGAGCCCGGGCAGGCGTGCCGGAGGTGCCGCGCCGGGCCTTGCGGCGCCGTGTCGCCGCGCCGCTGCTTCCGCCGTACCGAGAACGAGGGCAGGGGCCGCCGGCGGGCTGTGTGCACGCACCCGCGGCTCACGGCATCAGGCCCGATCGTGACGCGAGCACATCAGGGGCGATGTGCCGGGCCCCGGTGTGACGGGTCTCTCACTCCGCCGTGTTGATCATCGACGCCGCCGCATACGTGAGGTAGTTCCACAGCTGCGTCTCGTGGTCCTCGGCCAGCCCGAGGGAGTCCACCGCGTCCCGCATGTGCCGCAGCCACGCGTCGTGCGCGGCCCGGTCGACGGTGAACGGGGCATGCCGCATGCGCAGCCTCGGGTGGCCGCGGCCCTCGCTGTACGCACGGGGGCCGCCCCAGTACTGCATGAGGAAGAGGGCGAGCCGCTCCTCGGCCGGGCCCAGGTCCTCCTCCGGGTACATCGGCCGCAGCAGCGGGTCCTCGGCGACCCCCTGGTAGAAGCGGTGCACCAGGCGGCGGAAGGTGTCCTCGCCGCCGACCTGCTCGTAGAAGGTCTGCTCCTGAAGGGCGCCGTGCGGAATCGTGTTCACCGGTCCATGGTGGCAGACGCCCCGGCCGAGGACTTCGGTCGTAGGGCGGGGCGGCCGGACACGACTCCGGGGCGCGATCGGTCGATCACGCCCCGGAGTCGGGGTGCTGCTGCCGGGAGCGGTCAGCCCCGGCGTACGGTCAGGGTCGTCCAGGCGCCGACGTGCACCCGGTCGCCCTCGTGGAGCGGCATCGGCACATACGGCTGGATCGGCTCCTCGGCGAGGTTGATCGTCGTGCCGTTGGTGGAGTTCTGGTCGACCACCGCCCAGCTGCCGTCCTGCTGCTGGACGAGCAGGGCGTGCTGGTGCGAGACGCCCGGGTCCTCCGGCGCGCGGCCGAGGTCGACGTCCGGTGACTCACCGGTGCTGTTCCGGCGGCGGCCGACCGCGATCTGTCCGTTGGCGAGCGGCAGCACCTGCTCGGGGGAGTACGAGGGCAGGTTGAGCCCCGCCGCCTCCGGGCCACTGCGGGCCATCATTGCCATGAAGTACTCGCGGTCCGGCGCGATGGCCACCACCCAGCCGTCGCCGACGACCGGCGGCGGACCCTGCGGCGGCGCCGCCGGACCCGGGCCGGGAGCGCCGTGCCACTGCCCGTCGGGGCCCGGCTGCTGCTCGTAGGGACCGGGCTGCTGGGGGTGCTGCTCGTACGGTCCGGGCTGCGGGTGCTGCTCGTACGGTGCCGGCTGCTGCGGCTGCTGCGGGAAGGGCGCGGGCGGCTGCTGCTCGAACGGGGCCTGCGGGCCGGGGCCGGGCGGCGCGGGGGTCATCGGCGGGGCCGCGTGCTGGGCGGCCGGCGGGTTCAGCGTCCAGTCGTCGCCGCCCTGCTGAGGGGGCGGCGGACCGGGCTGCCCCGCGGGACCGGGGCCGGGCATGCCGGGGGGCGGGCCGGGCTGACCCGGGAAGCCGCCGGGGCCGGGCATACCGGGCGGTGGACCCTGTTGCGGCGGCGGGAAGCCGTAGCCGTCCTGCCCGCCCTGCGTACCGGGTACGGGGGCGCCGGGGGCGGGCGGCGGGAAGCCGTAGCCGCCCTGGCCGCCCTGCGTGCCGGGGCCGGGGGCGCCGGGCGGCGGGGCGAACGAAGTCGGCGAGTTGGTGAGGAAGTTGTAGCGGCACTCGTCGCAGAACGGTGCCATCGCCTGGCGCGGCGTACGGCACTGCGGGCACAGCTCGGGCGCTCCCGGCTGCGCCGGCCGGCCGGGCTGCTCGGCACCGGGGACCGGGAACGGCGCGGGGGCGCCGTGCGGCGGGGTGCCCTGCGGGGGCAGGCCGTGCGGCGGGGTACCGGAGGCGTCGGGACCGCCGGGGGCGGGAGCACCGGGGAAGGGAGCGGGAGCACCGGGGAACGGCGCGGGGGCGCCGGGGCCGCCCGGACCGGGGACCGGCGGCGGGAAGCCGTAGCCGCCCTGCGGACCGGTGTCGCCGGGAGCGCCGGGGGCACCGGGACCGCCGGGGGCGGTGCCGGGTACGGGGGCGCCGGGACCACCGGGGCCGGGGCCGGGGGCGGGGGCGGGCGGCGGGAAGCCGTAGCCGCCCTGGCCGCCCTGGGGACCGGGGGCGCCGGGTACGGGGGCACCGGGTACCGGGCCGGGGCCGGGTGCACCGTGTCCGCCCGGGCCGCCGGCCGGCGGCGGGCCGGGGTGCCCCGGGGGCGGTGCCGCGGGGCCGGTCGGCTCGGCGGGCGGCGGGGTGTTCAGGAACCCCGCGGGCAGGGAGGGCGGCGGGGGGACAGCGCCCGCCATCCGCTGGCCGCACACCTCGCACCAGTCTTCGGCCACCGACTGGTGGCCGTTCGGGCAGGTCGGCATGTCGGTTCTTCCCCCTCCGTACCATTTCTTCAGGCGGTACTGATCGGTGCTGTTGGTGATCTTCTGTGGCTTTTTCTATGGCTGTTCAGCGGCGCGGACGGTGGCCGTCGAGCGTGTTCCGGGAGTTCTCCCGTCGGCCCCGGCGACCTTCGCCCGCAGTCGCACAGTACCGGTCGCGGCATCGACGACGCCCACCACCTTCGCAAGGAGTTTCGCAGCCTCCCCGTTCCCGGAGGCGCGGGCCAACTGCACCGCCCGGCCCAACATCGCCGCGGCGCGGGCGGCATCTCCCGACTTGCGGGCATCCAGTCCCTGTTGCATGACTTGTGCCAGTTCCGTCTGTCCTGTGTAGTGCGCGACCTGTGGGTCGATCGCCGCCGCGGCGGCCGGGTCGTCGGTCCAGACGGCCTTGACGAGCCCCTGCGACAGGGTTTGCGGAGCGGAGCCGTCCGGTCCGGAGAGCACCAGCGAGACCCGGGCGGCCAGCATCCGCCGGCCGAGGCCGGCGTCCGGGACCCGTAAACAGAGGTGGTAGTCACGCGACTCGTCACCCCAGGAGCCGGTCGGATACTCCCCGCAGCGGGGGCCCGCCGCCCGCCGCCGGGCGGTCAGGTCCTCGACGGCGGGAGCCACTTGCCGGAGGCGGGCGACCGCGGCGCCGCGCGGCGTCCACACCCGCAGCCCCACACCGGCGACGAGGCCCGCGGCGGCGTCCGGCACCGCCGGGACCGGCCCGTCCGGGCCGGTCCGCGGCGCGGGCACCGGGCGCCCGCCGGTCGTCCCGCCGCCGGTCGCGGTGACCGTGACGACGGCGTGCACCTCGCGTCCGCCCTCCGGAAGGCAGGGGTTCTGGTGCACCTCGGCGGAGAAGCGCGGCACGTGCGACTTGGCGAAGTTGGCCATCTGGTCCGCTCCTTGGGCCCCGCCCCGCCGGCCGGACCGCGGGCGGACGGCCGCCGCGGCGGGAGGGGCCGGTTGTCCGACTGGTGCGAGGGGGAGGCTCAGGCCGATCCTGCCCCTCCCGTGGGTGCGGGGAACGGCACCAGCGCGACCGTTACGTTGTCGTGCCCGCCGCCGCCGAGGGCGTGCGCGACCAGCGTGCGGGCGCCGTGCAGCGGCCGTACCGGCGCGTCGAGGGGCAGCACCGCGGCCATCGCGTCCGCCGACTCGGCGTAGTTCCACAGCCCGTCCGTGCACACCACGACGATGCCGGGGCCGTCCGGCTTGAACACCGCGGTGTGCGGCTCGACCTCGTACGCGTCCGCGCCCAGCCAGCCGGTGATGGCGTGCGCCCGCTCGTCGGCGTTCGCCTCGGCCTCGGTCATCAGGTTGTTGGCGACCATCTGGGCGGCCCAGGAGTCGTCCTCGGTGAGCCGGACGGGCGGCGCCGTGCGGTCGTCGGGGATCCAGTAGGCGCGGCTGTCGCCGACCCAGCCGACGGTCAGCAGCCCGCCGCCGACCACCGCGCCGACGAAGGTGCAGGCCGGGGCGTTCTGCTGGCGGTACTCGTCGTGCGCTATCGAGGGGTCGGCGGCCAGCGCGTCGACTGCCGCGGAGGCCGCCATGATGGCCTCGTGCATGGCCTGCTGGGGGTGCGTACCGCGCACCAGCGACAGCCGCAGGGCGGTACCCGCCGTCTCGGACGCCGCCTTGGACGCGTCGTCCGGGCGGGTCGCCGAGGAGACCCCGTCGCAGACCACCGCGACCACGGCGGGCGAACCGTCCGGCAGCTCCGTGGCGGCCAGCGCGTAGAAGTCCTCGTTGCGGTGGTGGCGGTGGCCGCGGTCACTGACCGCCGCGATGCCCGCCAACTCGCTCTCCAGGTGATCGCGTTGACGCCCGGGCGCCGACGGTGCGGGGGACGGGGCCTCGGGCGGGGCGTCCGCGGCGGCGCCGAAACCGGTGTCCGGTCCGGTGTCCGGTCCGCTGTCCGCATCGGCGTCCACCGAGCCGCCGGGCGCGGGTGCTCCTTCCCCTTCCCTTTCCCGTTCCTGTTCGCGTTCCTCTTCCCGTTCCTCTTTGCCGCCCCAGGCTGCTTCCGCTTCGGCTTCGGCCGTTGCTTCCGTTTCTGCTGGTGCCGCTGTTACGCCGGCCGCTCGGGGCGCCGTCCCGGCCGGTTCCCGCGAGGAGGCGTCTTCCCCGGCCGCGGGCCGCGCCCCGCCCGGTGCTGCCACCGCCTCTTCCCTTTCCTCTGCCTTGTTCCCTTCCGCTTCTCCTCCTGCTTCTCCTCCGCTTTCTCCTTCTCCTTCTCCTTCTCCTTCTGCTTCCGCTCCGGCCGCGGCGTCGGCGACGGCCTCGTACCCCACGACCCGGGGGTCGGCGGGCCGGGCGTCGGGCGCGGCGGGCACCTGGCCCGGCACCGGCGGCGCGCCCGCATCCCCGTACGGAATGCGGGTCTTGGGGTCGGGCGGCGGCGGCCCCGCCGGGGCGGCGGCGCCCGCGGGCGGCCCGAACCCGGTCGGCGCCCCGTACGCCGCCGCCGGCGCGGCCTCGCGGCCGGCCGGCGCGCCGTAGCCGCCGGCCGCCACCACCGGCGGCCCGTCCGGCCTTCCGTCCCCCGCCGCGGCGGGCGTCAGGAGCTCGGCGCCGCACCGCCCGCAGAAGTTGTCCCCCGTATCGAGCAGCTCATCGCAGCTCCGGCACCGGGACGGCCCAGTCACACCCATGTCACACCCACGTCCTGGGGCGGAAGCGGTTGGCCCGTTCCACCAGCTCGATCCTTTCCTCGCCACGCTGCGCAAGCCGCGCGAGCAGGCGGTACGACCGCTCCAGCCCGAACCGCAGGCCGCGTTCGTCCAGCGCGCTGCCGAGCAGCGGTGGCCGCTGCGGCGGTACGGGCGGCGCGGCGGCCCCGTCCGGCCGTTCGCCGTCCGGTCGTTCATCCGGCCGGGCACCGTCCGGCGGCCGGCCGTCCGGCCCGTCGCCGTGGCTCCCGGAGAGTACCCAGTCCAGGGCGCTGCCCAGTACTTCGGTGGCGAGCTGCGCCCGGCGCCGGTCGTCCAGCCCGAAGTCCGCGAGCGCCTCGACCTGTTCGGCGGCCGCCCGCAGATCCGGCAGCAGCGCCTCGCGCGGCGAGCGCTCCCGCAGCCGGGCGCGGACCGCGGCGACCCGGGCGGCCGTGTAGTGGATGGACGACTCCGGCACCGACTCCAGGGCCTCCACGGCGCCCGCCCGGTCGTCGGCCGCCAGCCGCACCCTGGCCAGCCCGAACGCGGCGCTGACGTAGCTGCGGTCGGCCGTCCACACCAGGCGGTAGTACTCGGCGGCGTTCTCCAACTGCCCCAGCAGCTCCGCGCTGATGCCCAGTGCCAGCTTCGGCGCCGGCTCGCCCGGGAAGGCGTCGTAGACCGCGTCGAAGGCCAGCGCGGCCCCCTCCCGGTCGCCGGTCGCCAGCGCCACCAGCCCGCGGTGCCACACCGTCCGCCAGTCCGCGTCCGCCGCCGGCTTCCCGGTGGCCCACCACTCCTCGCCGCCGTGGCCGGCATCCGCCCCGGCGGGCTCCAGGGCCGCCAGCGCCGCCGCGCCGTCGCCCAGTTCCAGACGGGCCCGCAGCATGCGCAGCCGGACCTCCGGCGAGTCGGCGGGCGCCGCGCGCAGGGCCGCCAGCAGCTCGGCCGGGGCGGCGTGCAGCCCGGCCAGGAAGCCTGCGTTGGGGTCGTCGGGGTCCACCCGCGGCACCGGCAGCGCCAGCGCGGCCCCGGCCGTGTCGAGCGGTCGCAGCACGGGACCGGCGGGCGCGCCCCCCGGCTCCGCCACCACCGCGCCGGCCGGGGGCGCCCCGCGGGCGCCCAGCCGCGACCCGTCGCCCGCCGCCGGCGCCATCAACTCCGTGTCCACGACCCGCAGTTCCGGCCCGAAGAGGGTGGACAGCGCCGGCCGCTGCTCACCCGACCGGAGCGCCATCACCTCCCGCAGCACGCCGGTCAGCTGCTCGGCCATCTCCTCCGCGGACGCGAACCGGCGGTCCCGGTCCGGGTCCGTGGCGCGCACCAGCAGCCGGTAGAACGACTCGTACGTCCGGAACACCTCGATGTTGTCCGGGTCCGGCAGCGAGTCCGCGAAGACGTTGGTGTAGCCCTGGAAGTCGAAGGTGAGGACGGCGAGGGTGCGCGCGACGGTGTACAGGTCGGAGGCGACGGACGGGCCCAGTTCGGCGACCTCGGGCGCCTGGTAGCCGATCGTGCCGTAGATGGGGCTCTCGTGGTCGTCCATCCGGCGCACCGCGCCCAGGTCGATCAGCTTGAGCTGGTCGTTCTGCTGGATGGCGTTGTCGACCTTGAAGTCGCAGTACAGCAGCTTGCGGCTGTGCAGGTGCCCGAGCGCCTCCAGGGCCTCGATGCCGTACGCGCACGCCTGCTCGACCGGCAGCGGATCGCGGCGCCCCTGGGGCGTGCGCCGTTCGTTGGCGAGGTCCTTGAGCGACTTGCCGCCGACGTACTCCATGACGATGTAGCCGTCCCGGCTGCCCGTCGCCCGGTCCAGATGCTCCACGAAGTTGTAGATCCGCACGATGTTGGAGTGCTCGATCGCGGCGAGGAACCGCCGCTCGGACACCGCCGCCGCCAGCGCCTCCTCGTCACCGGTGTCCAGCAGGCCCTTGAGCACCACCCACCGGTCGTCGACCGCGTGGTCCATCGCCAGATAGATCCAGCCCAGGCCGCCGTGCGCGAGGCAGCCCACGACCTCGTACTGGTCGTGGACGACGTCCCCGGGCCGCAACTTGGGCACGAAGCTGTACGGATGGCCGCACTTGGTGCAGAACCCCTCCGTCCATCCCGGCTCGCCGCCCCGCCCGCGGCCCACCGGCGCCCCGCACTCAGCGCGGCTGCAGAACCGCTTCCGTTCCGGGACCTCGGGGTGCGCCAGCACCGCCGCCCTCGGATCGGGCCGCGGCACCGCGGGGACCGCCACCAGGCCCGCCCCCAGCCGCCCCCGCGACGACCCGGAACCGGAACCGGTGCCCGCGCCGCCGCCCGGACCCGAACCGCGCGCCGACACCGCGGACCTCTCCCGAGCCGCCTCACCCTCCGCGAGGGCGCGCGAGCGGCGCCCGGCGCCGGAGCGCCCGGACGCACCGCCGCCGGCACCGTCCTCCCCGTCCCCGCCGCGGTCGCCGGACGCGTGGGTGCCGGCCGTCCCGGGGGAGCGCACCCCCGACGGCGGGGGCGCCGCGACGGTCGCCGCACCCCCGATCAGCGCCCGCGCCGTCACGCCCGTGGCCGGCGACGACAGCAGCCCCTCGGGCGAGACCACCGGCGCCAGTCCGCAGACGCCGCAGTACAGTTCGCCGTCGCCGACGTCCTCGTACCGCCCCTCGCAGTCCCGCCGCTGGCACCGCGCCCCGTCCCGCTCCGTCACGACTCCCCCTTGCCGTCCACCTGCTCCAGAGCCAGCGCCTCCGCCGCCGCCTCCTGATACCGCCACACCGCCTGCTCGGCCGCCCGCAGATCGCACGGCGCGCTCCACAGCATCCGCCGCGCCACGTCGTACCGCTCCACCAGCAGCGGATCCTCCGCCGGCCCGTGCCGCGCCACCCTCGCCCGGTACGCGTCCAGCCGGCCGCGCAGCTCGGCGCGCACCGCCAGCGGGGCGGTCACCGCCGTCAACGACTCACGGGCCCGCTGGAGTTCGTCCTCGGCCCGCTCCTCCAGACTGTCCAGCAGCGGCGACAGCCGGTGCCACTGCGCCCGGCGGCGGTACTCCGCGGCCGCCGCCAACTGCTCGTGCAGCACCGTCGACGGGCCACTGACCGCCGGCACCTCCGACGCGGCGATCTTCGCCAGCACCTCGCCGCGGGCCTGCCGCGCCTCGGTGAGCGTCCGGTCCGCCCGCGACAGCACGTCCCGCAGCACCATCAGCCGCCGCTCCGCGTCCTGCCGCACGTCCAGCACCGCCGCCACCTCGCGCCGGATGTCCTCCAGCGCCCGCGCCGCCCGGTCGTATCGGGCGGTGTCCGGACGGCCGCCACCGGGCGCCGAACTCCCCGTCGACGACGACACCCAGAACGCCAGCGGATCCGCGATCACCTGGGCACGCAGCCGCACCAGCTCGTCCGTGATCCGCTCCAGGTCGTCGCCCGCCGGATGCTCCCCGGGACGCACCCCCACCGAGTGCGCCAGCGACCGCGTCCGCTGCAACTCGGCCGCCAGCAGGTCTATACGGGCCGGCAGCGCCGACCACACCGCGTCCGCCGCCACGATCACGTCCAGCGAGCGCGCGTACAGCCCGTTCATCCGCTCGACCAGCCCCTCCAGGCTGAACCGCTCGCCCGGCGCCGTCACCTCGCCCGCCGGCCCGCCGGGCGCCGCACCCGGCACCGTCACCTCGCCGCCCCGCAGCAGCTCCGTCAGCTCCGCGAGATCCTCCGCCGACGGCCAGCGCCGACGGGCGCGCAGCTCACGAGCCGCCGTCAACACCGCCGTATAGGCGTCGAACAGCGACCACAGCACCGTGATGGACCGCTCCGTCGCGGCCCAGCGCTCCTTGGTGGTGCCCGACAGATCGGCGCCCTCCAGGAGCCGCCGGCCGGCATGGTCCTGCAACGCCAGCAGCGACGTCTCGATCGCCTCGTACTCGGCGCCGAGCCGCGCCAGCGCGCGGTCCACCTCCTCCCGGTCCAGCGCCGGGGCATCGGGCCTCCCCGCCGAGCCGGGGAAGGGTCCAGGGACCCCCATCGATCACCTCTCCAATACGCGTACGGTGCACGGCGGTTGGTGCGCCTGGGTCACTCGTCGGTCCTGCCGCTCCCTCTCCCCCCGCTCCAGCCCCTCCATAGTGACCCCATCGGACGCTCCATGGGGCGATCAGCCGCAGCCGGCCGCCGACCACCGGCACCCGCCCCGCCCGCCGCGCACCCGCACGCACCGCCGGCCGCCGCCCTCCGCACCCGCCGTCAGTCGCTGTACTCCGGCGACGGCGGCCCCGATATCCCCGGCAGATCGGCCTTCAGCCACGTGCGGTACGCCCGCATCCAGGGGCTGTCGGCACCGCCGCCCCGATAGTCGTCCAGGACCTTGTTGACCCGGCGCACCAGATCCGTGTCGTCCTTGTTCATCGCCACGCCGTACGACTCGTCCGTGAACGGCCTGCCCTTCAGCTCGACCGTCGGATCCTGCGCCGCCTGCGCCGCCGCCAGCGCACTGTCGGTGACCACCGCGTCCGCCTCGCCGAGCTGCAGCCGCACCAGGCAGTCGAGTTGGTTGGGCACCCGCAGCACCCGCGCGCCGTGGCTCTGCGCCGCCAGCGCCGCCTCACCCGTCGAACCGGCCGCCGTGCACACCCGCTTGCCGCGCAGCGAATCGTCGAACGCCCGCACCGACGACGACTTCGGCGCCAGCACCTGCTGCCCTGCCTGGAAGTACGCCGTCGAGAACGCCACCTGCTCCTTGCGCACGCAGTTGATCGTCATCGTCCGCACCACCATGTCGACCGTGCGCTTCTGCACCGCCGGGATCCGCTGGTTGGTCGGCACCGCCTGGAACACGACCTTGGCGTCCGGCCCCAGGATGTCCCTGGCTATCGCCCGCGCCAGATCGATGTCGAAACCCTCCAGCCGCCCCGTACCGGGGTCGCGATACCCCCACCGGTAGGTGTTCTGGTCGACGCCGACGACCAACTGGCCCTTCTTCTTGATCCGTTCCACCGCCGGACCGTCGTCCGCCGACGGCCGCAGGCTCTCCGCGGCATTGCCCGCAGTGCACTGCGCCGCCGCCGACCGGGCCGCCGCCGTCCCCGGCCCGTACGCGCGATGCACCGCCGGAGGGCCGGACACCCCGTCCGGAGCGCTCGCCGGGGAGTCCCGGCCCAGCGCCGGCACCAGTACGGCCGCGGCCACCGCCATCACCGACATCCCGGCCGCGACCGGCGCCAGGACGGCACGCAGATTCCCGAGCCCTCGCGCGCGCATCCTCATGTCCCTCCCACCCGGCTCACCCGGCCTCATCACCGGTACTCCGACAACCTGCGCCCGATACCCAGCACCGCACCCGCCGCGGCCAGTACGGCCAGCACCCCGGCCCCCTTCGCCAGCCCGGCGAACGCCCCGCGCCCGCCGTCCGCCGCCGACCGGAACCTGTCCTGCTCATGCACCAGCGCCTGCTGGAGCCCGGCGTCGACCCGGTCGAACGACGCCCCCGTAGAGGCGCCCGGGCCGATCACCTTCGCCAGCGCCCGCCCGTAATCCCCCTTGTCGTCCGCCTCCCGTGCCTCGGCGTGCCGCGCCTGCCATTCCGCTGCGGCCGCCACCGCGTCGCGCACCGGCCGCCGCCCCGCATCGTCGCCCGCCAGCGCCAGCGCCGCCCCCAGCCGGCCGCCGGCCGCCGCCCCGCCCCGGCCGGCGCCCACCAGATCCTTCATCCCGGCACGGAAGCCGACCTCGTAGAAGTCCTTCTGGTCGCCGGTCAGCACCGCACCGCGCGCCACCAGCGTCAGATTCTCGTCCCCGCGCGCCTGAAGGGCGTCGATCCGCGCCTCGTTGAGCACCCGCAGCGACCGGGCACCGTGCTCGTACGAACGCGTCAGCCCCGCACGCGCCACCGTGTGCCCCGCCACCAGCCACAGCAGCACCGCCACCGACGCCGCCGTGGCCGCCAGCAGACCGGTGTCGAACACCCTGTTGGTGCGCCGGTAATGCCGGCGCTGCGCCCACACCAGCGCACCGATGGCCATCACCCCCGCCGCCAGCGCGAACAACGGCCAGGACTTCGCCCGCCCGTAGTCCGCGGACAGCCGCACCGTCTCCGCGTCGTACAACGCCCGCGCCGCCGGGAGGAGTTCCCTGCGCATCTGGTCGTTCGCATACCGCAGGTACGCGCCGCCCAGCGGCAGCCCCAGCCGGTTGTTCGTCCGCGCCGTCTCGACCAGTCCCGTATAGCGCGGCAGCAGCTTGCCGAGCCTGGTGATCTGCACCCCGGCCGGATCCGTCGTGCCCGAACCCCGGGTGTTCGCCGACGCCTTGACCAGCAGCTCCGACGCCGTCGCGATATCCGCCGCATACCGGGTGCGGGTCGCCGTGGTCTCCGCGCCGCCCACCAGGAACCCCCCGGCGGCCGTCGTGTCCGCGTCCGCCAGCGACCGGTAGATGCTCGCCGCGTCCGCGGTCAGCGGCTGGCTTCGCTCCACCACGTCGTCGGCCGCCGCCGACCGGCTCGACACCTGCCAGGCCGTGGCCGCGCCGAACAGCAACACCAGCAGCGCCAGCACCGCCCCGATCACCCGCAGCCGGCCCGGCTCCGTGACCGCCGCGGCCCGCAGCCGGTCCAGGCCCTCCGCCCACGCGGTACGCCGCCGCACGGCGGGCCCCGAGGCACCGCCGGCCGGCGCGGACACCACGGACGGCACCGCGGACGGCAGCGCGGAAACCGACGTCACGGACGATGTGGACGACACCGACGAACCACCCCCTAGGTCGCTGACTGCGGGCCCGGCCCCCGCCCCGGCACCCGCGAAGCGCTCACGCGCACGGGTACACGGCCGTCAGTATGTCCTCCGCCACCGACAACCACACCGGTCTTGACCCGATCTTGCTCGGATTGCCATCCGCCCCACAACCCACCCGGCTCGCCCGCTCACCCCTCACCACGCCCGCCCGCCGGGCGTGGTTCCACGGCCCGGCGGGCGACCGGAACGGAGGGCTGCCCTCCGGCCGGAAGCGGAGGGCAGCCCTCCGCCGGGACGGGTGGGTGGTCTGCGGTCGGGACGGTGGTCTGCGGTCGGGACGGGTGGGTGGCGAATCGACTGGGGCGGGAGGGGCTTGCGCCCTGGGGCGGTCGCAGCCCGCCGGGAACGCGGCGCCTTTCCGTCGCGTCCGGGCCTGCACCTGCACCTGCACCCGGGCCCGAATCCGCACCTGCACCTACACCCGGGCCCGAATCCGCACCTGCACCCGTACCCGCGCATGACCGCCGCACGACCACCGGCCGCCGCATTACAGTGGCCGGGAAATCACCGGACATCGGGCGACCGGTATCGGGGGGCCGGTATCGGGTGGCCCGGGGGACCGTGCGGCGTATGCCGGACGACCGGCCGAAGGGAGTGATCGCGTGCAGACCGTCCGCAAGGGCAGGGTGTCCCTCGTGGAGTCCGCGACCGACGAGATCCGCGGCCAGATCGTCAACGGCACCTGGCCCGTGGGCAGCCGCATCCCGCCGGAGAGCGCCCTCGCCGAAACGCTCGGCGTCAGCCGCGCCTCGGTCCGCGAGGCGGTCCGCTCCCTCGTCCACTCCGGGCTCCTCGAACCCCGGCAGGGCGACGGCACCTTCGTGATCTCCGACGACGACAGTGCGGTCGCCCTCCGCCGCCGCCTGGAGCGCGCCGAACTCACCCATGTCACCCAGGTCCGCCAGGGCCTCGACGTGGTCGCCGCGCGGCAGGCCGCCAAGCACCGCACCGACGCCCAACTCGCCGGCATCGAGGCCGCGCTGGCCCGCCGCAAGGCCGCCCTCGCCGCGCACGACAGCGAGGTGTTCACCGCCGCCGACGCCGAGTTCCACGTCCTGGTGGCCGAGGCCGGCGACAATCCCGTGCTCGCCGACATCTACCGCTCCCTCAGCGCCGCGCTGCGCGACGAACTCCGCCGCGCCGCCTGCCTCGACACCGCCACCGCGGCCCCCACCGACCCGCACTCCCGCCTCACCGACGCGATCCGCGCCCGGGATCCGCAGGCCGCCGTCGACGCCGCCGTCCTCCTCCTGGCCGGCCATGTACGGGACCTGGCCCTGCCGTTCGACGACTGACGGCCCGCGACGACTGACCGTCCGTGACGGCTGACCGTCCGCGGCGGCTGGCCGCTCGTGACGGCTGACCGCCCGCGACGGTTGGCCGTCCGCGGCCGTCGTCGCGGGCCGGCCATCCCCGCACAGGTCGCCCAGCCAAGGGGCGCGCGCTTCACTCTCCACGCCCCCCGATTCACTCCCGCACGCCGGTGACGCCCACCTCGCCGCCGACTACGCTGAGTGACGAAAGGTGGTCACCACGCCACCCCATCCACTCATCGGAGGCACGACCGTGCGCTACTGGAACAGGCTTCTCGCCCCGCTCGCCAAGTCCCCCGCCGAGCCGTCAACCGTCCCTGACCCCACCCCAACGGCCAGCGGATTCCTCACCATCGGCGCCACGACCTACATCAACCCGACCGGTACGTACCCCATTTTCCACGCCACCGACGGCTCTCTCACCGCCATCATCAACGACACCGACCACCACATCACCATCGTCACGGAACGCGAGCATTCCCCACCACCAACCGACATCGTCCTGGCCCCCGGCGAACGCACGGAGACGGGCCGGGGGGACTGTGTCCAGGTCGGCTGAGCCGGACAGCGGCCGACCGGAGCCGGGCAGCACGCGCAGCCGTCCTGCGCCCCGTCCCGATGCCTGGGCCCAGGCTCAGACCGAGGGACGGCCTACCTCCAGGACCCCCGCAGCCGCTCATAGGCCGCTGACCGCTTCCGCGTCCCTGCCCGGTCCAGGGCGTCGAGTGCGGCGCCGAGCACCGGTGGGGCGGTGACGACCTGGGGGACGGCCTTCGGTGCCCGCTCCGTGAGGAGGTGGGTGAGGTGATCGTGGAGCAGGGGATGGCGGGCCGCCAGCACGCCGCCGCCGAGGATCACCGGGGTGGGTTCGGAAAGGAGGTCGAGGCGCCGCAGGGCGACGGTGGCCAGGAGAACGATCTCTTCTGCCTGGCGGGCCACGATCCCACGGGCGAGGGCGTCGCCGGCCGAGGCGACGTCGAAGAGAACGGGGGTCAGTTCGTGGCGCCGCGCGTCGGGGATCCGTTGGAGATGCAGGGCCTCGACCAGCTCCGGCATGGTGCGCAGGCGGAAGTGTGCGGGGAGCGCGCGGGCGAGTTCGGTCGGGGCGCCCCGACCGTCCTCGGCGCGGGCCGCGTGCCACAGCGCCTCCTCGGCGAGAAAGGAGCCGCCGCCCCAGTCGCCGGAGATCCGGCCGATCGACGGGAAGCGGGCGGTGGCCCCGCCGCGGCCCAGGCCGACGCAGTTGATGCCCGCGCCGCAGACCACCGCGACGCCCAGCGGTTCGCCGTCGTCCGGAAGACCGGCCCGTAGGAGGGCGAAGGTGTCATTGCGGACGGTGACGGTGCCGGACCAGCCGCGGTGGGCGATCTCGGAGGTCAGGTCGGTCACCTCGTCCGGGAGGTCGGCGTTGGCGAGGAAGGCGGAGATGTGGTCGACGGGGTCGCCGTCGGTCAGTCCGGCCTGCTCCCGTGCCGATGCCACCAGCGGCGCCAGGACGTCCACCGCGCGGGCGGCGCCGACCGCCGGGGGCTGGAAGCCGCCGCCACGGGCCCGGCCGAGGACCCTGCCGTCCACGGCCACCAGTGCCACATCGGTCTTGCTGTTGCCCGCGTCGATGGCGAGCGCCGTGCCGGTCAGGCCCACGTGAGGTGCTCCCGGTTGTGCGCGATCAGCTTGTCGGTGAGCCGGTCCGCGTAGTCGAGCTGGCCGATGAGGGGGTGTGCGAGGAGCGCTGAGAAGACCCGGTCCCGGCCGCCCTTCAGGGCAGCCTCCAGAGCCAGGTGTTCATAGGCCGTGACATGCGCGACCAGACCACTGAAAAGGGGGGCGAGGGGGCGGAGGGGGAGGGGGGCGGCCCCCCAGGAGGTCACCGTCGCCGGGACCTCGATCACCGCGTCGTCGGGCAGGAACGAGAACGTGCCGTTGTTGAAGGTGTTGACGATCTGGGTGTCACCAGGCCCGGGAGCCCGGACGGGCCGTCGGCCGCCGGTGCCGCGCCTGCCGCCGGTCCGAGGAGCAACGCTCGGTACGCCCCCGCCCCCGCCCCCGCCCCCCGTGCCGCCGGGCTGAGCACCGGAGTTGGCGAGGTCGGCGGCGTGTGCGGCGTCGGCGATGCCGGTGGCGCCGGTCGGGGCGGGCTCTGTGGGGGGTGTGCGCAGGAGTGAGGACGTCAGGTTCACCGCTGCTTCGGAGTAGAAGGCGCCGCCGCGTTGGGCGAGGAGGGCCGGTTTCTCGGCCAGGGACGGGTCGGCGTACAGGTCGAGGAGTTGGCGTTCGATGGCGGCGACCTCGGCGGCGCGGGAGGTTTTGGTGCGCAACTCCCTTACGACCGCGTCGTGTTGGTAGAAGTAGCGGAGGTAGTAGGAGGGGACGGCGCCCAGGTGGTCCAGGACGGCGCGGGGCATGCGGAGGTCGGCGGCGATGGCGTCGCCGTGTGCGGCGAGGAGTGCGGGGAGGACGTCGTCGCCGTCGACGCGTACCGCGCGTTCCCAGGTGAGGTGGTTGAGGCCGAGGTGTTCCAGCTCGACCTGCTCGGGGGCGACGCCGAGCAGTGCGGCGAACTTGCGCTGGAAGCCGATGGCCACGTTGCACAGTCCGACGGCCTTGTGGCCGTGGGTGAGCAGGGCCCGGGTGACGATGCCGACGGGGTTGGTGAAGTCGACGATCCAGGCGTCGGGGCAGCGGCGGCGGACCCGTTCGGCGATGTCGAGGACGACGGGGACGGTGCGCAGTGCCTTGGCGAGGCCGCCGGCGCCGGTGGTCTCCTGTCCGACGCAGCCGCACTCCAGCGGCCAGGTCTCGTCCTGGTTGCGGGCGGCCTGGCCGCCCACGCGGAGCTGGAGGAGGACCGCGTCGGCGCCGTCCAGGCCGGCGTCGAGGTCGTCGGTCCAGGTGATCCGGCCGGGGTGCCCCTGCGCGGCGAAGATCCGGCGGGCCAGCGCGCCGATCAGTGCCAGCCGGTCGGTGGCGGGGTCGACGAGGACGAGTTCGGTCAGCGGCAGGACGTCACGCAACCGTGCGAAGCCGTCGACGAGTTCGGGGGTGTAGGTCGAGCCTCCGCCGACCACTGCGAGTTTGATGCGGGGGTACGGGGGCCGTCCCCCGGAAGTCGGCAGCATGTCCGTTTCAGCCCTTCACTCCGGTGAGTGTGACGCCTTCGACGAAGGCTTTCTGCGCGAAGAAGAAGACGACGATGACGGGGGCCATGACCAGCAGCGTGGCGGCCGTGGTGAGGTTCCAGTTGACGTTGTGGGCGCTCTTGAAGGACTCCAGGCCGTAGGAGAGCGTCCAGGCGGCGGGGTTCTGCGCGGTGTAGATCTGCGGGCCGAAGTAGTCGTTCCAGCAGAAGAAGAACTGGAAGAGGGAGATGGCGGCGATGCCGGGGCGGGCCATCGGGACGACGATGCGCAGGAGGGTGCGCAGTTCGCCGCAGCCGTCCACCTTGGCGGACTCCAGATATTCCTGAGGGATCGTCAGCAGGAACTGGCGCAGCAGGAAGATGGAGTAGGCGTCGCCGAAGGCCATGGGGATGATCAGCGGCCAGACGGAGCCGGCGAGGTGCAGTTGCTGCGCCCAGACCAGGTACATGGGCATCACGACGACCTGCGGCGGCAGCATCATCGTCGAGACGACCAGGATCATCGCCACCCGGCGCCCGCGGAAGCGGAGCCTGGCGAGGGCGTAGGCGACGGGGACCGCCGAGCAGACGGTGAAGAGGGTGCCCAGGCCCGCGTAGAGCAGGGAGTTCCGCCACCAGTCGAGGAAGCCGGGGGTGGTGAACACGGTCGCGTAGTTGGACCAGTGCCAGGTGCGCGGCCACAGTTCGCCGCTCATGGCCTGGTCGTCGCTCATGACGGAGGTCAGGAGGACGAAGACGAACGGGAGGAGGAAGAAGAGGGCGGCGGCCAGGGCCGCGGAGTGGACGGCGATCCAGTGCAGCAGCCGCTTGCGGCGGGCGCGGGCCGCGGGGCCGCCGGCGGCGCGGGGGGTGCGGGCCGGGGCGGGGCGCGTGGGAAGCGTCGTGGTGGTCACGTCGAATCGGTCCTTCGTCACGTCGGATTGGCCCCCGGTCAGGTGGGATCGGTCTTCCGTGAGGTGGGATCGGTCCTTCGTCACGTCGGATCGGTCCTCCGCCATGGCGGGTCAGTCCTCCGCCGGGAGCAGGCCGGCGCGCCTGCGCATCAGCAGGGTGGTGACGGCCATCGCGAGGGCGAACAGGACGAGGGAGAGCGCACAGGCCGCGCCGGTGTTGAAGTTCTGGAAGCCCAGTGAGTAGACGAGCTGCGGGACGGTGAGGGTGGAGTGGTCCGGGTAGCCGGGCTGGATGACGGTGCCGGGCCCGATGGAGACGCCGGAGGCGAGCTTTCCGGCGACCAGCGCCTGGGTGTAGTACTGCATGGTCTGGACGACGCCGGTGACCACCGCGAACAGCACGATCGGGGTGATCGACGGCCAGGTGACGTAGCGGAACTTCCCCCAGGCGCCGGTCCCGTCCAGCTCGGCCGCCTCGTACTGCTCCTTCGGTACGTCGAGCAGCGCCGCCATGAAGATCACCATCAGGTCGCCGATGCCCCACAGGGACAGCAGGACGAGTGACGGCTTGGCCCAGTGGGGGTCGTTGAACCACGAGGGGGCGGGGATGCCGGCGGCGCCGAGGATGTCGTTGACCGGGCCGGTCGCCGGGTTGAGCAGGAAGACGAAGGCGACGGTGGCGGCCACCGGGGGCGCCAGATACGGCAGGTAGAACGCGGTGCGGAAGAAGCCGGCGCCGGCCTTGACCCTGGTGACGAGCAGGCCGGTGCCCAGCCCGAAGACGACCCGCAGCGCGACCATCACCACGACCAGCCAGAGCGTGTTCCACAGCGCCGGCCCGAACAGCGGCATCTGGGTCAGGACGTAGGTCCAGTTCCGCAGGCCCACGAATGCGGGCCGCTCGATCTGGTTGTAGTGCATGAACGAGAAATAGACGGTGGCGATCAGCGGATATCCGAAGAAGACCGAGAAGCCGATGAGCCAGGGGGAGAGGAATCCGGCGATACGCAGTCGTTCACGGGTGCGTTTGCGGCGCAGCGCGGGCGCGGTGGTCGTGGTGGCTGCCATGGGGCGCTCCGTCAGTTCTCGGACTGGAGGTTGTCGGCGTCTATCTGTGTGTCGAGTGTGCGGAGTCCCGCGCCGAGATCGCGGACCTTTCCGGCTTCGACGTCATAGGCGAAGTCCTGGAGTGCGGTGACATATTGGCCGCCGTTGTCGGACGGCGGCAGTGCGGTGCTGTGCGGATTCGCGGTGATGTCGAGGAAGGTGCGGAAGGCCGGGTCGGCGTCCAGTTTCGGGGAGGTGAGCGCGGCGTTGGTGGAGGGGACGTTGTGGAGGGCGTTGGCGAGGGCGACGACCTGGTCGGTGTCGGCGGTCAGGAATTTCACCAGTTCCCAGGCGGCGTTCTGGTGTCGGCTGCTGTGGGCGATGCCGGCGACCGTTCCGGTGAGATAGCCGCGGCCGTAGGTGTCGGCCCGGTCGTCCGGTACGGGCATCGGCGCGGTGCCCCAGGCGAACGGCGCATGGGCTTTCTTCAGCATCAGGCCGCGCCATTCGCCGTCCATGTGCATGGCCAGCTTCTGGGTCAGGAAGGCGTTCTGTGAGGACATCTCGTCGCCGAAGGTGGTACGGAACCTCTCCGTCGGGCCGTAGCCGCCCTGGGCGTCGATCAGTTCCCGCTGGGTGGTGAAGAATTCCTCGGTCGCCGGGTCCTTCGCCAGTTGTGCGGTGCCGTTCCGGTCGAAATAGGTGGGGCCCCACTGGGCGAACAGGCGGTCCGGACTGTTCTGGTAGAGGCGGAAGTTGGGCATGAAGCCGAGTTGTCGGTACGCGCCGTCGCCGGTGCGCCGGGTGAGTTTGACGGCGTCCCGTTTCAGTTCGGACATGGTGTGCGGGGGACGGGTGATGCCGGCTTTTTCGAAGGCGTCCTTGTTGTAGTAGAGCCCGTAGGTGTCGGCGAGCAGCGGCAGGGCGCACTGCTTTCCTTGGTACTGCGTAGCGGCGAGGAGGGGCTTGGGAAAGACCTTCTCCTTGACCACTCCGGTCTTCTTCAGGAAGGGGTCGAGGTCCGCCCACATTCCGGTGGAGCAGTACTGGCCCACGTTGTTGGTGGTGAACGACGAGACGACGTCGGGTGCGTCGCCGCCGCCGGCCCGCAGCGCCTGGTTCATGGTGTCGTCGGTGACGTTTCCGGTCGCCCGCACCTGGATGTTGGGGTGGAGTTTCTCGAAGCGGGCGATGCTGTCGTCGACGGCCTTCACTTCGTCGGCGTTGGACCAGCCGTGCCAGAACGTGAGGGTGACCGGCGCGGTGGGGTCGTCGCGGTCGCTGCCGATGGCGGGTTGGGCACAGCCGGCGAGGAGCAGTGCGGCGCCGGCCAGTGCCGCCGGCAGGCGGATACGCGGACGCGGGAGCGGCATGGCGCCATCCTTTGCGGCAGGAGAGTGCGGGGCGGTCGGGGCGGTGACGGCGGTGCGGCGGCGGCCGGTCGGCGGCGCCGGGTGCTCATGTGGTGCCTACGCGGTGCTCACGCGGTGCTCACGCGGTGTCGAACACCGCGTCGCGGGCCTCGGCGAGCGCCGTCCGCAGGGCGCCGGTGAGGATGGGGTTGCCCGCGATGTCGCTGATGCGGATGTCGGGGCGGGGCAGCGCGAGTCCGGTGAACTCCTCCTCGACCAGGGCGCGCAGTGCCTCGCCGCCGGCCTGCGGGACTTCGCCGGAGAGCACCACCAGCCGCGGGTCGACGACCGCGACGACCGCCGCCAGCCCGGTCGCCAGCCGCCGCGCCACCTCCGCGCGGACGTCGTCCCGGGCCAGCGCCCCGGCGACGGTGCGGACCTGTGACGCCCCGTGTTCCCGGGCCAGTTCGATGACGCTCGGCGCCCCGACCAGCCGCTGGAAGCCGCCGCCGGCGTCCGGCCGGGCGGCACTGCGGTCGCCGCCGCGGGCCAGCGGGGCGCCCGGCAGCGGCATGTAGCCGATCTCGCCGGCGCCGCCGGTGGCGCCGCGCAGCAGCTGGCCGCCGAGGACGATCGCGGCGCCGACGCCCTCGTCGACCCACACCAGGACGAAGTCGTCGAAGTCCTGGGCGGCGCCGTCGTGTTGTTCGGCCACCGCGGCCAGGTTGACGTCGTTCTCGATGACGAGGGGGATGCCGAGGACGGCGGCCAGTTCGTCCTTCAGGGCCCGCGACTGCCAGCCGGGGAGATGGGGGGCGTAGCGCAGCCGGCCGGTCTGCGGGTCGAGTGCGCCGGGGGTGCCGATGACCGCGCCGTGCAGCCGCTCGCGGTCCAGCCCGGCCTCGTGGAGCGCCTCGTCGACGGCCTGGGCCACCAGCCGGGCGGTGCGGTGCGGGGTGTCCTCGGCGACCGCGTCGGTGCCGACGCGTGCCTCCCCGAGGACCCGGCCGGTGATGTCGGCGACGGCGGCGGTGATGCCGAGTGGGTCGACGGCGAGCGCGGCGACGTGCGCGGCCAGCGGATTGACCTCGTACAGCTGGGCGTTGGGGCCCGGCCGGCCGGTGAGGTTCCCGGTCGTGCGCACCAGTCCGGCGGCGGCGAGCCGGGCCAGGAGCTGGGAGGCGGTGGGCTTCGACAGGCCGGTCAGCTCGCCGATCTGGGTGCGGGTCAGCGGCCCCTGGGACACCAGCAGGTCCAGCGCGGCCCGGTCGTTCATCGCGCGGAGTACCCGCGGTGTGCCCGGAGTTCCCTGTCCTGCGGCCATGGTTGCTGCCCACCCCGTTTCTGTTAGGAAACCTTCCAATTTCTGGAAGGGAAGGTAGGCCGCACATCAGGGGCACGTCAATGGCTACGGCGGCGGATTCGCCCGCCGCGCGCCGCGGGCGGGGCGTCGTGCGCCGCCGGGCCCGCCGCGGGCAACGGGCGCCGCAGGGGCCGGACATGGTGAAGGGGAGCGAAGGGGGGCGCCCGGTGGTCGGCCGGTACGCCCCCCTCTTCCCCCGAGGGATCCCCCGTCCCTCCCGGGGCCGGAATCCCCCGTACGCCGTTCCGGCCCCCGTTCACAGTGGTCTGACGGTGCTAGCCCTCCTGCCAGTTGACGCTGCCGACGCCGGTGCCGCCGTCGCAGGTGGCCTCGGAGTGGTCGCGGGCGCCCGGGTTGAGGGTCCGCCACGGGCCGGTCTGGTCGGGCCACCAGCCGCAGACCACGGTCACCCGGAAGGCGATGGTGCGGTTGGTGTTGTTGGCGCAGTCCGCGGTGCCCCGGCGGCCGTCGGTGTTCGTGGTGCAGCTGAGGTCGTTCTGGATCCGGGCGGACGCGGAAGCGGGGGCGGCGGCCGTCAGGGCCGCCGCGCCGCCGAGCATCAGTACCGAGGCGACGGCCCCCGTGGCCACGCGATTGCGGATGGTCATCCGTGCATCTCCTTCTCCGTCGTGCGCACCGGCCGCGCGGGGTGTCCCGTGCGGACCGGCGGTGCTGACATCCGGCACACGATGCGGGGGAGCGGTACGTATGACAGAGGGAGGTGTGACGTGCGTCACACCTCCCTCTGTGTCGTGCCGGGCTACTTCTCCAGCTGCGGCGGCGGGATCGGGTTCGACCTCTGCGACTGCGGGGAGGTCGGGTTGCCGAGGGCCGAGGGGGCGGTCATCCCGGCGGTCGGGTCGGCGGGCGCCGCCGCCTCCTCGTCGGCGGCCGGGCGCGGTGCGAGGTGGATGCCGGCCGCGTCCAGCGCCTGCTTGATGCGCCAGCGCAGCTCGCGCTCCACGCCGGCGGACTTGCCGGGCATGGTCTTGGCCGTGACGCCGATGGTGACGGTCTCCAGCGAGACCTCGCGCAGGCCGAGCACCTCCACCGGCTCCCACAGCTGCTCGTTCCAGGGCTCGGCCTTGGACATCTCCTCGCCGGCGTCGGTGATCACCGTGCGGGCCCGCTCCAGGTCCTGGTCGGCGGCTATCAGCACGTCGACGCTGGCGGTGGACCAGCCCTGGCTGAGGTTGCCGATCCGCTTGACCTCGCCGTTGCGGATGTACCAGATCGCGCCGTTGGCGCCGCGCAGCTTGGTGACCCGCAGGCCGACCTCGATGACCGTGCCGGTGGCCACGCCCGCGTCGATCTCGTCGCCGACGCCGTACTGGTCCTCCAGGATCATGAAGACGCCCGACAGGAAGTCGGTGACGAGGTTGCGGGCGCCGAAACCGATCGCGACACCGGCCACACCCGCGCTGGCCAGCAGCGGGGCCAGGTTGATCTGGAGGACGGAGAGCACGGTCAGCGCCGCCGTGCCCATGATCACGAAGGACGCGACGCTGCGCAGCACCGAGCCGATCGCCTCGGAGCGCTGCCGCCGCCGCTCGGCGTTGACCAGCAGCCCGCCCAGCGCGGTGCCCTGGGCGGCGGCAGCGGTGCGGTTCATCCGCTCGATGAGCTTGGTGATGGTGCGGCGGATCACATGCCGCAGGACCACCGCGATGACGAGGATCAGCACGATCTGCAGGGCGGACGTGAGCCACGTCCCCCAGTTCGCCTGCACCCAGCCGGCGGCGTTGGTGGCCTTCTGGGTGGCCTCGTCGAGGGAGGTCGGAGCGGTTGAGCCGGCCGCGGCGGTGCGCAGCGGCGCGGCGGCGGCCGACGAAGCGGACCAGTACACAGCGGAACCTTCCGTGAGGGACAGCAGGCCCGGCCGCGGTGGGACCCGAGAGGCCGGACAGACCTACCACACTAACGGGGCAACGAGGGCAGACCGCGCCTGTGTTCGATCATCGCGGCCCCGGAACGCCCGGAAAGAGCCGGATCCGGCGGGATCTGCGCCGGTGTGGTGGAAAACACCTCGGGCCCGTTACCTGGTCATGGTGGCGCTCCGACCAGGCACCGGGGGACACTGTGGGGAGATCGTCCCGGCGCGAGCCACGCGCCGCCGGCGTACAAGGAGGCACCCGTGCCGCATGTCCTGGTCCTCAACGCGTCGTACGAGCCGCTCGGCGTCGTACCGCTCCGCCGCGCGCTCATCCTCGTCCTCAATGAGAAGGCCGTCAGCCTTGAGGAGTCCGGCGCCCTGATGCACAGCGCGACCCATGTCATACCGGCTCCGAGCGTGGTCCGCTTGAAGCGGTTTGTGAGAGTGCCCTTTCGTGGCCCCGTCCCGCTGACCCGCCGGGCGCTGTTCGCGCGTGACGGCGGGCGCTGTATGTACTGCGGTGGCGTCGCAACCAGCGTCGACCACGTCATCCCGCGCAGTCGCGGCGGCCAGCACACCTGGGAGAACGTCGTCGCCGCCTGCCGGCGCTGCAATCACGTCAAGGCCGACCGCCATGTCGCCGAGATCGGCTGGCGGCTGCGCCATCAGCCCGCCCCGCCGTCAGGACTGGCGTGGCGGATCATCGGCACGGGCCATAGGGACCCGCGCTGGCTGCCGTATTTGCAGCCGTACGGCGCGGATGACGCCCTAGCCCGGATCGATGCCGTATCGGCATAGATCCGGGTTTTGTCGTGGCGGGGGTTTTTTCGCGGCCCCCGCCACGGCGCTTGCCCGACGCCTCCCCGGCGCACCCCCGAGCCTGACCCGTCGGACAGTCCCTAGCCGCCCGGCGTCACCGCGTACGCCTCCACCTCCCACAGCGAGTACCCGAACCGGGTGGCCCGCTTGTCCCCCTGGACGCGCACGAAGCGGGCGTCCTTCGCGTCCATCCGGATCGCCTCCCGGCCCCCCTTGCCGTCGCGCACGGTGGCGGCGGTGCGCCAGGTGCGGCCGTCGGAGGAGACCTGGATGCGGTAGGCGGCGGCGTAGGCGTCCTGCCAATTGAGGACGACCAGGCCGAGGCGGGTGGGGCGGGGGAGCGCGAACTGGAGCCAGGCGTCGTCCTCGGCGGGGGAGGACCAGCGGGTCTTCGGGTCGCCGTCGGTGGCCGCGGACGCCGGGAAGTCGTCGGTCTCGTCGCCGGAGGAGGTGGTGTCCGCGCCGCGCGCCAGATTCGGGCCGCCGGTGCGCGGATAGACGCGGACCGCCAGATGCTGTTCCTGGCCCGCGAAGCCCACGGCGATGTCGTACGTCCCGGACGGGGCGTCCTTCGGGACGTCCACCGCGAGCGGGACGGTGGCGGTGCCGCCGCGGGGCGCCGTCAGCTCCTTCGGCCCGTGGACGGTGAAGCCCTTGGGCGCCGTGACCGTGAGCGTGTCGTGGACGTCGGCCGGGCGGCGGGAGAAGACCCGGGCGTCCACCGCGGCGCTGCCGCCGGTCTCCGCGTCGGTCTCCTTGCGGGACAGCTCCAGACCGGCCCGCGGAGTGTCGTCGAACCACGGCGTCAGCGCGTGCACGGACGGCGCCTGGGCTCCCTTCGCCCAGGTCAGCCGTACCGCGTCGGCGCGCAGCCCGGCCGTTGGCGTCTCCGTCCAGCCGGTCGCCGAGAGCTGCCCGAGGCGCTGCCAGCCACTGCCCGGCACATGCGCCTCCAGGGACACCGCGCCCGCGGCCGGGCCCGGCTCGGTCAGCGCGGTGACCGCGGCCAGCGGCCGGGCACGCGGGAAGGGGACGGTCAGCGACGCCGGGTCGGCGCCCTGCGCCGGCCGCGGGACGGCGTTGCGGGCGCCGGTCCACGCGTCCGCCTCGGTCATCGCCCGGTCCAGGAACGGCGTGAGCACGCCGGTGCCGACCGTGGCCGGGCTCTGCCTGATCTCCGTACGCAGCCGCAGCACCGCGCGCTGCGCCGCCCAGGCCGCGTCCCCGTCGCCGTGCGCCTGCGCCAGCAGGGTGTCCACGGCCTGCTCCCCGGCGCTGCCGTAGCGCCCCAACTGCGCGGCCCACGGCCCGACTTCGGCCCGCAGATCGGAGTTCAGGCCCTTCGGAGCGGCGGCCATGGTGTGGAAAGCGGCCCGCAGCGCCGCGGCGGCCTCGGCGAAATCGGGGTCGTCGCCCGCCCGGCCGCGGTCGACCGCCGCCTCGCGGGCCTTCCAGAAGCGGTCCAGCAGCGGCCGGAGGTAGCCCGACTCGTCGCGGTTCAGCAGCGACGAGGACGCGTTGCCGGCCAGCGTCCGCAGGGCCGTCCGGGCGCCCTGGTCGGCGCCCGCGAGGTCGTCGATGGCCGCGTCCCAGGACTGCGCCGGGTGGTAGTCGCGCGGGTTCCAGGCGTAGTCGGCGGCGGTGAACAGCGGGATCCGGGAGGCGACCGGCTGCTCCATGGCGTTGGCGAGCAGCGCCGCCGAGCCGGTGGCCACCGCCGGTTCGCGGCCCGTGTACGGGCCCAGGAAGATCCGGTCCTGGGCGTAGTCGTTGACCGGGTAGTTGTCCATGGTCACCAGCGGGTGGCCGAACGCCTGGCGGGCGGCGGACAGTTCACCGCCGGTGATGGTCCGCGGCACCACCCCCACGCCCGTCCAGGCCACCTCCACGCGGTCGTTGAGCGCCGCCGCCAGCGCCCCGCGGTACGCCGTCGCGCCGTCCTGGTAGTACTCGGTCGGCATCAGCGACAGCGGCGCGGCCCCCGGATGGCGCTCGGCGAGGTGCCGGGCCAGCGCGTTGGCGACCCCGGCCTGCGCCTTGGCGGCGGCCTGCGGACCGGTGCCGAAGGTCTCCTCGTCGGCGCCGCAGTGCCACTCGCTGTAGCTGACGTCCTGGAACTGGAGCTGGAAGGCGCGCACCCCCAGCGCCCACATCGCGTCCACCTTGCGGCGCAGCGCCCGCAGATCCTCCTCGGACGACAGGCACATCGCCTGGCCGGGGGCGACCGCCCAGGCCAGCGTCACGTGGTTGGCGCGGGCCCGGTCGGCGAGCGCCCGGAAGTCGGCGCGCTGCTCGGCCGGGTACGGGTCGCGCCACTGCGCCTGGCGGTAGGGGTCGTCGCCCGGCGCGTACAGGTACTGGTTCTGCTTCGTACGTCCCATGAAGTCCAGCTGGGCGAGCCGCTGCGCCCGCGTCCACGGCTGCCCGTAGAACCCCTCGGTGGTGCCCCGGACCGCCGTCGCGGGCCAGTCCCGCACGGCCACCGAGGCCAGCTGCCGCCCTCCGTCCGGACCGTCCGCGACCAGTTGGCGGAGCGTCTGCGCGGCGTGGAAGAGGCCGTCCGGGCCGACCCCGTCCAGCGCGACGGTGTCCCGGCCGGAGACCTGACCGACGGCGAGCCGGTAGCCGCCGGACGGCAGGTCGCCGCGGGCGGGCACCCGCAGCGCCCGCAGCGCGCCGTCCGCCGGGGCGCCGCCGACGAGGAACACCGGCCCGTCCGCGGGCACCCGGTCGCCGGGCGCCACCTGGCGCACGGTGCGCACCCCGGCGTCCCGCAGCAGCCCGCGCAGCACGTCGAGGGCGTACGGGTCGGTGTCCGGCGCGGCCACCACGACCGCCTGCCCGCCGAGCGGTACGGCCGTGCCGAGCTGCCGGAGCGACTGGGGCCGCGGCCAGACGGCGGGCACCTGCCCGGCGCCGGCCGGCCGGTCCGGCTGGTCGGGCGTCCCGGTGGAAGGGTCGGCGGGCGCCGCCTGGGCGCTCGGTACGCCGCCCAGCAGACCGCCGATCACCGCCGCCGCGAGCGCGGTGGTCCCGGCCACCCGCGCCCGGGTGCGTCCCCTGCCCGTCGCCTTGGCCCTGCCGCCGCCCCATACGCCCCGGACTCGCACGGTCGCTCCTCGTCCCCGTCTCGTGCTCGCCGGCCCGCGCCGGCGCCCCCTACGTCCCACCGCCCGGCCGCCGCGGCGCCCACGCGAAAGCGCCCGTCCGGCCGGCGGTTGCCGCGGTGGAGGCTGGTGGTCGTGGTGCGCGCGGCGTGCGGAACCGGGGGGTGTGTACCCGCCGGTACCCGATCGGACAGACCTTCGGCCGTGAGCCCACCATTGTGCCGGTGAACGTGTCAACCGGGCCTCGGCGCAGGCTCCGGCCCCCCGGCGGCGGCCTTCCCGCACGGGTTCCGTAATGCACCTTTTGTGACCTGCGGGCGACGGGCGTCCGACACCGCGCCGCGCCGCAGGAATTGCGCTCCCGGACCCTGTTCCCGCGTGTTCTGTGCGCCCTTCGGCGCTCCCCGCCGCGAAATCGCCTGCCGGCGACTAGTGTGACGTGGGTCACGTTTGCACGGTGGACACGTCTGCGATCGTCTCGACTGGGTAGGGCAGACGTGTCCCACTACCGATGAACGGGAGGCCCGCGTGGCCGCGTCCGCTCAGTTGCTCCTCGACGCACTGTCCACCAAACCGGCGGCCGGGCCGGCCGAGCCCGACCTCTTCGACGGGGTGTCCGGCCCCGACTCCGGCCTGGACGGCTCCGGCTCCTTCAGCTTCGCCGAACCGCCGCTCACCAGCGAGCCGCCGCTCGCCGACATCGCCCCGCTGACCAGCGAGGTGCCCATCGCCGCCGAACTCCCGCTGACCAGCGAGCCCACCGCCGCCGGCCTGGGCACGGAGTCCATGGAGGTCTGAGCAGCCATGGGCCGCGCGCGGCTCGCCCGGCTCCACGGCATCGCCACGTCCTACGAACCCTCGCCGGGCCAGGCCGTCCACGTTTCCGACGACACCGTCGTCGCCGTGCTCGCCGCACTGGGCGTCGACGCCTCCACACCGCACGCCGTACGCACCGCCCTGACCGCCTACGAGGAGACCGCGCGCCGCGCCCTGCTCCCGCCCACCGTCAGCGCCCGCCACGGCCGCCCGCCGCGCCTCCCCGGCCTTCCCGAGGGCACCGTCCTGCGGGTGCGGACCGAGGACGGCGGCATCGTCGGCGCCGAACTCCGCAACGGCGCGTTCCACGGCGGGACACCGGGATCCGCACCACTCACCGGGCTGCCGCTCGGCGTCCACGAACTCCGCGCCGACGCCCCCGACGGCCGCACCGCCCGCGCCCGCCTCATCGTCGCCCCCGACCGGGTCCCCGAGCCGCCCGGCCGCAGCCACGGCTTCCTCGTCCAGCTCTACTCGCTGCTGTCCCGGCACTCCTGGGGCATGGGCGACCTCGGGGACCTCGCCGACCTCGCCGCCTGGTCCGGACGCGCCCTGGGCACCGGCTTCCTCCAGCTCAACCCGCTGCACGCGGCCGTCCCCGGACCGCCCACCGACCCGTCCCCCTACCGCCCCTCCTCGCGCCGCTTCCCCGACCCGGTCCACCTGCGGATCGAACACATCCCGGAACACGCCCAGTTGACCGGGGCCGACCGCGCCCGCGCCGGCGAACTCGCCGCACAGGCCCGCGCACTGCGCACCGCGGTCCTCGACGACGGCGCGCTGATCGACCGGGACGCCGTCTGGGCCCTCAAACAAGAGGCCCTGGAGCTGCTCTGCGCCGTCCCGCTCACCCCGGGGCGGCGCGCCGCGTACTGCGACTTCCTCGCCGAGCAGGGCCAGGCCCTGGAGGACCACGCCACCTGGTGCGCGCTCGCCGAACGACACGGCCCCGACTGGCGCGGCTGGCCCGCCGGGCTGCGCGACCCCCGCTCGCCGCAGACCGCCCGGCTGCGCCCCGAACTCCTGGACCGGATCGACTTCCACTCCCGGCTCGCCTGGCTCACCGACCAGCAGCTGGCCGCCGCCCAACGGGCCGCCCGGGAGGCCGGCATGGGCATCGGGCTGGTACACGACCTCGCCGTCGGCGTGCACCCCTCCGGCGCCGACACCTGGGCGCAGCGGCACGCCTTCGCCGCCGGGATGTCCGTCGGCGCGCCCCCGGACGCCTTCAACTCCCGCGGCCAGGACTGGGGCCTGCCGCCCTGGCGCCCGGACGCCCTGGCCGCCGCCGGCTACGCCCCGTACCGCGAGCTGCTGCACGGGCTGCTGCGGCACGCCGGCGCGCTGCGCATCGACCACGTCATGGGGCTGTTCCGGCTGTGGTGGGTCCCCGAGGGCCGCCCGCCGACCGAGGGCGCCTACGTCCGCTACGACGGCGAGGCGATGCTCTCGATACTGGCCCTGGAGGCCCACCGGGCGGGCGCGGCGGTGATCGGCGAGGACCTGGGCACCGTCGAGCCCGGCGTCCGCGACGCGCTCGCCGAACGGGGGGTGCTGGGCACGTCCGTGCTGTGGTTCGAGCGGGACTACGGGAGCGGCGACCCACCCGCCGACGCCCCGTCCGTCGGTGCCCCGGCGTCCGGCAGTGACCCGACATGCGGCGGGGACTCGACATCCGGCGAAGATCCGGCGCCCGGCCGAGACCCGGCGGCGGAGCCGGCCGCCGCCGAGGCCCGGATCCTCGCTCCCGAGGAGTGGCGCGCCGGCTGCCTGGCCACCGTCACCACCCACGATCTGCCGCCCACCGCCGCCCGGCTGACCGGCGAGGACGTCGCGCTGCGCGCCCGCCTCGGCCTGCTCGCCGGGCCCCCGGAGCGGGAACGGCACCGCGCCGCGTACGAACTCCGCGAGTGGCTGGGCGAGTTGGCGCGGCAGGGGCTGCTCCCCGAGGGCGCCGGCGACGAGGAGGCCGCGGTCAAGGCCGTGCACCGCTTCCTGCTGCGCACCCCGGCGCGGATGGTCGGCGTCTGGCTCCCGGACACGGTCGGCGACCGCCGCCCGCAGAACCTCCCCGGGACCTGGGACGAATACCCCAACTGGCGCCTCCCGATCGCCGGCCCCGACGGCCGCCCGCAGACCCTGGAACAGCTGGCGGCATCGCCCCGACTGCACGCGCTGATGCGGGAGTTGGCGTCGGTGCAGCGCTAGCCCCGCCACCGCCACCACTCCCTCCATCCCCTCCACCCCCGCCACTCCCTCCATCCCCTCCACCGCCTCGGGGACCTCGTACGGGCCGGGGCGCACAGGCCCACAGCGGACCCGCGGCCGGACCCGCCGCTACCCGGACCCGCTTCCGACCGGCGACGCCTCCGACCGGCGACGCCGCCCCGCACCCGTCGTCGACCGGCGCCGCCCCGCGGCCCCGCCTCGGCCTGACGCCCCGCCGTTCCGTCCCCGGCCCGCCGTCATACCGTCGGCCTGCCGCGATGCGGCTTGCGCCACCCCGGGCGAGCGGAGTGCACAGGCGTCCGATACGTTGATTGGGTGAGCAACAAGGTCAAGAACGTGAAGAACACCGCCCTGCGCGCCGGAACCGTCACGGCCGGCACCGCGCTGCTGCTGCTGATGTCGTCCCCCGCGTTTGCGCTCACCCGCGACGACGGTGACGACCCGGGTCCGGGCCTGAGCGTGATCGAGACGCTCGGCCTCTACGTCGTCACGCCGATCGTGCTCTTCCTGGTCATCGCCGGGCTGGTCATGATGACCGACAAGTCCCGCAAGCAGGCCAAGCCCAAGGGCTGAGTCCACCGCAGGACACAGCACGGGCTCCGCGGGCTCACCCGCCCGCGCCCGAGACGCCGAAGGGGCGCCCCCGGTCCGGATGGACCGGGGGCGCCCCTTTGCCGTACCCGGAGGCGGGGCTGCCGTACCCGGAGGCCGGGCCGTCCCCGGGCCTGGCCGGTGCCGCACCCGGAGCCCGGGCAGGGTTCCGCCCTCGCACGCCTTCGTCGGCCCCCCGTCCACCTTCGTCCACCCTCGCCGTCCACCCCGGTCCGCTCCGGCTCGGCCTTGAGGTTTCCGCAGGTGAAAAACGGGTTGCGGAGCGGCTGTTGAGCGCTTTTCGGCCGATTTGTTATTGGGGATCTGTTTAACCGGGCTGTACCTACGATGACGTAACCTACGGGGCCGTAGGTCAAAACCTACGGCCCCGTAGGTCCGTCGTCCCCAGGAGTTCCCCTTGACCATCGCCCCCGCCCGCCATAACGGAGAGCGCGGCCAGGCCGCCTGGAGTGACGCCCAGCTGCTCTACGCACTCGAAGAGGTCGTCGAGAAGGAGCTCAACCGGCACCTGAAGGTCGCCAAGGAGTGGATGCCCCACGAGTACGTGCCGTGGAGCGACGGGCGGAACTTCGACGGGGTGATGGGTGGCGAGCCCTGGGCCCCCGAGCAGTCCAAGGTCACCGACATCGGCCGGGTCGCGCTGGTGGTCAACCTCCTCACCGAGGACAACCTCCCCAGCTACCACCACGAGATCGCCACCCTCTTCGGTCGGGACGGCGCCTGGGGCACCTGGGTGCACCGCTGGACCGCGGAGGAGGGCCGGCACGGCATCGTGATGCGCGACTACCTGCTCACCAGCCGCGCGGTCGACCCGGTCGAGCTGGAGCGGTTCCGCATGGCCCACATGTCCGAGGGCTTCGAGTCCGACAACGGGCACAGCATGCTGCACTCGGTGGCGTACGTCGCCTTCCAGGAGCTGGCCACCCGCATCTCGCACCGCAACACGGGCCACCACTCCGGCGACCCGGTGTGCGACCGGATGCTGGCGCGGATCGCCACCGACGAGAACCTCCACATGGTCTTCTACCGGAACCTGCTCGGCGCCGCCTTCGAGCTGGCCCCCGACCAGACCATGAGCGCGGTGCGGGACGTGGTCGTCAACTTCCGGATGCCCGGCCACGGCATGCCCGGGTTCGAGCGGGCCGCCGCCCGGATGGCGATCGGCGGGATCTACAACCTGCGCATCCACCACGACGATGTGCTCCAGCCCGTGCTGCGCTTCCTGAAGGTGCTGGAGATCGGCGGGTTGGGCCCGGCCGGGCTGGCGGCGCAGGAGGAGCTGGGGCTGTTCATGGGCGGCCTGGACGGGCAGGCCCGGAAGTTCGACGAGCGGCAGGCGGCGATCCTGGCCCGCCGGACGGCCCGGCGGTAGGCGGCCCGGTCGGGCGGCCCGGCCCCATTGGGTGACGGGGCGCCCGGCCGTCGGATGGTGGGGCGCCGGGCCGTCGGATGGTGGGGCGCCGGGCCGTCGGGTGGCGGGGTGGAGCCTCGCGCGCTGCTTCCTTTTTCTCGCAACGATTACGGAGAGTAATTGGTTCCTTGCGTGTCGTGATGGCGGGGGAGGGGCTGGCGGGGCGGGCCTTGTTCCCGGGGAGCGGGGTTCGTTCCGGCGGAGCGAGGCTCGTTCCGGTGGGGCGAGGCTCGTTCCGGTGGGGCGAGGCTCGTTCCGGTGGGGCGAGCCTCGCCGGAGGCCTCGTCGGAGGGGAGTTTCTTTCAGTTTTAGTGAAAGGAACTGGTGGAAGTATTCGATAGACCTGATGCTTTGTCGGCTGCCACGGTGGATCCGCACCCACCACCGAGGGAGAGGAAGACGTGGCAGTCCTGGAGCGGATCCGAGTCCACCGCACACCGTCCGCGCAGGCCGTGGGCCTGGCGCTGGCCCTGACGGCGACCGTCGTCTGGTCCGGCAACTTCGTCGTCGCCCGTGCCCTGCACGACACCGTCCCGCCCGTCCAGACCGCCTTCTGGCGCTGGATCGTCGCGCTCCTCGCGGTCGCCCCCGTCGCCCTGCCGCAGGTCCGCCGCCAGTGGCCGGTGATCCGCCGGCACCTCGGATTCCTGGCGTTGGCCGCCCTGTTGGGCGTCACCCTCTTCAACACCCTGATCTACACGGCCGGTCGCAGCACCTCGGCCACGAACATGGCCATGATCGCCGCCGCTTCGCCGATGATGATCGCCCTCTTCGACCTCGCCGGAGGGCGGCGCGGCGGCGGCCGGGAGAAGCTCGGCGTGCGCCGGGCGACCGGTATGGCGATCGCGCTGCTCGGCGTCGTCACCCTGGTCGGCAGGGGCTCGCCGGCCGCGATCGTGCACCTCGACTTCGCCACCGGCGATCTGTGGATGCTCGCCGCGACCGTCGCCTTCGCCGGGTACAGCGCGCTGCTGCGCCGCCGCCCCCGGGAGATCGGCGGGCTCTCCTTCCTGTTCACGACCTTCGCGCTGGGTGCCGCGATGCTGCTGCCCGCCTACGCGATCAGCCTGGCCACCGAGGGCGGCTTCGCGCTCACCGCCGGCACCGCCGGGCCGCTGCTCTACGTCGGCGTGCTCTCCTCGGCCGTCGCCTACTTCACCTGGAACAAGGCCGTCGCCCTGGTCGGCGCCGCCCGCGTCGGGGTCGTGTACTACCTCCAGCCGGTCTGCGTGGCGCTGCTCTCGTCGGCCGTCCTGGGCGAGGGCGTGGGGGCGGTGCAGGTGCTGTGCATGGCGCTGATCGTCGCCGGGGTGGCGCTGGGGGCGGCGGGCGGCAGCCGGCGGTGACCGGTGCGGCCGCGGCGGGTGCGTACGCTGCCCGCATGGCCGACTGGGACATCAAGAAGCTGCGCATCCTGCGCACACTCCAAGAGCTGGGCACGGTCACCGCGACCGCCGAGGCGCTGCACATGACGCCCTCGGCGGTCTCGCAGCAGCTGACCGGGCTGGCCAGGTCGCTCGGGGTGACGCTGCTGGAGGCCCACGGCCGGCGGGTCCGGCTCACCGGCGCCGCGCAGCTGGTGCTGCGGCACGCCGAGGAGGTCTTCGCCCAACTGGAGCGGGCCGACGCGGAGTTGCTCGGATACCTCCAGGGCGAGGCCGGGCAGGTGCGGGTCGGCGCCTTCTCCACCGCCATCCCGGCGCTGGTGGTCCCCGCCGTGCAGGAGCTGCGCGGCACCCATCCGAGCCTGGCGGTGGCCGTGCGGGAGGCGGAGGCGGAGGCCGCGTACGAGCTGCTGGCGGAGGGCAGCGTGGATCTCGCGCTGTCGCTGGCGGCGCACGCGCCCACCCCCCGCGACCCCAAGTTCACCCGGGTCTCGCTGCTCGCCGACCCGCTGGACGTCGCGCTGCCGGCCGGCCATCCGCTGGCCGCCGCACCGGGGTTGCGGCTGGCCGACCTGGCGGGCGAGCCGTGGATCTTCGGCAGCAGCGGTCCCTGGTCCCAGATCACCACCACCGCCTGCGAGAACGCCGGGTTCGTGCCGGAGCAGGCGCACGCCGCCGCCGACTGGAGCGCGATCTGGGCGATGGTCGCGGCCGGGATGGGTGTCGCGCTGGTTCCGCGGATGGCGCGGGCGGGCGGGATCCGGGGGCTGGGGCGCGGCTCCGGGGTGGCGCTGCGGGTGCTGCACGCCGACCAGCCGCGTCGCCATGTGGTCGCCGCCGCCCGGCGCGGTGCCGAGGGCGCGCCGGGGCCGGCCCGGGTGCTGGCCGCGCTGCGCCGGGCCGCCGCCGCGCAGACGGCCAGGGGGAGCGCCGACACCGCCGAACCCCCCGAAACCGTTCAGTCCAGCTGAACACAACCATCGAAAACTTTCGATGGACCTGTCGGGTGCCCCGCTGCGACGGTGGACCGGTCCCCAGCACCGCCATCCGCGCACGAAGGGAACCGCATGACCGCCACCCCGGCCGCCGACTCCACCGATCCGCACGCCAACGACGCCGCCCCGTACGGTGGGGGCGACCCCTATGCCGACTACCGCGGCGGGGACTTCGCCTTCACCGCGTTCGTCGACCTCGCCGACCGCCGCTTCGGCGCCGGGGTCGTCGCGGCGAACGACGAGTTCTTCGCCGAGCGGGAGAACCTGCTGAAGCCGGGCCCGGCGGTCTTCGACCCCGAGCACTTCGGCCACAAGGGCAAGATCATGGACGGCTGGGAGACCCGGCGCCGGCGCGGCGCCGACGGCGAGCACCCCTTCCCGACCCACGACGAGCACGACTGGGCGCTGATCCGCCTCGCCGCCCCCGGCGTGATCCGCGGCGTCGTCGTCGACACCGCCCACTTCCGCGGCAACTACCCCCAGCAGGTCACCGTCGAGGCGACGTCGCTGCCCGGCAGCCCCGGCCCCGAGGACCTGCTGGCCGACAGGGTCAAGTGGGAGGAGATCGTCCCGCGCACGCCGGTACGCGGCCACGCCGCCAACGGCTTCGAGGTCACCGCCGAGCGCCGCTTCACCCACCTCCGCCTCAAGCAGCACCCCGACGGGGGGATAGCCCGCCTCCGGGTCCACGGCGAGGTCGTCCCCGACCCGGCGTGGCTGGACGTCCTCGGCTCGCTCGACCTGGCCTCCGTGATGCACGGCGGGGTGGTCGAGGACGCCTCGGACCGCTTCTACTCCTCGCCCACCCAGATCATCCAGCCCGACCTGTCCCGCAAGATGGACGACGGCTGGGAGAACCGCCGCCGCCGCGTGCGGGGCACCAACGACTGGGTGCGCTTCCGCCTCGCCGCGCAGGGCGAGATCCGCGCCGTCGAGATCGACACCGCGTATCTGAAGGGCAATTCGGCCGGCTGGGCCGCTCTCTCCGGCTGCGACGGCGACCCCGACGACGCGTCCGCGTGGTTCGAGATCCTGCCCAGGACCAGGCTCCAGCCCGACACCCCGCACCGCTTCGTGCTGCCCCGCCGGGTCACCGCCACCCACGTCCGGCTGGACGTCTTCCCCGACGGCGGCCTGGCCCGGATGCGTGTCCACGGCGACCTCACCGAGGCCGGCCGCGCCGGGCTGATCCGCCGCTTCGACGAGCTCAACGGCTGACCGCCGCGTGCCGCCCGTGCCCCGGGGAGGGGGACGGGGCACGGCGGACCCAGGACCCGCCCGGCGGACGGCAGCGCCGGTCCGCGCCGCCGCCGGGCGTCACCAGCCCTGACCCGGAAGTGCGCCACGGGGCGTGCCCCGGAACCCGTGAGGTTCCGGGGCACGCCCCTGTGCTGTGCGCGGGGTGCGGGTCAGCCCGCCGCCGCGTCCGCCGCCCGCGCCCTGAGGGCCCGCTCGACGCCCGCGCGCGACTCCGTCACCAGGCGGCGCAGCGCCGGGCTCGGGTCGGCCGCGGCCAGCCAGGCGTCCGTGGCGTCCAGCGTCTCCTGGGAGACCTGGAGGGACGGGTAGAGGCCCACCACGATCTGCTGGGCCATCTCGTGGCTGCGGGAGTCCCAGACGCCCTTCACGGCGTCGAGGTACTTCGCCGTGTACGGCGCCAGCAGCTCGCGCTGGTCGGTCTGCACGAAGCCGGCGATGACGGCCTCCTGGACGGCGTTCGGCAGCTGGTCGGACTCCACCACCGAGGCCCAGGCTTCGGCCTTCGCCTCCGCCGTCGGACGCGCCGCGCGGGCGGTCGCCGCGTGCCGCTCGCCCGCCGAGGTCCTGTCCCGCTCCAGCTCCGCCGCGATCGCCTTCTCGTCCGCCCGGCCGGTGGCCGCCAGCCGCTCCAGCAGCGACCAGCGCAGCTCGGTGTCCACGGCCAGCCCGGCGATCTCCTCCGTGCCGTCCAGCAGCCCCTGGAGCAGGTCCAGTTGGGCGTCGGTACGCGCCGATGCGGCCAGCGCGCGGGCCCAGGCCAGCTGGTGGTCACTGCCCGGGGCCGCCGCCCGCAGCTGCGCGAGCGCGGCCTCGGTCCAGGTCGCCAGCCCGCTCTCGCGCCATTCCGGCGCCGCGTACAGGTCGATCGCCAGCTTCACCTGGCGGTGCAGGGACTGGACGACGCCGATGTCGCTCTCCTTGCCGACCCCGGACAGCACCAGCGAGAGGTAGTCGCGGGTGGGGAGTTCGGCGTCCCGGGTCATGTCCCAGGCCGACGCCCACGACAGGGCCCGCGGCAGCGACTCGGTGAAGTCGCCCAGGTGCTCGGTGACGACCTTCAGCGACTGCTCGTCCAGCCGCACCTTCGCGTACGACAGGTCGCCGTCGTTGAGCAGGATCACGTCCGGCCGCGGCGTGCCCTTCGGGTACGGGACCTCGGTCAGCTCGCCGTCCACGTCCAGCTCGACGCCGCCGGTGCGGACGAGCCCGCCGCCTTGGAGGTCGTAGTAGCCGATCGCGATCCGGTGCGGGCGCAGCACCGCCTCGCCGGTGGCCCCGGCGGGCAGCGCGGGCGCCTCCTGCCGCACCGCGAACGAGGCGACGGTGCCGTCCGCGGCCAGCTCGATCTCCGGCCGCAGGATGTTGATGCCGGCCGTCTCCAGCCACTTCTTCGACCAGGTCTTCAGGTCCCGGCCGCTGGTCTCCTCCAGCGCCCCGAGCAGGTCGCTCAGCCGCGTGTTGCCGAAGGCGTGCGCCTTGAAGTACGCCTGCACGCCCTTGAAGAACTCGTCCATGCCGACGTAGGCCACCAGCTGCTTGAGGACGCTGGCGCCCTTGGCGTAGGTGATGCCGTCGAAGTTGACCAGGACGTCGTCCAGGTCGCGGATCTCCGCCATGATCGGGTGGGTGGACGGCAGTTGGTCCTGCCGGTAGGCCCACGTCTTCATGGAGTTGGCGAACGTGGTCCAGGAGTGCGGCCACTTGCTGCCCGGCGCGTAGGCCTGGCAGGCGATCGAGGTGTACGTGGCGAACGACTCGTTCAGCCACAGGTCGTTCCACCACTCCATGGTGACCAGGTCGCCGAACCACATGTGCGCCAGCTCGTGCAGGATTGTCTCCGCGCGTACCTCGTACGCCGCGTCGGTCACCTTCGAGCGGAAGACGTACTGGTCGCGGATGGTGACCGCGCCGGCGTTCTCCATCGCCCCGGCGTTGAACTCCGGCACGAAGAGCTGGTCGTACTTCGCGAACGGGTAGTCGTAGTCGAACTTCTCCTGGAACCAGTCGAATCCCTGCCGGGTGACCGCGAAGATCTCCTCCGCGTCCAGGTGCTCGGCCAGCGACGGCCGGCAGTAGATCCCCAGCGGCACCGAGCGCCCGTCCGCGCCCTCCCAGCTGCTGTGCACGCTGTGGTACGGGCCGGCGATCAGCGCCGTGATGTACGTGGAGATACGCGGCGTGGGCGCGAACCGCCAGACGTTGTCGGCGGGCTCGGGCGTCGGCGAGTTGGAGATCACCGTCCAGCCCTGCGGCGCCGTGACGGTGAACCGGAACGTCCCCTTGAGGTCCGGCTGCTCGAAGCTGGCGAACACCCGCCGGGCGTCCGGCACCTCGAACTGCGTGTAGAGGTACGCCTGCTGGTCCACCGGGTCGACGAACCGGTGCAGCCCCTCACCGCTGTTGGTGTACGCGCAGTCCGCGACCACCGTCAGCTCGTTGCCGCCGGCCCGCAGACCCGGCAGTGCGATCCGGGAGTCCTTGAACACCGCGGCCACGTCCAGCGCCGCGCCGTTGAGCACCACTTCGCGCACGGTCGGCGCTACCAGGTCGATGAACGACTCCGCGCCCTCCTCGACGGCCTCGAACCGCACCGTCGTCACCGAGCGGAACGTGCCCCCCTCCTGCGCACTGCTCAGGTCCAGATCGATCTCGTACGCGTCGACGGTGAGCAGCCGCGCCCGCTCCTGCGCCTCTTCGCGGGTCAGATTCGTGCCAGGCACCCGTGCCTCTCCTTCGCATTCGTCATCGCATCGGACTCTTCGGCCATCCTTCCACGCCGTGTCCGTCGGAGCCGGTGGGTGACGTGAGCGCGGAGGCGGTCGGCACAGGAGAGGTGAGGGCTGCGAGGCTTCTCGACCGGCTCCGGCGCTAGGGGGAAGCCCGGACGCACGGCGAGGGGTACGTCGTCGGGACGGACCCGGCGGACGGGCGCACGTTCGCCGTCGACACCAGCGGTTTCCCCGGCGAAACGGGTATGTAGCGCCGACGGCGGCCGGTGCCGGTACGGAGTCGCTCCGTACCGGCACCGGCCGCCGAGGGATCCGATCAGCCGCGCAGTTCGGCGGCGACCAGCTCGGCGATCTGGACGGCGTTCAGGGCCGCGCCCTTGCGGAGGTTGTCGTTGGAGACGAAGAGCGCGAGGCCGTTCTCGGCGGTCTCGTCGCGGCGGATGCGGCCGACGAACGACGCGTCCCGGCCCGCGGCCTGGAGGGGGGTGGGGACGTCGGAGAGCTCGACGCCGGGGGCGCCGGCCAGCAGCTCCTGGGCGCGGGCGGGCTCGATCGGACGCGCGAAGCGGGCGTTGATCTGGAGCGAGTGGCCGGTGAAGACCGGGACCCGCACGCAGGTGCCGGACACCTTCAGCTCCGGGATGTCGAGGATCTTGCGGCTCTCGTTGCGGAGCTTCTGCTCCTCGTCGGTCTCGTTCAGGCCGTCGTCCACGACGGAGCCGGCCATCGGCAGGACGTTGAAGGCGATCGGGCGGACGTAGGTGTCCGGGGCCGGGAACTCCACCGCGGCGCCGTCGTGGGTGAGCTTGGTGGCGTCCTGCTCGACGACCTTGCGGGTCTGGCCGTCCAGCTCCGCGACGCCGGCCAGGCCGCTGCCGGAGACCGCCTGGTAGGTGGCGACGACGAGCGAGACCAGCCCGGCCTCCTCGTGCAGCGGGCGCAGCACCGGCATGGCGGCCATGGTGGTGCAGTTCGGGTTGGCGATGATGCCCTTGGGGCGGTCCGCGATCGCCTGCGGGTTGACCTCGGCGACGACCAGCGGGACCTCGGGGTCGCGGCGCCAGGCCGAGGAGTTGTCGATCACGACCGGGCCGGCGTCGGCGACCTTCTCCGCGAGCGCCTTCGAGGTGGCGCCGCCGGCCGAGAAGAGCACGATGTCGAGTCCGGAGTAGTCCGCGGTGGCCGCGTCCTCCACGGTGATCTCGGTGCCCTGCCAGGGCAGCGTCCGTCCGGCGGACCGGGCCGAAGCGAACAGCCGCAGCTGCTCGACCGGGAAGTTGCGCTCGGCGAGAATGCGCCGCATCACGCCGCCGACCTGTCCGGTGGCTCCGACGATACCGATCCTCATGGGACTCCTTCTTTCTTACCTGGCCGTCCGGCCCGGCTCCGGGTGTCTGCGAGGGGACACCTGCTCAGTGGCGCTCCCATCATGTGTGTGAGACCCGTCGCCTTGTCCAATCCGTTCCAGTAGATGGAGCCGCGGGCCGGCGGGTTGCGCACGGCGTATCGCGCATGGTCGCCGAACGGTGCCGGAGGGTGACATGCGCAGCTCCGCGGCGTCGCGGTCAGCGCGGCAGGACCACCACATACGCCTGCGGCTCCCGGTCCAGCGCCGCCATCAGGGCGGTACGGACCACCGTCGCCAGCTGCTCGGGCGCGTCGCGCAGCAGCCGCGGCAGGCAGCGCACGACCGTGATGCCGAGCTGCTCCAGCGCTTCGCGGTGCTCGTCGTACGGGGTGTTCACCGGGTCGACGGTGGGGCGCGGGGCGCGGGTGTCGATCTCCAGGGCCACCCCGTGCTCGGGCCAGTAGGCGTCCACGCCGCCCAGGTGCGGGCCGCCCGGCAGCCGCAGGTCGACGTTCCAGAAGGGGTCGGGCAGGCCGTGGGCGCGGACCATCCCGTAGAGCCGCTGCTCGGCCAGCGCGCGGCCCTCGGCGAGCAGGGTGTCCACCGCGTCCACCACGTGCGGCCGGTGCAGCAGCCGGGCCCGGCTCAGCTCCCGGACGACCGCGGGCGCCTCGCAGTGGCCGCCGCGGACCGCCTCGGCGAGCAGCCGGCGGACCAGGCAGGCGTCGGTCAGCCCGGCGACCGCGTCGGCCAGCGCGCGCTGGACGGGCGCGGTGGGCACCCCGGTGACGACCTGGGGGAGCGGCAGGTCGGCGCCCCGGACGAGCTGCGCGAATCCGGCCGAGCGCAGCCGCCGGGACCGGGTGACCAGCACGTCGATCCGCTCCAGGGACAGCAGCGGGGGAGCGGCGGTGAAGCCGTACAGGGCGAGCGCCGCCAGCCCGGTGATCATCGGCTCCGGCGCGGACGGCTGCGCGCCGCCCTGGCCGGGCACCGTCGGGCCGCGGTGCCGGGCGTAGAGCAGCGCCGCGTGCAGCCGCTCCTCGCTGGTGGGCGGCCCCTGGTGCAGCAGGTACACGCCGGGGAGCAGCTGCTGCCAGGGGCCGCCGGGCCGGCACCGGGCGGCGGTCTCCGCGGCCGGGACGCCGTGCTCCCGGAGCTGACGCGCCGTCAATACCCGGCAGTGGGCGTCGGAGAGGTGGCGGAGGGGGAGGGGGGAGAGCGGGGTGTCGTGGTTCATGCCAGGGCGATTCCCGGCGCCGCTCCGCCCCCTAACCGCTGTTACCCGCCTGTGGCACAAGCGGGACAATAATGCCCTCAAGTACGGGCGTTCGACTGCCGATACCAGCTGGTCGGGGGGAGGGTTACGGCCGCCGCCCGACCGCCTCGTCACAAGCCTGTGCGCGCAGCGCCCGGGCCAGGTCGTCCCGCTCCTCCAGCACCAGCCGGCGCAGCGCGGGCGCCGCCTGCGCGTGCTCGGCCAGCCAGGCGTCCGCGGCGTCCAGCGTGGCCCGGTCCACCTGCCAGGACGGGAACAGCCCGCGCACCACGGACATCGCGATCTCGATGGACCGCTCACGCCAGATCCGCTCGATCGCCGCGAAGTAGCGCGCGGTGTACGGCGCCAGCAGCTCCCGTTGCCCCGGCTGCGCGAAGCCGCTGAGGGTCGCCTCCACCAGTGCGTTGGAGAGTGTGTCGGACTCCACCACGTCCGCCCAGGCCTGCGCCTTGACCTCGGCTGAGGGGCGGGCGGCCAGGCAGCGCACCTGGTGGCGCCTGCCGGAGGCGGTGTCGTCGCGGGCGAGCTCGGCGGCGATCACCGACTCGTCGGCGACCCCGTGCGCGGCCAGCGGCAGCAGGAACGCCCAGCGCAGCTCCTGGTCCACGTCCAGCCCGTCGATCTTCGCGGTGCCGTCCAGCAGTCCGGTCAGCAGCTGGAGGTCGGCCGGGGTGGTGGCGACCGCGGCGAAGTGCCGGGCCCAGCTGAGCTGGTGGCCGCTGCCCGGGTCGGCCACCCGCAGCTCGCGCAGCGCGCCCTCGGACAGCGCCCGGGCGGCGCTCTCGCGGTGTTCCGGCGAGGTGTAGTGCTCCAGCGCCGTCTCCGCCTGGCCGTGCACGGACTGCAGTACGCCGATCACGCTCTCCGCGCCACCGAACCGCCGCACCAGGTCCAGGAAGTCGCGGGCCGGCATCAGCCCGTCCCGGGTCAGCCCCCACAGCGCGGCCCAGCACAGCGCCCGTGCGAGCGGGTCCCGCAGATCGCCGAGCCGGGTCCGCAGGGTGGCCAGCGACCCCTCGTCGAACCGGGTCTTGCAGTACGTCAGGTCCTCGTCGTTGACCAGGACCAGCTCGGGCCGCTCGGCGCCGGCCAGCTCCGGCACGGACGTGCGCTGCCCGGAGACGTCCACCTCGGCGCGGGCGTACCGCACCAGCGCGGAGTCCGCGTCGAGGCGGCGGTAGAGGCCCACCGCGACCCGGTGCGGCCGGAGTTCGGGGTGCTGCTCGCCGGCCTCCTGGACGATCGCCAGCTCGGTGATCCGGTCCTGGGAGTCGTAAGTGACCTGCGGAGTGAGGGAGTTGACGCCCGCGGTCTCCAGCCAGGCGCGCGACCAGGCCGCCAGGTCCCGCCCGGAGGTCTCCTCCAGTACCGACAGCAGGTCCGTCAGCCGGGTGTTGCCGTAGGCGTGCCGCTTGAAGTACCGCCGCGCGCCCTCCAGGAACGCGTCCTGCCCCACGTACGCCACCAGTTGCTTGAGCACGCTCGCGCCCTTGGCGTAGGTGATGCCGTCGAAGTTCAGCTTGGCGTCCTCCAGGTCCCGGATGTCGGCGGTGACCGGGTGGGTGGAGGGCAGCTGGTCGGCCCGGTACGCCCAGGACTTGCGGCGGTTGGCGAAGGTGATCCAGCCGTCCGTGAAGCGGGTCGCGCCCACCTGCGCGAAGCTGCCCATGAAGTCCGCGTAGGACTCCTTGAGCCACAGGTCGTCCCACCAGTGCATGGTGACCAGGTCGCCGAACCACATGTGCGCCATCTCGTGCAGGATGACGTTGGCCCGGCGCTCGTAGGACGCCTCGGTCACCTTCCCGCGGAAGACGAACTCCTCGCGGAAGGTGACGCAGCCCGGGTTCTCCATCGCGCCGAGGTTGTACTCGGGGACGAACGCCTGGTCGTACTTCCCGAAGGGGTAGGGGAAGTCGAAGTGGTCGTGGAAGAAGTCCAGGCCCTGCTTGGTGACGGTGAAGATGTCGTCCGCGTCGAAGTGCCGGGCCAGCCCCTTGCGGCACAGCGCGCCCAGCGGGATCTCCAGCTCCGAACCGTCCTTGAAGGCGCGGCGGTAGGTGTCGGTGACGTAGTGGTACGGCCCGGCGACGACTGCGGTGATGTACGTCGAGATCGGCTGGGTGGTCGCGAAGCGGTGCCTGCCCGTCTGGGCGGCGCCGTCCTGGGCGCCGTTGCCGAGCACCAGCCAGCCCTCGGGCGCGGTGACCTCGAAGGTGAACGGGGCCTTCAGGTCGGGCTGTTCGAAGTTGGCGAAGACCCGGCGCGCGTCGGCGGGCTCGTACTGGGTGTAGAGGTAGACCTCGCCGTCCTCGGGGTCGACGAAGCGGTGCAGGCCCTCGCCGGTCCGGCTGTAGGCGCAGTCCGCGTCGACCACCAGGGTGTTCTCGGCGGCGAGGCCGTCCAGTGCGATCCGGCTGCCGTCGAAGACCGCGGCCGGGTCCAGCTCGCGGCCGTTGAGGGTGACCGAGCGGACCGAGGGGGCCAGGAGGTCCGCGAAGGACGAGGCGCCGGGCTCGGCGCACCGGAAGCGGATGGTCGTGCGGGAGCGGAAGGTGGCGGCCTCCGCGCCCCGGGTGACCGCTGAGCGGACATCCAGCGCGACGTCGTAACCGTCGACGTTCAGCAGCCGGCCCCGCTCACGTGCCTCGTCCCGCGACAGATTCTCACCTGGCACGACGTGCCTCCCTCACCCTCGTCACGAATATCGAACACTGGGAATCATGGCACGGCGACCGGCGGTTGAACCGTCCACGGAAGAACGCTGCACAGCCTTTCAAAGGAGACCCCGTGTCCGAGACCGCCAAGACCCCGGCAGACTTCTGGTTCGACCCGCTGTGCCCCTGGGCCTGGATGACCTCCCGCTGGATGCTGGAGGTGGAGAAGGTGCGTCCGGTGGAGGTGCGCTGGCATGTGATGAGCCTGGCCGTCCTCAACGAGAACAAACTCGACACGCTCCCTGAGGAGTACGCGGCGAACATGCGCCCCGGCGGCAAGTCCTGGGGGCCGGTCCGCGTGGTGACCGCCGCGCAGCAGCTGCACGGCGACGAGGCCGTCGGCACGCTCTACACCGCGATGGGCAACCGCTTCCACAACGCGGGCGAGGGCGTGAACCGCGAGTCGATCGCGGGTGCGCTCGCCGACGCCGGCCTGCCCGCCGACCTGATCGACTACGCCGACAGGGAAACCTACGACGCCGAGCTGCGCGCCTCCCACAAGGCGGGCATCGACCTGGTCGGCCAGGAGGTCGGCACCCCGGTCATCGCCGTCCCCGGCTCCGACGGCGACCAGATCGCCTTCTTCGGCCCGGTCGTCACCCCCGCCCCCAAGGGCGAGCAGGCCGCCAGGCTCTGGGACGGCACGCTGATGGTGGCGTCGATCCCGGGCTTCTACGAGATCAAGCGGACGCGGACGCAGGGCCCGATCTTCGACTGAGCTCCGACCGGTCTCCGACCACCCGGCACCGGGCACGGTGCGCACGAAGCCCCCGCGAGTCCTGTCCTCACGGGGGCTTCGCTCTTGTCCGCCTGCCGGGTGAACGGTGAGAAGACGATCACGAGGCAGGACGTCTGTAACGGCGTTAGGGCGCCAGCAGCAGGTTGTTCGCGCGCTCCTTCGCGGATGCGTAGCGCTTGGCGACGTCCTGCCAGTTGACGACGTTCCACATGGCTTCGATGAAGTCGACCTTCTGGTTCTTGTACTGGAGGTAGAAGGCGTGCTCCCAGGCGTCGAAGACGAGGAGGGGCACGGAGCCCTGGCCGACGTTGCCCTGGTGGTCGTAGATCTGCTCGACGATGAGGCGGCCGGTGACCGGCTCGTAGGCCAGGACGCCCCAGCCGGAGCCCTGGGTGGTCGCCGATGCCTTGGACAGCTGGGTCTTGAACCTGGCGAACGAGCCGAAGCTCTCGGCGATGGCGTCGGCCAGCTCGCCCACGCCGTCCTTCTCCAGCGGCTCGCCACCGCCGTCACCGGTCATGTTGTGCCAGTAGATGCTGTGCAGGATGTGGCCGGAGAGGTGGAACGCCAGGTTCTTCTCCAGGCCGTTGATGCTGCCCCACTGGTCCTTGTCGCGGGCCTCGGCCAGCTGCTCCAGGGTGTCGTTGGCGCCCTTCACATACGCGGCGTGGTGCTTGTCGTGGTGCAGCTCGACGATCTCCGGGCTGATGACCGGAGCCAGTGCCGCGTAGTCGTAGGGGAGTTCCGGAAGTGTGTAGGTCGCCATGCCGATCCCGCCTCCAAGCTGCGAACATGCAGTAGTTGCAAACAATGCGCAAGAGCACGCTACCAGCAGGAGTGATCACCGGACGGGGGTGCCGCCCGGCCTGGTCCCAAAGACGGAGGCGGGGCGGGACCTCGGAAGGAGGTCCCGCCCCGCCTCACGGGGTCCGGAAGGAGAACTACCGGTTGCTCAGCGCCCGTTGCCGCAGCAGCCCGACCACCGTCAGCACCACGCCGAAGCCGCCGGTGAACAGCAGCTGGATCCGCTGGTTGTCGTCGCGCAGCATCAGCACCAGCACCGCCACGATGCCGGCCAGCGCCACCCAGGTCAGCGCAGGGAAGGCCCACATCCTGACCACCAGCCTCTCCGGCGCCTCGCGCTCCAGCCGCCGCCGCATCCGCAGCTGGGCGACCGCGATGAAGCCCCAGACCACCAGGACGGCCGCGCCGACCATGTTCAGCAGCCACTGGAAGAGCGTGGTGGGCCACAGGAAGCTGAAGAGCACCGCGACGAACCCGAAGGCCGAGCAGAGCAGCACCGCCCGGCGCGGCACCCCGCCGCTGACCTTCCCGAGGAAGGCCGGGCCCTGGCCGCGGGAGATGAGGGAGTAGGCCATCCGCGACGCGCCGTAGATGTTGGCGTTCACCGCGGAGAGCAGCGCGACCAGGATGACCGCGTTCATGATCTGGCCGGCCGCCGGGATCTTCAGGTAGTCCAGCACCGCCACGTACGGGCCGCTCTTGGCGATGGACGGCGCGCTCCACGGGATGACCGTGACGATGACCGCCATCGAGCCGACGTAGAAGAGGGCGATCCGCCACATCGCGGTCCGCACCGCGCGGGCCACCCCGCGCACCGGGTCCTTGGACTCGGCCGCGGCGATGGTCACCGTCTCCAGGCCGCCGTACGCGAAGACCGACGCCAGCAGACCGACCATCAGGCCGTCGACGCCCTTGGGCAGGAAGCCGCCGTCGCCGGTGAGGTGCGAGGTGCCGGGAGCCGAAGTGCCGGGCAGCAGGCCGAGGATGGCCAGCACGCCCAGGACCAGGAAGATGCCGATCGCGGCGACCTTCAGGGTGGCGAACCAGAACTCGAACTCACCGAAGTTGCCGACCGCCGCCAGGTTCGTCCCGGTGAAGATCACCATGAACAGCAGCACCCACATCCACGGCTGGGTGGCCGGGAACCACTGGTGCATCACGTCCGCGGCACCCAGCGCCTCGGCGGCCACCGCCACACACAGCAGCGCGGTGAACATCCAGCCCACGGTGAAGCCGGCCCACGAGCCGATGGAGCGCTCGGCGTGCACCGAGAAGGAGCCGGACGCCGGATTGGCCGCGGCCATCTCGCCGAGCATCCGCATGATCAGCATGACCAGCGCGCCGGAGACGGCGTACGCCAGCACGATCGACGGGCCGGCCGCCGCGATGCCCTCACGGGAGCCGACGAACAGCCCGGCCCCGATCACCCCGCCGAGGGCGATCATCGAGAGGTGGCGCTGCTTGAGGCCGTTCGACAGCGAGCCGCCGTCCTGGCCGGCGCCCTGGACCGCGTCGGCCTGCTCGCGGCCGGCCGCGGCGGACGAGGGTGTCCGATTCATGTCGTACCTGTCCCAGTAAGTGAGATGCGGAGCGGGCGGAACTGCGGTCTCCCGGGGCCGTGGACGGCTCACATCCGGGGTCCTCGGCAAAGCTGGCTCAGTCTGAGTGCCGGTGTCCGCTCAGGGCAACAGTCGTGCAGCGATTGTTCGGTATTCAGACGGGATCGTGACCGTACGTGCCTGATAGATCGTCGAATGCCGTGAATGTGATGTGTGACTCATGTGTGCCAGGGGTCGCCACGCGCGCCCCGGGGGGAGCGCCGCGGCGGCCCGGACGCCGCCGGCTCAGTCCCGTACGCGGCGGTCCCGCAGCTCCCGTACACCGGCCACGACCAGCACCGCCGCGGTCGCCCCGGCCGACCACAGCAGCTGCGGCCGGGCCGCGTCGTCGGTGAGCATCAGCACGATCACGGCCGCCATCGCCGCCAGCGCCAGCCACGTCAGATAGGGGAACGCCCACATCCGCAGCGCGAGCTTCTCCGGCGCCTCCCGCTCGATGTGCGGCCGGAGCCGGAGTTGGGAGACGGCTATCAGCCCCCAGACGAACAGCAGCACCGCACCGACCGCGTTGAGCATGTAGAGGAAGACCGAATCCGGCCACCGGAGATTCAGCAGGACGGACACGAAGCCGAACGCCACCGACGCCAGCACCGCCCGCCGCGGCACCCCTCCCCCAGTCTCGGCTTCGCCCGAGCGGGGGGACCCCCCTCCGGACACCTTCAGCAGCCCGCGCGGCGCCTCACCGCGCTCGGCCAGCGAGAACACCATCCGCGACGCGCCGTAGAGATTGGCGTTCAGCGCCGAGAGCAGCGCCACGAACACCACGATGTTCATGATCTGCCCGGCGCCCGGCACCCCGATGCGGTCCAGCACCATCACGTACGGGCTCTCGCCCGGCCGCATCGACGACCAGGGCAGCACGGTCACGATGACCAGCATCGAGCCCACGTAGAAGAAGAGGATCCGCCACACCGCGCTGCGCACCGCCCGGCCCACCGCGCGCGCCGGGTCGTCCGACTCGGCCGCCGCGATGGTGACCACCTCCAGCCCGCCGAAGGCGAACACCACCGCGAGCACGCCGGAGACCACCCCGCCCCAGCCGTGCGGCAGGAAGCCGCCCTGCCCGGTGAGGTTGGCCAGCCCGACGGGGTGGGTGTCCGGCAGCACTCCGAAGACCGCCAGCAGGCTCAGCGCCAGGAACAGCACGATCGCGGTGACCTTCAGTGCCGCGAACCAGAACTCGAACTCCCCGAAGTTCTTCACCGAGGCCAGGTTGGCGGCGGTGAAGACGACCATGAAGACCAGCACCCAGGCCCACTGCGGCACCGCCGGCACCCAGCCGTGCGCGATCTGCGCCGCCCCGGTGGCCTCCACGGCGAGCACCACCACCAGCAGGAACCAGTACAGCCAGCCGACGCTGAACCCGGCCCAGCGCCCCAGCGCCCGCTCCGCGTGCACCGAGAACGCCCCCGACGCCGGCATCGCCGCCGACATCTCCCCGAGCATCCGCATGATCAGCATCGCCAGCGCGCCGGCGATCAGATACGACAGCACGATGCCCGGCCCGGCCACCGAGATCCCCGCCCCGGAGCCCACGAACAGCCCCGCGCCGATCACCCCGCCCAGCCCCAGCATCGTCAGATGGCGCTGCTTGAGCCCGGTGGACAGCGGCTCTTTCCCGACCGGAGGCGGTGCGTCGTGCATGGTGCGTACTCTCGCGACAGGGCGGCCGGGCCGCCGACGGCTTTGGGGGAACTCCACAGGTCACCGCGGGTCGCCGCCCAGTGTCGCCGCCCGCCCCGCGCTACCACAAAACCGGCGCCCGCTCGCCAACGCGGCCGTGATGAGCATCACGTGACCTGCAAAGACACCCCGCGACCCGGCAACGCCCGGCATTCTGGCGGATGTTCGGAAGTCTCCAAGCGGGCCGGTACGGCTTTGTCGGTGCCACACGATGATCGCCAACGGCCCGCTGGACTAACGTCATCGCGTCCCGACCGTCCCGCATCCTTCTCACCCCGCGGAGTACCGATGAGCACAGCAGCACCCGCCCTCAACGCCGGTGCGGTTCTCGCCGACCTGCTGCCGGCCGCCAGCGCCACCCGCGCCCGCGTCCGCGACGCCGCGCTGGTCGTCGGTGGCGCCGCCCTCACCGGTGTCGCGGCCCAGATCGCCGTGCCGATCCCCGGCTCCCCGGTCCCGGTCACCGGTCAGACCTTCGCCGCCCTCCTGGTCGGCGCCTCCCTCGGGGCCGGCCGCGGTCTGCTCTCGCTCGCGCTGTACGCCATCGCGGGCGTCGCCGGGATGCCGTGGTTCGCGGGCGGCGCCTCGGGCGCGGGCGGCGCCACCTTCGGCTACGTCCTCGGCATGCTGCTCGCCGCCACCGCCGTGGGCGCGCTGGCCCGCCGCGGCGGCGACCGCGGGGTGCTGCGCACCGCCGCCACCATGGCCGCGGGCAACGCCCTCATCTACGCGATTGGCGTCCCCTTCCTCGCCCTCAGCACGGGGATGCCCCTCGGCAAGGCCGTCGCCGTCGGCATGGTGCCGTTCCTCCTCGGCGACGCCCTCAAGATCGCCCTGGCCATGGGCGCCCTGCCGGCCGCCTGGAAGCTGGCCGGCCGCCGCGGCTGACGCACCGCACACGACGGGGCCCGCACCGGGCGATCGGTGCGGGCCCCGCCGTCGTCTGCGTACCGCGACTATGCGCTCTCCGCCGCTTCAACGGCCTCCGGCTCGCGCGGCCGCCGCCGCTCCAGGGTCAGCCCGACCGCCAGCACCACCACGGCCGCCACCACCGACAGCACCATCTGCTCCCGGCCGTCCTTGTCGTAGAACATGTAGCCCACGACGAAGACGATCAGCGCGATCGTGGCGTAGGTCAGCCACGGGTACAGCCACATCCGCACCGACAGCCGCTCCGGCGCCTCCCGTTCGAGCGTCCGGCGCATCCGCAGCTGCGAGAAGCAGATGACCAGCCAGACGAACAGGGCCACCGCGCCGGACGAGTTGAGCAGGAACTGGAAGACGGTGTCCTTCGACGTGTAGCTGAAGATCGTCGCGATGAAGCCGAAGGCCACCGACGCCCAGATCGCCACCGCCGGCACGCCGCCCTTGTTGACCGTCGCGAACGCCCTGGGCGCGTCGCCGCGCGCACCGAGCGAGTACGCCATCCGGGACGCCGTGTAGAGCCCGGAGTTCAGGCAGGACAGCACCGCGGTCAGCACGACCACGTCCATCACCACGTCCACGTACGGGATGTTCAGCGACTTCAGCACCGCCACGTACGGGTTCTTGGCCACCTCCGGGTCGTCCCACGGCAGCAGCGTCACGATCACCGTGATCGAGCCGATGTAGAACAGCGCGATCCGCCAGATGACGCTGTTGACGGCCTTGCGGACGGCCACCACCGGGTTCGGCGACTCGCTCGCCGCCAGCGTCACGATCTCGCTGCCCATGAAGGAGAAGACCACCAGCAGCATGCCGGAGAGGATCGCGCCCGGCCCCTTCGGCAGGAAGCCACCGTGCCCGGTCAGGTTGGCCGTGCCCACCGCGTGGTGACCCGGCGGCAGCCCGAAGATCGCCAGCGCGCCGACCACGATGAAGATCACGATCGCCACGACCTTGATCCCGGCGAACCAGAACTCGAACTCGCCGAACGAGCTGACCGACACCAGGTTCGTGCCGGTCAGCACGATCATCACCAGCAGCGCCCAGGCCCACTGCGGAACGGCCGGGACCCAGCCGGTCAGGATCGACGCCGCCGCGGTCGCCTCCACGGCCAGCACCACCGACCAGAAGAACCAGTACAGCCAGCCGATCGTGAAGCCCGCCCAGCGCCCCAGCGCCCGGTCCGCGTACGCCGAGAACGACCCGGACGTCGGCGAGGCCGCGGCCATCTCGCCCAGCATCCGCATCACCAGCACCACCAGCAGGCCGGTCAGTGCGTAGGAGAGGAGGATGCCGGGACCGGCGGCCTTGATCCCGGCGCCGGATCCGACGAACAGACCCGCGCCGATGACCCCGCCGATGGCGATCATCGACAGATGGCGGTTCTTCAGTCCTGCCTGGAGACCGTCCTGCGACTGCCCCCCGCCGGCTCCGCCGCCGGGTTCACCGGCGGCGGGGACCGCTTTCGCTATCGGGATGCCCCCTGCTCCTTCGGAGCTCGGGGGAGGGTGCGCGCCCATGTGCACCGTCCTTCTGTGGTTCTGTGTGGGGAACTGTGGTTCTGCGTGGGGAACCTTGGAATGAGACCGTTGTGCACGACCGTTGGGAAGAGCCGACCCCGGATCGTTGTGGTTACCGCCGAGTTGTACGGAGTCGCCGGCGGCGGCACAAAGCCCCGGTGACGTCTACCCCCGCAGCGTCGTGCCACACTCGTGCCATGCGCGTGTACATCGGCTCCGATCATGCAGGTTTCGACCTCAAGAACCACCTCGTCGACTGGCTCACGGCCCACGGCCACGAACCCGTCGACTGCGGCCCGCACATCTACGACGCCCAGGACGACTACCCCCCGTTCTGCCTGCGCGCCGCGGAGCGCACCGCCGCCGACCCGGAGAGCCTCGGCATCGTGATCGGCGGCTCCGGCAACGGCGAGCAGATCGCCGCCAACAAGGTCAAGGGCGTACGCGCCGCGCTCGCCTGGAGCGAGGAGACCGCCAAGCTCGGCCGGGAGCACAACAACGCCAACGTCATCTCGGTCGGCGGCCGGATGCACACCGAAGAGGAGGCGACCCGGTTCATCGAGGTCTTCCTCGCCACCCCGTACTCCGGCGAGGAGCGGCACACCCGCCGGATCGAGATGCTCGCCGCCTACGAGACCACCGGCGAACTCCCCCCGATCCCGGCCCACCACCCGCAGCAGGACTGACCGCCGCACCCCGCCGCCGCCCTCCGGTGCGGGCACCCTTCCCCGGGCTTCTCGCATCCACGTGAGCAGGGGAGGCCCCCGCCACCGGAGCGGCAGGCGCCGCGCTGCCCGCCGCCCACCGGCGCGGGCGGGCGTGCCCACTGGAGGACCACCCGATGCCCGAGGGGCACACCATCCACCGCCTCGCGCTGGACCACCGGGACCGCTTCGAGGGCGGAGCGGTCCGGGCGAGCAGTCCGCAGGGCAGGTTCGCGGACGGCGCGGCGCTCGTCGACGGCCAGGTCATGGACACCGCCGAGGCGCACGGCAAACACCTCTTCCTCGGCTTCGGCCCGGACCGCTGGGTCCACGTCCACCTCGGCCTCTTCGGCAAGCTCGGCTTCGGCGGCACCCCGGCCCCGCCGCCCACCGACACCGTCCGGCTGCGGCTGGTCGGCGCCCGCCACTACGCCGACCTGCGCGGCCCCACCACCTGCGCCCTGATCACCGACGCCGAGAAGCAGGCGCTGCACGCCCGGCTCGGCCCCGACCCGCTGCGCCCCGGCGACGACGGTGCCCGCGCCTGGCAGCGGATCGCCCGCAGCCGCACCACCATCGCGGCGCTGCTCCTGGACCAGAAGGTGATCGCCGGAGTCGGCAACGTCTACCGCGCCGAGGTCCTCTTCCGGCACGGCGTCGACCCCTACCTCCCGGGCCGCGACCTCACCCGCGCCCAGTGGGACGCGATCTGGGCCGACCTGGTGTCCCTGATGCGCGAGGGCGTCCGGCACAACCGGATCGACACCGTCCGCCCCGAGCACCTGCCCGAGGCCATGGGCCGCCCGCCGCGGGTCGACGACCACGGCGGCGAGGTGTACGTCTACCGCCGGGCCGCCGGCCACTGCCACATCTGCGGCAGCGAGATCCGCACCGCCGACCTCGCCGCCCGCAACCTCTTCTGGTGCCCGGGCTGCCAACCGGCCACGGCCCGGCGGGCGTAGGGCCTGCCCGATGCGCGCGGCCGGGGTCGTACGGCTAGAAGGAATGCGGCAGCCAGGGCGGCACGTCCGACCCGAAGGCGAGGGTGGCCGCCGCCAGCGCCCCCGGCCGCAGCTCCCGCACCCGGCCGGCCCCCGCCAGCGCCGCCAGCGAGAAGCCACCCAGGTAGGCGGAGCCCAACTCCCGTACGGACAGCGCGAGATCGGCCGGGTCGGCGGTCCGCTCGCAGACCGCACCCTTCTCGTCCGCGGACAGCCGCCAGCGCCCCGCGTTCCACGGGCAGAAGTCGTCCGCGACGTCGAGCACCACCTCCACCGGCGTCCGGTACGCGCGTGCCGCCAGCGCGGCTCCCACGTCCACCGGGCGGATGAACAGCGCCTCCTGCAACCCCAGTTGGCAGCGCCGCTGGTCCGCCACCAGATGCGGCAGCGGGTCGTCGACCGGCCGGCTGCGCACCGCCACCGACGAGGTCAGGTCGATCCCGAACAGATAGCGCCACAGCGCCGCGTAGACCACCGGGTCCAGGGCCTCGACCTGCCGCACGGTCACCTGCCCGTACGGCCCGGAGCGGTCCCACTGCGGCGTGACGGAATACCGGGCGTACCCCCGCACCTCGCCGTCCACCTCGGCCAGCACGCACTGGAGCTTCCCGGCCCCGTCCCGCTCGCTCTCCGGGTCGAGCACCCCCTGCCGCTCCCAGCCGGGCCGCCGGGCGAGCATCCCCGGCCGCTCCGGGACCAGTCGGGCGTAGACCCGCTCGCAGTCCGGCACCGCGGCCACCGGGTCCGCCAGCCGCAGCCGCACACCGTCCACCCCGGGCAGGTCCGGGGCGGCCAGCCGCACCGTGTCCACCGTCATCCCCATCCCCTGGGTGGCCACGCCGTAGCCGAAGCGCCCGTAGATCGCCGGCTCCGAGGCGGTCAGCACCGCCAGCGCCTCACCGCGCTCATGAATGTCCGTCAGCTGATGCCGCATCATCGAGCGCAGCACCCCGCGGCGGCGGTGTGTCGGCAGCACACCGACCGCCGTGACCCCGGCGACGGGCAACTCCGCGCCGCCCGGCACCGTTAGTCCGAACGAGAAGGCGCCGCCCGTGGCGACGGTGTCCGCGCCGTCCCGGACCGCCAGCGCCCGGTCGATCTCGGTGACCTCCCGCCACCACGCGCGCCGTTCCGGAGCGTCCGCGACCCCGCCGAACACCACGTCCAACGTGTCGAACCAGGCATCCCACTCGGCCCACCGCAACGGCTGCAACTCTGTTGTCATGCGCCATGCCTAGCAGGACGCTCTCCGGCCGCGCGACCGCATTTCGAACGCGATTTCCCGGCAATTCCCCTGGGTGACGTGCGGCGAATCGACGCACCGCCGAACGGGTGGATAAGGTCCCAGAGCAATGACACGCGGCCCGGGAGCGGAACCCCTGACGGCCCGGATGCGCAGAGGTCTGCACCGGGCACGCATCGGCCTGCGCAAGGCCGGCGTCGACTACTTCCGCGGCGACGGCTCCGACTGGCTCGCCCTGGCCGCCCTGCTCGCCGCCATACCCGCCATCGCCGCCGGCACCCTCTGGCACTCCGAGTGGTTCGCGCCCACCGCGCTGGTCCTCCCGATCATCGCCGGCGGGCTGCTGCTGCGGCCGGCCAACCTCCTTGTCCTGTACGCCGCTTCCGCCACCGCGCTGATCGTCGAGGCCGCGCTGTTCGGCCCGTACGACGAGGGGCCCGACCGGATCACCCCCGGCACGGTCCTGGTGGTCGCCGCGGTCGGGCTCTTCGGGTTGCTGATCGCGCAGTTCCGCAGCCGGGTCGGGGTGCCCTGGCGGCGCGGCGGCACCATGCTCTTCGACCTGCGCGAGCGGATCCGGGTCCAGAGCGCACTGCCCAAACTGCCCCAGGGCTGGCACCAGGAGATGGCGCTCCGCCCGGCCGGCGGCCAGTCCTTCTCCGGCGACTTCGTGGTGGCCTCCCGCACCCAGGGCGGCAACATCCTCGAAGTCGTGCTCACCGACGTCTCCGGCAAGGGCATGGACGCCGCGTCCCGCGCGCTGCTCCTCTCCGGCGCCTTCGGCGGGCTGCTCGGCTCCCTCCCGCCGCACGGCTTCCTGCCCGCCGCCAACGGCTACCTCCTGCGGCAGGACTGGGACGAGGGGTTCGCCACCTCCATCCACCTCGTCCTCGACCTGGAGTCCGGGGACTACGAACTCCTCTCCGCGGGCCACCTCCCCGCCCTCCAGCTCAGCGCGGGCACCGGCCGCTGGGAGGAGAAGGCGGGGGAGGGGCCGCTGCTCGGGGTCTACGACGGCGCCCAGTTCGACCCGGTCAAGGGCACGCTGCGGCCCGGCGACGTACTGATGATGTTCACCGACGGCCTGGTGGAGGCCGCCGACCGCGATATCGCCGAGGGCATCGACCGGCTGACCGGCGAGGCCGAGCGCTATGTGCACAGCGGTTTCGCCGGCGCCGCCTGGCATCTCATCGAGGCCGTCGCCAAGGACGTCAACGACGACCGGGCACTGCTGCTGATCTGCCGGGACGCGTAGGGCCGTTCGGCGCCTCCGGTTCCGTACGGCTGCCCGTCCGCCCGCCCGGCAGAACGTGGGCCAGCAGCCCGGAACGGCCGGCGGCCAGCGGGCCGAGGACGGCCAGGATCAGGACGTACCCGGCGATGAACGGGGACAGCCGCTCGTCGAGCCCGGCGCCCGCCGCCATCGTCGCCAGGATGAGCGCGAACTCGCCGCGGGCCAGCAGCGCGGTGGCGATGTTCGCGGCCGGGCCGGACCCGAAGCCGTGGATCCGGGCGGCGACCAGCCCCGCCAACACGTTCATCAGCAGGGTCAGCGCCACCGCGACCAGCACCGGCCCCAGCACGCGGGGCAGGTCACCGGGGTCGACGGAGAGCCCGAAGGCGAAGAAGAAGATCGCCCCGAACGCGTCCCGCAGCGGATGCACCAGCTCCCGGATCCGCGGGCCGGAGCGGGTACTGCCCAGCATCAGGCCCACCATGAACGCGCCGATGGCGTCCGCGACCCCGAACCACTCGGAGACCCCGGCGACCAGCACGGCGGCGCTCAGGAAGGAGATCACCAGCAGCTCGTCGTCCTTGGTGGCGATCAGCCGGCCGACGGCCCGGGTCCCCCAGCGGGCGGCCGCCGCGAGCAGCAGCAGGAAGCCGAACGCCTTGCCGGCGTCCAGGGCGGCCGACCCGAGCGAGTCGGCGCCGGACAACACCGGTTGCAGCGCGGCCAGATAGAGCGCCAGGAAGATGTCCTCGACGACGATGATGCCGAGGATCGGCTTGGTCTCCGGGTTGCCCAGCCGCCCGGTGTCGACCAGCACCTTGGTGACGATGGCCGACGAGGAGATGCCCAGCACCCCGGCGAGCACCAGCGCCTCGGCGGTGCCCCAGCCGAGCGCGAAGCCGAAGCCGAGCCCGGCGCCGACGTTCAGCGCCAGGTAGGCGCCGCCGGCCAGCGCCATCCTGCGCCCGCCCGCCTTCAGGTCGTCCACATGGAATTCCAGGCCCAGGTAGAAGAGCAGCAGCACCAGGCCGAGGAGGGAGAGCATCTCCAGGTCGTGCGGGTCGGCGACCAGCACGATGCCAGGAGTGTGTGGGCCGAGCAGGATTCCGGCCAGGATGAACAGGGGGATGGTGGGGAGCCCGATCCGGCCGCCGAGGCGGGCGAGGACGGCGGCGGCGAGAAAGGCGCCGCCCATGGCGATCAGGGTGTCTGCGTGTCCGATGGGCCCGTTCCTCCTGGTCGTCGGGTGCTCCGGCGGCCGGGCCGAGAGAGCAACTTGGTCAAGGATGCGTCAATAAATCGTCAATACTTAGATTACCAAACGATTGACCTGCGGGTGCGGACGCGGGTGTCGGTGTCCGAGCCCGGTCCGCGATGCCCGCCCCCTCCACGCCCCCCGGGGGTGGGGTTTTCCCCCGGCGTGACCGGCGGCCCTCCTCATGGCCGGACCGGGCGTCCGATCCCTACGGTGAACGCAGTGACCGGCTGTCGGAGGAGGCCGGTCGACCACACGGAACGGGAGTGCCCGATGAGCGGTGGATACGCCGTGGAACTACGCGGGGTGTGCCGCCGGTACGGCCGCGGCGCCGGCGCCGTACACGCCCTGCGCGGGATGGATCTGGCCCTGCCGCACGGCTCGTTCACCGCCGTCATGGGCCCCTCCGGCTCGGGGAAGTCCACCTTCCTCCAGTGCGCGGCCGGCCTCGACCGCCCCACCGCCGGCTCCGTCCGCCTGGCCGGCACGGAGATCACCCGGCTCCGCGAGGGCCGCCTGGCCGCACTGCGCCGCAGCCGGCTGGGCTTCGTCTTCCAGGCGTTCAACCTGCTGCCCGCGCTCACCGTCGAGCAGAACGTCCTGCTGCCGCTGCGGCTGGCCGGTGAGCGCCCGGACCGCGGGCGGGCGGCCGACGTGCTGGCCGGCGTCGGCCTGCACGAGCATGCCCGGCGCCGCCCGGGTCAGCTGTCCGGGGGGCAGCAGCAGCGGGTGGCGATCGCCCGGGCCCTGGTCACCGCGCCGGACGTGATCTTCGCCGACGAGCCGACCGGCGCCCTGGACGCCGCGACCGCGGCCGAGGTCCTGGCCGTCCTGCGGCACACCGTCGACGCCCTCGGCGCCACGGTCGTCATGGTCACCCACGACCCGGTCGCCGCCGCCTGGGCCGACCAGGTCCTCCTCCTCGCCGACGGGGCCCTGGCGGACCGGCTGGAGGCCGTTCCGGCCGACCGGATCGCCGCCCGGATGGCGGCGCTCACGGACCGCAGTCGCGCCGTGTCCCACCGGCCGCGCGTCACCTCTTCCTCACCGCCCGGACGTCACCCCACAACCCCCCACTCGCCCCACTTCACGCCAACCCCATGAATCGGGCAAAGCGTTGGCCGAAGATTCGTCACCCGCCTGCGATGGGCAAAGAGTTGATGGCACGATGGGTGCCGGGGGTGTGCGCGGCATGCCCCAGGGCCGGTGAGGCGTTCCGACCGAGGGTGTGATCAGTTGTGGCTCTTTCGCTGTCAGTTGTCGTGATGCTGGGGATCATCCTCGTCGTGCTGATCAGACAGAAGTCGATCAAGGCGGGCCCGGCGCTCGTCGCCATACTCTTCGGCTTCTTCCTCGCCTCCACGGGGATGGCGCCGTCGATCAACCGGTTCCTGACCTCCATCGCGCAGACCATCAACCACATCACGTTCTAGGGTCCGACCTGTCGGACAGACCCCAGGCCGGTCCGCGGCGCGGACCGGGCTCAGGGGGCGTCGCCACCCCCGGTCCGCCCCAGCGCGTCCCGTACGGCGTCCTCGCTGCGTCCCACCAGTGCCGATCCGTCGTCGGCGGTGATGATCGGGCGCTGGATCAACCGGGGGTGCGCCGCCAACGCCTCGATCCACCGCTCGCGGTCGTCCGCCGTGCGGCCCCAGTCCTTCAGGCCGAGTTCCTTCGCGTCGGCCTCCTGGGTGCGGGTGATGTCCCACGGCTCCAGCGCCAGCCGCTCCAGCACCTCCCGCAACTCCTGGGCGCTCGGCGGCTCTTCGAGATACCGCCGCACGGTGTACTCCGCCCCCTCCGCGTCGAGGAGCTGCACGGCGGAACGGCACTTGGAACAGGCAGGGTTGATCCAGATCTCCATGCGTGCACCCTAGCCAACCGACCGAACGGCACAAGTGCCCTACCGGCGAAGGGGAAAGCGGTTCTCCGGCCGGCCGACGCTTTCCGACAGCGGATATCCGCTTTCCGCTTTCCGCTTTCCGCTTTCCGCCTTCCGCTATCCGCGAGTTGTGGTCCGCGCCGGGCGCGATTTCGCCTCCGTGTCGCCGTGGTGCCGCTGCGGTTCGGTCGCAGTACCGCCGAGCGAAGAGCTGTCCCGCGGGTCTCCTCGCCGGAGAGCGCCCCCCCGGTCATGGATTCCGGCGCGGCGGCGCAGCCCGTGCGAGGTGCGAGGAACCATCCGGTCCGCGGTTGCGCGGAAACGCCCGGGGCGTGCCGCCGTCCGCCGCCCGGTCCGCGTACGGACCGGAATTCCCGGGGCGTACGGGCGTGGGCCCGGGCGTGGAGCATCGCCCCGGAGTCCCGCCTGGGAGGCCACCATGGCGCGCAGCGGGGTGCCGTGGCGCACGTTCTTCTCCGGGTGCACGGGGATATCGGACATGGGCTCGGCGGCGATCACGCGGATATCGGCCCGCCGGGCAACGTTTTCCGGGATGGGCGCGCCGTGGCGAATCCGGAATTCCGGCGGCGGGGAATTCGGCGGGGGAGGTGACGGACTTCCCGGCGGCCGGCGGCACAAACGCCCCGGGGCCGGATCGGGAAAGTCCACGATCCGGCCCCGGGCCGTTCCGGAGCGGGCGACGGGAATCGAACCCGCGTAGCCAGTTTGGAAGACTGGGGCTCTACCATTGAGCTACGCCCGCGAGCGCCGACGGTCGCAGGACCTCGGCACGCAGTGCATCGTAGCGGGTGCCGGCGGTCCGCCGCACACCGCATCGCGCTCCCGAATAACTGGCAGCCGCAGAGTCCGCGGCCATGTACCCTACGTGTCGCACCGACGGGGTGTGGCGCAGCTTGGTAGCGCGTCCGCTTTGGGAGCGGAAGGTCGTCGGTTCGAATCCGGCCACCCCGACCAGTTGGTACCCGCCCGATGCCGCGGAGACGGCATCAGTGGCCGTTCGAGATCGCGTTGTGGGTGCCCTCCTCCTTGCGGTTACTATGCAAGCTGCGTGCCTGTGTGTCTTTTGTACCGGGCGCGATCGGCCGGGCCGGGATCTGCCGGAACCGGAAGATCTCAGGCATAACCCCAGAAGTCAGCCCCAAGGAGACCGAACCGTGAAGAGCGCCGTGGAGACCCTGAACCCGACTCGGGTTCGGCTCACTGTCGAGGTGCCCTTCGAGGAGCTCAAGGCCAGCCTCGACGCGGCGTACAAGAAGATCAACCAGCAGGTCACGGTGAAGGGCTTCCGTCGGGGCAAGATCCCGGCCCGCGTCATCGACCAGCGGTTCGGTCGCGGCGCCGTGCTGGAAGAGGCCGTCAACGACGCGCTCCCGAAGTTCTACACCGAAGCGGTCAACGAGGCGGAGCTGAACGTCCTCGGCCAGCCCGAGGTCGACATCACCGAGCTCAAGGACAACGAGCTGCTGGCCTTCACCGCCGAGGTCGACATCCGCCCCGCCCTGGAGATCCCGGACTACTCCGGCATCGAGGTCGAGGTCGACGCCGTCGAGGTGTCGGACGAGGACGTCGACAAGTCCGTCGAGCAGCTGCGTGAGCGCTTCGCCACGACCACCCCGGCCGAGCGCGCCGCCCAGGAGGGCGACGTGCTGACCGTCGACCTGGAGGCCAAGGTCGACGGCGAGGTCCTGGAGGACGGCGTCGCCAACGGCGTCACGTACACCGTCGGCTCCGGCGAGCTCCTCGACGGCATCGACGAGGCCGTCAAGGGCCTGGAGGCCGGCGGCAGCGCCACCTTCACCTCCGAGCTCAAGGGCGGCTCCGCCCAGGGCAAGGAGGCCGAGGTCAAGGTCGACGTCACCGAGGTCAAGTCCCGCGAACTGCCCGCGCTGGACGACGACTTCGCGCAGCTGGCCAGCGAGTTCGACACCCTTGAGGAGCTGCGCGCGGACAGCCGCAAGCGCCTTGAGCAGATGAAGAAGTACGACCAGGCCACCCAGGCGCAGGAGAAGGTCCTGGACGAGCTGCTCAAGCTCGTCGAGGTGCCGATGCCGGAGAAGCTGCTCGCGGACGAGATCCAGACCCGCAAGCACAACCTGGAGCACCACCAGCTCGGCCAGATGGGCCTCGACCTCGCGAAGTACCTGGAGATCCAGGGCAAGACCGAGGAGGAGTTCGACGCCGAGACCAAGGAGCAGGCCGAGAAGGGCATCAAGACCCAGTTCATCCTGGACGAGCTGGTCAACAAGGAGAAGCTGAACGTCAGCCAGGAGGAGCTCACCGAGCACCTCATGCGCCGCGCCCAGTCCTCCGGCATGAGCCCCGACCAGTTCGCCCAGGCGGTCGTCGAGGGTGGCCAGGTCCCGATGCTGGTCGGCGAGGTCGCGCGCGGCAAGGCCCTCGCGGTGGTCGTCGAGGCCGCCACGGTCAAGGACTCCAACGGCCAGGTCGTCGACCTGGAGGACGAGGATGAGGCCGAGGTCGCCGAGGCCGTCGTCGCCGAGGCCGAGGGCACCGAGGAGAAGGCCGAGGAGGCCGCGAAGACCGAGGGCTGAGCCCCGGCCGCCCGGGGCCTCCCCGGGCACTTCGAGCGCTGAGTACGGGCCCGAACACGCACGAGTGCGTGTTCGGGCCCGTACGTCATACCGGTCGGTGAGCCTGCGCTCACAGCGAACAGTTCTCGCTGCGGGATGGCGTTGTCCGACCTGCGCGTTAGGGTCCGTAGATACGAGGGCAGGGGAGTTTCTGAACGCGCGCCGGGCGCACCACACGGCGCCGGTCCCCGCGCCCCAGAAGACGACGCTGAGACGGTCGCGAGCCGTCCGACAACGAGCAGGTGGACACGTGACGATCCCGATGCCTTCCGCCGCCGCTGAGCCGACCTCCGGTGGCCTCGGCGACCAGGTCTACAACCGGCTGCTCGGCGAGCGGATCATCTTCCTCGGCCAGCCGGTCGACGACGACATCGCCAACAAGATCACGGCGCAGCTGCTGCTCCTCGCCGCTGATCCGGACAAGGACATCTTCCTCTACATCAACTCCCCCGGTGGTTCGGTCACGGCCGGCATGGCGATCTACGACACCATGCAGTACATCAAGAACGACGTGGTCACCATCGCCATGGGCCTCGCCGCTTCGATGGGCCAGTTCCTGCTGAGCGCCGGCACCCCGGGCAAGCGCTTCGCGCTGCCGAACGCCGAGATCCTCATCCACCAGCCCTCCGCGGGCCTGGCGGGCTCGGCCTCGGACATCAAGATCCACGCCGAGCAGCTGCTCCGTACGAAGAAGCGCCTGGGCGAGCTCTCCGCCATGCACACCGGCCAGACGCTGGAGCAGTGGACCAAGGACGCCGACCGCGACCGATGGTTCACCGCCGAGGAGGCCAAGGCGTACGGCCTCATCGACGACGTCATGCCCTCCGCCGCCGGCGTTCCGGGCGGGGGCGGCACCGGGGCCTGAGCCCCGGACACCCGCCTCGCAGTCGACTCCAGCTCCCTTTCGCCACCAGGACGGTGAACCTCCAGATGAACAACTTCCCCGGAAGCGGCCTCTACGAGCGCGCTCAGGCCGAGTTCTCCGGCATGCCCGCCGAGTCCCGCTATATCGTCCCGCGCTTCGTCGAGCGCACCTCGCAGGGCGTCCGTGAGTACGACCCCTACGCCAAGCTCTTCGAGGAGCGGGTGATCTTCCTCGGTGTGCAGATCGACGACGCCTCCGCCAACGACGTCATGGCGCAGCTGCTGTGCCTGGAGTCGATGGACCCGGACCGCGACATCTCGGTCTACATCAACAGCCCCGGCGGCTCCTTCACGGCGCTCACCGCGATCTACGACACGATGCAGTTCGTGAAGCCGGACATCCAGACGGTGTGCATGGGCCAGGCGGCCTCCGCCGCGGCCGTGCTGCTGGCGGCCGGCACCCCGGGCAAGCGCATGGCGCTGCCCAACGCCCGGGTGCTGATCCACCAGCCCTTCAGCGAGACCGGCCGCGGCCAGGTCTCCGACCTGGAGATCGCCGCCCGCGAGATCCAGCGGATGCGCCAGCAGCTGGAGGAGATGCTGGCCAAGCACTCGTCCACGCCGATCGAGAAGATCCGCGAGGACATCGAGCGCGACAAGATCCTGACCGCCGAGGAGTCCCTGGCGTACGGTCTGGTCGACCAGATCGTCTCGACGCGGAAGACCTCCGTCTCGGTCTGATCGCGATCTTCGCGAAATGCGCCGGAGTGTTGCCCCCTTGGACCGAGTGAACCGAGTCGGTCCAAGGGGGGCCCGTACGGGGGGCCCGGCAAGGTACCGTCGATAGGCAAGCACCCGGGTCCGCGGAGCAATGCGGATCCCAGGCGAAGGGGATTCACCTCGTGGCACGCATCGGTGACGGCGGCGACCTGCTCAAGTGCTCGTTCTGCGGAAAGAGCCAGAAGCAGGTGAAGAAGCTCATCGCGGGGCCTGGTGTGTACATCTGCGACGAGTGCATCGACCTCTGCAACGAGATCATCGAGGAGGAGCTCGCCGAGACCTCCGAGGTGCGCTGGGAGGAACTCCCCAAGCCCCGCGAGATCTACGAGTTCCTCAACGGCTACGTCGTCGGCCAGGAGCCCGCCAAGAAGGCGCTCTCGGTGGCCGTCTACAACCACTACAAGCGGGTGCAGGCGGGTGAGAACGGCCCGGGCCGCGGCGACGAGGGCATCGAGCTCGCCAAGTCCAACATCCTGCTGCTCGGCCCCACCGGCTCCGGCAAGACGCTGCTCGCGCAGACCCTGGCCCGGATGCTCAACGTTCCCTTCGCGTTCGCCGACGCGACCGCGCTGACCGAGGCCGGCTATGTCGGCGAGGACGTCGAGAACATCCTCCTCAAGCTGATCCAGGCCGCGGACTTCGACATCAAGAAGGCCGAGACCGGCATCATCTACATCGACGAGATCGACAAGGTCGCCCGGAAGAGCGAAAACCCGTCGATCACCCGCGATGTCTCCGGCGAGGGCGTCCAGCAGGCCCTGCTGAAGATCCTGGAGGGCACCACCGCCTCGGTCCCGCCGCAGGGCGGCCGCAAGCACCCCCACCAGGAATTCATCCAGATCGACACCACCAACGTCCTCTTCATCGTCGGCGGCGCCTTCGCCGGCCTGGAGAAGATCATCGAGGCCCGGTCCGGCGCCAAGGGCATCGGCTTCGGCGCGACGATCCGCTCCAAGCGGGAGATCGAGTCCAAGGACCGGCTCCAGGAGGTCATGCCGGAGGACCTGGTGAAGTTCGGCATGATCCCCGAGTTCATCGGCCGCCTCCCGGTCCTGACCTCGGTCCACAACCTCGACCGCGAGGCGCTCCTGCAGATCCTGGTGGAGCCGCGCAACGCCCTGGTCAAGCAGTACCAGCGGCTCTTCGAACTCGACGGTGTGGAGCTGGACTTCGACCGCCCGGCCCTGGAGGCCATCGCCGACCAGGCCATCCTCCGCGGCACCGGCGCCCGCGGTCTGCGCGCCATCATGGAGGAGGTCCTCCAGGCGGTGATGTACGAGATCCCGTCCCGCAAGGACGTCGCCCGCGTCGTCATCACCGAGGACGTGGTGCACTCCAACGTCAACCCGACCCTGGTCCCGCGCACCCGCGGCGACTCGGGCGAGCCCCAGGAGAAGAGCGCGTAGCGCCGTCCCCCCACGTACACGTACAACAGAACCGCCCGGCAGCGGAGTTGCTGCCGGGCGGTTCTCGTGTGCGGACCCGCTACTTGTCCTTGCGGACCTCGTTGCGGACCTTGGCGGTCTTGTCCGACAGGTCCTTGGCGCTCGGGGTGGTGGCGGAGCCGGCGCCGCTGGGGTCCGGCACGGCGATCATCTGGACCACGCCCAGGGCGCTGCTGTCGCCCCAGATGCAGGTGGAGGCGTTGAAGGACACGTTCACGCCGCCCATCGAGGAGCTGAGCTTCTGCGTCCGGCACTTCATGACCGCGCCGTCGAAGCCGCTCGGCGAGAACGCGGTGATGGGCGTGACGTCCTCGACCTTGCCGTTCCGGCGGTCGGTGTCCTGCTTCACGTTCTCGTCGACCTTGGCGAACATCTTGGTCACGGCGCCCTGCGGGTCGGCGATGTTGCCGTAGATGCCGACCACGCTCATCACCAGCCCGCTGCCGTCCTTGTACTGGCCGGTGACGCCCTTGCTGTTGGTGATGCCGAGCGCCTGGGCGTCCTTGTTGTTGGTGAAGTCCTGGGAGCCGGCGTCGTTCGTCGGCTGCTTGTGGAACTGCCCGCTCAGCAGGCTGTCGCCCAGCGAGATCGTGTACGGCTTCACGTTGCCGCCCGAGCCGAAGACGAAGTACACGCCCACACCGATCGCCGCGACGGCGGCGACGGCGCCGACGATGATGCCGATCTTCTTGCCGTTGCCGCCGCCGGTCTCCGGGGTGTCGGGGATCATCCCGTAAGGGGTCTGCTGGCCGCCGTACGGGGGCTGCTGGCCGAAGTTCGGCTGCTGCGGCGGGGCGTACTGCTGCTGAGGGGCCTGCTGGGGGTAGCCGTAGCCCTGCGCCGGTGGGACCTGGCCGCCCTGCTGCGGATAGCCGTAGCCCTGCTGCGGTGGGACCTGGCCGCCCTGCTGGGGGTAGCCGTAGCCGGGCTGAGGGGCGGGCGGCTGCGGTTGGCCGTAGGGGCCCGGCTGCTGGGGCTGCTGGCCGTACGGGCCGGGAGGCGGCTGGTTGAAGCTCATGGAGCGGTTCCCCTCGTGACTGCTGATGCCCCGGAAATTCCGTGCATGGTGGTGATGCGCTGCCGACATCCTGTAGTACGCCGCTGACAACCGGTGCCCCGGGGGCGAAACCGATTCGAAGCCGCTACATTCCCGCCCGTACACTGTCCGTCGTGACCGAGAACACTCAGCAGCCCAAGCACAGCGTCCCCGAACTGCCGACTCAGTACACGCCGGCCGATGTAGAGGGGCCGCTGTACGAGCGCTGGGTAGAGCGGGGCTACTTCGAGGCGGACGAGAAGAGCGACAAGCCGCCGTACACCATCGTCATCCCCCCGCCGAACGTCACCGGCTCGCTGCACCTGGGCCACGCCTTCGAGCACACGCTGATCGACGCCCTCACCCGCCGCAAGCGGATGCAGGGGTACGAGACGCTGTGGCAGCCGGGCATGGACCACGCGGGCATCGCCACCCAGAACGTCGTCGAGCGGGAGCTCGCCAAGGAGGGCGTCTCGCGGCACGACCTGGGCCGGGAGGCGTTCGTCGAGCGGGTCTGGCAGTGGAAGGACGAGTCCGGCGGCCAGATCTCGGGGCAGATGCGGCGCCTGGGCGACGGCGTCGCCTGGTCCCGTGAGCGGTTCACCATGGACGAGGGCCTCTCCAAGGCCGTCCAGACGATCTTCAAGCGGCTCTACGACGACGAGCTGATCTACCGCGCCGAGCGCATCATCAACTGGTGCCCGCGCTGCCTGACCGCCATCTCGGACATCGAGGTGGAGTACCAGGACGACGACGGCGAGCTGGTCTCGATCCGGTACGGGGACGGGGACACGTCGATCGTCGTCGCCACCACCCGCGCCGAGACGATGCTCGGCGACACCGCCGTCGCCGTCCACCCGGAGGACGAGCGGTACGCCCACCTCGTCGGCACCGAGATCGAGTTGCCGCTGACCGGCCGCCGCATCCCGGTCGTCGCGGACGAGCACGTCGACCCGGAGTTCGGCACCGGTGCGGTCAAGGTCACGCCGGCGCACGACCCGAACGACTTCGAGATCGGCCGCCGCCACGGCCTGGCGAACCTGGCCGTCCTCGACGAGCGCGGCGTGATCACCGCGCACGGCCCGTTCCAGGGGCTGGACCGCTTCGAGGCCCGGTCGGCGATCGTCGGCGCGCTGCGCGCCGAGGGCCGGATCGTCGCCGAGAAGCGCCCGTACACCCACTCCGTCGGGCACTGCTCGCGCTGCAAGACCACCATCGAGCCGCGGCTGTCGATGCAGTGGTGGGTCAAGGTCGGCCCGCTGGCGAAGGCCGCCGGTGACGCGGTCCGCGAGGGCAAGGTCGCGATCCACCCCAAGGAGATGGAGTCCCGGTACTTCGGCTGGGTCGACAACCTCCACGACTGGTGCATCTCCCGGCAGTTGTGGTGGGGACACCGCATTCCGGTCTGGTACGGCCCGAACGGCGAGGTCGTCTGCGTCGGACCGGACGACGAGGCGCCCACCGGCGAGGGCTGGCACCAGGACACCGACGTCCTCGACACCTGGTTCTCGTCGGGCCTGTGGCCGTTCTCCACGCTGGGCTGGCCCGAGCAGACCCCGAGCGTCGAGAAGTTCTACCCGAACTCGGTCCTGGTCACCGGCTACGACATCCTCTTCTTCTGGGTCGCCCGGATGATGATGTTCGGGCTGTACGCCATGGACGGCACCCCGCCGTTCCACACCATCGCGCTGCACGGCATGGTCCGCGACCAGTTCGGCAAGAAGATGTCCAAGTCCTTCGGCAACGCGGTCAACCCGCTGGACTGGATGGACGCCTACGGCTCGGACGCCGTCCGCTTCACCCTGGCCCGCGGCGCCAACCCCGGTGTCGACGTGCCGATCGGCGAGGACTGGGTCCAGGGCTCCCGGAACTTCGCCAACAAGATCTGGAACGCCACCCGCTTCGCGCTGATGAACGGCGCGACGGTGGAGGGCGAACTCCCGCCCGCCGAGCAGCTGTCGGCGACCGACCGGTGGATCCTCTCCCGGCTCAACGCGGTCGTCGCCGAGGTCGACGCGTACTACGACGACTACCAGTTCGCCAAGCTGTCGGACACCCTCTTCCACTTCGCCTGGGACGAGGTCTTCGACTGGTACGTCGAGCTGTCCAAGACGACGTTCATGGCGGGCGGCCCGGCCGCCGACGCCTCCCGCCGGGTGCTGGGAGAGGTCCTGGACGTCACACTGCGGCTGCTGCACCCGATCGTGCCGTTCGTCACGGAGACGCTGTGGACGACGCTGACCGGTGGTGAGTCGGTGGTCATCGCCGAGTGGCCCCGCGACTCGGGCTTCCGGGACGCGGCGGCCGAGCGGGAGGTCGAGACCGTTCAGCAGATCGTCACCGAGGTCCGCCGGTTCCGCTCCGACCAGGGGCTCCAGCCCGGCCAGAAGGTCCCGGCCCAGCTGGACCTGTCCGGCACGGCGCTGGCGGCGCACGAGGCCGCGATGCGGTCGCTGCTGCGGCTCCAGCCGGCCGGTGACGGCTTCAGCGCCACCGCGTCGCTGCCCGTCGCGGGGGCCACGGTCGCCCTGGACCTGTCCGGTGCGATCGACGTCGAGGCGGAGCGGAAGCGGCTCACCAAGGACCTGGCCGCCGCCGAGAAGGAGAAGGCCCAGGCCACCGGGAAGCTCGGCAACGAGGCGTTCCTGGCCAAGGCCCCGGAGCAGGTCGTGGAGAAGATCCGCGGCCGGCTGGCGGCCGCGGAGGCGGACATCGTCCGGATCACCGGGCAGCTGGCGGGCCTGCCCACGGCGTAGCCGGCGGTTGCGTCCACGCGCCGGGAAGCGGCCTCTGGTCCGCGGTCCGCGCGGGCTGCTGGTCCGCGGGCAGTGCAGGCCCCTGCTCAGGCTCCACAGGCCCCTCGTCCGCAAGGGCGGGGGGCCTGCGCCGTCCCCGCCGCCCGCCGCGCCCGCCCCGCTCCCGCACGGGCCAGAGCAGCACGTACGCGGTGGAGACCGCCACGAACGCCAGCCGGATCAGCCCGCGGACGGAGTCGTCGGGGACGACGAAGACGCTGCCGTAGAGGATGATCACCGCCAGCCAGCTCCACCACGGGACCAGCCGGCGCTGGCCGATGACGTCCCACAGCAGCGTGCCCAGCAGCACCGAGGCGGTGTAGTACGTGTAGACGCTGGGGTCCAGCACGATCCGGGCGTTGGCGCCCAGCAGGACCACCGCCGCCCACCGCCCGCGCCAGACGGCTATCGCGCCCAGCACGAGCCCGAGGGCGAACTGGGCGGGCCGGTCCCAGCCGGGGGTCTTCGGGTCGGCGACGCCCAGCCAGCGCAGCGCGGACGCCGGATGGTTGGGGATGGTGAACTTCGCGGCGGCGAAGGACTGGGCGTCGCCGAGGAAGAACGGCAGCCAGGCGAGCGCGACCAGCCCCGCGCACCACAGGCCCGCGCGCAGCCACTTGTCCCGCGGGAGCGCCAGCAGCAGGGGGACGAAGGCCAGCGCGGTCGGCTTGGAGTCCATCGCCAGGGCCAGGCAGGCACCGGTCACCGCGGGGCTGCCGCGGGTGACACCGCGTACCGCGAGGGCGGTGAAGAACAGCGCCAGCACGTCGTCGAGGTGCCCGAAGCGGACCGCGACCTCGATCCACATGGGGATGAAGGCCAGCCCGGCGATCAGTACCCGCTGCCGCAGCCGCTGGTGGTTGGTGCCGGTGCCCAGGAAGTGGTGGGCGGCGCTGCGGCCGGCCAGCACCACGATGACCAGGCCGAGCGCGGACATCAGGGCCGCGGCCAGGAACTGCCCGGTGGCCTCGGGGAAGGGGTTGAACAGCCCCGCCGTCAGGAAGCTGATCGGCCCCATCTGGAGCTCGGGGTGGTGCGCGTACAGGTTGAGGCCGCCGGTGCCGCTGCCCTGGTAGATCAGCTCACCGCCGGTGCGCAGGTAATGCCACGAGAAGCCGCCGTGCGGCTCCACGACGATGAACCACAGGACGGTCCAGGCGGTGAGCAGTACCAAATGCATCCGCTGACTGATTGCCGGCACGCGTTTTCAGCTCCTGCTTTCCCGACCGGTGCGGTCGTCTGAACTCCGGGGACATACAGACCCCGCCATGGAAGAGGGCCGATCAGGGCGGAAAGGTTGTCCCGTCCGCCGGACTGATGGCTCACATCACGGTTGTACGCCCTTCTCATGGCGCTCTCATGAAGCCGAGGCACCGTGGACCGGAATGCCGGAGTCCCGGCGGAAACGCACGTCCAGCCCGAGGAGCCGCGCCCATGAACAAGCCACTGCGGAGGGTGTCGGTCTTCTGCCTCGCAATGATCCTTGTGCTGATGGGCTGGGCCACCTGGATCCAGGGCGCCAAGGCTAGTGACTACCAGGACGACCCGCACAATCCGCGGGTGGCGATCGCCAAGTACTCAGCACCGCTCGGCAACATCCTCGTCGACGGGCAGCCGGTCACCGGCTCGGCCACCACGAACGCCAACCTGAAGTACAAGCGGACCTACAAGAACGGCCCGCTCTACGCCCCGGTCACCGGCTTCTCCTCGCAGATCTTCGGCAGCACCCAGCTGGAGAGCCTCTACAGCGACCTGCTCGGCGGCACCGACAGCCGGCTGCAGACCCCCTCCGACGCGCTGCTGCACGAGCGGCCCAGGGGCGGCGACGTGGCCACCACCATCGATCCCAAGGTCCAGAAGGCCGGCTACGACGCCCTCGGCGGCAAGACCGGCGCCGCCATCGCGCTCGACCCGGCGACCGGCCGGATCCTGGGCATGGTCAGCACCCCGTCGTACGACCCCGGGACGTTCGCCGGGTCCGGCGCCGCCGACCAGAAGGCATGGCAGGCGATGTCGCAGGACAGCCGGCAGCCCAACCTGAACCGCGCGCTGCGCCAGCCGCTGCCGCCCGGCTCCACCTTCAAGCTGGTGGTCGCCGCCGCCGCGCTGGAGAACGGCCTGTACTCCTCCGTGGACCAGCCCACCGCCAGCCCCGACCCGTACACCCTGCCGAACACCAGCACCAAGCTCACCAACGAGAGCTCCTCGGCGCCCTGCGAGAACGCCACCATCCGCACCGCGCTCCAGTACTCGTGCAACACCGTCTTCGCGAAGATGGCGGTGGACCTCGGCAAGGACAAGGTGCGGGCGCAGGCCGAGAAGTTCGGGTTCAACGACGACAAGATGGACGTCCCGGTCCGGGCGACCAAGAGCGTCTACCCGTCGGACATGGACCAGGCGCAGACCGCGCTCTCCGGGATCGGCCAGTTCAACGACCAGGCGACGCCGCTCCAGATGGCCATGGTCGCCTCGGCGATCGCCAACGGGGGCGACCTGAAGACCCCGCAGCTGGTCGATCAGCTCACCGACGGCGGCGGCAACACCGTCCAGAAGAACAGCCCGAAGACCTACCACCAGGTGATGTCGGCGCGGACCGCGGCGCAGCTGCGGTCGGCGATGCAGACGGTCGTGGACCAGGGCACCGGCTCCAACGCGCAGATCGGCGGACTGACCGTCGGCGGCAAGACGGGCACCGCTCAGCACGGCGTCAACAACAGCGGTACGCCCTACGCCTGGTTCGTCTCGTACGCCGATGACGGCAAGGGGCACCAGGTCGCGGTCGCCGTGATGGTCGAGGACGGGCTGGCGGCCCGCAACGAGGTCTCCGGCAACGGGCTGGCGGCCCCGATCGCCAAGGCGATGATGCAGGCCGCGCTGAAGTAGCCGGGCCACCGGCCGGGCCGGGTGCGGCGCGGTGCCGGCGGGCGGTGGCGCAGCGCGCCCGCTGTCAGAGGTGCCTCGTAGACTTGTCGTCGTGAGCGAGCGCCCCCAGAACGACGACCCCGACCCGACCGACGCCTTCGACGACATGGTCGAGGCCGAGACCCATCGCGACCCCGACCTCGCTGTGATCGAGGCCGGCAGCCGGACCCTGCGCGCGCAGGCCGGACCGCCGCAGGGGGACCAGGTCCCGGCCCGCCCCGCCGACCCGGAGGTCGACCGCGCGCTGCGCGCCGTCGAGGAGGAACTCGCCGGCCGCTGGGGCGAGACCCAGCTCGACCCGTCGGTCCAGCGCATCGTCGCCCTGCTGGACATCCTGGGCACGCCGCAGCGCGCCTACCCCTCCATCCACATCACGGGGACGAACGGCAAGACCAGCACGGCCCGCATGATCGAGGCCCTGCTCTCCGCCTTCGAGCTGCGCACCGGCCGGTACACCAGCCCGCACGTCCAGTCGATCACCGAGCGGATCAGCCTGGACGGCAGCCCGATCTCCGCCGAGCGCTTCATCGAGACGTACCGCGACATCGCTCCCTACGTAGAGATGGTCGACGCCCAGCAGGAGTACCGCCTCTCCTTCTTCGAGGTGCTGACGGCGATGGCGTATGCGGCCTTCGCGGACACCCCCGTGGACGTGGCGGTCGTCGAGGTCGGCATGGGCGGCACCTGGGACGCGACCAACGTCATCGACGCCGATGTCGCGGTGATCACCCCGATCGCGCTGGACCACACCGACCGCCTCGGCGAGACGCCCGAGCAGATCGCCGGTGAGAAGTCCGGGATCATCAAGAAGGACGCGACGGTCGTGCTCGCCCAGCAGCCGGTGGACGCCGCCTCGGTGATGCTCAAGCGCGCCGTCGAGGTGGATGCCACGGTCGCCCGCGAGGGCATGGAGTTCGGGGTGCTCTCCCGCGAGGTGGCGGTCGGCGGCCAGATGCTGACGCTGCGCGGACTGGGCGGCGAGTACCCGGAGGTCTTCCTGCCGCTGTACGGCGCCCACCAGGCGCACAACGCCGCGGTCGCGCTCGCCGCCGTCGAGGCGTTCTTCGGCGTCGGCTCCGAGCACGCCCGCCCGCTCGACATCGACACCGTCCGCTCCGCGTTCGCCGCGGTCGTCTCGCCCGGCCGGATGGAGGTGGTCCGGCGCAGCCCCACGGTCGTGCTGGACGCCGCGCACAATCCGGCGGGCGCGCAGGCGGCGGCCGAGGCGGTCACCGAGGCGTTCGGTTTCAGCCGGCTGGTGGGGGTCGTCGGCGCCAGCGCCGACAAGGACGTCCGGGGCTTCCTGGAGGCGTTCGAGCCGATCTTCGCCGAGGTCGTGGTGACGCGTAATTCCAGCCAGCGCGCGATGGACCCGGACGAGCTGGCCGCCGTCGCCGTCGAGGTCTTCGGCGCCGAGCGGGTCCAGGTCGAGCCGCGCCTGGACGACGCCCTGGAGGCGGCGATCACGCTGGCCGAGGAAGAGGGCGAGTTCTCCGGCGCGGGCGTGCTGGTGACCGGTTCGGTGATCACGGTCGGCGAGGCCCGGCTGCTCCTGGGAAGGAACTGACCATGCGCACGCTGTGTGCCAGCACCCTGATAGGGGAGTTCTTCGTGATCGGCTTCGCCGGTCTGGTCGCGATGCAGCTCACCGATCTGTCGGCGGCCACGATCTGGACGGTCAGCGGGATCGCGATGCTGCTGAGCGTCCTGCTGTGCGGCATGCTGAACCGCCCCGGCGGCGTCCAGCTCGGCTGGGTGCTCCAGATCGGCCTGATCGCCAGCGGCCTGGTCATCCCCACGATGTACTTCCTCGGCGGTGTCTTCGCCGCGCTGTGGTGGGCGTCGGTGCACTTCGGACGCAAGATCGACGACGCGAAGGCCCGGTTCGCGGCCGAATCGTCCGCCGCGGGCTGAGCCCCGCCAGGCCGCGGGGGCCCGGCACCGGAGGGCCGGTGCGTAGCCGGTAGCCTCAAGGCAACGCTGACCGTCGTTCATATACAGGCATATACAGGGAGTCCCTTCGTGAGCCAGCGCACCCTCGTCCTTCTCAAGCCCGATGCCGTCCAGCGCGGCCTGATCGGCGAGATCATCGGCCGGATCGAGCGCAAGGCGAACTGGACGATCAGCGCGCTGGAACTGCGCACGCTCGACCGCGCCCTTCTTGAGCAGCACTACGCCGAGCACGTCGGCCGGGACTTCTACGAGCCGCTGGTGCAGTTCATGTCGTCCGGCCCGGTCGTCTCGCTGGTCGTCGAGGGTGAGCGGGTCATCGAGGGCGTACGGGCACTGGCCGGGCCCACTGACCCGATTGCCGCCCCGAGTGGGTCCATTCGTGGGGACTTCGGAACGATCACCCGGGAAAATCTGATCCACGCCTCGGATTCCGAAGAGTCCGCCGAGCGCGAGATCAAGATTTTCTTCCCCGGGATTTCCTGACACGCCATTAGTGGCCAACCCCCTTGTGACCAGGGGCGACCGGTGAAATCATCGGTCGCCCCTTGGTGTACACGACACGATCGGGGGAACGCATCCCCGCGACACGACGTCACCATTGAGGGGGGCGGGTGCGTGTACGGCTGACAATGGCTAAACGGCCTCCCGCCGTGTTCGGGTGGGGTACCACTACGAACTACGATGGGGGCTTCCGCGCCTCACAGCGCATCACCTCCTGCCGACCTCAAAGTAAGCATTCGCTCCAGTTGGGAAGGCCAGACGTATCCTCATGGGGAACAACATGTCGTTCATCGGCCGTGACATGGCTGTCGACCTCGGGACCGCCAACACGCTGGTGTACGTCAGGGGCCGCGGCATCGTTCTCAACGAACCGTCGGTCGTGGCCATCAACACCAACACCGGCGGCATCCTGGCCGTAGGTGCCGAGGCGAAGAAGATGATCGGCCGGACGCCCGGCAACATCGTCGCCGTACGGCCGTTGAAGGACGGCGTGATCGCCGACTTCGAGATCACCGAGCGGATGCTCCGCTACTTCATCCTGAAGATCCACAAGCGGCGCTACCTCGCCCGCCCGCGGGTGGTCGTCTGCGTCCCCTCCGGAATCACGGGAGTTGAGCGCCGCGCGGTCATCGAGGCGTCGACCCAGGCAGGCGCCCGCCAGGTCCACATCATCGAGGAGCCGATGGCCGCGGCGATCGGCTCCGGCCTGCCGGTCCACGAGGCCACCGGCAACATGGTCGTGGACATCGGCGGCGGGACGACCGAGGTCGCGGTCATCTCGCTCGGCGGCATCGTCACCGCCCAGTCGATCCGGGTGGCCGGCGACGAGCTGGACAACGCGATCATCCAGCACATCAAGAAGGAGTACAGCCTGCTGCTGGGCGAGCGCACCGCCGAGTCCATCAAGATCACCATCGGTTCGGCGTACGACCTGGAGCAGGACGAGCACACCGAGATCCGCGGCCGCGACCTGGTCTCCGGCCTGCCGAAGACCGTCGTCATCTCCGCCGCCGAGGTCCGCAAGGCCATCGAGGAACCGGTCAACTCCATCGTCGACGCGGTCAAGACGACCCTCGACAAGTGCCCGCCGGAGCTGTCCGGTGACGTCATGGACCGCGGCATCGTTCTCACCGGTGGCGGCGCTCTGCTCCGCGGCCTCGACGAGCGGCTGCGCCGCGAGACCGGTATGCCCATCCACATCGCCGAGGACCCGCTCGACTCCGTCGCGCTCGGTTCCGGCAAGTGCGTCGAGGAGTTCGAGGCGCTCCAGCAGGTCCTCGACTCCCAGCCGCGCCGCTGACGAGACCCCGGACCCGACTCGTTCCGCGGCCGTCACACGGCGGTCGCGGGGGTCGGGCACCATACACACAGCAGCCGATCCGTCCGCCGGATCGCTGACATACACCCGTAACGCTCCCACAGATACGGTGCACGGACGTTCCACCGCCCGCACCGTCACATCAAGGCACAACGCTCAACTCCCGAACGAGACCGGCGGGTCCGCAGCCGGCCGGTCCTACGAGGAAGGACACGGCCGCCGCACGTGAGGGACACACGAGAGAGCCGGCTGCTGCTGGTGCTGCTGGTCGCGATCGCGTTCGCGCTGATCACGGTCGATATCCGCGGCGGCGCACAGTCCCCGCTCGACGGCGCCCGGCAGGCCGCCGCCTCTGCCTTCGGCCCGGTCGAGCGCGGCGTGGCCCGGGTCGTCAACCCGGTGGGCAACGCCGTCGGCGCCGTACGGGATTCCGGCGAGCGCCACAACCGCATCCGGACCCTGGAGCACGAGAACGCGGCCCTGAAGGCCAAGCTCTCCTCGCCCGACCACAACCGCAGCCGCGCCGCCGAACTGGACAAGATCCTCAAGACCGCCGGCACCGGCCAGTACGCCATCAAGGGCGCCGAGGTCATCGCCATCGGATCGGCGCAGGGCTTCTCCTGGACCGTCACCATCGACGCCGGCAGCCGCGACGGTATCGCCCGCGACATGACCGTCCTCAACGGCGACGGGCTGGTCGGCCGGATCACCACCGTCACCCCGCACACCTCCACCGTGCTGCTGGCCGCCGACCCGGAGTTCACCGTCGGCACCCGCATGGAGAAGACCAACGAGATCGGCTTCGCCAACGGGCAGGGCGTCCGCTCGCTGCGCGTCCAGCTGCTCAACGGCAAGGCCGACGTCAAGAAGGGCGACCGGCTGGTCACCTTCGGCTCCAGCAAGGACAAGCCGTTCGTGCCCGGAGTGCCGGTCGGCACGGTCTCGAAGGTCGAACCGCTCAACGGCGATCTGACCCGCACCCTCCAGGTCACGCCGTTCGTTTCCTTCTCGTCGCTCGACATCGTCGGCGTCGTCGTCCAGCCGCCCCGCGAGGACCCGCGGGACACCGTGCTGCCGCCCCCGGTCAAACCCGAACCGACGCCGACGGTCACCGTCACGGCCACCCCCTCCGCGAGCGCTTCTCCCAGGAGCTGACCGATGCGCATCAACCGGATCCTGCTCGCCACCCCGCTGGTGGTGGTCGCCCTGATCATTCAGGTCAGCATCCTCGGCAGACTCCAACTGCCCGGCGCCGTACCGGATCTGCTGCTGCTGGTGGTCCTCGGGCTGGCCCTCGTCTACGGCCACGTCGGCGGCTCGCTGATCGGCTTCGGCGCCGGACTGCTCGCCGACCTCGCCCCGCCGTCCGACCACGCCATCGGGCGCTACGCCCTGGTCCTGTGCGTCATCGGCTACGCCGCGGGCCTGACCAAGCCGGACAGCGGGCAGCACCGCTCGGCGACCCTGCCGCTGATGGTCGTCCTCGGCGCCGCCCTCGGCTCCACGCTGCTGTACGCGGGCGTCGGCTCGCTCGTCGGCGACACCGCGGCCCGGCACGTCGGCATCGTCGGGCTGCTGCTCAGCTCCACGCTCTACGACCTGCTGCTGGCCCCCTTCACCGTCCCGCTGGTGATGGCGCTGGCGCGCCGGACGGAGCACGATCCGCTGGCCACCGACGGCTCCGGCGGCTCCGCGATTCCGGTGGCCCGCCGGAAGCCGGCGTACGGCTGGCTCAACACCGGCACCGGCCTCAAGGCCAGCCGCGGCGCCATGAAGGCGGTACGGACCGGCCGGGTGCCCAAGCCGGCGCGGGGCGGCAAGTCGGGCCGCATGAAGGGCGTCAAGGGACTCAAGGGGGTCAAGAGGCTGTGAGCGCCCACCCGTCACCCGACCACCACCCCGCATGGAGGCGCTGCGCGCCATGAGCAATATTCCGGAAACCGGCCGGACCTCGCGGGTCACCATCCGGCTGGTCGCGATCCAGATCCTGGTCTTCTCGCTGCTGGCCACGCTCGGCGGCCGGCTCTGGTACCTCCAGATCCGCAACGGCCAGGAGTACGCCGCCAAGGCCAGGTCCAACCACGTCCAGCAGGTCATCGACCCGGCCACCCGCGGCTCCATCCTCGACGCCCGCGGGGTGGCGCTGGCCGACAACCAGACCCGGCTCGTGGTCTCCGCCAGCCGCACCGACCTGCTGAAGATGAAGGACGGCGGCAAGGCCGTGCTCACCCGGCTGGCCAAGGTCCTGAACCTGCCCGCGCAGGAGATCCGCGACAAGGTCCGGCTCTGCGACGCCAAGACCCCGCAGCCCTGCTGGAACGGCTCGCCCTACCAGCCGATCCCGATCACCGACGAGGCCACCACCCAGCAGGCCCTCCAGATCCGCGAGCGCTCCGAGGACTTCCCGGGCATCAGTGCCGAGCCCACCGCCGTACGCCGCTACGCCGCCCCCGGCGACGCCAACGCCGCCCAGGTTCTCGGCTATCTGTCGCCGGTCACCGACGAGGAGATCACGAAGGCCAAGAACAGCCCCGCGCCGCTGCTGCGCTCCGACCAGATCGGCCGGTCCGGGCTGGAGCGGCAGTACGACGAGTACCTGCGCGGCAAGGCCGCCGTCACCCGTTACGAGGTCGACAACCTCGGCCGGGTCATCGGCCAGGCCAAGAGCGACAAGGGCCAGGCCGGTTCGAGCGTGGTCACCAGCATCGACGCCCGCGTGCAGGCCATAGCGGAGAAGCAGCTCGACCAGGCGATGAAGGACGCCCGCCAGCAGGTGGACCGGAACACCGGCACCAACTACAAGGCCGACTCCGGCGCCGTGGTCGTCATGGAGGCCAAGACCGGCCGGGTGGTGGCGATGGCCTCCAACCCCACCTACGACCCCAACGCCTGGGTCGGCGGCATCTCCGGCAAGGACTACGCCCACCTCACCGGCAAGGACTCCAACTACCCGCTGCTCAACCGCGCCATCCAGGGGCAGGCCGCCCCCGGCTCGATCTTCAAGGTCATCTCGACCTCCGCCGCGGTCAACGCCGGCTACCCCTTCGACGGCCACTACCCCTGCACCAGCTCGTACAGCATCGGCGGCCAGGTCTTCCGGAACTTCGAGGGCGAATCGCAGGGCGACATCAGCCTGGGCCGTGCGCTGGAGGTCTCCTGCGACACCGTCTTCTACCGGATCGGGCACGAGGAGTGGAAGAAGGACGGCGGCGACAAGCCCAAGGCGAACCCCAGCGACTGGTTCTACAAGACGGCCCACCAGTTCGGCCTCGGCAAGACCACCGGCATCGACCTCCCCAACGAGGTGAAGGGCCGGGTCCCCGACCGCCAGTGGAAGAACGCGTTCTGGAAGGCCAACAAGGACACCTGGTGCTCGCAGGGCAAGAGCGGTGACGACTACGTCTCCAAGCTCGCCCGTGAGGGCTGCCTCGAAGGCATGAAGCTGCACGCCTACGACTCGATCAACTACGCCATCGGACAGGGCGACACCCTCGTCACCCCGATCCAGATGGCGACCATCTACGGCGCGCTCAGCAACGGGGGCACGCTCTACAACCCGACCGTCGGCAAGGCGATCGTCAGCGCCGACGGCAAGCACGTCCGGATGATCCAGCCCAAGGCGCACGGCCACCTGCCCGACACGCCCCAGACGCTCCAGCAGATCGGCGCCGCGCTCCAGGGCGTGACGATGCGCGGTACCGCCGCCTGGCGTTTCCAGGGCTGGCCGCAGGACAAGATCCCGATGCACGCCAAGACCGGTACGGCCGAGGTCTACGGCAAGCAGACCACCTCGTGGTTCGCGACGTACACCAAGGACTACACGATCGTCATGACCATCTCCCAGGGTGGTACCGGCTCCGGCGCCTCCGGCCCGGCCGTACGCAAGATCTACGACGCGCTCTACGGCGTCAACGACAAGGGCGAGATCGACCCCAAGGCCGCCCTCCTCCCGAAGCCGGAGACCTCGCTGCCCAAGATCGAGAGCGACGGCACCATCGAGGCCCAGCCCATCAAGCCGCCGCCGGCCGACCCGTCCCCGTCGCCCTCCGGGAGTCCGCCGCAGTGAGCACCCCGCTCTTCTCCCGGGCGTTCGCCGTCCGCCGCTACACCCCCGAGCCGGGCGTCTGGAGCAAGCTGACCGCCCACGACTCGGTGGTGCGCAGGCTGGACTGGATACTGCTGCTGTCCTGCCTCGGGCTGTCCTTCCTCGGCTCGCTGCTGGTCTTCTCCGCCACCCGCAACCGCACCGGGCTCACCAAGGGCGACGAGTACCTCTTCCTCCTGCACCACGTGCTGAACACCGGTATCGGGCTGGCCCTGGCGGCCGGCACCGTCTGGCTGAGCCACCGCACCCTGCGCGGTGCCGTCCCGGTCCTCTTCGGCGTCTCGGTGCTGCTCGCGCTGCTGGTGCTGTCCCCGCTGGGCGCCACCATCAACGGCTCGCGCTCCTGGCTGGCGATCCCCGGCGGCTTCTCGCTCCAGCCCGCCGAGTTCACCAAGATCACCATCACGCTCGGCATGGCGATGGTGCTGGCCGCCCGGGTCGACGCCGGCGACCGCCCGCGCCCCGACCACCGCACCGTCGTCCAGGCCCTCGGCCTGGCCGCGATCCCGGTGGGCGTCATCCTGCTGATGCCCGACCTCGGTTCGGTGATGGTGCTGGGCGCCATCGTCCTGGGCGTGCTGGTCGCCTCCGGCTGCTCCAACCGCTGGATCCTCGGCCTGCTGGGCACCGGCGTCGTCGGCTGCCTCGCCATCTGGCAGCTCGGGCTGCTGGACGCGTACCAGATCGCCCGCTTCGCCGCGTTCGCCGACCCGAGCCTGGACCCGTCCGGCGTCGGCTACAACACCAACCAGGCGCGGATCGCGATCGGCGGCGGCGGGCTGACCGGCTCCGGCCTCTTCCACGGCAGCCAGACCACCGGCCAGTTCGTCCCCGAGCAGCAGACCGACTTCATCTTCACCGTCGCCGGCGAGGAACTGGGCTTCCTGGGCGCGGGGTTGATCATCCTCCTGCTGGGCGTGGTGCTCTGGCGCGCCTGCCGGATCGCCCGCGGGACCGGCGAGCTCTACGGCACGATCGTGGCCGCCGGCATCGTCGCGTGGTTCGCGTTCCAGTCCTTCGAGAACATCGGGATGACCCTCGGCATCATGCCCGTCACCGGTCTGCCGCTGCCGTTCGTCTCCTACGGAGGCACCTCGATGTTCGCGGTCTGGATCGCCATCGGGCTGCTCCAGTCGATCCGCGTGCAGCGCCCGGTGTCCGCCGCGCGCTGAGCCCGTGGGCTCCGGGCCGGCCTGCGGCCGGGCCGGTACGGGGCCGCAGGCCGGCCGCTCAGCGCGGGGTGTGCAGGGTGAACCACAGGGACGCCGAGCGGGGCGGCCCGGCGAACGGGGTCATGCCCCAGTCGTCGGCGAGCCGGCTGATCAGCAGCAGCCCGTGCGCCGGGTCGCGGTCGCCGGGCGGCACATGCGGTGCCCCGCGGGGCGGAACGTGCCGGAGGCCCTCGGGGGAGGGTGCGGGGAGGCGGACCGCCGCCGGCGGCTCGTCGTGCACGCTGATCCGCAGCCCGTGACCGGCCGTCAGCACCCGCAGCAGGATGTCCGCGGGCGCGGGGGTGCGCAGATGGGAGGTGGTGACCGCCTCCGACGTCAGCAGCACGGCGGTGTCCAGCAGGGGGGCGAGCGGGCCCCGGCGCAGCACCGTGCGGACGAAGTCCCGGGCGGCCTTCGGGGCGGTGGGGCTGCTCGGCGCGGTCAGCAGATGGGGGCGGGCGCCCGCCGAGACGCAGAGCGGGGGCCGGGCGACGGCTGCGGTATGGGGGTGCACGGTTTCTCCCGGTGTCGGTCGAACGCCGGTCGCCACGCTGCGTGGGCGACCTGTCACACACCGTAAGACACCGTGTGCCGGCAGTGCTACCCGCCCACCGGAGCGCGCGACCCCGCCGCGGTGCCGGGTGGGTGGTCGGGCGGGTGGTGGCTGACTAGATTCGATGCATGGCGGACACCGTGCGGGAGATCGAGCGGAAGTACGAGGCCGCAAGCGCCACCGACGACATCCGGCTCCCCGACCTGACCGGGATCGGCCGGGTCGCGACCGTGGTGGAACAGGGCGCCGAAGACCTCGACGCCCTCTACTACGACACCGGCGACCAGCGCCTCGCCGCGGACGGCATCACCCTGCGGCGGCGCACCGGCGGTGCCGACGCGGGCTGGCACCTCAAGCTCCCGGTCGCGCTCGCGGGCGCCGCCGGCTGTGTGCGCGACGAGATCCGGGCGCCGCTGTCCGGCGCCCCGCCCGCCGAGCTGGCCGCGCTGGTCCGCTCGCGGGTGCGCGGCGCCGAGCTGGTCCCCGTCGTACGGCTGCGCACCCGGCGTACCGTCCGGGTGCTCCGGGACGCCGCGGGCGCGCCGCTCGCCGAGGTCGCGGTGGACGAGGTGCGGGCGCGGCGGCTGCACCCGGAGGGGCTGGGCCGGGCCGGCAAGGCCCGCTGGCGCGAGGTCGAGGTGGAACTGGCGCCGGAGCGCGGGGACTTGGCCCTGCTGGACGAGGCCGGTCGGCTGCTGGCCGCCGCGGGGCTGCGCCCGGCGCCGGCGCGCTCGAAGCTGGCGAGGGCGCTGGCGCAGACCGCGCCGGACGGGGCGGCAGGGGTGGCGGAGGCGGCGGGGGAGAAGCCGCCGCGGCCGGCCGGGAGGGGCCGTCGCACCGCCGGAGACGTCGTCCTGGACTATGTCCGCGAGCAGGTCCGGGCGATCGTCGCACTGGACCCCGCCGTCCGCCGCGACCTGCCCGACGCCGTCCACCAGATGCGGGTCGCCACCCGTCGGCTGCGCAGCGCCTTCCGCTCCTACGCCGCGGTGCTCGACCGGGCCGCAACCGACCCGATCGGCGCCGAACTCCGCTGGCTGGCCGTCGAGTTGGGGGTGGGACGGGACCAGGAGGTGCTGGCCGAACGGCTGGCGGGCGCGCTGGCCGAGGTGCCCCGGACGCTGCGGCTGGGCCCGGTCACCGCCCGGCTGCGCATCTGGTCGGGGCGCCGCCGTACGGGAGCGCGCGGCCGGCTGCTCGCCGCGCTCGACGGGCCGCGCTATCTCGCCCTGCTGGAGGCCCTGCACGCCCTGCTCGCCGATCCGCCGCTGCGCGCCCCCGCCGCCCGGCCCGCCCCCGGGATCGTCGCCGACGCCGTGCTGAAGGACTACCGGCGGCTGGCCGGCCGCGTCGAGACGGCCCTCGGCACCCCCGCCGGACCGGCCCGCGACGAGGCGCTGCACAGCGCCCGCAAGGCCGCCAAGCGGATCCGGTACGCCGCGGAGGCGGCCCAGCCGGCGCTGGGCCGCCCGGCGCGGACGTTCACCCGGCGGGCCAAGCAGGTCCAGCAGCTGCTCGGCGACCACCAGGACAGCGTGGTCGCCCGCGCGGCCCTGCGCGAACTGGCCACCCAGGCCCGCGGGGCCGGTGAGAGCGGTTTCACCTTCGGCCTGCTCTACGGCCGGGAGGAGGCCCGCGCCGCCGACCGCGAACGGGAACTGCCGGGGTTGTGGGCGAAGGTCTCCCGTCCGAAGTACCGGGACGCCCTGCGGCGGTGACCGCACGGGCGCCCGGCCGCCGCGGTGCGGGGCGCTCGCCGTGCCGAGGGGTGACTCCGAGCGGGTTACGCTTGTGAGTCGCCCCTTGTCAGCCCATGAAGGTTCGAGATGTCCGAGTCGGTTTTCCCGCAGCTCGAAGCTCTGCTGCCCCATGTGCAGAAGCCGATCCAGTACGTCGGCGGAGAGCTGAATTCCACCGTTAAGCCCTGGGACAGCTGCGACGTCCGCTGGGCGCTCATGTACCCCGACGCCTACGAGGTCGGGCTGCCCAACCAGGGCGTCATGATCCTCTACGAGGTCCTCAACGAGCGGCAGGGCGTCCTCGCCGAGCGCACGTACAGCGTGTGGCCGGACCTCGAAGAGCTGATGCGCGAGCACGAGGTGCCGCAGTTCACCGTCGACAGCCACCGCCCGGTCGGTGCCTTCGACGTCTTCGGCCTGAGCTTCTCCACCGAACTCGGCTACACCAACATGCTCACCGCCCTGGACCTGGCCGGTATCCCGCTGGAGTCCAAGGACCGCACCGAGGACCACCCGCTGGTGCTGGCCGGCGGACACGCCGCCTTCAACCCGGAGCCGATCGCGGACTTCCTGGACTGCGCGGTGGTCGGCGACGGCGAGCAGGCGGTGCTGGAGATCACCGAGATCATCCGCGCCTGGAAGAACGAGGGCCGGCCGGGCGGGCGCGACGAGCTGCTCCTCCGCCTCGCCAGGACCGGCAGCGTCTACGTCCCCAAGTTCTACGACGTCGAGTACCTCGCCGACGGCCGCATCTCGCGCGTCGTGCCGAACCGCTCCGGCGTCCCGTGGCGGGTCTCCAAGCACACCGTCATGGACCTCGACGAGTGGCCCTACCCCAAGCAGCCGCTCGTCCCCCTGGCCGAGACCGTCCACGAGCGGATGTCGGTCGAGATCTTCCGTGGCTGCACCCGCGGCTGCCGTTTCTGCCAGGCCGGCATGATCACGCGTCCCGTACGGGAGCGAAGCATCACCGGCATCGGCGAGATGGTGGACAAGGGCCTGAAGGCCACGGGATTCGAGGAGGTCGGCCTGCTGTCGCTGTCCTCCGCGGACCACACCGAGATCGGCGACATCGCGAAGGGCCTCGCCGACCGGTACGAGGAAGACAAGATCGGCCTGTCGCTCCCCTCCACCCGGGTCGACGCCTTCAACATCGACCTCGCCAACGAGCTGACCCGCAACGGCCGCCGCTCCGGGCTGACCTTCGCCCCCGAGGGCGGCAGCGAGCGGATCCGCAAGGTCATCAACAAGATGGTCTCCGAAGAGGACCTGATCAGGACCGTCTCGACCGCCTACGGCAACGGCTGGCGGCAGGTCAAGCTCTACTTCATGTGCGGTCTGCCGACCGAGACCGACGAGGACGTCCTCCAGATCGCGGACATGGCGACCAAGGTCATCGCCAAGGGCCGCGAGGTCTCCCGGTCCAACGACATCCGCTGCACGGTCTCCATCGGCGGGTTCGTGCCCAAGCCGCACACCCCCTTCCAGTGGGCCCCGCAGCTCTCCGCCGAGGAGACCGACGCCCGCCTGGAGAAGCTCCGCGACAAGATCCGCGGCGACAAGAAGTACGGCCGCTCCATCGGCTTCCGCTACCACGACGGCAAGCCCGGCATCGTCGAGGGCCTGCTCTCCCGCGGCGACCGCCGCATCGGCGCGGTCATCCGCGCCGTCTACGAGGACGGCGGCCGGTTCGACGGCTGGCGCGAGCACTTCTCGTACGACCGCTGGATGCAGGCCGCCGAGAAGACCCTCCCGGACTTCGGGGTGGACGTCGCCTGGTACACCACCCGCGAGCGCACCTACGAGGAGGTCCTCCCCTGGGACCACCTCGACTCCGGCCTGGACAAGGACTGGCTCTGGGAGGACTGGCAGGACGCCCTCGACGAGACCGAGGTCGAGGACTGCCGCTGGACCCCGTGCTTCGACTGCGGCGTCTGTCCTCAGATGGACACCCAGATCCAGATCGGCCCGACGGGCAAGAAGCTGCTCCCGCTGAGCGTGAAGCAGTCTGCGAACAGCGGCCAGTGATGTGAGCGACGCCTTACGGCGGATCGCCGACGCTGTGACTGACGTCACGGAGCCCTGAGATGGCTGACGTGCTGAGCGCGCTCGGCGTCGGCGTCTCGGAGCGTCGGCGGTCCGTCGCATCGGCAGAGATGCCCGGAACGCCTCTGCCGACGCAGGGAGGCCCCTCGAACGTCCACTCCGAGGTTGAGTGGGTGTGAGGGGCCTTCGGGCGTATTGCGCGGCCTGGTTGTCCGATGGTCGCCGGAGTGCCCGCGCCCGAGTGCTGCACGCGCCCTGTCTAGGCCATTCGTTCGAATCGGGTCGAGAAGGCCAGCGTGACCGAACGCGACTCAGTGGGCTGACTGCCGTGTCGGCGCGGCGCCTGTCACCCCCGGGCAGGGGGCCGAGGCGCCGCGGGCCGCAGTCGACGACGGTCAAACCGCCGCCTTGCACCCACCGTCTCGGTGCTGGGCCGGGTCAAGCGCCAAGCGCGTCGTCGGCTCTGCGCGGCTCTGCGCGCGGCTGCTGGTTGAGCTTGTGGCGCGCGATGGAGGATCGTCGGTAGACCTCCTTGCGGGCCCGCATGATGTTCCCCAGGGGCGCGTGCTCGGCGGTGACCCGCCAGGGCGTGAAGGACAGCGCGTCCATCTTCTCCAGGTTTTCCGGGCCGGAGATGTCCTGCTGTGGCAGCCGCAGCTTGGCCACGGTGACGGACGGCGAGAGCTGTTCCGGCCACTCCACGGTGGTGTCCTCCACCGGCATGCGTTCCAGGTCGGTGCAGAGTTGTACCTGGATGTCGAAGGCGTAGGGCCGTTCCTGCAACTCGGCTTGCAGGGCGGGTCGGAAGACCTCCGCCGTCGAGGTCGGGTCGATGGTGCGCCGGACCACCGCGGCGGCGGAGGACGGGTCGGGGGTGATCCGCACCTTGGCGATGTAGTCCCCGTGCCGGACCGCGCCCATCGTCCAGTAGCTCGACAGCAGCAGGTGTGCCGGAGGGGTCTTCGACAGGCGCAGGAAGGCCAGGAACTCGTCCCACGCCCAGTTGTCCTGGTCCAGCGTTCCCTTCCCGGTCACGAACTCGGTGAAGAAACGACGCGCGCCGGGTCGGCCCTTGGAGAAGTAGGCCGGCGCGTTCAGGAACAATTCCTGGATGAACAGGTAGTGCTCGACCGTGTTGCAGAAGAAGATCGGTCCGTTGATGTTGGCGTAGTCGAATGTGCCCGTGTCCGGTTCGTCTTCCAGCAGGGTCGGGCCGGGGATGTCGAACATCTTCAGCGCCAGTCCGGTGGCGGCGCCCAGTCGCGCGTCGGCTCCGGCGTGAGGCGAGCCGTTGGAGAAGCGGATGAGCGCATCATGGGTTCCCGGAGTCGCGTAGATGCCTTGGGCGTACTCGGGGGGAAGCCCGTCCAGGATCTCCACTTCCCCTCGGACCAGCCCGTAGCCTTTGGCGTGGGCGTCGCGGAGGGCCCGTCCAGTGCCGCCGGCCTTGACCGACTCGGCGATGTAGCTCTCCGTTTTTTCGATCACCGTCTGCACGTTGCGGTCGAAGTCCGGGTCGTCGTCTTCGACCTCAGGCGTGTAGCGGACGAACTGTGCTGCCATGGCTTCGACCTCTCCTCGAAGAGCGTGATCGGACCTCAGGGGTGGGAATCGCCGTCAGTCCTCCAGTGCGGCGAGCCAGCGCAGGGCACGCAGCCCCGGCAGGAAGCAGTACTCGCCGCCGCGGGTGACCACGAAGCCGGGCAGGTTCTGCAGGCGCCGTCGGACCGGCTTCTCCGGGATGGTGACGCTGCCGGTTCCGCCGTGATGTCCGGCCACCGGGTCCTTCTCGCCTGGGTAGCCGATGAAGTTGCCGTCGTTGACCCATTCGGCCTTGATGAACTCAAACTGTCGTTCCAGGTGGGCCCCGATGAATACTCCGACCAAGCCGCGGTCGGCGCCGTCGTCCTCCAGTACGCCCTCGGGCAGCGGCGGGCCGTAGGTGGTGCCGCGGCGGATGAGCCGGTGCATCCGTGCGTCGCCGATGATGGTGGCATCACGGGGGTTGGTGCGCCGGATGTGCGCACCAGCGGGGCACCGGTACCCTCGGTCGTCGTTCTCCCGGTACAGGAAGTTGTTGACGCGGTGCGGATCGGCCGCCAGCTCCGGATCATCGCGCTCCGGTGCCAGCGTCAGCGGTGCTCCGCTCGGCCAGCGCCCGACCATCTTCGCCGCCAGGAGCGCCTCCTCCTCGGCGCTGGAACTGTTCGCGCGCAGGTACCGGCGCCAGGCCGCCACGTCGGTGTGAATCTTGCGAACGGCCACGTAGGTCCCGTTGCGCCCCAGCACATCGGGGCTGGGGATGGGCGGCAGGCTGCCGGTTTCGTCGGGGTAGCCGAGGATGAACTCGCCGGCCTTGATGGGGGCTTCCTGGGGGTTGGAGCCGGGTAGCCCGACTCCCTCGATGTTCGGATGGCTGATGCCGTCACGGAAGCCGAAGGTGGTACGCCCGGTCGGGAGCTGGCGGACCTCCTGCTGCCAGATCACCTGGACGTCGGGAGTGTCCTCGTAGGCGACACGGGCCCGCTCCAGCTCCTTGTCCAGCTGTCCCGCGTCGGAGGAGAGGGCACTCAACGCGATGTGGACATCGCCGGTTCCGAACGGCGCCTCCCAGCGGGCCGGCGCGCACTCGCCCACGTCGCCGATCAGCTCCGCCCGAGCGGCCATGCCCTCACGAAACGCCCGCGGAAAACTGTCCAGCGACTCCTGGGGCACCCCCAGGGCCCTCAGCCCCTGAAAGGTGAACGCCACAGCGACCCAGGCATCCTGTCTCCGGTCCGCGCTCGGCAGACCACCCGAGGTCACCGGGAGCAGCCGCCGCAGCAGGGCGCGCCCGGCATGGCGGTCATCGACGCGCAGGAAGACGAACTTTCCCTCGTACGGGACGGGCCTCGGACGCAGGGCCCCACTTTGGACGTCGTCGATCTCGACGCTCACGCCGGCCGCGCTACTGGTGTCCGCTGCGTTCATGGTTGCTTGTGCCTCCACATCGGTCTCTGCCTGGACAGCCCTGCTATGGCCGACTCGCACCGGCTGGCGTGGTCCACCGATGGTGGGTGGGCTCCGAGGGTCGGCTGTGTCCGGGTTCTAGGCCGAGGCTTCCTCCAGCAGCTTCTGGAAGGCAGGAGTGGCCACCAACTCCGCGTTGGCCGGGTTGTCCAGCGCCGCCCGGAACTGGGGGGTGTCCAGCACCTCCTGGAACGCGTCGTCCACGCGGTGGTCCTTGTAGATCTGCTGAACGGTCAGGTCGGGGTAGGCGCTGACGAAGACTCCTGCGGGCTCCTGGTGGGCGACGAACCAGTCCTTCACCCCTGGATCGGCGATGCCGGGGAATCCTTCGCTGTGCGAGAAGACCTTGTCGAAGCGGGCCCCGACCACCGTCTGGGCGAAGTCGTCGATGTAGGTGTCCCAGGAGCCGTCGAAAACGCTGGCGAACATGAACCGGGTGTCGTTGTCGAAGATCACGTGCCGTGCGTCATGCAGGGTGCCGATCTGGCGCACCGCCGCATGGACCCTCTCGTCATCCGCCGCGTCGGCGAGCGTGGCGAGGTCCTTACGCAGCGCATCCGCATGGCCCGGCTTGATCTTGGTAAAGACGGTGAACTCGCTGCAGACTCCATCCGACCTGCCCGGGCGCTCGGGGTGAGGCGATCGGGTTGCACCTGTCGTCGCGGTCATCGTGGATCTCTCCCAACCACGGATCGGTGCGAGGGCCACCAAGCACCCGAGCATGAGGCGCCATCGCCCTCACATATCAATCCTCACTGCGGATACATTGCCGCGCATCCCAAGCCTTCTAGTTCGGAGAGGGCCCGTTTGGGGACCTCGATCTGCCCTCAGATGGACACCCAGATCCAGATCGCCCCGACGGGCAAGAAGCTGCTCCCGCTGAGCGTGAAGCAGCCTGCGAACAGCGCAAACGGCCAGTGACGTGAGCGACGCCTTACGGCGGATCGCCGACGCTGTGACTGACGTCACGGAGCCCTGAGATGGCTGACGTGCTGAGCGCGCTCGGCGTCGGCGGTCCGTCGCATCGGCAGAGATGCCCGGAACGCCTCTGCCGACGCAGGGAGGCCCCTCGAACGTCCACTCAGAGGTGGAGTGGGTGTGAGGGGCCTTTCGGGCTGTCTCGCGGCCTCTAGGGTCTGTCCGTCGGGTCGTGAGGTGCACTCGTTGCACCGGACGGGCGGAGCGATCACCGGTGCTGTCTTCGGTGGTGGCGAGCCGTGATGTGATGGCGCCGTGAGTCGCGCTGCAGAAGAGACCAACCGCCGCATGCTCCGGGCGCGGGATGTGATGGACCGTGTCTACGCGCAGCCGCTGGACGTGCCGGCCCTGGCCCGGATCGCGCACGTGTCACAGGCGCACTTCTCCCGCACCTTCCGGGCCACGTTCGGCGAGACGCCGCATCGCTACCTGCAGCGCCGCCGTGTCGAGCGGGCCATGTTCCTGCTGCGGGAGACTGACCGCAGTGTGACGGACATCTGCTTCGAGGTCGGCTTCGGCAGCCCGGGAACCTTCAGCCGCACGTTCCGCGACATCGTCGGGCGGTCGCCGAGGACGTACCGCAAGGAAGCGGTGGCCACGGGCGTGCCGACGTGCTTCACGATGGCGTGGACGCGACCGAGCGGCTGATCTTCCGTCCTGCTCGTGCCGCCCGTCGACAGAGCAGTTCTGGATAAGTTTTCGTCCCGCCGGCTCAGTAGCGTGATGCACATGTTCAACGCCATCACGCACTCGCAGATATACGTCCTGGACCAGGACGAGGCCCTCGACTTCTACGTCGGCAAGCTCGGCCTGGAGGTCGCCGCCGACGTCGACTTGGGCTTCATGCGCTGGCTGGCCGTCAGCGTTCCCGGTCATCCCGAGCGCCAGATCCTGCTGGAGAAGCCGGGCGTTCCGGCGATGTCCGAGGAGACGGCGGAGCAGGTCCGGGAGCTGGTGACCAAGGGTGCGATGGGTGGGTGGCTCATCTTCACCACGGACGACTGCCGCAAGACGTACGAGACGCTGCTGGGCCGAGGCGTGGAGTTCACCGAGGAACCCACGGACCGCCCGTACGGTAGCGACTGCGGACTTCGCGACCCCTTTGGGAACCGGATCCGCTTCACCCAGCCAAGGGCCTAGATGGTCGATTCCAAGGGGTTTGGTGGTCGTAGGCGGTCAGTGCGCGCATGACCGGCTGACCGCGCATGAACCTGGCTCCACTCATCAGGCCCCCTTGAAATCGATCATCTGGGGGCTGTCCGGCGGGTCACCCCGCAGCCATAGCCGGATCGTGGCGAGGGTGACCGTGCTGGGCCGAACTCACACGGTGGGCCTGCTGCTGGTGCAGCAGGCGTCGCCTTCCAGGGCGGGGGCCTTGCCCATCTCGTCGGCGTCGGCTTTGACGACGTAGACCTCCCAGGGCTCCTCGCCTGGGCCGCGGACCCAGACCTTGTCCTGGACGGCATAGCAGCAGGGGGTGCCGTTCTCCTCGAAGGTCGCAAGTCCCGCTTCCTTGAGGCGGTCGGTGGCCGCGGTGACCAGGTCGGTGGAATCGACCTCGACGCCGAGGTGGTCCAGCCGGGTCTCCTGGCCGGGCTCACCTTCGATCAGGACAAGTTTCAGCGGCGGCTCGGCGATGGCGAAGTTGGCGTAACCGGGGCGGCGCTTGGCCGGCTCGACACCGAACAGCGTGGAGTAGAACTCCACCGACGCATCGAGGTCGGGGACGTTGAGCGCGAGCTGAACGCGGGGCATGACACTCTCCTCATCGCAGTGCATTGATGACTGTCGATGCAACCTTGCGCCTTGAATCGAAGTTGGTCAACATAGAGGTATGTCGAATCAAGAGCGTGAGGTGCTCGGCCAGTCCCAGGAATGCTGTCCGGGGCTGCTGACCGCGCCGTTGGACGAGGGCCAGGCCACAGAGCTGGCGAAGGTCTTCAAGGCCCTGGGGGATCCGGTGCGGCTGCGGCTGCTGTCGATGATCGCCTCCCGGGCCGGTGGTGAGGTGTGCGTGTGCGATCTGACGCCGGCGTTCGATCTGTCGCAGCCGACGATCTCCCACCACCTCAAGCTGCTGCGACAGGCCGGGCTGATCGACTGCGAACGCCGCGGGACGTGGGTCTATTACTGGCTGCTGCCGGAGATGACCGACCGCCTCGCCGGGATACTGACCCGCCCCGCAGGCCAGCCCCTTCCCCGGACCGACCGGACGCCCGCGGGAGCCGCCTCGTGACCGCGACGGACACCACCACGGCGGCGGGGACGGTCGCGGCCCGGCTCTCGTTCCTGGACCGCTTCCTGGCCGTGTGGATCCTGCTGGCCATGGCCGCCGGCCTCGGCCTGGGCCGCCTGGTTCCGGGGCTGGGGGACGCGCTGGCGAAGGTGACGGTCACCGGCGTCTCGCTGCCGATCGCGCTCGGGCTGCTGGTGATGATGTATCCGGTCCTGGCCAAGGTCCGCTATGACCGCCTGGACACCGTCGCCCGCGACCGCCGTCTGCTGATCCCCTCGCTGGTGATCAACTGGATCGTCGGCCCGGCCCTGATGTTCGCGCTCGCGTGGTTCCTCCTGCCCGACCTGCCGGAGTACCGGACCGGGTTGATCATCGTCGGGCTGGCCCGCTGCATCGCCATGGTCATCATCTGGAACGACCTGGCCTGCGGCGACCGCGAAGCCGCCGCCGTCCTGGTCGCCCTGAACTCCGTCTTCCAGGTCCTGGCGTTCAGCTTGCTCGGCTGGTTCTATCTCTCGGTCCTGCCCGGCTGGCTCGGCCTGGAACAGACCGGGCTGAGTGTCTCGGTGTGGGAGATCGCCCGCAGCGTGCTGATCTTCCTTGGCATCCCCCTGGCCGCCGGCTTCCTGACCCGCCGCTTGGGCGAGAAGGCCAAGGGCCGCACCTGGTACGAGACCAGGCTGATCCCGCGGATCGGCCCGTTCGCCCTGTGGGGCCTGCTGTTCACGATCGTTGTGCTCTTCGCTCTCCAGGGCGATGCCATCACCTCCCGGCCCCTGGACGTCGCGCGCATCGCGCTGCCGCTGCTGGCGTATTTCGCTGTCATGTGGGCCGGGTCAATGGCTCTGGGCAAGGCCGTTGGGCTGGACTATCCGCGGGCGACGACACTGGCGTTCACGGCGGCCGGCAACAACTTCGAACTGGCCATCGCCGTTGCCATCGCGACGTTCGGCGCGACCTCCGGCCAGGCCCTGGCCGGGGTCGTCGGACCTCTCATCGAGGTCCCGGTCCTGATCGGCCTGGTCCATGTCGCCCTGGCCGCCCGCCGCCTCTTCCCCGACACACCCGCCCCGGCTACCGAGTCGGCCGGTCTCAAGGAGCCCGCCCGTGGCTGAGTCCCGCACGTCATCGGTGCTCTTCGTCTGCGTCCACAACGCTGGACGCTCCCAGATGGCCGCCGCCTTCCTCGCCCACCTCGCCGGCGACCAGGTGGAAGTCCGTTCGGCCGGCTCCGCCCCTGCCGGCGCGGTGAACCCGGCGGTGGTCGAGGCTATGGCCGAGGTCGGCATCGACCTGTCCGCCCAGACCCCGAAAGTACTGACTGCCGAGGCCGTTCAGGCGTCCGACGTCGTGATCACCATGGGCTGCGGGGATGCCTGCCCGATCTTCCCCGGCAAGAAGTACCTGGACTGGAGGCTGGACGACCCCGCCGGCCAAGGAGTGGACGCCGTCCGACCGATCCGCGACGAGATCGAACGGCGGATCCGCGCCCTGCTGGACGAGCTGCGGTCGTCGGCCCGAACCTGACAGGTCCGGGCGAGACCGGGCGAAGGCACGGACGTCGGCTCCGACCGCCCCCGCGGAACTCTTGGTCTCCAGCCTCCAGCGGGGCGACACGGTGCTGAGGGGCAGGGGCAGGGGCTACCGGGCGCGCTTACGGAGCGCTGTTCGTCCGCAGATGGACACCCGGATCCAGATCGGCCCGACGGGCAAGAAGCTGCTCCCGCCGACCGTCGTCACGTAGCGCCCCCGCACCCTGGGCCCGGCCTCCGCCTCGCGCGGGGCCGGGCCGCCGCGTTTCCCGGTGCCCCCGCTTACGCAGCTCGGCACCACCTCAGCGGAGTTGCTCCCACCGCGTCAGGGGCATCCCTTGTCCGCCCACATCAGGGAAACCTTGCGCCACTCCGGCGTGTTCGCCGGGTGGTGGTCCAGCCAGTTCTTGAGCGTGGAGCATTCGTACGCCGGAACGGCGTGGTGCGCGGTGACGGCCGTGATCGTCTTCGGGGCGGTCGACGCGCTCGCGGGCTGCGACATCGCGCCGGCCGACGTCAGGAGCAGCGGGGTGGCGACGGCGGTGAGCACAGCCCGGCGCCGGAGGCTCGAACGCCCGGCGCCGGCGGAAATCGACATGACGTGCCTCCTAGCAGGAAGACTGCTCCCCAGCGTTCAACCAGGGGCCCGCGGCCGATAGGGCCGAACGGTCCAGCACCCGGACAGGAGTCCCGTTGCGGTGCGGTCACGGCCCGCAGGCCCCGCCTCCCGGGCTTCCGGGTGCCCCGCACAATGAGGCGCATGACGCCGCAGTTGATCACCCCCACCATCCGCGTCCATGCCTCCTTCCTCGCCGCCATGGACGAGTTCCGCGCCGAGGGCGTGGACCGCTCCCGCCACTCCGGGCTGGGCCGCGAGCTGCGGACCTGGCGCACCCGCTGGCCGTCCGCCGAGGGGTTCGCCGCGTACGTCGCGCTGGTCGGAGCCACCTCCCCGGACGAGCGGGCCGACGGCACGGTCCCGATGACCACCCTGTGGTGGGCGGACGGCGACACCTTCCTGGGCCGGCTCACCATCCGGCACCGGCTGACCGCGTCCCTGCACGAGTACGGCGGCCACATCGGCTACGCGGTACGCCCCACCGGCCGCCGCCGGGGCCACGCCACCGCGATGCTGCGCGCCGCGCTGCCGTACGCCCACCGCGCGTTGGGCATCGATCCGGTGCTGCTCACCTGCGACGACACCAACGCCGCCTCACGCCGGGTGATCGAGGAGTGCGGCGGGGTCTTCGAGGACCGCCGGGCGGAGAAGCTGCGCTTCTGGATCCACGGCGGGGGAGAGCGCGGCTGACCGGGGCGGCGCACTCGTCCGATGGATTTTGCCGGGCCGGGGACGCGGGCGGGCCGAGGTCCGGCCGCCCCGGCGGGAACTGGGCGGCGTCCGGGCACGTACTCTAGGTAAAGACGTCCGGGCGCCCTCGCCCACGCGGGGGCGGTCCGGACCGGGCGACGCCAGCCGCGCCCCTACACCAAGGAGAAGTAACACTGGGCAAGCGACAGCCCGAAGGCCCGCCGCCCGCACCGGCGGTGCAGCGCATCCGACTGCGCTACACCAAGCGCGGCCGCCTCCGGTTCACCAGCCACCGCGACTTCCAGCGCGCTTTCGAGCGGGCGTTGCGCCGCGCCGAGGTCCCCATGGCCTATTCGGCGGGCTTCACCCCGCACCCCAAGGTGTCGTACGCCAACGCCGCCCCGACGGGCACCGGCAGCGAGGCCGAGTATCTGGAGATCCAGCTCACCGCGCGCCGTGACCCGGAGGAGCTGCGCGAGCTGCTCGACGAGTCCCTGCCGGGCGGCCTCGACGTGATCGACGCCGTGGAGGCGCACACCAGCGGCCTCGCCGACCGGCTGCAGGCGTCGGTGTGGGAGATCCGGCTCGACGGCGTCGCCGCCGAGGAGGCCGGGCGCGCCGTCGAGGCGTTCCTCGCCGCCGAGGAAGTACAGGTCGAGCGCCGCACCAAAAACGGCATGCGGTCCTTCGACGCGCGGGGCGCGGTGGCGCGCCTGGAGGCAGCGGCTGCCGAGGGCGATAGGCCCGACGGCAATGCCTGTGCGATACTGCGGCTGGTTGTTCGGCATCTGACACCTGCCGTTCGACCCGACGACGTCCTGTCCGGCCTCCGAGCTACGGCCGACCTGGCGCCGCCGGTCCCCGCAGCGGTGACCAGGCTGGCGCAGGGGCTGCTCGATGAGGAGACCGGCGCGGTGACCGACCCGCTAGCGCCCGACCGCGACGCTGCCATGGCCGCCTCATCCACGGCCGCCGGGCTGAGTGCCGCGACGGCGCCGAGTGGGGCCTCCCCGGCGATTTCCGGGGAAGGTACTGCGTAGGACGCGCGTCGTCGCGTCGCCGATCAGCCAGGGAGCCACCCCGGTCCGGCAGACGCACTGACCAGGAGACTTTCGCCGGTACCCGGCCAACGGGCCCGGCGAGCGAGACGACAGCTCCCGTGCGGCGCCCGCGCCCCGGACAGCGGAACCGCGCTCATCACGCGGACCGCGGCCGGAATCAGGCGCGGCGCCCGGGAGCGTGACGGGAGAACCGCCCGCATGCTCGAATCTATTGAGCCCAACGCATCCACGCCGTCCGCGGACCGTGGTGCCGACGACAATCACTCGCCCAGCGACACGCTGCCGCCGCGCCGCCGGCGCCGCGCGGCCTCCCGGCCGGCCGGCCCGCCGGCCGCCGCCGACGCCGGGGCCACGGTCGTGAGCGCCGAGGCGCCCGCGCCGCAGCCCGCCGCCGAGGAGCCGGCCGCCGCCGCGGTCACCACCGGCGACGAGGCCAAGCCGGCCCGTACCCGCCGCCGCGCCACCCGCAAGGCGACCGCGCCGGCCGGGCCCCCGCAGCCCGAGGCCGCCGAGCCCGTCGAGACGCCCGCGGCCGCCGCCGAGGAAGCGCCGGCCGCAGCCGCCGAAGAGGAGCCGCGTCCGGCGCGTACCCGCCGCCGGGCGACCCGCAAGGTGAGCGCCCCGGTCGCGGCGCCGGAGCCTGCTGCCGTGGAGGCGGAAGAGGAAGAGGAGGCGGCTGAGGCCGCTGCGGTTGCCGAGGAGGCGCCGGCCGCTGCCGCCGCCGCGGAGGAGGGCACGCGTCCGGCGCGTAGCCGTCGCCGGGCCACCCGCAAGGCCACCGCTCCGGCCGGGGCGCCGCAGGCCGCCGCCGAGGAGAGCGCCGCCCCCGCCGCCGAGGAGGCTGAGGGGACGCCGGCCGCCGAGGCCGAGGCCCCGCGCCGCCGGGCGCGCCGCCGTGGTGAGCGCACCCCGGAGCCGGCCGCCGCCGAGGCGTCCGCGCCGCGTGCCGCGGAGGAGCCCGCGCAGGAGGCGCCGGCCCGTGGCCGTCGCCGGGCGCAGAAGCCGCCGACGGCGGTCTTCCAGGCGCCGGTGTTCACCGAGCCGATGTTCCAGACCCCGGAGAGCGCGGCTGCCGCGCACGCCGCCGCGGCCCGTCAGGACGAGGAGGCCGTGCAGGAGGAGGCGGCCGAGGCGCCCGCGCCGCGCCGGCGCCGCCGCCGTGGTGCTGCCGAGGCCGAGCCGGTGGCCGCCGCGCCCGTCGCGGAGCCGGTCGCCGAGGAGGCTGCCGAGGCCGCCGAGGCGGAGGAGGAGCACGCCGAGGCCGGGTACGGCGAGGAGGGCGAGCGTCCCTCGCGCCGTCGCCGCCGGGGTGGCCGCCGCCGTCGCCGCGGTGAGGCCGCCGAGGGTGCCGAGGAGCATGCCGCGGAGGGCGAGGAGCGTCCGGCCGCCGAGGCGGAGGAGGCCGAGGAGGCCGAGGAAGCCGAGGAAGCCGAGGAGCGGGCCGCCGAGGCCGGCGAGCCCGGCGGCAGCACGAGCAGCAGCCGTCGTCGCCGTCGTCGCCGTCGCCGCAGCGGTGAGCCCGCCGAGGTCGAGACCGCGCACGCCGACGACCCGGAGCGTACGGTCGTCAAGGTCCGCGAGCCCCGCAAGAAGGACGAGGGCACCGGCGCGGACGAGGTGCAGTCGATCAAGGGGTCGACGCGCCTGGAGGCCAAGAAGCAGCGCCGCCGCGAGGGGCGCGAGCAGGGCCGCCGCCGGGTGCCGATCATCACCGAGGCGGAGTTCCTGGCGCGCCGGGAGGCCGTCGAGCGGGTGATGGTGGTCCGCCAGAGCGGCGAGCGCACCCAGATCGGCGTCCTTGAGGACAACGTGCTCGTGGAGCACTTCGTCAACAAGGAGCAGGCGACCTCGTACGTCGGCAACGTCTACCTGGGCAAGGTGCAGAACGTCCTGCCCTCCATGGAGGCCGCCTTCGTCGACATCGGCAAGGGCCGCAACGCCGTGCTGTACGCGGGCGAGGTCAACTTCGAGGCGCTGGGCATGGCCAACGGGCCGCGCCGCATCGAGACCGCGCTGAAGTCCGGCCAGTCCGTCCTCGTCCAGGTCACCAAGGACCCGATCGGCCACAAGGGCGCCCGGCTGACCAGCCAGGTGTCGCTGCCCGGCCGCTACCTGGTCTACGTGCCCGAGGGCTCGATGACCGGTATCAGCCGCAAGCTCCCGGACACCGAGCGGGCCCGGCTGAAGCAGATCCTCAAGAAGATCGTCCCCGAGGACGCGGGCGTCATCGTGCGTACCGCCGCGGAGGGCGCGAGCGAGGACGAGCTGCGCCGGGACGTGGAGCGGCTGCAGGCGCAGTGGGAGGAGATCCAGAAGAAGGCGAAGGCGTCCTCGACCAGCTCGCCGAGCCTGCTCTACGGCGAGCCGGACATGACCGTCCGGGTCGTCCGCGACATCTTCAACGAGGACTTCTCCAAGGTCATCGTCAGCGGTGACGACGCCTGGGAGACCATCCACGGCTATGTCTCGCACGTCGCGCCCGACCTCGTCGACCGGCTCCAGAAGTGGACGTCGGAGGTCGACGTCTTCGCGACGTACCGGATCGACGAGCAGCTGATGAAGGCGCTGGACCGCAAGGTCTGGCTGCCCAGCGGCGGTTCGCTGGTGATCGACAAGACCGAGGCGATGGTCGTGGTCGACGTCAACACCGGGAAGTTCACCGGCCAGGGCGGCAACCTCGAAGAGACCGTCACCCGGAACAACCTGGAGGCGGCCGAGGAGATCGTGCGCCAGCTGCGGCTGCGCGACCTCGGCGGCATCGTCGTCATCGACTTCATCGACATGGTCCTGGAGTCCAACCGGGACCTGGTGCTGCGGCGGCTGCTGGAGTGCCTGGGCCGGGACCGCACCAAGCACCAGGTGGCCGAGGTCACCTCGCTCGGCCTGGTCCAGATGACCCGCAAGCGGGTCGGCCAGGGGCTGCTGGAGTCGTTCTCCGAGCAGTGCGTGCACTGCAACGGCCGGGGCGTCATCGTCCACATGGACCAGCCGACCGCTGCCGGCGGTGGCGGCAAGCGCAAGAAGAAGGGCAAGGCCGGCGCCAACGGCGCGCAGCCGGAGCAGGCGCTCGAGGCCGAGGCGGCCGCGGAGGAGGCGGCGCCGGAGCTGGAGCCCGTGGCGGTGACGGAGGCCGAGCTGCAGCCCTCGGTGGACGGCACGGACGAGTGGTACGGCAGCCCGGCCGAGGCCGAGGCCGCCGCTGCCGGGCGGGGCCGTGGCCGCCGCCGGGCGAGCCGCAAGGTGTCCGCTCCGGCGGGTGCGCCCAAGGCCGCGGAGGAGGCCGCCGCCATCGTGCTGCCGGCCGAGCCGGCGGCCCCGGCCGCCGCGCCGGAGCCCGCTGCGGAGCCGGTAGCCGAGGCGCCGGCGGCGGAGCCCGCTCCGGTCCGGCCGCGCCGCCGGGCGACCCGCAAGGTGACCGCCCCGGCGGGTGCGCCGGAGGCGGTCGGTGAGCCGGCGGGCACGATCGTGATCACCGCTCCGGTGGCCGAGCCGGTCGCCGAGGCACCGGCCGAGGTCCAGGAGCAGCCCGCCGAGGCGGCGCCCGCGGCCAAGAAGACCGCGAAGAAGGCGGCGGCGAAGAAGACCACCGCCAAGAAGGCCGCGGCGAAGAAGACCACGGCCAAGAAGGCGGCGGCGAAGAAGACCACCACCGCCAAGAAGACCGCGGCCAAGAAGACCACCGCGAAGAAGACCACCGCCAAGAAGGCGGCGGCGAAGAAGACGGCGGCGGCCGAGCAGTCCTCGGCCGGGTCGGTGTCGGCTTCCGCGGAGGACTGAGCAGTACCCGGTACCCCGGGCCGTCACGGCGGCCCGGGGCCGGTTTGACCCTCTGGTCGAGGCCCCGTAACCTTGACCGTCGGTGTCTGTGTGGCACCACCCCCCTGAGCAACTACCTCTCGGCTCCGCCGAGGGAGGCCGCTCGTCCACTCGGATTTCACGGGCCGTATCCCGAGCCCGTGTGAGCGGCTGGCATCAGAGGATCCGAACCTAGCGAAAGAGAGTTCCGCGTGTACGCGATCGTGCGCACCGGCGGGCGCCAGCAGAAGGTTGCTGTTGGCGACGTCATCGAGGTTGACCGCATTTCCACCAGCAAGGTCGGCGACGCCGTCGAGCTCTCCACGCTGCTGGTCGTCGACGGTGACGCGGTCACCAGCGACCCGTGGGTCCTGGCCGGCGTGAAGGTCCAGGCCGAGGTCGTGGACCACCACAAGGGCGACAAGATCCGGATCCAGAAGTACAAGAACAAGACCGGCTACAAGAAGCGGATCGGCCACCGCCAGCTCCACACGGCGCTGAAGATCACCGGCATCGACGCTCCGGCGAAGTAAGGGACTGAGGAGACATGGCACACAAGAAGGGCGCATCGTCCACTCGGAACGGTCGCGACTCCAATGCTCAGCGGCTCGGCGTGAAGCGCTTCGGCGGTCAGGCCGTCCTCGCCGGTGAGATCCTGGTCCGCCAGCGTGGCACCCACTTCCACCCGGGCACGGGCGTCGGCCGCGGCGGCGACGACACCCTGTTCGCCCTGCAGCCCGGCGCGGTGCAGTTCGGCACCCACCGTGGCCGTAAGGTCGTGAACATCGTCCCGGTCGCCGAGTAATTCCGGCCCGGACGTAGTACAGCAGCACGCCAAGGGCGGACCGCCTTTTCTCGCGGGAGCGGGAAGGCTGGTCCGCCCTTGGCGCGTTACGAAGAAGACATCCCATCTGAATCACAGCAGTACGCAGACAATCCCGCTGATCTGGAGGCATCCCCACCATGACCACCTTCGTGGACCGCGTCGAGCTGCATGTCGCCGCGGGTAACGGAGGCCACGGCTGCGCCTCCGTTCACCGGGAGAAGTTCAAGCCGCTCGGCGGCCCCGACGGCGGCAACGGCGGCCGCGGCGGCGATGTGATCCTGGTCGTCGACCAGGACGTCACCACCCTCCTCGACTACCACCACCACCCGCACCGCAAGGCCACCAACGGCCAGCCCGGCGCGGGCGACAACCGCGAGGGCAAGAACGGCAAGGACCTGGTCCTGCCGGTCCCGGACGGCACGGTCGTACTGGACGGGAACGGCGAGGTGCTGGCCGACCTGGTGGGCCAGGGCACCACCTTCGTCGCGGGCCAGGGCGGTCGCGGCGGCCTCGGCAACGCCGCGCTCGCCTCCGCCCGCCGCAAGGCCCCCGGCTTCGCGCTGCTCGGCGAGCCCGGCGAGGCGCGGGACATCGTCCTGGAGCTGAAGACCGTCGCCGACGTGGCGCTGGTCGGCTACCCCAGCGCCGGCAAGTCCTCGCTGATCTCGGTGCTCTCCGCGGCAAAACCGAAGATCGCGGACTACCCCTTCACCACGCTCGTGCCCAACCTCGGTGTGGTGACGGCCGGCGCCACGGTCTACACCATCGCCGACGTCCCGGGCCTGATCCCGGGCGCCAGCCAGGGCAAGGGGCTGGGCCTGGAGTTCCTGCGGCACGTCGAGCGCTGCGAGGTGCTGGTCCACGTCCTGGACACCGCCACCCTGGAGTCGGACCGCGACCCGGTCTCCGACCTCGACGTCATCGAGGCGGAGCTGGCGCAGTACGGCGGCCTCGGCGACCGGCCGCGGGTGGTCGTCCTCAACAAGGTCGACATCCCCGACGGCAAGGACCTCGCCGACATGATCCGCCCGGACCTGGAGGCGCGCGGCTACCGCGTCTTCGAGGTCTCCGCGGTCGCCCACCAGGGCCTCAAGGAGCTGTCGTACGCCCTCGCCGACATCGTCGCCAAGGCGCGGGCCGCCAAGCCGGTGCAGGAGGCCACCCGCATCGTGATCCGCCCCAAGGCGGTCGACGACGCGGGCTTCACGGTCACGCAGGAGGACGAGGGATTCTTCCGGGTCCGCGGCGAGAAGCCCGAGCGCTGGGTCCGCCAGACCGACTTCAACAACGACGAGGCGGTCGGCTATCTGGCCGACCGGCTCAGCCGCCTCGGCGTGGAGGACGCGCTCCTCAAGGCGGGCGCCCGCGCCCTGGACGGGGTGGCGATCGGCCCCGAGGACAACGCCGTGGTCTTCGACTGGGAACCGTCGATGTCGGCCGGTGCGGAGATGCTGGGCCGGCGCGGTGAGGACCACCGCTTCGAGGCGCCCCGGCCGGCCGCGCAGCGGCGCCGCGACCGCGACGCGGAGCGGGACGAGGCGCAGAGCGACTACGACGGCTTCAACCCCTTCTGAGGGCGGGAGTCGTACGGGACAGGCCCCCGGGAGGAACGCTCCTCCCGGGGGCCTGTCCCGTAGCGTTCGTGGCCCTGAGCGGCCCGCTGCGGGTCAGACGGCGGCCGTCGCGTCCGGGGCGCCGCCCGCGCCCTGCCCGGCCGTTCCGGCGGCGTTCAGGCCCCGCTGCGAGCGCTGCACGGGGATGCCGGAGAGCCGGCTCTCCATCCGCACCCGGCGTTCGTCGGCCTTGGTGCACAGGTTCCGCACGGCCTTCTCGAAGCGGACCGCCGACGGCGGGTCGGACGGGCCGAGCAGGTGCTCCTTCAGCTCGGCGCGGGCCGCGGCCAGGGCGTCCCGCTCCGGATGGCGCACGGTGTCCAGGAGGCTGGCCACCCCCTCCGCGTCCGGCGTCAGGATGGTCGCCGCCCGCACCGTCGGGAAGTGCGCCCGGAAGTCGTCCTCGTCCATCCCCGAGGTGTTGGCGACCGCGTACGGCTTCTCGCTGGTCAGGTAGTCGGAGACGACGCTGGAGACATCGCTGATCAGCACGTCCGCCCGGTTGAAGCAGGCGAAGATGCCGGGGCGGGCGGCGGTGACGACCAGGTGCTCCCACTCGGGGACGGAGTTCCAGTACGCGTCCTCCCAGGCGGCGACGGCGGCGTCCACGGCGGCGGCGCGGCCCTCCTCGGGGGTGCCCTGGAGCCGCATCCGCTCCAACTCGTCGGCGCTGGCGCGGAAGTCGGCGGTGGTCAGCCGGTCCAGCTCCGTGGTGCGGCGGGCCAGTTCGGCGGCGGCCTCGGGGCCGGGCAGCGCACCGCCGCGCCGGGCGTTGGCCTCCGCGATCATCGCCTGGATACGGGAGTCGGCGGCGCCCGCGCGCGGGTCCACGGAGCCGGTCATCGGGTGCGGCTTGTACAGGAGCCGCACCTTGGGGTCGGCGAGCAGGGCGCGGACGATGTTCTCACCGGCCAGGATCACCGAGGTGTTGCCCGGGTTGCCGTCCCAGCCCTCCCAGGTCGGCGCGTACAGCACCGTGGTGAACCGGCCGAGCGGGGCGCCCTCGTAGGGGCGGATCGGCGCCAGCTGGGGGCGGCCGACCTCGACGACGTCCTTGTCCTCGATGCCGATGTCGGCGAGCTGGTAGCGGTCCCGGGCCGCCGGGCCGGCCACCCACACCTCGTCGTACGCCTTCGCGTACGGGTTGCAGGAGGAGAGCTTGTCGCTCTCGCCGTGGTTGATGAAGGCGTGCTTGATGGAGGGGATCCGCAGGATCTGCGAGGTCTTGCCGGAATTCGCCGGGTGGAGCAGGACCTTGAGGGTGGAGCGCTCCAGGCGCATCAGGTGGGCGACCTTCGGGATGCAGACGATCGGGATGTCGGTGGCCTCGATCTTCTGCACCATGAAGCGCTCGCGGAGCACGATGACGGGGTTGCCGCCCAGTTCGGCGAGGGTGCCGAGCCACATGTTGGCCTGGTAGGCGGAGGTCGAGCCGCCGGAGAAGTACATGCCGACCGTCGGCCGGTAGGCCGCCAGCCAGCGGTCCAGCCAGGCCAGGGCCTGCTGTTCGTCGAGGGTCCGCTTCTTCGGCAGCAGCCAGGTGCTCAGGTAGAGGGTGCCGCCGGCGGACAGCAGCACCGCGACGGCGATGCCGAGGCCGCCCCAGTAGGCGTTGCCGGTGACCGCGGTGACCATCATGCCCGCCGTCGTCGGCACCGAGAAGCGCAGCAGCCGCCGGCCGGTCTGCCGGAAGAGCAGCCGCGGCGGGGCGTCGGTCAGCGCGAGCGCGCTCGCGTCGATGTTGCGGGTGACGAACGGCAGGGTGCGGGCCCTGCGGACCAGGACCGCGACCGTCTGGCACACGAAGTGGGTGCCGTAGAAGAGCAGCAGCGTGATGGTGAGAGGTGCCTGCTCCTCCAGGGGGTTGATGCCGTCGATGTGCAGCAGGCCGACCAGTATCACCATGTCCCGCAGCAGTTGACGCACCGTCACGTCGAAGCGGATCCGGCCGAGTACGGAGAGCAGACCGGGCTGCTGGTGCTGGAGGACCAGGTCGAGGCCCAGGTTCACGACCGACGCGGCGATGAACAGCGGAATGACGGGCAGCAGCGCGCCGATGAGCTGGGCGATGAACGCGACCATCATCGCGAAGAGCGCCGCGAGCTGCACGGCTCGTCTGGGGGCGATTCCGGCGGAAGGCACGGGAGAGGGCTCCTGGCGGCAAGAAAGGTCGGGGGGAGGCCGGGACGGTGTCCGGGTCCCGCGCTGCGACGCCGCAAGTGCGACGAAACGGGACCGATGGACACCCGACCGTATGACCTTGTTGGCCTTGGTGACAATCTGCTGTGGCTCTCTTCATCGCGAAAGCGAACCAATCGAACGCAACCTTTTGGCCTCTCGTACCGTCTTAACAAAAATTCGGTCAGAGGGGTGGGAGGCGGGCCTCCGGTGTCCGCCGGGACGTCCGCCAGGCGATATGCCGAAGCGTCCGAAGGGGCCGCTGCCGTAGATTTGCCGCTGTACGGAATTCGTACGGCAGGATCGGCGAGCACAGGGGTATGCAGGTGGCAGGGGCAAGGCAGGACGTCGCGGACGCCCGCAGGATCGTGGTGAAGGTCGGCTCCTCCTCGCTGACCACCGCCGCCGGGGGACTGGACGCCGACCGCGTCGACGCGCTGGTGGACGTGCTGGCCAAGCACCAGGACAAGGAGATCGTGCTGGTCTCCTCCGGGGCCATCGCGGCCGGCCTCGCCCCCCTGGGCCTGGAGCGGCGCCCGCGGGACCTGGCCCGGCAGCAGGCCGCCGCCAGCGTCGGCCAGGGCCTGCTGGTCGCCCGCTACACCGCCTCCTTCGCGCGCTACGGCCGCCGGGTCGGCCAGGTGCTGCTCACGTCCGACGACACCGCCCGCCGGGCCCATTACCGCAACGCGTACCGCACCCTCGACCAGCTGCTGGCCATGGGGGCGGTGCCGATCGTCAACGAGAACGACACCGTCGCCACCGACGAGATCCGGTTCGGCGACAATGACCGGCTGGCCGCCCTGGTCGCCCATCTCGTCCGCGCCGACCTGCTGATCCTGCTGTCCGACGTGGACGGCCTCTACGACGGTGACCCGTCCACCCCGGGCACGTCCCGGATAGCGGTGGTCAGCGGTCCCAAGGACCTGGAGGGCATCTCCATCGGGAGCGTGGGCAAGGCGGGGGTCGGGACCGGCGGCATGGTCACCAAGGTCGAGGCGGCCCGGATCGCCGCGGCGGCCGGCATCCCCGTCGTGCTGACCTCCGCCGTGCACGCCGGGGACGCGCTGGCCGGCGGCACCACCGGCACCCACTTCCTGCGCACCGGCCGCCGCTCCGCCGACCGGCTGCTGTGGCTGGCGCACGCCTCCGCGCCGCGCGGCGCACTAGTACTGGACGACGGGGCGGTGCGGGCCGTCGTCGAGCGGCGCTCCTCGCTGCTGCCGGCCGGAATCGCCTCCGTCGAGGGGGAGTTCTCCGCCGGCGACCCGGTCGAGCTGCGGGCCACCGACGGCCGTGCGGTCGCCCGCGGGGTCGTCAACTTCGACGCCCGGGAAATCCCTCGATTGATTGGCCGTTCGACCCGGGATCTGGCCCGCGAACTCGGACCGGCGTATGAGCGCGAGGTCGTGCACCGCGACGACCTGGTGCTCCTGCACCACTGAGGCGGCCCGTCCGGGACCGGCCCGCACCGGCCTTTCCAAGGGCACCTTCGGCAAAACGCCCCCGCGACGGGCCGCGGACTGGTCAACTTTGTTGCGGGGCGCCGTAGGGGAGCGGCGCCCGCAGCGCGCGAGCGCAGACGCCGAAGAACGACCGCACCAGTCGGCTCCGCACCCCCGGGGGCGGAGCGATTCGCATCACAGGAGGCCGCCGGTGAGACGAGGGCGCCCAGGGGCACCGCCCCGAGGGACGGCGGAGCGCACCCTGACCAGCGTCGGGACCGGCGGCGAAGCCGCCCGGCCGGCGGACGACCGGTGTGTGGAGCGGGACGGGACCGCGCAGCCGGCACCGGACAGCGAGCGCCGCGAGGCGTCCCGGCTGTGGCACATCACCCTCAGCGTCTCGGGCGCGGAGGCTCCGCTGAAGGAGGTCCGGCGGTCGCTGGAGCAACTCGCCCACGACCATCCCTTCCTGCTGACCAGCCGCTACGCCAACGACCACGCGGAGATCCGCTACTGGGAGGAGGCCCGGGACCTGCACGACGCCGCCGCGGTCGCCCTGCGGTTGTGGGGCGAGCACCGCTCGACGGCCAAGCTGCCGCCGTGGGAGATCGTCGGCCTGGAGGTCATCGACCGGGAGACCTACCACCAGCGCGTCGCCGAGGGCTACGGCCCGCCGCCGGCGTCACCGGTCGGGGTCCATCCCTACTAGGGCCTGCCCGACGGGTCATGCCCGGGTCCGCGGGGTTTTCCCCAGCCCCGTTCCACCGGTGATACCGGTGTCCCGCTCTGTGGAATGCGGCGTGGCCGTGGCCCGCGGCGGCGCTAGGCTGCGGCCATGACCAGCAGTGCATCGCAGTCCTCGCCCGTCCTCGACACCGCCCGCCGCGCCAAGGAAGCCGCCGCCGTCCTGGCGCCGCTGCCGCGCACGGCCCGTGACGGGGCGCTGCTCGCCATCGCCGACGCGCTGGTGGCGCACACCGACGCGATCGTGGCCGCCAACGCCCAGGACGTCGAGAAGGCCAGGGCCGCCGGCACCTCAAGCTCGATCGTGGACCGGCTCACCCTCACCGCCGAGCGGATCGCGGCCATCGCCGACGACGTCCGCAAGGTCGTGGCGCTGCCCGACCCGGTGGGTGAGGTGGTGCGCGGCTCGACCCTGCCCAACGGCCTCGACCTGCGCCAGGTCCGGGTCCCGCTCGGTGTGATCGGGATCATCTACGAGGCCCGGCCCAACGTGACGGTGGACGCCGCCGCGCTCTGCCTGAAGTCCGGCAACGCCGTACTGCTCCGCGGTTCGTCCTCCGCCTACGCCTCCAACAGCGCGCTGGTGGACGTGCTGCGCGGCGCCGTGGAGAGCGCCGGGCTGCCGGCCGACGCGGTGCAGCTGGTGCCCGGGGAGAGCCGGGACTCGGTGCGCGAGCTGATGCGCGCCCGCGGCCTGGTCGACGTGCTGATCCCGCGCGGCGGCGCCGCCCTGATCCGCACGGTCGTCGAGGAGTCCACCGTCCCGGTCATCGAGACCGGCACCGGTAACTGCCACGTGTACGTCGACGAGGCCGCCGACCTCGACATGGCGATCGACATCCTCGTCAACTCCAAGGCGCAGCGTCCCAGCGTCTGCAACGCCGCCGAGACGGTGCTGGTGCACGCCGGGATCGCCGAGAAGTTCCTGCCGCGCGCCCTGGAGGCGCTGACCCAGGCCGGTGTCGTGGTGCACGGCGACGCGGCCTGGCAGCAGGCCGGCCCCGGCCTGGTCGCCCCGGCCACCGACGAGGACTGGGCGACGGAGTACCTCTCGTACGACATCGCGGCGGCCGTGGTGCCGGACCTGGACGCGGCGGTGGCGCACATCCGGCGCTGGACCTCGGGCCACACCGAGGCCATCGTCACGGGCTCGCAGGCGGCCGCTCGCCGATTCACCCAGTTGGTGGATTCCACGACCGTCGCGGTCAACGCCTCGACCCGCTTCACCGACGGCGGCCAGTTCGGCTTCGGCGCCGAGATCGGCATCTCCACCCAGAAGCTGCACGCCCGTGGCCCCATGGGTCTTCCGGAGCTGACGTCCACCAAGTACATCGTCACGGGCGACGGCCACACCCGCTGAACCGCCCCGCGGACGGCCCCGTTCCGCGCGCTGTTCGGTCGCTCCGGTCTCTGCCCAAACGGTCCGGCCGGGGCTACCCTGGACGGGTGCCGGACGACGTGGGGGGCACGCCGTTCCCGGACGGCGAGGAGCCCGACGAGCACCACCACGGGAGCCACGGAAAAGCGGACGAGGACTTCGCTTCCGTGGTCTTTGACGAGGAATTCGTACGGGCCGCGACGATCCACGAACCCTCGGCGGTCGAGCGGATGCTGGCCGCGGCCGAGGCGCGCGCGGAGGCCGAGGCGGCGGCCCGCCCGGGGCCCGGGTTCGGGCCGGACGGCGACGACTTCGACCACCCGGCGCCCGGCGGCCACCGGGCCTACGACGACGGATATCCGTCCGACGGCCCGTACGGCCCCTACGGCGGGTCCCTGCGCCCGTACCGCGGGAGCGCTCGCTGGCACCGCCCCATGGCCTGGGTGCTCGCCGTGGTGATGGGCATCGGGCTGGTGGCGCTGGCCTTCAGCGCCGTCTACCGCGGGGTCGCCGGCCGCCCCCAGAACCCGGCGACGCCGGCCCGCACCAGCGGCGTGGACGCACCGGCCACCGGCACCCCTCCCACCGGCGGCGCGAACACCGTGCACACGCCCCGCCCCGGCCTGCCACCGCCCGCATCCGCGGTGCCGCAGCGCCCGTCGTCCTCCGCCGTGCCCCGGCCGCAATGACGTGAAGTTGTGGCGGCTCCCGGCGTTTACCTTCGCCTCGGCAGACCTACCCTTGTTGTATGAGCGGGCCTGGTGACCCTCCCGAAGGGACGCCCGACGGCGCCCCGGGAGGCGGTGACGACGAGTACCGATCCGTTGTCTTCGACGAGTCGTTCGTGCGCGCTGCACGCCTGCAGGAATTCTCCGCCGACGAGCGGCTCGGCGAGCACCATTCACCGGCCGTACGGACCCGCCACGCATGGTTGCGGCTGGGCGGCTCCCGCCAGGCGGTCCTTTTGGTGCTGCTGATCGTGCTGGCCTTCGGCACCGCCGTCTACATGGGCATACGCCACCCGTACAAGGCCCCGGAGCCGGTCCGGGCGCAGCCGCTGCGGTCCGCGGTGGTGCCGCTGGCGCCGCCCGGGACCGTACCGGGCGCGACCCCCGCCGACCTCTTCGCGCACAGCCCGGCGGCGGACTTCCGGATCGGCGCGGCGGGCGTCAACCTCCCCGACGTCGAGCGCAGCGCGCACTTCTCGGACGGCCAGATCGTCACCGCGCTGACCATCGCCAAGGACTACATCGTCCGCTCGTCGGTGGACCCGGCCACCCTCACCGGCGAGTCCGTACGCCCGGTGCGGCTGCTGCTGGACACCGGCCAACTCGACCAGTTCGACCGGAGCATGGCGCGCCCCGACGACAACGGCCGCTATGCGGCGACCGGCTGGCTGGTCCGCTTCGATCCGAAGCAGACCGAGCTCGCCGACCGCAACGTCCGGGTCAACGGCACGCTGACCGCGGCGGAGTTGAGCCAGGACGCGCTGGACGTCACCGCCGACTACACCTTCGTCTACGCCGTACGGCCGGTCGCCGGCGCTCCGCAGGACGCCGCCGCGGGGCAGCGGACCGGCACGCCGACGCCGGGCGCCGCCTCGCTGTTCACCGTCCGGCGCGAGATGCACTTCCGGCTCAGCCGCGACGACCTCAACGACCACCGCCTGGAAGTGCTCCAGAGCAGCCTCCAGGCAGGGCCGCTGTCCTGCTCGTCCAACCCGGCCGACGTGCTGCGTCCGCTGCTCGCGGGGCAGCACGCCGGCACCGACCGTCCCGCCGGCACCGACCCCTTCGCCACCGGCCGGCCCAACGCCTCCGTCTGCGGCGAGCTTTCGGCTACTTCCCAGCCGAACCCGAGCCATCCGATCCGTTAGCCCCACCGGAGCCCTCGGAGCGCGAGCCGAAGACCGTGTCGCGCAGCTTGCCGCCCAGGTCGCCCGCACCGCCCGCGATGTCGCGGACCAGGCCCATCAGCGGGTCCTTGCTGTTGCGCACCGACTCGGCGTAGTGCGAGGCGGAGTCCTTGAACGAGTCGGAGACCGACGCGTCCTTGTCCTCGTCGCGGCGCGGGTAGTGGCCGTCCATGATGCGCTGGTAGTCGCGGCTCTCCGCCCACTTCTTCAGCTCGGCCGCCCGCACGGTGGTGAACGGGTGGCTGCGCGGGAGGAGGTTGAGGATCTTCAGCACGGAGTCCCGCAGATCGCCGCCGGCCTCGTACTCCTCGGCCTGCTTGAGGAACGCGTCCACGTTCATCTCGTGCAGGTGGTTGCCGCCGGCCAGCTTCATCAGGCCGCGCATCGACGCCTGCAGGTCCTGGCCCACCAACAGGCCGGCGCGGTCCGCGGACAGCTCCGACTTGCGGAACCACTCGCGCAGCGCCGTCACGATCGCCATGACCGCGACATTGCCCAGCGGGATCCACGCGACCTTCATCGCCAGGTTCGTCAGGAACAGCAGGATGGTGCGGTACACCGCGTGCCCGGAGAGGGCGTGGCCCACCTCGTGGCCGATGACCGCCCGCATCTCCTCCTCGTCGAGGAGCTCGACGAGGCCGGTCGAGACCACGATGATCGGCTCGTCCAGGCCGATGCACATGGCGTTGGGCTGCGGGTCCTGGTTGACGTACATCGGCGGGACCTTCTCCAGGTCCAGGATGTGGCAGGCGTCCCGCAGCATGTCGTTGAGGTGGGCGAACTGCTGCTCGCCGACCCGGACCGAGTCCGACAGGAAGAGCAGCCGCAGGCTGCGCTCCGGCAACAAGCCGCTGAGCGTCTTGAAGACGGTGTCGAACCCGCTCAGCTTGCGCAGCGCGACCAGCGCCGAGCGGTCCGCCGGGTGCTCGTAGGACCGCGACGAGATACCGGGGAACCGCCTGCGGTCCCGGCTCGGTACGTTGGCGCTGCCGTCTGGGCTCTCCGTCATTGGGGCCTCCCCCTGTTCGACTGCGTGTGTTCAGCCTAGAGGACGCCACTGACAGCGGAATGGATGCTCGGGCGTACGCTGGCGAGCGCACCGAACGACCGACCAGGCCGCCACAATAGGGAGCCACCGCCATGCCGCATCCGACCCTGCTGCTCGCCGCCGCCGAGGAGACCTCCAGGGGAGGCGGCCCCGGCTGGCTCCTGCGTACCGTGATCATCGTCGGCGTCGTGGGCGCCGCGCTGCTCGCGTGGTTCCTGCTGCGCGGCTACGGCAACCAGGACTGAGGACCGGCCACGGGCACCCCCGGGACCAGCGCCGACGCCGCCCGGGCGGCGTCGGGTGGAGTCGGCGTGAGCCCCCGGTGACGTGGCGCTTACGATGTGGCGGAAGCCTCTGTCCGAAACCCGCCCGGATTGGTCCTGCCAACGATGAGTCTGCACTCCACCGCACAGTCCCTGGTCACCCTCGCCGAAGGCGGGATGAAGGGTGGCAACCACGACAGCCTCAACCCGTTCATCACCGGCGGCGGCGCCCTTTTCATCCTGCTTCTCCTGCTCTGGATCACCACCCGTTTCAACCGCGACCACTGAGCCCGAACACCCGGCCCCCGGCAACGCGTCTGGCCAAGTAGGGTCTGCACGCATGGGAGAGCACACAGGACCCGTGAAGCGGCGACTCGGAGTGATGGGCGGCACGTTCGACCCGATCCATCACGGACACCTGGTCGCCGCAAGCGAGGTGGCCAGCCAGTTCCACCTCGACGAGGTCATCTTTGTGCCCACGGGGCAGCCGTGGCAGAAGAGCCACAAGAAGGTGTCCCCGGCCGAGGACCGCTATCTGATGACGGTCATCGCGACCGCGTCGAACCCGCAGTTCTCCGTCAGCCGCATCGACATCGACCGCGGCGGCAAGACGTACACGATAGACACGCTGCGTGATCTGCGCGCGGAACACCAGGACGCGGACCTGTTCTTCATCACCGGCGCCGACGCGCTCAGCCAGATCCTGACCTGGCACGATGCCGCGGAGCTGGTCTCGCTCGCCCACTTCATCGGGGTGACCCGGCCCGGCCACGTCCTCGCGGACCCCGGGCTGCCCGAGGGAGCGGTGTCGCTCGTCGAGGTGCCCGCGCTGGCCATCTCCTCGACCGACTGCCGGGCGCGCGTCGCCCAGGGGGATCCGGTCTGGTACCTGGTACCGGACGGTGTGGTGCGCTACATCGACAAGAAGCAGCTGTACCGCGACGATCGCTGACGGGGCTGACGGAAAGGGGTACCGGTGAGTGACCGACACGATCCGTACGGTCCGCAGGACCCGTATGCCCACGACCCGTATGCCCACGGGCAGGGTCGGGGACAGCAGAGCCACACCTACGACGCCTACGGCCGGCCGGTGCACCAGGAGGCACCGCAGCCGTCGTACGAGCAGCAGCACTACGACCCCTACGGGCAGCCGGCCCAGCAGACCGCGCCGCCGGTCCACGACGGCTACGACCCCTACGGCGCGCAGCCCGGCCAGGGCGGGCAGCCGTACCAGGCGCAGCCGGAGTACGGCTATGAGTACGGCGGCGGGCAGGTGCAGCAGCAGCCCGGCTACCCCCAGCAGTACGACCCGTACGCGCAGCCGCAGCAGCAGCCGCACCGGCCCCACCAGGGCGAGTGGATCCCGCAGCAGGCGCCGCAGCCGGCCTACGAGCAGGTCCCCGAGCAGTTCTCCTACGGAGAGCAGCACGCCGGGGCGCCGCAGCGGAGCCCCGAGGCGCCGGCCGCGCCGGCCGGCACCGAGAAGGCCGAGCGCGCCGGAGCGGAGTCCGCGGCGCCCGACTACGGCACCGAGCAGTTCTCGTTCATCGAGGAGCCGGACGAGGACTCCGAGGACGTCATCGACTGGCTGAAGTTCACCGAGAGCCGCACCGAGCGGCGCGAGGAGGCCAAGCGGCGCGGGCGCAGCCGGATCGTCGCGCTGTCGGTCGTGCTGGCCCTCCTCGTGGCCGGCGGGGTCGGCTACCTGTGGTGGGCCGGCAAACTGCCGGGGCTCTCCGGCGCGGGCGGCGCCACCGACACGGCGGCCGGCGCGCAGAAGCGCGACGTCCTCGTCGTGAACCTGCGGGACATCAAGACCGGCAACAGCTCCACGGCCCTCCTCGTGGACAACGAGACCACCCACAAGGGCACCACCCTCCTGCTGCCCAACAACCTCATCGTCAGCAAGGACGACGGCACCACCACGACGCTCGGCAAGTCCGTCAAGGACGACGGCACCGACCCGACACGGGAGTCCCTCAACACCCTCCTGGGCGCCGACCTCAAGGCCAGCTGGCGACTGGACACCCCCTATCTGGAGAACCTGGTCGAGACGGTCGGCGGCATCACCCTCGACACCGACACCGCCGTACCGGGCGCCAAGAAGGACGACTCCCCGCTGGTCAAGCAGGGCTCCGCCCAGACCCTCAACGGGCAGGCGGCCGTCGCCTACGCCACCTACCAGGGGCCCGGCGAGAGCGAGACCAAGCAGCTGGCGCGGTTCGGGCAGGTCATGCAGGCCACCCTCAAGAAGGTCTCCAGCGACGCGGACGGCGCCACCGCCACCGTGAAGACGCTCCTCCAGGTGCTCGACCCGCCGCTCACCGAGGCCCAGCTGGGCAGCTCGCTGGCCCAGCGGGCGGAGCTGGCGAAGACCGGCGCCTACACCACCACGACGCTGCCCGTGCAGGCCGACGGGACGCTCAGCCCGTCCGCGGCGGCCGGTGTCGTCAAGGACGTCCTGGGCGGCACGGTCAAGAAGACCGCCTCCGGCACGACCCCCCGGGTCGCGGTCCGCAACGCCTCCGGCGAGAAGGCCGCCACCGGCAAGGCGCAGGTCGCCCTCCTCAACGGCGGCTACACCTTCGTCGACGGCGGCAGCGACACCACGGCCGCCACCTCCCAGGTGACGTACGCGGACGCCGCACAGAAGGCGAAGGCCGCCGAGGTCGCCAAGACGCTGGGCCTCCCGGCCGGCGCGGTCACGCAGGGCAAGGTCGCCTCGAACGCGGACATCGGCGTCGTCCTGGGCCAGGACTACAAGGGCTGACCTGGTCGAACACCGGCACCGACCGGCGGGCCCGAAAAGCCCGCCGGGAGTGTCGGTGGTCCGTGAGACCCTTGAGGGGTACCTGACCGCTGATCCGACCGACCGGCGGGCCGCGGCGCGCCCCGGCTCCGCCGCGCGCCCAGTGCCCCGGCCGGAGAAGCACCCCCCGACCCGGAAAGCCGCTTGTGACCGCCACGGACCGCTCCATCGAGCTCATCAACGCCGCCGCTCTGGCAGCGGCCGACAAGCTCGCGCACGACATCATCGCGTACGACGTCAGTGACGTCCTCTCGATCACCGACGCCTTCCTGCTGGCCTCCGCGCCCAGCGACCGCCAGGTCAAGGCGATCGTCGACGAGATCGAGGAACGACTCAACAAGGACCTCGGCGCCAAGCCGGTCCGCCGCGAGGGCGACCGGGAAGCGCGCTGGGTGCTGCTCGACTACGTCGACATCGTCATCCACGTCCAGCACAGCGAGGAGCGGGTCTACTACGCGCTCGAACGCCTGTGGAAGGACTGCCCCGAACTCGACCTCCCCGAGGAGGCCAAGGCCACCCGTGGCAAGGCCGCCGCGCACGCCGAGGCCACCGCGGGCCACGAGGACGGAGATCTGCTCTGAACGGCACCAAGGGCGGCCGGGGCCGCCGCGTCGTCCTGTGGCGCCACGGCCAGACGGCCTGGAATCTGGAGCGCCGCTTCCAGGGCTCGACGGACATCGAGCTGACCGAGACCGGCCTCGCCCAGGCGCGGCGCTCGGCCCGGCTGCTCGCCGCCCTGAGGCCGGACGCCATCATCGCGTCCGATCTGCGCCGGGCGGCGGCGACCGCCGACGAGCTGGCCGCCCTGACCCGTCTCGACGTGACGCACGACCCGGCGCTGCGGGAGACCTACGCGGGCTCCTGGCAGGGCCTGACGCACGACGAGATCCTGGCGCAGTACGGCGAGCAGTACACCGCCTGGAAGCGCGGTGAGCCGGTGCGCCGCGGTGGCGGCGAACTGGAGACCGAGGTCGCCGACCGGGCCGCCCCGGTGGTGCTCAACCACGCCGACAAGCTGCCCGACGAGGGCACCCTGGTCGTCGTCAGCCACGGCGGCACGATCCGCACCACCATCGGGCGGATGCTCGGACTGGACTCCCACTACTGGGAGAGCCTGGGCGGCCTGTCGAACTGCTGCTGGTCCGTCCTCGGCGAAGGCGCCCGCGGCTGGCGGCTGCTGGAGCACAACGCCGGCACCCTCCCGGAGCCGGTGCTCGGCGACGACGCCTGAGCCCCCGGAGCGGGGGCGGCCCTCCGGATTTCACATCCGGGCAGGTCGCAGGCTAAAGTTCTTCTTGTTCGCGGCGCCGCCGGGGGAAACCCGGAGGGGCGGAACAAGACCCGGGGCTATAGCTCAGTTGGTAGAGCGCCTGCATGGCATGCAGGAGGTCAGGAGTTCAATTCTCCTTAGCTCCACAACCCGGAAGATCCCGTCTCCAGCAGGAGGCGGGATCTTCGCGTTACGGCGCCCGGCTCGGCTGCGCGCTTCGGGCCGCGGGCCCGGGAGTTGGCGCGCACCGCCGGTCAGCGCAGCGACGACGCGGCCCAGCTGCCCTCCCCCTGCCCCTCCCACTTCCGCTCCAGCTCCGCCACGACCTCGGAGGTGGGCCGCCGATGCGCCGGGCAGCCGAGGACCGGGTCATGGACCGTGCGCAGCACCGCCGTCAGCCTGCGGCTCTCCTCGTCGGCCGGGGTGTAGACCACGATCCGGGTCTCGGGGACCGCGCCCACCACCAGCGACGTCGATACCAGCCGCACCTCGCCGACCGAGGCGTGCCGGATCACCTTCATGCGGCGGGCGTGCGGCGCGACATCCCCGCCCGCCCACAGGCGCGCGAACTCCTCACTGGTCCCTGAAGCCGGGCGATCAGCGGGCACCCTCACCTCAGGGACGCCGCCGGCACCCCGTCAACTCCACCTGCCATGAAAGGCGATGGCACTGACAACGCCGCCGCGTTGGCGTCCGTGCGCCGGGAGGACGCGGCGGATGCGAGCGGGCTGGTGGTGACCGTCAACCAGGTCGGACTGCTGCTGGGAACGTCGCTTTTCGGGACGGCCTTCCTGAATCGGCTGGCGGCTGAGGGGGCGGCCGGCGCGGCGCGGGCTCTGTGGGGGAGCGTTCTCGCGCTGGCCGGCGCGGCGGTGTGCGGCTGGGCCGCCGGGGTGGCGGGACGGCGGTCCTGACCCGGTGGGCGGTCCGTGGCAGAATCGGACGGCGCCGCCAGAGGAGGAGAGATCGCGATGCCCACGAGCATCCTTGAGGAGGTCAACGACCTCCTCGACGTGGCCGAGGCGCAGGGTTATGACTGGCTGCCGGAATACGTGCTCCGCTTCACCTGCCCTGTCGACGGTCCGGCTTCCGCGTGCGGTGGTGAGGGTTCCGCTCTCCAGTGCCCCGCGTGCGGTTCCTCCCACGTCGCCCAGGTGCTGGGCGACAACGGGGGGATTTCCTTCGTCTGTACGGCCTGCGGCCACAGTTGGAGCTGATGGATGGGCGCCCACAGCAGGAAATGCGACTGGTGCGGCAGCGGTACGCCGATCGTCCGGGACATGGAACCGGTCAACGCCGACTACCAGTACTGGTGCGAGGAATGCGCCCGCGCCCTGGTCATAAAGGGCGACCCCATCGAGACCTACCGGGAACTCGAGGGGGAGCCGATCTACGGCCGGCTGCTGGACGAGCACTGCACGCTGAAACGGTTCTATTCGTTCGCCACGGCGTGAGTTACGGCGTGAGTTGGGGCCCGTCGGCCGGGCCGCGTACTCCCGCCACGCGGTCGTTTCCGGGCGGTGCCGGTCAGCGGTGAACACTTTCGATCGTCTTCGGTGAGTCGGAACTCCCGCGGAGCGGCTGCGCGTTCCCGCAGTACGAGCCGCCGCCGGAATCGGCCGCGGCGGCACGGTATAGCGTGACGGGGGCGGATATGACGGACAGGGAAGAACGCGCATCGTGCCGGTGTACGGCGCGCTGTGGGCCCGGTTGTCCGGGGCGCGCGGGCCGGGCCGCCTGTAGCGCCCGTGGTGTCGTCGAGGTCCAGGGGATCGTCACGGCCCAAGGGGGCGTCAAAGCCCGTGGGGTCGGCGCGGGCCGGAGTGAGCGACGGTCAACTGCGGGGCGGGCGCGGCGGCTTCAGATATCGCCGGCGACCGCGGCCTGACGGGGGCCGGTGCCGGTGCCGTCGCCGCCACTGTCCGCGCCGGTGTCGCCGGGACCGCCGGCACCGCCGCGGGCGTCGCGCCGGGTGAGCCGCCGCAGTCGGACCGCGGCAAGTGCCAGCAGCGTCAGCCCGGCGAGCGGGTAGACGGCGGAGAGCAGCATCTGGCCGCCGTTCTGGTGCAGTTCCGCGTGCTGGTGCCAGCGGTGCGGTACCCACCACAGCGCGAACGAGCAGAACATCAGCCCCATCACGGCGGTCACCGCCCACCAGCGGCGCGCGGCGGCGCCGGTGTTCTCCAGGGCCTCGGAGCCGAGCAGGATCAGCATCGGGACGCCCCACACCCAGTGGTGGGACCAGGAGATCGGGCTGACCAGCAGGGCGGTCGCGGCGCAGGCGAGGGTCGCCCAGGAGCGCTGGCCGCGCAGCAGCGACCCGGCGGCCAGGGCCAGCCCGGCTGCCGCGGTCAGGGCGGCCAGGGCCAACCAGGCGGTGCCCGGGGTGTCGGTGTGCAGCAGCCGGGCCAGGGCGCCGCGCAGCGACTGGTTCGCGGTGATCTCCACCTCACCGACCCGGTCGGCGGCGAACACGATCTGCGTCCAGAAGCGGTGCGAGTCGCGCGGTAGCGCGATCGCGGAGAGGAGGACGGTGGCGCAGAACGTCCCGGTGGCGACCGCGGCCTGCCGCAGCCAGGGGTTCCAGGCGGCGCGCCGGTCCGCGCCGGAGCGGAGCATCCGGCCGGCGCGGACCGCACCGGCCAGGGCGAGGAAGACGACGAAGAGCGCCGGGGTCAGCTTGATGCCGGCCGCGATCCCGATGCCTATGCCCGCCCAGCGGTTGCCGTCCCGGCGCGTCAGGTCCCACAGCACCATGACGGCGAGCAGCAGGTTGATCTGGCCGTAGCGCAGCGTCGTCCAGACCGGCTCGCACCACACCAGCAGCGCGGAGAGCGCCAGCGTGGCCGCGGGCCGGGGCAGCCGCCGGGGCCGTCCGACCAGGCGCAGGGAGAGGTGGACGACGGCGACGAGCAGGACGAGGTTGCCGGCGGTGGCGAGGGTGCGCATCGTCCCGACGCCGAAGAAGGTCAGAGGTATGAACAGCAGCGCGGCGAAGGGCGGATAGGTGTTGGGCAGATGCGCGGAGGTGGCCACCATGTCGTAGAGGTCCTCGCCGTTGCGGGCGGTCCAGCCCTCGGCGCGGTAGACCATGAGGTCGATCATCGACACATGCGCCAGGCGCTGGACGACCCAGAAGGCGGCGAAGGAGACCAGGCAGGCCAGTGCCGCCACGAGGGTCGGGTGGCGGCGGACGGCGCCCACGAGGGGGCGCGGACCGCGGGGGTCGGTGGGCGCTTCCAGCTCCGGCGCGGTCACGGCGTACGGGCTCCCTGGACGAATCGGGCACGGCTCGCCGACAGTACCTCGGGTCCCGCCGGAGGGCCCTCGGGGGCGCTGCGGCCCGAAGGGCCTCGTCCAGGGGCGGTGGTCGGGTGACGGGCGGGCGATTTGGCAGAAGGCGGGGAGGTCCGTGTAATGTAGGCGATGCCGCAGCGGGGAGCCGGAAGGAAACCGCAGCGGAACAAGGCCTGGGGCTATAGCTCAGTTGGTAGAGCGCCTGCATGGCATGCAGGAGGTCAGGAGTTCAATTCTCCTTAGCTCCACAGAAGACAGAGCGGGTCGTCCGATGCGGACGGCCCGCTCTGCTGCGTGTTGCCCGGGGACGGCGTCCAGGGCGGGGACGTTTCTCCAAGGTTGCGCTGATATCCGGTCATCGAGGCGTCCGCCAGGGCGAGTTGGGCGTCCCCTCAGACGTCATTCCTACCCGGACATTGCCGTTCCTTGGTCTCTTCTTGGTGATCGCATATCCCTGACATGAACCGTTCACCGAAAGAGTGGCGAATCGCGTGACCGTCACATCCAACGCATTCACCGCTCGTGAGGTGCCGCGCATCGGCGCACCGGCGCAGCGCGTCACCACGCAGCGCACCGCATCGCCACAGCAGGGGGTTACATGAGAGCAAGCCGTACCAGATCGCCGCGCGCCCGTGCCGGTCTGGCCTGGGCAGCGGCGCTGCCGCTGGTCGCCGGAACGCTGGCGCTGGGCGCGCCGGCCGCCGACGCCGCAGGCCACGACGGGGGTCGGCACGCACTGCAGGGCACCAAGCCGCAGTGGGCCACCGACCAGGCCGACCAGGGTGCCGCCGCCGACTCCACGGGCGTCACCGCCCGGGTCTACCTGGCCGGCCGCGACGCCAAGGGCCTCGCGGAGTACGCCAAGGCCGTGTCGGACCCGCACTCCGCCGCGTACGGGAAGTACCTGAGCCCCGCCCAGGTGCGTGCCCGCTACGGTGCGACGAAGGACCAGATAGCCAGGGTGACCGCCTGGCTGAAAAAGTCCGGCCTGACGGTCACCGGAACCACCAACCGCTTTGTCACGGTCAAGGGCGACGCGGCTGCCGCCCAGCGGGCCTTCGCGACCGACCTGCACAACTACCGCAAGAACGGCCACACTTACCACGCGCCGTCGGCCACCGCCTCCGCTCCCGGCTCGGTGTCCGACGCGGTCCTGACGGTCACCGGCCTGGACAACGCGCCGCGGTTCGCCCAGCACCACTCCGCCCAGCTGCCGCCGCCCTCCCCGGTCTTCCGCAACGCCGGGCCGTTCTCCTCGTACTACGGCTCCCGGACGAACACCGGCCTGCCGTCGGCCTTCGGGGGCAAGGCGCCGTACGCGATCAAGGGCTACACCGGCAAGCAGCTGCGCGCCGCCTACGGCGCGAAGAACTGGACCGGTAAGGGCGTCACCGTCGCGATCACCGACGCGTACGCCTCGCCGACCATCGCCAAGGACGCGGACACCTACGCGCACCGCAACGGCGACCCCCGCTACCGCAAGGGCCAGCTGTCGCAGGTGCTGCCCAAGGACTACACGCACATCGCGGACTGCGGTGCGGCCGGCTGGTACGGCGAGGAGACCCTCGACGTCGAGGCCGTCCACGCGGTCGCCCCGGCCTCCGACATCGTCTACGTGGGCTCCGCCTCCTGCCAGGACGACGACCTGCTCGACTCGCTCGGCAAGGTCGTCGACGGCCACCTCGCCGACATCGTCTCCAACTCCTGGGGCGACGTCGAGGCGAACGAGACCCCGGACGTGGCCGCCGCCTACGACCAGCTCTTCCAGCAGGGCGCGGTGCAGGGCATCGGCTTCTACTTCTCCTCCGGTGACGACGGCGACGAGGTCGCCAAGACCGGCTCCAAGCAGGTGGGCACCCCGGCGAACTCCGCATGGGTGACCGCGGTCGGCGGCACCTCCCTGGCCATCGGCAAGGGCAACACGTACCAGTGGGAGACCGGCTGGGGCACCCAGAAGTCGGTGCTCTCCAAGGACGGCGACTGGACCGACTTCCCCGGCACCTTCAACGGCGGCGCGGGCGGCGGCACCAGCAAGAGCGTCCCGCAGCCCTTCTACCAGCGCGGTGTCGTCCCGGACGGGCTGGCGAAGGCCAACGGTGGCAGTGCGATGCGGACCGTTCCGGACATCTCGGCCGTGGCGGACCCCAACACCGGCTTCCTGGTCGGCCAGACCCAGACCCTGCCCAACGGCAAGCTCGGCTATGACGAGTACCGCATCGGCGGCACCTCCCTGGCGGCGCCGGTGATCGCGGGTGTCCAGGCACTGGCGACGCAGGCCCGGCACGGCGTCGCCATCGGCTTCGCCAACCCCGCCATCTACCAGCGCTACGGCACCGCCGCGTACCACGACGTCACCGACCACCCCCTGGGTGCCGGCCGTGGCCTGGCGGTCGTCCGTGTCGACTATGTCAACGGGGCGGACGCCGCCAAGGGCACCACGACGTCGCTGCGCACCCTGGGGCAGGACAGCTCCCTGCACGCGACCGTCGGATACGACAACGTCACCGGCGTGGGCTCGCCGGGCGCCGGATATGTGAGTTCCTACCGCCCCTGATGCCAGGGGCCTGCACTACCGCTCCGCGTGATCCGTGACCTCCTGGGCACGGCGGTGGCGGAGCGTGGCGCAACGGGCGCGGGGCTCGCGCCGGGGAAACCCGGGCGCGGGCCCCGTTGCCCCTGCGGTACCCTGGCGCCATGTGTGCCGTACGCCTTCTGCTTAGCGGGCCGCGCTGACTCAGTCCCGACCGGGCCATGTGCTGTGGCCGCCCGGATCGGCATCGGCGCGGCGTCCCCTCCTGTGTGAGGGGCGTTTTTGTTTCGGCAGGAACCGTGTCCGCAGCAGCCGCAGGCAGAGACGATCGATGGAGCTTTGAGGACGATGAGCGAGACGACTTCGGCTGCCGAGGTGGCAGCGCCGCACCGCTATACGGCCGCGCTGGCCGCCGACATCGAGGCACGCTGGCAGGACTTCTGGGAGGCGGCGGGGACCTACGAGGCCCCGAACCCGAAGGGCGGCCTGGCCGGCGACGCCGAGCTGGTGGCCCGTCCCAAGAAGTTCATCATGGACATGTTCCCCTACCCCTCGGGTGCGGGGCTGCACGTCGGCCACCCCCTGGGCTTCATCGCCACCGACGTCTACGCCCGCCACCAGCGCATGACGGGCCACAACGTCCTGCACACCCTGGGCTTCGACGCCTTCGGGCTGCCGGCCGAGCAGTACGCCGTCCAGACCGGCACCCACCCGAGGGTCTCCACCGAGGCCAACATCGTCAACATGCGGCGCCAGCTGCGCCGGCTGGGCCTGGGCCACGACCAGCGCCGCTCGATCGAGACGATCGACCCGGCGTACTACAAGTGGACCCAGTGGATCTTCCTGCAGATCTTCAACTCCTGGTACGACCCCGACGCGGACGCGGCCCGTCCGATCGACACCCTGGTCGCCCAGTTCGAGGCCGGCACCCGGCAGACGCCCGACGGCCGTCCCTGGAGCGAACTGAGCCCGATCGAGCGGGCCGACGTCCTGGGCGGGTACCGCCTGGCGTACGCCTCGGACGCGCCGGTCAACTGGTGCCCCGGACTGGGCACCGTGCTGGCCAACGAGGAGGTCACCGCCGAGGGCCGCTCCGAGCGCGGCAACTACCCGGTCTTCAAGTCCAAGCTGCGCCAGTGGAACATGCGCATCACCGCCTACGCCGACCGGCTGCTGAACGACCTGGACGCGCTGGACTGGCCGGAGGCCATCAAGCTGCAGCAGCGCAACTGGATCGGCCGCTCCGAGGGCGCCCGGGTCGACTTCCCCGCCGGCGACGACAAGATCACCGTCTTCACCACCCGCCAGGACACCCTGTTCGGCGCGACCTACATGGTGCTGGCCCCTGAGCACCCGCTGATCGCCGGCTCCGACGACGGCACCGGCTCCATCGTTCCCGACGCCTGGCCCGAGGGCACCCACGACGTGTGGACCGGCGGCCACGCCACCCCCGCCGAGGCCGTCGCCGCCTACCGCAAGCAGGCCGCCGCCAAGTCGGACGTCGAGCGGCAGGCCGAGGCCAAGGACAAGACCGGTGTCTTCACCGGCGTCCACGCCACCAACCCGGTCAGCGGCGAGCGGATCCCGGTCTTCATCGCCGACTACGTCCTGATGGGCTACGGCACCGGCGCGATCATGGCCGTCCCGGCCCACGACACCCGCGACTTCGCCTTCGCCCGCGCCTTCGAACTGCCGATGCGCTGCGTCGTCGAGCCCACCGACGGCCGCGGCACCGACCCCGCCGCCTGGGACGACGCGTTCGGCTCGTACGACGCGAAGCTGGTCAACTCGTCCCACGGCACCATCTCGCTGGACGGCCTGGGCGTGGCCGAGGCCAAGGCGAGGATCACCGACTGGCTGACCGCCGGCGGCATCGGCGAGGGCACCGTCAACTTCCGGCTGCGCGACTGGCTGTTCAGCCGCCAGCGCTACTGGGGCGAGCCGTTCCCGATCGTCTACGACGAGGACGGTGTGGCGCACCCGCTGCCGGCCTCGATGCTGCCGCTGGAACTGCCCGAGGTCGACGACTACTCGCCGCGCACCTTCGACCCGGACGACGCCGACACCCGGCCCGAGACCCCGCTGTCCCGTAACGAGGACTGGGTCGACGTCGAGCTGGACCTGGGCGACGGCCGCGGGGTGCGGCGCTACCGCCGCGAGACCAACACCATGCCCAACTGGGCGGGTTCGTGCTGGTACGAGATGCGCTACCTGGACCCGAAGAACGACGGCGCACTGGTCGACCCGGACGTCGAGCAGTACTGGATGGGCCCGCGCGAGGGCCAGCCGCACGGCGGTGTCGACCTGTACGTGGGCGGCGCCGAGCACGCCGTACTGCACCTGCTGTACGCCCGCTTCTGGTCCAAGGTGCTGCACGACTTGGGGCACGTCTCGTCCGCGGAGCCGTTCCACAAGCTGTACAACCAGGGCATGATCCAGGCGTACGTCTACCGGGACACCCGCGGTATCGCCGTCCCGGCGGCCGAGGTCGAGGAGCACGACGGAGGCGTCTTCTACTACGAGGGCGGCAAGGTCTCCCGACTGCTGGGCAAGATGGGCAAGTCCCTGAAGAACGCCGTCACGCCGGACGAGATCTGCGCCGAGTACGGCGCGGACACCCTGCGCCTGTACGAGATGGCGATGGGCCCGCTGGACGTCTCCCGCCCCTGGGACACCCGCGCCGTGGTCGGCCAGTACCGCCTGCTGCAGCGGCTGTGGCGCAACGTCGTGGACGAGGCGACCGGTGCGGCCACCGTCGCCGACACCGAGCCGGACGAGGCCACGCTGCGGGCGCTGCACAAGGCGATCGACGGTGTCACCCAAGACATGGCGAACCTGCGGTTCAACACCGCCATCGCCAAGATCACCGAGCTGAACAACCACCTGACGAAGGCGGGAGGCCCGGTCCCGCGCACCATCGCGGAGCAGCTGGTGCTGCTGATCGCCCCGCTGGCCCCGCACATCGCCGAGGAGCTGTGGCGCAAGCTGGGCCACACCGACTCGGTGGTGCACGCGGACTTCCCGGTGGCCGACCCGGCGTACGTGGTCGACGAGACCGTCACCTGCGTCGTCCAGATCAAGGGCAAGGTCAAGGCCCGGCTGGAGGTCGCGCCGTCGATCTCCGACGCGGACCTGGAGACCGCCGCGCTGGCGGAGCCGGCGGTGGTCGCGGCGCTGGGCGGCGCGGGCATCCGCAAGGTGATCGTCCGGGCGCCGAAGCTGGTGAACATCGTTCCGGCGTAGCGGGCGCCGGCGCACTGGGTGAGGAACTCGACGAGGAACTTGACCAGAAGCTGGTCGAGGGGCTGGACGAAGGAGCTGACGTAGCGGGCCGCCGGCCGGGCACCGGTGGGCGAGAGGTCGCCCAGGTGGCCGGCCGGGTGGCCCGCCGACGCCGACCGGTGGCCGGCCGGCGTGTGGCCGGTGTGCGGACAGCGGCCGTCCACGGCTCCGGTCCTCCGGGCCCCGCCCGGCGGCTGACCTGCGGGAACGCCGTCCGGGACGGCCTCGTCTCGGGGTGCGCCACCATCGATCTAGGGGCTTTCCCCTACGGGCAGGTTGGGGGTCCGTTCGGAACCCTCGACCTGCCCTGGGCGTTTACCGTGGAGGTACGGGCGCCGACGCGGAGTCGGCGCCGCCGACACCTCTGGGGAGCGTCCATGGAAGCCGCTGTCGCCGTCATCGGGTTGCTCTTCGTGCTGTTCGTGGCGGCCGGGGTGTTCCTCACGGTCAAGGCGGTGCAGGCGGCCAAGCGCGGGGTGGACCGCAAGGTCGCCCAGGCCCGCCGAACGGTCGAGGACACCACCCTGCGCGCCCGTCAGTTCACCCAGCCCGGTGCGGTCGGCGAGCTGGCACAACTGCGGCTGTCCCTGCGGACGTCCATGCGGTCCACCCAGGAAGTGCTGCGCACCGGCTCCTCGGACGACGCCTCGCTCGGCGAGGCGGTCGGCCTCTTCGAGCGGCTCAGCGCCCACGGCCACGAACTGGACGACGAGCTGCGGCGACTGGAACGGGAGCCCGACAAGGCCACCATCGCGGCCCGGCTCCCCGAACTCCGGGAGCGCACGGAGCGGATCACCCACTCCGCGGAGTCGCTGCGCTGGGCCGCCTGTGACCGGGCCCGCAAGTTCGCCGACGACGACCTGTCGGCGCTGACCGACCAGATCGACGTGGAGGTGGGCGCACTACGGCACTGGACGGCGGACGCCCCGGAGAGTGGGCCCACGCGGACGGGATCGGGGGCCGGTTCCGGTGCGGGTTCCGGCTCGGGCTCTGACTCCGACTCCGGTTCCATACCCGGTGCGGCAGCGGGTCCGGGTGCCGGCGCGGCCGGTGGGGCCGGTGGGGCCTACTCGTGGGGGCCCTCGGGGGAGGAGGCTCCGGCGATCACCGCCCCGGATCCGCGTACCCAGCGGTCGTATCCGTGGGAGAAGCCCCTGCGGGAGGAGACCCAGCGGGAGAAGACCTGACGCGCGGAGGGACGGCGGGACACGGGCCGCCTGGCGTTGTGAGCTTCGCGGCGTCCGGGCTCCCGGGTTCTCGTGATTCCGAGCCATGGAGGTGTCGGGGCTTTGAGGTTCCGAGGCTCTGCGGCTCTGAGCCTGTGTGCTTCTACGTAGCTGCGCTCTTGCGCTTCTGCGCTTCTGCGCTTCTGCGCTTCTGCGCTTCTGCGCATCCGTGCGTCCGTGCTTCCGTGTTTCTGAGGCCCTCTGTGTCTCTGCGGCTTGAGGCTCTGGTGGGGCCGGGTGGGGTGGGGGTGGGTGGGCAGGGGGGAGGGGGAAGAAGAGCACCAAACGTTGAAAGCGGCGGTCCGGGGATCTCCGTCACCCCGGTCTCCTGCCGGTGGCTGTCGGCCCGACGGCCGGTGAGCCATGGGGTCTTGCCGGTGAGCTATGGGGTCTTGGCAGAGCCTTGGTGAAACCTGGAAGATCTTGGGGAGGGGCCCGGACTGTCGGGCGTTCGGATCCCCGGATAATCTCCCAGTCATGTCCCGCCATGTCGCGATCGTCACCGATTCCACGGCCTACCTGCCGCGGACGGCTATCGAGCGCCACCGCATCACGGCCGTACCGCTGACCGTCGTCCTGGGGGACCAGGCCCTGGAGGAGGGCACCGAGATCTCCGCGAGATCCGTCGCCCAGGCGCTCCAGAAGCGCCGGCCCGTGACGACCTCGCGGCCGAGCCCCACGGTGTTCGCCGAAACCTACCGCGCGATCGCGGCGGAGGGGGCGGGCAGCATCGTTTCGCTCCATCTCTCCTCGGAGTTCTCCGGCACCTACGACGCGGCGGTGCTCGCGGCGAAGGATGCCCCCGTGCCGGTACGGGTCGTGGACACCGGAATGGTGGCGATGGCGCTCGGGTTCTGCGCCCTGGCCGCTGCGGAGGCGGTGGAGGGCGGCGGGGACGCGGACGACGCGGTGGCCGCGGCGGAGAAGCGCGCCGCGGGTACCTCCGCCTACTTCTACGTCGACACCCTCGACTATCTGCGGCGCGGCGGCCGGATCGGCGCGGCGCAGGCACTGCTCGGCTCGGCGCTCGCCGTGAAGCCGATCCTCCAACTCGCCGACGGACGGATCGAATTGCTGGAGAAGGTCCGTACGGCTTCCAAGGCCATCGCGCGGCTGGAGGAGATCGCCGCGGAGCGGGCGGGGGAGGGCCAGGTCGATATCGCCGTCCACCATCTCGCGGCGGCGGAGCGCGCGGACGCGCTGGCCCAGCGGCTGCGGGAGCGGGTGCCGGGGCTGAACGAACTCCATGTGAGCGAGGTCGGCGCGGTGATCGGCGCGCACACGGGCCCGGGGCTATTGGGGGCTGTGGTGTCACCGAGGTGAGGGACGCGGCAGGTGCGTCCGGTGTGGGCCGCGCTTGCCCGTAAGGGTGACGGAGTTATCCACAACTCGATGGTTATCCACGGTATTTGACGCAGATCGGCGAGATTCGCGCGCCGTGCTTACCGTCGAGAGCTATGAGCACTTTCCGATCTGCGTCTTCGTCGGTCTCCCCGTCCGCCTCTCCATCCGCCTCCCCATCCGCCTCTTCATCCGTTTCTTCGTCAGTTCCGTCGCGGGCTTCCTTCCCTTCCGCGATCTCCTCCTCTGCCACTTCCTCTGTCCCCTCCTCCGGTCCTTCCGCTGTTCTTCCCTCTCCCGTTCCCTCCTTCTCGGTCGTTCCGTCCATGCGAGGGCGGCGGGAGCGGGAGCGACTGAGGGAATGGAAGCGGGAGCGCATGCGGGTGCGTGCCGCCGCGATCTTCGGCGCGGAGCCGGAGCCGGAGCCGGAGCCGGAAGCGGAGGCGCCGGCAGTCGCAGGAGCGGACGCGGATTCGGACGGCGGTAACGATGCGCCCGCAGACGCAGACGCAGACGCAGACGCCGGCGTTGACGTAGACGCGCGACCCAGTGCCGGTCCTCGTGCCGCCGCCAGCCCTCAGGCCCCTGCCGGTGCTCCCGGCGCGGCCGATACGCAGGGTGCCATCGGAACGTGGGGCGCTGCCGATGCGGATGCGCACACGGGGCGGGGCGGCGGGGTGGGGAGGCCGGCCGGCGATGGCGCCGGGGCGGATCCACCGCATGCCCATCGTGCGCCGCCGTCGCGTGAGCACGATCCGCCCGGCGTGCGGCGGCCGGGGCGGGTGTGGTCCGCCGTACGGGAACGGCTGCCGTTGTGGGTGCAGTTGAGGTGCGGCACGGACCCCAAGGCGCTTGCCGCGCTGGCCGTGGTGCTCGTGGTGGCGATGGGCTTCGCCGTTCAGCACTTCTGGGCCGCGCGACCCGAGCCGGTGGGCGCCCCGACCGCCGAGCGGGCCGCGCCCGCGGCGCCCGGCCCCGCTGGACGTTCGTCGTCCCGGCAGCCGTCGGCGGCGAACGGTGCGTCCGCTGCCTCCGTTACGGGCGGGCCGCCGGGTGCGGCCGGTCGGATGGTGGTCGTCGACGTCGTGGGGAAGGTGGGGCATCCGGGGATTCACCGGTTGCCGGCGGGGGCGCGGGTGATCGATGCGCTGGATGCCGCGGGCGGAGTGCTCCACGGCGCGAGCACCCACGGGTTGAACCGGGCTCGGCTGCTGACCGACGGCGAGCAGATCGTGGTCGGCGAGGAGGGCGGCGGCAACGCCGGCGGTGGGGCCGGCGGTGTCGGTGGTGGTGTCTCTGGGGGCGGGCCGCAGGGCGGTGGTGCGGGCGGGCCGGTGAGTCTCGGTACGGCTACGGAGCAGCAGCTCGACGCCCTTCCCGGGGTGGGGCCCGCCCTCGCTCGCCGCATCATCGAATTCCGTACCCAGCACGGCGGGTTCACCTCCGTCGACCAGCTCCGTCAGGTGCCCGGTATCGGTGATCGGCGGCTTGCCGACCTGCGCCCTCTGGTGGAGCCATGACGATGACGACCAGCCGTGATCCGGCCGACCGCGTGGACGCCACTCCCGGCTCCGTGCCCGCCGATCGCGACCAGGCGGACGTGTCGGAGCGGCGGCAGCCCGGCCCGGCCGACCTCCGGCTGGTGGCACCGGCGCTGGCCGCCTGGGCGGCTGCCGCGATCGGCCTGGACGCGCCGGGCGGTGGCGTGGCCGTGGCCTGTGCGGTGGCGGTGGCGCTCGCGGCCTGCGCTCTGTGGAGGGCGAAGGCCAGGGAAGGCCCGTCCGCGGTGGGCGAGGACCGGACGGCGGACCGCTCGCGCCCGGCTCGCATCTGGTCCGCGGGGGCGCTCGTCGCCGTGGCGGCGGTGCTGCTGTGCGCGGCGGCGGGGGCGGCGTCCGGGGCGCTGCACGCGGCGGAGGCACGGAGCGGTCCGCTGCCGGTCTGGGCACAGCGGAACGCCCGGCTCACTGTGGAGCTGGAGCTGACCGGCGACCCACGGATGACCCGGCCCAAGGTGCGCGGGTCGCAACGCACGCCACCGTCACTGGTGTTCACCGCCGATGCCGTCCGTGTCATGGCACCGGACGGGTCGGTCACCGCCGTCCGCACCCCGGTGCTCGCCGTCGTCCAGCAGCACGATGCACGGAAAGGCTCGGGACACGGTGCCGGGGACGATTCAAGGGAAGGGGAGGGGGCAGGGCAGGGGCCGGGGGATGGCTCGGAGGAACGGGGTGCGGGTGGCCGGAAGTCCGCGGGCGGAGGCCCGGCCGGTGTGCCGGACGCGTCGGGGACGGGAGGCCGGGCCGAGGGATCCGGCGGGGCGTTGCCGGAGTGGCGTGGGCTGCTGCCGTCGACGCGTATCCGGGTGGCGGCCCGTGCCGTACCGCCACTGTCGTCGGCCGAGCCGGTCGCCGCGGTGCTGCGGATCACCGCCTACGGGCCGCCGCGCACGGTCGGCCCGCCCTCCGCCCTGCAGCAACTGGCCGGGAAGCTGCGTGCCGGGCTCCGGGAAGCCACCGAGGGCCTGCGTCCGGATGCCAGGGCGCTGCTGCCCGGCCTCGTCGTAGGCGACACCTCCCGTGTGCCACAGGACCTCGACGATGCCTTTCGGGCCACCGATCTGACGCATCTGCTCGCCGTCTCCGGCAGCAATCTGACGATCGTGCTCACTCTCCTGATCGGCCCACCACACCTGGCGGCCCGGGCCGAACGCCGCGGGCTGGCACGGCGGCTGGGACTTTCGCTGCGTGGTACCGCCCTCGTCGGCGGCGGGCTCGCCTTGATGTTCGTGGTCGTATGCCGCCCGGATCCGAGCGTGCTGCGGGCCGCCGCCTGCGGGCTGATCACGCTGCTGGCGATCGGCACCGGCCGACGGCGTTCGCTGCTTCCCGCACTGGCCGCTGCCGTCCTGCTGCTGGTCCTCTATGACCCCCGGCTTGCCCGGAGTTACGGTTTTCTGCTCTCCGTCCTGGCCACCGGCGCGCTGCTGCTGCTCGCCCCGCCGTGGAGCGACGCCCTCCGGCGGCGCCGGGTGCCGCCCCGGCTCGCGGAGGTGATCGCCGCCGCGGCGGCCGCCCAGGTGGTCTGTTCCCCGGTGATCGCGGTCATCGCGGCGCGGGTGGGGCTGGTCGCGGTGCCCTGCAACCTGCTTGCCGAGCTGGCCGTGGCCCCCGCGACGATCCTCGGCTTCGCGGCCCTCGCCGCCGCTCCCGTCGCCCTCCCGCTCGCTCAGGGGCTGGCGTGGTGTGCGGGCTGGCCGGCCGGGTGGATCGCCTGGGTCGCGCGCACGGGAGCGGCGCTGCCGGGGGCGGAGTTCGCCTGGCCGGGCGGCTGGGCGGGCGGGCTGTCGCTCGCCGCCGCCTCCGTGGTGCTGCTGGCGGTCGGCCGCCGGGCACTGCGCCGGCCCTGGCTCTGCGTGCTGTGCGCGCTGGCCCTCGTTCTGGCGGTGTGCCGTCCCGCGCCGCTCACCCGCATCCTGACCGGCTGGCCGCCGCCGGGCTGGCGGATGGTGGCCTGCGACGTCGGGCAGGGCGACGGCCTGGTGCTGGCCGCCGGGGACGGTACGGCACTCGTGGTGGACACCGGGCCCGACCCGCGCGCCATCGACCGCTGCCTGAGCGAACTCGGCGTCCGGCGCATCCCCCTCCTCGTCCTGACGCACTTTCACGCCGACCATGTGGACGGGCTTCCAGGGGTGTTGCGCGGCCGTTCGGTCGGCGCGATCGAGACCACGTCGCTCCAGGAACCGTACGGCCAGGTCCGGTCCGTGCGTCGGGTGGCGGCGGACGCGCGGGTTCCGGTGACCGTCGCCGTACCGGGGGAGCGGCGCCGCCTGGGCACGCTGACCTGGGAAGTGCTCTGGCCACCCGCGCCGTTCGCCCCGCCGGTCCCGCCCCTGCCATTCCCGATGTCGCCGGTTCCCTCACCGCCCATGCCCCCACGGCCGGTGCCCCCACTGGTACCCGTGGCATCGCGCGTCACCGGCGCTGCACCCGGCACCGCTGGGCTCACCGGCCCCAACGACGCCAGCGTCACGCTGCTCGTCCGTACGGGGGGTCTGACCGTGTTGCTGCTCGGTGATCTCGAACCGGGCGCCCAGCAGGCCCTGTTGGCCGCTCATCCGGAGCTGTCCGCGGTCGACGTCCTCAAGGTGGCGCACCACGGATCCGCCTATCAGGACCCCCAGTTGATACACCGCCTGGCGCCGCGGCTGGCGCTGATCTCCTGCGGTGCCGGAAATCCGTACGGGCATCCGGCGTCCCGCACGATCGCGGCGCTGCGTGGCCAGGGCGCACGGGTACTGCGCACCGACACCGACGGGGCCCTCGCGGTCCTGGGCACCCCGGCCAAGCTGTCCGCGGTGGTCAGCGGACGCCGTTCCCTTCGCCGGACGGGCTCCGCCAGACGTCGCCGCCGCCGGGACCACCGTCCAGGGGAGGAGCCGGCCGTCGACCCCGCCTCGGCGCCCGTTCCATCATGGAGAGGACGCAGATCCGATGGAGAGGACACACTTCTGATGCACGCCGACCCCATCGATCCCATCAACAGCATCGACCCCATCAACCGCATCGACCCCATCCACCCTACGGATCCGACGGCCGTCACCGAGGCGCCTGACGGCAGGGGCGCGATAGGTGCGACCGGTGTGCCTGACGGCAGGGGTGCGATAGGTGCGACCGGTGTGCCTGACGACAGGAGTGCGACAGGCGTGGCCGGTGAGCCTGGGGCGCCCGGCACGACCGATGCGTCTCTCCGGTATCTCCGGCGGATAGGTGCCGACCGGCCCGCCGTGCCGGATGCCGAAGCGCTGCGGAGGCTGCATCTGAGCCATCTGCGGGCCGTGCCGTTCGAGAACCTCTCGATCCATCTCGGTGAGGAGATCGTGCTCGCGGAGGGCCCGCTGCTGGAGAAGATCGTCGGGGCGCGGCGGGGCGGGTTCTGCTACGAACTCAACGGAGCCTTCGCGATACTGCTCCGGGCACTCGGCTACGAGGTCGCACTGCTGTCGGCGCGGGTGTTCGGACCCGACGGGATCGGGATTCCGTATGACCACCTGGCGTTGCGGGTGCGGACTCCGACCGGGCCGTGGCTCACGGATGTCGGTTTCGGCAGGCACAGCCACTATCCGCTGCGGCTGGACAGTCGGGAGGATCAGGCGGATCCCGGGGGCGTTTTCCGTATCGAGGAGACCGACGAGGGGGATCTGGACGTTCTGCGGGACGGGGTTCCGCAGTACAGGGTCGAGCAACGCCCGCGGGCGCTCGCGGACTTCGAGGTCGGCTGCTGGTGGAACCGCACCTCGCCCCGGTCGCACTTCACCCAGTCGCTGGTCTGCTCGCGGCTGACCGAGACCGGCCGGGTCACGCTCTCCGGCCGTACGTTGCTGGTCACCGGGGCCGATGGTGCGCGCGAGGAACGTGAACTGGGCGCGGCCGAGGTGCTGTCCGCCTATCGCAGCCACTTCGGCATCTCGCTGGACAGGGAGCCCGTCGTCACCACGTTCACCGGTATCGACCAGAAGTAGATGCAGAGGCAGATGCAGAGGCAGATGCAGATGCAGGAGTAGAAGCAGCAGTGGTGGGGAGGGCGGAGGCCGGAGACCGGGAGCTAACCGAAGGGCGGGGTGGGGAGGGTGGGGAGGGGCTGGGGGCCGGGGGGGGGGAGGCCCCCGTCGGCGGCGGTGATCGGGGCAGGGAGCGATGCCCCCCCGGCGCTCGGTGACGGGTGCCCGGGCTGCCGCCGGTCGTCACTCCTCCTCGCGCCAGCCCTCGTACTCGGCGGCGAGGTCGTCCAGCCGGTCCGCGTCGTAGGCGGCCTCCGGGTCCTCGACGACCACCAGCCACTGCGCGTCCTCGGCGTCGTCCTCGCCGGCCAGCGCGTCCCGTACGAGCTGGGGTGCCTCGGCGACGCCGAAGCGTTCGGTCAGCGCCTCGGCGACCTCTTCCGCGGCGTCGCGGTCGGGGAGGACGAGGACGTGGCGCAGGTGATGTGTGTCGTTCACCGGACCATTGTCGGGGAGCGGTACGGCGTTCCGGGAAGCGGGCCGGAGCGCGGCCGGGCGGCTGTGCAGACGGGCCGCGGCGCAGACAGGCCGCGGCGCAAACGGGCTGCTGTGTGGGCGGGCTGTGGTGCGGGAGGCGATGTCAGTGGGGCGTGGGATGCTGGGACGCGATGGCCAGGAAGACAGCTAACGACGACCCCCTTGCCCCCGTCACGATCGCGGTGGGCCAGGAAGACCTGCTGCTCGAACGCGCGATGCAGCAGGTGGTGGCGGCTGCCCGGGCGGCCGACGCGGACACCGATGTGCGCGACCTCAGCTCGGATCAGCTCCAGCCCGGCACCCTCGCCGAGCTGACGAGCCCCTCGCTCTTCGCCGAGCGCAAGGTCGTGGTGGTGCGGAACTCCCAGGACCTGTCCGCGGACACCATCAAGGACGTCAAGGCGTATCTCGGCTCGCCCGCTGAGGAGATCACTCTGGTGCTGATGCATGCGGGCGCGGCCAAGGGCAAGGGCCTGCTGGACGCGGCCCGTAAGGCCGGGGCGCGTGAGGTGGCCTGCCCCAAGATGACCAAGCCAGCCGACCGGCTCGCGTTCGTCCGAGGTGAGTTCCGGGCTGCCGGGCGTTCGGCGACGCCGGAGGCGTGCCAGGCGCTGGTCGACGCGATCGGCAGCGATCTGCGGGAGCTGGCGTCGGCGTGCTCGCAGCTGGCCGCCGACGTCGAGGGCACGATCGATGACGCGGTCGTGGCGCGCTACTACACGGGCCGGGCCGAGGCGTCGAGCTTCACGGTCGCCGACCGGGCGGTGGAAGGCCGGGCCGCCGAGGCGCTGGAGGCGCTGCGCTGGGCGATCGCGACCGGTGTCGCGCCGGTCATGATCACCAGCGCGCTGGCCCAGGGCGTCCGAGCCATCGGCAAGCTCGCCTCCGCACCGCGCGGCGCCCGCCCCGGTGACCTCGCCCGCGAGCTGGGGATGCCGCCGTGGAAGATCGACCGGGTACGGCAGCAGATGCGCGGCTGGTCGGCGGACGGTGTCGCGACGGCGCTGCGCGCGGTGGCCGCGGCCGACGCGGGGGTGAAGGGCGGCGGGGACGATCCCGAATACGCCCTGGAGAAGGCCGTGGTGGCGATCGCCCGGGCGGCTCGCTCCCGGCGCTAGGGGAGGCGGGCGGCGGGGGAGAGCCGAAGGCGGCGCCCGACAGCGTTGCGGTGTGCGGGCGTGTAGGCGGGCGGGTCTGGCGTGCGGATGGGTCTGGCGCCGGATGTGGCGGTGGTCGCATGGTGCCGAGCCGACCGACCTCCCCGCAGGCTGCCACGACAGGCCCCACCCACAGGCCCCACCCACAGGCCCAACTCATGGGCCCAACTCATGGGTCCCACCCACGGGTCCCGCACGGTCACTTACGACGGGCCCATGCCGAGCCTCCCTCACAGGCCCCCAGCCGCTCGTGCCCCATGACGGGCGACTCGGCTGCGGGCCCCAACCAGCGGCGCCCGCAGCCGGGTTGCCCCGGCCCGCGCGCTACCCGGCCTGCCCGCCGCCGCTCACCCCTTCAGCCGGCGCAGCGTGTCCTTGGCGCTGGCTTCGAGCATCGTGGTGATCTGGTCGGTGGTCGGCGGCTTGCTGGTGGCGGTGCTCGACGTATAGCTGGACCAGGTCGACTGGTAGGTAAGCCAGCCGTCGCGGACGGCGAGGATGACGTAGGCGCCGGTGTTGTTGGAGGTGTCGTCGCGGGTGACCAGATACGCCTCGTCGCCGATGCCCGGTACGGACGCGACCTTGTAGTGGACCGACGTCTCCTGCTTCTCCCAGGAGCGGTAGTTGTCCGCGAATTCCGGGGCGGGGTCGGACTTCTTGTGCAGCGTGACGGCGTTGTAGAGCCAGGTCGAGGAGTAGCCGGTGCTTCCGGCGCCGTCCGGCGTCAGCGTGACGTTGCACCACATCGAGTCCATCGACGGCTGCTGGGTGCCGCTGTGCTGGGGGTTCTCCGTCGGCGATCCGGGCGAAGCCGAGCCGGTGGTCCCGCTGCTCGGCTTCGTCTGGAGGTGGGCGTTCTCGAAGGGGGTCATGGACGTGGCGGCGCAGAGGTCGCTCTTGTACGCGTAGCCCTTGAGGTCGGGGCTGGGCTTCGAGGAGAAGCCACCGGTGGCGAACAGCACGGATGCCCCGATGGCGGTGGCGGCGACCGCGCCGCCGAGGGCCCACAGCCAGCCGGAGACGCCGCTGCCCGTGCCGCCGGCAACGCCGCCGAGCGGGGCCCCTCCTGGTATGCCGGGTACCCCCGCGGCGCTTGTGGGTGCGCCTGGCGCGGTGCCTATGAGTGCGCCGGGCACCCCGGATATGCCGGGAATTCCCGGTGCTCCGGGTGCTCCCGGTGTCCCGGCGGTGCCGATCGCCGGATAGCCGTAACTGCCGGGCGCCTGAGGCGGCGCCCCGGCCGGCGGGTTCTGCGGCGCGTACGGATTCTGCTGGGCGGGCGGCGGGTTCTGCGGCGCGGGAGCCGGGCCGTAAGGACTCGGCTGCGGCGGGGCGTTGTAGGGATTGTTCTGGTCCCCCGTGTTGGACATGGCCGCAGCGTAGCGGGACATCGCCGACAGTCAACCCGCTTCGGAGGTATCCAGATATCGGGGATGGGAGCGAATATCCCGGACCATGTCGCCAGGCCCCTGACCCCCTGGCCCTCTAGCCTCTGAGGTCGTGTCGCCCGGCCCCTGGCGTTCGCGTCCCACCTCTGCCCGTCCCCCGCCGGACCTGCACGCTGTCCCAGGTCTGCCCGCCGCCCGACCTGCGCGCCGTCCCCCCCGCAGCCCCTGCGACCCGCACGCCATCCCGTCCCATCCCATCCCATCCCATCCCACCCCGGCCCGCGGCACCAGCTCCACCTCACCGCGTCCCCCCGCCGCCTCACACGGCGAAAAGCCCCGCCCTCGCCCCGGAGAGGGGCGGAGACGGGGCTTCCGTATCCAGCTTGTGTGGCTGCTTCGGCGATTCCGCCGAGCGAGCCGGGTGCGCCGCACCCGCGTGGCGAACGCAGGCCGCGTGCGGCGCGGTGGTGCACCGGTCAGGGAGCGGTGAGAGGGGCCGCTGAGTCCCTGGCGGCAGGGTGACCGCAGCTGGTGCGGTCAGGAAGAGAAGGTCAGCCCTTGAGGCCGGCGACCGTCTTGGCCAGCGCCGACTTCTTGTTGGCGGCGGCGTTCTTGTGGATGACGCCCTTGCTGACGGCCTTGTCGAGCTTCTTGGAAGCCTCGCGCACGGCGGTGGTGGCCTTCTCCAGGTCACCGGCCGCGACGGCCTCACGGGTACGACGGATCGAGGTCTTCAGAGCGGACTTGACAGCCTTGTTGCGCTGACGAGCCTTCTCGTTGGTCTTGATCCGCTTCATCTGGGACTTGATGTTCGCCACGAAAGAGCCTTTTCAGGTTCGTTGGAGTTTCGATGTGCGCCGCGCACGAGAGAGGGCACGAAGCGCAGTGGACCAGGTTACCAGCAGGGTTTATGGCTCCCAAACCGGGCTGGGGACCGCCTCCGGACCGGGATCGCCTCCGGACCAGGGATCGACTCCCGACCTTGGACCGACTCCCGACCTTGGACCGACTCCCGACCGGGGACCACCATCGCACGCGACCGCCCCCAACCGGCGACCGTTTCCTCACACGGCCCCGGTACCGCCCCGTACCAGCCCCGCCCGCCCCGGTACGGACCGCAGGCATCCCGGTACCGGCCACCGGCCACCGGCATCCCGGTACGGACCACAGGCGCCCCGGGCCGACCGCCCCAGCCAAGACCGCCCCGGCCAAGACCGCCCCGCCCCGCCCGTTGCCGACGCGCCCGCCCCGCCGCCGAAGCGTCCGCCCAACCCGCCGTCGACGCGTCCGGGTGGACCGGGCGGCCGCCCCGCGGACGCCCAAACCGCCCCACCCCCGTCGCTCATGGGACGATGGGGGAGACGTCGTCCGACACGAGATGACACACCCCGTACGACGCACCCCTGTCCCGCCTACCGCGTTCACTGAATGGATCCTGCGTGCCCGCGACCCCTACGAACGTGCCGGAGCCGAGCCGTACCGACCCGGCGCTCCTCCGTAACTTCTGCATCATCGCGCACATCGACCACGGCAAGTCGACGCTCGCCGACCGGATGCTCCAGCTCACCGGTGTCGTCGACCAGCGGCAGATGCGCGCGCAGTATCTGGACCGGATGGACATCGAGCGCGAGCGCGGCATCACGATCAAGTCCCAGGCGGTCCGGCTTCCCTGGGCGCCGTCCGAGGGCGAGGAGGGGAGTGGGACGACCCACATCCTCAACATGATCGACACCCCGGGCCACGTCGACTTCACCTACGAGGTGTCGCGCTCCCTCGCCGCGTGCGAGGGCTGCATCCTCCTCGTCGACGCCGCCCAGGGCATCGAGGCCCAGACCCTCGCCAACCTCTACCTGGCGATGGAGAACGACCTCACGATCATCCCCGTCCTCAACAAGATCGACCTGCCGGCCGCGCAGCCCGAGAAGTTCGCCGCCGAGCTGGCGAACCTGGTCGGCTGCGAGCCCGAGGACGTGCTGAAGGTCTCCGCCAAGACCGGCGTCGGGGTGCCCGAGCTGCTGGACCGCGTGGTCCGCGACGTGCCGCCCCCGGTCGGCGTCAAGGACGCCCCCGCTCGCGCGATGATCTTCGACTCGGTCTACGACGCCTACCGCGGCGTCGTGACGTACGTGAAGGTCGTCGACGGCACGCTCGGCAGGCGCGAGCGGATCAAGATGATGTCCACCGGCGCCGCGCACGAGCTGCTGGAGATCGGTACGAACTCGCCGGAGATGACGCCGGCGGACGGCCTGTCGGTCGGCGAGGTCGGGTACCTCATCACCGGCGTGAAGGACGTCCGGCAGTCGAAGGTCGGCGACACCATCACCCAGCTCGCCAAGGGTGCCGAGGAGCCGCTGGGCGGCTACAAGGACCCCAAGCCGATGGTGTTCTCGGGGCTGTACCCGCTCGACGGCTCGGACTACCCGGAGCTGCGCGAAGCGCTGGACAAGCTCCAGCTCAACGACGCCGCGCTGGTCTACGAGCCGGAGACCTCGGCCGCCCTGGGCTTCGGTTTCCGCGTCGGCTTCCTGGGCCTGCTGCACCTGGAGGTCATCCGTGAGCGGCTGGAGCGCGAGTTCGGCCTCGACCTGATCGCCACCGCGCCCAACGTGGTCTACCGCGTGGACATGGAGGACGGCAGCGAGCACATCGTCACCAACCCGAGCGAGTTCCCGACCGGCAAGATCGACAAGGTCCATGAGCCGGTCGTACGGGCCACGATCCTGGCGCCGAGCGAGTTCATCGGCGCGATCATGGAGCTGTGCCAGACCCGCCGCGGCACCCTGCTCGGCATGGACTACCTCTCCGAGGACCGGGTCGAGATCCGCTACACCCTCCCGCTCGCCGAGGTCGTCTTCGACTTCTTCGACCAGCTCAAGTCCAAGACCCGCGGCTACGCCTCGCTGGACTACGAGCCCACCGGCGAGCAGACCTCCGACCTGGTGAAGGTCGACATCCTGCTGCACGGCGACAAGGTCGACGCGTTCTCCGCGATCACGCACAAGGACAAGGCGTACGCGTACGGCGTGCGGCTGGTGGCCAAGTTGCGCGAGCTGATCCCGCGGCAGAACTTCGAGGTGCCGATCCAGGCCGCCATCGGCAGCCGGGTCATCGCCCGTGAGACGGTCCGCGCCATCCGCAAGGACGTCCTCGCCAAGTGCTACGGCGGTGACATCTCCCGTAAGCGGAAGCTGCTGGAGAAGCAGAAGGAAGGCAAGAAGCGGATGAAGATGGTCGGCAGCGTGGAGGTGCCGCAGGACGCCTTCATCGCGGTGCTGTCGTCGGACTCCGAGGGTGACGGCAAGGCGAAGAAGTAGGAAGAAGCAGGGCGAAGCAGGAAGAGGTAGGGGGAAGCAGCCGGCCGGTGGCCGGTGGTGGGGCGCCGGTTCCTTCGGGGGCCGGCGCCCTGTGCTGTGCCGGGGCCGGTGCGGGCCGCCGCTCTCCGCCGGGTCATACGACTGTTACGTACACCTATCGCGGTGGTCACATCCTGAACCAGTCGACCGCAGCCCCTTACATGGCGGCGTCACGCGTTCTACTCTGATCACTGCTCAAAGGTTACTCGCGAGTCACCAGCAATGAAGCGGGCCCCGGAGGATGCCGTGACGGACACCCACACGCTGATCGAAAACCGGCCGCCTTCGGTGGCGACCCTGTTCCTGGAACGGGTCGCGGCCACGCCCGACACCGAGGCGTACCGCTATCCCGTCCCCTCCTCCGCCGGTCCGGACGACTGGAAGACGCTGACCTGGGCCCAGGCCGCCGAGCGGGTCCACGCCACGGCCGCCGGGCTGATCGCGCTGGGGGTGCGCCCCGAGGAGCGGGTGGCGCTGGCGTCCAACACCCGGGTCGAGTGGATCCTCGCCGACCTCGGGGTGCTCTGCTCCGGTGCCGCCACCACCACCGTCTACCCCAGCACCAACGCCGAGGAGACCGCGTACATCCTGGCCGACTCCGGCAGCCGGGTGCTGATCGCGGAGGACGCCGGGCAGCTCGCCAAGGCCCGCGAGCGGCGCGCCGAGCTGCCCGAGCTGGCGCACGTCGTGGTCATCGACGAGAGCGCCGCGCAGCCCGCCGAGGGCGACCCCGAGGGCTGGGTGCTCTCGCTCGCCGAACTGGAGAAGCGCGGCACGGCGTATCTGGAGGAGCACCCGGAGTGCGTCACGGAGCGGGTCGGTGCGCTGCGCGCCGACCAGCTGGCGACGCTGATCTACACCTCGGGGACCACCGGCCGCCCCAAGGGCGTGCGGCTGCCGCACGACTGCTGGGCGTACATGGCGCGTGCGATCCAGGCGACCGGCATGGTCCACGCGGAGGACGTGCAGTACCTCTGGCTGCCGCTCGCGCACGTCTTCGGCAAGGTGCTCACCGCGGGGCAGATCGCCACCGGCCAGGTGATCGCCGTGGACGGCCGGGTCGACAAGATCATCGAGAACCTGCCGGTGGTGCGGCCCACCTATATGGCGGCCGTCCCGCGGATCTTCGAGAAGGTCTACAACGGCGTCGCGGCCAAGGCCCGGGCGGGCGGCGGCGCCAAGTACAAGATCTTCCAGTGGGCGGCCGAGGTGGCCCGCGAGTACGCCAAGCTCTCGCAGGACAACTTCCGCCGCACCGGCAACGCCTCGGTGCCGTTCGCGCTCGCCGCCAAGCACAAGGTCGCCGACGCCCTCGTCTACACCAAGCTGCGCGACGCGTTCGGCGGCCGGCTGCGCGCCGCGGTCTCCGGCTCGGCCGCGCTCGCCCCCGACATCGGCTACTTCTTCGCCGGCGCCGGCATCCACATCCTGGAGGGCTACGGCCTGACGGAGTCCAGCGCCGCCAGCTTCGTCAACCCCGGTGAGGCGTACCGCACCGGCACGGTCGGCAAGCCGCTGCCCGGCACCGAGGTGCGGATCGCCGAGGACGGCGAGATCCTGCTGCGCGGCCCCGGCATCATGCAGGGCTACCACGGCCTGCCCGAGAAGACCGCCGAGGTCCTGGAGGAGGACGGCTGGTTCCACACCGGCGACATCGGCGAGCTCTCCCCGGACGGCTACCTGCGGATCACCGACCGCAAGAAGGACCTGATCAAGACGTCCGGCGGCAAGTACATCGCGCCGGCCGAGGTGGAGGGCCAGTTCAAGGCGGTCTGCCCGTTCGTCTCCAACGTGCTGGTGCACGGCGCCAACCGGAACTTCTGCACCGCGCTGATCGCGCTCGACGAGCCGACGATCCTGGGCTGGGCCAAGGAGCACGGGCTGGCCGGCCGGACGTACGCCGAGGTCGTCGCCACCGACCAGGTCCGCGAGCTGATCGACGGCTATGTGGAGCGGGTCAACGAAGGGCTCCAGCGCTGGCAGCAGATCCGCAAGTTCCGGCTGCTGCCGCGCGACCTGGACATCGAGCACGGCGAGGTCACCCCCAGCCTCAAGATCAAGCGGCCGGCGGTCGAGCGGGCCTTCAAGGACCTGCTGGAGGAGATGTACGCCGGGTCGCGGGAGGCATAGGACCCGGCGACGGCGGGTGCGGGGCGGGCCGGGCGGTCCGCCCCGCACCGCGGTGTCCGGGCGGACGGGCGGTGCGGGTGAAGTTGTCCATACAGGTTGATTCGGACGTATCTTCCCGTGTCGGTCAACTACCGTGCGGCGTCAGCCGAATTGACGGCGCTGACCACGTACTTCCGTAACTCACCGCTTATGGGTGCGCTCGTTCTGTCACCCTGGCGGTGGCGCATCCGGCGCTGCAGGGGAGCTGCTCGGGAGTTGCTCAATGAGGACGACAACTTCGTCTGAACGGAACGACGTTGCGGGAGCCGCCACGCGGTCCCTGCGAGCCAGTCTGCCCGGCGACCCGCGGGCGGCGGCCGCCGCGCGGCAGTTCGTCCGGGGCGCGTTCGCCGACTGGGCCGCCCAGCGGCTGCCCGGCGCCGAGGGGCTCACCGACCGGCTGGCGGACGAGGCGGTACTGCTGGTCAGCGAGCTGGTGACGAACGCGGTGGTGCACGCCGGGACCACCGTCGAACTGCGCTGCCGGCTCGACCCGGACGCGGAGCCGGGGCCCTTCCCGGACGCCCCGCCGGGAGTGGACCCCGACGAGCCGCCGCGCGCCGGCCTGGTCGTCGAGGTCTCCGACCGGCACCCCACGCAGCCGGTCCGCGCCCGCGAGGACACCGGCGCCTACGAGGGCGGCGGCCACGGCCTCCAGCTGATCAGCGCGGTGGCCGAGGCGTGGGGCGTGACCTACCGCCGGGCGATGAAGACCGTGTGGTTCCGGCTGCCGGTGGGCGCCCCGGAGGGCGTACGGCCGGAACCGGAGGTGGTGGACGGGGCGTTCGGGGCGTACGGCGAGTGCGATGAGTACGGCGCGGTCGACGAGGAGCTGCTGCGGCGCGGGTTGCGAGCCGCCGAACTCCTCGCCCCGGTGCCCCGCCGCACCGCCCCGCCCGACGGCCTCGACGGCCCCGACGCGACCGCCGGCCGGGCCCGCGGCCGGGGCGGCGTCGACAGCGGGGCGCTGTCCTTCCTCGCCGAGGCGTCCGACCTGCTCTCCGGACAGCTCGACGCCGACCAAGTCGCCTCCCTGGCCGCCCAGTTGATCGTTCCGCGGCTCGCCGACTGGTGCGCGGTGTGGCTCCACGACGGCGACGGCGGCGCCCCCGGACGCGGGCTGGCGATGAGCGGCGAGGCGCCGCGGCTGGCACGCGTCTGGCACCTGTCCGAGGGCCGGATCGACGCGCTGCGCACCGCCCTGGAGAAGCAGCCGCCGGGCGTCGCCGCCGGGGAGGCCCTGGGCGGCAGGCCCACCGCGGCGCCCTGGCCCTGGCCGCACGAACCGGGCCACTACGAGCCCGGCGGCGCCGCCCTGGCCTGCCCGCTGGTCGCCGGTGGCCGCCGGCTCGGCACCGTGCTGCTCGGCCGGGCCGGGCTGCTGCACTTCCCCGACGAGGTGGTCGCGCTGATCGAGGACCTGTGCCGCCGGGCCGCCCGGGCGCTGGCCACCGCCCGCGCCTACAGCCGCCAGGAGCGCATCAGCCAGGTCCTCCAGCGGCGGCTGCTGCCCCGCGGCCGGGCCCGGGTGCCCGGGGTGCACTCCGCGGTGGTCTACGAACCGCGCGAGGGTGCCTGGGCGGGCGGCGACTTCTGGGACCTCTTCGAGGCCGGGGACGGCCGCTGGTGCTTCGCCCTCGGCGACGTCTGCGGCAGCGGCCCCGAGGCCGCCGCGGTCACCGGCCTGGCCCGGCCGGTGCTGCGGCTGCTGGCCCGCGACGGCTTCGGGGTCTCCGAGGTGCTCGACCGGCTCAACAAGACCATGGCGCGCGAGGCCGCCGACTCGGTCGCGGCGGTCGCGGCGGCGGTGGCGGCGGCCGGCGCCGGGGCCGAGGCGCCCGTCGAGATCCGCGAGGAGGGCGAGCAGGCCCGCTTCCTGTCCCTCCTGTACGGCGAGATCGTGCCGTACCGGGGCGGCGCCGGCGGCGCCCGCTGCACCCTGGCCAGCGCCGGCCACCCACTGCCGCTGGTGCTGGGTGCGGACGGCGCGGTCCGGGTCGTGGCGGCGCCGCAGATGCTGCTGGGGGTCGTCGAGGACGCCGCGTACGTCAGCGAGTCGTTCGACCTGCGCCCCGGGGAGACGCTGCTGTGCGTCACCGACGGGGTGACCGAGCGCCGCTCGGGGCGGCGGCTGTTCGACGACGAGGACGGGCTGGCCCAGGCCCTGGCCGCGGCGGCCGGGCAGGGCGCCGAGGACATCGCCGAGCACATCCGGCGCACGGTCCACGCCTTCGGGCCGACGCCGCCGGACGACGACCTGGCGCTGCTGGTCCTCCAGGCCGCGGCCCGCGCGGCGGCGAACGGGGTGCCCTAGGTGTATTGCCCTGTGAGGTTGGGGACGCGGCTGGCGGGTGGTTTGCCCTTGAGCGCGGTGTGTCCGCGGTGGTGATTGTAGGTGTGGAGCCATTGGGGGAACGCTTCGCGGCGTTCGGTCTCTGAGCGGTAGGGCTTCGCGTAGGCCCATTCGTCAAGCAGGGTGCGGTTGAAGCGTTCGACTTTGCCGTTGGTCTGTGGTCGGTAGGGCCGGGTTCGCTTGTGGGTGATCCCGGCTGCTGCGAGGGCATCGCGCCAGGTGTGGGACTTGTAGCAGGCGCCGTTGTCGGTCAGGACGCGTTCGACGGTGATGCCGCAGGTGGTGAAGAACGTTTGGGCCCGGGTCCAGAAGGCGGTGGCGGTCTCCTTTTTCTCGTCGGTGTGGATCTCGCTGTAGGCCAGGCGGGAGTGGTCGTCGACGGCGGTGTGGATGTAGCTGTAGCCGACTCCCGAGCGGGTCTTGCGGCCTGCTTGCCGGCCGAGTGTCCTGTGGCCGCCGCCGTCGGGGATGTTGCCGAGCTTCTTGATGTCCACGTGGACCAACTCGCCGGGGCGGTCGCGTTCGTAGCGGCGTATCGGCCGGCCTGTGGCCCGGTCCAGGTGGGTCAGGCGGGCCAGGCCGAACCGGGTCAGCACGCGGTGCACGGTCGAGGGGACCAGTCGCAGCAGGTGGGCGATGCGGGCCGGGCCCCACCGGCGCAGGAGGCGGACCTTGATGATGCGCCGTTCCGTGCGTGTCGGGGTGCGGCGCGGGCTGTGGTGTGGGCGGCTTGAACGGTCTGCCATCCCCGCCTCACCCAGCAGCCGGTAGCGGTCGGCCCAGCGTTGGGCGGTGGTGGGCGAGACCTGGAAGCGTTCGGCGGCCCGCCGCAGGGTCCAGCCCTCGTCGACGACGCAGCGGGCCAGACGCAGCCGTCCAGTCTCGGTCAGGGGTGCATTACGGTGGGGCACGAGGGCCTTTCGGTCGGTGTAGACGTCGCAATCCACACCGAACCCGGAAGGCCCTCACCTGTTCAAGATCCCAGCCGAGACCTGCCTCACCGTCCACAACCTCCCCGGACAGAACACCTAGGACCGCCCGACGGCTCAGGGGCGGAGCGGCCCCCCCCGGGGCGGGTCGGGCGTGTGACGTGGGCCGCCGCCGGAGCCGAGCCGGGACCGCCGCCGCATGACGGACAATGGACCCCATGCCTTCCGCACTGCCAGACGGTGAGCCGATGCCCGAGGACGGGGCGCTGCCCCGCCATGCGCTGACCGGCGCCGCCGGCCGGCCCCTCGGCTTCTACCTGCACGTGCCGTACTGCGCGACCCGCTGCGGCTACTGCGACTTCAACACCTACACCGCGAGCGAGCTGCGCGGCTCCGGCGGCGCCCCGGCCTCCCGCGAGACCTACGCCGACACGGTCGTCGAGGAGATCCGCCTGGCCCGCAAGGTGCTGGGCGACGACCCCCGCCCCGTGCGGACGGTCTTCGTCGGCGGCGGCACCCCGACCCTGCTGCCGACTGCCGACCTCGGCCGGATGCTGGCCGCCCTCCGCGACGAGTTCGGCCTGGCCCCCGGCGCCGAGATCACCACCGAGGCCAACCCGGATTCCGTCGACCCCCGCTATCTCGCCGAGCTGCGCGCGGCCGGCTACAACCGCGTCTCCTTCGGCATGCAGAGCGCCCGGCAGCACGTCCTGAAGATCCTCGACCGCACCCACACCCCGGGCCGCCCCGAAGCCTGCGTCGCCGAGGCCCGCGCGGCCGGCTTCGAGCACGTCAACCTCGACCTGATCTACGGCACCCCGGGCGAGACCGACGACGACTGGCGGGCCTCCCTCGACGCGGCCGTCGGCGCCGGCCCCGACCACGTCTCCGCGTACGCGCTGATCGTCGAGGAGGGCACCCGGCTGGCCCGCCGGATCCGCCGCGGCGAGATCCCGATGACCGACGACGACGTGCACGCCGACCGCTACCTGATCGCCGAGGACCGGCTCACCGCCGCCGGCTTCACCTGGTACGAGGTCTCCAACTGGGCCACGTCCGAAGCCGCCCGCTGCCGCCACAACGAGCTGTACTGGACCGGCGCCGACTGGTGGGGCGCCGGCCCCGGCGCGCACAGCCACGTCGGCGGCGTCCGCTGGTGGAACGTGAAGCACCCCGGCGCCTACGCCCAGGCCCTCGCCGAGGGCCGCTCCCCGGGCGCCGGCCGCGAAGTCCTCCCGGACGAGGACCGCCGCGTCGAGCGCATCCTCCTGGAGCTCCGCCTCGCCGGCGGCTGCCCGCTCTCCCTCCTCGCCCCCGCGGGCGCCCGCGCCGCCGCCCGCGCACTGGCCGACGGCCTCCTGGAGCCCGGCCCGTACGAGGCGGGACGCGCGGTGCTGACGCTGCGCGGGCGGCTGCTGGCGGACGCGGTGGTGCGAGACCTGGTGGACTGAGGGGACGGGCCGGGTGGACCGAGCGGACCGACCGGCGGGCCCTCGCCGGTCAGGCGCGGTCCGACCGCCCGGCCGCCGGGCACGGGACGGCCACCGGGTCACCGGGTCCACGGGGCGCCGGCCCAACGCGTCGGCGCAGCACGGAACTTCAGCGGATCACGGGCACGTCGGCGCGGCACCGTACGTCAGTGGATCAGTGGATCAGTGGGCCAGCGGGCCAGCGGGGCACGTCAGTGGGTCAGCGGGCGTGACTGCCGCCCCGACTCCTGGTCGATCTCGTCGTGGGCCTTGGTCAGCAGCTGCATCGCCATGTCGTTGAGCGCCCGTGCGCCCGCGACCTCCTCGCCGACCCGGGGCTGGTTCCCGTCGGCGGGGTGGCGGCTGGCATAACCATGGGACCGCACCTCGGTCCCGTCGGGCAGCCGGACCAGCGCGGCGGCCCGGGTGCGGTGGGTGTCCTCCTCGAATTCCAGCTCGACATGCCATCCGACAACGGTCTTCAACATGACGGTCACCTCCGGAATCGCTGCTACCAGAGTGCGCTCGCCACGGCCCCGGCGCACCACATGCCCCGGGCCCGCTACGCCCCCTCCGGGGCCGTCACGAAGTCGATCAGTTCCTCGACCCGCCCCAGCAGGGCCGGCTCCAGGTCCTTGTACGACCGCACGCCGGAGAGGATCCGCTGCCAGGCCGCGCCGGTGTTCTCCGGCCAGCCCAGCGCCCGGCACACCCCGGTCTTCCAGTCCTGGCCGCGCGGTACGGCCGGCCACGCCGCGATGCCCACCGAGGACGGCTTCACGGCCTCCCAGACGTCGATGTACGGGTGGCCGACGACCAGCGCGTGCGCACCGGTCACCTCGGCCGCGATCCGGGACTCCTTCGAGCCGGGCACGAGATGGTCGACCAGGACGCCGAGCCGGGCGTCCGGGCCGGGGGAGAAGGCGCGGACGATCGCCGGGAGGTCGTCGATGCCCTCCAGATATTCCACGACCACGCCCTCGATGCGCAGGTCGTCGCCCCAGACGCGCTCGACCAGTTCGGCGTCGTGCCGCCCCTCCACGTAGATGCGGCCGGCCCGCGCGACCCGGGCGCGGGCGCCGGGGACCGCGATCGACCCGGAGGCGGTCCGCGCCGGACCGCTCGGCGCGGGGCGGCTCCGGGGGCGTACGAGCGTGACGACCCTGCCCTCCAGGAGGAAGCCGCGCGGCGCCATCGGGAAGACCCGCTGCTTGCCGAACCGGTCCTCCAGCGTGACCGTCGGACCCTCGGCGGTCTTCTCGCAGCGGATCACCGCGCCGCAGTAGCCGGTGGTGACCTCCTCGACGACCAGATCGGGATCGGCGGGCACTTCGGGCGCCGGCTGCTGCCTCTTCCACGGGGGAGTGAGGTCGGGGCGGTAGCGCTTGCTCTGCATGAGGGCCTGTTCTGTGGACGGACTTCTGCGGGCCGACCGGCCTGACCGGCCGGACCGGTGGGACTGACCGACCGGCCGGACCGGTGGGCGGAAGGGGGGGAGCGGCGGAAGCGGAGAGCGGTGCGGGGCGGCGGCTCAGGACGGCGGCGGGCCGAAGCGGGCGGCGAGGGCGTCGCGCTGGGCGCGCACGAAGCGGGCGTCGACGACGGCGCCGTGGCCTGGCACGTACACCGCGTCCTCGCCGCCCAGGGCGAGCAGCCGGTCCAGGGCGGCGGGCCACTGCTGGGGGAGCGCGTCCGGCCCGGCCTGCGGCTCGCCCGACTCCTCCACCAGGTCACCGCAGAAGACGATCTCCGGGGAACCGTGCCGGCCGGGCACCAGGACGGCCAGGTCGTGCGCGGAGTGGCCGGGGCCGACGTTGGCCAGCAGCACCTGCCGGTCGCCGAGGTCGACGGTCAGCTCGCCGTGGACGTGGTGGTGCGGCGCGACCAGCAGGTCGGCGGCCTCCGCGGCGGCGTCCCGGTCGACGCCGTGCCGCACCGCGGAGTGCCGGAGCTCGTCCTTGCTGCGCAGCAGCAGCTCGCCCAGGCCGGCCGCGCCGAACACCTCGACGCCCGCGAAGGCGGCGGTGCCCAGCACATGGTCGAAGTGCGGGTGGGTCAGTGCGATGTGCGTCACGTCGCGGCCCAGTACGCCGCGGATCGTACGGCGCAGTTCGGCGCCGTCGCGGAGGGTGGCGCCGGTGTCGACGATCATGACCCCGGCGGTGCCGGCGATCACCCCGACCGTCTCGTCCCAGCCGGGCATCCGGCGCCGGACGACACCGTCGTCGAGCTGTTCCCAGCCTGCCTCTTCCCATGCAGTGCGCATACCGAGACGCTAGCGCCATCGCGATAGCGTTGCGCGACGGTCGGCCGTTCCGGCGGCCCGGACCGGGTGCCGGCCGGGGAGCGGTCGGGGGGCGCCGAGGGGCGCTCCCGGGGTCGGACTCCGCGGCCCCGGGCAACTCCCCACCACGCCCGCCCTTGCCGCATCCGTGCTACCCGGCCGTACACTTACTGGGTCTGGCACTCGGCTGAGGTGAGTGCCAGGAGAGACGACACACGGCGGGACGGCCGGACTGGAGGTGCGCGGGATGCTCAGCGAACGCAGGCTCGAAGTGCTGCGCGCCATCGTCCAGGACTACGTCGGCACGGAGGAGCCGGTCGGCTCCAAGGCGCTCACCGAGCGCCACAAGCTGGGGGTCTCCCCGGCCACCGTGCGCAACGACATGGCGGCCCTGGAGGACGAGGGTTTCATCGCCCAGCCGCACACCAGCGCCGGGCGGATCCCGACCGACAAGGGATACCGCCTCTTCGTCGACAGGCTGGCCGGCGTCAAGCCGCTGTCCAGCCCGGAGCGGCGCGCCATCCAGAATTTCCTGGACGGCGCCGTCGACCTCGACGACGTGGTCGGCCGGACGGTCCGGCTCCTGGCGCAGCTGACCCGGCAGGTCGCGGTCGTGCAGTACCCCTCCCTGACGCGGTCCACGGTCCGGCACGTCGAGCTGCTGGCGCTGGCCCCGGCGCGGCTGATGCTGGTGCTGATCACGGACACCGGACGGGTCGAGCAGCGGCTGGTCGACTGCCAGTCGCCGTTCGGCGAGATGTCCCTGGCGGACCTGCGGGCGCGGCTCAACAGCCGTGTCGTCGGGCGGCGGTTCACGGACGTGCCGCAGCTGGTGCAGGATCTTCCGGAGTCCTTCGAGCAGGACGACCGCGGCACGGTCTCGACAGTACTGTCGGTGTTGCTGGAGACTCTGGTGGAGGAGACCGAGGAGCGGCTGATGATCGGCGGTACCGCCAATCTCACGCGCTTCGGGCATGATTTCCCACTGACCATCCGGCCGGTGTTGGAGGCCCTTGAGGAGCATGTGGTGCTGCTCAAGCTGCTCGGGGAGGCCAAGGACTCGGGCATGACCGTACGTATCGGGCATGAGAATGCTCATGAGGGCCTGACGTCCACCTCGGTCGTCGCCGTCGGCTACGGTTCGGGCGACGAGGCCGTCGCAAAAATGGGCGTGGTCGGACCGACCCGCATGGACTACCCCGGAACGATGGGAGCGGTACGCGCAGTGGCACGTTACGTCGGACAGATCCTGGCGGAGTCGTAAGTGGCCACGGACTACTACGCGGTCCTGGGCGTACGGCGCGATGCCTCGCAGGACGAGATCAAGAAGGCATTCCGGCGGCTGGCGCGCGAGCTGCACCCGGACGTCAACCCGGACCCCAAGACCCAGGAGCGGTTCAAGGAGATCAACGCCGCTTACGAGGTCCTCTCCGACCCGCAGAAGAAGCAGGTCTACGACCTCGGCGGCGATCCCCTGTCGCAGTCCGGCGGTGCCGGCGGCGGCGCGGGCGGCTTCGGCGCGGGCTTCGGCAACTTCTCCGACATCATGGACGCGTTCTTCGGCACGGCGTCGCAGCGCGGACCGCGCTCGCGGACCCGCCGCGGCCAGGACGCGATGATCCGCCTCGATGTCGAGCTGAGCGAATCGGCGTTCGGCACGACCAAGGACATCCAGGTCGACACCGCCGTGGTCTGCACGACCTGCAGCGGTGAGGGCGCGGCGCCCGGGACGTCGGCGCAGACCTGCGACATGTGCCGCGGCCGCGGTGAGGTCTCGCAGGTCACCCGGTCCTTCCTCGGCCAGGTCATGACCTCCCGGCCGTGCCCGCAGTGCCAGGGCTTCGGCACGGTCGTGCCGACCCCGTGCCCCGAGTGCGCGGGCGACGGCCGGATCCGCTCGCGCCGTACGCTCACGGTCAAGATCCCGGCCGGCGTCGACAACGGCACCCGCATCCAGCTGGCCGGTGAGGGCGAGGTCGGCCCCGGCGGCGGCCCCGCCGGCGACCTCTACGTCGAGATCCACGAGCTGCCCCACGCGGTCTTCCAGCGGCGCGGCGACGATCTGCACTGCACGGTGACCATCCCGATGACGGCGGCGGCGCTGGGCACGAAGTGCCCGCTGGAGACGCTGGACGGGATGGAGGAGGTCGACGTCCGGCCCGGCACCCAGTCCGGCCAGTCGATCCCGCTGCACCAGCGGGGCGTGACGCATCTGCGCGGCGGCGGCCGGGGCGACCTGATCGTCCATGTCGAGGTCCAGACCCCGACGAAGCTCGACCCCGAGCAGGAGGAACTCCTGCGCCGCCTGGCCAAGCTGCGTGGCGAGGAGCGTCCCACCGGGCAGTTCCAGCCCGGCCAGCAGGGCCTCTTCTCCCGCCTGAAGGACGCGTTCAACGGGCGGTAGGCACACGGTGTACCCCGGCCGGCCGTTCCGCACTTCGAGGCGGTGCCCCGGTTCGGGGCAGGGCGGTGGGCGTGACACGATGTGGTCATGCCCACCGCGCTCACCGATCTCTGCCGTCACCCCATCGTGCAGGCCCCGATGGCGGGCGGCGCCTCCGGGTCCGAGCTGGCCGCGGCGGTCTGCCAGGCCGGCGGGCTCGGCTTCCTCGCCGCCGGCTACAAGACCGCCGACGGCATGTACCAGGAGATCAAACAGCTCCGGGCGCTGACCGACCACCCCTTCGGCGTCAATCTCTTCATGCCGCAGCCCTCGCTGGCCGACACGTCCGCCGTCGAGGTCTACCGCGAGCAACTCGCGGGCGAGGCCGCCTGGTACGAGACCGAACTCGGCGACATCGACGGCCCCTGCGACGACGGGTACGAGGCCAAGCTCGCGATCCTGCGCGAGGACCCGGTGCCGGTGGTCTCGTTCACCTTCGGCTGCCCCTCGCGGGCGGTCCTCGACGGCTTCGCCAAGGTCGGCACGTACACCGTCGTCACGGTCACCACGGTCGCCGAGGCGCAGGACGCGCAGTGGTCCGGCGCCGACGCGGTCTGCGTGCAGGGCGTGGAGGCGGGTGGCCACCAGGGCACCCACCGGGACGATCCGCACGCGGACGGCACCGGTGCGGGACTGGGGCTGCTGGCGCTGCTCGCGCAGGTCCGGGAGGCCGTGCAGATCCCGGTGATCGCCGCGGGCGGGCTGATGCGCGGGGCGCAGATCGCGGCGGTGCTGGCCGCCGGGGCGTCGATGGCGCAGCTGGGCACCGCCTTCCTCGTCACGCCCGAGTCCGGCGCCAACCCGCTGCACAAGCAGGCGCTGACCAACCCCCTTTTCACACATACGGAGTTGACCCGGGCGTTCTCCGGGCGGCCGGCGCGCGGGCTGGTGAACCGTTTCCTTCGCGAGCACGGCCCGTACGCGCCGGCCGCCTACCCCGCCGTGCACTACCTCACCTCCACCGTCCGCAAGGCCGCCGCCAAGGCCGGCGACGCGCAGGGCATGAACCTGTGGGCGGGGCAGGGGCACCGGCTGGCGCGGGAGATGCCCGCCGGCCGGCTGGTGAAGGTGCTGGTGTCCGAACTGGACGCGGCACGCGTCGCGTTGGGCGAGGTCCGCAGCGGCGGGGACGTGGACGCCACCGGCGGTGCCGCATGACCGCGCCGGTCTTCCTCGTCGACTCGCTGGCGGGCGTACGGGCCGGGGGCACCCTGACCCTGGACGGTCCCGAGGGCCGGCACGCGGTGTCGGTACGGCGGCTGCGGGTCGGTGAGGAGGTCGTGCTGACCGACGGCGCGGGCGCCGGTGCCCACGGCACGGTCGCCGCCGTCGAGGGCAAGGACCGGCTCACCGTCGCCGTGGCGGAACTGCGCACCGAGGCCCCTCCGGTGCCCACGATCACCGTCGTGCAGGCGCTGCCCAAGGGCGACCGCGGGGAGCTGGCCGTGGAGACCATGACCGAGACCGGCGTGGACGCCATCGTCCCCTGGGCGGCGGCGCGTTGCGTCACCCAGTGGAAGGGCGAGCGGGCCGCCAAGTCGCTGGCGAAATGGCGTGCCACGGCGCGCGAGGCGGGCAAGCAGTCGCGCCGGCTGACCTTCCCGCAGGTCGCCGACCCGCTGACGACCAAGCAGGTCGCCGCGCTGCTCGCCGGTGCCGACTTCGCCGCCGTCCTCCACGAGGAGGGCAGCGCCCCGCTGGCCACCGCCGAACTCCCCGCCCAGGGCTCGATCGTGCTGGTCGTCGGCCCGGAGGGCGGCGTCTCCCCGGAGGAGCTGGCCGCCTTCGCCGAGGCGGGCGCCAAGCCGTACCGCCTGGGCGCGACCGTGCTGCGCACCTCCACGGCCGGCACGGCGGCGACCGCGCTGCTGCTGGGGCGCACCGGGCGCTGGAGCTAGCGTCCGTCCGAGGTCCGGGGTGCGCCGGCCGGCCCAGGAGCCGGCCGGCGCACCGCGGTTGACCGTGCCCGGGGCGGACGGCCGCCCCGGCGCTCCGTCAGGTCGGCTCCGTGTTCAGATCAGCTCCGCGTGGAGCGTGATGTTCTTGACGCCCGCCAGCGCCTGGCTGACCGGGCAGTTCTTCTTGGCGTCCTCGGCCGCGGTCCGGAAGTCCTCCTCGGACAGGCCAGGGACACTGGCCTTGACGGTCAGCACGATGCCGGTGATGCCCTCGCCCGGCTGGAAGGTGACATCGGCCCGGGTGTCGAGGGAGGCGACGGTGTGGCCCTTGCCGGCCAGGCCGTGCGAGAAGGCCATGGAGTAGCAGGAGGAGTGGGCCGCGGCGATCAGTTCCTCGGGGCTGGTGACGCCGTTCGGCTGCTCGGCGCGCGCCGGCCAGTTCACGTCGTAGGTGCCGACGTTGGAGGAGTTCAGGGCGACGGTGCCCTTGCCCTGAAGGAGGTTGCCTTCCCAGTGGGTCGTGGCGGTGCGGGTGGTTGCCATGGTGCATAACTCCCGGTTGTGGGGCCAATGCGGTCTGAAGGGCCAGCTTAGTGATCCGCTAGCATCCCAGGGGCGTACGCACGGCGCGTACGGCGCACGCCGCGCGACCCGGGAGGAGCCACCGGTGGCGGGAGAACCGCAGGCCGACTGCCTGTTCTGCAAGATCGTGGCCGGGGAGGTGCCGGCGACCATCGTCCGGGAGACCGGTACCACCGTCGCGTTCCGCGACATCAACCCCCAGGCGCCGACGCACGTCCTGGTGATCCCCAAGGTCCACTACCCGGACGCCGCGGCGCTCGCCGCCGCCGAGCCGCAGGTGATCGCCGACATACTGTCCGAGTCCCGCGAGGTCGCCGCCGCGGACGAGGTCGAGGACGGGGGCTACCGGGTCGTCTTCAACACCGGCTCCGGCGCGGGCCAGACCGTCTTCCACGCGCATCTGCACGTCCTCGGTGGCCGCGGCCTCCAGTGGCCCCCCGGATAACGAGCCGTGTCCGTACGCGAACTGGTCGTCCTCGGGACCGCCAGCCAGGTCCCCACCCGGCACCGCAACCACAACGGCTATCTGCTGCGGTGGGACGGCCAGGGGCTGCTCTTCGACCCCGGTGAGGGGACCCAGCGCCAGATGCTGCGGGCCGGGGTCGCCGCGCACGACATCGACCGGATCTGCATCACGCACTTCCACGGCGACCACTCGCTGGGCCTGGCCGGGGTGATCCAGCGGATCAACCTGGACCGGGTGCCGCATCCGGTCACCGCCCACTACCCGGCCAGCGGGGAGCGGTTCTTCGACCGGCTGCGCTATGCCACCGCCTACCGGGAGACGGTCCGCATCGCCCAGCGGCCGGTCGCCGAGGACGGCGAGCTGGACCGCTCGGCGTCGTACGTCCTGGAGGCGCGCAGGCTCTCGCACCCGGTCGAGTCGTACGGCTACCGCCTGGTCGAGCCGGACGCCCGGCGGATGCTCCCGGACCTGCTGGCCGACCGCGGCATCGCCGGACCGGACATCGGCCGCCTCCAGCGGGCCGGCGAGCTGAACGGTGTGACCCTCGACGAGGTCAGCGAGTTCCGGCCGGGCCAGCGGTTCGCGTTCGTCATGGACACCCGGCTGTGCGAGGGCGTACACGCGCTCGCGGAGGGGGTGGACATGCTGGTCATCGAGTCGACGTTCCTCGACGAGGACGTCCAACTGGCCACGGACCACGGGCATCTGACGGCCGGACAGGCGGCCCGGGTGGCGGCGGAGGCGAACGTGCGGCATCTGGTGCTGACGCACTTCTCGCAGCGCTACGCCGACCCGGACGAGTTCGCGCGCCAGGCGCGCGCGGCGGGCTTCGCCGGTGAACTCACCATCGCCCGGGACCTGCTGCGCGTGCCGCTCCCCAAGAGGCGCTGAGCGCCCGGCGGGGCCGGACGCTCAGCGGAGGGGCCGGGGGCCGGATGTCCTGCCGGGCCGGGCGCCCACGGCAGGTGGTGCATGCGCCTTACGGCAGGTAGTACATCCGCCTACGGCAGGTAGTACATCGGGTTCGGCAGCTTGAAGGCGCGGTCCGCGGAGCCGCCCAGCAGGTCGCTGTACTGGTCGCCGAAGTTGGCCACGATGCGGTAGCCGAGCGACGCGATGTGCTTGCGGGTGCCGGACTTGAAGTCGACGGTCGAGCAGGTCGCACCGCACGGGAGGTAGGCCGGCGGGTGCTCCTTGTCGCGCAGGAAGACGTGCGCCGGATCCAGCGGCACGTCGTAGCCGACGTTCTTGAGGTTGCGCACGCTCCAGTCGCGCTGCGCCTCCTTGCGGCCGGTGATGAAGAAGACCTCGGCGCCCTTCTCGTGCGCCCAGTTGACGAGCTGGTTCATGCCGAAGACCGGGGCCATGTCGGTGTGCGCCAGGTAGTCGTCCTGGGACTTCGGGGTGAAGTTGAAGCCGACCTTCAGCTCGTAGTTGTAGGTCAGCAGCGTGGTGTCGTCCATGTCCAGGACGATGGCGGGCCTGGCCTTCCCCGCGGGCTTGTGCTTGCCGAGCGCGCCGGTCAGGTAGGTGCGCGCCGTGGCCTCTATGCCGCGGACCTGGCGGGCGTAGTTGCTGGTGGGGGAGGCGTAGTGCTCGCCGTCGGCCGTCACCGTGTCGCCGTAGTACGCCTTGATCTTGTCCTGCACCTGCGTGAGGTTGGGGATCTCCTTGTCGGTGCGCGGCACGGAGTGCTCGGCGGTCGCCTGGCCGGCTCCGAACACCGCGGTGCCGGCGGCGAGGGCGGCGACCACCGCACCGGCGAGGCGGGTGCGGCGGGAGAGCGCAGGGCGGGTGCGGCGGGAGAGGGGGAGACGGGGCATGCGCGGCTCTTTCGGGAGGTGGGGGTGGTCCCGGGTAGGTCTAACAGAGCCTCAATCGGTATATCTACGCGCGAAGATTAAAGCATTGGTAAAGGGTGGCGGAAGCGTGCCGCCCAACTGCCCCGCCCCGCCAGGGATATTGACGCTGCTGGAGCGTGCTCCCTACGCTCCATTTCTGTCCATGGACGGCATCTACATATGGAGACGAGTGCCGATGGCCGCCGCCCCCGAGGACCTGACCGTCGCCGAGGTCCGGCTCACCCCCGTCCTGGTCGCCGACCCGCCGCTGCTGAACATCCAGGGCGTCCACCAGCCTTACACCCCGCGGCTGATCATCGAGGTGGTCACCGCGGGCGGTGCCACCGGGCTCGGGGAGACCTACGGCGACACCGAATACCTCGGCCCGGCACGTCTGTTGGCCGATGCGCTGGTCGGTCGGAGGGTCACGGACCTGAACGGGCTGCCCGCGCTCGCCGACCGGGTGTGCGGGGACTCCCCGGACGCGACCGACGCAGGCACCGTCCATGCAGTCGCCACCTCCGGCACCGTCGCCACCGTCGACGACGCCGCCACCGTCGACGCCGCCGGACTGCGCGGCGCCCGGACCGCCGGCAAGCTGCGGCGCTCGGTGCTCGCCGGCTTCGAGGTCGCCTGCCTCGACGCCTGGGGCCGCGCCGCCGGCCTGCCGGTGCACGCGCTGCTCGGCGGCCGGGTGCGCGACCGCGTGGAGTACAGCGCCTACCTCTTCTACCGCTGGGCCGCCCACCCCGGCGACCGCGGCGAGCCCGACGACTGGGGCGCGGCCCTCGACCCGGCCGGGATCGTCGCCCAGGCCCGACGGTTCGCCGACCGCCACGGCTTCACGTCCTTCAAGCTCAAGGGCGGCGTCTTCCCGCCGGACCGGGAGATCGCGGCGATCCGGGCGCTGGCCGCCGCGTTCCCCGGGCGGCCGCTGCGCCTCGACCCCAACGGCGCCTGGACGGTGGAGACCTCGCTGCGGGTCGCCGACGCGCTGCAGGACGTCCTGGAATACTTGGAGGACCCGGCGAGCGGCACCGACCGGATGGCCCGGGTGGCGGCCCGTACGCCGGTGCCGCTGGCCACCAACATGTGCGTCACCGCCTTCGAGGAGATCCCCGAAGCCTTCGCCCGCGGCGCCGTGCAGGTCGTCCTCTCCGACCACCACTACTGGGGCGGGCTGCGCAGCACCCGGGAACTCGCCGCCCTGTGCCGCACGTTCGGCGTCGGCCTGTCCATGCACTCCAACACCCACCTGGGCATCAGCCTGGCCGCCATGACCCAGGTGGCGGCCACCGTGCCCAACCTGGACTTCGCCTGCGACACCCACTACCCCTGGCAGGCCGAGGACGTCCTCACCGAGCGCCTCGCCTTCCGCGACGGCCACCTGGACGTCGGCGACGCCCCCGGCCTCGGCGTCACCCTCGACCGCGACCGGCTCGCCGCCCTGCACCGCCGCTGGCTGGCCGACGACGGCACCCACCGCTCCCGCGACGACGCCGCCGCGATGCGCCGCGCCGACCCCGGCTGGACCGCCCCCGCGGTGCCGCGCTGGTGACCCGCGGCGTGGCCGGCCCGCCCGCGTGCGGTGTGGCACGACGCGGTGGCGGTACGCCACAGTGGTCCCGTACGTGATCTTCATCTTCGAAGAGGGGCGGTACCGATGGCACAGGAAGTGCGCGGCGTCGTTGCGCCGGGGAAGAACGAAGCGGTCCGGCTGGAGACGATCCTGGTGCCGGATCCGGGGCCCGGCGAGGCCGTGGTGAAGATCCAGGCGTGCGGGGTGTGCCACACCGACCTGCACTACAAGCAGGGCGGGATCAACGACGAGTTCCCGTTCCTGCTCGGGCACGAGGCGGCCGGCGTGGTGGAGTCGGTCGGCGACGGCGTCACCGACGTCGCGCCCGGCGACTTCGTCGTCCTCAACTGGCGCGCGGTGTGCGGCGCCTGCCGGGCGTGTCTGCGCGGCCGGCCGCAGTACTGCTTCGACACCCACAACGCCCGGCAGAAGATGACGCTCAAGGACGGCACGGAGCTGACGCCGGCGCTCGGCATCGGGGCGTTCGCGGACAAGACGCTGGTCGCGTCGGGCCAGTGCACCAAGGTGGACCCGGCGGTCTCGCCGGCCGTCGCGGGGCTCCTGGGATGCGGCGTGATGGCCGGTATCGGCGCCGCGATCAACACCGGCGGCGTCGGGCGCGGCGACGCGGTCGCGGTCATCGGCTGCGGCGGGGTCGGCGACGCGGCGGTCGTCGGGGCGCGGCTGGCCGGGGCGTCGCGGATCATCGCGGTGGACATCGACGACCGCAAGCTGGACACCGCGAAGTCGATGGGCGCCACCCACACCGTCAACTCCCGCACCGCCGACCCCGTCGACGCGATCCGCGAGCTGACCGGCGGTTTCGGGGCCGACGTCGTCATCGAGGCGGTCGGCCGACCGGAGACCTACCGGCAGGCGTTCTACGCCCGCGACCTGGCCGGGACCGTCGTCCTGGTGGGCGTGCCGACCCCGGAGATGACGCTGGAGCTCCCCCTCCTGGACGTCTTCGGCCGCGGCGGCGCCCTCAAGTCCTCCTGGTACGGCGACTGCCTGCCGTCCCGGGACTTCCCGATGCTGATCGACCTGCACCAGCAGGGCCGGATCGACCTCGGCGCGTTCGTCACCGAGACGATCGGGATCGACGACGTGGAGCAGGCGTTCACGCGGATGCACGCGGGCGACGTGCTGCGTTCGGTGGTGGTGCTGTGATGACCGCCCGCATCGATCACCTCGTGACGTCGGGCACGTTCTCCCTGGACGGGGGCACCTGGGACGTCGACAACAACGTGTGGATCGTGGGCGACGGCGGGGAGGCGGTGGTCATCGACGCCGCCCACGACGCCGACGCCATCCTCGAAGCCCTCGACGGGCGGACGCTGCGGGCGATCATCTGCACCCACGCCCACAACGACCACATCGACGCGGCCCCGGCGCTGGCGAGCCGCACCGGCGCCCGGATCCATCTGCACCCCGACGACCTGCCGCTGTGGAAGCAGACCCACCCGGACACCCCGCCGGACGTGGAGTTGACGGACGGCCAGGTGCTGACCATCGCCGGGGTCGACCTGACGGTGCTGCACACCCCGGGACACGCCCCCGGCGCGGTCTGCCTGTACGCCCCGGACCTGGGCACCGTCTTCACCGGGGACACCCTCTTCCGGGGCGGCCCCGGCGCCACCGGACGGTCGTTCTCCGACTTCCCGACCATCATCGCCTCGATCCGGGACCGGCTGCTGACGCTGCCGCCGGACACCGTCGTACGGACCGGGCACGGCGACTCGACCACCATCGGGGAGGAGGCCCCGCACCTGCCGGAGTGGCGCAGCCGCTAGGCGTGTCGTTCGCGCAGGCCCGGGCCCGCGCCGCGGGCCCGGGCCCCGCCCCTGCACCTAGGGGGCGGGCGAACAGATCCCGTAGGCCCTGTGCTCCCGAAGCTGCCGCGAAGTGACAAGTAGCTCTCTGTAGCCGATTCGGGGTCTGGTTGTCCTGGCTTCGGTCGTTTTCGTCCCTTCTCTGATGTGGACCCGTCACCTTGGTGGCGTTCGTGGTGATCGGAAAGGGGTTGAGCGTGCGTCAGGACTGGGAGCCGGAGGACCTGATCGAGGTCTGGACGTTGTTGGACGACGACGAGAAGCGGCTGCGGAACAAGTCCGGGGCGAACCGCCTGGGGTTCGCGCTGTTGCTGAAGTTCTTCGAGGTGGAGGCCCGGTTCCCGGAGAACGTCTCGGAGATCCCGGCGTCGGCGGTGGCATACGTGGCTCAGCAGGTGAAGGTGGCTCCGGAGGAGTTCGCCGCGTACGACTGGGCGAGCCGGGCGATCAGCCGCCACCGGATGGAGATCCGGGCTGTGTTCGGGTTCCGCGAGTGCACGGTGGAGGACCAAGCCCAGCTCGCGGAGTGGCTGGCCGGGGAGCTGTGCGGGGTGGAGCTGTCCCGGGAACGGCTGGCGGAGGCGGTGGTTGCCCGGTGCCGCAAGGACCGGCTGGAGCCGCCTGCGCCGGCGAAGGTGACCCGGCTGGTGGCGTCGGCGGTGAACACCTTCGAGGAGCGGTTCTGCCGGACGACGACGGACCGGCTGTCGGCGGTGACGCGCTCGCGGCTGGACGACCTGGTCGCCGAGGACGACGGCGAGGGCAGCGTGGGCGGCGGACGGACGTTCTTCGCCGAGCTGAAGGCGGACCCCGGCGCGCTCGGCCTGGAGAGTCTGCTGACGGAGGTGAACAAGCTCCAGCGGGTGCGTCAGCTGGAGCTGCCGCCTGAGCTGTTCGGGGACGTCTCGGAGAAGCTGGTGTCCGCGTGGCGGGCGCGGGCCGCGAAGGAGTAGCCGTCCGACCTGCTGGTGGCCGGCGACTCAGTGCGGTACACGCTGCTGGCGACGCTGTGCCACGTGCGGCAGACGGAGATCGCCGATTCGCTGGTGGACCTGTTCATTCAGCTGGTGCAGAAGATCAACACGCGGGCGGAGAAGAAGGTCGAAGGCGAGTTCATCAAGGAGTTGAAGAAGGTCCGCGGCAAGGAGGGGATGATGTTGCGGGTCGCGGAGGCGGCGCTGGCCGAGCCGGGCGGTACGGTCCGCAAGGTCATCTTTCCGGTGGTCGGCGAGAAGACGCTGAAGGCGCTGGCGGCGGAGGCGGCGGCGAACGAGGCCCGGTACAAGGCGCGTATCCGTACAGTGCTGCCGTCGTCGTACTCCAACCACTGGCGGCGGATGCTCTCGCCGCTGCTGTCGGTGCTGGAGCTGCAGTGCAACAACACCGCCTACCGGCCGGTGATGGACGCGATCGCCTTGCTCAAGCGGTACCTGGACCAGCCGATCAAGGACGGGGCGTACTTCGACGAGGCCGAGCGCATCCCGCTGGACGGGGTGGTGCCCGAGCATTGGCGGGCGGCGGTGGTGGACGACAAAGGCCGGGTGGAGCGCATCCCGTACGAGCTGTGCGCGCTCGTCTCGCTGCGGGACGCTCTGCGGCTCCGGGAGATCTGGGTGGCCGGCGCGAGCCGCTGGCGCAACCCGGAGGACGACCTGCCGCCGGACTTCGAGGACAGCCGGGACGTGCACTACGGGGCGATCCGCCAGCCGCTGGACCCGGGTGAGTTCATCGACGCCCTGCAGAAGAAGCTCCGGGAGGCTCTGACCCGGTTCGACACCGCGTTGGAGCTGGGCACCACGGGCGGGGTGGAGATCACCCGCAAGCACGGCGAGTCGTGGATCAAGGTCTCCCCGCTGGGCAAGCAGGAGGAGCCGGAGAACCTGGTCGCCCTGAAGGCCGAGATCGAGAGGCGTTGGGGGACGTTCGACCTGATCGACATCCTCAAGGAGGCCGAGTTCGTCACCGGCTTCACTGGCGAGTTCACCTCGGTCGCGTCCCGGGAAGCCCTGCCCAGGGAGGTGCTGCGGCGCCGGCTGCTGCTGGTGCTGTTCGCGCTGGGGCGAGGGCACCTCATGCGCCTCGGACAGCAAGAAGTTCGGCTCCTGGTCGAGCAACTTCATGACGGAGTGGCACCAGCGGTACCGGGGACCGGGGGTGCGGATCTACTGGCACGTCGAGCGGAAGTCGGTGTGCATCTACTCGCAGCTGAAGAACTGCTCGGCCTCCGAAGTCGCGGCGATGACCGAGGGCGTGCTGCGGCACTGCACCGAGATGGTGGTCGACCGGCAGTACACCGACACCCACGGCGCGTCCATCGTCGGGTTCGCGTTCTCGCGCATGCTGGGGTTCAACCTGCTGCCGAGGCTGAAGAACGTGGGCTCGGCGCGGCTGTACCGGGCGGCCGCCGGCGAGGACGACACCTGGCCGCACCTGGCGCCGGTGCTGTCCAGCAAGACGATCGACTGGGAGCTGATCCGCCAGCAGTACGACCAGATCGTCAAGTACACCACCGCCCTGCGCTTGGGCACGGTGGAGGCCGAGCAAGTGCTCCGCCGCTTCACCCGCGGCGGCCCGAAGCACCCGACCTACCGGGCGATCGAGGAACTGCGCCGGGCGGTGCGGACGGCATTCATCTGCGACTACCTGGCCGATCCCGAGCTGCGGCGGGAGATCCACGAGGGACTGCAGGTGGTGGAGAACTGGAACTCCGCCAACCACGACCTGTTCTACGGCAAGGACGGCGACCTGACCGGCCCGGACCGGCAGAGCCAGGAGATCTCGATGCTCGCCCTGCACCTGCTGCAGGCCGCCCTGGTCCGCGTCAACACCCTGCTGCTGCAGGAGGTACTGGCCGAACCGAAGTGGACCGACAGGCTCACCGACGCCGACCGGCGGGCACGGTCCCCGCTGTTCTGGACCCACGTCAACCCCTGCGGTCGGTTCGAGCTCGACATGAGCAACCGGCTCGACCTGGCCAAGGTGACCATTCCGGGGCAGCGCGCGTCGCATGACGGGCGCGCGGAGGCGACCAGAAGCGCCGAGGCGGGTTAGGTCTGCGCGGGGGCCTCCGCCGTGACCACATAGAGCGTCACCGCAGCAAAGAACGGACTCCGTACGAGGTGGTCCAGCCACCCGTCGGCCTGCCGACGGGTGAGATAGCCGGCGGCCACGGCGCGCTCGGTGTTGCGTTGGAGACCGAGAACCTGGTCGGCGGCACGGACTTCGCGAAAGACCGAGGTGACCGGGACGACTGACGTGACGGCGAATCCTGCTTGCTCGGCCAGTCGAGGCAGCTGCCGCCCGACGACGGCATTGCGCACGATCCGGTCGGTGAGATGGCGGGTGTACGCCCGGGCGACGTCCAGGTCCGGGTGGTCGACGGCGAGCGAGTCCCAGTCGGGCTCGGCCATGACGAGGCGGCCGCCAGGGCGCAGGACCCGCCGTGCCTCCGCCAGAACCCCGGGAACATCGGCAACGTGTTGGAGCACACGGTCGGTGCGTACCCGATCCGCAGAGCACGGGGGAAGCGGCAGCGCGTGCACGTCGGCCATCAGCACATCGGCGTTTGGCATGCCGGCGATTCGAGTCAGCGCCTGACGGGCCATCTGAGGGTCGGAGTCGACTCCTAGAACCAGCCCTGCGGGTGCTGCTGCGCGTGCCAGCGCACCGAGGTCGGTGCCCGGGCCGCAGCCCAGGTCCAGGACAAGGTGGCCTGGTTGGATGGCCAGCGCGTCGAGTACGGCCTGCTTGTAGGAGTGCGTGAGATCGGTGGTGGCGAGCCGATCCTGGTAGGCGATCTTGTCGGGGATCACGGTCTCGAAGATGCGCCCTGCGACATGGGCAAGGGCTTCGATTTCGCCTTTGAGCATCTCGCGGCCGGCAAAGGTCAGGCGCATCGGGCGTCGCCTGCCCTCTCCCTCCAGATACTCGATCAATCCCTTGCCGCGCAGCCGTGTCAGCGCGCTGGACAGGCTGCCGCGGCCGAGTCTCTCGCCGGTCATCCGCTCGATTGCGGTGTTGACGGCATAGCCGTGCAGTGGACCGTCCGCCAGCGCAGACAGGACAAGCATCTGGGCGTCGTTGGTACGCACTGGCGCTCCCGGGCGGTGAACAGTGGACTCCCCAATAACACGCGACGCGTGCTATTACTTCTTAGTATGCACGCTGCGGCTGGCCAGTGGCTGTCGACCCCGACTCGAAAGGCTTCGATGTTGCGCGTCACCGACCCCCTCTACGCCCTGTACACCCGCCGGCTTCGCCGACAACTCCAGGGCGGGGAGCTGCCCAGGCACATCGGCCTGATCATGGATGGCAACCGCCGATGGGCTCGCCAGCGAGGCATCGGTAACCCGAGCCTCGGCCACAAGTACGGTGCCGAGCACGTAGAGAACGTGCTGTCCTGGTGCGAGGCCCTCCAGATCAGGCATGTCACCGTGTTCGTCTGCTCCGCAGAGAATCTCCAACGTCGCGATGACGCCGAGGTCGCCTTCCTGATGCAGGTGATCGAGGAAGTCCTGACCCGGCACCTCGCCAGGCCGCTGCCGCGCTGGCAGGTACATGTCGCCGGCGCACTCGACACGCTGCCCGACACCACTGCCCACGCCCTCAAAGAGGCGGTCGAGGCCACCCGGGATTGCACCACCGGGGCACACGTAACCCTCGCCGTCGGCTACGGCGGCCGCCAGGAACTCGTGGACGCCATGCGGGATCTGCTGTACGAGCAGGCGGAGACCGACAGGTCGATGCGGGACCTAGCCGCCCACCTGACCGCGGACGACATCGCCCGCCACCTGTACACCGCAGGCCAGCCGGACCCAGACCTCGTCATCCGCACCAGCGGAGAGCAGCGCATGTCGAACTTCCTGCTGTGGCAGAGCGCGTACTCGGAGCTGTACTTCTGCGAGGCGTACTGGCCGGCGTTCCGTGAAGTCGACTTCCTGCGTGCCGTACGCGCGTACGCCGCCCGACAGCGCCGCTACGGCGCCTGAGAAGAGGCAGCCCGCCATGACTGATCTTGGAAACGTCGCCTGGCCTCCTGCGCCGATACGGACCGAGCGGCTCGTGCTCCGTGAGCCCGAGGCCCGGGACCGTGCGGCGTTCGTCGAGCTGCTGGCGTCGCCAGAGGTGCACACCTACCTCGGCGGCCCCCGGCCGCGTGACGAGCTTGAGCGCGAGATGCCCGAGGTGCCCGAGCGGTGGCCGGGGAGTTTCGTCGTTGATCTCGACGGGGTGATGATCGGCCAGATCCTGCTCAGGAGAGCATCGGAGCACCGTCGCCCGGCTGCTGCGGGGAAGGCCGATCTCGGCTACCTGTTCCTGCCCGGGGCGTGGGGATTCGGGTATGCCGCCGAGTCGTGCGCGGCGGCACTTGACTGGTTCGACGGCGTCCTTCCCGGTGAGCCGGTGGTGCTCGCCACCCAGACCGCCAACGTCGGCTCGATGCGCCTCGCGGCAAAGCTGGGGTTCACCGAGGTAGAGCGGTACCAGGCCTGGGATGCCGAGCAGTGGCTCGGTCTGCGGTCCCCGGTAACCCCGTCCGGCTGAGAGAGGAATTGTCAAGACCTGTGGCTGAGGGGTGGTTTGCTGCTGGCAGGCGGTTGAGCTTGAGTCTCCTCTAAGGGGAGGCGGGAGGGTGAGGGTATGGACGGCGACACGCTCTACCCGATCGGCGATCTGGCCCGGCGGACCGGTCTGACGGTCAAGGCCATTCGGTTCTACTCCGACTGCGGGATCGTGCCGCCGACTGACCGTAGCCCGGCCGGCTACCGCCTCTACGGCATCGACGCCGTCGCACGTTTGGACCTCGTGCGGACGCTGCGCGACCTGGGACTGGACCTCCCTACCATCCGGAAGGTCTTGGACCGGGAGATCTCGCTTCCCGAGGTCGCCGCGGCGCACTCCGAAGCACTGGCGGTGCAGATCCGAATGCTGCGCCTGCGGCGCGCGGTACTGACGGCGGTAGCCAAGCGCGGGTCCACCCCTGAGGAGATGGATCTCATGCACAAGCTGGCCAAGCTCTCCGAGGACGAACGTCGACGTCTGATCGGCGACTTCCTCGACACCGCCTTCAGCGGCCTACTAGACGCCAACCCCGAATTCGGGGGGATCACGCGGTCGATGACTCCCGAACTGCCCGACACCCCCGAGGCCGAGCAGGTCGAGGCGTGGGTGGAGCTGGCCGAGCTGTCCCAGGACCCGGACTTCCGCGCCGGCATGCGGCGCATGGCCGAGCACTATGTGGCCGATCATGCTCAGGTCAGCACCACGTGCCCGCGCCGCGACCCTGCCGCAGCCGTCCTTGACCAGGTCGGCCCAGCCCTGGCAGCCGGCATCGACCCGGGCTCGCTCCAGGCCGATCGGGTCATTGCGGCGGTCATGACTCAGTACGCGCACGCCATGGGGCGTCCCGACGATGTCGACCTTCGGCGCCGGCTGTTGACCCGGCTGGAGACCGCGAACGACCCTCGCAGGGAGCGCTACCTTCAGCTGCTCGCAGTGATCAACGGCTGGTCGGCCCCGGAAAGCGTGGCGCCAGCGTCCGACTGGTTCATCCAGGCATTGGGTGCCCGGATACCGGGGTAGCAGGCCGGTCGCGACGTGGCGCGGCCGGACCGGTCATGACACCATCGCCCGGTCGTGTTCGACCAGCAGGCCGTGCTCAAAGCTCCGGCGCGGACCAAGGGGACAAGGTGGGCGCCGTTGACGGCCCGCCAGCGGGCCTGGGCGGACTCGACGAGCTTGAAGACCATGGCGAGGCCAGCGGCGCGGGAGCCGGCGCCCTTGGTGACCTTCGTGCGCAGCCGGACGGTGGCGAAGGCCGACTCGATCGGGTTGGTGGTCCGCAGGTGGATCCAGTGCTCGGCCGGGTAGTCGAAGAACTCCAGCAGCACATCCTGGTCGTCGGTGATCTTCTTGACGGCCTTGGGGAACTTCGCGCCGTACAGCTTGGCGAAGGTCGCTGCCTGCTCGACAGTGCGGACGGCCCCGGACTCATGTCTCTGCCCCGCCGCAAAGTAGCGCTCAGGGCTTCGTGGGCGTGGTCTTCTTGGGTTGGCGGGGCACGGTCGTGGTCGAGTCGAGGTGGCCATACACCGTCGACCGGGGCACGCCGAACATGTCGGCGATCTGCTGGACGGTTTTCTCCCGCTCGTCGTAGAGCCGTTGGGCGAGCGCGGACTGGTCCTCGGTGAGCTTCGGTCGGCGCCCGCCGACCCGGCCGCGGGCCCGCGCGGAGGCGAGACCGTCGTTGGTGTTCGCCACGATCAGTTCACGCTGGAGCTCGGCTAGCACGGACAGCATCCCGAACATCGCCCGGCCCTCCATCGTGGAGGTGTCGATGCCCTGCTCGATGACGTGCAGCCCGATCCCGCGCTCGCGCAGGTCAGCGCCGAGGGTCACCAGATGCAGCACGGAGCGGGAGAGCCGGTCGAGCCGGGTGACCTTCAGCGTGTCGCCCTCACGCAACAGTTGGAGGACGAGATCGAGCTTCGGTCGGGACGCCTTCGCGCCGCTTGCCTTGTCGAGGTGGATGTTGCCGCGGTCGACTCCGTGGCGGAGTAGCGCATCGATCTGATGATCGGGGTTCTGGTCGGCGGTGGAGACCCGCGCGTAGCCGATGAGCATGTGTCGGAATCTATCGGCCGGACCGTTCATCGGTGTTGATTGTCGACGCGAGTTGTCGACACTACTCACCTGCGGGTTCCTGATCGCGGCGCTCAGTGTCGGCAGACGATCGTTTCCCGACACTGAAGATCAGCCTGTCGCATGGCCGGATCGACCAAAGATGCGGTCAGCAGTTGGTGCCCTCCGATGGAGCTGGGCCGAGCGCCGGACGCATCCGGTAACGATCGTCACGCAGAGCTACTTGTCGCTTCATGGCAGCTTCGGGAGTGCAGAGCCCCGTAGGGGGCGAGAGGGCCCCCTGCGGGGCCACAACGCGGCGGAGGCGGCGGGGATTCCCGGGGGTGCGGCACGGCGGGGCGCCCGCGTGCCGTACCTTCCCGGCGCCGCGCCTCCCGGAGCCACGCCCCTCCGGAGATGCCCCCGGAGCCACGCCCCTGCGGAGATGCCCCCGGAGTCACGCCCCTGCGGAGATGCCCCCGGAGTCACGCCCCCGCCGTGTCCGCCCCTTCGGCCGCCCGCTCCAGGATGCGGGCGGCCACCGCCGGCGAGTCCACCAGCGGGTGCAGCGCCAGCGCGCGCAGCGCCGCGGAGCGGTCCTTGAACACCGCGGCCTCCACCGTCGCCCGCTCCACCGCCTTGACCTGGAGCATCAGCCCCAACTGGTCCTCGCGCAGCGGCGCGCAGGGCAGCGGGCGGGCCCCCTCGGCGCCCACCTCGCACACCGTCTCCACGATCGCGTCCGGCGCCAGCTGCGGCACCGTCGTGCCGTTGCGGACGTTGAGGATCAGCCGTCGGCCGGTGTCGTGGACGAGGGCGTGCATCAGGGCCAGCGCCACCCGGTCGTAGCCGCCCCCCTCCAGGTCGTGGCTGTCGCGCTGCCAGCCGCCGCTCGCCTCCCGGCTGTGCGCCATGTATGTCTCCTCGCGCTCCAGCCGGGTCCGCTCCCACAGCTCGTACGCCGCGTCCGGGGAGCCGGCCGCGGCGGCCCGCTCGAAGAAGGAGCCCTGCTGCCGGTCGAGGAACTCGCCGCGGGTCTGGTCGGTGTCCCGTACGGAGTGCAGGGTCTCGCGGCGGAAGTAGTAGTAGTGGAGGTACTCGTTGGGCAGTGAGCCCAGGGTGCGCAGCCAGTCGGCGCCGAAGAGCCGGCCCTCCTCGAAGGAGCCCAGGGCCGCCTCGTCGGCCAGCAGGCCGGGCAGCAGATCGGTGCCGTCGAGGGTCAACGACCGCAGCCAGCCGAGGTGGTTGAGCCCCACGTAGTCGTAGCGGGACCGCGCCGGGTCGGACAGCGCCGCCGGGTCCGCGCCGGCCGCGCGGGCCGCGCGCCGCACCAGCCCCACGGGGGAATCGCAGATCCCGATGACGCGGTCACCCAGCACCTGGGACATCGCCTCGGTGATCATGCCCGCGGGGTTGGTGAAGTTGATGACCCACGCGCCCGGGGCGAGCGCCGCGACCCGCTCGGCGATGTGCACTGCCACCGGGATCGTCCGCAGCCCGTAGAGCACCCCGCCCGCGCCGACCGTCTCCTGGCCGAGCACGCCCTCCGACATCGGGATCCGCTCGTCGCGGATCCGGCCGGCGGTCCCGCCGACCCGTATCGCGGAGAAGACGAAGTCGGCTCCGGTCAGCGCGGCGTCCAGGGAGTCCGCCACTCGTACGGGTACCGCTCCGCGGCGGCCCTCGGCCAGCCGCGCCAGCACCTCGGAGATCACCGCGACCCGCCGCGGATCGGTGTCGTAGAGCGTCAGCCCGGAGACGGAGCGTGCCGGGTCGTCCAGCAGCGCGCGGTAGACCAGCGGCACCCGGAAGCCGCCCCCGCCGAGAATGGAGAGCTTCATGGGGCGGAACGTACCGCAGCATCGGGCACACTGGCGGCACGAGTTGAGTACGAGAGGGGCGAGCGCGGTGAGCACTGGCCGACGCGATGTCCAACCGCCCGCGGGACCGGCCGCCGTGCCGCCGGGCCTCGATCCGCTGGCCGCGGTGCGCGCCGAAGGCGATCCGCGCACCGATGTCTACCTCACCGGCACGGTCTTCCTCGACATCATCTTCACCGGCCTGGATTCCGCCCCGGTCCGCGGCACCGAGTCCTGGGCCCGCGGCATGGGCTCCAGCCCCGGCGGCGTCGCCAACATGGCCACCGCCCTGGCCCGGCTCGGCCTGCGCACCTCCCTGGCCGCGGCGTTCGGCGACGACATGTACGGCGAGTACTGCTGGGAGGCGCTCGAACAGGGCGAGGGCATCGACCTGGAGCTCTCCCGCAAGGTCCCCGGCTGGCACTCCCCGGTCACCGTCTCCATGGCCTACGAGGGCGAGCGCACGATGGTCTCGCACGGCCACGAGGCGCCGCCTCCGGAGCACGCCTTCGACGGCAAGCACGCCCCCGGCTGCCCGCCGCCGTCCCGCGCCTGCATCGCCTCGCTCGTCCCCGGCCGCCGGGAGGGCTGGCTGGGCTGCGCGGCGGGCCGCGGCAGCCGGATCTTCGCCGACGTCGGCTGGGACGACAGCGGCCGCTGGGACCCGGCCGACCTCGCCGACCTGGAGCACTGCGAGGCGTTCCTCCCCAATGCCGAGGAGGCGATGCGCTACACCCGCACCAGCTGTCCGCGGGCCGCCGCCCGCAAGCTCGCCGACCTCGTGCCGCTCGCGGTCGTCACGCTCGGCCCGGAGGGCGCCTACGCGGTGGACGGGCGCAGCGGCGAGAGCGCCGAGGTGCCCGGTATCGCGGTCGAGGCGCTGGACCCGACCGGCGCCGGGGACGTCTTCGTGGCCGGGTTCGTCACCGGCACCCTCGCGGAGTGGCCGCTGGCCGACCGGCTGGCCTTCGCCGGGCTGAGCGCCGCCCTGTCCGTGCAGGAGTTCGGCGGCTCGCTCTCCGCGCCCGGCTGGGCGGAGATCGCGGCCTGGTGGCGGGGGGTGCGCGCCTGCGGGACACCGGCCGCGGCCGGGCTGTGCCGCCAGTACGGGTTCCTCGACGCCGTGCTGCCGGCCGCGTACCGGCCGGCGCCGCTGGCCCGCGCGGTCCCCACCATCGGCTTCCGCCGCCCGGCCTGAGCGGCGCCGGACCCGCCGCCCGCCCCGCCCCCGCTCCTCCCGCCGGGAAATCCCGGCGGGCCTGTCGGTGCCCCGTCGTACTCTGGTAGCGCAAGGAGCCCGGTGCGGGCAGCTCGGCAGCTCTGCCGGGGACCGCACCCGCGATGAGCAAAGGATGGGGGTTGAGCAGGCCGCACGGCCTACCCATGACGCAGACACCGACACACGCGCAGGCGAGCGCTCAGTTCACGGTCCCGGCCAAGCACCCCATGGTCATGGTCCTCGGATCCGGAGACGCGCTGCTGCGCGTGATCGAGAAAGCCTTTCCCGCCACCGACATCCACGTCCGGGGCAACGAGATCAGCGCGGTCGGCGACGCCCGGGAAGTCGCCCTCGTCCAGCGCCTGTTCGACGAGATGATGCTGGTGCTCCGCACCGGACAACCGATGACGGAGGACGCGGTGGAACGCTCGATCGCCATGCTGCGCGCGGCGGAGGACGGCAACGGAGCGGTGAGCGAGACGCCCGCCGAGGTGCTCACCCAGAACATCCTCTCCAACCGCGGGCGCACCATCCGCCCCAAGACGCTTAACCAGAAGCGCTACGTCGACGCCATCGACCAGCACACCATCGTCTTCGGCATCGGCCCGGCCGGCACCGGCAAGACCTATCTCGCCATGGCCAAGGCCGTCCAGGCGCTCCAGGCCAAGCAGGTCAACCGGATCATCCTGACCCGCCCCGCGGTCGAGGCCGGCGAGCGGCTGGGCTTCCTGCCCGGCACCCTCTACGAGAAGATCGACCCGTATCTGCGCCCGCTCTACGACGCGCTGCACGACATGCTCGACCCCGACTCCATCCCGCGCCTGATGGCCGCGGGCACGATCGAGGTGGCGCCGCTGGCGTACATGCGCGGCCGGACGCTGAACGACGCCTTCATCATTCTCGACGAGGCGCAGAACACCAATCCCGAGCAGATGAAGATGTTCCTGACCCGGCTCGGGTTCGACTCGAAGATAGTCATCACCGGTGACGTGACCCAGGTCGACCTCCCGGGCGGCACGAAGAGCGGTCTGCGCCAGGTCCGGGAGATCCTGGACGGCGTCGACGACGTGCACTTCTCCCTGCTCACCAGCCAGGACGTCGTCCGGCACAAGCTCGTCGGCCGTATCGTCGACGCATACGAGAAGTACGACAGCCGCAACGGCCGGTAGGCCGCACTGCGCGATCAAGAAGCGAGACGCACCCTCCCCATGTCGATCGACGTCAACAACGAGTCCGGAACGGACATCGACGAGCAGGCGATCCTGGACGTCGCCCGCTATGCCATCGCCCGGATGCGCATCCACCCGCTCTCCGAGCTGTCCGTCATCGTCGTGGACGCCGAGGCCATGGAGCAGCTCCACCTCCAGTGGATGGACCTCCCGGGCCCGACCGATGTCATGTCCTTCCCGATGGACGAGCTGCGCCCGCCGGCCAAGGACGACGAGGAGCCCCCGCAGGGGCTCCTCGGTGACATCGTGCTGTGCCCGGAGGTCGCCGCGAAGCAGGGCGAGCAGGCCCCGACGGGGCACAGCATGGACGAGGAACTCCAGCTGCTGACCGTCCACGGCGTGCTCCACCTGCTCGGCTACGACCACGAGGAGCCGGACGAGAAGGCCGAGATGTTCGGGCTCCAGGCGGCGATCATCGACGGCTGGCGGGCCGAGCACGGGCTGACCGGGCCCTCGCCGGCGCCGACCGTGACCTGACGGGGCGCCCGATGACCACCCAGCTGATCGCCGTCGCGGTACTCCTCGTCGTGATCGCCTGGCTCGCCGCCTGCGCGGAGGCCGGGCTGGCGCGGACGACCAGCTTCCGCGCCGAGGAGGCCGTCCGCTCCGGGCGCCGCGGCAGCGCCAGGCTCGCCGCGGTGGCGGCCGACCCCACCCGCTATCTGAACGTCGCCCTGCTGGTGCGGGTCGGCTGCGAGATGGCGGCCGGGGTGCTGGTCACCTACACCTGCCTGCGGTCGTTCGACGAGACCTGGCAGGCGCTGACCGTCGCCATCGCCGTGATGGTGCTGGTGTCGTACGTCGCCGTCGGGGTGTCGCCGCGCACGATCGGCCGCCAGCACCCGCTGAACACCGCCACCGCCGCGGCGTATGTGCTGCTGCCGCTGGCCCGCGTGATGGGGCCGGTGCCCCAGCTGCTGATCCTGCTCGGCAACGCGCTGACGCCCGGCAAGGGCTTCCGCAAGGGACCGTTCGCCTCCGAGGCCGAACTCCGGTCGCTGGTGGACCTCGCGGAGAAGGAGTCGCTCATCGAGGACGAGGAGCGCCGCATGGTGCACTCCGTCTTCCAGCTCGGCGACACCCTCGTGCGGGAGGTGATGGTGCCGCGCACGGACCTGATCTCCGTGGAGCGGTTCAAGACCATCCGGCAGGCGCTGACCCTCGCCCTGCGCTCCGGGTTCTCCCGGATCCCGGTGACCGGGGAGAACGAGGACGACATCGTCGGCGTCGTCTACCTCAAGGACCTCGCCCGCAAGGTGCACATCAGCCGGGACGCGGAGAGCGAGCTGGTGTCGTCGGCGATGCGTCCCGCGGTGTTCGTACCGGACACCAAGAACGCCGGCGATCTGCTGCGGGAGATGCAGCAGGACCGCAACCACGTCGCGGTGGTGATCGACGAGTACGGCGGCACGGCCGGCATCGTCACCATCGAGGACATCCTGGAGGAGATCGTCGGGGAGATCACCGACGAGTACGACCGCGAGCTGCCGCCCGTCCAGGACCTGGGCGCCGGCCGCTACCGGGTCACCGCCCGGCTGGACATCGGCGCGCTGGGCGAGCTGTACGGCCTGGAGCTGGACGACGAGGACGTGGAGACGGTCGGCGGGCTGCTCGCCAAGTTGCTGGGCCGGGTCCCGATCGCCGGGGCGACCGCCGAGGTCGACCTCTCCGGTGACGCCTCCGACCCGGACCTCAAGGCGCTGAGGCTGATCGCCGAGTCGCCGGCCGGCCGGCGCAACAAGATCGTCACGGTGCTGTGCGAGCCGGTCCGCTCCGAAGTGCGCGGCGACCCGGCCGCGAGCTGATCGCACCCCTCCCTCCCCGGTGTTCCGGCGCACCCGGCTACTGATCTCCAGTGCACCGGAAATTTCCTGAATGCCATTTCCGGCAGACCTGGATTCCCTCCGCGACGCCGTGGAAAGATCGTCGGGCCGGCGCCGGAAAGGGCGCCGGTTTCCTTTGCCGTACAGGGAAGTCGAAGCGAAATGCGTGCACGGAGAGCCGCGGCGGAGTGCGCCGCCGCGGCAGCGCCGCCGGCGGTGCCGCTCCCGCGGTGGCATCCCCGGACGCACGCCTGACGCGCCCTGATCCGCATCCGCGTGACCGACGCCCGATGCGTGCACGGCGAAGAGTCCTGGCTGAAGAGTCGGGTGCCCCGGCACAGGGGAGCGGGGCAACCGCACTCTTCAGCCATGGTGCGCCTAGGTGTTCTGTCCGGGGAGGTTGTGGACGGTGAGGCAGGTCTCGGCTGGGATCTTGAACAGGTGAGGGCCTTCCGGGTTCGGTGTGGATTGCGACGTCTACACCGACCGAAAGGCCCTCGTGCCCCACCGTAATGCACCCCTGACCGAGACTGGACGGCTGCGTCTGGCACGGCACTCCCTCAGCTAACGCTGGGGGCGCCCCCACGCGGCGTTGCCGAACCGTCCCAATAGCTCCGCTATCAGGACGCTCCGGCGCCTTGCGCTCCGCCTCGGCTCTTTGGACGGTCGCCGGAAGCCGAGCCGCACCGCACCAGACGCCGCGGCCTTTCCGACCCTGACCCACCGGACAGGCCCTGGCCCGCCGTGGAGCCGGAGCGGCCGACCGCGCCGGACCGGTCCCGCATATGCTCGCCCGTATGACCGAAGCCGCACCGCTGGACCCCGAAGACCGCAAGATCATCACCCTCGCGCGCTCGGCGCGGGCCCGTAACGGCGTGCCCGAGGGCGCCGCCGTCCGCGACGAGACCGGCCGCACCTATGTCGCCGGCACCGTCGCCCTGGACTCCCTGCAGCTCAGCGCCCTGCAGACGGCGGTCGCGATGGCCGTCGCCAGCGGCGCCACGTCCCTGGAGGCCGCGGCCGTGGTCACCGACGCCGAGCAGGCCGCCGACGCGGACCGCGCGGCCGTCCGCGACCTGGGCGGCCCCGACACCCCCGTCCTCGTCGCCGCCCCCGACGGCACCCTGCGCACCACCGTCCCGGCCGCCGGCCCGACGGCCTGACCACACCCGGCGGGGCGCCCCCTGAAGGCGCCCCGCCCGTGCACTCTCATAACCCACGGCTATCACCACAACTCTTGGACACCCGGCGGCAGTTCCGGCCATGATCGTGCCAATCGGGGCCCGCCGCCGCGGCCCCGCCCGCACCCGTCCGAGGAGCCCGCCGTGACCGCCCTGCCCACCCGCACCCTGGGACCGCTGACCAGCTCCGCCGTCGCCTTCGGCGCCATGGTCCTCTCGCCCGGCATCTACGGCGAGACCGACGAGCAGCGCGGCACCACCGCCCTGCACGCCGCCCTCGACGAGGGCGCCACCCATATCGACACCGCCGACGGCTACGGCCCCGACGGCCACAACGAGCGGCTGATCGGCGCGGCGCTCACCGGCCGCCGCGACGAGGTGCTGATCGCCACCAAGTTCGGCTTCCGGCTCCCCGAGGGCGTCGAACCGCACCCCTTCCCCGTCAACTACGGCTTCGGCGAACTCGCCGTCAACGCCGACCCCCGCCACGTCCGCGGCTACGCCGAAGCCTCGCTGCGCAACCTCCGCACCGACCGCATCGACCTCTACTACCCCCACTACCCCGACCCGCAGATCCCCTTCGAGGACACCGTCGGCGCGGTCGCCGACCTGATACGCGCCGGGCTGGTGCGCCACCTCGGCCTGTCCAACGTCACCGCCGACCAGCTGCGCCGCGCCCACGCCGTGCACCCGGTCGCCGCCGTCCAGGTGCAGTGGTCGATGTGGCAGCCCGTCGACGCCGAGCTGCTGACCGCCGCCCGCGAGCTGGGTGTCGGCATCGTCGCCTGGGGCCCGCTCGGCACCGGCTTCCTCACCGGCACCGTCGAAGAGGTCGCCGAGGACGACCTCCGGCGCCATCTGCCGCGCTTCGGCGCGGCCAACCTCAAGGCCAACCGGGACCGCTTCGCCCCCCTCCGGACCATCGCCGCCGACCTCGGGATCACCCCCGGCCAGCTCGCCCTTTCCTGGCTGCTGCACCAGTACGCACATGTGGTGCCCATCCCCGGCAGCCGCACCCCCGCCCACATCACGGAGAACCTGGCCGCCGCCCGCATCGCGCTCCCCGCGCACTCCCTCGCCCGGGTCGACGCCGCACTGAAGGCCATCGCCTTCGAGGGCACGGCCGCCGTCGTCGACTGAGGCCCGGCGGCCCCGGAGCGGCGGATGGTCGGAGCGGGCGCGGGGATCGGGGAGAATAGGCGCCATGAGCGCTCGTACAGACTCCGCCAGCCCGCACCGCGCCGGCTTCGCCTGCTTCGTCGGCCGCCCCAACGCGGGCAAGTCCACCCTCACGAACGCTCTCGTGGGTACGAAGGTGGCCATCACCTCCAACCGGCCGCAGACCACCCGCCACACCGTCCGCGGCATCGTGCACCGGCCCGACGCCCAGCTGGTCCTCGTCGACACCCCTGGCCTGCACAAGCCGCGCACCCTGCTCGGCGAGCGCCTGAACGACGTCGTCCGCACCACCTGGTCCGAGGTCGACGTCATCGGCTTCTGCCTGCCCGCCGACCAGAAGATCGGCCCCGGCGACCGCTATATCGCCGGTGAGCTGGCGGACATCAAGAAGACCCCCAAGGTCGCCATCGTCACCAAGACCGACCTCGTCGACTCCAAGGCGCTGGCCGCCCAGCTGATCGCCATCGACCAGCTCGGCAGGGAACTGGGCATCGAGTGGGCCGAGATCATCCCGGTCTCCGCCGTCGGCGACACCCAGGTCTCGCTGCTCGCGGACCTGCTCGTACCGCTCCTCCCCGAGGGCCCGGCGCTCTACCCCGAGGGCGACCTCACCGACGAGCCCGAGCAGGTCATGGTCGCCGAACTGATCCGCGAGGCCGCGCTGGAAGGCGTACGTGACGAGCTTCCGCACTCCATCGCCGTCGTCGTCGAGGAGATGATCCCCCGCGAGGACCGCCCCGCCGACAAGCCGCTGCTCGACGTCCACGCCAACATCTACATCGAGCGCCCCAGCCAGAAGGGCATCATCATCGGCCCGAAGGGCCGGCGCCTGAAGGAGGTCGGCACGAAGTCCCGCAAGCACATCGAAGCGCTGCTGGGCACGCCGGTCTTCCTGGACCTGCACGTCAAGGTCGCCAAGGACTGGCAGAGGGACCCGAAGCAACTGCGGAAGTTGGGCTTTTAGCCGGTTCGCTGCGCTTGGCTGGCTTCCCACGTTTTTGGCTTTCCCGCCGTGGGGGTTCGCGTGTTTGCGCCTTCGGCGCGGGGTGTTGTCCGCTGCGCGGGGCTGTTGGGGTGCGGTGGCGGTCCTGCGGGGGTGGTGTGCAGGACTGCTTCGCTTTACGTCCTGCACACCACCCCCTCCGGCCCGCCCCCTCCCGTTGGGGGAGGGGAAAAACGGTGGGTGGGGGCTTGGGCGAGTGGTCCGCTGACGGTTTCCCTCCACCTGTGAACCGGCACGGTCCCACTCACGATCACCCCGTCCTGGTTTATCCACCCACTCACGGGAGGGGGCGGGCCGGAGGGGTGGGGTGTCCGGACGTAAAGCGAAGCAGTCCGGACACCCCACCCCGCAGGACCGCCACCGCACCCGACAGCCCCGCGCAGCGGACCCGCCCGCCGCAGGCGCAACGGCGAACAACTCCCGCGGTGGGTCAGCAGGCGACGTGGGAAGCCGCCTCGCGTCAGGCGCACGGCGGGAAAGCCAAATACGTGGGAATCAGGCCAAGCGCAGCGCCCCGCGGAACCAGTGGAAAGACGCCTTCCGCGTCCGCGCCAGCGTCCTCGCGTCGACATGGACGAGGCCGAACCGCTGCGCGTATCCCTCGGCCCATTCGAAGTTGTCGAGCAGGGTCCAGACGAAGTAGCCGCGGACGTCGGCGCCGGCTTCGATCGCCCGGTGCAGTGCCCGCAGGTGCCCGTCCAGGAAGGCGATCCGCTCGGTGTCGTCGATGCCGTCGTAGGAGCAGCCGTTCTCGGTGATCAGGATCGGCGGCAGGCTCGCCCCGTACCGGTCGCGGAAGGACAGCAGCAGCTCGGTGAGTGCCTCGGGGACCACCGGCCAGTCGAAGGCGGTCCGCGGGTAGCCTTCGATCTTCCGCGGGGAGAAGGGGAGTTCGGGCGGCAGCGCGATCCCGGCGAAGTCGGCGGGGCCGGCCGTGTCCGGGTGCGGGGCGCCGACCCGGGTCGGCTGGTAGTAGTTGATGCCGTACCAGTCCAGCGGTGCGGAGATCACCGTCAGGTCGTCGGCGACCGGGCCCGGCAGCAGGGCCGCGAGTCCGTCGTCCGGGTAGCGGCCGAGCAGCAGCGGGTCCGCGAAGAGCCGGTTGAGGAGCAGGTCGTAGAGGTCGGCGGCGGCCGTGTCGGCCGCGGAGTCGGACGCCGGCCAGGTCGGGCCGTGCGAGTTGGCGATGCCGATGCCGGTGGCGCCGCGGGCGCGCAGCGCCTGGACGGCCAGGCCGTGGCCGAGCAGCAGGTGATGGGCGGCGGGCAGTGCGTCGAAGAGCAGGGTGCGGCCGGGTGCGTGCTGGCCCAGGCCGTAGCCGAGCAGGGTCAGCTCGGCCGGTTCGTTGAGGGTGATCCAGCGCTCCACCCGGTCCCCGAGCCGGGCCGCCACCGCGTCCGCGTACGCCGCGAAGTGCTCGGCGGTGTCCCGGGCGAGCCAGCCGCCGCCTTCTTCCAGGGCCTGCGGGGTGTCCCAGTGGAACAGCGTCGGCACCGGCGCGATCCCGGCCGCCAGCAGGGTGTCCACCAGCCGGTCGTAGAAGTCCAGCCCGGCTCCGTTGACCGCACCGGCGCCGTCCGGCACCACGCGCGGCCAGGCCACCGAGAAGCGGTACGCGCCGACGCCCAGCTCCTCGATCAGCGCCACGTCCTCGCGGTAGCGGTGGTAGTGGTCGGTGGCCACCCGGGCGTCGGACCCGTCCTTGATGTGCCCGGCCTGCGCCGCGAACACGTCCCAGGTGGACCGCCCCCGCCCGTCCTCGTCCACCGCGCCCTCGATCTGCGGGGCGGAGGTGGCGACTCCCCAGAGGAAGCCGTCGGGGAAGCGGGGGAGGGGCGACGACGCCGGCACGGTGGTCATGGGCGGGATCCTCGTAACCGCCGGTAATGCCTGTCAAGGTGTGGGCGGGGCAGGGGAGTTGGTCGGCCGGTGCGCGTTATGCGCCTTCGTTCAGTAGCCGCGTGATCAGCTCCCGCTGGTCCTCGGTGAGGTGGGGGTCGGCGCAGTGGACCGTCTTCCCGTCGACGGTGATCTCGTAGCGGAAGCCGTCCGGCACCCCGGGCGGGGGAACGGGGTGGGCGTCGGCGACGGCCCGGTGGGCGAGGGCCTGCCAGTCGGCGGCGTCGGGGCGGCCGTCGGTGTCGACCTCGGCGCGGCGCTCGATGCCGGCGAAGCCGCCGGTGCGCCGGATGTGGATACGCATACCGGGCTCCTACCCCGCGGGGCGGCGGTAGTCGTGCCGAGGGGCGGGAACGGCACCCGGCCGCCCCGCCCCGCGGGCGCCGGGCTACTTCTTCCCGGTCACCCCGACCTCCGACCACGCCTTGACCATCGCGTCGTGCTCCGCGCCCGCGCCGTAGCGCGCCTGGGCGGCCTGGACGGTGAGCGCGGCGAAGTCCGCGAACTGGGCGTTCTTGGCCAGGTGGCCGCCGGTGAGCACGTCGTACCAGACCTGGCCGGCCCGCTCCCACGCCTTGCCGCCGAGGGTGCTGGCGGCGATGTAGAAGGCGTGGTTGGGGATCCCCGAATTGAGGTGCACCCCGCCGTTGTCGTCGGTGGTCGTGACGTACCCGGCCATCGTCGCGGGCTGCGGGTCCTTGCCCAGCTGGGGGTCGTCGTACGCGGTCCCGGGCGCCTTCATGGAGCGCAGGGCCTTGCCGTGGACGCCCGGGGCGAGCAGGTCGGCGCCGATGAGCCAGTCGGCCTGGTCGGCGGTCTGGCCGAGCGCGTACTGCTTGATCAGCGAGCCGAAGACATCGGAGATCGACTCGTTGAGAGCGCCGGACTGGCCCTGGTAGTCGAGGGCGGCGGTGTACTGGGTGACGCCGTGGGTCAGCTCGTGGCCGATGACGTCGACGGGGATGGTGAAGTCCCGGAAGAGCCGGCCGTCGCCGTCGCCGAAGACCATCCGCTCGCCGTCCCAGAAGGCGTTGTCGTACTTGACGCCGTAGTGGACGGTGGCGTCCAGCGGCAGGCCCTTGCCGTCGATGGACTTGCGGCCGTACGCCTTCAGGTAGAACGCGAAGGTGGCGCCGAGGCCCGACTGGGCGCGGTTGACGGAGGCGTCCTTGGAGGGGCCGTCGGACTCGGCGTGGACTTCGGTGCCGGGGAGGTTCTGCTCGTGGCCGGCGTCGTAGATCGTGCGGTGGGGCTGGTCGGCGGCGGCGCGGGCCTCCTTGGGGGCGGCCGCGCGGCCGGCGAGGTCGGTGCGCCGGGTGCGGTGCCGGGCGTCGTGCTCCAGGGTGCTGCGGGCGGGTCCGTGCAGCTCCGGGTCGTCGGAGTCGGCGAGGTTGCCGAGGATGTGCGGCGGCACGATCGTGCAGAAGACGGGCGTGGTGGGGGCGGTGCGCTTCCGGGTCACGTTGTGGTCCATGGACAAACGGTGGCACTGTGTAATCCGCCTGTCACTGCCGTTGGGCGAGATTCCCGAAAACGTGTGGTTGGTCGCATTTTCTCTGCTCCGTCCATCCGGTCCCGCATACTGATACGCGTCCGCCGGATCCCACCGACCTCGGCTAAGGTGCTGCACATCATGCGTTTCGGGCTGCTTCTCCTTAGCTGCCGCGGCGAGGGCCTGTAGTCGTAGGCCGACCCCCTCCCCGCGGGATCTGGTGCTGCGTTCGACCGTCGGCCGTCCTTACGGATCTCCCGAGGAGCCCTACGCAATGTCGCAGCCTGTCGGCCGCCCCACCCCGATCACCAACGCCACCCGCACGCAGCAGCCGTCCGGGATGCCGATCCACAAGTACCGCCCCTACGAGGCCGTGGACATCCCCGACCGCACCTGGCCGGACGGGCGCATCACCCAGGCCCCCCGCTGGCTCTCCACCGACCTGCGCGACGGCAACCAGGCGCTGATCGACCCGATGTCGCCGGCCCGCAAGCGCGAGATGTTCGACCTGCTGGTGCGCATGGGCTACAAGGAGATCGAGGTCGGCTTCCCGTCGTCCGGTGAGACCGACTTCGCCTTCGTCCGCTCCATCATCGAAGAGGGCGCGATCCCCGAGGACGTGACCATCTCCGTCCTGACCCAGGCCCGCGAGGAGCTGATCGAGCGGACCGTGGAATCGCTGGTCGGTGCGCGGCGCGCCACCGTCCACCTCTACAACGCCACCGCGCCCACCTTCCGCCGGGTCGTCTTCCGCGGCTCGAAGGAGCAGGTCAAGCAGATCGCCGTGGACGGCACCCGGCTGGTGATGGAGTACGCCGACAAGCTGCTCGGCGACGAGACGGCCTTCGGCTACCAGTACAGCCCGGAGATCTTCACCGACACCGAGCTGGACTTCGCGCTGGAGGTCTGCGAGGGGGTGATGGACGTCTGGCAGCCCGAGGAGGGCCGCGAGATCATCCTCAACCTGCCCGCCACCGTGGAGCGTTCGACGCCGTCCACGCACGCCGACCGCTTCGAGTGGATGAGCCGCAACCTCTCCCGCCGCGAGCACGTGTGCCTGTCGGTACACCCGCACAACGACCGCGGTACCGCCGTCGCCGCCGCCGAGCTGGCCATCATGGCGGGCGCGGACCGCATCGAGGGCTGCCTGTTCGGGCAGGGCGAGCGCACCGGCAACGTCGACCTGGTCACCCTGGGCATGAACCTCTTCTCCCAGGGCGTCGACCCGCAGATCGACTTCTCGCAGATCGACGAGATCCGCCGCACCAGCGAGTACTGCAACCAGATGGAGGTCCACCCGCGCCACCCCTACGCGGGCGACCTGGTCTACACCGCCTTCTCCGGCTCCCACCAGGACGCCATCAAGAAGGGCTTCGACGCCATGGAGGCCGACGCCGCGGCCCAGGGCAGGACCGTCGACGACATCGAGTGGGCGGTGCCGTACCTGCCCATCGACCCCAAGGACGTCGGCCGCTCCTACGAGGCGGTCATCCGCGTCAACTCGCAGTCCGGCAAGGGCGGTATCGCCTACGTCCTGAAGAACGACCACAAGCTGGACCTGCCGCGCCGGATGCAGATCGAGTTCTCCCGGATCATCCAGGAGAAGACCGACGCCGAGGGCGGCGAGGTCACCCCGGCCGCCATCTGGTCCGTCTTCCAGGACGAGTACCTGCCCAACCCGCACGACCCGTGGGGCCGTATCCAGGTCAAGACCGGGCAGACCACCACCGACAAGGACGGCGTCGACACCCTCACCGTCGAGGCCGAGGTGGACGGTGCCGAGACGGTCCTGGTCGGCTCCGGCAACGGCCCGATCTCCGCGTTCTTCCACGCGCTCCAGGGCATCGGCGTGGACGCCCGGCTGCTGGACTACCAGGAGCACACCATGAGCGAGGGCGCCTCCGCGCAGGCCGCCTCGTACATCGAGTGCGCGATCGACGGCCGGGTCCTGTGGGGCATCGGCATCGACGCGAACACCACCCGGGCCTCGCTCAAGGCGGTCGTCTCCGCCGTCAACCGCGCGGGCCGCTGACCCCGGCCACGCCACGCCACGCCCCGCCCCTCCCTCCGGGAAGGGGCGGGGCCCCGCGTATTCCGGCCATGTGTCCGGGCGTTGTCCGATACGGGGTACTGACGGCGCATCACCAATGTGGCTAACATCACGTACCGAACGGCGACGGGGCCGTGGGGGTACCTCCCCATGTCGTCAGGGCTTCGGGGGAGTTACGGAGGCAGACGTGATGCGCAACTTGGGTGTGACGGGAGTGCGCACGTCCTGGCGTACCGTCGCCGACGGCGAGTTCTTCTGTCCCGACTGCGGCGGCGACCGCAACTACCTCCGCCGCACCGGCCGGCGCCGCCTCACCCTCCTCGGGGTCCCGGTCCTGTCCCGCGGCACCGCCGGACCCGTCCTCGAATGCTCCGCCTGCCAGGGCCACTTCGGGCCGGACGCCCTCGACCACCCCACCACCGTCCGCTTCTCGGCGATGCTCCGGGACGCCGTGCACACCCTGACCCTGGCACTCCTGGCGGCCGGCGGCACGTCCTCCCGCACGGTCCGCGACACCGCCGTCGACACGGTCCGCGCGGCCGGATTCGACGACTGTTCCGAGGACCAGCTGCTCACCCTCCTCGCCGCGCTCGCCGCCGACAGCGGCCGGCTCACCGGCACCTACGACGCGGTCACCGGCGGGCACTGCGGAGCGCAGGGCCTCGACCCGTGCGGCACCGCGCTGGCCATAGAGCTCCACGAGGCGCTGGAGCCGCTGGCGCCCCATCTCGCCCCGGCCGGACGGGAGTCGCTGCTCCTCCAGGGTGCCCGCATCGCCCTCGCCGACGGCTCCTACACCCCCGCCGAACGCGAGGTGCTCGGCACGGTCGGCGCCGCCCTGACGCTCCGCCCGGCCGACGTGCACCGGCTGCTCGCCGCCGCGGCCCGCACCCCGAGGTAGCCGCGAAAAGACGCCGACGGCCCCGCCACCGGGAAGGTGGCGGGGCCGTCGGCGGCGTACGGGAACGGCGGCGGGCTCAGCCGGCCGTCAGCCGCACCGGCAGGCTGCGCAGCCCGCCCGCGATGAAACCGCCCGCGGGCGCCAACTCGCCGGGCTCCACGGCCAGTCGCATGTCCGGGAAGCGGTCGAAGAGGGCCGGGAGCGCGGTGCGGGCCTCCAGGCGGGCCAGCGGCGCCCCGATGCAGTGGTGGACGCCGTGGCCGAACGCCAGATGCTCCTGGCTCGTCCGCCGGACGTCGAAGGCCGCCGCGTCCGGGCCGTGCTGCGCCGCGTCGCGGCCCGCCGCCGCGTACATCGGGAGCAGCGCCTCGCCCTTGCGGATCACCTCGCCGTGCGGCAGCTCGATGTCCGCGACGGCGAAGCGCAGCGGGAGACTGGCGATGCTGGGGGACCAGCGGAGCGTCTCCTCGATGACGTCGTTCCAGGAGACGGTGCCGTCGAGGACCAGCCGGAGCTGCTCGGGGTGGGTCAGCAGCGCGTACACCGCGTTGCCGAGCAGGTCGACGGTGGTCTCGTGGCCGGCGCCGATGACCAGGATCAGGGTGTCCAGCAGCTCCCGCTCCGTCATCCCCTGGCCCTCGTCGTCCCGCGCGGCGACCAGCAGGCTCGTCAGGTCGTCGGCGGGCTGTGCGCGCTTGGCGGCGACCAGGTCGCCGAGCAGCGCGTCGACCGACACCCAGGTCGCGCTCGCCTGCTCGGGCGTGGCCGTGGTGTCCATGATCTCCGCGACGATCCGGGCCAGTTCGACCCGCGGCCGCCCCTCGGGGTAGCCGAACAGCTCGCAGATCACCTGCATCGGCAGCGGGTGGTTGAAGGACTCGCGCAGATCGACGACCTCGCCGGCGGGGCGCGCCGCGAGGCCGTCCAGTAACGCGCGGGTGACCTGCTCCACCCGCGGCACCATGGCGTCGGTGCGGCGGGCGGTGAACGCCGGGGCGATCAGCTTGCGCAGCCGCCGGTGGTCGGCGCCGTACGCGGTGAACATGTTCGTCACGCCGATCCACGACTGCAGCCAGCTGCCGCGGATCTCCTCGCGCTGCCACTCCGGCCAGTGGGCCCGGGGGTCCTTGGACACCCGGTCGTCGGTCAGCAGCTCCTTCAGCAGGCCGTGGCCGGTGATCGCCCAGGCCGGGATGGAGCCGGGCAGCTCGATCCGGGCCGCCGGGCCTAGTTCGCGGAGGCGGGCTGCCTCGCCGTGGATGTCGGTGCCGGCCGGGTCGATGACATAGCGCTCTGCTCGCTGTTGTGCCATGGCGTGGCTCCTGCCTGGTCCGGGGTGATGGGGGTGAAGCGGGCCGGGAGGGCGGCCAGCGCCCGGTGGAAGGCCCCGTTGCGCCACTCCAGCTCACTGTGGTCGACGGCGAGTTCGATGTCCGAGAGCCAGGCGGTCAGCCGCTCGATCGCGGTGGTGGCGATCAGCAGCGCGTGCCGCTTCACGGGGCAGGCGTGCGGGCCCGCCGCCCACGACAGGTGCGAGCCGCTGCCCGAGCCGGGCGCCAGCACCTCCGTGGTGTCGAACTGGCTGTTGGCCGCCGCGTACGAGACCATCACCAGCTGCCCGGCGCGCACCCAGGTGCCGTGGAAGAAGACGTCGCGGACCGGGAAGTGGGCGGAGTAGTTGGTCAGCGGCGGGTCGTTCCACAGCACCTCGTTGATCGCGTCGTGCACGGTCAGCGCGCCGCCGGACAGGGTGTTGTAGTAGCGGTCGTCGGACAGCATCCGCGACAGGGCGTTGCCGATGAGGTTGGCGAGCGGCTCGTTGCCGGCGCCCATCACGAGGATGATCTGGTGGATCAGTTCCTCGTCGTTGAGCGCGTTGGGGTGGTCCATGAACCACGACGTGAGGTCCGGCCCGCGCGCCCCCTTCTTCGCGCCGACCAGCTCCATGATGTACGTGGTGAACGCCTCGTTGGCGGCGGCGGCCTCCTCGGGGGAATTGCCCTCCAGCATTCCCCCGATGGCCGCGATGAGCCGTTCGCTGTAGGAGTCCGGCAGCCCGAAGAGGCTGTTGAACATCAGGAGCGGGATCAGCCGCGCGTAGTCGGCGATCAGGTCGGCCTCGCCCCGGGCGCCGAAGCGCTGGATCAGGGTGTCCGCGGCATGCTGCACGCGGGCGCGCAGTTCGTGCGGCTCGACGAGCTTGAAGCTGTCGACGATGACGTCCCGGTAGCGGACGTGCGCCGGCCCGTCGCTGTAGAAGACGTTGGGGCGCCACATCAGCATCGGCATGACCGGGGTGTCCTGCGGGACGGTGGTCATCCACTCCCGGGAGTCCTTGGACCAGGTGGCGTCGTCGTTCAGCAGGTCGAGCGCGGCCCGGTAGTCGGTCACCAGCATCGCGGTCACGTCGGGCGCGATCTCCACCGGCGCCAGCGCCCCGTACTGGCGCAGATGCCGGTAGAAGCGGTGCGGGTCGGCGGCGAAGTCCGGTCCGTACAGCTTCACCGGTGCGTGCGCGTCCGGCTGGGCCGGCGCCTGGTGCTGCGGCGCCCCGTGCGCCGGGCAGCCCGGCGGCGGCGCCTGCTCCTGCGGCGGGGGGACGGCCTGCGCGGGGCAGGACGGCGATGGTGCGGCGCCCGGCTGGTACGGGGAAGTCACGGGTTCGGGTTCTCCTCGGGGAGGTTGTCCAGGACATGGCGGACGAGTGCGATCAGCGCGTCGACGGACTGCTCCTTGTCGCGGGCGTCGCACAGCACCAGCGGTGTGTCCGGGTGCAGATCGAGTGCGTCGCGGAGCTTTTCCACGTCGTACTGCGGGGCGTCCGGGAAGGTGTTGACCGCGACCGCGTACCGCAGCCCGGCCTCCTCGACGATGTCCATCACCTCGAACGAGTCCGCCAGCCGGCGGGTGTCCGCGAGGACCAGGGCGCCCAGCGCGCCGCGTGCGATGTCCTGCCACAGCGGGCGGAAGCGTTTCTGCCCGGGTGTGCCGAACAGGTACAGCACCAGGTCCCCGGGCAGCGTCAGCCGCCCGAAGTCGATGGCGACGGTGGTGGTGGTCTTGTCCCGGACACCGGCGAGGTCGTCGACCATCGCGCCGGACTGCGTCATGACCTCTTCGGTGTGCAGCGGTTGGATTTCCGAGAGCGCACGGATCAGCGTGGTCTTGCCGACCCCGAACGGGCCCGCGACCAGCAGCTTCACCAGCGTCTGGCGGTCGCCGTCGAGGTACATGCCGCCGGTTCCGGGACCGGTGCTAGGACTTGAGAGAGCGGAGTCCATCGAGAACCCTCTCCAGGATCTGCCGGTCGAATTGCTCGGCTTCGGGTATGGGGACTCGGGCGTGCAGGCGCCCGGCATCGACGAGGTCGGCCACCAGCACCTTCACCACGCTGACGGGCAGGTGGAGATGGGCGGCCACCTCGGCCAGAGTCAGCGCCCCGGGCTGGAGCAGCTCCAGGATCCGGTGCTCTTCGGGGCGTACCTCACTGGTGATCGGCATGTCCACGCCGTGCAGCACGGTCAGCCGGTCCAACGTGTTGCGGCTCGGCTGGGCGCGTCCGCCGGTCGCCAGATAGGCCGGTACGAGGCGCCGTCCGCCGCTCTGGCGGGGCGTCATGCCGGTGTACCGGTGTCCCGGGCGCGGCTGTTCATGACCTTGCTGCCCAGGGTCGTCACCTGGATCTGCATGTGGTGCGCGACGACGCCCATGTTCACCTCCGGACCGGCGAAGACGGCGAGGCAGGTGTTCTCCCCCGCTGGAATCGCGAAGACGAAACCTTCCTCCGACTCGATGACCGTCTGCCGCAGCCGGGTGTCGGTCTTCTCGGCGAACGCCGCGGTCACCGCGCGCCCCGCCCCCTGGAGCGCGGACATCATCGCCGCCACGCCCTCCGCGGCCTCCCGCGAAAGGCCCGGCGAGGCGCCCTCGATGAAGCCGTCGCCGGAGATGACGGCGGCGTGGACAACGTGCGGCAGCTCCAACAGAGGAGCCAGCACCCAGGACTTGTCCTCGGCGACACGGCGGCGGGTGGGGCTGTTCATGACTCGGTGTTCCCTTCGGGACGGCGAGGGGGGTCTGACTGGGCTGCGGCCCGCCCGGACTCGGTGCCTTGCTGGAGCGCCGCCCAGCGGGACGCCGTCTCCTCCGGGGAGCGCAGGTTGATCGTGCTGTCGTCGTGCGGGTCGGCCTGCTCCTCGGACAGCGGCTTACGGCGCCGCCGGCGCGGCAACCCGCCGTCGGCCTGCGGGACTTCGGCGGACGGTGCGGACGGCGCGGTGGCAGGACGGGCAGCGGCCCCGATGTCCCCGGTGCCCCCGGTGACCCCCGCGGCGCTGGCCGGAGCCGCGGCCCCGGTCGGCAGCACGGACGCCGCCGACGACGACCGGTCGCGCACCCCGGCACCGGTCCCGGCGGCGGAAGCGCGCGGCATCGGCGCCATCACCGACATCGGCTGCGCCGCCTCGTCCAGCACGGTCAGCAGCGGATCACCCTGGATGTAGACCACGGCCCGCACCCCGCCGTACGGCGACGGCTCCACATGCACCCCGAACCCGTACTGCCGCACCAGCTGACCGGCGGCCGCGAAACCCGACCGCGGCGGATCGCCCAGCTGCGTCAGCAGCAGGCTGTCGTCCCCCGCCAGCAGCTCCATCGCGTGCTTGATCTCGTCATCGTGCATCCCGACGCCGTAGTCGTCGATGATCACCGAAGCGCCGCGGTTGCCCTGCTGGAGGGTGACGGTCACCGGAAGTTCCCGGTGCGAGTGGTGCAGCGCGTTCGCCAGCAGCTCGGTGACGGTGATCGCGATCGGCTCGACGGCCCGCGCCACCACGGCGACCGGATCCCGCAGCTGATTGCTGATCTGCACCCGCTCGTAACCCCGCAGCCGCGACGTGGCGCCCACGACCAGCTCCGCGAGATACGAGTCCTCCCGCGTCAGCCCCGGCCACGCACCGCACACCACACCCGTCGCCTGCACCCGCCGCAGCGCCTGCTCGTTGAGGAAGTCCGCGTCCAGCAGATCCTGCGCGATCTGCGGGTCGTCGTACTTGTGCTGCATGTCCTGCAACGCCGTCTGCAGCCGGTACAGCAGTGCCTGGATCGTCGTCGTGGCCCCCCGCAGCGTCGACTGCGCCGCCGCGTCGACCCGCTGCCGCTCCTTGGTGATCGCCTCGCCGACCTGCTCCAGTACGCCGCTCAGCGCCTCATCGGTCTCCGACCCGGCGAACCGGCCGTCCAGCAGCCCCCGTACGGGCACATGCGGATGGGCCAGCGCCATCGTCAGGTCGGGCAGCCGCGCCCCGGCCAGATGCCGGATCTCGGCCTCCGTGGCCCGCAGCCGGGCCGACAGCTCCGTGTTGCTGTGGAGTGTGGCGCTGCTGTGCTCCTCGGCGGCGGCCAGTCGCGCTCTGAGGGCCTTGCGCTGTCCGCTCGCCCGGATCGAGAGCGCCGCCAGCACCACGGCGGCGGCCGTACCTGCGCTGAGGCACCACAACAGCGCCTCGGGTATGGATGTCATCGGGATCCTCGTTTGGGGACTGACGGGGATGATGGCCGGCCGTCACGGCTGCCGTGCCGCCGATCATCACCGGATGCTACCTGCCACCTGACGCCGTGTGAGGGCCCTCGACGTGCAGCGACGGAGAAGTGTGGAAGGTCGCATTCCGACGGTGATGACCGGTCGGTAACGTGATGCGGCCCCGCCATCCGGGGATGGCGGGGCCGTGGGTGGTGCGGGTGAGGTGAGGTCAGGCGGTCCGGAGCCGCTCGTCCTTGACGGCGCCGACGAACGCGGTCCAGCCGGTGGCCGGGAAGACCAGGGCGGGGCCGTGGGGGTCCTTGCTGTCGCGGACGGGGACGACGCCGGGGAGGTCGTCGGAGACCTCGATGCAGCTGCCGCCGTTCTGGTCGCTGTAGCTGCTCTTGCGCCAGTTGACGGCGCCAGGGAAGTCGTGAGCGACCTCGACGCAGTTGCCGCCCTTGTCATCGCTGTAGCTGCTCTTGCGCCAACGAGCGGTGCTCAGGTCGTACTCGCGCATTGTCTGTAGTCCTCCGCCACCGATTCGATCAGAGCCAGGGACGCCTCCGGCGACAGTGCGGCGGCCCTTAGCAGATCGTAGCCCTGCTGCGCGCGCTTCACTATGGCAGGATCGTCCAGCAAATTCCCCGAATACAGGCCCTCTGTATAGGCGGTTGGCGGGGCGTCCTCGAATTCCATGAGCGTCAGCATCTTGCCCATGAGTGGATAGGCGCTCGCAGCGAACGGGACGACCTGCACCAGGATCTTCCGTGCGCGCGCCACCTGTGCGATGTAGTCCAGCTGCTCGGCCATGACGGTTGGGCCGCCCACCGGTACCCGCAGTACGGCCTCGTGGAGCACGGCCCAATACTGGGGCCGTGAGGCGTCCTTGAGGATGACGGCTCGGTCCAGCCGAGTGCGGACCTTTTCCTCGATGTACTCGTCGGCCGCGAACGGGTTGCCCGCGAGGATGAGTGCGTGTGCGTATGCCGGTGTCTGTAGCAGCCCAGGCACGATCATGGGCTCGCAGTCGCAGATCCTCGTCGCCAACCGCTCCAGCTCCGCCACCGCCGCGAAGTAGTCCGGATACCGCTTGTCGTCGATCAGCTTCCGCCAGGCCCGCTCGAAAAAGCCGTCGGTTTGCAGTACCTCGTCGATCCGGATCGCCACATCCAGCTGCGGCCTGCGGATCGCCTGCTCGAACTGGCCGATGTAGCCGCCGGAGACGAACACCCGCCGCCCCAGTTCGTTCTGGGTCAGTCCGGCGAGTTCCCTGCGGTGCTTGAGCTCCGCGCCCCAGTGTTCCCATGCCGCCATGCGTGAGCCATTGGCCATGGCTAACTCCCTCTGCCTGCGCGGCAGTTGTAGTGCCGATCCCATTGCCCAGCGTAGTTCCGCAGCGTCACGCTCTGCTTGCGAACAGTGAAAGCCCCACGGAAAGGGCGGACGATCATGCAGCAGCACCTCAAGGAAGTGGATGCCGTGACGACGGAACTGCGCGAGGCCCTCGCCCGGGCCGGAGTCGTCCTCCCGTCGCTCCGCCCCGACCCCGTCTCGATCGCGCACCGCTACATGCCGCCGCTCGTCGAACTGGGGCGGTGCTCGATGGAGGTCGCCCGGCAGCTGACCGACGCGCTGGCGGAGCGGTCCAGGGGAGAGCGGCCCTGACCTGAGAGGTACCCGGGACGGCCGCCCTGCCGTCGTGCGGGAGAATGGCCGCATGAGTCTGTTCCGCGACGACGGCATCGTGCTGCGCACCCAGAAGCTGGGCGAGGCGGACCGGATCATCACCCTGCTCACGCGGGGGAACGGCCGGGTGCGGGCCGTCGCGCGCGGCGTACGGCGCACGAAGTCGAAGTTCGGGGCCCGGCTGGAGCCCTTCTCGCACGTCGACGTGCAGTTCTACGCGAGGGGCGGCGAACTGGTCGGGCGCGGGCTGCCGCTGTGCACGCAGAGTGAGACGATCGCCGCGTACGGCGGCGGCATCGTCACGGACTACGCGCGCTACACGGCCGGGACGGCGATGCTGGAGACCGCCGAGCGGTTCACCGACCACGAGGGCGAGCCGGCCGTGCAGCAGTACCTGCTGCTGGTCGGCGCGCTGCGCACGCTCGCCAACGGGGAGCACGCGCCGCACCTGGTGCTGGACGCGTTCCTGCTGCGCTCGCTGGCGGTCAACGGCTACGCGCCGAGCTTCGGCGCCTGTGCGCGGTGCGGTCTGCCCGGCCCCAACCGGTTCTTCTCGGTGGCCGCGGGCGGCGTCGTCTGCGGGGACTGCCGGGTGCCCGGAAGCGTCGTACCCTCCTCAGAGGCCATCGGGCTTCTCGGCGCGCTGCTGACCGGCGACTGGGAGGCCGCGGACGCCTGTGAGGCGCGGCATGTCCGGGAGGGCAGCGGCCTCGTCGCGGCGTATCTGCACTGGCATCTGGAGCGGGGCCTGCGCTCCCTCCGTTACGTGGAGAAGTAGCGCGGGCCGTCAATCGAGTCAATGAGTCAACGATCTGCAGAGGAGACTGGGGCGCATGGCAGTACGCGGGATTCTGGGCCGCAATCGGCGCGAGTACGAGACGCCCGAGCCGCATCCGTCCGGCGCGCGCCCGCCGAAGATCCCCGGCGAGCTCGTCCCGAACCATGTCGCGATCGTGATGGACGGCAACGGCCGGTGGGCCAAGGAGCGCGGGCTGCCGCGCACCGAGGGCCACAAGGTCGGCGAGGGCGTCGTCCTGGACGTGCTCAAGGGCTGCATCGAGATGGGCGTGAAGAACCTCTCGCTCTACGCCTTCTCGACGGAGAACTGGAAGCGGTCACCGGACGAGGTCCGTTTCCTGATGAACTTCAACCGGGACGTGATCCGGCGGCGCCGTGACGAGATGGACGCGCTGGGTATCCGCATCCGGTGGGTCGGGCGGATGCCGAAGCTCTGGAAGTCCGTGGTGCAGGAACTCCAGATCGCCCAGGAGCAGACCAAGAAGAATGACGCGATGACGCTGTATTTCTGCGTGAATTACGGCGGTCGGGCGGAGATCGCGGACGCCGCGGCGGCCATCGCGGCGGATGTCCGGGCCGGGAAGCTGGACCCGTCCAAGGTCAACGAGAAGACCGTGGCGAAGTACATGTACTACCCGGACATGCCGGATGTGGACCTCTTCGTCCGGCCGTCCGGCGAGCAGCGGACGTCGAACTACCTGATCTGGCAGAGCGCCTACGCCGAGATGGTCTTCCAGGACATTCTCTGGCCGGACTTCGACCGCCGGAACCTCTGGGACGCCTGCCTGGAGTACGCGAAGCGGGACCGCCGCTTCGGAGCGGCGCCGATCGCCGAGGGCGAGTCGGCCACGTAAAAGGGCACGTCCCGGCCCGGCCCGCGCCGCCCGGCCGGAACAGCACGGAACGGCCGCCCCGCCCGCAGGCGGAGGCGGCCGTTCCCGTATGTCCGCAGCTACTGCTACTGCTACTGCTACCGCTACTGGGCCGCCGCGCGGTCCGCGCACTCGCCGCACGTACCGAAGATCTCGATGGTGTGGGCGACATCGCGGAAGCCGTGCTCGGCGGCGATCTGGTCGGCCCACTTCTCGACCGCGGGGCCCTCGACCTCGACGGCCTTGCCGCAGGCCCGGCAGACCAGGTGGTGGTGATGGTCGTCGGTGCTGCACCGGCGGTAGACGGCCTCGCCCTCGCTGGTTCGCAGCACATCGACCTCACCGGCGTCGGCGAGGGACTGCAGCGTCCGGTAGACGGTGGTCAGCCCGACCGAGTCGCCCCGGTGCTTGAGCATGTCGTGCAGCTCCTGCGCGCTGCGGAACTCGTCGACCTCGTCGAGTGCGGCCGAAACCGCGGTCCGCTGCCGCGTCGACCGGCCGCGTACCGGAGATCCCGCGCTCGTCGCCACCGTTGCCTCCCTAGGACGTCAGGACTTGCCCTGCGCGTGCGTTGGGCCATTGTGCCAGGTGATGACCGGAACCCTGGTGGGACACTTACCTCCATATCTGTCCCGCACCGGCCGGCCCTACCCCTGGCGGGCGCGTCGTCCGCCCGGGTCGAGCCACCCGCCGCGGACCCGCCTCACACCCGCACGTCGTCCGCCGGAACCCGCCCGGCGGGTACCTCCAGAGTGCACCCCTCGGCGGCCCGTGCGGCCGCTCTGGCGCGTTTTCTCGCGAGCGGGGCGGCCAGCGCCGTGAACGCCACGAAGAGCCCGATGGCGAACAGCACGATGGTCGCGCCGGACGGCACGTCGACGTAGTACGAGGTCGTCGTCCCGGCGACGGTGACCACCACGCCGATCGCCACCGCCGCGGCGAAGGTCACCGCGAAACTGCGGCTCAGCTGCTGCGCCGCCGCCACAGGGATCACCATCAGCGCGCTGACCAGCAGCAGACCGACCACCCGCATCGCGACCGTGACGGTGACCGCGGCGGTCACCGCGACCAGCAGGTTCAGCAGCCGCACCGGCAGCCCCGTCACCCGCGCGAACTCCTCGTCCAGGCACACCGCGAACAACTGGCGGCGCAGCCCGACGGTGATCGCCAGCACCAGCGCGGCCAGCACGCAGATCGTCGTCATGTCCTGCGGCGAGACGGTGGTGATCGAACCGAAGAGATACGTCCCGAGATTGGCGTTGGAGCCCGCGTCGGAGAGGTTCATCAGCAGCACACCGCCCGCCATGCCGCCGTAGAACAGCATGGCCAGCGCGAGATCGCCGCGGGTCCTGCCGTACCAGCGGATCAACTCCATGATCACCGAGCCGAGGACGGCGACCGCGGTGGCCATCCAGACCGGGCTGGAGTTCAGCAGGAAGCCGAGGCCGACACCGGTGAGGGCGACATGGCCGATACCGTCGCCCATCAGGGCCTGGCGGCGCTGGACGAGGTAGATACCGATGGCGGGCGCGGTGACACCGACGATCAGGGCGGCGATCAGCGCCCGCTGCATAAAGGCGTAGTCGAGGATTTCCATCAGCTCAGCAGCCCCGTTCGGAGCGGTTCCGCGGACGCGTCGGCGTGCGGGTGGACGTGGTCGTGGCCGGGCAGCGCGTGTTGGCCGACGGCCTGGGGCGGCGGGCCGTCGTGGACCACGCAGCCGTCGCGCAGCACCACCGCGCGGTCGATCAGCGGCTCCAGCGGCCCCAGTTCGTGCAGGACGAGCAGCACCGTGGTGCCCCGGGCGACCTGCTCGCGCAGCGCGGCGGCCAGCACCTCCTGGCTGGCCAGGTCGACCCCGGCCATCGGCTCGTCCATGATCAGCAGATCCGGTTCTCCGGCCAGCGCACGGGCGATCAGCACCCGTTGGTGCTGTCCTCCCGACAGCGCGTTGACGGAGTCCCTGGCCCGGTCCGCCATCCCGACCAGCTCCAGGGCGCGATGCACCGCGGCCCGGTCGGCCCGGCGCAGGATGCCCAGCTTCGTACGGGCCAGCCGGCCGGCCGTGACCACCTCGCGGACGGTGGCCGGAACCCCGCCCGCCGCGGTCGTGCGCTGCGGCACGTACCCGATCCGGGCCCAGTCCCCGAAGCGCCGGAACGGCGTCCCGAACAGCGACAGTTCACCGCCGGTCAGCGGAACCTGGCCGATCACCGACCGTACGGCCGTCGACTTGCCGGAGCCGTTGGCGCCGAGCAGCGCCACGACCTCGCCCGGGCGCACGGTGAGATCGACCCCGCGCAGCACGGGCCGGGCGCCGAGCGAAGCGGTGGCGCCGCGCAGGGCTATGACGGGCTCGCCCTCCATGACGGGCGCGTCCCCTATGGCGGGCTGGTCCCTGTCCTTCATGTGCCGACCTCCGTCGTGCGGTACGTCCGAAACGCGCCCGGCGGCATGCCGGGCCGCCGCTGCGCGGTCACTTGCCGCCGAGCGCCTGCTCCAGCGCGGCGAGGTTGGCGCGCTGGATGCCGAAGTAGTCCTTGCCGCGGGACTTGGGGGTGATCCCCTCCAGCGGGTCGAGGACATCGGTCTTCAGGTGCAGGTCCCCGGCCAGGGCCTCGGCGGTGGCCGGGTTGGCGATGGTCTCGAAGAAGACCGTCGAGACATGGTGCTGCGCGGCGAGGGTGTGCAGGTCCTTGATGCGGTTGGCGCTGGGCTCGGACTCCGGGTCCAGGCCGCTGATCGCCTCCTCGGTCAGGCCGTACCGCTCGGCGAGGTAGCCGAACGCCGCGTGGGTGGTGATGAACGTGTCCGAGGCCCGGTTCTTCAGCCCGTCCCGGAACTCCTTGTCCAGCCCGTCCAGCTTCTTGACCAGGGCGTCGGTGTTCTTCTGGTAGTCGGCCCTGTTCTTCGGGTCGGCCTGGGCGAGCGTCCGGCCCACGCCCTTGGCGACCTCGGCGTACTTCACCGGGTCCAGCCAGACGTGCGGGTCCCGGCCCGGCTCGGACTCGGAGTGCGAGTGGTTGTCGCCGGTGGAGTGGTGGTGGCCGTCGACCTCGGTGCCGTGCGTTTCGAGCGAGGTGAGGGAGGCCGCGTCGGCGACGTTCTTGACGCCGGACTGCTTGATCGCGTCGTCCACGGCGGGCTGCAGGCCCTTGAGGTAGACGATCGCGCCGGACTCACCGAGCTGCGCGGTCTGCTTCGGGGTGAGCTCCAGGTCGTGCGGCTCGACGCCCGGCTTGGTGAGGTTGGACACCTCGACGTGGGAGCCGCCGATCTGCTCGGCGAGGAACTGCATCGGATAGAACGACGCCGTCACCTTCAGCTTGCCGTCGCCGGAGCGGCCGGTGCCGGCGGCGGAGCAGGCGGTGAGGCTCAGCAGGCCGAGAACCGCGGCTCCGGCTATGGCTGCGGTGGATATGTTCGGGCGTACGTTCATGACACTCATTTTCAACAAACATGGAAATGATTGTCAACAAAGTGCGAAGCAGGTCACAGTGCCCCGAGGAAGCGGCCGGAACCGATTTGATCCGGAGGGTACGGCCGCCGGTACCCTGAACTATTCGCCCACCCGTCTCCCGAGCAACCCCCCTCGTCGAGGCGCTACGCGCCGTCCTGTCCATTGTTCGTCGTCGTAATGAAGAGAGCACCGTGGCCGCCGACAAGATCGATACCATCGTCAGCCTGAGCAAGCGCCGTGGCTTCGTCTACCCCTGCAGTGAGATCTACGGCGGCTCCCGTGCTGCCTGGGACTACGGCCCCCTCGGCGTCGAGCTCAAGGAGAACCTCAAGCGCCAGTGGTGGCGCGCCATGGTCACCTCGCGCGAGGACGTCGTCGGTATCGACTCGTCGGTGATCCTGGCCCCCGAGGTATGGCAGGCGTCCGGCCACGTCGCCACCTTCACCGACCCGCTCACCGAGTGCACCTCCTGCCACAAGCGCTTCCGCGCCGACCACCTGGAAGAGGCGTACGAGGAGAAGCACGGCCGGCTGCCCGAGAACGGCCTCGCCGACATCAACTGCCCGCACTGCGGCAACAAGGGCGGCTTCACCGAGCCCAAGCAGTTCTCCGGCCTGCTCTCCACCCACCTCGGCCCCTCCCAGGACACCGCCTCGGTCGCCTACCTGCGCCCCGAGACCGCGCAGGGCATCTTCACCAACTTCGCCCAGGTGCAGCAGACCTCGCGCAAGAAGCCGCCGTTCGGCATCGCGCAGATGGGCAAGTCCTTCCGGAACGAGATCACTCCGGGCAACTTCATCTTCCGCACCCGCGAGTTCGAGCAGATGGAGATGGAGTTCTTCGTCAAGCCGGGCGAGGACGAGCAGTGGCACGAGTACTGGATGGAGCAGCGCTGGAACTGGTACCGCGACCTCGGCATCCGCGAGGAGAACATCCGCTGGTACGAGCACCCCGCCGAGAAGCTCTCGCACTACTCCAAGCGCACCGCTGACATCGAGTACCGCTTCCAGTTCGGCGGCTCGGAGTGGGGCGAGCTGGAGGGCGTCGCCAACCGCACCGACTACGACCTCTCCTCGCACTCCAAGGCGTCCGGCCAGGACCTCTCCTACTTCGACCAGGAAGCCGGCGAGCGCTGGACCCCGTACGTCATCGAGCCCGCGGCCGGTGTCGGCCGCGCGATGCTCGCCTTCCTCCTCGACGCCTACGTCGAGGACGAGGCCCCCAACGCCAAGGGCAAGATGGAGAAGCGCACGGTCATGCGCCTCGACCCGCGACTGGCCCCGGTCAAGGCCGCGGTCCTGCCGCTGTCCCGCAACCCGCAGCTCTCCCCGAAGGCCAAGGGCCTGGCCGCGGACCTGCGTAAGAACTGGAACATCGAGTTCGACGACGCGGGCGCCATCGGCCGCCGCTACCGCCGCCAGGACGAGATCGGCACCCCGTTCTGCGTCACCGTCGACTTCGACACCCTCGACGACAACGCCGTCACGGTGCGCGAGCGCGACACGATGAAGCAGGAGCGCGTCAGCCTCGACCAGATCCAGTCCTACCTGGGCGGCCGCCTCCTCGGCTGCTGACCCGCCGCCCCCCCCGGCAACGGCAGAGCGCCGGCCGCCCCCGCAACTTCCCGGGGACGGCCGGCGCTTCGCTGCGCGCGGCTCTACGGACGGGGCCCCTGACCCGCCTGGGGTCTGTCCTTTGGGGTGGGGCCTGGCGCCGGTTCGGTGGGTTGGGCTCGGGTGGGGCCTGGGGCCTGGGGCCTGGGGCCTGGCGCCGGTCGGGTGGATCGGGGACGAGCGGGGCCTGGGGGCCGTCCCGTAGGTCGGTCGGGGGCGGGCGGGACCTCGGGCCTGTCCGGTGGGTCAGAGCCGGGAGGCCCTAGCCCTGCAGCCCCCGCATCACCAGGTCGCGGACCGCCTCGAAGTCGGCGGTGATCTCCGGGCGGGACCACTCCGCGGCGTAACACGGGTCGTGGAAACGGCCGGTGGCGGCGAAGACGGCGTGAGCGGTGGTGGTGGGGGAGGGGGCGCGGAAGGCGCCCTCGGCGACGCCGGCCTCGATGATCGTGGCGAGCTGGGATTCGAGGTCGGTGACATGGCGGTCGACGACACCGCCGCTCTCGCCGATCAACGTCATGTACGTGGCGAAGAGTTCGGGGTCGTCGCCGGCCTTGTGGCGCTTCGCCTCGAAGAGGGTCGCGAGCCAGCGGCGCAGCCGGTCGTCGGCCGGGCCCTCGTCCCTGACGATGGTCGCGAGCTGCTCGCTCGTACGGTCCAGCCAGCGCGCCGTGACGGCCTCCCGCAGCGCCGTCTTCGTACGGAAGTGGCGGTAGACGCTGCCGTGACTGACGCCCAGGGCGCGCGCGACGTCGACCACGGTGGCCTTGGCCGGGCCGTAACGGCGCAGCACCTCCTCGGTGGCTTCGAGGATGCGCTCGGGGGTCAACGTCTCGGGGGGCATGAAACGGGCCGGCCTTTCGGGGAGGGGAGGGGGCGGAAGGGGTGGTGGCGGGGTGGAAGGGGCGGTGGCGGCGGAGACATCGACGGGTAACCGCGGGCGCCCGGTGGTGGGCAACCCGGCAGGTGTCCAGTGGTGGGCAACCCGGCGGTGTCCAGTGGTGGGCAGCTGGCTGGTGCCCGACCTGGGGTTCGTCTTGGTTCTCTACGGACGGTACCCGTGATGCTCTCTTCCCGGGGGCCTCCCCCTCCCCCCCCCCACCCCTCCCCCTCGCGTATGCGTCGGCACACGGGCTCGCGTGCGCCTGGGCGTGAGCCCGTGTGCGCCTCGGCACGAGCTCGCGTGCGCCCTGGCACGAGCCCGCGTGTGCCCCGGCAGGAACACCAGCTAACGAACACCAGCCAACGAACACCAGCCACGGCCCCCCGGCTCGAAGTCCGGCCCCGGAGCGCGGCGGGCCCGATTCCCAGGCACGGCCCCCCGGGCTCGAACTCCGGCCTCGGAGCGCGCCGGGCTCGAATCCCGGTCACGGAGCCCCAAGGCATGAACTCCGGCCGCGGAGTCCCGGCTCGAACCTCGGTCATGGAGCCCCAAGGGACGAACTCGAACTCCAGCCACGGAGCCCGGGTTTGAACTCCGGCCCCGCGCCCCGCGTCCACCCCCTCGGCCCGAGCCCCGCGTCCGCCCCCCCGGCCGCGGAGTGCCGGAGCACGAACCCCGACCGTCGGAGGCTCAGAGCGCGCCCCCCGGCCGCGGAGGCCCAAGGTACGGACTCCGGGCGGGACTCCCCGTTCCGCGCTTCGGGCGGGCCATCGAGAGTCGGCAGGTGCGTCGCTTGCGGAGCCACCGGCTGTCCGGCTGTCACCGACGGCCACCGACGGCCACCGACGGCCACCGACGGCCACCGACGGCCACCGACGGCCACCGCGGCCGTCGGCAGGCGGCTCGTTTGCCGGGCGTGGCCGTCGGCAGCTGATGCCTTGCCGGTGGGACCGTGAGTGGCAGGCGGTCGGCGGGGCGTGAGTGGCGAACTGTCGGCGGATGCGTTGGCGTTGCCCCGTGGTTTTCCGCTCGCCGCGGGCCGGGTGCCCGGCAGGGTGGCGTTCGTCGTCCGCCTCTCGATGTCGCTCCGCCCGCGGTCAGTGTTCGCTGTCCAAGTGGGCCATCTGGGCTGCCGGGTAGCGGTCGCCGGCTGCGGCGCCGGCGGGGATGGCCTGCTCGATGGCGGTCAGATCACCGGTGTCCAGGGTGACGTCCAGGGCGCCGAGGGCCTCGGTGAGGCGGTCGCGGCGGCGGGCGCCGACCAGGGGGACGATGTCCTCGCCGCGGGAGAGGACCCAGGCGATGGCGGTCTGGGCGACCGAGACGCCCTTCTGGTCGGCGATCTTGCGGAGTGCGTCCACCAGGTCGAGGTTGCGATCCAGGTTGTCGCCCTGGAAGCGCGGCGACATCCCGCGGAAGTCATTGGCGGCGAGCTTGCGGTCACGGGTGAAGTGGCCGCTGATCAGGCCGCGGGAGAGCACTCCGTAGGCGGTGATGCCGATGCCCAGTTCGCGGGCGGTGGGGAGGATCGCGTCCTCGATGCCGCGGGAGAGGAGGGAGTACTCGATCTGGAGGTCGGCGATCGGGGCGACGGCGGCGGCCCGGCGCAGAGTGTCCGCGCCCACCTCGGAGAGGCCGATGTGGCGGACGTGGCCGGCCTGGACCAGCTCGGCGATGGCGCCGATGGTCTCCTCGATCGGGACCTCGGGGTCGACACGGGCGATCCGGTAGATGTCGATGTGGTCGGTGCCCAGGCGCTGGAGGGAGTACGCGGCGAAGTTCTTCACCGCGGCGGGTCGGCCGTCATAGCCGCTGAAGCCGCCCTCGACGGTGCGCAGGGCGCCGAACTTGACGCTGGTCAGGGCCTTTTCGCGGGCGGCGGCGGGGGCCGTCCGCAGGGCTTCGTTGATGAGGAGTTCGTTGTGGCCCATGCCGTAGAAGTCGCCGGTGTCGAGGAGGGTGATGCCGGCGTCGAGGGCGGCGTGGATGGTGGCGAGGGATTCGGCGCGGTCGCTGTCGCCGTAGAGGGCGGACATGCCCATGCAGCCGAGGCCGAGGGCGGAGGTCTGCGGGCCGGTGGTGCCGAGGGTGCGGGTCTGCACGGCGTGCTCCTGGGGGGAGGGATGGCGGGTGGCTGGTTCAGCCGTGCCTCAACCATGACATGACGGCTGACAGATTTCAATATTTGTCAGCCGTGAGGGTGGGGGGTGGTGGGGGAGGGGTGGGGGAGCGGGCCGTGGGGAGGGGGCCGTGGGGAGGGGGCGGTGCGGGCCTCAGTGCAGGGTGCGGGGGAGGCGGAGGCCGAGCAGGGTCGTGCCGAGGACGATCAGGAGCTGGGCCAGTACGGCGGCGAGCAGGGCGTCGCGGATGCCGGCGGCGGGGAGCAGGGCGAGGAAGAGGGTGCCCAGCGTGGCCACGCCGAGGGCGAGACCGGACTGCTGCGTGGTGACCATGACGCCGCCGCCCACGCCCGCCTGCGCCACCGGCAGTTCGCTCAGCACGATCCGCATCAGGACCGGCAGCAGCAGGCCCTGCCCGAAGCCCAGCACCGTCATGCTCGGAGCCAGTTCCATGACCGGGATGTGCGGCCAGTCGGCGTGGACGGTCAGGGCCAGGGCGAGCAGCCCGGCGCTCTGGAGCAGTGAGCCGGTGATCACCACTCGCCGGCCGAAGCGCTGAACCAGCCGCGGGCCGGCCAGCGAGGCGAGGAAGTAGGCGAGGCAGAGTGGGGCGAGCGAGACGCCGGCGGCGAGCGGGCCGTAGCGCAGGCCGGTCTGGAGGGCCACCGCCACCACGAACATGAAGCCGCCGAAGCCGACGGAGAACGGGATCATCATGGACAGGCCGCTGTGGACGGAGGGGATGCGGAGAAGGGACGGCGGTACGAGGGGGGTGCGGCCGGTCCGCTCGGCACGGCGCTCGACGGCGATGAACGCGGCGGCCGAGAACGGGAAGACCGCCAGCAGCAGCCAGGACCACACGGGCCAGCCGGCGGCGCGGCCCTCGGTGAGCGGCAGCAGCAGGGCGATCAGGGAGGTGGCGAGCAGCGCGGTGCCGGGGCCGTCGACGCGGGTGGGGTGCGGGGACCGGGTCTCGGGGACCGTGCGGGCCGCCAGCAGCCAGGCCACCACGGCGATCGGGACGTTCACCAGGAACACCGCGCGCCAGCCGGTGCCGGCCAGGTCGACCGAGACCAGCAGCCCGCCGAGCACCTGGCCGAGGGCGCTGGAGACGCCGGCCGTGCCGCCGTAGAGGCTGACGGCCTTGGCGCGCCGCTTGCCGGTGGTGGTGGCCTGGATGGTGGCCAGTACCTGCGGCAGCAGCAGGGCGGCGGCCGCGCCCTGGGCGACCCGGGCGATCACCAACGTCCAGGCGTCGGGGGCCAGTCCGCAGGCGAGTGAGGTGAGACCGAAGGTGGCAAGGCCCCAGAGGAACAGTCGACGCCGGCCGGCGATGTCGCCGATCCGTCCGCCGAGGACGAGCATCGTGGCGTAGGCGACCCCGTAGCCGGCGACCACCATTTCCAGCAGCGCGGGACCCGCCCGCAGGTCGTGGTCGATGGTCGGCAGGGCCACGTTGACGATAAAGAAGTCGATCATCGGGAGGGCCGCGCCCAGGAGGACGGTCAGCAGGCCCAGGGGGGTGAGCAGCGGGGTCGCCGCCGAACTGTGCCGGGCGGTGGTGGTGGGCGCCGCCGGGGTGGTGCTCTGTATCTGGGTTTCGGTCACGCAGTCGATGATCGTGGTCGGCTCAGACGGGTACCAGAGTGTCGTTATCCTGGTATCAGCACTACCTGGCAACTGTCTGGGCTCTGCGGCAGGCTGGACGCATGAGTCTGGATGCGACGGATGTGGCAGCGGCGGCGGGACCGGGCACCGTCTCGGACGTGACAACCGTCCCGGATGTGACCACAGTCTCGGATGCGGCCGCCGTCCGGGATGTGGCGGGGTCGCAGAGTGCCACACGTGGCGGGGCCGGCGCAGCCCCCCGGGCCGGCGGCGCCCCGCGCGCCGGCGACGCGATCCGGCGGGCGGAGCTGGCCGCGTTCCTGCGCAGCCGCCGGGAGCGGATCACCCCCGAGCAGGTCGGCCTGCCGCGCGGCAGCCGCCGCCGCACTCCCGGGCTGCGCCGCGAGGAGGTCGCGCATCTCGGCGCGGTCGGCGTGACCTGGTACACCTGGCTCGAACAGGGCCGGGACATCCACGTCTCGCCGCAGGTGCTGGACGCGGTGGCCCGCGCGCTGCTGCTGGACCGCGCCGAGCGCAGCCACCTCTTCGCGCTCGCCGGGGCGATCGACCCGCTGCCGGGCAAGGAGTGCACGGGCGTGCCGCTGGCGCTGCGGCAGATCCTGCACCAACTCGCGCCGTTCCCCGCGGTGGTGCAGAACAGCCGGTTCGACATCCTCGCCTACAACCGCACGTACGGGCAGCTGATGTGCGACCTCGACGCGCTGCCCGAGGAGGACCGCAACTGCATGTGGCTGGCGTTCACCCACCCCGGGTGGCGGGCCGCGCTCGTCGACCGGGAGGCGACGATCCGGACGATGACCGCCAAGTTCCGCGCCTCGATGGCCGAGCACGTCGCGGAGCCCGCGTGGAAGGCGCTGGTGACGAGGCTGACCGAGGCGTCGCCGGAGTTCCGGGAGATCTGGGCGCAGCACGAGGTCGAGCGCCAGGCGAGCGCCCTCAAGGTCTTCCGGCACCCGGAGGTCGGCGTGCTCCAGCTGACCGGGACGAATCTGTGGACGGGGCCGAATCCCGGGCCGAAGGTGCTGGTGTACGCCCCGGTCGACGAGGTGTCGCGGGAGCGGCTGGAGCGGTTGGAGAGGCTGGCGCTCGCCCAGGGGTGAGCGCGCCCGGCCGCGGGTCAGGACTCCGCGCCCGCCCGGCTGTGCCCGCGGGCCGTCCCGTTCTCGAAGAGCGCCGCGGTGCGCCGGGCGGTGGCGCGTGCCCAGCGGCCGGTGGTCAGGGCGCCGAGGAGGAGGATCGCGGCGCCGCAGCCGGTGATGATCCACCAGACGGGGCGGCCGGCGGCGAGGAAGGCGGCGGGGGTGGCGCCGAGATGCGCCCCGCCGGCCAGGACGGCGCCGATCACCGCGACGCCCAGCGACTGCCCGACCTGCCGGCTGGTGGAGGCCACCGCCGCCGCCACGCCGGCCTGCGCGCGCGGCATACCGGACACCGCGGTGTTCGTGATCGGGGCGTTGACCAGGCCGAATCCGATGCCGAAGAGGACGTAGCCGGTGAGCAGCAGGGCGCTGGTCGACGGGGCGTCGAAGGCGGCGAAGAGCAGGCCGCTGGCGGCCATCGCCGTACCGGCCAGCAGCAGCGGCAGCCGGGCGCCGCGGCCGGCGACCAGGCGTCCGGAGAGCGGGGCGAAGACCAGGGTCATCCCGGCCATGGGGAGCATGTAGAGGCCGGCTTCCAGGGCGGACAGGCCGCGGATGTTCTGGAGGTAGAGGGTGTTGACGAAGAGGAAGCCGCCGAGCGCGGCGAAGGCGCAGACGGCTGTGACGGTGGCGCCGGCGAACGGGACGCTGTGGAAGAACCGCAGGTCGATGAGGGGTTCGCGGCGGCGGCGCTCGTAGCCGACGAGGGCCGCGAGGGAGGCCGCGGCCACCAGCACGAACGAGAGGATCTCCGGGGAGGTCCAGCCGGTCTCCGGAGCCTGGATGATCGCGTACGTCAGGGAGCCGAGCAGCGCGATCACCAGCAGCTGGCCCACCGCGTCGACCCGGCGGGGCCTGGGGGCGCGGGACTCCGGGACGTACCGCAGGGTGAGGAACAGCGCCAGGGCGCCGATCGGGACGTTGATCCAGAAGATCGACCGCCAGCCGACGTTCTGCACCAGCAGCCCGCCGATCACCGGCCCGGCCGCCATGCTGATGCCGACCACGCCGCCCCACACCCCGATGGCGCGGGCCCGCTCCCGGGGGTCGGTGAAGGTGTTGGTGATGATCGACATGGCGACGGGGTTGAGCATCGACCCGCCGACCGCCTGCACCATCCGGAAGACCACCAGCCATTCCAGTCCGGGCGCCAGGCTGCACAGCAGCGAGCCGATCGCGAAGACCACCAGCCCGACGGTGAAGATCCGGCGGCGGCCGAGGCGGTCCGCCGTCGAGCCGGACAGCATCAGCAGCGACGCCAGGACCAGGGTGTAGGCGTCGATCGTCCACTGCATCCCGGAGACCGAGGCACCCAGCTCGCGCTGCATCGTCGGCAGCGCGACGTTCAGGATGGTGCTGTCGAGGCTGACGATCAGCAGGCTCAGGCAGCAGATCGCCAGGACCAGCAGACGGCGACGGCGGCTGACGACAGGCATGGTTGAACGCTACAACGATCCCGGCCGGACGTCCCCGGCGGGGCGGTTCGCCGGGTGCGGGACAATGGGGTCCATGACTTCGCTGCAGATCGGCCCCCATGCGGTGCAGCCCCCCGTGGTGCTCGCGCCCATGGCCGGGATCACCAACGCCCCGTTCCGGACGCTGTGCCGGGAGTTCAGCGGCGGCAAGGGCCTCTTCGTCAGCGAGATGATCACCACCCGGGCGCTGGTCGAGCGCAACGAGAAGACCATGCAGCTGATCCGCTTCGACGCGAGCGAGCAGCCGCGCTCGATCCAGCTGTACGGCGTCGACCCGGCCACCGTCGGCAAGGCCGTCCGCATGATCGCGGAGGAGGACCTGGCCGACCACATCGACCTGAATTTCGGCTGCCCGGTCCCGAAGGTGACCCGCAAGGGCGGCGGCTCCGCCCTCCCCTACAAGCGGAACCTGCTGCGCGCCATCCTGCGCGAGGCGGTCAGCGGCGCCGGTGACCTGCCCGTCACGATGAAGATGCGCAAGGGCATCGACGACGACCACATCACCTTCCTCGACGCCGGCCGGATCGCCGTCGACGAGGGCGTGACCGCCATCGCGCTGCACGGCCGCACCGCCGCCCAGCACTACGGCGGCACCGCCGACTGGGACGCCATCGCACGCCTCAAGGAGCACGTCCCGGAGATCCCGGTGCTCGGCAACGGCGACATCTGGTCCGCGGACGACGCGGTGCGGATGATGCGGCGGACCGGCTGCGACGGCGTGGTCGTCGGCCGCGGCTGCCTGGGCCGCCCCTGGCTCTTCGGCGATCTGGTCGCCGCCTTCGAGGGCACCGGCGCGCCCGCCGCGCCGACCCTCCGCGAGGTCGCCGCGGTCATGGTCCGGCACGCCGCGCTGCTGGGCGAGTGGATCGGCGACGAGAACCGCGGCGTCATCGACTTCCGCAAGCACGTCGCCTGGTATCTGAAGGGCTTCGCGGTCGGCTCGGAGATGCGCAAGCGGATGGCGATCAGCTCGTCGCTCGCCGAACTGGAGGACGGGCTGGGTGAGTTGGACCTCGACCAGCCGTGGCCGGCGGGTGCCGACGGGCCGCGCGGCCGCACCTCCGGCAACAACCGCGTGGTGCTGCCCGACGGTTGGCTGCGCGACCCGTACGACTGCGCCGGCGTCAGCGAGGACGCGGAGCTGGACACCTCGGGAGGCTGACCGGCGGACGGCCGGTGCGCTCCGCGGGCCGGGCCGCCTCGACGAGGCGGAGGCGGAACGGCGCGCCGTGCTCGCGGTGAGCGAGCGCGAACCGGGCGACGAGCACAAGTGCCCCTTCGACCCGGGCCCGGCCGGCGGAAGGTGGGGTCGGCCGGGACACCGCCGGCGGCTGACCGCAGGCGGGATACCGGCCACGGGCGCCGGGCGGTGGCGCCGTCCGGGTGTACGGCGTGATGTCCCGGCGGCCGTCCGGTCGGGGCCCCGTTACCGTGTGCAGCCCACGTGCCGCCGTGCGGCGTGCGCGTCCGGCGGCCGGGTACGGGAGAGGCGAGGGAGATGCCGTGGTGAGTGGGCACCGCTCCGTGGCGGACACGGAGCAGGCGGTACGGGCCAGGCTCGGCGACACCCCCGTCCGGCAGGAGCGGATGGCCGCCGTCGCGGGCCTCTACCGCGCCGCGGCGTCCGTACGGCAGCACTTCGAGAACTCGGTGCTGCGCGGCGCCGAGCTGACCTGGACCTCGTTCGTGGTGCTGTGGGTGGTGTGGGTCCGCGGTGCGTGGGAGACCCGCCGGGTCGCCGAGGAGGCCGGCATCTCCAAGGGCACCCTCACCGGCGTCGCCCGCACCCTCCAGTCCCGCGGCCTGATGGCACGCACCCCCCACCCCACGGACGGCCGGCTCGCGCTGCTCTCCCTCACGCCCGAGGGCGAGGCGCTGATGGCCCGGACCTTCCCGGAGTTCCACGCCGAGGAGGCCTTCGTCACCGAGGGGCTGACCGACGACGAGGCGCTGACCCTGGCGGAGCTGCTGCGGCGGATCGTCACCCAGGTGGAGACCCGGGGCGCGGAGCGGCGGCTGGAACTGCTGGACGGGGCGGACCCGGCACCGCGCAGGAGCGGGCGCCGGGCGAAGGCGTAGCGCCCGTCCGGCGGGTCAGGGCCGGAAGGGCCCCGGCCGCCCCCGGCGAGGCGGGCGTACGGCCCGGTGCTCAGTCGGCCTCCCGGTCGGCCGTGCCCGCGGCCACCAGCCCGGCCGCCCCCAACTCCCGGTAGCGGGCGAGCAGTTCACCCAGCACCCGCTGTGCGTCCGGGCCGTCCGGCGTATAGACCCACAGAGTGGCGGTGGGCGCCTCGATCGTGGTGAAACCCGTCGCGATGATCGTCACCTCGCGGCCGTCGACCGTACGGAACGCCTTGCGGTGGCTGGCCGGCGGCAGGACGTCGTGCCGGGCCCACATCTCCGCGAACAGCGGGCTGGCCGCGGAGAGTTCACGGATATACGCCCGCCACCGCGGATCGTGCATGCGGCGGCCGAACGCGCCGCGCAACCGGCCCACCATGAAGGAGACCTCGCGCTCCCAGTCGACCAGCGGCTGGGATTCCTCGTCCGCGGTGAAAAGCCGCCACAGCACATTCCGTTCCGGCGGCGGCAGCAGCTCGATCCGGGGATCGAGCGCGGCATAGGCGTCGTTGAAGGCCAATACGTCGTAGCGGGCGCCGACCAGGCCCGCCGGCAGCGGGTTCAGCGAATCCAGAATGGTCTGCACCGCCCGCGCCCCGGGCGGAACCGGAATCTCCTCGGCGGGGGATTCGGGGGCGGCGGCGCCGGGGACGTCCGCGAGCCGGTGCAGATGTGCGCGCTCCGCCGGGCCGAGCAGCAGCGCACCGGCGATGGCGTCCAGCACCTGGATGCTGGGGTTGATCGCCCGCCCCTGTTCCAGCCAGGTGTACCAGGCCACGCCGACGCCCGCACGCTCGGCGACCTCCTCCCGGCGCAGGCCCGGCGTGCGCCGCCGCGGGCCGCCGGGCAGGCCCACGTCCTGGGGGGTGATGCGCTCCCGGCGGAGCCGCAGGAACGCGGCGAGTTCCCCGCGCCGGGCGGCAGCGGCGGATGCGGAACGGGTGATCGCTGACACCGGTTCATCATGCGGGACGCCCGCCGGACGGTGCCAGATACCGCCGCTACCAGGATCACGGGCTTCCCGGTACCGGAATGCGCCGGTCGCGACCACCGCCGCCACGAGCGAGACCGGCAATGAGCGCGACCACCGATGAACGGGACCACCGATGAGCGGACTTCCCGCACCGAGCATTCCGCCCGGCAGGCGCGCCCGGTTCCCGGGATACGCCGCCACCTTGGGAGGGGAGTGACGGCAACGCGCTCCCGTGCAGCGGTATACGACCCGGGACGCCGAGGTGCGGTTCTCGCCACCCGGGAACTATGGCCTGATACCGGTGCCCACGCTTCTGGGCCGACGGCACGCCGAAACGCCCGGACCGAGGCGGAACCGGCGCCGTCCGCGGCGCCCGCCGGGGACGGCGCGGCCCCGCGGTGGCGCGGGGCGGGGAGGCGGCGCGGTCACGACCGGCACCGGGGCCGCCCCGGAGCGGCGGATGGCCGAATCGCGTGCGGATCTTCCGGCGGTACGGCAACGGGCGCGCATGCCGGTCGAGGCATTCCTTGATCAACGAGTCGAAGCGGGTCCAAATGATGGGACCCGCTCACACATGAGCGCGTGATTCTCGCCACCCCTGATAGGGGGTCCGCTCAGATGAGCGGAATCGGCCGGGCTCCATCTCTCGCAGTGGTGGCACCGGGTGCCATCCGCCGCCTGTTCAAGTAATCAACAACACCATTGCACTGCGTAGAAGTAGATCGCCCTGCCGACTACGTGGTGCAGTGATCCGTTCAGGAAATAAACGATGGTCATTGCCCATGATCACTTTCGATCTACTGGCGGACGCCGGGTTACGCACGTATGTCGACCAAGTGGACGTACCCATACGCCTTCGATCTGGGTATGTTCCTCGCCGTCAGGGCAGCCCGTCGGCGAGGAGTCAGACCCGTGCCGGAAACACAAGATCCCCACGTAAGCCAGTCTTCTTCCGTGAAGTTCGTCTACGACTTCACCGAGGGCAACAAGGACCTCAAGGACCTCCTCGGCGGCAAGGGCGCCAACCTTGCGGAGATGACCAACCTGGGACTTCCCGTCCCTCCGGGCTTCACGATCACCACCGAAGCCTGCAAGGTCTACCTGGAGAGCGGCACCGAACCCGCGGCACTCCGTGCCGAGGTCTCCGAGCACCTCGACGCGCTTGAGCGGAAGATGGGCAAGAAGCTCGGGCAGGCCGACGACCCGCTGCTCGTATCCGTGCGTTCCGGGGCGAAGTTCTCGATGCCCGGCATGATGGACACCGTCCTCAACATCGGCCTCTCGGATGCGTCGGTTTCCGGCCTCGCCGCGCAGGCCGGCGACGAGCGGTTCGCCTGGGACTCGTACCGACGCCTCATCCAGATGTTCGGCAAGACCGTGCTGGGCGTCGACGGCGAACTCTTCGAGGAGGCGCTGGAGGAGGCCAAGCGGGACAAGGGCGTCACCGTCGACGTCGACCTGGACGCCGCCGATCTCCGCGCGCTGGTCGAGCAGTTCAAGCAGATCGTCGCCAAGGAGACCGGGCGGGACTTCCCGCAGGACGCCCGTGAGCAGATGGACCTGGCCATAAGGGCCGTCTTCGACTCGTGGAACACCGACCGCGCCAAGCTCTACCGCCGCCAGGAGCGCATCCCCGGCGACCTCGGCACGGCCGTCAACGTCTGCTCCATGGTCTTCGGCAACCTCGGCCCCGACTCCGGCACCGGCGTCGCCTTCACCCGCGACCCGGCCAGCGGCCAGCAGGGCGTCTACGGCGACTACCTGCAGAACGCGCAGGGCGAGGACGTCGTCGCCGGTATCCGCAACACGGTCCCGCTCGCCGACCTGGAGAACATCGACAAGGCGTCCTACGACGAGCTGATGCAGATCATGGAGACGCTCGAAACGCACTACAAGGACCTGTGCGACATCGAGTTCACCATCGAGCGCGGCAAGCTGTGGATGCTGCAGACCCGGGTCGGCAAGCGCACCGCCGGTGCCGCCTTCCGGATCGCCACCCAGCTCGTCGACCAGGGCCTGATCGACGAGGCCGAGGCCCTCCAGCGGGTCACCGGCGGCCAGCTCGCGCAGCTGATGTTCCCCCGCTTCGACCTGGACGCGAAGTCCGAGCTGATCGGCCGCGGCATCGCCGCCTCCCCGGGCGCCGCCGTCGGCAAGGCCGTCTTCGACTCCTACACCGCCGTCAAGTGGTCCCGGTCCGGCGAGAAGGTCATCCTGATCCGCCGCGAGACCAACCCCGACGACCTCAACGGCATGATCGCCGCCGAGGGCATCCTCACCTCCCGCGGCGGCAAGACCTCGCACGCCGCCGTCGTCGCCCGCGGCATGGGCAAGACCTGTGTCTGCGGCGCCGAGGAGCTGGAGGTCGACACCAAGACCCGCAAGCTGACCACCCAGGACGGCACGGTCATCGAAGAGGGCGACGTCGTCTCCATCGACGGCTCCTCCGGCAAGGTCTACGCCGGTGAGGTCCCGGTCGTGCCGTCCCCGGTCGTCGAGTACTTCGAGGGCCGGATGCACGCCGGCGCCGAGGACGCCGACGAACTCGTGCAGGCCGTCCACCGGATCATGGCCTACGCGGACCGGGTCCGCCGGCTGCGCGTACGGGCCAATGCCGACAACGCCGAGGACGCCGCCCGCGCCCGCCGGTTCGGCGCCCAGGGCATCGGCCTGTGCCGCACCGAGCACATGTTCCTCGGCGAGCGCCGGGAGATGGTCGAGCGCCTGATCCTCGCCGACACCGACGCCGACAAGGACGCCGCCCTCGCCGAGCTGCTGCCGCTCCAGAAGGCCGACTTCATCGAGCTGTTCGAGGCGATGGACGGCCTGCCGGTGACCGTCCGCCTCCTGGACCCGCCGCTGCACGAGTTCCTGCCCGACATCACGGACCTCTCGGTCCGGGTCGCGCTCGCCGAGGCCCGCAAGGAGCCGCACGAGAACGACCTCCGGCTCCTCCAGGCCGTGCACAAGCTGCACGAGCAGAACCCGATGCTGGGTCTGCGCGGCGTCCGCCTCGGCCTGGTCATCCCCGGCCTGTTCGCCATGCAGGTACGGGCCATCGCCGAGGCCGCCGCCGAGCGCCGGAACGCCAAGGGCGACCCGCGCGCCGAGATCATGATCCCGCTGGTGGGCACCGTCCAGGAGCTGGAGATCGTCCGCGAGGAGGCCGAACAGGTCATCGCCGAGGTCGAGAAGCGCTACGGCGTCAGCCTCAGGCTCACCCTCGGCACGATGATCGAGCTGCCCCGCGCCGCGCTGACGGCCGGCCAGATCGCCGAGTCCGCCGACTTCTTCTCCTTCGGCACCAACGACCTCACGCAGACCGTCTGGGGCTTCTCCCGCGACGACGTGGAGGCCAGCTTCTTCACCGCGTACCTGGAGAAGGGCATCTTCGGCGTCAGCCCCTTCGAGACCATCGACAAGGACGGCGTGGGCTCGCTGGTCCGCAACGCAGCGGCGGCCGGCCGCGCCACCCGCCCCGACCTCAAACTCGGGGTCTGCGGGGAGCACGGCGGCGACCCGGAGTCGGTCCACTTCTTCCACGAGGTCGGACTCGACTACGTCTCCTGCTCGCCGTTCCGCATCCCGGTCGCCCGGCTGGAGGCGGGCCGCGCGGCGGCGGAGGCCAAGGGCAGCGACAGCCGCTGACCCGACGGGGCACCCGCCCCACACACCACCGGAGACGGCGGCCGGGCACCTTCACCCTCACGCCCGCCCGCCGGCTCCGGCACCGCAACGAGGGCGGCACCTGTGCGGAGGTGCCGCCCTCGGTCTTGTGGGCTGCGGGGATACTCAGATGTGGGTTCTGACCTGGGAAAACTACGCGTAGTGATTGCCGTCGTTTTTCGGGATCTTCCGGGTCCTTGTGCCCTCGTTGCGCCCTGTGCTGCATAGGCAGGGCACACGACGCCCCCGGCTCGTCGCGGTGAGCGGCGGGCCGGGGGCGTATCTGCTGCGGGTGCTGTGTGGTGCGGCACCGGCCTACGCCGGCGGGTGGGGCAAGACGAGGACCATGACGTCGTGGAGATCGGCACCGGCCCACGGGCGAGCGTCACCGACTTTGCGGTAGCCCCACGATCGGTATGCCGCTTGTGCTGCCTCATTCACCGGATGGACGTTGAGTACCACTCGCTCGGCTTCGATGCCGTGGAGGAGCGTCTCGTGCAGTCGGCGGGCGATGCCGTGTCCGCGCCATGGCAGGCGCACGGCCAGCTCCATCAGGCCGAAGGTGCGGTGGCCGTCCTCGCGACGCATCTCGTCGGGCACGGGCTCGGTGAGCGAGTCCCACCAGCCTGTCTTCGGCCCGAGGGGGCAGCCGTAGGCCATGCCGACGGGTGTGCCGTCGGGTGTGCGGGCCAGGGCAGCCCGGAAGGCGCGTCTCCGTGTCCGGGAGCGGAAACGCCGGAAGGTGGCCACGACGTCGTCGTCAGTCTCGCAGTAGGGCGGCTCGGCGAATACCTCGGCGTAGACGACCGTGAAGTCACCTTCGGCCTTCTCCGCAGCCGGGCCGTCCATGCATGCGACGGTGGTGCCTTCGGGTTGGGTCATATGGCGCCCCTCAGACGGTCTCGCGGATGCGGTCGCCACACTCGCGGGCGACCGCCGTGTCGATTGCGGCGACGGCGCGCTGGAACTTCCGGATCTTGTCCAGCAAACGCGGCGACGAGATCCCTCCGCACGCCTGAAGTGCGGTGGTCATCTCGGCACATGCCTCCTCGGCTTCCCCCGCCTCAAGGAGTACACCCGCGAGTTTCACGCGGTACGAGGCGCTGTTGCGGAGCAGGTCACCACCGATACCGGTCACCGCAGCACGCAGAAAGGGAACGGCGCGCTTGGGCTGCTCCGCTCGTACATACATGTCTGCCGTGGCGTAGTCCACCTCGAACGGTCCGACGAACTGGGCCCAGTTGGGTACCGCGGTGTCCGCATCGACTCGGCCCTGGTGACTGACGGCGCGGCTCAAGGCCCGACGCGCTCCGGACAGGTCTCCCACATGGGTGGCCACGTTGGCGGCACGCAGTGCGATCACGAGGTGCACGGTGTGCCCGGCGCCGGCGCGTTGGGCGAGGCGGTAGGCATTCTCGACCGCGCTCGCGGCTTCCCATGCCCGGTCGGCCCTGATGGCGAGCAGCACGAGCGTTTCCAGGACGGAGACTTGAAGGAGAGGGCTGTCGACGAGCTGGGCCGTTGCCAGTGCTTCCATGCATGCCGCTCGCCCCTCGGCGATGCGCCCACCGTCGTAGCCGTACCAAGCTCGGTGCCCGTGCAGCTCGGCCAGCATCGTCTGAAGCTCGCGACCGACGCGGCTGGTGTACGAAGCCGCGCTGAGCGCTCCCGTGATCTCGTTCTCGATCCGGCGCGCTGCGGTCATGGCCGGCACGCTGCCCTCGCTGTGGTCCGTCTGGTACAGACCGTCGAGTCGTTCGCGCAGCCGGCCGAGGTCACCGACGCCGATCCGAGGTCCTGACCGAGCAGACACCAGAGCCGTTGCGGCAAGCACACCGGCGTCGGCGACGAACGTCCTCCGATTCACCCCTTCAGGATCGCCGATCGGCGCGGACACGGACAGGCGATGGTCTGGAACATCGAACCCCATCTCGTAGAGGGGGACCCCGAACATTGCTTCCAGGACGGTCTGTTGACTCGGGTGGGGCAGAGGCGGAGGGGTCTCGCATTCCCAGCGGCGCAGCTGCCGAACGCTCAACGATGCATCAGTGTCGAGACGCAGGGCTTCGTGTCTGAACGCTTTGACGAACGCCTGCTGCGTGTACCCCGCGGACTGCCGTAACTGCGCCGGCCTGTTGCCACCGATGCCCACCATGCGCTTCCCCTTGCGGCTGCGGTTGGTCCTCCCACCGTAACGAGCGGGCCGTGGTGGCGGACGAAAACGTCCGCCCAAACGTCCGCCTCCGCGGCACCGGAAACGCCCCAACTAGCAGTGGACTAGAGGCTCACCGCTTCATCGGCCAGGCATCGAGGAGGCAAGGCGTGAGCAGATGCACCCCCACGTACGTCGAGCAGAAGAACCTGCAACGGGATGACCCGGATGAAGGGACCGCAGGTCGTGAAACGTCCGGTGAGCACCCCGTGGCCATGCCGAAATGGGTCTTCATCGGGGCTCGCGTGCTTGACACCGTCAAGGAGTGCGAGGCCGTCGTCCACGGGATCGGACAGCCCTACGTGCTCCACCACGAGCAGCCGTCCTGCGTGTGGCTGCGCCCGCCGGGCGGCGGGTTGGAGTGGTGCGTGGAGGTCAGTGCCATGAGACCGCTTGAGGAGGAGCCGTGCCCCGTCGTTCCCGAGAAGAGCTGACCGAAGCTCGCCACAAGTTCATCGCCAACCGAGAAAACGTGATCGCCCGGTGCAACGAGGGCGAGTCCGTCGCCTCGCTGGCCCGCTCGTACGGCTACGTAGGGGACGGCTGGGTGGCCAAACAGTTGGACTCTTGGGCTGTGCCTCGCCGGGACCGGTCCGCAGCCCCGGTCGCCCGCGGGTCCGGAGTCCCGCCGATCGATGCCCCGCTGACGACGCATCACACCACACCAGAGAGCCCTCGCCCGTCCGCCGTCAAGGCTGTCAAAGCCGACGCTCGCCGGATCGGGTTCGGTGGCCAAGAAGTTCCCCTGCGCAAGGGCCTCATGCATGAGGTTGGAGGTGTCGAACGCAGAAAGATCCGCCGGGACGCAACTCAGCGAGACGGACGCGCCCGCGACACGGTTACGCCCCCGGCAGGCTCACGCTCTCACGCACAGTACGCGGCATGCGAAAAGGAGATACATGCACACCATCGAGTACGAAGCGAAAGCGCTGGGCATCGATCCGGATGCCATGGCCGAGCGCATCAAGGTGGCCGGGGGAGGTTTCCAGGGCGAGCGTCTGATGCGCCGCTACGTCTACGACACCGTCCCTCCGGTGGAGGGCCGTTGGGTCCGGCTGCGGGACTCCGGCGGCGCGGTGACCCTGTGTGTGAAGACGATCAGCTCGGACGAGATCGACGGCACTCGGGAGACCGAAACGACCGTCGGATCGTTCGAGGACACGCACGTGTTGCTCGGCCTCATGGGGCTCACGCACCGCGGCTACCAGGAGAACCGGCGGTCGTCGTGGCTGCTGGACGGTGTGCGGCTGGAGATCGACGAATGGCCGCGCATCCCGCCCTATCTGGAGATCGAAGGCGACACCGAAGAACAGGTGTGGGCCGCCGCCGAGCGCCTTTCCATTCCGCGAACTGACCTGACCAGCGAGAACACGACGAAGGTGTTCGCTCGGTACGGGATTGACCTCGACTCGATCAGCGAACTCCGGTTCACGTAGACCTCTCCACCGCGCGCTGGCGGGGTCACCAGGCCCCGCCGGCTAGGAGGCAACAATGACCGACACCGACACGAACCACTTACCGGTCACGGTAGTGCCGGACCGGACCTTGCGCGTCAAGATCATTGACGCGTGTGGACTCGCCTGCAGCTTCTGCCACAACGAAGGCACACCCGTCACGACCGACAACCTCGGCCGCGAAGCCGGGCAGTTCACGGGAACACCCGGTCGCTCCGGTCGGGTCTCGATCTACCTCTCAACGAACAGCGCAAGCTTCCTGCCGGAGCGGATCAAGGCCGATTCCGACTTCGCCTTGGCCCTGGCGGCAGTGCGCGGCAGCCTCCCGACGACCGAGGTTCACTTCACGGGCGGGGAGCCGACTCTGCACCCGGAGTTGCCGGCGCTCGTCAGCATCGCGCGCCGCCTCGGCCTGACGGTGGGACTCACCAGCAACGGCGAGAACGGAGCGGCCGTTCTGCCCGACTGTGCGGCGGCCGGGCTCGACCGAATCAACCTGTCCGTTTTCGGAACGACGCCCGAGGAACTTGCCGCCGTCCAGGCGCCGCGCCTCGCTTCACCGAAGCTGGCGGCGCGGAAGCTGGACGCTCTCGCCGCCACGATCGACACCGCTTCCCGGCACGGGGTGAAGGTGTCGGCGAACATCGTGATCCCGGACCATGACCACGTGGCGCGGGTGCTCCGCATTATCGAGGAGCACGGGCGGGACGTCACCGTACGGATGCTTGTGAACCTTGAGGACGACGGGGCGTCACTCGCTGCCATGCACCATGTGGTGGATCATCTCGGGGCGGTTCCGGTCCGCCGGATCGTCACCGCCGGCGCCTCCGACCAGCGCACCCGCTACCGGCTCCCCGACGGCCGGACCCTCTACGCGAAGAGCATCCGACCCGTCCGGCTGCCGGACACCTGCAAAGGGTGCCGGTTCAACAACGACCGGGACTGTCAGGAGGGGTACTACGGCGTGCGCATGTACCGGGCGCAGAACGGCCCGTTCATGGTCGGCGTGTGCATTCAGCGTATGGACCTGTGCCTGACATTGGGCGAGTTCGTGATGAGCCAGCGGTGCGCCGAAGTCCGAGACTTCCGCGAGGAGGAAGCGGCCCGGCTCACTGCCCTCTACGCGCCTACATGGGTCGCGCGCTGACCCTCGTGTTCGCGCTGGTCAGCGCGTGGGTTCCCGGCATGGGGAACCCACGCAACGTCGAGAAGGATTCCCGAGGCGTACGGAGTGAATAGTCCCCGTACGGCCTGGCGCAGACGGACGGGAACGGAACGGCGGGCAGGAGGGTTGCGCGTGCGCCGCGGCCGTTTCCGTTACGAATCGGCATTGCTTCCCCGCTTGTTCGAACGCTCCCAGGCGACCTCGATCAGGATCAGGAGGCATTCATGCCATCCCCCATGCACATGGAAGGCCTCGCTGCCTCATGGCCAATGACCACGATGCCCCGCCCTCCGATGCCGAACTCGCCGCGGCTTTACGGAATCCGGATTCCGATGCCGCGTTGGACGAGCTGTATCGGCGGCACCGTTCGGCGGTCCTCTCGTATGCATCCGCCTGCTGCCGGGATCCGCACACCGCCGAGGACCTCACCGCGGAGGCCTTCGCCCGCACCCTGCAGGCCGTACGATCCGGCAAGGGCCCCGAGTCCGCGTGGCGCCCGTACCTGCTCACCATCGTCCGCCGCACCGCCGCCGACTGGGCCGCCAGGGCCCGTCGCACCGAGCTGTCGCCCGACTTCGAGCAGTGGCTCGCCAACGCCCACGACGCGCCCGGCGCGGAGAGCAGCGAGGAGCGGATGCTCCGCCTGGAGGACAACAGCCTCGTGCTGCGGGCCTTCCGTTCGCTGCCCGAGCGCTGGCAGACCGTCCTGTGGCACACCGCCGTGGAACGGGATTCGGCCCAGACGGTGGGTTCCCTGCTCGGCATGAGCCCGGCCGGTGTCAGCTCCCTGGCCTACCGGGCCCGGGAAGGACTGCGGGAGGCGTACCTGGCCGCGCATGCCGTCAGCGACTCCGCCACCGACGAGTGCCGCCGCCACAGCTCCCGGCTCGGCGCCGTGGTGCGACGCCCCGGACGCCGCAGGACCAAGGACTTCGACCGACACCTGACCCAGTGCGAGTACTGCCGCCGCGCGCTGATCGAACTCACCGACCTCAACGAACGACTGGGTTCGGTACTGCCCGTCGCGGTGCTGCTCTTCGGAGGCTCCGCCTATGTGGCGGCACGGCTCACCGACACCGCAGTAGGAACCGGCGCGGGGGCGCTGGGCTCCGCAAGCCCGAACGGCGCCCTCCACGGAAGTACCGGACTGTGGGCGAAGCCCGGGGTCGCCACCGCCATAGCCACCGCCGTCGGGGTCGCCGTCGTCCTCCTGCCCATGCCGTTCGGCGACCACGACGAGAGTCCGCAGAGCGCACCGCTACCTCCTCCGGTCACGCGGAAGGACACTTCGCCCAGGACACTCGGGACGCCGCCCCCGCACCTGCCCCCCTCTGCGGCCCGGCCCCCGTCCTCTTCCTCGACCCCGACGCCCACCCGGACGCCGACGCCGACTCCGACCTTGCCCCCGCCTACCGCCGCGGCCACGCCCCTGCCCTTGCCCAGGCGTGCGGCCCCCTTGTCGCCCACACCTGCGACCACGGACAAGGGCCCGGTCACAGCCCGGCATTCGCCGGCCGCCGAGCGCGAGGCCGCGCCGTCGTCCGCTCCTACGTCCACCCCTGCGGACACGCCTACGCCTGCGGGCATGCCTAAGCCCGCACCGGCCCCGACGCCTCCGCCCGCGTCGACGCCGGCCCCCAAGCCTTCGCCGCCACCCGTGCGTACGGCGCCGACGCCGACCAATCCCACGCCCACGCCCACGCCTACGCCTACGCCCACGCCCACGCCCGCCCCGGCGCCGGCGCGTCCCGCCGCGCCTCCGCCCCCGCCGCCCGCGGCACCGCCGCCCCCGCCGCCTGCCGCACCGCCGCAGGCGCCGCCTGGCAGCGATTTCAGCGCCTGCTATCACGACACGTGTCAGGTCGAGGTGACAGGCGGGGACACGATCCCGCTCGACGGTCAGGCGGGTGTCGACGTGTTGAAGATCGTCAGCGTCGCCGGCAACATCCTGAGCTACGCCGCGACTTCGGGCAACGGCGCGCAGACTGCCAGCGGCAGCCAGTCCAGTCCCGGTACCTCGACGGTCAACCAACTCGTCATGGACATCCTCCGTGTCGACGGGAGTCGAGCGCTCATCCGTCTCCGCAAAGGTTGACGCGCTCCGCTGCGGGATCGGGGCGCGCGGACGGCCGGCGGGAACCGAACTGTTCCGGACCAGCCGTCCGTCGCGTCCCGCACGCGGGTGCGGGTCATTGGGCCAAGACCTGGGCCCGGATCGTGCGGCGGCCGAACAAGCTGCTGGAGGAGGGGGAGGAGTGGGGTTCGACGCGGTTGTGGCCTGATGTGCCCCCAGCGTGCCCTGTCGGACCGTCAGTTCGGCATCTGCCCAGGTCAACCCTACGAGGGCGGCACCTGTGCGGAGGTGCCGCCCTCGCTTTCTCCGGACTCCCCCCTCGGGAGCTGCCGCCCTCCCAGTCGGCGTGGGAGGCGGCCTTCAACGGGCCCGCGGCCGGGCCGGTTGGTTGCCCATCACCCCCCACGGGATCGAGCAATCCGGGCCGTTCGCACCGCCGTTGAATTGAGTACAGCATTCCCGGCGGGCCCCCGCCGGCGCGACCCTTTTCAACTCTGGCCAAAAGGGCATGGTGACCGCACGTGTTGGCGTGCATACTCAGGCGTGCCGGGGGCCGACTTCGGAAACCAAGGGTGGGGGTTCGGTGTTACGCGTCCATTTCAGTGGACTCGATCTGGCCCGCGTGCGGATAGCCGCACGCCCCGACGCACTGTGGGAGACAGTCCTCAGCTTTCATCGACTACGTGACAGGCGCGACGATTCGGCGTTCGGGAAATGGCGATCGGAAACGCGCGGAAAGTTGAATGGCGAAACGCGCCTGCTGGCGCCGCTGGTGCCCACCCGCGGCTATTTCCCCGATTTCCTGACGCCGGCCGAGGGCCTGCTCGGCATGGACGAGGCGCTTGCCGCGCTGCGGGAGACCCCCGCCGCCCGCCTGCACGACGAGCTCTCCCGGCTGGCTCCCGCCGCCGGCCGCCCGCTCCCCGCGTGGATACGGGACATGGCGGACGGCGAGACCCGCGCGCTGGGCCGGCTCGCCGGGATACTCCGGCGCTACTACGAGGCGGCGGTGGCTCCGTACTGGCCTCGCGTCCAGGGCCGAATAGAGGCCGACCGCGCCGCCCGCGGCCGGGCGCTCCTGGACGGCGGCGCCGACCGCCTGCTGGCGTCCCTCCCGCCGATGATGCGCTGGCGCCCGCCCGTCCTGGAGGCGGACTACCCGGTCGAACGCGAACTCCACCTGGGGGGCCGCGGGCTGCTCCTGCTCCCCTCCTACTTCTGCCGCCGCACCCCGGTGACCTTCTACAACCCGGACCTGACGCCGGTCCTCGTCTACCCGGTCGAGCACCAGGTCCCGCGCCTGACCCCGACGGTGCCGCCGGACCGCTCCCTGGGCCGTCTCGTGGGCCAGACCCGCTCGGCGATACTGCACGGCATAGGTGTCGGCTGCACCACCAGCGAACTGGCCCGCCGCGTCGACGTCTCCCTGGCATCCGCCAGCCAGCACGCCACCGTGCTGCGGGACGCCGGCCTCCTCTTCACCCTGCGCCAGGGGAACGCGGTGCTGCACACCCTGACGCCGCTCGGTGCGGCCCTCCTCCGCGGGGCCAGAGCGACCGAGCAGGCGGCGGGGGGACCGGCGCCCGGGGGGACGGCGGCGGTGGAGGCGTAAGGGGAGGCGTGGGCAACCCGTACCGGAGCGGCTGTCCGGTGCCGGCGCACGGGTGGCGGCGCCATGGGTGGGAACTACGCCTGAGACAGGGCGAGTTGGGTGGTAGGGGGAAACGGGAGAAGCCTGGGAGATAGTCGTGCAGCGCTCTTGCGTCATCGATCCGCCCCCGGATTTTCACTGGCAAATTGTCGTACGCGGTGGTCCTATCGGCGCACACCGTGTCCCCGGCCCGCGCCGGCGCCTTGCGCGGCGGCAACACCGCTGCTATTGCGGGGCGTTCGCGGAAGGTTACGTCCGTGTGCCATACGTTCTTGAACGTAGGCGCGTCGACGGCCGTCTTGTCAAACCGCACCGCCTCCTTCGAGTCGCCGAGGGCAGGGACGGATGGTCTCCAACTCCCGTCAAATGACGGGGAATTGGTGTGGTGTGTGGGGAGCGGGCGGGGCTGTCCCCGGTGGAGCGGCACGTTCCACTCCGTTAGCGCCTGTGGGGCGGGAGAGGTGCCGATGAGGGGTGTCCGGTGAGGGGTGCGGTGTGGGGCGGCGGGCCATGGGGCGCGTGCCGGCTGCGGGGGCCGGGCCCGTGCCTCAGTCGTCGATTCCGCTGCGTTCGACGCCCGCCACGATGTACCGCTGGAGCAGCAGGAACACGACGAGCAGCGGAACGATCGAGATGCCGGCCGCCACGAACAGTTCGTGCAGGTTGAGGTTCTGGGCGGTGGTGAAGGTGGAGAGCGCGACCTGCACCGTCCACGCGGACTGGTCCTGGCCGATCACCAGCGGCCACAGGAAGGCGTTCCAGGCCCCGATGAAGACGATCGTGCCGACCGCCGCGAAGACCGGCCGGGCGTTGGGCACCACGATGCGCCAGTACGTCCGCCAGTAGCCGAGGCCGTCCACCCGTGCCGCGTCCTCCAACTCCTGCGGGAAGCCGAGGAAGTACTGCCGGAAGACGAAGCAGGCGAAGGCGCTGAAGAGCGTGGGGATGACAAGGCCCCGGAGCGTCGAAATCCAGCCGAGCGTCGATACCAGGACGAAGCTGGGGACGAAGGTCACGGCCGCCGGGACCATCAGCGTGCCCAGGATCGCGTAGAAGACCACGGAGGCGTGGCGGTACGGAATGCGGGCCAGGCCGTAGCCGGCGAGTGAGGCCAGGACGACCGTGCCGACCGTCGTCGACACCGCGATCAGCGAGGAGTTGAGCAGGGCCCGCGCCATCGGGAGATTCGGGTCGGTGAACACCTCGGTCAGGTTCGACCAGTGGAGGCGGGAGGGGAAGAACGTCCAGCTGGGGGCGGTGATGTCGGATTCGCTCGCGAGTCCGTTGCGTAGGAGGAGGTAGAACGGGATGAGAAAGAGGAGGGCCAGGGCCACCAGGAGTACGGCGCGCAGGGCTCGTCCGGCTCTGGTCAGTGCGTCCTGCATTCCGCTCAGTCCTCCTTGCGGCCGAGGCCGAACCAGCGTGCCTGGACGACGGTCGCCAGCGCGATGATCAGCGCCAGGATCACCGCGCCCGCACTGCCCAGTCCCAGGTTCTGGTCGCGGCCGAGTGCCGTGTAGTAGAGGTAGACCAGGGGCGGACGGGCGTACGGCGGATATCCCCGGGCGTCGCTCAGCAGGTTGTAGAACTCGTCGAACGCCTGGAACGCGTTGATGACCAGGAGCAGCACGACCGCGACCGAGGTGGCGCGCAGCTGCGGGAAGGTGATGTGCCGGAACACCTGCCAGCCGGGCCGGGCACCGTCCATGGCCGCTGCCTCGTACAACTGCGGGGAGATGCGCTGGAGTCCGGCGAGGAAGAGAATCATGTAGAAGCCGGCTTGCAGCCACAGCCGGACGGTCACGATGACCAGCCAGTACCACGGCGGGCTGGTGGTGGACAGCCAGGCCGTCTGGTCCGCCCCGAACCATCCGAGTACGGTGTTCGCCAGTCCGAACCGCACCCCGCTGAAGAGCGACAGCTTCCAGATCAGCGACGCCACGACATACGAGCAGGCGGTGGGCAGGAAGAACACCGAGCGGAAGAAGGCGCGCGCGAAACGCAGCCGGTTGACCATCAGGGCGAGGGAGAGCGAGAGCGCGTAGGTGGCCGGCACGATGAACGCGGTGAAGAGCAGGAACGTGCCCAGGCTGCCGAGGAAGGCGTTGTCGCTCAGCATCGCGGTGTAGTTCCCCAGGCCGACGAAGTCGGTCGGATTCACCGTGTTGTGTGCGTTGAAGAAGCTGAGGTAGAGGCTCCACAGCAGCGGTACGTAGGTGAACAGCGCGAGCCCGATGGCGAACGGGCCGACGAACACCCAGAACCACAGGTTCCGCCGCTGCGGGCCGAGCAGCCGGGCCGGCCGGGTCGGCGACGCGCCGCCGTTGCTCGTCGGGCTGGGGCTCGTCGGGCTGTTGCTTGTCGTCGTCACGTCTTCTTGACCCGCTGGAGTTCGGCGTTGACCTTGCGCACCACGGCCTTCAGCTCGCTCTCCGGATTCGCCCCGTCCTTGATGATCCTGCTCAGCGCGTCCTGGTACGCGTTGCGGTCCGGGGTGGTCCACAGGAGCGGTTCGGCGTAGCCGTGCTCCGTCGCGAAACGTACCGCGTCCGCCGCCGCACCGTCCCGCAACTGCCTGGCCCCTTTCGCGAGCGAGCGCCGGGCCGGGATGTGGAGGCCGTACGACAGCGCGAAGTCCTGCTGGAAGTCGGTGCGGTCCACCCACAGCCACTTCGCGAACGCGGTGGCCGCCGCCCGGTGCCTGCTCCGCGCGCTCACCGCCGACGCGTAGGCGCCCACCGGCACCGCCGGCTTGCCGCCCGCCCCGTCCTTCGGGAACGGCAGCACCCCGAAGTCGTCCCCCAGCGCCTTCCTGATCTGCGGCAGCGCCCACAGCCCCGACCACTGCATCGCGGTCAGCCCCTGCACGAACGCCGCCGGATCGGACCAGTCCGTGGGCGCGCCCAGCAGCAGCGACCCGTCGGCGTACAGCTGCCGGATCTTCGCCAGCACCCGGGCGGCGGCCGGGTCGTCGAAGCCGACCTTGCCGTCGTCGCCGATCAGGCTGAGCCCGGCGGCGAACAGCGGTGTCCCGCCGAGCACCCCCGCGCCGCCGTCGTTGCCGAGGAAGAGCCCCTTGACCTTGCCGGTGGTGAGCTTCTTCGCCGCGTCCACCAACGCGTCGACCGTCTGCGGCGGTTGTACCCCGGCGTCCCTGAGCAGGCTCTTGCGGTAGTAGAGCAGCTGGGTGTCGACGGTCTGCGGGATGCCCCAGATCCTGTCCTGCCAGATCTTCGGGGCCAGTACCGCCGGGTGGAAGTCGTCCCTGACCGGTGCGACGGCATCGGTGAGATCGGCCACCTGGCCGCCCTGGATCTGTTCCAGCGTCGGGCCGTTGACCTCGAAGACGTCCGGACCGGCGTCGGTCAGCAGCGCCGCCGCGGTCTGCCGGTCGTAGTCCCCCGGGCGCCACTGCACGGTGACGTCCGCCTTCTTGTACGCCGCGGCGTACCGCTTCACCGCCTGCCGCGTCCCCGGCTCCCCGTACTGGTGGTACCACTGGCTGAGCGCCGGCCCCGAACCGCCCCCGCCCCGGCCGGTGTTGGATCCGCACCCCGCCGCCAGCGCCCCGGCGAGCGCCACACCACCTCCGGCGGCGAGCAGCCGCCGTCTGCCGATATCCGTCATGGCAGGTACTTTGCCGCACCGGCGTGACGCGCGCATTGCCTCCGTACGAACCCGTCCCCCGGGCGTGGCCGACACTCCCTCGTCCGGCGGGCTTCCACGGTCCGTAGCGGACCGGTGGCACAGCGGCGCGGAAGTGCTTGAATGGCCTGTGCGTGCCGTCCTGACCGGAGGTGGTCGACCATGCTCGCCCCGCACAACACGGCAGAAGCGGTCCTCCATGAGGACGTCCACACCTATCCGCCGCGCCCCGAGAGCATCGCCCTGGCCCGGAACCGCGCGGCCCGGCTGGCGGGCGACTGGGGGCAGCGCGAACTGGCCGAGGACGTCCGGCTGTTGGTGTCCGAGCTGGTGACCAACGCGCTGGTGCACGGCCGGGTGCGCGGCCGGCACGTCCGGGTGCGGCTGACGCTGACCGCGGCGGTGCTCCGGATCGCGGTGACGGACGCGCGGGGCGAGCGGCTGCCGAGTGTGGGGGATCCCGGGCCCCGGGTCCCGCACGGGCGCGGGCTGCGGCTGGTCGGGGCGTTCTCGGACCGCTGGGGCGTGCGCGTGCTGGGGGTCGGCAAGACGGTGTGGTGCGAACTGGCGGCGCGGGGGACCTGATTGGTCCGGGCGGCGGCACCTGCCGGTCCGGCCGCCGCCCGGAGCGGTTCTCCCGTTACGCGGTCGCCAGGCGGAACCGCAGTCGGCAGATCACCGCGTCGGTGTCGCGCCGGACCGCGTGGGCGACCACCGCGCCGCGCTGGTTCTGCAGGAGGCGCTGCCACAGGTGGGCGGGTTCGACCTCGGGGATGAGGACGGTGACCCGGGTCCCGGGGTGATGCTCCGTCAGATGACGTACGTAGTCGGCGATCGGGCGGCCGATGGAGCGGGTCTCGGAGGGCAGTTCGAGGAGGTCCACGCCGGGGTTCCAGAGTTCCCAGTCGCGGCGCAGGGCCTCGGTGGCGGGGCGATCCTCGGGGGTGGCGTAGGTGACGGTGACGGCCACCACCTCGTCGCCCAGGGAGACCGCCGCGGTGAGGGCCTCGCTGGTCAGGCGGGAGAGGTGGGAGACCGGGACGATGACCAGGGAGCGGGCGCGGCGCGGGGTTTCGGGGACGCGGCCCAGGCCGAGGCGGGCGCCGATCCGGTCGTAGGCGCGGTGGACGGCTTCGAAGGCGGCGACCAGCACGGGCAGCGCGATGACGATCAGCCAGGCGCCCTCGGTGAACTTGGTGGCGGTGACGACGATCGCCGCCGCGGCGGTGAGCACCGCACCGAAGCCGTTGAGGAGGGCCTTGCCGCGCCAGCCGGCGGAACGTTCCAGCAGCCAGTGGCGGACCATGCCGACCTGGCAGATGGTGAAGCCGACGAACACGCCGATGGAGAAGAGAGGGACGAGGGTGTTGACGTCGCCGCCGGAGAAGACGAGCAGCGCCGCGGAGACCGCCGCCAGGACCAGGACGCCGTGGCGGTGGACCTGGCGGTCGGCCTTGAGGCCGAAGACGTGCGGCAGGTAGTTGTCGCGGGCGAGCAGGCCCATCAGGACCGGCAGGCCGCCGAAGGAGGTGTTCGCGGCGAGGGCGAGCAGCACCATGGTGGCGAACTGGACCACGTAGAAGGCCCAGTTGTGGCCGAGCGAGGCGTCCGCGAGCTGGGCGAGGACGGTGACGCCGTCGACGGGCTGGAGGTGGAAGCGGCCGATGAGCACGGAGAGGCCGATCAGCATCACGCCGAGCAGGGCGCCGAGGGCGACTTCGGTGCGCTGGGCGCGCCGGGCGCGCGGGGCGCGGAAGGACGGTACGGCGTTGGCGACCGCCTCGACACCGGTCAGCGCCGAGCAGCCGGACGCGAACGCCTTCAGGAGCAGCAGCGCGCCGACCGCGGTGGCGTTGTGGGCGAGGACCGAGGCGTGGCCCTGGGCGCTGAGGGTGGAGGCCGGGGCGTCCCGGAACAGGCCGACCACCACCATGGCCAGGATGGCGGCGATGAAGACGGCGGTGGGGAGCAGGAACGCCTTCGCCGAGTCGACGATGCCGCGCAGGTTGATGCCGGTGACCAGGACCAGCACGGCGAGGCAGATCCACACGCGGTCGGCGTAGAGGGCGGGGAAGGCGGAGGTGAGCGCCGCGACGCCCGCGGTCACCGAGACGGCTACGTTGAGGATGTAGTCGAGGATGAGGGAGGCGGCGGCCACCAGGGCGGTGCGTCGGCCCAGGTGGGTGCGGGCGACCGCGTACGATCCGCCGCCGTTGGGGAAGGCGGCGATGACCTGGCGGTAGGAGGCCACGAGGACGGCGAGCAGGGCGGCGATGGCGAGGGTGACCGGGAGGGTGAAGCCCAGTCCGTGGGCGCCGGCGGCGGCCAGCACCAGCACGATCGACTCGGGCCCGTACGCGACGGAGGCCATCGCGTCGAGGGAGAGGGCGGCCACGCCCTGGAGGGCGGTGAGGCGGTGGCGGTCGGCTGCCGGGTCGGGGCCGTCGGTGGACCGCGGGGCGGTGCCGGTCGCCGGATCCGGCGGTTGTTCGGGCCGGTTTGCGGGCTGGGACACCGTCGACATGGTTCGTCGTACCTCCGTGCGGCATGGCGGGACCCGCTCAGCGTGTGCGGCACTTCGGCGGGAGGCGAGCGGCCTTGGCGGGGCCTTGGCGGGCGGTGCCGGGATCTTCACGGGTTCTTGACGGGGGCGAGGGTGAAATGTGACCGGCGTCATGGCAGTCTGCGGTCCGCGTATGACGTCCGTACGGCCTCCGCGTCAATGGTGCGTCAGCGCGGCGTCAAGGTTCGCGTATGTGGTGTCAGTGCCGTGTCAACCCCGCTACCGGGCCGGGGCGGCCGCCCTAGCTTCTGGCCCATGGGACGGCGACCGGGCCCGGGGCCCGACTCCGCGAAGGACAGGGACGGCGGCGACGATGAGGGAGGACGAGCCGGTGGGTCACGGAGCGAACGACCGGCGGTTCCACCACCCGCGCTGCGCCCTGGGGCGGCGGTCGCCGACGACCGCACCTGGCGTCCGGAGCTGCGGGCGGCACTCGGCTGGGCGGCGGGACTCCTTGCCGTCATGCAGCTGGTCGACCTCGCCAACGGGACGCTCACTCCCGGTCGGGGAGTGTGCTGGACGTCCGTCGCGCTGGTGCTGTTCGCGGTCCTCTACCCGCCACACGTGACGGCCGGCCCGCACTGGCTGGCCTCCCGGGGGCTGCTGCGCACCCGGCGGGTGGACACCGATCTGCTGGTGCTGGTGCGCCGCGGCGACGGGGTGGCCCCGCGGCTGGTGCTGCGGGACGCGCTGGGCGGCCGGGTCGAGATCGACCCCCGGACGCTGACCGCGAACCCCTTGCTGTGGCATCTGCTCGACCAGGGCGTGTGCCGGTCCCGCGAGCGCGGGCTGCTGCGGTGCGGTGCCGGTCCGCTCCAGGAGCTGGCGGACCGGATCGACGGCGCGGGCGCGCGGGCGGTGTTCGAGGCGTCGGGCCTGCTGCCGTAGCGCGCGCCCTGCCCGGGACTGTCAGCGCGCCGCGGCCGGCACCGCGAAGTCGTGGCGCACGCCGGTGAGTTGCTCCGACGCCGCCCACAGCGCCTCGGCGGTGCGGTCGTTCGTCGTCCACGGGGCGCGGAAGGAGCGGGCCGGGGCGCCGCGCAGGCCGCTGCGCGGGCCGATGAAGGAGTCCGGCCGCATGTGCGGGGCGGTGGCCGCGCAGAGGGTGCCCAGCGCCCCGCCGTCCGCGGACTGTGCGATGAGGCGGGTGCCCAGGTCGATGGCGCGCTCGGCGGACCTGCGGCCTTCCATCCTGACGCCCGCGGTCTGGAGGTTGGTGGCGGCGTAGCCGGGGTGCGCGGCGGCGGCGACGACCCCCGAGCCGGCCGCGGCCAGCCGCCGGGCCAGCTCGTGGGTGAAGAGCAGGTTGGCGCTCTTGGAGCGCGCGTAGGCGGTCCAACGGCCGTAGGAGCGCTCGCTGTTGAGGTCGCCGAGGTCAACGTTCGCCAGGGCGTGCAGCATGCTGGAGACGGTGACGACCCGGGCGCCGGGCGTGGCCAGCAGCCGGGGCAGCAGCAGCCCGGTCAGCGCGAAGTGGCCGAGGTGGTTGGTGCCGAACTGCATCTCGAAGCCGTCGGCGGTGGTGCGCTGCGGCAGCGCCATCACGCCGGCGTTGTTGACGAGCAGCCCGAGCCGGTCGCCGTCGAAGTCGTCCAGTCCGGCGGCGAAGTCCCGTATGGAGGACAGGTCGGCCAGGTCGAGCCGCCGGAACTCCGCCTCGGCGGTGGGCACTTCGGAACGCAGCCGGTCCAGGGCGGCGGCGCCGCGCTCGGTGCTGCGGCAGGCCAGCACGACCCGGGCGCCGCGCCGGGCCAGTTCGCGGGCGGTGACATAGCCGATACCGCTGTTGGCGCCCGTGACGACCGCCGAGCGGCCCGTCTGGTCGGGGATGTGGCTGGTGTTCCACCGGGTCACGCCGTACTCCTCGGTAGGGGGGGCACCAGCGTACGCCCCGGGGCTCGCCCGTCAGGGGCCGCTCCCCGGGTCGCCGCCGCCCGCCTCGGCCAGCCGCTTGATCGCCGCGAGGCGGCTGTCCCAGTCGGCGGCGATCCGGTCCATCCACCGGGCGGTGATCCCCAGTTGCTCGGGTACGACCCGGTAGCGCGCTTCCCGGCCCGCCCGGCGGCCGGCGACCAGTCCGGCCCGGTCCAGCACCCCCAGGTGCTTGACGACGGCCTGCCGGCTGACCGGCAGCTCCGCCGCCAGGACCGTGGCGGTCGCCTCGCCGTGCGCGGCGAGGGCGTCGAGGATCCGGCGCCGGGTGGGATCCGCGAGCGCGGCGAACACCTCCGTCGCGGTGTCGGCGCCGGCGTCCGGCCCGCCCGCGGATCCCACCGCGCGCCCCCGCCCCCTGTCGTCGGTCATGCCGCGAGCCGCTCCGCGTACTGCTTGATGTCCTTCGCCTTGCCGGTCCAGCCCTCGCTGTGGCTCTCGTACGAGGCGAACGGCACCCGCTCCTCGGGGATGACGAGGGAGGCGAAGCCGGTCTCGGTCACCCGCAGCCGGGTGCCGCCGCCCTCGGGGGTGAGGGTGAATTCGACGAGGGTGGAGTTGTCCTCGGTCGCCACCTGGCCGGGGTAGCCGCTGGCCCAGCGGTAGGAGAAGCGGTGCGGCGGTTCGACCGTCACGATCGTGGTGTCGAACTGCCCGTACTGGCCGTGGTCGAGGTGCATGATCCCGCCGGGCCGCAGGTCGACCGGGGTCGGCGCGCCCTGGCCGAACCACGAGCCGACGTGCTCGGGCTCGGTGAGCACCGCCCAGACGCGCTCCACGGGGGCGTCGATGGTGATCTCCCGCTCGATGCGGTTCCGCTCGGGGTCGTCGGGGTGTCCGGTGGGTTCGCTGTGCATGGTCATGGGGTGGCCTCCCGCCCGCTCTGGTGTGCCTTACGTGCTACTCGATGGTTGCACGTGGCGACGGGAGGTGCAACCCAAGGGTTGCGCATTGGTTCTCCGGGGCAGGGCGGTCCGGCCGCCCTGCCCCGGAGCGGTCATCAGCCGTCCAGGCCGCCGGCCGCCGCGCCGTCCATCCGGACGCGGTAGACGGGGACCGAGGCCGCCGGGTCGTCCAGGCACTCCCCGGTCTCCAGGTCGAAGCGCTGCTTGAGCAGCGGCGACGCCACGAACGGCCGGTCCGCGGCGGAGCCGGTCAGACCGCGGGAGAGGACCTGCGCGCCGGTGAACGGGTCCTGGTTGCCGATCGCGTACGTCCGGCCGCCGCGGTCCACGAACACGGCCGCCTGGGACCCGTCCGGGAGCAGGGCGGCGACGCCGCGCCCGGGGGTGAGGTCGCCGAGGGCGCAGACGGCGAGCCAGCCCTCGGGGCCGAGGATCTCGACGGTCGGGGAAGGTGTGGCGAGGGCCGCCGGGGAAGGGGCGGTGGCGGTGGTCATCGGGCGGAGGTCCCTTCGAGGGTGCGAACGGGCAGGGTCGGGCCGGCCAGCAGCGCCGGGTCCGGCTTCATCTGGTCGCGCTCCGGTACGAAGCGGACGGACGGATCGGGGGTGCCGGGCGCGTTGACGAAGGAGACGAAGCGGCCCAGCCGCTCCGGGTCGGCGAGGGTCTCGGCCCATTCGTCGCGGTAGTGGGCGACATGGGCGGCCATCAGCGCCTCCAGCTCGTCGCACAGCCCCAGCGAGTCGTGGACGACGACGTCCCGTACGTGGTCCAGGCCGCCCTCGATCCGCTCCAGCCACGCCGAGGTGCGCTCCAGGCGGTCCGCGGTGCGGATGTAGAACATCAGGAACCGGTCGATGAGCCGGATCAGTTCGGCGTCGGACAGGTCCTGGGCGAGCAGGTCGGCGTGGCGCGGGTCGGCGCCGCCGTTGCCGCCGACGTAGAGGTTCCAGCCGTTGGAGGTGGCGATGACGCCGAAGTCCTTGCCGCGGGCCTCCGCGCACTCCCGGGCGCATCCGGAGACCGCGGACTTCAGCTTGTGCGGGGAGCGCAGGCCCCGGTAGCGCAGCTCCAGGTCGATCGCCATCCGGACCGAGTCCTGTACGCCGTAGCGGCACCAGGTCTGCCCGACACAGGACTTCACGGTCCGCAGCGCCTTCCCGTAGGCGTGCCCGGACTCGAAGCCGGCGTCCACCAACCGGGCCCAGATCACCGGGAGCTGGTCGACCCGGGCGCCGAAGAGGTCGATCCGCTGACCGCCGGTGATCTTCGTGTAGAGGCCGAAGTCGCGGGCCACCTCCCCGATGACGATCAGCTTCTCCGGGGTGATCTCGCCGCCGGGGATGCGCGGCACGATCGAGTACGAGCCGTTGCGCTGGAGGTTGGCGAGGAAGTGGTCGTTGGTGTCCTGGAGGGCGGCCTGCTCGCCGTGCAGCACGTATCCGTCGGCGCCGACCGCGGGGGCCAGCGACGCGATGATCGAGCCGACGGCGGGTTTGCAGATCTCGCAGCCGTCGCCGGACCGGGCCTCCGGGCGGCCGTGCGAGTCGAGGAGTTCGGCGTAGCTGTTCAGCCGCAGGGTGCGGACGATCTCGTACAGCTCGGCGCGGGTGTGCGGGAAGCAGCCGCACAGGCCGGTGTCGACGGCGACGCCGCCGGCCGCCAGCTCGTCGTTGACGAGGGTGGTGAGCGCCTTGACGCAGGAGCCGCAGCCGGTGCCGGCCTTGGTGCACTTCTTGACCTGCGGGACGGTGGTGCACTCGTGCTCGGTGACCGCCGAACGGATCGCGCCCTTGGTGACGTTGTGGCAGTTGCAGACCACCGCGTCGTCGGGGAGCGCGGACGGGCCGAGCGCGGCGGGCGCACCGGCCCCGGCGGGCAGCACCAGCTGCTCCGGCGCCACCGGCGGCACGCTCCCGGTCAGCGGACGCAGCATCCCGTACGACTCGGCGTCGCCGACCAGCACGCCGCCCAGCAGCGTGCCGTCCGCGCCGATCACCAGCTTCTTGTAGACGCCGCTGCGGGAGTCCGCGTAGACGACGTCCAGGCAGCCCTCCGTGGTGCCGTGCGCGTCGCCGAAGGACGCCACGTCGACGCCGAGCAGCTTGAGCTTGGTGGACAGGTCGGCGCCGGTGAAGCCGCCGTCCTTCCCGGCGATGGCGTCGGCGGTGGTCCGGGCCATGTCGTAACCGGGCGCCACCAGGCCGTAGACCCGGCCGTCGGCGGCCAGCGCGCACTCGCCGATCGCGTGCACCGCCGGGTCGCTGGTGCGGCACTGCTCGTCGACGACGATGCCGCCGCGCTCGCCGACCGCCAGCCCGCAGTCCCGGGCGAGCTGGTCACGGGGCCGGACCCCGGCCGAGAAGATCACCAGGTCCGTCGCTATCCGCGACCCGTCGGACAGCTCCATGCCGGTCACCGCGCCGCTCTCGTCCGCGGTGATCTCCTTGCCGCCGACGCCGGTGTGCACCTCCAGACCCATCTCCTCGACGGTGCGGCGCAGCGCGCTGCCGCCGCCCTCGTCGACCTGGAGCGCCATCAGCCGCGGGTTGAACTCCACGATGTGGGTGCGCAGTCCGAGCCCCTTGAGGGCGCCGGCCGCCTCCAGGCCGAGCAGCCCGCCGCCCACGACGACACCGGACCCGGCGGTCCTGGCGTAGTCCTCGATGGCGAGCAGGTCCTCGATGGTGCGGTAGACGAAGCACCCGGCGCTGTCCTTGCCCGGCACCGGCGGCACGAACGGGTACGAGCCGGTGGCGAGCACCAGGGTGTCGTAGCGGACGGTCAGCCCGGAGCGGGCGGTGACGGTGCGGGACTCCCGGTCGATCGTCTCGGCCGGGTCGCCGATGTGCAGCTCGATGCCGTGCCGTGCCATGAAGTCCGGGGCGGTCAGGCTCAGTTCGTCGGGGGTGCGCCCGGCGAAGTACGAGGTCAGCTGGACGCGGTCGTACGCGGGGCGGGGCTCCTCGCACAACACGACCACCCGCGCCCGCTCGGTGACCCCGCGCTCGGCCAGCTCCTCCAGGAAGCGCTGGCCGACCATGCCGTGTCCGACGAGGACGATGGCGGGGCGGGCGGTGTCGTGGGTGCCGGGCGTTGCCGGGGTGGCGGGTGCGGCCATGATCAGAAGCCTCCGTCGGTGGTGAGCAGGTGGAGCAGCGGAGCTGCGGGGAGCTGTTCGTCGCCCTCCCAGGTACGGGCGAGCGCGCCGACAGTGCCGAGATCGCCGAGGAGGATGCCGCCGACCAGCCGGTCGCCGCGGACGACGACCTTCCGGTAGGCGGTGCGGGTGGCGTCCGCGAGGCGTATGACGTCGTCGCCGGGGAGCGGGGTGGTCCGGCCGAACGCGGCCAGGTCGAAGGGGGCGGACCCGGTGGAGGCGGATCCGGTGGCGGGGGCGCCCTCGGCCGCGAGGGTCAGCCGGGTCAGCAGGCGGGTGCCGGTGTAGACCGGGGCGGCGGGTTCCGGTGCGGGTGCCGCGCCGGCCGGTACGGGAGCGGGGGACACAGGGGTGGTCAGCACGCGGGCGAGCACATCGGCCTGCTCCTGGGCGGCGCCCGCCAGACCGTAGACCGTCCCGCGGTGCTCGGCGCAGTCGCCGACGGCGTGGATCCGGGGGTCGGAGGTACGCAGCGCGTCGTCGACGCGGATACCCCGGCCGACGTCCAGCCCGGCGGCGTCGGCGAGCCCGGTGCGCGGGCGCACCCCGCAGGCCAGCACGACGAGTTCGGCGTCGAGCCGGAAGCCGTCCGCCAGCTCCACCGCCCGGACCCGGCGTGCGCCGGGCTCCGCCGCGTCCGGCACCGCGGTCTCGATCCCGCGGACCCGGCACTCCGTGTGCACCTCGATACCGAGCGCGGCGAGGTGGTCGCGGAGCAGCGCCGCGGCCCCCGCATCGAGCTGATGCTCCATCAAGTGCTCGCCCTGGTGGGCCAGTACGACCTGCGCGCCGCGCGCGGCCAGCGCCCGCGCCGCCGACACCCCGAGGAGCCCGCCGCCGATCACCACGGCCGGTCCGCCGGGCCGCACCGCCGCGGCCAGCGCCCGGCAGTCGTCCAGCGTCCGGAACGGATGCACCCCGTCCGGCAGATCGTGCCGCCCCGGGGTGAACAGCCCGCGCAGCGGCGGCAGTACCGGGTTGGCGCCGGTGGCCAGCACCAGCACGTCGTACCCGACCTCCCGGCCGTCGTCGCACCGCACCCGGCGCGCCTCCCGGTCGATCGCCTCGGCCCGTACGCCGCCGCGCCAGTCCACCCCGGCACCGGGCGCGGGCAGTTCGATGACCTGCGGCGCATAGCGGCCGGCGAGCACCTCGGCGAGCAGCACGCGGTTGTACGGCGCGGACGGCTCCTCGCCGATGACGGTGAGGGCGCCGGGAGCCGCGCCGGCCCGCGCGGCGGTCAGCTGCCGTACGAGCCGGGCTCCGGCCATACCGCCGCCGATCACCACCACTCGTGGCGCCGTGCGCTCCCGCGTTGTCGAGGTCATGCCGGTCAGCCTGCGGCGCGCCTGTTACCCGCCCGCATCCCCTCTGTTTCCCCGGCGGAACGCTGCGCTCAGCGGGCGGCCGGCGCCGGTGTGAGGCCCAGGGGCCACTCGAAAGCCCTGGTCACGGGCCCCGGGGCGGCGGCCGGGCGGTCACGGCGGCCGCCGCAAGGGCGGCTGTGACGGCCACCACGATGCCGTCCGGCGCTCGCGCTCCGCCCTCCTCCGCGGTGATCCGGGTGACTACGTTGACCCCATGCCCCGCACCCGCCCGCGGCCCCCGATCCGCACGGTCCTCCTCGCACCCTTCACCCCGCGCGCCCTCGCCGCGGCGCTGTGCGCACTGCTGGGGCCGGCGCTCGCACTGCCCGGGGCGGTACTGGTGGCGACCGGGCTGGCGCTGGGGGCGGTGCTGTCGTGGACGGCGCTCGGGCCGTGGCTGATCGCACTGAGCGTACGGGGCGCGCTGGCCCTGGGCGACACCCAGCGGGGACTGCTGCGCAGGCTCCTGGGGGAGTCGATCGAGCCGGCCGGGCGCCGGCGGGAGTCCGGGGTGTTCGGCTGGCGGCGGGCGGTGCTCGGCGACCCGGCCGGCTGGCGGGCGGTGGGCTGTGCGCTGCTCGCACCGCTGACGGCGCTGCTCCCGCTGCTCGCCGTCGTCCTCGGCTATGTATACGGGCTGCTGGCCGTCGCCCACCCCGTGCTGCGGCGGTGGAACTACTTCACCCTGCGCGGCGCGGACGGTTCCGTGCGGAAGGTGGGGCTCCAGATCCACGGTGTGGAATTCGACAGCTGGCCCAGGTGGCTTCTGGTGGTCGCCGTCGGGGCGCTGCTGGTGCTCGGCGCACCCTGGCTGGTGCGCCGGGCGGGCGCACCGCACCGGACGCTGCTGCGGGCGCTCCTCGGGCCGAGCGCCGCGGACGCCCGGATCCGCACGCTGGAGGAGACCCGGGCGCAGGCCGTCGACGACGCCGCGGAAACCCTCCGCCGCATCGAACGGGATCTGCACGACGGCACCCAGGCCCGCCTCGTCGGCCTCGGCATGCACCTCACCCTGATCCGCGAACTGCTCACCAAGGACGCCGACCGGGACCGGCTGCTGACCGTCGTGGCGCGCGCCCAGGACAACGCCACCCAGGCCATCGCAGATCTGCGACACCTCGTCCGCGGCATCCACCCGCCGGTCCTGGACGAGGGGTTGGCCAGCGCGCTGGCCACCCTCGCCGCCGACGCCCCGCTGCCGGTGGCGCTCCACACCCGGATCGAGCAGCGGCCCAGCCCCGCGCTGGAGTCCATCGCCTACTTCTGCGCGGCCGAACTGCTCGCCAACACCGTCAAGCACAGCGGGGCGGCGGAGGCGGCGATCGAGGTGCACGGCGACGCGGACGGACTGCGGCTGTCCGTACGGGACGACGGGCGCGGCGGGGCGGTGGTGGGCGCGGGCAGCGGGCTGACCGGGCTGCTCGGCCGGATCCGCACCGTCGACGGCACGCTGACCTGCGACAGCCCGCCGGGAGGGCCTAGCGTGGTCGCGGTCCGGCTCCCGTACCAGGCCCACCGCCCCGATCACTGAGCGGCCCGACCGCCAAGAGGCCCGACCACCAAGAAGCCCGACCACCACCCCGACCACCAAAAGGCAGGAACCATGCGCGTCGTCATCGCCGAGGATTCCGCGATCCTGCGCGACGGACTCGTGCAGCTGCTGGAGCTGCGCGACGTGCAGGTCGCGGCGGCCGTCGGCGACGCCGAGGCGCTGCTCGCCGCGATCGCCGAACACCGGCCGGACGCCGCGGTGATCGACATCCGGCTGCCGCCCGGCCACCGCGACGAGGGCCTGCGAGCCGCCGTCACGATCCGCCGGGACCACCCCGACACCGGCGTGCTGATCTTCTCCCAGTACGTGGAGACCGCCTACGCCGACCGGCTGTTCGGCGCGGGCTTCGCCGGGGTCGGCTATCTGCTCAAGGAACGGGTGGTGGACATCGGTGAGTTCGTGGACGCCCTGGAGCGGGTGGCGAACGGCGGCACCGCGCTGGACCCGGACGTCGTCGGCCACCTCTTCGGCGCGAGCCGCCGGGCCCGGTCCCTGGACGCCCTCACCCCGCGCGAGCGCGAGGTGCTGTCGCTGATGGCCCAGGGCCGCACCAACCACTCGATCGCCACGGCGCTGACCGTCACCGGGCGGGCGGTCGAGAAGCACATCGCCAACATCTTCGGCAAACTCGACCTCCCGCCCTCGGAGACGGACCACCGCCGGGTGATGGCGGTGCTCCGCTATCTGGAGGCGGCCCGCCGACCGTAGCCACGGCAGGACCGACCGACCCGCTTCAACGCCCCTGCTGAAGCCCAACTGTTGATCTCATGCGGGAATGCGGGAATGCGGGAATGCGGGAATGCGGGAGTGCGGGAGTGCGGGAGTGCGGGAACTCAGCTGGTGACCTCCGCCGGGCACAGCCGCCGCGGCTGCGTGTCACCCCGCAGCCGGGCGTCCACACAGCCGCCCGGCAGCCCGTCGTGCGCCGCGCTGCCGAAGTTCGCGGTGACGGTCAGCGCCCCGTCCCCGAACACCGTCCGCTGCACGGTGCGGTCGCCGCTCAGCCACCGGAAGGATGTCATCCTCTCGGTCCCCGCCGCGCGGTGCAGCGGTCCGAAGTACTTCTGGAGGGCGGCGAGTTCCTTCCCGTCCTTCTCCAGCGACGGCCCGCTGAGCGCGAAGTTCAGCGGGGTGTTGTTCAGCATCGCCAGCAGCGCCCGGGTGGTCTTCTGCTCCGGCAGCTTGTCGTACGACAGCTCCCACCGCTCCACGTTGACCAGCGACTCGTGCAGCGCCGTCTCGTACAGCGGCACCCGGTACTTCGGGTCGTACATCGCGGTGGCCAGGTCCGCCGGCAGCGACACCGGCATGAAGGCGTTCTTCGGGGCGTTCTGCGGGAAGTAGCCGCCCCACTTCTCCCTGTCCCGCTCCAGCTTCCACAGCCCGTCGGCGACGGGCGTCCCCGAGCCGTGGTCGAAGGCCAGCACCGGGTTCGCCCATGGCTGCGCCGACTCCGACCCCAGGACGAGGCCCTTGGCGATCCGCCGCATCCGGGCGAGCCGGTTCTCCCGGTCACCCGCCCTGGTCATCTCATGGCCCGCGCCGTGGTCGCGGAACACCTCACCGGTCGCGTCCACGTCCAGGAAGTAGCTGTCCGCCCCGTTGGCGGTCATCGCCCGCGTACGGTCGGCCAGATAGTGCTTGGCCGGCTCGGCCTTCTCGAAGGCGCGCGAGCTGAGATAGCAGCCGCGGCCCCCGAAACCGGTCTGTGCCGTCCCGTCCGCCTTCCGCACGCAGAAGTCCGGGTAGACCCTGTCCGGCCACGCCGACGTGGGGCTGTCCGCCGTCTTCGGATCCTGCCCGTTGGCGAACGTGTCGTACGGCCCGACGAGATACCCCGCCTTCTTCGCGGCCCGGACGGCGTCCGCCGTCATCGGGTCCGGCCCGGAGTCGTACCCGAGCCACATCCGGTCCACGCCCAGCTTCCTCAGCTTCTCGACACCGGACGCGGTCCGCGCCTCGCCCCACAGGTAGGCGTGGAACGCGCCCAGCAGCTTCGCCCCGGCCGGGTTCTTCCTGATCTTCTCGTGCAGGCTGCCGAGCTGCCCGTGCTGGGAGAGGTAGGAGCGGTAGTCGGCGGCCGGGGCCACCGGATTCCCGTCCGTGAGCGAGAACGAGACGTCGTAGTCTCCCGTCCCCTCACCGGAGTTGAAGTCGTGTGCCGCCGTGGCGCGCAGCCGCCCCCCGGTGGAGGCGAACCGCAGCGTCGTCCCGATGTCGGTGGGCGTGAGATAGCTGACGCCGTGCCGCCCGCCGGACCAGCCCCACAGCGGCAGCGACAGATCCCCGCCCACATCGACGGTGTTCCCGGCCAGCCCGCCCTTCGGCCCGTTCCAGAACGCGTCCCGTACGGGGATGTCCAGCCCCTCGCCGCGCGGCAGCTGCACATCGGACGCGGCCCGGTCGGTACCGGTCACCGGCCAGCTCACCGACCCGTCCCGCTCCGACCGGATCCGGATGTGCAGTCGCCCCCGCTCCGAACTCGCCGTGACCCGGAGCCCCTTGGCCGGATAGCTCCAGCGTGCCATCCCGGCCGTACGGGTCACCGGGCCGGGCTTGCCGAGGCCGCTCGCCGCCGCCTCGGACAGCACCAGCCGCGTCCCGTCCTTGGTGCGGGCGGTGACCGCCAGCGACCCGGTGTCGACGACGGCGGTCCCGCCGGCGACGGGGAGTTCGACACGACTGCCCTGGACCGTACCGGCCGTGGCGCTGCCGCAACCGGAAAGCGCGAACGCGGAGGCGGTCAGCGCCAGCGAGGCGGCGACCGCTCGGGTGAGTGTGGATGCCATGTCCTTTGAATAGCGACCGGCTTTAAGAACCTTCTAAGAGGCCGCCGGACCGTCCCAGGGGGCACCGGGCGGCAGCCTCCTCACACGGCCAGGCGCCGCGCCGCCAGCTCCGCGTACACCGCCGCCCCGTCCGCCAGCACCGCATCGTCGAACTCGGCCAGCGGCGAATGGTTGTTGGCGCTCCGCTCCGGGTCCGCACCGGCCGGCGGAGCACCCAGGAACACCATCGCGCCGGGCACCTCCGCCAGCACCCGGGAGAAGTCCTCCGACCCCTGGAGCGGCTGCCGCATCGGCGCGTACCGCTCCTCGCCGAGCACCTCGCGCACCGTGGCCGCCACGAAGTCCGCCGCCGCGTCGTCGTTGACGGTCATCGGATACACCTCGCTGAACTCCGCGTCCACACCCACCCCGTAGGCCGCCGCGATGCCCCGGCACACCTCCACCGTGCCGTCCTTGACCCGCGCCTGCGCCCGCTCCGAGAAGCTGCGCACCGTCGCCTCGAAGACCGCCGTGTCCGGAATGACGTTCTGCTTCGTCCCCGCGTGGAAGGTGCCCACGGTCAGGATCACCGGGTCGAACACGTCGAAGCTACGGGTGATCCACGCCTGCAACGCGGTCACCATCGCGCACCCGGCCTGCACCGGGTCCTTGGCGCGGTGGGGCATCGACCCGTGTCCGCCCTCGCCCCGTACGGTCACCCGCAGCACGTTCGACGCCGACATCGCCGGCCCGCCCCGGGTCCCGAACACGCCGCTCGGCACCCCCGCGGACAGCACGTGGATCGCGTACGCCGCCACCGGCCGCTGCCCGGCCGCGTCCAGCAGCCCCTCGGCCAGCATGTGCCGGGCGCCGTCGTAACCCTCCTCGCCGGGCTGGAACATGAACAGCACCTCACCCGCGAGCCGGTCGCGGTGCGCGGCGAGCAGCCTGGCCGCACCGGTCAGCATGGTGGTGTGCAGATCGTGGCCGCAGGCGTGCATCCGGCCGTTGCCGGCGGCGAAGTCGAGCCCGGTGCGCTCGGCCACCGGCAGCGCGTCCATGTCGCCGCGCAGCAGCACGGTCGGCCCCGGCGCCGCCCCGCGCAGCACCGCCGTCACCGAGGTGAGTCCGTCCCCCGTACTCAACTCCAACGGCAACCCGTCCAGTTCAGCCAGTACGGCTTCCTGCGTACGGGGCAGATCCAGCCCGGTCTCGGGGATCCGGTGCAGCGAACGGCGCAGCTGTACGAGGTCGTCGGAGAGCGCGCGGGCGTCGTCACGAAGGTTCATACGGGCTCCTCAGCTGGGGAACCCCCCATTCTTGACCGCGGCGACGAACGAGGACCACCCCGCAGCGGAAGCCACGATCGCGGGCCCGTCCGGAACCTTGCTGTCGCGGACGGGGACGACGCCGTGGGTGGCGGAGTGGGCGGGGGAGAACTCTATGCAGTCTCCGCCGTTGGCATCGCTGTAGGAGGACTTGACCCAGGTGAAGTCGCGGGTGAACTCGACACACGCCCCGCCGTTGCCCTCGCTGTAGGACGACTTGATCCACGTGGCGGCGGCGAGATCCAAGTCGGGGCTCATGCTCGGTACTCCTTCAGCAGGTTCTTGATCAGGGCCAGTGATTGATCCGGGGCCAACGCATGCGCCCGGAGCAGATCGTAGTCATCCAGGGCGGCGTCGACCGTTTGTGCGGAATCATGCATCCTGCCTCCTACCCGGGTCTCCGTGTACAACACGGTGGGGGAGTCCGAGAAGCGCAACACGATGAAGGGCATCGTGGACGTGGCCGGAATGCCCGCCGAGAACGGCATGACCTGAAGCGCCACGTGTGGGGACGTGGCTACCGCGAGCAGGTAGTCGAGCTGCCCTGCCATGACCTCGGCACTGCCGACGACGGTCCGCAGACACGCCTCGTGGAGGATGGCCCACAGACGCGGGGGAGCGTCCTGTTCGAACACCTCACGTCGCCGTAGCCGCGCGGCAACCTTGTCCTCGATCCCCTCGGCGCTTGCCCCGGGGTTGGCTACGCGGAAGACGGCCCTCGCGTAGTCCTCTGTCTGGACGATGCCTGTTACGAGGTTCGTCTCGTAGGTCAGGATTCGCGATGCCTTCCGTTCCAGGTTCAGATACGGAAGGAACCACGACGGGTGATCCCCTTCGTCGATCCTCCGCAGCATGCCCGCGAAGAGCCCGTTCGTCCCGAACGCGAGATCGCAGCCGTCGGCGAACTTCTCGCTGGCCTTCACCTTCCCGGACTCCACCATGCTGACGTATGCGTAGGAGTAGCCCGCAGCTTGGCCCAAGTGCTTCTGCGTGAGATTGCGGCCCAGGCGTACCCGTTTGACGTCACGCCCGAAGCTCTGGAGCGGATTGAAGTGCTCGGGTGGGGTCGTCTCGTCCAATGCTGTGACCTCTCGTTCTGTGGTCGCGGTCAGCATCGCCGCAGGCAGTTGCTGTAAGCACTGCCGTTTAAGTGACCCCATTCTATTGCCCGTTGCGTTGTCAGCGTGACCGAATGGCTACACCCCGTACGCAAAGCCAGGACCCCCGCGACCGCGTGACCGGTCCGGGGGCGTGGCCACCAACCCCCTGGAGGTTGACGACATGACCGACGCTACCGCGCGGCTTCTGCCGTGGTCGAGTACGGACGGCAAGCCCTGCTTCGTCGTGGGCGACGGCACCGGCCCCGTGTCCCGTATTGCCGACAGCGTCGAGGTGGCGCAACTCGACTCGGCCGCCGACCTCATCGACGAGTCGCGGCGCGTGCTCGCCGGGCGCGCCTGGACGTCCGGGGAACTCCAGCTGCTCACCGTCGAGTTGACGGACTCGCTCGCCGAGGTCCACCGGGTCGCCAAGAGCCGCGGCGCCCGGCTGCCGAAGCCCTCGCCCGCCGTGGTCCATGTACCGGCGGGGGAGGCGGTGAAGCCGTGCCCGTTCCCGTGCGAGGTCTGCCGCCGTAAGGGGCGGTAGGGGGGTGGCGGGCGCGGGTCAGCCCGCCTCGTCGCCCTTCCGGTCCCCGACCAGGGCCGCCTCGATCGCGTCGAGGCGGCGCGCGAAGGCGTCCGGCGCGGAGGCGAGGGTGCCCTTGCTGATCGCGTTCCCTCCCTCGTGCTGCACCTGGGCGACATTGACGACGGTGTACGACACCGTGGCGCCGCCGTTCGCCGCCTCGGTCACCCGGTACTCGCCCCGGTACCACCAGTCCCCCTGCAGCACGGCCGTGCGGGCGTCCGCGTACACGGCATACTTGGTGTGGCCGTCCGTGGGAGCCAACTCGGCGGCCAGGAACTCGAAGACGTCCGCCGGGGGCGCGGTGACCTCGCGTTCGAGTTCCAGCAACACGGTGTGCAGCGCAGGGCGCACCAGCGGCGCCCCTTCGTCCTGAGCCAGATTCCCCGTCTGCTTCCCCGTCTGCTTCCCCGTCTGATCCGTCATACCGGAACCGTAGCCCCAACGCCCCGCAGGCGACGCCTATTTCGCGGGCGGCGCCCGTCACCGTTCCCGCACGCCCGAGCCCTCCGCCACCGCATCCAGCCGCGCCAACTCCCCTTCCGTGAGTGCGATCCGTACCGCGTCCAGGTTCTCGTCCAGATGGGCGGGTGAGCCCGTACCGGGCGTCGGTAGCAGGACGGGGGAGCGGTGCAGCAGCCAGGTCAGCGCGATCTGCCCCGTGGTCGCGCCGTGCCCGGCGGCGACCGCGGCGACCACCTCGCCCGCTTCCCCCGTCAGCGCCCCGTTCCCCAGCGGGAACCACGGCAGAAACGCCGTCCCTCCCTTCTCGCACAGCTCCAGTACGTCCTCCGAGGTGCGGTCCAGGAGGTTGTAGCGGTTCTGCACCGACGCGATCGGGGCCAGCTCCTGCGCCCGTGCGAGATCCGCCGCCCCGACGCTGTCCAGCCCGATGTGCCGGATCTTCCCGGCCTGTTGGAGTTCCAGCAGGGCGCCCAACTGGTCGGCCATCGGCACTTCGGGGTCCAGTCGGTGCAGCTGGTACAGGTCGATGGTGTCCGTACGCAGCCGCCGCAGGCTCGCCTCGCACATGGCGCGCAGCTCCTCCGGCCGCCCGGCGATATGCCAGATGTCCGGCCCCGTGCGCACCACCCCGCCCTTGGTCGCGATCACCAGGTCGTCCGGATACGGGTGCAGCGCCTGGGCCACCAACTCCTCGGCGATGTCCGGACCGTAGTTGTCGGCGGTGTCGATCAACGTCACCCCGCGCTCGACGGCCCGGCGCAGCAGCGCGACGGGCTGCCGCGGGTCCGCGTGCCGCGGCCCCCAGTACCCGGCCCCGACGAGCCCGCCGGTCCCCAGCCCCAGCCGCCGCACCGCCAGGCTCCCGCCGATCGCGAACTCCGGTGCCGGAGATTCAGGTCCCGGAGATCCCGGAGATACATTCGCTTCCGTATCCACGGGCTGGAGCCTAGACGGCAGTCCGGCCGGCAATAATCCGGCGTCCCGGGTCGCGCCCCTTCATAAGATCACCTGGTGCCTCCTGACATATCGCTGTTCACGCTGACTCTGCTCTGCCTGGCGGCCCTGGCAGCCGGCTGGATCGACGCGGTGGTGGGCGGCGGCGGGCTGCTGCTGCTCCCGGCGCTGCTGGTCGGCCTTCCGCACACGCCCGCCGCGTTCGTGCTCGGCACCAACAAGTCCACCGCCATCGTCGGCACCACCGCGGCCGCCGTGACCTACGTCCGCAAGACCCCGATCGACATCGGCACCGCCCTGCGGATCGGCGCCGCGGCGCTCGCCGGATCGCTCACCGGGGCGTTCTTCGCGGCCGGTATCAACAGTGCGGTGCTCCGCCCGCTGATCATGGCCGTGCTCCTGGGTGTCCTCGCCTTCATCCTCTTCCGCCCGGCGTTCGGCACCGCCCCCGCGCCCTCGGGACCGGTGACCCGGCGGCGCGTGCTGGTGGCGATCCTCGTCGCGGGCCTGGGAATCGGCTTCTACGACGGGCTGATCGGCCCCGGCACCGGTGCCTTCCTCGTTATCGCACTGGCCGCCCTCCTCCACATGGACCTGGTCACCTCCTCCGCCACCGCCAAGGTCATCAACGTCTGCACCAACGTCGGCGCGCTGACGATGTTCGCCATCCAGGGCACTGTGCTGTGGCAACTGGGGGCGCTGCTAGCCCTGTTCAACCTCGTCGGCGGCACGGTCGGTGCCAGGATGGCCCTCAAGCGCGGCGCCGGTTTCGTGCGCGGTGTGCTCGTCATCGTCGTCATCACCCTCCTGTGCAAGCTGGTCTACGACCAGTGGCTGGCGGCCTGACGCCCCCCTCCACCGTCCGGGCGCAGGCCCGCCGATGCCCCCGCGGTGACGCGGCGTCGCTCCCGTATGCGGCGGCGGACCCGGATCCGACGGCCCTGCAACAGCGCCAACAGCGCCAACAGCGCCAACAGCGCCAACAGCGCCAACAGCGCCAACAGCGGCAACAGCGGCAACAGCGCCAACAGCGCCAACGGCCGCAGCGGCGGTTTCAGAAACGGCAGTTGTAGAGCCGCGACATGTCCCGTAGGCCCCCGGGTATCCGCGCCGCGATCCGGGCCGCCGCGCGGTAGGCCACGGGCAGCTTCTCGATCCCCGGCAGGTCCAGGGCGCTGATGTTCTCGACGATCTCCAGGCGGGGGCTCAGCCGGGATATGCCGGCCGGGTCCGTGCCCCAGTGCAGCGTCGAACCGGTCCTGACGATGACGGTGTTGAGGCGCGCCGCGCGCAGGGCGAACCTGCTGAAGGCGTCGAAGGCCAGCTCCCCGCTGGGGGTGTGGGCGATCAGGCGGCGGAGGAGCGTGGTGACGTCCTCCTCGGTGAGGTACATCAGCAGGCCCTCGGCGACGATCATCGTCGGCCGGTCGGACGGGAGTCCGTCCACCCAGTCCGGGGCCGTGACGGACGTCGGTATCTCGGCGTATCCGGGGCGCTCCGGATAGAGCTGCCGGCGCAGGTCTATGACGTCCGGGAAGTCGACGTCGTACCAGCGCACCCGGGGGCCGGGGTCGAGGCGGTAGACGCGGGTGTCGAGGCCGCAGCCCAGATGCGCCACCGTCGCCTCCTCGTGCAGGGTCAGGAAGCGGGCCGTCCAGACGTCCAACTGCCGGGCGCGGAGGGCGACTCCGGCTGCGTCGCCGCCGCGCATCCGGAGCTTGCGGAAGTCGTAGTCGAGGCGGCGCACGGTGTCGACGGCCATGGTGTCGCCGAGTATCGGCTTCTTCGCGCGGCTGTCGACCGCGCGGCCGTAGAGCGTGGCGAGGAGGGTCTCCTTCGCCCCGGTCAACTGCACCTTCGATTTCGCGCTGGTCATGGTTCGATGGTACGGAACATTCAGAAAAATGTGAAGAGTGAAAACGTGCGGTCCTACGCCGTGGCGGTGGCCGGCGTCAGCCCCGGGCCGCCGCGCCCGCGGGCACGCCCCGCGCCCGTTCGCGCACCGCCGTGACGGCGGTCAGCAGCACCACCGAGTCGTCGAGGGCCGTCAGGCCGTGCCGGGCGTGCGGAATCGCCGTGATCTGCCCCGCGGTCAGCACCTGGCCGCCGCCGGCCCAGGTCAGCCGGACGCGGCCGCGCAGCACGTGGAGGCTGGCCGCCGGGGGCGCGTTGTGCTCGTCCAGCGACGTGCCGGCCAGCAGCGCGATCACGGTTTGGCGCAGCGGGCCGTCGTGCAGGAAGAGGTGGGCGCTGCGTCCGTGCGCGGAGGCGCGGGCGTCGTCGAGTCGGTCGCGGATGAGGGTTTCGAGATTCTCCATGGCGCTCGCCTTTCGAGTGCGGCCCGGCGGCGGGACGTCCCTGCGGCGGGACTCCCCTCTCCATCGTTGTCCCTGCGCAGGAGGGCGCAACCGGGGCGTACGGGCGCGCGGCCGGCGGATACGAAGGCGGACGCGAACGGGAGGGGTCGGAAAGGGAGCGGTCGACGGATAGGAATGGGAATGGGGCGTCCGGGTGCTTGGGCGCGGGCAGCGGCCCGCCGCGCGCCAGTTGATCATCAAGATCCGTACGATGCGAGGCGATCCTTGACCGAAGGATTGCAAGATCGATGGCGGAAGATCGATGGCCGGAGAGCGATGCCTGGAGCTCGGAAGCCCGGAGTTCGGAGCCCGGCTACGGACGGGCGCGACCGACGACCGATGACCGGAGACCCCGGAGATCAATGACTCGCGACCGGAGATCGGTGACCGAGGACCGAGCAATGGACACAGGACGCCGAGGAATGAGCGTCGAAGATCGAATGTGCTGGGCAGTGGCACTACCCCCCACCCCCACCGCGAAGGGTGCGTGACCGTGGCCGACCCGACCGCCCTGAACGAACCGCCTGCCGTGCCGGCCCCGGCCGCGCAGCCGGCGCGATTTCTGACCGTGATGACGACCACCGACAGCGAGCAGAAGGCCGAACGGCTGGCGCGCGGCGCGATCGAGGCGAGACTCGCCGCCTGTGCGCAGATCAGCGCACCGGTGACCTCGGTCTTCCGCTGGGACGGCGCCGTGGAGACCAACCAGGAGTGGCAGGTGCTGTTCAAGACGGCGAGCACGCGGTACGCGGCGCTGGAGAGCTATCTCCTCGCCGCACACGACTACGAGACCCCGGAGATCATCGCCACTCCGGTCACGCACGGTGGCGCCGGGTATCTCGCCTGGGTCGCAGAGGAGACGAGCTGACGTGGCACTACCACCCCCTATGTCGAAGGCCGTTGCGGCGGGTACCGCCGTTGTGCACCGCCGGCGGCTGCGCTGCCGGTGGGGGAGGGCGGCGACACTCGCCCTGGGCACGACCCTGTGTCTCGCCGTTTCCCCCGTGAGCCACGCGGCCGACGGCCCCCCTGGCGACCAGGTGTCCTACGGCCACCAGACCCACCCGCACGGCTCCTGGACCAGCAAGGACGCCGCCGCCTACTGGACGCCGCAGCGGATGGCCGGCGCCGCGGGCACCGACGACCGCGGCGACGAGCAGGCCGCCCCCGCACCGCAACTCGCCCCGACCGCACGGCACTTCGACGGCATCCCGTCCGTCGGCGTGCTGTTCTCCGTCGACGGGGAGGCGCGCGAGCACCACTGCACCGCCAGTGTGGTGCACAGCCCGCACGGCAACCTGCTGCTGACCGCCGGGCACTGCAACCCGGGCGCGCGCGCCGCGTTCGTCCCGCAGTACCAGTCGGGTGCGGACTCCCAGCCCTTCGGGGTGTGGGCCATCGACGACACGTTCGCGTACTCGGACCGCGCCACCACCGGAGCCGGTGCCGACCTCGACTTCGCGTTCGCCACCGTCGCCCCGGACGACCGCGGCCGGATGATCGAGTCCGTCACCGGCGGCAACGTCCTGTCCGACACGCCCGGTTACCGCAACCAGGTCAGCGTCATCGGCTACCCCAGCGCGCAGAGCGACCCGGCGGACCGCGCGGTACGCTGCGACGCCCGCACCAGCCGCCTGGCCGGCACCCGTGAACTCCGCCTGGACTGCGGTGGGTTCTTCGGCGGCACCTCCGGCAGCCCCTGGCTGACCAACTTCGACGAGCACACGCAGACCGGCCGGATCATCGGCGTCATCGGCGGCGTCAACGGCGGCGGCCCCAGCGGTCCGCACAGCGACCGGGTCTCCTACAGCCCGTACTTCGGGAAGGAGATCCGCAGCCTCTACAACCGCGCGGTCAAGGAGAGCGCGCAGAGCGCCGAGAGCACACAGAAGGCGCAGAGCGCCCAGAACGGCCAGACCGCGCAGAGCAAGCCGAGCAAGCCGAGCCAACAGGCCCAGCAGAGCCTGCAGAACCAGGAGCCCCAGCAGGACCCGCAGGACCAGCAGGACCCGCAGAGCGCTCCGAGCGGGCAGGGCACGGACAGCTCGCAGGGCTCGCCGGGCACGGACAACGCGCAGGACACGCAGGACGCGCAGAACAGTCCGGACACGCAGAACACGCAGAACGCGCAGAGCACGCCGAGTTCGGGAGGTGGCGGGGGACTCCTCTAGGAGTCCCCCGGCCCGGGACAAGGGTCTGACCGGAGGCGCGTACCGTCAGTGCAGCGCCTCCGTCAGGCCCTTCTCCTTCGGGCCGAGGAACTGCGGATCGGGCCGCAGCACCGCGTCCGCCGCCGCCCTCCCCGCCGCGAAGATCTCCCGCACGCCGCCGTACCCATGCCCTCTACTGGGCGCTGTCCTTACTTCCCCGGGTTCGCCGACGGCCTGGACGCCACACCGCCGAACACCTCACCGCACAGCCGACGCCCACCCCCGAGCCGGTTCTCGCGCCTATCACCGTGAACCCATGGTCCCGCCCGTGGGCCACCCCCACGCCACAGCACGTCATCGAACGGCACACGCCCATCCCCGGCGAGGAATCGCACCCCATCCGGCCGTACGTGCTCGCAGAAACCACGCTCACGCTGCGGAAGGTGTGCGAACGCCGTAAGGCTCTCGCGGCTGCCGTGCTCTTCGGCGAGGACTACCCATACGCGTTCGAGGGGTCGCATTCGGCCGCTAGCACGGAGGGGAGCGCCGCGTGACCCGGGAAGGCATAATCGGCCCGGTGCCGGACGTGCGCGTCGCACTCCGCATCCGATGCCACAAGCTCACCGACACCCCGGTTGCAGTCCGCTGGATTCAGAGCGCCAGCAGGCCGGGGACCACGCTCTACGCCTGCCCGGACTGCGCCACCTCGCTCGGTGCGGGACCAACCCCGGATGACGTGATCCGGTAGAACAGACACACGCAATGAGCCCCGTTCGGCCATGAGTCGGGCGGGGCTTCGCTTATCTGCCTGTGGACCGGCGTGGTAGGCACTGTTGATCACGAACGCGCTCACGTATTAGGGGAGAACATGAAGCGCACAACCACGGCCGTACTCGCTGCGGCAATGGTCATCGCGGCACTGTCCGCATGCGACGCCGACGGCCCGAACGCGAAGACGCCCAAGAGCGCGCCGGCAACCGCGGCACCTACCGCAGAAAGCACCACAAGCGGCAAGGATGCGACCGGGCCAAAGGATGGCGCCGCGCTGTCCCCGAACGCTGAACAGACCCCAAAGCTCATGTCTGCGCTCAAGGCTGTGAACTCAGCTTTTGGGGACAACGAGAAGTGGGCGCTCACTGCGTCAAGGACCATCTGTGCGGATATCCGGGCGGGGCAGGCTGACTCTGACGTGCAGGAGGACGCGAAGATCCGGTTCACGGGCAACACGCCTGGCGCCGTGCCGACCGTGACGGACAACCAGGCGGCGCGCATCGTCACGGCTGTCAAGTCGTCGTTCTGCAAGTAAGCATGCGGCGAGCCCCGTTCGGCCATGAGCCGGGCGGGGCGCTTTGCGTCCTTGAGCGCCCGGACGCTGACGGCTCTAGACAGACTCTGTATAGAGGGGGTTGGCGGTGTCGAAGCCCGCGTAGTCGCTGACGATCTTGTGGGCCGGGATGCCGTGCCGCACCAGATAGCCGCGCATCGCGTCCGGTTCGTCGTAGTCGTGCCGGCTGTTGTCTCCGGTGACCAGGATCGCGTGGACGGTGCCGCGGTCGTAGAGCCGCACGGCGGCGTCCAGCCGGTGGGCGAGATACGGGGACGGCCCGCCGTTCCACAGGCCGACGCCGAAGACCACGGCAACGGGGGCGGCGGGCGCCGCCGCTACCGTGCGGACGCGCGGTCCCGCGGTGGCGTCGAGCCAGGTCGCGGGCGCCAGGGCGAGCACCGTCAGCACCACGACCGCCTGGAACGCGCGGCGCTGCCCGCGCCGGGTCCGCGGTATCCGGGGGCGCCGCGGCCACCGCGGAACCCGCACGCCCCGCACCGCCCGGATGCCCAGCATCCGTATGCGCCGTATACAGCCCGGCAGTCCGGCCCGCCGCGGTTGCGGTCGGGGGACGATGGCGTCACAGGTCACAGGTCACAGGCCATGGGGATGTGGCCGGGACGCCGTTCGCCGACAGGGGAGAGGACCGCCGCCGATGACCATCGAGGACGAGCGCCTGCCGTTCTTCGTCTACGGGACGCTGCGCCCCGGCGAGGCCAACCACGCCCGGTTCCTGCGCGGCCGGACCGCCGCCGAGGAACCGGCCCGCATCGGCGGCGCGCTGCTCTACGAGGGCCCCGGGTACCCGTACGCCGTCGCCGGGCCCGCCGACGCGGTGGTGCACGGTGCGCTGGTGTGGCCGCGCGCCGCCGACTACGAGGACGTGCGCACCGCGCTCGACCGGCTGGAGGGCTACATCCCCGGCGCCGAGGGGAGCGGCCGCAACCTCTACGAGCGGGTGGCCACCGAGGCGGTCCGCGCGGACGGCGGGACCGTACGGGCCTGGGTCTACCTGGTGGCCGGGCCGCAGGCCGCCCGGCTGCGGGCCACCGGGACGCCGGTCGCGGGCGGCGACTGGACCGGGCGCCGCGGACACCGCGCGGGAAACCCCGGATAACCTGGACGACTCCTCCCGTACCGCGGAACCGGTGCTTCCGGTACCCCGGAACGGGCCTCCCGCAGAGCAGGACCAGAGCAGAACAGGTGTGACCCGAGTGCCTTCCAACTCCCCGAGTGCCCCCGCCCACCGCCCCCTTCCCAAGGCCGAACTGCATCTCCACATCGAGGGCACCCTGGAGCCCGGACTGGCCTTCGCGCTCGCCGAGCGCAACGGCGTCACGCTGCCGTACGCCACCGAGGACGACCTCCGCAGCGCCTACTCCTTCACCGACCTCCAGTCCTTCCTGAACCTCTACTACGCGCTGATGGCGGTCCTGCGCACCGAGGACGACTTCGCCGACCTGGCCGACGCCTACCTGGCGCGCGCCAAGGAGCAGGGCGTCCGGCACGCCGAGATCTTCTTCGACCCGCAGGCGCACACCGCCCGCGGCGTCCCCATCGGGACGGTCGTCCGCGGGCTGTCCCGCGCCCTGGACGCCGCGCCGCGGAACCACGGCATCACCACCCGGCTGATCATGTGCTTCCTGCGCGACGAGAGCGCCGACTCGGCCCTGGAGACCTTCGAGGCGGCCCGCCCGTACTTCGACCGGATCACCGCCGTCGGTCTGGACTCGGCCGAGGTCGGCCACCCGCCGTCGAAGTTCCGGGAGGTCTACGAGCTGGCGCGGCAGGCCGGGCTCAAGTGCGTGGCCCACGCGGGGGAGGAGGGGCCGGCCTCGTACGTGTGGGAAGCGCTGGACGTCCTCGGCGTGGACCGGATCGACCACGGGGTGCGCTCCCTTGAGGACGAGCGGCTGGTGGCCCGGCTGGTGGCCGACCGCGTCCCGCTGACCGTCTGCCCGCTCTCCAACGTCCGGCTGCGGGTCATCGACGACCTCGCCGACCACCCGCTGCCCGCCATGCTGGACGCCGGGCTCCTGGTGACCGTCAACTCCGACGACCCGGCCTACTTCGGCGGCTACGCGGACGACAACTTCACCGCCGTACGGGACGCCCTGGGGCTGGACGACGCGACGCTGCGGACGCTGGCCCGCAACTCCTTCCTGGCCTCCTTCCTGGACGACGAGACGCGGGCGGCGTACCTGAAGGAACTCGACGCGTTCTGACGGATCTTCAGGGCTGTTTCAGGGCTGCTTCAGGGTTGCCGGGGCGGGGTCATGCCGGCTGCACCCGCTCTATCCGCACCGCGCACACCTTGAACTCCGGCATCCGGGACACCGGGTCGAGGGCCGGATTGGTCAGGGAGTTGGCCCGGCCCTCGCCCGCCCAGTGGAACGGCATGAACACCGTGTCCGGGCGGATCGCCCCGCTCACCCGGGCCGGCGCGACCGCCCGGCCGCGCCGGGAGACCACCGCCACCGGCTCGCCGTCCGCGACGCCGAGCCGCTCCGCCAGCTGCGGATGGAGCTGGACGTAGGGGCCGGGCTCGGCGGCGTTCAGCTCGGCCACCCGGCGGGTCTGCGCACCCGACTGGTACTGGGCCAGCACCCGCCCCGTGGTCAGCACCACCGGGTACGCCGCGTCGGTCTCCTCGGCCGCCGGGCGGTGCGCCACGGGGACGAACCGGGCCCGGCCGTCGGGCGTCGCGAACCGGTCGAGGAAGAGGCGCGGGGTCCCGGGGTGCGGGAACCGCGGCGCCGCCGCCGCAGAGTCTGCCGCCGAGGAGACCGACGGCTCCCCGCCGCCGGGCGCCCCGTCGGCCGCCGGTCCGCCGTCACCTGCCGACTCCGGCCCGGCCGGGCACGGCCAGAACACCCCGTCCTCCGCCGCGATCCGCTCGTAGGTGATCCCCGAGTAGTCCGCCGGACCGCCCGCCGACGCGCGCCGCAGCTCGTCGAAGACCTCCTCCGGGTCGCTCGGAAAGCCCTTGGCGTGCCCCAGCCGCGCCGCGAGCCCGCCGAGCACCTCCAGGTCCGTACGCACCCCGGGCGGCGGGGCCACGGCGCGGCGGCGCAGCAGCACCCGGCCCTCCAGGTTGGTCGTGGTGCCGGTCTCCTCCGCCCACTGGGCCACCGGCAGCACCACATCGGCCAGTTGGGCCGTCTCGGACAGCACCACGTCCGCCACCGCCAGGAAGTCCAGCGACCGGATCCGCCCCTCCACATGGGCGGCGCGCGGCGCGGAGACGACCGGGTTGGAGCCCATCAGGAGCAGCGCCCGGATGTCCCCGCCCAGCGCCTCCAGCAGCTCGTACGCGCTGCGGCCGGGGCCCGGGAGCGACGCCGCCTCGACGCCCCACACCTGCGCCACATGGCGGCGCGCCGCCGGGTCGTCCAGCTTGCGGTAGCCGGGCAACTGGTCGGCCTTCTGGCCGTGTTCGCGGCCCCCCTGGCCATTGCCCTGGCCGGTCAGGCAGCCGTATCCGGACAGCTCCCGGCCCGCCCGCCCGGTCGCCAGGCACAGGTTGATCCACGCGCCCACGGTGTCGGTGCCCTTCGACTGCTGCTCGGGGCCGCGCGCCGTCAGCACCATCGAGGACGGGGCCTCGCAGAACATCCGGACCGCCTCGCGGAGTCGGGGCACCGGTATGCCCGTGATCCGTTCCACCATCTCGGGCCAGTGCGCCATCGCGGCGGCCCGCGCCTCCGGCCAGCCGCTGGTGCGCTCCGCGATGAACTCCTCGTCCGTACGGCCCTGGGCCACCACCAGGTGCAGCAGCCCCAGCGCCAGCGCCAGATCCGTGCCCGGCCGGGGCGCGAGATGCAGATCGGCCTGCTCGGCGGTGCGGGTGCGGCGCGGGTCGACGACGATCAGCCGGCCGCCGTTCTCCTTCAGCTCGGTCAGATAGCGCAGCGCCGGCGGCATCGTCTCGGCCAGGTTGGAACCGACCAGGATGACGCACCCGGTGCGCGCCACATCGGCCAGCGGGAACGGCAGCCCGCGGTCCAGCCCGAACGCCCGGCCGTGCGCCGCCGCGGCCGACGACATGCAGAACCGGCCGTTGTAGTCGATCTGCGACGTGCCGAGCACCACCCGCGCGAACTTGCCCAGCGTGTACGCCTTCTCGTTCGTCAGCCCGCCGCCGCCGAACACCCCGACCGCGTCCCTCCCGTAGGCCGCGCCGGCCCGCCGCAGCCCGTCCGCGACCCGGTCCAGCGCCTCGTCCCAGCCGGCCGGCACCAGCTCCCCGGTGGCGGCGTCCCGCACCAGGGGAGACGACAGCCGCGCGCCCGGCGTGAGGAGTTCGGGGGCGGTACGGCCCTTGCCACACAGGGCGCCCCGGTTCACCGGGAAGGCGGTCCGCTCGACGACCTCCACGGCGGGCCCGGCCGGCCGGCCGACCGGCCGCAGACCCATGCCGCATTGGAGAGCGCAGTACGGGCAGTGGGTCTCAACGGTCGCGGCGTCCATGCCGTACAGCGTGGTACGGGCCTGTTACGGACACGGATCGGCTCTGTTTCGGGCGGGCGGCGGAGACCTCCTACAGGGCGGGCGGGTGGCTGAGAACCGACGGAACACGGAGTTCCCACCCGGGAAACGGAACCGCAACGAGCGGTTGCCAGGCTCGGCCCATGATGGCGCCGACACCCCACCACCCCGTTCCGGATCCGTACGACCCCGCCACCCCGCCCGCCGCCCCCGTGGGCGCGGCCGAACTCGCGTCCGCGATCACCGACCAGCTCAGCAGCCGGCTCGGCACCGTCCGCCTGCACGGCTACCGGCGCCCCACCGGGACCCGCCCCGCGTCCGAGGCCGCCGCGCCCACCCTCGTGGCCGTGGCCCACGGCAGCCGCCACCCCCAGGCCGCCCCCACCGTCCGGGCCCTCCTCGCCCGCGTCCGCGCCCTCCGCCCCGGCCTGCCCGTACGCCTCGGCCACATCGAACTGGACCGGCCGCTGCTCGCCGACACCCTCGCCGGGCTGCGCGGCGAGGTCGTTCTCGTGCCGCTGCTCCTGGCCCGCGGCCACCACGTCACCCACGACCTGCCGGCCGCACTCGCCGCCGCCGACCACCTCACCGGCCGGATCGCCGCACCCCTGGGCCCGCACCCCCTCCTCGCCGAGGCGCTGCACGGCCGCCTCCTCGAAGCCGGCCTGCCCGCCCGCCCCCGGGCCCGCAGCGCGGTCGTCCTGGCCGCCGCCGGTTCCCGCGCACCCCGCTCCGCCGAGGACACCGCCCGCACCGCCGAGCTGCTCTCCGCCCGCCTCGGCGGCCTCCCCGTCCTCCCCGCCTTCGCCTCCGCCGCCGCCCCCACCGTCCCCGAGGCGATACGGACGCTCACCGCCCGCGGCCACGACCCCCGCCGGATAGCCGTCGCCGCCTGCTTCACCGCCCCCGGCCGGTTCGCCGACCAGTGCGCGGCGGCCGCCCCCGGGCCCGCCGCCGCCCCCCTGGGCGACCACACCGCGCTGGCCCGGCTCGTCCTGCACCGCTACGACCAGGCGCTCAGCGCGCGTACCGGATCCGGCACCGAGGGCATCAGGGCGGCTACCGTCGCTGTATGACGGGCACATCACCGGCCACCCCGCCGCCCCCGGAAGCGGGCCCGGCTCCGCACACGACACCGCACTCGGCAACACCCGGCTACACCGCGGCCGACACCGAACGCTGGGTCCCCGAACCGGACAAACGCCCCGGGCGCACCGCCTTCCAGCGCGACCGGGCCCGGGTCCTGCACTCCGCCGCGCTGCGCCGGCTCGCCGGCAAGACCCAGGTCGTCACCCCGGGCACCCACACCCACGCCTGGGACGCCAGCCCCCGCACCCGGCTGACGCACTCCCTGGAGTGCGCCCAGGTCGGCCGCGAACTGGGCGCCGCCCTCGGCTGCGACCCGGACCTGGTCGAGACCGCCTGCCTGGCGCACGACCTCGGCCACCCGCCCTTCGGCCACAACGGCGAACAGGCCCTGAACGAGGTCGCCGCGCCCTGCGGCGGCTTCGAGGGCAACGCCCAGTCGCTGCGGCTGCTGGCCCGCCTGGAGCCCAAGCGGTTCGTGCCCGCCGCGGACGGCCACCCGGTCAGCGTCGGCCTCAACCTCACCCGCGCCGCCCTCGACGCCGCCACCAAGTACCCCTGGCCGCGCGGCGGGCACCCCGAAGGACCCGACTCCCCGAAGTTCGGCGTCTACGAGGACGACCTGCCGGTCTACGCATGGTTCCGCGCGGGCGCCCCGCCCGCCGCGCGCAGCTTCGAGGCGCAGGTCATGGACTGGTCCGACGACGTCGCGTACTCGGTGCACGACGTCGAGGACGGGCTGCACGCCGGGCACCTCGACCCCAACGTGCTGCTCGCCGACGCCGAACGCGCCGAGATCTTCGCGGTGGCCGCCGAGCGCTACGCCCCCGGCGCCGGCGAGGCGGAACTGGCCGCCGCCCTGGACCGCCTCCTCGACCAGGAGTGGTGGCCGCACGGCTACGACGGCACGGCGCTCGCCCAGGCCCGCCTCAAGGACGCCACCAGCCAGCTGATCGGCCGGTTCTGCCAGGCCGCCGAGGGCGCGACCCGCGAGCGATGGGGGTACCCCCGGAGCCGTCCGGGCTCTGGGGGAGGAACCGGGCGGCTCACCCGCTACGCGGCGGAGCTGGTGGTTCCGGCCGAAACCCGGCTGGAATGCGCCGTTCTCAAAGCGGTCGCCGACCGGTACGTCATACAGCGTCCCGACCAGGAAGCCCTCCGTGCCGACCAGCGCGTGGTCATCGCCGAACTCGCCGAGGCACTGCTGGCCCGCGCCCCGGACGGCCTTGATCCGCAGTTCCGTTCGCTGTTCGCCGCGGCGGCCGACGACACCGCCCGGATGCGCGCCGTCATCGACCAGATCGCCGCCCTCACGGACGCCTCCGCGCGCTCTCTTCACGCCCGCCTCACGCGTCCCCCTGGTAACGGTTGGGGCAACCCAGGGTGACCCTAGGGGGGCAGCCCCTCTTCCCCCCTCACGCTCCGTGCGGGACGCTCGTCCACGACGATTCGCACGGGGCAGCGCACACGCACGAACGGAACAACGGGGGCACGCACCACAGGGAGCACCAACGGGGGGCACCAACGGGGGCGTTTACGGACGCGGACGCGGACGTACGGCACCGCAACGAGGAGGAAGCAAGTGGTCGACGCACACCAGACGTTCGTCATCGTCGGGGGTGGCCTGGCCGGAGCGAAGGCCGCGGAGACTCTCCGCACAGAGGGGTTCACCGGCCGCGTGATCCTCATCTGCGACGAGCGCGACCACCCCTACGAGCGGCCCCCGCTCTCCAAGGGGTACCTGCTCGGCAAGGACGAGCGGGACAGCGTGTTCATCCATGAACCCGCCTTCTACGCACAGGCCGACATCGAACTCCACCTGGGCCAGCCCGCCGTCCACCTGGACCCCGCGGCCAAGACCGTACGCCTGGGCGACGGCACCCTCATCGCCTACGACAAACTGCTGCTGGCCACCGGCGCCGAACCGCGCCGCCTCGACATCCCCGGCACCGGACTCGCCGGCGTGCACCACCTGCGGCGCCTCGCGCACGCCGAACGGCTGCGCGGCGTACTGGCCTCCCTGGGCCGCGACAACGGCCACCTGGTCATCGCCGGCGCCGGCTGGATCGGCCTCGAAGTCGCCGCCGCCGCCCGCTCCTACGGCGCCGAGGTCACCATCGTCGCGCCCCATCCGACCCCGCTGCACGGCATCCTCGGGCCCGAACTCGGCGCGCTCTTCGCCGACCTGCACCGCGACCACGGCGTCCGCTTCCACTTCGGCGCCCGCCTCACCGAAATCGTCGGCCACGACGGCATGGTGCTGGCCGTCCGCACCGACGACGGCGAGGAACACCCCGCCCACGACGTGCTCGCCGCCATCGGCGCCGCCCCGCGCACCGCCCTCGCCGAACAGGCCGGCCTCGACGTCGTCGACCGCGCCGACGGCGGCGGCATCGCCGTCGACGCCGCGCTGCGCACCTCCGACCCGTACATCTACGCCGCCGGCGACGTCGCCGCCGCCGACCACCCGCTGCTCGACACCCGGCTGCGCGTCGAGCACTGGGCCAACGCCCTCAACGGCGGCCCCGCCGCGGCCCGCGCCATGCTCGGCCAGGACGTCAGCTACGACCGCATCCCGTACTTCTTCTCCGACCAGTACGACGTCGGCATGGAGTACTCCGGCTACGCCCCGCCCGGCTCGTACGACCAGGTCGTGTGCCGCGGCGACGTCGGCAAGCGGGAGTTCATCGCCTTCTGGCTCAGCGAGGGACGCCTGCTGGCCGGCATGAACGTCAACGTGTGGGACGTCACCGGCACCGTCCAGCAACTGATCCGCTCCGGCGCCGAGTTGGACCCCGACAAGCTGCAGGACCCGTCCGTTCCCCTGGAGTCGCTCCTCCCGTAGCGCGCCGGGCCGCCCCATGGGCCCACGTGGCCCGTATGCCCGTGGGCCCGCCGGCGGCGCCCGTCCCGGCGGACGCGGCACCGGCGCCCCGGCCGTCGCCCCCGACGACGTCCGGGACGCCGCCCGGCGGCCGGCGGGCGTGACGCACCCCACACCCGCGCCGCGCTCCCGCACCCCGTGCCCCCGCGCCCCGGCGCCCCTGGCGCCGGGGGCGCCCCGGCCCCCCACCCGGCCCGCCCGGCGCTGTCCGACCTCCACCGTAGAATTCACGCGTGGCAGGCAGGATCAACGATGACGATGTGAAGGCGGTGCGGGACGCGGTCCCGATCGACGCCGTCGTGTCCGAGTACCTCCAGCTCCGCAACGCCGGCGGCGGCAATCTCAAGGGCCTGTGCCCCTTCCACGATGAGAAGTCCCCGTCGTTCCACGTGAGCCCGGCCAAGGGGCTCTACCACTGCTTCGGCTGCCAGGAGGGCGGCGACACCGTCGACTTCGTCATGAAGATCGACCACCTCTCCTTCGCCGAGACCATCGAGCGCCTCGCCTCCCAGGCCGGAATCACCCTCCGATACGAGGAGGGCGGCTACACCCCCGGCCGCCAGCAGGGCGAGCGCACCCGCCTCGTGGAGGCCCACAAGGCCGCCGCCCAGTTCTACGGGGAGCAGCTGGACTCCCCCGAAGCCGAGATCGCCCGGAAGTTCCTCGCCGAGCGCGGCTTCGACCAGGCCGCCGCCCAGCACTTCGGCGTCGGTTACAGCCCCGCCGGCTGGGACCACCTCACCCGCTTCCTGCGCGGGCGCGGCTTCAGCGACCAGGAGCTGGTCCTCTCCGGCATCTCCCAGGAGGGCCGCCGCGGCCCCATCGACCGCTTCCGCGGCCGTCTGATGTGGCCCATCCGCGACATCGCCGGCGAGGTCGTCGGCTTCGGCGCCCGCAAGCTCCGCGAGGACGACAACGGCCCGAAGTACCTGAACACCCCCGAGACCCCGATCTACCGCAAGTCCCAGGTCCTGTACGGCATCGACCTCGCCAAGAAGGAGATCGCCAAGACCAGCCGCGCGGTGGTCGTCGAGGGCTACACCGACGTCATGGCCTGCCATCTGGCCGGGATCACCACCGCCATCGCCACCTGCGGCACCGCCTTCGGCGAGGGCCACATCAAGATCCTCCGCCGCCTGCTGATGGACAACTCCGGCTCCGAGGTCGTCTTCACCTTCGACGGCGACGCCGCCGGCCAGAAGGCCGCCCTGCGCGCCTTCGAGGACGACCAGAAGTTCGCCGCCGAGACCTCCATCGCGATCACCCCCGGCGGCATGGACCCCTGCGACCTGCGGCTCGCCAAGGGCGACCAGGCGGTCGCCGACCTCGTCGAGTCCCGCACCCCGCTCTTCGAGTTCGCGCTGCGCCACGTCGTCTCCCGGCACAACCTGGACACCACCGTGGGCCGGGCCGCCGCGCTGGACGAGGCGGCCCCCATCGTGGCCAACATCAAGAACAGCTCCATCCAGCACGAATCCGCCGTCCAGCTGGCCGGCATGCTCGGCATCCTGGACACCCAGTTCGTCGTCCGCCGGGTCGGCCAGCTCGCCCGCTGGGCCCGCGAGCGCGGGCGCGACGGCGGCCCCGGCCAGGGCCGCCCGCAGCGCCCCGGCACGGCCCCGGCCGCCGCCCCGCAGCGCCCCGCGCCCGGCACCGGCGGCCCCGCCCTCAACCTCCGCAGCCCCGCCCACCGCGTCGAGCGGGAACTGCTCAAGCTCGCCCTACAGCGCCCCGACCTGGTCTCCCCGGCCTTCGACGCCTACGGCGCCGACGAGTTCACCGCGCCGCCGTACGCCGTGGTCCGCCAGTGCATCGAGGACGCCGGCGGAGCCTCGGCCGGCGCCGCCGACAGCGGCTATGTCCCCCGCGTCCGCGAGGCGGCGCCCGACGACACCGTCCGCGCCATGGTCACCGAGCTGGCCGTGGAGCCGCTGCACACCCGCCGCGAGCCCGACGAGGCGTACGCCGGCGTCCAGTTGGTCGCCGTCCGCCTCGCCGCGGTCAACCAGCGGGTCACCGAGATCCGCGGCACCCTCCAGCGCCTGGGCCCGCGCGCCGACCCCGAGCACCTGGCCGCCGTCCAGAACGAGCTGTGGGTCCTCCAGCAGTACGGCCAGGCCCTCCGCGAGCGCGGCTACGGAGCCCTGTAGCACCGCCTCCCGGGCCACCCCCAGCACCTCCCGGTAGCCATCCGGTCACGGACCGGACTCAAAAAGTGCCCGCACGCCCCTCGTGGCGGGAGTGTGTCGTACTCCACACTGAGGAACGGTGCCTGAGTCCTCGGAGCGCGGCACACCCGGTCGTACGCACCCCGGTACGGGCCGCGAGTACGCCGCGCAGCCGTTCGTGACGTACGGGACGGACGGCGGCTCGGCCGCGACCGTTCCCGGGCTTTCTGCCGCCCCAGACGCGATCACCCTGGAGGTCGCCCCCGTGCAGACCCAGACCCTCCCCGACGCACCGCCCGCCGGCACACCGGCCGCCCCCGCCCTCGCCGACCTGCCGACCGGGCAGGTCACGGTCCCGCAGCAGCCCGAACCCCCCGCCGCCGAGATGGTCCTGGAGGAGATCACCCCCGAGCCGCCGCCCCGCCCCGGGACCGTCAGCCCGTCCTCCGACCTGTTCCGCCAGTACCTCCGCGAGATCGGCCGGATCCCGCTGCTCACCGCCGCCGAGGAGGTCGAGCTCGCCCGCCGCGTCGAGGCCGGCCTGTTCGCCGAGGAGAAGCTCACCGGCACCCCCGACCTGGACTCCCAACTCGCCTACGACCTCGACAAGTTGGTGGTCCTGGGCCGGATGGCCAAGCGCCGCCTCATCGAGGCCAACCTGCGCCTCGTGGTCTCCGTCGCCAAGCGCTACGTCGGCCGCGGGCTGACCATGCTCGACCTCGTCCAGGAGGGAAACCTCGGACTGATCCGCGCCGTCGAGAAGTTCGACTACGCCCGCGGCTACAAGTTCTCCACCTACGCGACCTGGTGGATCCGCCAGGCCATGTCCCGCGCCCTCGCCGACCAGGCCCGCACCATCCGCGTCCCCGTCCATGTCGTCGAGCTGATCAACCGCGTCGTACGGGTCCAGCGCCGGATGCTCCAGGAGCACGGCTGCGAACCGACCCCCGAGGAGGTCGCGGCCAGCCTCGACCTCACCGAGGAACGCGTCAGCGAGGTGCTGCGGCTCGCCCAGGAACCGGTCTCCCTGCACGCCCCCGTGGGCGAGGAGGAGGACGTCGCCCTCGGCGACCTCATCGAGGACGGCGACGCCGCCTCCCCCGTCGAGTCCGCCGCGTTCCTGCTGCTTCGCGAGCACCTCGACGCGGTCCTCTCCACCCTCGGCGAACGCGAGCGCAAGGTCGTCCAGCTCCGCTACGGCCTGGCCGACGGCCGTCCCCGCACCCTGGAGGAGATCGGCCGGATCTTCGGCGTCACCCGCGAGCGGATACGGCAGATCGAGTCCAAGACCCTCAACAAACTCCGCGACCACGCCTTCGCCGACCAGCTCCGCGGCTATCTCGACTGAGCCGCGGAGTGCCCGTGCGGCGGCGCGGCCCGGTCAGCCCTCCCGCTGGAACGCCCCCGGGTGGGCCTCGTCGCGCACCGCCGCGTACTGCTGGCGTACCGCCTGCCAGACCGGCAGCTCCTCGCCCGGCTCGAAGACCTGGCTCGCCGCCGCCGGCCACTGCGGAGGCTCCGGGTACCCCGATCCGCCGTCCCCACCGGCGGCCGGGGTGCCCGTACGGTGCGCCGCGTTCCACGCCCAGGCCGCCTGCCGGGCCGCACCCAGCGCCGCGTAGTCGGCCGGCTGCGGCACCACGACCTGCGCCCCGAACAGCCCGGGCGCCGCCGTCTGCACCGCGCCCAGCTCGGCCGCCGCGCCCAGCAGGAACACCCGGTGCACCGCCACGCCCCGACCGCGCAGCACGTCCAGCGCGTCCGCGAGCCCGCACAGCATGCCCTCCACGGCCGCCCGCGCCAGGTGCTCCGGCTTCATGCTCTCCCGGCGCATCCCGTGCAACGACCCTGCGGTGTGCGGCAGATGAGGCGTCCGCTCGCCCTCCAGATAAGGCAGCAGCACCATCCCGTACGCGCCGGGCGACGACTTCAGCGCCAGGTCGGACAGCCCCGCCAGATCCGTGCCGAGCAGCTCCGCCGCACCGCGCAGTACCCGCACCGCGTTGGTGGTGTGCACCACCGGCAGATGCCGCCCCGTCGCGTCCGCGAACGAGGTGATCGTCCCGGACGGATCGACCAGCGCCTCGTGGTGGATGCCGAAGACCGACCCCGAGGCGCCCAGCGACACCACCGCGTCGCCCGCGCCGACCCCCAGCCCGAAGGCCGCGGCCATCGTCTCGCCGGTACCGGCCGAGATCAGCAGCCCCTCCGGCGTGAAACCGGCCGTGCCCGACGGGCCCAGCACCTCCGGAAGCCGCACCTGATGCCCCAGCGCCAACTCCACCAGGTCCGGCCGGTACGTGCCGGTCGCCGCCGACCAGAAACCGGTCGCCGAGGCCCCGCCCCGGTCCGTGGTCCGCCGCGCCGGCCGGCCCAGCAGCTGCCAGGCCAGCCAGTCGTGCGGCTGCATGACCTCCGCGATCCGGGCCGCGTTCGCCGGCTCGGCACGCGCCAGCCAGCGCAGCTTGGTCACCGGGTGCGCCGCCTGCGGCACCGACCCGACGGCCTGCGCCCACGCGGACCGGCCGCCCAGCGAATCCACCAGGTCCGCCGCCGCGCCCTGCGCCCGCTTGTCGTTGCCCACCAGCGCCGGCCGGACGAGGTTCCCGTCGGCGTCCAGCGGCACCAGCCCGTGCTGCTGCGCGGAGACACCGATGGCCTGCACGCCCTCCAGCAGCCCGTTCCCCGCGGCCTCGCCGAGTGACATCAGCCACGCCTGAGGATCGACATCAGGCCCCTTCTCGACGGGGTGCGGTGCGTACCCCTGCCTGACGACGGCACCCGTGTCCGCATCGCAGACCACGATCCGTGTGCTCTCGGACGAACTGTCCAACCCGGCGACTATCCCCATGGCCCCAGATGATGCCCCATGGATCGCATGGGGAGAGAGTCAGGGTTTGCCCGGCAGGGCCCGGGCGCGTGCGGAGCCTCAGGTGTTGCTGGTGCCCCAGTCGTCCTCGTCGTTCGCGCGCTGCTCGCGCAGCGACCGCACCCGCTCGGCGACCGGCGCGGGCAGCCGCCCCTCGACCTTCGCGGAAACCGTCCCGAACACCCTGGTCGCGGTCTGCCGCCCGGTCAGCGCGGCGGACTCGGCGGTGTTGCGGACCGCGGGGTTCCGCGCGATCCGCTGCGCGCCCTTCCGCAGCTGCTCGTACCGCTCCCGGCCGGCCCGGGTCCCGAGCACATATCCCACCGCCAGTCCCGCGATGAACGTGAGCCGGTAGCGCATCGCTCCACCTTTCCCATGCCGCTCGATCCGCGTCCGGTGCCGGGCGGCAGCGGACCACCGGGCTGCGCACCTGCCCTCCGGCGCCGGAGATCACCTGCGGCGACCTGAGGCCATACCGATTGGCGGAGCACCCCCCTGCTTGCGCTAATGTATGTGTCGCAGCGAGCGCCCGCCGTCCGGAAGCCCGGACAGCGATGCATTCGAGGCACACAGAGCAATCCCCTGTAGCTCAATTGGCAGAGCAGCCGGCTGTTAACCGGCAGGTTACTGGTTCGAGTCCAGTCGGGGGAGCTCGGTCCCCTGTAGCTCAATTGGCAGAGCATTCGGCTGTTAACCGGAGGGTTACTGGTTCGAGTCCAGTCGGGGGAGCAGAAAGAACGAGGACCCCGGAAGGGGTCCTTTTTCTTGTGCCCGGGAACCGAACGACCGGTGATCGAAGTCCTTTTGGGCAGGCAAGGTCGCCCGACGGCAGCCCGCACGGGCAGCAGATCGTATGAGCGGCTATGCTGCGGCAGACGGCGCGCACAAATGTGCGCGACGCGCCGTGAGGGGGCGGTAGCTCAGCCGGTTAGAGCAGCGGACTCATAATCCGTCGGCCGTGGGTTCGAGTCCCACCCGCCCCACCGCAGCCTGGTAGCGCAGAAACGATCAGACCCGGTGAGAACACGGCAGGAAGGGCCCTCGCGGACACGCGAGGGCCCTTTTCCATGCGGCTTCACGGGGCTTCGTGCGGCTTCACGGGGGCTCTTCCTGCGGTCGTGGTGCCGCGTCCGGTTCGGCGGCGCGGTCTCCCGGTCCGCGGGTGGTGGGATCCGGGCGGTGTGCGCCATGGCGGGCGCTGCTCTGCCGCGGGTGGGTGCCGGAGGAACGGGACCGGCTGCCGTACGGCGGTGCGGGGAGGGGGCGTACAGCGGGCCGGCCGGGCACGGGCACGGGCGGGACGCGGATCCGCGGCGCCGGGTGCGGTGGCCGGAGGCGCTGGTGCGGACCGGCCGAGGACGCCGCGCGCCGGCACGCGCCGCACCGCGCCGGGATCCGGCCGGCGGGGTGCCGGCGCGCGGGTCCGGGCCGCGGCGCTGCTGCCCGAGCGCCGCCCCGGGGTCACCTCGGAGCACACCGCGCTGCTGGCGGCGTACGCGGAGAGCGCTGTGGGGCACAGCGGGCTGCTGCTGGGGGAGCGGAGTCAGGGGGCGGGTGCGGGCCTGCGGACGTCGTGGGTGATCCAGACGCAGGGTTCCCAGTACGCGCCCCGGTCGCGGGCGTGGTCGATGTGGAGGGTGTCCAGGCCGCCAGGGAAGACGTAGGTGCCGTCGTCGGGGAAGGCCATGCCGGTCCAGGTCTCCCATTCGGCGACCGTGCCGGTGATGCGGGAGGACTGCGCCACCGCGGCGGCGATGGTGCCGCCCTGGCGTACCTGGGTGCGGATCCATGGGTCGAAGGGGGCGCCGTCGGGGCGGGTCCAGGACGCGTAGCGCTCGATGGGGACGAGGGGATAGCGGTCCTTCCAGGTGGGGCGGACCGGGACGACGACGTGGGAGAGGCCGGCGGCGCGGGCCATGTCGGCCATGTGCCCGAGGAGGCGGGTGGAGTGGCCCCTGCCCTGGTGGGCGCGCGGGATCTCGATGCCCAGGGCGCACAGGGCGTCCGGTGCGGCCCCCGCGTCGTGGTCGCGGAACGCCGCCTCGATGGACGCGTCGAGGCCGGTGCCGAGGCCCTCGGGAGTGCCGTCCCAGGTGCGCGGAAGGGTGCGGCCGGCGCCCAGGACGGTGTCGGTGTCCGGGTCGTGGAGGAGGAACTGGTGGTCGGCGAAGTCGCTGAAGAGGCGGTCCCAGAAGCCGGCGTTGATATCGCCGTGGAGGTTGTATTCGGGGACGATACCGGCGAATTCGTCGCTGACGCGGTCCCAGAGTTCGGGGCGTTCGGAGTGGTGCACGAAGGCGGGGGTCATGCGGCGCTCGTTTCGGGCTTCTCGGCGGCCCAGATGACGACCAGGGGGATTCCCTCCCAGGCGGCGCGGGCGGCGTCGGCGATGGACTCCTCGTAACCGCCCGGTGCCAGCCGCCCGTTGAAGACCGGTTCGTGGCATTCCCGTACGGTCAGCCCGGCGTCGGCGAAGGCGGAGAGATAACTGCTGTGGAGATGGCGGTGGTTGCGGACGAATGCCAGCCGGTCGTTGTCGTGGACGAAAATGCACTGGCCCTGGAGCGTGGTGACGAACGGATGCAGGTCGGAGACGATGACCCGGCCGCCGGGGCGGACCACCCGGGCCAGTTCGCCGATACCGGAGGAAAGGTCCGGGAGATGGGTCAGGGCGAGGGAGCAGACGGCGAGGTCGACGCTGTCGTCATCCAGCGGGAGTTTTTCCAGATGGCCCTCGCGGAATTCCGCGCCGGGTGCTTTCCGGTGGGCGTGCGCGAGCATTTCGGGTGACTGGTCGACGCCGATGGTGCGGTAGCCGCGGGCGGCCAGGGCGGCGGTCTGGCGGCCGGTGCCGCAGGCCGCGTCCAGGGCGGTGCCGGCCGGGCCGCGGTCCAGCAGGCCGTGCAGAATCGGCTCCTCGACCTCCAGGTAGGCGCTCGGCAGCGAGTCGTAGCGGCTGGACCAGGACGCGTAGCCGTCCGCGGCGTCGAGTTCGCTGACCGGCTTACGGCGGTCCGGGCGGGTGGCGGCGCTGTCGTCGGCGTAGCTGCGGATCTCGGCCAGGCGCGCCGCGATGAATTCCTCGTCGGCGTCCATCGCATGCCGTAGCAGGGCCAGTCCCTCAATGCCCAGTACCAGTTCCCTTACCCGGAATTCACTGCCCATTTTCTGCCTCCGTTGGCCGGAATTTTCGTTGTTGCGGACCGGTGCCGCACCTAGCATGGCGCGGGTGATCGAGGGATATATGGATCGTGAGAGTGTGATAGCCGGACGGCGTCTCGGATTTCATGTGTCGACGGATGCCGGGGAATTCCGGGTCCGTTTCTACCGGCTGGGACGGGAACTCGCCTTCATGGCGGAGACCGGCCCGTATCCGGGTGTCCCGGCCGCCGCGCCGCCGCATCCGGACGGCGTCCGGGAGCATGCCTCGCCGGCCGTGGACTGGGACTGGCCGCCGTACGACCACCGCATCCCCGACGACTGGCCGCCGGGGATCTATCTCGCCCACTTCGTCGAGGAGGAGGGGAGGGGAGAGGGGGAGGAGAGGCGCGCCCGGGACGTTGCGCTGTTGGACGACACGGGGATCGCCGGTTTCGGCCGGGAGTTCTTCGTGGTCCGGCCGCGGCATCCCGGCGCGGGCGGGGCCCGCATCCTCTACAAGAAGTCGACCTACACCCGACACGCCTACAACCGCGCGGACCGCGCGGACGTCCAGCGGGCCGCCAGCCTCTACGACCACCCCGTCTATCAGGAGGGCGGCGCCGACCGGCCCCGCGGCCATCAGCTCAGCCTGCACCGGCCCGGCGGCGTCGACGACCTCGCCTACTGGGACGCGCCGTTCATCGCCTGGCTGGAACGCAGCGGTTACGAGGTCGAGTACTGCACCGACCTCGACCTCCACGAGGACCCGGGGCTGCTCGCCCCGTACCGGCTGCTGCTGAGCGTCGGGCACGACGAGTACTGGAGCGCGGCGATGCGCGCCCAGGTCGCGGAGTTCGTGCGCGGGGGCGGCAACGTGGCGTTCCTCAGCGCCAACACCTGCTGGTGGCGGGTGCATCCGGTGGACGGCAACAGCGCGTTCGTCTCCGACACCGACCACCACGTGGGCACCGAGTACCCGCATCTCCCGGCGACCGACCTGTGGTGGCCGGCGCCGCCGGACGGGGTCGGGGAGCCGGAGAACGCGCTCACCGGCGTCAGCTTCCGCAACGGCGGGATGTGGCCGGGGGACTGGCCCGGCGACCGGCCCCGCGAGGGGTACCGGGTCCAGCACGCCGACCACTGGGTCTACGAGGGCACCGGCCTGCGGGACGGCACGGACGGCGGCGCCCAGGACGCCCTGGGCGCCGGGACCGCGCTGATCGGCTACGAGTGCGACGGCGCGGCCTTCGCGACGGACGCGGACGGGGTGGCCCGCGCCACCGGGGCGGACGGCACTCCCGAGTCCTTCCTCATCCTGGGGATCTACCTCCTGGATCCGGTGCACGACGACTTTCACCACCTGAGATGGGGGCACTGGAACTGCCCGGAGCGCGAGGCGGCGATCACCTCCCCGCGCGCCGCCACGATGGGGCTCTACACCGCCGGGGGCACGGTGTTCACGGCCGGAACCACCGACTGGCCGGTGGTCTGCGGCCGCGAACTGGACCCCGGGGTCGTCCGGGTGACCCGGAACGTACTGAACCGGCTGGCCGGCCCGGCTACAGCAGACCGCTGAGCGCGGCCAGCGAGGAGATCCGCACGGCCCCGTCCGGCAGCGGCGGGGCCACCCCCTCGACGACGCGGTCGGCCCGCCACAGATGCGCGGCCCGCATCCCGCAGGCCAGCGGGCCCGCGACGTCCGGCTCCCACATGTCCCCGACGAACAGCGCCTGCCCGGCGGGCACTTGGCACCGTTCCAGCACCGCCCGGTAGATCAGCGGGTGCGGTTTGCGGGCGCCGGCGCGGGCCGAGGTGACCGCGGTGTCCACCAGCCCGGCCAGGCCGACGTCCTCGATGGCGCGGTCCAGGTCCCAGTACCAGTTGGAGCAGACCGCCACGCGCACGCCCCGGGCGCGCAGCTCCGCCAGCGTGTCCACGACGTCGTCGAAGAGCGCCAGCCGGAGGTCCTTCATCGCCCGGTCGAGTTCCACGGCGAGTTCGCCGGCCACCGGCTCCGGGACGCCGCAGTCCCGCGCCCGGCGCCGCAGCCGGTCCACCTCCCAGGCGCGGTAGGCCTGTTCGCTGACGGAGTGGGCGGTGTGCTCCTCGCCGTCCCGGGGCCCGACCGCCCACTGGTCGCCCCACCTTTCGGCGGCCTCGGTCAGGCCCCGGCGTGCGAACAGCGACCGGTGGCTGGGCGGCAGCGGTTCGACCAGCCGCACCAGGGTGCCGTAGAAGTCGAGGATCACGGCCCGGATGCCGCCCCGGGCGGTGTCCCCGCGGTCGTCCGGCACCGGCGTCAGTACCGTCCGTGGCGGTGCGGGAAGTAGTCCTCCAGCGTCCCGTCCCGTTCGATGTCGAAGGTCGCGCAGTGCAGCCCGCCGCCGAACGGGCCGACCGCTCGGAACGGCACCGGCACGATCTCGAAGCCGTACGAGGAGAGCTGGTCGGCCAGCGGCACTTCCTTCTCCTCGATGCACAGGGTGTTCGGGTCGAGGTTGAGCATGTTGCCGGCGAGCCACGGGCTGCAGTACGACAGCCTCGGCTGGTGCTCCCAACTGGCCGGCTGCACCGCCTCGATGACCTCCCAGTCGTTGCGGCGGAAGAACTCCATCAGCTCGGCGTCCGCCAGCCGCTCACCGCAGTGCAGCACCAGTCCGGGGCGGAGCGGCACCCAGGTGGCGTCGATGTGCAGCGGGTGGGTGTTGGTGGAGGTCACCGCGTGCACCCGGAAGTCGGGGAAGTGGCTCTTGAGCCAGCGGTATCCGCCGCGGTTGGTGACGAACGACAGCTGGACGAACAGGTCCTTGCCGAAGCGCGCGATGTCGGCCGCGTCGAACAGCGGCTCGGCCTCGGTCAGCACCAGGTCGTAGTCGCGCACCCGGGCCAGCTGCTCCTCGGTGCCGAGGGTGTTGTAGGTGTCCCAGAAACCGGGCTTGTAGGAGGCGTCGGTCAGCCGCGGCTTGGGCGCCGCCTCCCAGCGCATGTTCTCGTCGGCGTCGAAGAGGCGCTGCAGGAGCGGCCGGTAGCAGAGGTACTCGAACCAGCGGCTGCGGTACGACATGGTCGCTTCGAGGATCTCGTTGCCGACGGTCAGCAGCAGATCGCGCGGCGGCATGCAGCCGGACATCGACTCCTGCGACCAGTCGGGCGTGCTGACCTGCTGACTGAAGTCGAGGGGGGTGGGGCGGTCGACGCGGATGCCGCGGCGGCGCAGCAACTCGGCGAAGTTGTCCAGCTGTTCGTTGGCCTCGGCGGTCATGTCGGCCGGCATCGGGCCGTAGGTGCCCAGCGGGAAGCCGTCGTCGGGGAAGTCCCGCCGGACGGCCGGTTCTGGGGCCTGTACGACCGTGTTGTCGGCGCGTCCGACGACGACATGCCGCAGGGGGTCCCAGCCGTTCCAGGAGTTGACCTTCAGGGGCCGGGTGGCCGGATCTGCGGCCGTCGTGCCGTACTCAGTCACGTGCAAACCCTTCGATAGGGGACGTGGGAGACACCCGAGCAAAAGTGAGGCAGCGGGGGCGGCAGCGTCAAGAGCGGATCTCCGGAGTACCGGAGTTTTTGCGTCAATTCGCCGACGGGTTTGCGGTGGTGAACCCCGGAACGGAATGCGGCCCGGCCTGCCGTACGGGCGTTTCCGCTTTCCCCGGCCGGCCATTGGGGGGCGGTGGAATTTCTGGCCGGAAAGACTCCCGGGGGTGACGGGCGGGATACGCGGGGTAGATAGCACGCCGGTTCCGACGACCCCGACGGAGGAGATCATGGTGGGACGTGTCTCCCGTTCAGCGGCGGCCCTGGGGGCTCTCGCGGTGCTGGGGCCGGCGGCCGGCTGCGGCGGGCCGGTCGCGGCGGGCCGCTCGGGGGACCTGACGGTGTGGCTGACCGTCGACGCCCAGGAGAGCTGGCCGGATCTGGTCTCGGAAGTCAACGACCGGTTCCGCCGGACACATCCCACCGCCCACGTCACCGTGCAGTACCAGCAGTGGACCAGCAAGAACCAGAAACTCGACGCGGCACTGTCCGGGCGGCAGGTGCCCGACGTGGTCGAGATGGGAAACAGCGAGACCACCAATTACGTCGTCAACGGGGCGTTCGCACCCGTCGATCCGGCGCGGTTCGACCATTCCGGAGAATGGCTCGGGGCGCTCCGCGACGCCTGCCGCAACGACGGAAAGACATACTGCGTGCCGTATTACGCGGGCCCCCGCGTCGGTATCTACCGCACCGATCTCCTCCATCAGGTCGGCGTGGACCACGCGCCGCGCAGCTACCCGGAGTTGCGGGCGGATCTCGACAAGCTGAAGCGGAAGTTCGGCGCCGCCGACCGGAATTTCTCCGCGTTCTACATGCCGGGCCGCTACTGGTACGCGGCGATGGCGTTCGTCAAGGACGCGGGCGGCGAGATCGCGGTGCGCAAGGACGGCCGCTGGCAGGGGTCGCTGTCCTCGGCGGCGTCCGTCAGGGGCCTGGCCGCCTGGAAGGACCTGCTCGACGCGTACTACGTGGGCGACCGGTCCAAGGACAACGGCGACGAGCCGGCGGTGGTCGGCCAGGGCCGCGTCGGCATGTTCTACGGCACCACCTGGGAGGCCAGGGCCGCGACGGACAGCAGGTCGGGCGGCAGCCCGCAACTGCGCGGAAAGTTCGCCACGTTCGCCTTCCCCGGCCCCTCGGGCGGACCGCTGCCGCCGTTCCTGGGCGGCTCCACCCTCGCCGTCCCCGCCAAGTCCGCGCACCGGGACCTCGCCCAGGACTGGATCCGGCTGTTCACCGACCGCACCTCGCAGCGCCGGCTGATCGCCGCCGACACCCTGCCCAACAACACCGCCCAGCTGCGGGAGGTGGCCGCCGGCGGCATCGACGGCCCGGCCGCGCAGGCCGCCGGGCGCGGCTGGATGACCCCCCTGGCGCCGGGGTGGGGAGCCGTGGAGAAGTCCCAGGTCCTCCAGGAGATGCTCCAGGACATCGCGACCGGGAAGCGGTCGGTGGCGGATGCGGCACAGGCCGCGGACCGCCGGATCGACGCCGTGATCAACGAGAACTGACGGCCGTGGGGACCGCGGAGCCGCAGCCGCGCGCGCGGCGCACCGCCCGGCGGCGGGTGCTGCCCTACCTGCTGATCGCGCCGACCGTGCTCGCCCTCGCCGCCGTCCTCGGCTACCCGCTCGCCGACCTGGTGCTGCTGTCCTTCCAGGACATGACCCGCCGCGAGCTCTTCTCCGGGACCGCGCCGCCCTGGGCCGGACTGGCGCACTACCGGTCGATCCTGACCGACGGGTTCTTCTGGACGGTCCTCGGGCGCACCGTGCTGTTCACGGTGGTCTGCGCGTCGGCGACGATGGTGCTGTCGATGCTGGTGGCGCTGCTGATGCGGCGGGTGGCGCGTTGGGTGCGGACGGTCATGACCGGGGTGCTGGTCGCCGTGTGGGCGATGCCCGTCATGGTCGCGGCGTCCATCTTCCGCTGGTTGTCGGACGCCGACGACGGCGTCGTCAACTGGCTGCTGGGACAGCTGCCCGGACTGGACTTCGGCAAGCACAACTGGTTCGAGGACCCCTGGCAGGGATTCGCCGTGATCACCGGTGTCGTCGTCTGGGGCACCGTGCCGTTCGCCGCGGTCACCCTGCACGCCGCGCTCCTGCAGATCCCCGCGGAATGGGAGGAGGCGGCCCGCGTCGACGGTGCCCGCGGACTCCGGCTGTTCCGGCACGTCACCTTCCCCGCGGTCAAACCGTCGGCGGTTCTGGTCACCTCGCTCTGCGCGATCTGGGATTTCGGGGTGTTCAACCAGATCTGGCTGATGCGCGGCGGCCAGCCCGAGAAGGACTACTACCTTCTCGGGGTCTATTCGTTCACCGAGTCCTTCGCCGTCAACCGCTACAGCGCGGGCGCGGCCCTCGCCGTCCTCACCGTCCTCATGCTGCTGGGCGGCGCAGTCGTCTACATCCGCCAGCTCGTCCACCTGGGGGAGACCGAGTGAACACAGCACCCCGCACCGGGAACCGGGGCGTTGCGCGGAACCGGGAACACCCGAAATCCCGGCACCGCGGAAAACGGCGACCCGCACCGAACGCACTGGGCCTGCTCTTCAGCGCGCTGATGGCGTTCCCGATCTACTGGATGCTGCTCACCGCATTCCGGCCGGCCGACGAGATCCACGCCAGTCCGCCGCGGTTCTGGCCGGACCGGCTGACCCTGGAACACTTCCACCGGGCCCTCGCCACCCCCACGTTCTGGGCCAATGTGCGGGCCAGCGTCCTCATCGGTGCCGGGACCGTCGCCGTCTCCCTGCTGATCGGCACGCTCGCCGCGTTCGCCCTCGCCCGCTTTGCGTTCGCCGGGCGCAAAGCCCTGGTCGTGGTGATCCTGGGAGTCCAGACGATTCCGTCGGCCGGGCTGATCATTCCGCTGTATCTGCTGCTCAGCGACGCCGGACTGACCGACAGCCTGCCCGGGGTGATCCTCACCTACCTCGTCTTCCTGCTCCCCTTCACGGTCTGGCTGCTGCGCGGTTTCGTCGCCGCCGTCCCCGTCGAGCTGGAGGAGGCCGCGATGACCGACGGCTGCACCCGGCTGGGCGCCTTCCGCCGGGTCGTCCTGCCGCTGCTCGCACCGGGGCTGGTGGCCACCTCCATTTACGCCCTGGTCCAGGCGTGGAACGAGTACGTGCTCGCCTATGTCCTGCTGTCCAGCAACGACAAGCAGCCCCTCAGCGTCTGGCTGGTGTCCTTCCAGACCGGCTTCGGCACCGACTACGGCGGTCTGATGGCCGGCGCCACGCTCACCGCGCTGCCGGTGGCGGTCTTCTTCGCGCTCGTCCAGCGCCGGATCTCCGCGGGCCTGGCGACCGGCGCGGTCAAGGGATGACCCGGACTTTCACCGTACGCGCTCACCGGTGCACCGCTGCCCCGGTGGACGGACCCTCCGCACGTACCCGACCTTGCAGGAGAACACGTGACGTTCGACCGTCTCGACCTGGTGTCCAAGCTCTACCAGCCGACCGGCTGGCCGCGGATCCTCGAAGCCGCCTCCGGAGGACCCTCCAGCGGCCCCCTGGTCGTGGACCTGGACCCGACGACCTTCTGCGATCTGGCCTGCCCGGAATGCATCAGCGGAAAACTGCTCAACCAGGGGCGCTTCACCCCCGAACGGCTCGCCGAACTGGCCGGGGAACTGGTGGAGATGAAGGTCAGGGCGGTGGTCCTCATAGGGGGCGGCGAACCGCTCGCCCACCGCGGCACCCGCACGGTGCTGCGGGTCCTCGGCGAGGCCGGCATCGCCATCGGCGTGGTCACCAACGGCACCCTGATCCGGCAGAACCTCGCCGAACTGGCCGCCTACGCCTCATGGGTACGGGTCTCCGTCGACGCCGGCACCAGCGACACCTACCGGCTCTTCCGGCCCGACCGCAAGGGCCGCAGCGTCTTCGACAAGGTCATCGGCAACATGCGGCTCCTCGCCGAGGCCAAAGCGGGCGCGCTCGGCTACTCGTTCCTCGTCATGACCCGCCAGGAACCGGACGGCAGCGTCGTCAGCAACCACCACGAGGTCTTACAGGCCGCCGAACTCGCCCACGACATCGGGTGCGACTACTTCGAGACCAAGGCGATGTTCGACGACGGGCACCACGTCATCCAGGTGCCGGACGGCATCCTCGCCTCTGTGGAGGAGCAGCTCGCCAAGGCGCGGCAGTGGACGGGCGACGGCTTCGAGATCGTCAACTCCTCGACCCTGACGTCCCTGCGGAACCGGGTGGGACCCGTCCAGGAGAAGGACTACCACCGCTGCCCCGTCGCCGAACTGCGCACCCTGGTGACGCCGTCGGGCGTCTATGTCTGCTCGTACCACCGGGGCAACGCCGGGGCCCGCATCGGCGACGCGGTGACCGAGAGCCTGGCGGACATCTGGCGCACCTCGGACCGCGGCATCGTCGACCCGAGCCGCGACTGCCGCTTCCACTGCGCGCGCCACCGCTCCAACCTCGAACTCGACAAGATCAGGTCCGGAACGGCGGCGGGGACCCTGGGGGTACCGGAGGCCGGGAGCGAGGAGGACCCGTTCATCTAGCGGAACCGTTCATCCGGCGGACCCGCTCATCCGGCCTCCCGCCCCGGGCAGTTGGCAGGCCGGCGGCCGCCGGAACCGCCGGCTCGCCGGGGCGGGACCGCCGGCCCCCGGTCCCGCGCACGGAACGGCCCGGGGCGCCGGCCCCGCCCTACGGGGCCGGCGCCCCACCGGCCGCGTCTACGGGGCCGGCGCCGCCGCCAGCTCCGGCGCCAGGCCCGCCGCCGCCCGGGTCACGAGCACCCGCGCCCGCGGATGCGCCGCCCCGAGAGCCCGCCGCAGCCGGGCGGCCGCCTCCTCCGCGTCGGCGGCCGGGCAGACCCCCACCAGCGCCCCGCCCCCGCCCGCCCCGCTCAGCTTCAGCGGCAGGCCGGCACCGCGCAGCGCCACCTCCCGCAGCTCCTCCAACAGCGGCGTGGACATGCCCTGGAGGTCGCGCATCGCGGCGTGCGCCTCGCCCATCGCACCGCCCAGAGCGGCCGGATCACGGCGGCGCACCGCCTCCCAGACGGCGGCGGACGCCGCGTCGCACCGCTCCCGGTACGCCGCGAGCCGGGCATCCCCGGCCGCCAGCTGCGCGCGCACCGAACGGATGTGGTCGCCGGTGTCCTTCCTGGTGGCCGAGTCGAGCACCACCACCGCCCAGTCGTCCGGGAAGTCCACCCGGCCCACGATCTCCGGCAGGCCGCTCGTCCGCCCGTCGAGCAGCAGCAGACCACCCGCGATCACCGCGAGGTGATCCATCCCGCCGCCGTTGAAGTACCCGAACTCGAACTCGTACGCCCACTGGGCCAGCGTCCGCGCGGACAGCGGCGCACCCGGCGCCGCCACCCCGGCGAACGCCCGGAACAGCGCCACGATCAGCGCCGTCGACGACGACAGGCCGCTCGCCGCCGGCGCGTCGCTGCGCACCGTCACGGCCGGCGGGCGGGCCCCCGCTCCCGGCAGCCGCCGGCGCAGGAACGCCCACACCTCCTCCGCCCAACTGCCCGCCCCACCACCGGAACCGGACCCGCCCGGCGGCCGGGCACCCGGCGCCCGTACCGTCACCGACGTGGTCAGATCCAGCGCCAGACTGACCGACCGGCCGCCCAGCCAGTCCAGATCCTCCCCGGACAGGCACGCCCGGCACGGCACCGCCGCGCCCCCCGCCGGAACCCCTCGAACCGCTCGCGTCATCGTCATCGGGCCTGGAACTTTCCGGTCGAGCCGAACTCCCGGAACATCTCCAGGACCACAGCGGTGGGCGGATGCAGCGGTCGCGGTGGATCCGCGAGCGCCCGGAACTGCGCACCGGTCACCTCGTCCCGGCCCGGGGACAGCTCCCCGGACCAGCGGCGGGCCCAGAAACACAGCGCGAAGCAGTGCGTGACGTCCCCGTTGGGGTACGTCAGGGTGTGCACCTCCGGGTCGGACAGCGACCCGAAGGCTTCCAGGTCGGCCGGCGCCACCCGCAGACCGGTCTCCTCCGCCAGCTCCCGCACGGCCGTCCCCGTGAAGTCGCTGCCCTCCTCGCACGCCCCGGCCGGCAGCTCCCACACGCCGTTGTCGGCGCGCCGCTGGAACAGCCCCCGGCCGGCCCCGTCCAGCAGCAGGACCTGCGCGCCCGGGACCAGCAGCGGCCGGCTGCCCACCTGCTGCCGCAGGGCCCAGAGATACGAGCCGACATAACTCACCTGTACGTCACCTTGCTTCCGTTTCACGGGTATTCGTCCGCCTTCCCGGCGGCAGGCTGTCATGCGGCCGGCCCGGCGGCCAGCCACCCCGGCACCGCATGGGGTGTCGCGGACAGCCACCGCACATACCGCTCCACACCCGACCGGACGTCGATCCGCGGCTGCCAGCGCAGCAGTTCACGGGAGTGCGCGGTCGCGGCGTACCCCCCCAGCGGATCGCCCTGCGGCAGGGGGGTGGTGACGAACCGCGAGGCAGGGAAGTGCGGCGCGATCAGCTCACCCACCTCGCGCACCGAAGTCGGCACACCGGTACCGACGTTGACCGTCTCCCCGGCCATCCGCTCCTCGATCAGGGCCAGCGCGGTGGCCGCCGCGACATCCTCGACGTGCACCAGGTCCCGCACCTGCACCCCGCCCCCGTTGAGCCGCATCGGGCGGCCCAGCCGGGCCTGCATGGACAGCCAGGCCACCATCCACGAATGGCTGCCGGGTTTGGGGATCTGCGGATCGCCGTACACGGAGAAGTAGCGCAGCACCGCGTACTCCGGGGTGTCCGGGCCGCCCAGCAGCAGCCGCGTCTGGTGCTCGGCCCACAGCTTGGAGTTGGCGTACACCGACACCGGGAGCAGCCGCTGGTCCTCGCGGAACACCTGCGGCCCCCGTACGGAGGGATCGCCGTCCCCGTACACCGCCGCCGAGGACACCAGCACCAGCCGCCGCACCGTGGACGCCGCGGCCTCCTCCAGCACCACCTGGGTGCCCTGCACATTGGCCCGGAAGGCGATATCGGGCCGACGGGTGCAGGCGGCCACATCGGCGTACGCCGCGGCGTGCACCACATAGTCGGCGCCGTCGAGCACCGTACGCACCGCTTCGCGGTCGCAGATATCCCCGACCACCGTCTTCGCCCCGAGACCGTCCACCCCGAACAACGAGGTGTGCGCCGATTCGGGATAGGCGTCCAGCCGGTCCAGTACCGTCACCTCGGCATCCGCCCGGCGTAATAGGGCAACCAGCCGGCTGCCCACCAATCCGGCGCCACCGGTCACCACCACACGGGCGTCCCGCAGTTTCTCCAGCCGGGCCGCCACCGATTCCCCCGGATCGCCGCACGCCGCACTTCCCACGCCATTACCGGTGCCGATACCGATACCACCGGTGTTACCAGTGCCGTTCGCCGTCGCCGACATGGAACCCTCTCCCTGTGCACGAGACCGCCCGACCTGGGCCAGCGGTCAGCATGTCGGTCGCGGAATGCCGCTACCAGAGCGCGATTTCGGCAGTCTTGCCGCGCTCCCGGCCACCGCCGTACTGTCCGGATCCACCTGTGCCGGAATGCCCGGCACGGCGAAAAGCGCCGGAGGAAAACGATGACGCGATATCGGCTGAGCGGTGCCGTGATGACCCACCCGAAACGCCGCGCGGCAGCGGAACGCCTGGCGCAGGCCGCCCCGCCGGGCGCATTACGGGTCGTCATGGACCCGGACCCGGCCGGGAAACCGTCCGTTTTGCGGACCGCGCTGTGCGCCTGGTCGGCGATCGAGGACGGCGCCACTCATCAACTCGTCGTCCAGGACGACATGATCCTCTCCGATACGTTCTTCACCCGCGCCCGGATGGCGGTCGAAGAGATGCCGGACGCGGCCCTCGCGCTTTTCGCGCTCTGGGACTCCAGAAACGGCGCCGCGGTCCGATTCGGCGCGCTGGCCGGAGCGCGCTGGGTGGCCGCCGTCAACGAGTACTTTCCGTGCGTCGCCATCATTCTGCCCAGGGAAGTCGCCGCCGGATTCGTGGCTTTCGGCCGACGCCATCTTGACAGCTGGCCCGACGACATCCTGATGAACCACTACTTACGCGCGCACGGAATCCCCGCATACGTTTCGGTACCCAGCCTCGCCGAACACGAGGACCACGGCAGCATCTCCGGCAATGCCTTCCGCGGACCGCGCCGTTCGGTCTGCTTTCTGCCCTCGGACGTTCCCGGTCGCGAAGACGCCCGGCTGAGCGGACTGCGGGTGCTGCCGTTCTTCAAACACGGCGTCGCGCAGTGCGCGGTACGCGCCGGCGCCCCCGGCGACGACCCCGGCCACTGGCTCCATCTCACCTGCGCGCAATACCTGGAGGGCTGCGGCGTACGCCCCGGAAGACCGCAACCGGCCATCGTGGGAATGGCCGAAGCGAGCGGCCCCGCCGCGGCCACCGGGACCTGGCTGACGGCCTTCACGATGGGATTCGTCCAGCAGCGGGACGGCCACCGCACCACCGCACTCGACGGCGGCACCGCCCCCGCCCCCGACCCCGCCGTCCTCGCCGAGGCACTGGCCACCGTGGGCCCAGGGGGCATCAGTTACGCCCGGTCCGAGGAGCGCATCGCCGAACTGCGGGCGGAACTCGCGCAGATCACCCTCGCCGGCGTCGCGGCCGGCCGCGAGGCGGCCGACCGGCAGCGGGCCCGCCCGGCCCGCCCCCATACCGCAGCCCCCCTGCGGGTCGGCGTGCTCGGGACCGCGACCCCGCTCACGGAACACCTCGTACGGGGCCTGGCCGACGCCGGACACCGGATCACCCTCCTGGGGCGCCCCACCGCCCCCGACGAGCCCACCGCCCCCGCTCGGCCCGCCGGCCGCCCGTACGACGCGCTGCTCGACCTGACGGCCCTGACCCCCCAGCACCCGCCGGTTCCCGCCGCCGCCACTGCCGCCGACATCGTCTGCGGCACCTCCTCCACCCCCACCCTCACCCTCAAGTACCGGGACACCGCGGGGCAGTTCAGGGACGTGACCGTCCGCGTCGGGGAGCTGTACGGCCCCGGCTGCCCGCACGACACGCGGATCGGCCGCCTCGTCTGGGACGCGTTGCGCAGCTACCCGCTGACCGTCGAGGACCCGGACGCGGAGCTGCGCCCCCTGCACGTCGGTGATCTGGTCGGCGCGCTGTCCGCGATGCTCCGCACGCCCCCGCCGGACGGGACGACCGGGCTGGCCGACGCCCCGGTCACCGCCGCCGAACTGGCAACGGCGGTACAGACGGCGGTCCGCCCCGTACCGCTCGCCGAGGCACCGCCGACAGCGTCCGCGGCACCCCCGCGCCGTACGGAGGAGGCGCCCTGGCCCCCGGCCCCGCCCGGCTGGAAACCCGCCACGGACCTCGTCCACGGGCTGCACACCCACGCCCAGTGGCTGGCCTACGAGGGCATCCATCTCGCCCTGGACGTCTGACCGGTCAACCGCCGAGACCTGTACGACGGGTCAGGTGGCCAGGGCCGGACAGGCCCTAGATGACCGGCGGCCGTCCCAGCCGCGTCATCCGCCACACCGTGCGCCAGCGCATCGGCCGCCGCCGTCCGCAGGGGGTCCGCACACCCTCCGCGAACCCGGCGGCCCATGCCCGCATGCCCGCCGCCGAGCGGCTGCGGACGGCCGTCAGGCCCGCCCAGACACCCAGATACAGCGGCACCAGCAGCACCGGCAGATGGCGCTTCGCCAGCCAGACGCGGTTTCTGGCCACCATCCGGTGGTAGACCGCGTGCCGGGTGGGCGAGGTGTACGGGTGCTGGAGCACGATCTCCGGCGCGTAGCGGATGCGCCAGCCGTCGTCCAGCGCCCGCCACGCCAGGTCGGTCTCCTCGTGTGCGTAGAAGAACTCGTCCGGCCAGCCGCCGATCCGGTCCAGCATCGGCACGGACAGTGCGTGACCGCCGCCGAGGAAGGTGGTGACCAGGCCGCCGCGCTGCGGGTCGCCGACCCGCAGCCGGGGGACGTGGCGGCGCTGGGTCCGGCCCCGCTCGTCGGCGATGCGGAAGCTCACGACGCCCAACTGCGGGTCCCGCTCGTACAGTTCCGCCAGCCGGCTGAAGACGTCCGGGCTGATCAGCAGCCCGTCGTCGTCCAGGTCGACCACCACGTCCAGCTCGCCGAGCTTGCGCAGCTCGTCCAGGGCGACGTTCCGGCCACCGGAGACCCCCAGGTTCTCGCTCAGCGACAGGCCGGTCACGCCATCGGGAAGCGGGGGCAGCGGCGAGCCGTTGCCGACGACCACGATGTGCGTCGCCGGGAGGTCCTGCTTGGCCACCGAATCCAGCAGCTCCTGGAGTTCGGCGGGGCGGTTCCCCATGGTCAAGATGGCGACGCCTACGCGCAGATGACGCACAGATGAACACTCCGTCCTTGGCGGTCTCTCCAGCGATGCTAACCGCCGCCACGGACCGCGGAGTGCCACGACGCAGGCCCGGCGACATCGCCACCGGCTCGTTCCGTCGGGTCATCCCACGGGTCATCCGCGGGTCATCCCACGAGGTCGTCCCGCGGAGTCATCCCTGCGGGGCGTCCTGGCCGGCGAGGGTGCTCGGTCGGCCGGCGAAGGCGATCTCCGGACTGAACCGGTCCTCGTAGCCGTCGGCCAACTCGCGCAGCGCCGCCGCCCCGTCCCCGTAGTACGACGACCCGTGCATCACGGCCAGCGTCCTCGGCGACAGCCGGGCCAGCGACCGCATCGTGGCCACCGCCGCCGTCAGGCACGACGTCTGACGGAACAACTCCTCCGCGTCGAGCGCGGGCCCGACCAGGTCGTGATCGGTGATCGGCGGGCCGTCTCCGAGGTGGGTGAACAGATCGCCGCACAGCAGCGTGCCGGTGGTCTCCTCGAACAGTACCCGCGCCTCCCAATTGTGCGGCACGTGCGGGGTGTTGAGGTTCATCACCCGGCGCCGCAGCACCTCCTTGCCGCCCAGGTCAAGCGTTTCACCGTGCGCCATCGGGCGCGGCGGCCGGTCGGCCAGGTCGTTGAGCGAGACCAGGCACCCCTGAAGGCCGTGCGCCACCTCGGCATGCGGGGCCGCGGCCAGGAACTCGTTCATCGCCCCGCACTCGTCGGCCTCCACATGCCCGAAGGCCAGCCAGCGCAGCTGGTCCAGCGGCACGACCCGGCCCACGGCCTCCGATACCAGGGGGAACAGCCGCCGCATGCCCGTGTGGAAGAGCAGCGGCTGCTCCGCGTCGATGAGGAACTGGTTGAACGTGAACCCCGCCGGTGCTGCCACGTCGGGAACGTAGGTGGAGATCCGGTAGATGCCGTCGGCGATCTCATCGACGCGCGTCTCCATGGGCCGGCACCTCCTTCCGGGCAGGCCCCCCGTCCATCGTAGGGCGGCGATCCGGACCATCGCAGCCCACGCACACACCGCGATACGCATCCTGATTCCCCCCCCGCACTCGCCAGGCAGCGCCGCGTACGTCGGGCAGCGCGGCGTACGGCTGCTGTCCGCAGCCCGCGCGGCGTGGGTGAGCACCGGCTGACTGCGGACGCCGGAGAGCCTGCTCGCCACCCGCCTGCGCGAACTGGACGCGAACTGGAGGTGCATCACGCCGATCCGGCTGCCGACCTGGCCGCCGGCTACACGTCCCCCGAAGTCCCGCCGGGCACCGCGCGCCGAGCTGACTCACCGGGCGCATCGCGGACGGCGCCGGCCTGTCGGTGCCCGGCCGCGCAACGGTGCCGCCGGCCCGTACTGGATCTGACACCGGAAGCACGGGACCGCGCGGCCGGGCGTCCAGGGGACCGGGTGTACCGCTCTCGGTGCCCGGCGCGGCCTGAATGGGGGCGTGCGCTTCTCCCAGGGCGCCGTGCGATGTGCCACACGGCGGTATGGCGATTCCCGAGGGGCGGGATGTCTAGGAGCGGCTGGGGTGGGCAGGGGAGCGGGACGGTCCGGTGTACGGAATACGGTGCGGGTCGATCCCGTTGCGGATACCGGACACCGACCGGACCGACGGGACACCGACCCGGACATCGTCAGCAGACCGGAAGCAGGGAAGCGCGTATGAGCACCGTGGAGCTCACCAAGGACAACTTCGACGAGATCGTCTCCGGCAACGATTTCGTCCTGATCGACTTCTGGGCCGAGTGGTGCGGGCCCTGCAAGCGGTTCGGCCCGATCTTCGAGAAGTCGTCCGAGAAGCACGACGACCTGGTCTTCGCCAAGGTCGACACCGAAGCGGAGCCCGAGCTGGCCGCCGCCTTCGAGATCCAGTCCATCCCGACCCTGATGATCGTCCGGGACAACATCGCGGTGTTCGCCCAGCCCGGCGCGCTGCCGGAATCCGCCCTGGAGGACGTGATCGGCCAGGCCCGCGGACTCGACATGGACGAGGTCCGGGCGTCGGTCGCCGAAGCCCAGGCCCAGCAGGCGGCCCAGCAGGGAGAGCAGGCGCAGGCCGAGTGAGCGAGCTGCTGCTGATCCGGCACGGCGAGACCGAGTGGAGCAGGGACGGCCGGCACACCAGCTGGACCGACCTCCCGCTCACCGCCGACGGCGAGGAGCAGGCCCGCGCGCTGCGGCCGGTGCTGTCCGGCCGGAAGATCGGGCACGTCTACGCAAGCCCGATGGCCCGCGCACTGCGCACCGCCGAACTCGCCGGGCTCCCGACGCCGCAGATCCTCGACGACCTGCGGGAATGGGACTACGGCGGCGACGAGGGCGTCACCACCGCCGAGATCCACCGCAGCAGACCTGGCTGGTATCTGTTCAGCGACGGCGTCGCCCCCGGTCCCGCCGACCACCCGGGGGAGACACCCGAGGAGGTCGGTGCGCGCGCCGACCGCGTACTGGCCCGCATAGCGCCCCATCTGGAGGCCGAAGAGGGCGATGTGGCCCTGGTTGCGCATGCGCACTTCCTGCGCGTACTGACCGCCCGCCGCCTGGGCCTGCCGGCCGCGGCGGGCGGACTGTTCACGTTCGGCACCGGCGCGGTCGGCGTCCTGGGCACCGAACACGACCGCCCCGCGGTCATCGCCTGGAACGCCCGGAGCCTGTGACCGGAACGCCCGCCGGCCGGGCCCGCCCGGCCAGCCGGGCCGTCGCACCGCCTCTGTAGCCGTCGCACCGCCTCTGTAGCCGTCCCACCGCGCGTCGGACTTCCCACTACGTCGGACTTCCCACTACCGAGCCACAGGGCTACGGAGTCACCGAGCCACAGAGCTACCGAGCCACAGAGCCACAGAGCTGCGGAGCTACCGATCTACCGATCTACTGGGCTACGGAGCCATCGGATCGAGGTGCAGGGGCTGCACCTTGCCCTCGATCATGGCGCCCAGCCCCTGCACCGCGCAGGTGCCGGGCCGGTCCGCGATGTGCACCGGCATCGTCGTCGCCTCGTGGATCATCGGCTCCAGCCCCGGGATCACCGCGCTGCCGCCCGCCAGCATGATGCCGCGCTCCCCGAGATCGGCCACGAGGTCCGGCGGGCAGCGCCGCAGCACCGCCCCGATACCGTCGAGGATCGCGGTCAGCGGCGTGATGATCGCGCGCCGTACCCTCTCGGTGTCGACGTGCACGGAGCGCGCCAGTCCACTCACCACATCCCGCCCGTGCACCTCGGTGGTGCCCGGCGTCAGCTCGCCCTCCCCGGCGAACATCAGATGCAGCGGGCGTACCGACTGGCCGGGCAGCATCAGCTCGTGGTGCAGCCGCAGATGCTGGATGACCGCGTGATCGATGGCATTGCCGCCCACGGGGACGGTCTCGGCGGCCACGATGGAGCCGAGGGACAGCACCGCGACCTGGGTGGTGCCCGCGCCGCACACCACGATCATCGTCGCCTCCGGCTGCTCCACCGGCAGCCCGCAGCCGACGGCGGCGGCGACCAGCGTGTCGACCAGTTCGACCCGCCGCGCACCCAGCCCGGTGAGGGTCTCCACGGCCGCCCGCTGGGCCAGCGGCTCACTGCCGTACGGCAGGCAGACCGCGGCCCGCATACTCGGCCGGCGCCGCCACGTCTTGCGCAGCTTGTCGCCGACCAGGTGGCGCAGCAGCCGCTGCGCCATGTCGATGTCCACGACCGTCCCGTTGGAGACCGGCCGGACCACCTTGATGTAGTCGGGGGTGCGGCCCTCCATCACCTCGGCCTGAGCGCCGACGGCCAGCAGCGAGCCGGAACGGGTGTTGACCGCGGCGACGGTCGGTTCGTCGACGACCAGCCCCTGGTTCTTGACGTACACCCTGGTCCGGGCCGCACCGAGGTCGACGGCGGCCGAGCAGCGCCGCAGTTGGGCGAGGCAGATGGTCATGGTGGATTCCTCCCCGATGGGCCGGTCTGGCCGTCCCCGGTGGGCCGGTAATGGACGCAAGCGCCCACACGGGAGCGCTCGTGCGCCATCCTCCGGGCCCGATTCCCACCCCGCTCGTCGAGCGCGTCCGCCCGGGGGACGGAAGAGGGGAAGGCGGGGCGAAGGGGTGACGGGAACGGTGACGCGGGCGGCACGGCGACGGAGACGGAGGCGGGGAGGGGGTCGGGGAAGGAGCCGGGAGCCGGGGGAGGTACGGGGCAAGGCGCGAGGGAAGGCGCGAGGGAACGCGGCGGGGCTGCCCGGCCCGGCCCGCCTCGGCGACTCACGTGCTCATGCCGCACCGACGCACGTACAACCCGGCCTAGGGATGTCCCGGCTCACCGACGTCCCGGCTCACGGACGCACCGCCCCCATGGTCTCCGACGAGCCGGACGCATACCTGACGCCATGTCACCACCGCGCTACCGCCGTCCACATCGGCGGGCTCCCCACGCCATCGATCGCTCGCGTCCGCACCCGCCGGTCCGTCAGCCCACCCTCCGTTGGAACAGTCCCCAGGTGAACTCCGCGACGACGTCCTGTCGTTTTCCGTCCGGACCGTGGGCGGTGCAAGCCAGCTGCCAGCGGTTGGGGGCGCTGCCCTCCATGGGGCGGGCCGGAGCGAAGGCGCGGGCGACCTCGTCGACCGTGCACGACCACGGGGTGAGGTCCTCCGTCGTACGCAGCACGGGGGTGGCTGCGTCAGGCGCCCGGACGAGCCACGCGTTCCACACGGCGCCCCCCGGGGCGGTGAGGACCTCGAACCGCAGATCGGGCCAGAGGGGTACCGGCCAGGTCAGCGCCTCGCAGGTCAGATCGCCGACGCGGCGACCGGCGACGGTCTCGGGGGCGCCGAGCAGCGCACGGTACGGCTGGACGCCGGCCCGCGCCCGCGGGGCGTGCATCCGGGCCTGCCAGCGGCGGTTGGCCTCACGCATCTCGGCCCGGGAGACCCCCAGTTCACGGAGTGCGTCCTCGACGAGCCCGGACTGGTGGTCGGCCATCCGGCGCAGCAGTACGAGCTGGAAGGCGAGGGGGCCCGGCAGGTCTGCGGAGGCGCCGGAGCCGGCGGGCGGGTCGTTGTCAGTGGCGGGGTTCATGATGGACATGGTCGCGGACGGACGCGGCGGACCCGGCGGAGGCGGCGGCCGGCGCGGAGGCGACGGGTCCGGGGCGGGCGCCGTCGGGGAGGAAGAGCACGGAATTGACGTAGCGGCGGTGCGGGGCGAGGGAGCGCCTCAGCAGGCCGTGTTCGGCGACATGGGAGGTGCGGGACTGATGGGCGGGCAGATCGAAGTCGGCCAGCGGCAACCAGCGGTCGTGCGGCAGGACCCAGCCGCGGTACCCGCGGGCGGCCGTCCACTCCAGCACGGGCGCGAGCGGCTGAATGCGTGTCTCCAACTCGACGAACAATGCGGGTAGTTCTCGCTCGACGGTGCGTACCGCGCCGCGCAGCACCGCCAGTTCGCCACCGTCCACATCGATCTTGATGAGGGTGACGGCCGACAACTCCAGCCCGTCCAGGGGAAGGCAAGGGACGTCCAGAGCGGTGGTGTGCAGCTCACGGCGTACGAGCGAGGAGACCCCGCGGTCGCCACGGCCGTTCGGGGGCAGCCAGAGCGTGGCGCAACCGGCGTGATCCGTGGCCGCCGCGGGGACGACATCGACATGGGCGGGGGTGACGGAGGCGATCAGCCGGGCCAGATGGGGGACGGGCTCGATGGTGACGACCCGGTCGGCGCGCCGCGCCAGACGCCGGGTCCACGGGCCGTACCACCCGCCGACGTCCACGGCCGTCCCGCCCGCCGGACAGAAGTCCGCCAGCCGCCCGAGCTCCGGCTCGAACCGCGGATAGAGCCCGCCCGCCACGGCAGCCACCCACCGCCCCGGCAACCGCGGCCCCAACCACGCCGCCAACGTCACGACGCTGCCTCCGAGTCCACAGGGCCGGTGGCCCCGGCTCCTGGGGAGGCCCCGGCCCCAGCAGAATTTCCGGGCAACGTGGCGTGGGTGTGGGCGTGGGTGGGGGTGTGGGCAGGGGCAGAGGCGGCAGGCTCACCAGAGGAGGCAGTGTCGGCACGGACATCAGCCTCCCCATCGCATCCCACGTCACCCTCGGAGCCCGCGTCACCCCCGTAAGCCACACCCCCACCGAAGCCGGCACCCTCCCCCAAGAGAGCGTCCTCCCCCAAGAGGGCATCCTGCCCGTCGCCGGTGCCCTCCCTCTTGTCGGCGTCCTCCTCCGCGATCTGCCGTAGCACACGCTCATGTTCTTCGTCGGTGACCTGCACGCCGGAGGACGGCAGGAGTTGGGGAATACCGTCGAGGATCGGATAACGGCGCCGCAGCCGCGGGTTGTAGAGGGCGTCGTCCGGCGCGAGCAGGCGGAGCGGCCCCTTGTCGATCGGGCAGGCAAGAATCCTCAGCAGCGGGTCATCGCGCTTCATGGCTCAACTCCGTTGTCTTGGCGATGGATTGATCGGTGCGGCCGAGTGATCCCTCGTGCGACCGCCCGCCCGCCCCCGGTGCGTCCGAGGGACATCGGAAGGAGGCCGAACGGCGCGCAGAGGTGGCCGAAGGGTGTGGGGCGACGGCCGAAGAACGTGAGGCGAAGGCCGAAGGGTGTGGGGCGGAGGCGGCGGCCGGTGGGGCGGCAAAGTCGGTTGGCGAGGCGACAAGGTCGGTTGGCGGGGCGGCGAAGGCGCCGGGGGTGCCGGCGTCCTGACCGGTCGAGGTGTCGCTGCTCTGCCCCGTCGAGGCGCCGGCGTCATGCCTGTCATGACTCCCACGACTGGCATGCCTGCCATGACTCTCACAACTGCCGTGACTGCCACCACTGCCGTGACTGCCACCACTGCCGTGACTGCCACCACTGCCGTGACTGCGATGACGATCACGACCGTCACGACGGTCACGACCGTCATGGTCGTCATGACGGGGCAGCGCCAGGAGAACGGACAGTGCGACGACGGTGCCGCCCAGCCGCAATGCCAGCCGTACGGGGTTGGCGGGCAGCGGCTCGCCGAAGGCGACCGTGCCGCAGGCGACCGTGAACACGCAGGTCACGGTGGAGCAGACGGGGACGATGACCGAGGCTCGGCAGCGCTGCAGGGCCGTCTGCGACAGAACCAGCCCCGTCGCGCCGGTGAACAGGAGCAGATACGGGTACGGCGACCGGAAGAGCGCCCCGACCGCGGCGGGGATGTCGTGGGTGCCGAGCAGCCCGGACACGCCCTTGATGGCGAGCGAGCTGACCCCGTAGAGCAGCCCCACCGCAACCCCGTACGGCACGCCCGCGGTGGGCAGGCGGTGGCGGCGCCGTGCCCGGCGTTCGGCGGAGCGGTACAGCAGCAACCCCGCGCCGAGCGATGGCACGGCTATGGCGAGCAGTGTCGCGGGCGGTGCCGTACGGGCGATGGCCTGTGCGTCCTGGCCCTGTAAGGAGGCGACGACCATCACCAGCGCGACGAGGATCGTCACGATGCTCTGCCGTTCCCGGCCGCTGGTCCGCTCGCCCAGCACGACCGAGGACAGGAGCAGCAGGAGCACCAGACCCGAGACGAAGATGCCTTGTGCGGCGGCTATGGGGAGGGTGCGGTAGACGGCGAGTTGGGCGGCGAAACCGGCGGCGAGGGCGAGTGAGCCGACGATCCACAGCGGGCTGCTGAGGAGGTGGCGGACGACCCGGGCGGGCCGGCGGGTGCTGAGCGCGGGCAGCCCGGACAGGGCGCGCTTCTCCAACACGAAGCCCGTGCTGTACAGGACGTTGGCGAGCAGCGCGGATGCCACGCCCCACCAGAGCATCGCTGCACTCCCTTCTCTTCGGCTCGCCAGCCCGGTAGCTGGCCGGCGTCGTGGCCCTCCAGTCCGCTGGCTCGGCTCGCTGGTTCTCCGCGATTCGTCCTTTGCGGCTGGGCGGCGTTGGGTGTCGGGCGTGGGGCGCCTTGCCTTGGGTGTCGGGCGTCGGGCGTCGAATGTTGGGCGCTCTGCGTCGTGGCTTGCGGGTTGCGGGTTGTGGGTTGTGGGTGTGTGTCGCGTGTTGCGTGCTGTGTATCAGGTGGTGTGTGGCTGGGTGGGGTGCCGTGTGCGTTCTGCGGTGTGCCTTGCGGGCCTCCTCTTACTCCGGCAACGATTACGGAGAGTAGTCGGTTCCCAGGTTATCTCACTTTGCGTGGTGGGGCTTTGGGCGGTGGGGCTTTGCGTGGTGGGGGTGTGGGTGACCGGCGGGCGTGGGCGAGGAGGATGGAGGCCAGGGGTGGGATGTGGCAGGCGGCGCGGTCCAACGGGCGTAGGGGGCGCGGGACGTCGTGGTAGGGCGCGCCCGCGATCTGTACGACGTCGAAGCCGGAAGCGGTGAGGAAGCCGCGTAGTGCGCGGGCGGTGTAGAGGCGCAGGTGGCCGACGACCTGGGTGCCGGGGCGGCCGTGGATCGCGCGCAGGCTCACCTCCGAGAAGACGGGTTGGATGCCGGCGAGGAGGAGCCCGCGGTTGTACCAGGCGGCGAGGTTGGGGGTGGAGAGCATCAGGTGCCCGCCCGGGCGGAGTACGCGGCGGAGTTCGTCCAGGGCGGCATCGGGGTCGACGAGGTGCTCGATGACCTCGCTGAAGAGCACCGCGTCGGCGGATCCGGTCGTGAACGGGAGCCCGCCGTCGGTGAGTTCGCCGCGTACGACGGCGGGGATGCGGGTCGCGGCACGGCGTAGCGCGTCCTGGGACCAGTCGACGCCGATGATCCGGTGGCCGGCGAGGGGTGTTGCGGCGGTGGCGGCCGCGGTGCCGTCGCCGCAGCCGATGTCCAGGACGGTGGCGGGCGGTGCCCCCACGCGTGCGGGTCCCAGGGCGCGCGCCAGGAGCAGGGCCTGTCGTCGGCTCCGGGCGTCGCCGGATGCGACCGGCACGGAGGGGTTCTCGTAGAAGTCCCGTAGTTGGGAGGGGAGGTGGGGGGTGGGAGGGGAGGGGGCGGGGCTGGTGGTGGGGGGTGGCGGGGTCATCGGGCGCCTCCTTCGGGCGCGGTCGGGGCCGGCGGGGTGGTTGGGGGTGCGGGGTGGGCGGTGGCGGCGAGGGAGGAGCGGAAGAGGGCGGCCAGGTGGTTGGCGGCCGGGGCGTCGAGGAGGGCGTGCGACCAGCGGAGTGCCAGCTGGATCCGGTTGCCGACCGAGACGGTGGTGACGGTCACTCCGCGGGGCATGCGGGCGGGGGCGGAGAACCATACGGCGGTTGCCCGGCCGGCGTCGCCGAAGTCCAGTGGGTAGGGGATGCGGCCGATGTTGGAGAGGAGCGTGGTCGACGTCCAGGGTGCGGCGGCGGAGCGCAGTGTGCGGGTGAGGGCGGCGCGCAGGCCGACGGGGAGTGCGGGGGTGGTCAAGAGCGTTCCGGAAAGCCCGAGTTGGGGTCCGGGTGCGGACTTCAGGGCGCGGGTGCGGGTGGCCGTGTGGTGCAGCAGGCGGGACAGCGCGGCAGGGTCGGGCGGGTCGGCGGTGAGAAGCGCGGCGTCCCGGCGTTCGGCGTCCGGTCCGAAGTCGACGGAGACCAGCCGGGTGCCGTTGCCGATGGGCATCTCGGTACCGCGTGGCCGGTCGTCGACGGGCATGGTGACGACGACCGGGGCGGTGCGGCGGCCGTGGAGCCGGTTCCAGCGGGCGGCCATCAGGCAGGTGGCGACGAGGAGTTGGTCGTTGACCGTGTACGGGGGCGGGGCGTCGGCGGTGCGTGGCGGACGGGCCGGGACGGGGAGTTCGGTGAGCAGCATCCCGTTGCTGGTGCCGTTGCAGATGACGTCGCTGCCGGTGCCGGTGCCGGTGCCGCTGCCGGTCCCGGTGCTGATGTGGTGGGGGGTGATGCGGGCGGGGCGGGTCAGGGGGTGGGTGCGGCCTGTGGGTGGTGTGGCGCCGTTGGGGTCGGGGTGGTCCGGAGCGGGGTGGCGCGATGTGGGGGTGGGGCCGGGGGCGCGTACGGGGGGTGGTGCGGGGGAGTTGTCGGCGCCGCCGTACAGCTCGGCGGTGGTGGCGAGCACGCGGAGGCAGGCCGGGCCGTCCAGTGCGGTGTGGTTGATGGTGAGGAGCAGTACGGTGCCGGCCGAGGCGCCCGGTTGGGCTGTGTGCTCGACGACCTCCAGGCGTACGGGGGGCGAGAGGTGCAGGGGCGGGCAGTGGGTGAGGGCGCGTTCCCGGGCGCGTTCGAGGGCGTCGGGGCCCGGAGGGGGGAAGGAGACCGGGTCGACGTCGGGGGTGGCGGTGAGCTGCCAGGTGTAGCGGCGATGCCACCAGTGGGCCGGGGCCTGGCGCATGAGGATCCGGGGGTGTAGGGCGAGTGCCTGGTGGAACGCGGTACGTAGCCGGCAGTGATCGACCGGCCTGGGGAGGTGCACCTCGATGTGTACGGTCTCCGGCTCGCCGTCCGCCAGGCAGTGCCGGGAGATCTCGTCGACCACGGGGAAGGGGACGTGGGCGATGGTGGGTTGGGTGGGGAGTTGGGGGGCGGGGGGAAGTCCGGCGGGGGTTCGGAGGGCGGCGCGCGGCGCCTTGGCGCGGTTGCCGGGTGAGGTGCTGTCGGGGGTTTCGGAGGGTGTGCCGGAGCGGCTGCCGGGCGGCTCGCCGGGCCGGTCGTCCGGTACGGCGAGGGACGGTTCGCCGCCCGGACTATCGGGCGGTGGGCCGCTGTGCAAGGCGCTGGGCGGGTCGTGCGGGGCCGGTTGCAGTGCGGTCATCGGGCGGTGTCCTCCCCGGTGTCGGCCGGTCGTACGGGACCTGTCGGACGGCTCGGAGACGGGTCGGTTGCGGCCTCCGGGGTGGGGCGCCGATACGGGGCGGCCCAGGAGGGGCCGGCACCGGGAGTCCGCCCGCGGGCCGTGATCAGACGCCCGGCCCGGGCGGGAGGGCCGGCAGGGGAGCGAGGACGGGAGTCAGGAAGGGAGTTGGGAGAGGAGCCGGGAGGGGAGCCGGGAGGGGAGCCAGTAGGGGGTTCGGTGGAGGTGTCGGCAGCGGAGGTGGTTGACGGGGTGTCATGAGGAGTCGGCGGTGGTGTGAAGGGGCGGAGGGGCGGGCCAGTCGGGGGTGTGTGGGTCGGCCGGTCGACTGGCCCGCCGGTCTCTGTGGCGGCTCCCTGAGCGCTTCCCGGGCCGCCGTTCGCTGCCGCTCCGGATCCGCCCGGCCTGTCCAACCCTCCTGATCCGCCGGGCAGTCGGACACTCGGGCGTCCACCAGGTGCGCCCGCACCCGTCCCCGCATCTCCGCCTGTCCCCGCATCTCCGCCCCGATCGCGTCGCGGCAGGGGAGGGCGAACGGTTGATGTCGTGGTCCGTGCGGACGGTGCTGAGAGCGCTGACGGTGTGGAGGGCGTAGACGGTGTGGACGGTGACGAGGGTGCGGAGCCAGGGGGAGTTCCGGACGGCGTGGGTAGGTGTGAAGCGTTTGGCGGGGCCGGGACCGTGACCACGGCTGCGGTCAGGGCGAGCAGGGCGAGGGCCTGGGCGGTGGCGCTGAAGGCTCCGGTGTGTTCGGCGACGGGGTGGCCCGCGCCCAGGGCCGCGGTGATGCCGGCGCCCAGCATGGCCACGAAGGCGAGGGGGGCCAGTACCCGCGGCCGGTAGCGGGCCGCCACGGCCAGCAGCGGCACGATCACCGCGTACGGGCCGGCCGCCATGGCGACCACCGCGGTCAGGGCGAGTGTGCCCAGGACCCAGGAGGGGGCGGGCGGTGGTTGTGGGGCGGGCGGCGGGGTGCGTGGGGTGCGGCGGATGAGGGCGGCGGCGATGAGTACGGCGACACCCAGTACGCCGCCGATGAGGCCGAGGTCGTAGAAGGTGGCCGGGGTGTAGGTGAGTTCGACGGTGCCGCCGGCGCCGGCCGGGACGAGGAACGCCTGCTGCCAGCCGTCGACGCGGAGCGGGGTCAGCTCGTGGCCGTCGAGGGTGGCGTGCCAGCCGTCGTTGGCGTTCTCGTACATCTGGAGGTAGGCGGCCTGACCCGCGCCGATGGCGACGGTGCGGTGGTCACCCGTCCACTTCCCGGCAGTGACCGGACGTGCGGCAGCGGTATCGGGAGAGGGAGAGGAAGAGGAGGAAGCGGCAGAGCGGGCTTTGTTCGTCCTGTCCGTCCCATCCGTCTTGTCCACCGTGCTCGCCCTATCCACCGTGCTCGCCCTATCCGCCGTGCTCGTCGCGCTCGCGGTGCTCGTCCCACTCGCCTCCCCCCGTTGGAGCACCACGTCCGTCAGGGCCAGCGGGCCCTGGTCGCCGGCTTCGACGCGGTGGCGGCCGGAGGGGAGGAGGAGGCGGCCGTCGGGGGCCTCGTCGGCGCAGAGTTGGACGGTGATGGGGCGGCGGTCGGTGAGGTCGCGGACGGAGCCGCTGGCCTTGGTGGCGTGCAGGACGCCGTCGACGGCGAGCATCGGGCCCTGGCCGCAGGCGAGGGAGAAGCGTTTGCCGGGGTCGGGGCGCGGGGTGCGGTAGGAGTCGAGGGCGGGGATGTAGATCTCGCTGAGGCCGACCGGGAGTTGCAGGGGCTGGCCGGCGACCGGGTTGTTGAGGGTGAGTTCCTTGACCTTGCTGATGGTGATGTCGAGGCGGTCGGTGGTGATCGGGTCGAAGCGGGCCTGGCCGTTCTCGTCGACGCCCGCGGTGGCCGCCCCGTAGGGGGAGTTGATCAGGATCTGTTCGGGGCGGGTGGAGATGCCGCCGGCCGCGGCCAGCACGATCTGGTCGATCTTCTTCTTGCCGGGCCAGCGCAGGTGGACGGTGGGTTTGTCGCCCGCGATCCAGGCGGTGGTCAGGTCGCCGTCGACGAGGTTGCGGGGGCTGAGGGACTGCCCGAAGCCGAAGCTGGTGGAGTCGGCGGTGGCGGTGATGCGGTCCTTCTGGTCGGGGGCGATGCGGTCCAACAGGTGGTCGAGTTCGGTGCCGGGGACGGCCAGTGCCTTGCCGGTGACGGTGTACGAGGCGCTGCGGCCGGTGAGGAACTGGCGGTGGAGTCCGACCTCGGCGGAGACGGGGGACAGGCCGCCGGGGTCGCTGCCCCGGTGGAGGGAGATGGTCTGTGCGGGGGAGTCGGATGCGGTGGCGTCGGTGGGGAGTTGGAGGAGCCGGGTGACCTGGACGCCGGGGATGGAGATCTCGGAGAAGCCGGCGCCGGAGAGGCCGGCGCGCGGGGTCTGCGAGCCGAGGATGGTGAGTTTGAGCCAGGCCGCCTTCCCGGGTGGGGCGGCGATCTGCTGGCGGGTGCCGTCGGGACGGAGGGGGCTGTCGGCGCTGCCGTGGTCGGTCTGGATGCGTACGGAGGTGGGGGCGGCGCGGAGGCCGTCGCCGGGGAGGGGGGTGACGGAGAGGGTGGCGGGGATGTCGGTGGGCTTGGTGAAGGCGATGCGGATCCACTGGCCCACGGGGTCGCCGGCGCTGCCTTCGGCCCAGGCGGTGTCGGGGTTGCCGTCGAAGGCGTTGACGGGGTCGTACTGGGGGAGGTGGAAGAGCCAGTTGCCGCTGGTGGAGGCGGTGACGGAGGCGGCGCCGCGGAGGACGGCGGTGGTCTGGTGCTCGATGCCGGTGGTGGGCAGGATCTGCCGGGGCGGGCGGCCGGGGTCCTGGACGCTGTCGGGGTGGTTTCGTTCGTCGGCGGTGTAGGTGTACGAGGTGTTGCTGTTGACGAGCCCGAAGCGGGTGTCGGCGCGGCGCAGGCCGTCGGCGGTGAGTTGGAGCGGTGGGGTGCCGAGGCCGGGGTGGCGGTCGCCGGTGAGGACGGTGGGCCGGTTGCGCAGGGTGGGGTCGGCGGAGAGCTGGAGCAGGGATTCGGGGCCGCCGCTGAGCTGTGCGGTGCCGGCGACGGCCTTGGCGGTGGCCGGGCCGGGTTCGGGGATGCCCTGGGGGCGGTAGATCTCGACGGAGCGCTGGCGCGGGTAGAGGCCCTGGATCTGGACGGGGGCCTCGGCGGGGATCCGGCCGCTGGTCGTCAGGGGGCCGAACGCGGCGACCTTGCGGTAGCCGGACGCCTCCAGGGTGCGGGTGACGGTGCGCGGGGGGACGTAGCCGATCTGGTCGGGGTCGAGGTCGTTGCGTACCACGACGTCGTGGATGCCGGCGCGGTCCAAGTAGTCGCGGAGGCCCGGGACTTCGGCTCCGGTGAGGAGGGCCTGCTCGACGGCGTCCAGGGTGCGGCGGGAGCCGGGGGTGCCGAAGGGGACGAAGTCGCGTTGTGCCCAGGGGGATCGGGCGAGGACGTCGAGGGGTTCGTCGATGGGGGAGCCCCAGGTGTAGATGCCGTGGGCGGTGGCGGGGACGACCAGGGCGCGGCTGCGCGGGGTGTGGGCGGCGAGCCAGTTCGCGGTCTGCTGCCAGTAGGCGGGCAGTTTGGTGAAGGCGCCGGGCTGGAGGACGGTGCCGGTCAGGTACGGCAGGGCGAGCGCGGGCAGGACGAGCAGCGCGGCGGCGGCCGGGAGGGCGCGGTGGCCGGGGAGGCCGCGTGCGCGGCGGCCTTCGGGGCCGTTGCGGCGGGCGGTGCCCAGCAGGTGGGCGAGGCCGAGGGTGAGTGCGAGGGCGAGTCCGGGGGTGAACTTGTAGATGTTGCGGAACGGGCGGAGCCAGCCGTTCAGCCAGTCCTGCCAGAGTCCGTGGGCGGGGCCGCCGAGCGCTCCGCCGTAGCCGGCGAGGGCGATCAGGGCGATGGTCAGGGTGGTCAGCAGCAGCCAGCGCCGTTCGGGCAGGTCGCGGCGGACCAGGCCGGCGAGGCCGAGTGCGGCGGCGAGTGCGGAGCCGAGGACGGCGAAGGCGTTGGCGGTCAGGGTCCAGCCGGCCGGCAGCCAGGGTTTGCCGAAGTTGAGGTAGCCGACCCAGTTGCCGGCGCCGCGCAGCATCTCGGTGGCGGACATGGTGCCGGTGGTGGTGTCGGCCTGCTCGATGAACGGCATGAAGTTCTCGCCGTGGATGCCCAGCAGGAGCAGCGGGACCACCCACCAGACGGTGGCCAGGGCGACGCCGGGCAGCCACCAGGCGAGCAGGGCGCGGCGGCGCGGCCCGGTCCGGGACAGCAGGTACAGGAGGGCGGGCAGCAGGGAGGCGAGGGTGGAGGCCGCGTTGACGCCGCCCATGAAGGGGATCAGCAGTGCCGAGCGGGTGGCGGCGGTGCGGGCGCTGTGGCGCGGGTCGGTGAGCGGCAGCAGGACCCAGGGCAGCAGGGCGCCGGGCAGGGCGGCGGCGGAGGTGGAGCCGATGACGAGGGTGAAGGTCGGCCACAGGGCGTAGCAGGCGGCGGCGAGGAGCCGGGTGGGCGGGGTGCCGAAGCGGAGCCGTTCGGCGAGTCGTAACGCGCCCCAGAACGCGGCGGTGACGATCAGCGACATCCACAGCCGTTCGGCGAGCCAGACGGGCAGGTGGACGAGGTGGGTCAGGCCGTAGTACGGGAGGGTGGGGAAGGCGTAGCCGAAGTACTGGTCGGCGATGCCGCCGAACCCGGCGCGGTCGTGCCAGAGTTGGCCGAGGTCGCCGAGGAACGCCCAGGGGTCGGTGGTCACCCCGAGTTTGGTCTCGAAGGTCATCCTGCCGGGGGCGGGGGCCAGGAATCCGGCCAGGACGGCGGCCCAGAACGCGAACGGCCAGCGCCGGCGGCGGGGTCCGTCGGGTGGTGGGGCGGGGGCGGTGGCCGGGTTGCCTCCGGCGTCCGGTGAGCCCGGTGACAGGTACATCTTCAGCGTCTGGGTCATGGCAACCGCCGGAGGATGAGGAGGAGGTTCCAGGTGGCGATCTCGCGGACGCCCGGGAGGCGGGGGATGGCCTCGGCGAGGAAGGGGGCGTAGCGGGAGCGGGCGGTGACGACGGCGACGTCGTCCCGGGCGCGTACCTGGCGGAGGGTGCGGCCGATGTGGACGGCGAAGAGGTTCTCGCCGAGGGTGTGCTTGGCGGGTCGGCCGGTGCGCCGCCGGTAGCGGGTACGGGCCCGTTCGGCGCCCAGGTAGTGCCAGGGCGCGGTCTCGTGGCCGCCCCAGGGGGACAGCCAGTTGGTGAACGCGACGTAGATCAGGCCGCCGGGGCGGGTGACCCGGACCAGTTCGCTGAGGAAGGTCTGGGGGTCGGCGACGTGTTCCAGGACGTTGGAGGAGAAGCAGACGTCGGCGGCGCCGTCGGCCAGCGGCAGCAGGTAGCCGTCGGCGACCACCGCTCCTTGGGGGGCGTGCCCGCGGGCGGTGAGTTCGGCCGTGTCGGGCTCGAAGAGGTAGCCGTGGGCGCCGCGGCGGCGGAACTCCTCGGTGAAGTGGCCGCTGCCGCCGCCGACGTCGGCGACCACCGCGCCGTCCAGCGGGACGTACCGTTCGACCTGGTCGGCGGCGTCGCGGGCGAGCAGCCGGTAGCAGTGCTCCGGTTCGGTCTGTTCGCGCAGGAAGGCGCGGAAGAGGGCGTAGGACCTGCGCAGCGAGGGGTCGCGCACGGCGGGCCTCACCGGCCGGGCGGGGTGTGGCGGACCGCCTCCGCGGCGACTGCGCGGAAGCTGCGGACGGTGCGGCTCCATCGGAAGCGGGCGGCGCGCTGGGCCGCGGCCAGGCCGAGGGCGTTCCGCCGCCGGGCGCTCAGGGCGAGGGTGCACCAGTGCGCGGCGAACGCGCTCTCGCCGCGCGCCAGCAGGCCGGTGACCCCGTCCTCGACGGAGTCCCGCAGTCCGGGGATGTCGAAGCCCACGGCGGGGGTGCGGCGCGCGGCGGCCTCCATCACCACCAGGCCCCATCCTTCGACGACCGAGGGGTGCAGCAGCAGCCAGGCGGAGCACAGCAGTTGGTGTTTGCGTTGTTCGGAGATCCGCCCGGTGAAGGTGACGTCCGGGCCGGCCAGGGCCGCCAGCCGGTCGCGTTCCGGTCCGTCGCCGACGATCACCAGCCGGCCGCCGGTCACCGGCCGCACCCGTTCCCAGAGCCGCAGCAGCAGGTCGATCCGCTTGTACTCGACGAGCCGGCCCATGGCCAGGAACAGCGGCTCGGGGGCCTTGGGGGCGAGCGGCCCCGGTTCGGCAACGCCGTTGTGGACGAGCCGGATCCGGTCCGGGGCGACGCCCAGGTCGTGCAGTGCGGACGCGGTGGAGCCGGAGACGGCGACCATCAGGTTGCGGCGGTGGGTGCCGGCCAGCGCCCAGTGCTCCAGGCGGCGGCCGAGCCGGGCCGCGGGCGCCGGGTAGCGCATCCCCCACAGGTCCGTGTGGACGTGGTTGACCAGGCACAGCGTCGGGCCGCGGTGCCACAGCGGCGCCAGGTACGGCATGCCGTTGCAGACCTCGACCAGCAGGTCGCAGGCCCCGACGTGGCGCGCCAACCGGCCGGGGGCGCGCAGGAAGTGGGCGGCGTCGCCGCCCGCGGACACCACCCGGTAGCGGCGGGTGGGGGCACCTCCCTGGTCATGGGGGTCCCCCCGGTCGAGCGCAGTCGAGAGTGGGGGAGCAGTCGAGAGTGGGGGAGGAGCCGAGACCTTGGGGGAGACGGGCCCGCCGCACAGCAGGGTGACGTCGTGGCCGTACGCGGTGAGCCCGTCGGCGATCCGGTCCACCAGCAGTTCGGAGCCGCCGGCGGCGGGGTTGCCCAGGTCGCGGCGGGCCAGGAAGACGATGCGGCGGGGGAGCGGGGGTGCGCCGGCGGCCGGGGCCGCGGCCGGCGCGGGGGGTGCGGGTGGTGCGAGCGGGCCCGCCGCGGGGGGAGCGGCGGGCGGGGCGGGGGAGGCGGGGACATGCTGGGGCATGTGCGATCCAACTCGTCTCAGGGTGCGGTACCGGTGGTGGGGGGACGTACTGCGTGCTGAGTCGTGCGGGTCGTGCAGCGTGTGGGAGGCACAGTTTTCGCCGACGGACCGGCGGCGGCTACTCACCGGGATGACAAAATCCGGTCCGATCCAGGCCGCCTGTTCATCACTTCGCTCAGATCCGGCCACCCGGCCGTCTGCCCCGTACGACCAGCAGTCCGCCGGCGAGCGCGAGCACCGCGCCGGCGGCCGCGGCGCCCGCCGGCAGCGTCCGGCCGACCAGCGCCAGCTTGCCGCTGTCCGCCTTCGCCAGCCCGACCTGGGCGCGCTGCGTGGCGGGGGTGAACTCCAGGTCGCGGCCGCGCAGCAGGGTGACCGCGTCGTGCCGGGAGCCGGGTGCCCGCAGCGTCTTGTGCGGGGAGATCGACGCGTCGATGATCCGGCCGGTGCGCTGGTCGGCGACCAGGGTGATCGAGGAGTTGGCGTACCACTCCTCGGCCTGGATCTGCCCTTGCTGCGGTCGTCCGACCAGCCGTCCGGGCACCTGCCGGCTGCCGGTCCGGGTGGCCGGCACGGTTCCGGTGAAGCGGTAGCCGGGGTAGCCCTGCACCCGTGTCGTGCCGGCGAAGCGGAGCGGGACGGCGGCGCCGAGCGTGTCGTCCCACCAGCGGTAGGTCTTCTTCTGCACGTCGAAGGGGAACTTGAGGTACGCGTCGCCGTCATAGCGGGTGGGGGCCTCGCCGCAGCAGTGCACCGGGGCGTTGCTGGCCCGGTCGGTGACCCAGCGGCCGGTGGTCCACTGGAACGCCCGGCGCGGGTCCTTCAGGGCCAGCGTCGGCGGGGTGTCGACCGTCGTGGACACGTCCCAGACCGCCCGCCCGCTCTTCCCGCTCGCCGCGACATCGCCCAGCACATGCCGGGTGATGGTGATCCGCTGCCCGTTCCTGGTGGTCAGCGAGCCGGTGTCGAAGTAGCTGCCGGTGCCGGTGAAGACGGTGGTGACATCGACGTCGACCGGGGTGCGAGCGGCCCGCGGCGTGACGTACCGGACCAGCAGCGGGGCCAGGACCAGCAGGAACACCCCGGCGCCCAGGAGGATCAGCGACAGCGGTGAGGCGGTGCGGGGGGCGGCGGCGGGCGCCGCGGGGTTGCCGGATTCACGCATACGGGCACTCCTGGAAGCGGTGAGGGGAACACGCCCTGGTGCACGTGCGGCGCCGCGACGCGGCGCCATGGGGCGGGAACGTAAGCGAACCCTTGACAGCGCGTCAATGCCCTTCCACACTCGGCAGGCACCCCGACCGAAGGGGCGCCGCGCTGTGGGAACGCGTCGCCGCCGCCGGTCATGTGAGCCGTGAGGCCGCCCCCTGAGGGCCGCTGTGGTGTGAGCCGTACGCCCGTGTCGTGCCGTGCCGTGTGCCGCACCGTGCCCCCTCACCGACGCACTCCCGCCTCGGCTGCCGACGAAGGGATCGCCGCGCCATGCACCGAACGCTCGCCGCCGCACTGACCGCGCTGGCCGCCGCCGCCCTGGCCGTCGGCGCCGCGCTCGGCATCGTCGCCGCCCTGGAGGCCACCCCCGAGCAGCCGAACGTGCCGCTGGTGACCTTCGACCGGACCGGCGGATAGGCGGTACGGGCGTGCTGACGAAGGCCGTTCGCGCCGGGGCGGAGCGCGGGGTGCGGACCGGGTCCCGCCGGGAGGCGGCGGGCCCCGGCGCCGCCGGGGAACGGGGGACGCCGGGGAGGGCCGCGCCGTGGTGACCGCCGTCCGCTCGGCGTGGCGGGAGGTGCCGCCCCATCAGGTACGGCGGTTCGCCGCCCAGGCGATGGAGGAGGTGCCCGCGCTCGCCCGGGACATCCTGCGGGAGATCCGCCGGGAGTACCCGCAACTCCCGCTGATCCCCGACGAGTTCGGGGAGCCGCGGGCGCTGGTGGGGATCCGGCAGTCGCTGGAGCACTTCGTGGCCCATATGACCGTCGGCCTGGACCGCCCGCACGTCCATCCGCGGGTCTTCCAGGAGTTCGGGCGCGGCGAGGGCATGCAGGGCCGCAGCCTGGACGTCCTCCAGGCGATCTACCGGCTCGGCGTCCGGCTCGCCTGGCGGCGGCTCGCCGAGATCGGCCAGCAGGTCGCCATCCCGGCCCCCGCGATGTACGAGCTGGCCGAGTCCGGTTTCGAGTACCTCGACGGCCTGGTCGCCGAATCCGTCCGCGGCTACGCGGAGGCCGCCGCCCGCCAGGCGGGGGAGCGGCTCCAGCTGCAACGCCGCCTGATGGAGCAGCTGTTCGCCGAAGCGCCCCCGGGAGCCGGCCGCGGCCGCGGGTACCGGCGGCCCGCCGCCGCCCCCCGGCACGGCCCGCCGGCCCCGGCCGCCGGTGCCTTCCCCCCGGCCCCGGCTTCCCGCCCGGGTGCTCCGCCGCTTGCCGAATACGCCGCCCGGATCGCATGGCCGCTGCCCGAACGGGTCGCGGTGGCGGTGCTGTTGCGCCCCGCCCGGGACGCGGTGGCGCCCGCCGTGGCCGACGGCGTGCTGCTCGACATGGAGTGCGAACGGCCCCGGATGGTGGTGCCGGAACCGGACGCGCCCGGCCGGCGGGAACTCCTCGCCCGGGCTGCGGCCGGCTGGTCGGGCGCCATCGGCCCCGCCGTACCGCTGCCCGACGCCGCCAAGTCGCTGCGCTGGGCCGCCTCCGCGGTCGACCTGATGGAGCGCGGACTGCTGCCCACGGGTGAACTGCTGCAGTGCACCGAGCACACCGAGGCGCTGGTCCTGCTGCCGCCCGAGGAGCTGATCGAGGACCTCACCCGCCGCCGGCTCGCCCCCCTGGAGCGGTGCGGCCCCACCCACGGCCGGCGCCTCGCGGAGACCCTGCTGGCCTGGCTGGAGACCCGTGGCGGCGCCCCCGAGGTCGCCGCCCGGCTCGGCGTCCACCCGCAGACCGTGCGCTACCGGCTGCGCCAGATAAGGGAGTTGTGGGGCGGGGACGTCGACGACCCGGACCGCCGCTTCGAACTGGAGCTGGTGCTACGGGCCCGGCGCCTCCGCGGCGAACTCGGCTGACGGCGCCTCCACCGGCCCCGCCCCCGCCGCTACGTGCCCCGCTCGACCAGCATCCCCATCCCGTCCAGCAGCCGCGCCAGCCCGAACTCGAAGATGGTGTCCAGGGTGACCGCGTTCCGCGGGGCCCCGTCGACCCCCGCGTACATGGGGTACGCGCCGGACCGCAGGATGCTCTCGAACGCCGGCTCCATCGCCGCCATCCACTGGCCCTGGTCCATCCCGGTCTCCTGCTCCGCCTCCAGGTCGTCCTCGAACCCGGCGGCGGTGGCCCGCACATGGTTCAGCAGCGTCACGGCCATGTGGATCAGCGTCAGCGGGTCCACCCCCTCGACCCGCCCCATGGTCCACTCGATCAGCGCCATCGCCCGCGGCATCGGCTGCGGCCGGCTGATCGACAGGTACTGCGCCAGCCACGGGTGCCGCTGGTAGAGCGCCCACTGGAGGCGCGCGCCCGCCTCCATCCGCTCCCGCCAGCCCGTCGGCGCGGGCTCCGGAAGCCGTACGTCGGCGAACGCGGCGTCCGCCATCAGCAGCACCAGCTCGTCCTTGTTGGCCACATGCCGGTAGAGCGCCATCGAGGACACCCCGAACTCCGCCGCCACCCGGCGCATCGACAGCGCCCGCAGCCCCTCCGCGTCGGCGACCTTGATCCCGGCCCGCACCACCCGCTCACGGTTGAGCCCGCCGTCCGTGTCCCGGGCCCGCCGCTCCTTCGGGGCGTCACCGCGCGCGGCCCGCGGCGGCTCGGCGACCACCGTGCCCACGCCGGGGACGGTCCGGACAACTCCCTCCTGCCGCAGGGTGGTCAGCACCTTCGTCGCGGTCGCCATCGCCACCCCCCACTCCCGGGTGATCCGCCGGGTGGACGGCACCCGGTCGCCCGGCGCCAGCTCACCGGCGTCGATGCGGCCCCGGATCTCCTCGACGATCCGGCGGTAGGGCGGCGGAGCGGACTGGTCCACGAGGTGACCTCCGTACTAGTGCGCCAACGGTCCTGAAACGCCCCGATCCTACCAGCGCCTCCCCACGTCACCACCCCCACCACTCCGAGGTGCACTAGTGTGACGAACCCCCAACTGCCTTCCATCATCTATCGTTTGCGCCGTAAACACCCCCTGCCTACGCTGTCCGGCATGACGTTTACCCCGTACACATCCCCGGCGCCGGACGCGCCCGCCCCGAAGGCCGGCCGCCGCGAATGGCTCGCCCTGGCCGTCCTCCTGCTGCCCTGCCTGCTCGTCTCCATGGACGTCTCGGTCCTCTACTTCGCGGTGCCGTTCCTGACCGCCCAACTGGAGCCCAGCAGCGTCCAGCAGCTGTGGATCCTCGACGTCTACGGATTCGTCCTCGCCGGCCTGCTGATCACCATGGGCGCGCTCGGCGACCGCATCGGCCGCCGCCGGCTGCTGCTCACCGGCGCCGCCCTCTTCGCCCTCGCCTCCGGGCTCGCCGCCTACGCACGCAGCGCCGAGACGCTCATCGCCGCCCGCGCCCTGCTCGGCGTCGGCGGCGCGACCCTGATGCCCTCGACCCTCGCCCTGATCCGCAACCTCTTCCACGACGCCACCCAGCGCGGCAAGGCGGTCGCCATCTGGTCGGTGGCGGTCACCGGCGGCATCGCGATCGGCCCGGTCCTCAGCGGCGTCCTCCTGGAACACTTCTGGTGGGGCTCGGTCTTCCTGGTCAACACCCCCGCGATGGCGCTGCTGCTGCTCTGCGGCCCGCTGCTGCTCCCCGAGTTCAAGAACCCCGCGACCGGCCGCTTCGACCTCCTCGGCAGCGCACTCTCCCTGGCCGCGATGCTCCCCGCCGTCTACGGCATCAAGGAGATCGCCCGCAACGGCGTGACCGCGCCGCCCGTCGCCGCCCTGGTCGTCGGGCTGCTCGCCGCCCTCGCGTTCGTCCGCCGGCAGCGCACCGCCCGCCACCCGATGCTCGACCTGGAACTCTTCCGGCACCGGGGCTTTTGCGGCTCGATCCTGATGAACCTGCTGGCGATGTTCGCCGTCGTCGGCTGCGCCGTGTTCTTCACCCAGTACCTCCAGTCCGTACGGGGCATGAGCCCCCTGGAGGCCGCGCTGTGGAATCTGGTCCCGACCCTCGCCGTCGGCGGCGTGGCACCGCTGTCCGCCGCACTCGCCCGGCGCATCGACCGGGCCCACGTCATCGCCCTCGGCTTCGCCCTCGCCACCGGCGGCTTCATCTGGCTGTCCTGGCTGGAACCCGCCTCGCCCCTGTGGCTCGTCCTGGCCGGCTCCGCCGTCTACGCCTCCGGGCTGGTGACGGTGATGTCCCTCGGAAACGAACTCGCCATCGGCATCGCCCCACCCGAGCGGGCGGGTTCCGCCTCGGCCCTCCTGGAGTCCGGCACCGAACTGGGCGGCGCCCTGGGGATGGCGATCCTGGGCAGCATCGGCGGCGCCGTCTACCGCGGCGACATCGGCGGCGCACTGCCCACCGGCCTTCCCGCCCGCGTCGCCGACGCCGCCCGCGAAACCCTCGCCGGCGCCACCGCGGTCGCCGCCCACCTCCCCGGCCGGGTCGGCACGGCCCTGCTGACCGCCGCCCGCACGGCCTTCACCCACGGCCTGCACACCGCCGTCCTGTGCGCCGCGGCCGTGATGGCCGCGGCCGCCGTCCTGGCGGTGGCCCTCCTACGGGGCGTACGGACCCCCGGGACCGCGCACGACGGAGCTGCGGGGGAGACGGGGGAGACGGGAGATCCGGCCGCGGCCGACGGCGCTGCCGGGAACGGAGCCGGCGGGGCGGGGGAGCGTGAGGGGCGACCCGCCGCCACGGGAACGACCGCCCCGGCACCGACGACCACAACAGGCACCCCCACCCGCCCCTGAGGCACCCGGCAAGCGCCACACCCCGACAAGCGCCACACCCCGACAATGTGACGCACCTTCAGACCGCATGCCCCGGGGCCCTGCCCCGGACCGCCGCCCCGGACCCTTGTCATCGGATCGATGCCACTGGATCGACGCCCCCGGATCGACGCCTCGCCCTCGCGGCCCCGGGCCCCTCAGCTGAAGTCGAACTCTCCCGTGCGGGTCCGCTTCAGCTCGAAGAACCTGTCGTAACCGGCGAGCAGCCGGGCGCCGTCGAAGACCCGCACCGCGTCCTCGCCCCGCGGGATCGCCATCAGAACCGGTCCGAAGAACGCGACCCCGTCGATGTGGATCGTGGGCGTGCCGACATCCTCGCCGACCGGGTCCATGCCCTCGTGGTGGCTCTTGCGCAGCGCATCGTCGTAGGTGTCCCGATCGGCGGCCTGCGCCAGCTCGGCGGGGAGCCCGACCTCGGCCAGCGCCTCCTCGATGACGGCCGCGGTGTCCTCGCGGCCGTTGTTGTGGATACGGGTGCCGAGCGCGGTGTACAGATCCCGCAGGACCTCTTCCCCGTGCTCCTGGGCGGCCGCGATGCACACCCGCACCGGGCCCCAGCCCTTGTCCAGCAGTTCGCGGTACCTCTCGGGAAGGTCCTCGCGGCCTTCGTTGAGCACGGACAGGCTCATGACCCGGAAGCGCAGGTCCAGGTCGCGGTGGCGCTCGACCTCCAGGATCCAGCGCGAGGAGATCCAGGCGAACGGGCAGATGGGGTCGAAGTAGAAGTCAACGGTGTGGCGGGTGTTGCTCTGGAGCGTCATGCCGACCAGATTAGAACGCCACCGGCCCAACCTCCTGGGACACTCCACGGCGGAATCCCTGGGCCAATTCGCCCACGCACGCCCACGCCCCAACGGCCGGCCCCGCCCCCTCCCCAAGCCCCACCGCCGCCCCTACTCCCCCTGCTCCCGCTTCTTCTCCCCCTTCCCTCCCTTTTTCTCTTCCTGCTCCGGATTCTGCGACGGCTCGGGGGTGATACCCAGCATCCGCTGGAGGAGCTGCTTGAGCAGGGTGCGCTCGGCGACGGTCAGCTGCCCCAGCGGCTCGCGCGCGAAGTCCAGGGAGGCCCGCAGCCGTTCGGCCGTCCGCGCGCCTTCGGCCGTCGGGGCGGCCAGCTTGACGCGGCGGTCGTCCGGGTCGGGGCGGCGCTCCACCAGGCCGCGCGACTCCAGGCGGTCCACGATGCCGGTCACGTTCGACGGCTCGCACTTCAGCCGCTGGGCGAGCCGGCGCATGGGCAGCGGCTCGACGGCCAGCAGGCTGAGCAGCCGCGCCTGGGCGCCGGTGAGCGAGTGCTCGGCCGCGGCGTGCTCGTACTCCTCGTGGAAACGGACGACGACGGTGCCGATCAGGTCGACGACGTCGACGGTCAGGGGGTCTGCGCGCGGGGTCATACACACCAGGATAGCCAATTGCTTGACACCATGAAATATCGATGCGCATCATTGTTTCAGTACCTGAAACATTTGGAGGACCAGCTCATGTCCGCACCGCTGCCCACCACCAGCCGCGAATGGCACCTCGTCGCCCGCCCGCAGGGCTGGCCCACCCCCGACGACTTCGCGCTCCGCGAGGCCGCGCTGCCCGAACTCGCCGACGGCCAGATCCTCGTCAAGAACGCGTACTTCTCCGTCGACCCGTACATGCGCGGCCGGATGAACGACGTGAAGTCCTACGTCCCGCCCTTCCAGCTCGACCAGCCGATGGACGGCGGTGCGGTCGGCGAGGTCCTCGCCTCGCGCGCCGAGGGCATCGCGGTCGGCGACCACGTCCTGCACGGCCTCGGATGGCGTGAGTACGCGGTCGTCGACGGCAGCCACACCGCCAAGGCGGACCCGTCGCTCGCCCCGCTGACCGCCTACCTCGGCGTCCTGGGCATGCCCGGCCTGACCGCGTACGCGGGCCTGCTGGAGGTCGCCTCGTTCAAGGAGGGCGACGCCGTCTTCGTCTCCGGCGCGGCCGGCGCGGTGGGCAGCGAGGTCGGCCAGATCGCCCGCCTCAAGGGCGCCTCCCGGGTCATCGGCTCCGCCGGTACCGACGAGAAGGTCAAGCTCCTGGTGGAGGAGTACGGCTTCGACGCGGCCTTCAACTACAAGAACGGCGATGTCACCCAGCAGCTCAAGGAAGCCGCCCCCGACGGCATCGACGTCTACTTCGACAACGTCGGCGGCGACCACCTCGAAGCCGCCATCAGCGCGCTCAACGTCCACGGCCGGGTCGCCATCTGCGGCATGATCTCGATGTACAACGCCACGGAGCCCAGCCCCGCCCCGCGCAACCTCGCCATGGTCATCGGCAAGCGCCTGCGCCTCCAGGGGCTGCTGGTCAGCGACCACTCCGCGCTGCGCCCCCGGTTCGTCGAGGAGGTCTCCGGCTGGATCCGCTCCGGCGACCTCAAGTACGCCGAGACCAAGGTGCACGGCATCGAGAACGGCGCCGAGGCGTTCCTGGGCCTGCTCCGCGGCGACAACACCGGAAAGATGATCGTGAGCCTCACCGACTGAGGCTCCTCAGGACAGGCCAACCACCCCTCAGCGAGCGGGCGTTGGAGGGGACGGGTGGACGGGAGCGGTGGACGGGGCGGCTACCGACCGCCGACCGCCGACTACCGGCTACCGGTTGCCTGTGGCTGGTGGCTGGTGGCTGATGACTGGCGGCTGCTGGCCCGTGACTGGTGCCCGCTGGCTGGTCGCCGCTGATTCCGTTGACTGCTGACTGGCGGGTGGGGTGGGGTGGGTGGGCCGGGGGGGGGGGGGAGGGCAAGAAGCCTGTCTGCGGCTCTGTGAGCCTCGCCTCCCTCCTCCCCGCCCCCGCCCGTTAGGCTCGGCGGCAAGCCGTCGCGATCCGTGGGCGCGAGTCGCGGCGAATCACAGGAGGATTCGGTATGTCCATCCAGACCGTCGACGTCGTCTACACCGCCGTCGCCACCGCTGAGAACGGCCGTGACGGCCGCGTCGCCAGCGACGACGGCAAGCTCGACGTCGTCGTCAACCCGCCCAAGGAGCAGGGTGGCAGCGGTGCCGGCACCAACCCGGAGCAACTCTTCGCGGCGGGTTACAGCGCTTGCTTCCAGGGTGCGCTCAGCGTTGTCGCCCGCCGGGAGAATGCGGATGTCTCCGGCTCGCGGGTGACCGCCAAGGTCGGCATCGGCAAGACCCCGGACGGCGGTTTCGGCCTCACGGTCGAGATCTCCGCCTCGATTCCCAACGTCGACGCGGCCACCGCCAAGGACCTCGTGGAGAAGGCGCACCAGGTGTGCCCGTACTCCCACGCCACCCGAGGCAACATCGAGGTCAAGCTGACCGTCGCCTGACGCGTCGAGCCGACCGCCGCCCGGGGCGCGGGTGCCGGCGCGTAGCCGCGTTCCCCCTCCCCGCGCACAGTGCGCAGAAGTCGAGGGCCGTACCCCCAGCGGGTGCGGCTCTCGGCCGTTCCGCCCCGCCGCAGCCCGCAGGCGATGGTGGCCCGTGTGGCCGAGACGGTCGTCGCGACCGAGACGGTCGTCGTGACCTGGATGACCGAGGCGACCGACGTGATCGAAGCGGTCGATGTGGCCGCGGCATGGACGCCGTGACGACACCCGGCGTGGCCGCTGTGACGCAGGCAACAATCACGGAGTCTTGACGCGACCGCCATGTAATCGATTACGTAGGGCCTCGCGAAACCGCGCGTAATCGATTACACCCACTCCTTGACCACGTACCCGACGGGCAAGCGCCCACGGGGCACGCGCCCACCGGGCACGGATCCATCCAGCACGTACGCATCGATCGCGCCGGCCGCTCGGACCGCATCGCGCGTTCCGGGCGGATCGCACGGGCAGGTCGACGGCGATCAGCACACCCACCGACAGGACGGCAACGGCGCCATGGCGAACATCAAGGATGTGGCAGAGCGGGCGGGGGTCTCCGTCGCCACCGTCTCCCGGGTCCTCAACGGCAACAGCCCGGTCGCGGAGACCCGCGAGCGGGTGCTCGCCGCCGTACGGGAGCTGGGCTACCGCCCCAACAACGTCGCCCGGGCCCTGCGTACCGCCCGCACCGGCGCACTCGGCCTGGTCATCAGCGACCTGACCAATCCGTTCTTCACCGAGCTCGCCGACGCCGTCGAGGACGCGGCCCGCAGCCTCGGCTACAGCCTGGTCATCGGCAACGCCGGCGAACGCCCCGAGCAGCAGGACGACTACATCCGCACCCTGCTCGACCGCCGGATCGACGGCCTGCTGGTCAGCTCGGCCGGTACCGGCTCGGCGATGCTCCGCGAGGTCGTCGCCTCCGGCACCCCGCTGGTCCTGCTGGACCGCGCCGTGCCCGGTATCGACGCCCCGTGCGTCCGCGCCGACGGCCGCGCCGCGCTCACCGACCTCGCCGCCCATCTCGCCGCCCTCGGCCGCCGCCGCCCCGCGATCATCGTCGCCCCGGCCGGCACCCCCACCGGCGACGAACGCCTGGAACTCTTCCGTGCGGCACTGGCCGCGCACGGCATTCCGCTGCCCGACGAACGGGTCGGCGCCACCCCGGACCTCCAACCCACCGGCGGCCGGCGGGTGATGAGCGACTTCCTCGACCTTCCCGAACCGCCGGACGCGGTGCTGGCCACCGACAACCTGATGGCGCTGGGCGCGATGGACGAACTGCGGGCGCGCGGGCTGCGGGTCCCCGACGACATGGCGCTGGTGGTCTACGACGACGTGCCGTGGTTCGCGCACACCGATCCGCCGCTGACCGCCATCGCCCAGCCGACCCGCGAGCTGGGCCGTGCCGCGGTGCACGCCCTGCTGGAACGTATCGAGGGCCGCCCCGCCTCAACGGTGCTGCTGTCCGCCCGACTTGTCACCCGCCACTCCTGCGGCGAGCCGGGCACGGAGCAGCCGGCCGGCGGACCGGCCACCCGGCAGCCGGCCGACGGGACCACCACGGTCCGGCCCGCCGACGAGCCGCCCACCGGCTGATCCCGCCCGCACGCTTCCCGCCGAGGCCCCTGGCCCGAAGGCCCCCCGATCGACCGGCCCACCCGGCCCCGGCCCCGTCGCCCCGCCCGAGCAATCCACCCGGCATCCCCCCGACCCCAGCTCCCCATACCCCCGACCCCGCCGCCGAGCACCCCACCCCACCCACCCCACCCGAAGACGACCGCACCACCCGAAGGAGAGAGGGGCAGCGTATGACCGGCGTCAACGACGACGTACCGGGCCGCCGCGAACTGCTGCGCGTGGAGGGGGTGAGGAAGTCGTTCCCCGGCGTGCGCGCGCTGGACGGTGTGGACCTGAGTCTGCGCACCGGCGAGGTGCACGTCCTGCTCGGCGAGAACGGCGCGGGCAAGAGCACCCTGATCAAGATGCTCTCCGGCGCCCACCGCCCCGACAGCGGGCGGATCCTCGCCGACGGCGGCCCGGACGGCTCGTACGACGGGCTCCACGAGGTGCAGATCCGCTCCGCGCAGGACGCCGAACGGCTCGGCATCGCCACCATCTACCAGGAGTTCAACCTCGTCCCCGGGCTGACCGTCGCCGAGAACATCTTCCTGGGCCGCCAGCCGCGCACCGCGCTCGGCCTCGTCGACCGGAAGACCATGCGCGCCCGCGCCGCCGAACTCCTGCGCCGGGTACGCCTGGACGTCTCCCCGAACGCCCCGGTCGCCGAACTCGGTATCGCCCGGCTCCAGATGGTGGAGATCGCCAAGGCGCTCAGCCTGAACGCCCGGGTACTGATCATGGACGAGCCGACCGCGGTCCTCACCTCCGAAGAGGTCGAGACGCTCTTCGGCATCGTCCGCGAACTGCGCTCCTCGGGCGTCGGGATCATCTTCATCACCCACCACCTCGACGAGATCGGCGCGCTCGGCGACCGGGTCACCGTGCTGCGCGACGGCCGCTCGGTCGACGAGGTGCCCGCCGGAACCGGCGAGGACGAGCTGATCCGGCTGATGGTCGGCCGGGACATCGCCGAGCAGTACCCGCGCCGCCGCCCCGACCAGGAGGAGCCGGGTACGCCGCTGCTGCGCGTACGGGGCCTGACCCGGTACGGCGCCAAGGGCCCCAACGGCGCGTCGGCCCGGCCGGTCTTCGAGGGCATCGACTTCGACATCCGGGCCGGTGAGGTCGTCGGTCTCGCCGGGCTGGTCGGTGCGGGCCGTACCGAGGTCGCCCGGGCGATATGCGGTGTCGACCGCTACGACGCCGGCACGGTCGAGGTCGCGGGCACCGAGCTGGTGCGCGGCGACGTCCGGGCGGCGATGCGGGCCGGGCTGGGCCTGGTCCCCGAGGACCGCAAGGGCCAGGGGCTGGTGCTGGACGCCTCGCTGCAGGACAACCTGACGCTGGCGCGGCTCGACCGGGACACCCGCGGCGGGCTGGTCGACCGGAGTGGCCAGCGGCGCGAAGCGGCGGCCGTCGCCGGGCGGTTGAAGGTCCGGATGAGCGGCCTGGGGCAGCATGCCCGCACCCTCTCCGGCGGCAACCAGCAGAAGATCGTCATCGGCAAGTGGCTGCTGGCCGAGACCAGGCTGCTGATCCTGGACGAGCCGACGCGCGGCATCGATGTCGGCGCCAAGGTCGAGATCTACCAGATCGTCAACGAGCTGACGGCGGCCGGCTGCGCGGTGCTGATGATCTCCAGCGATCTGCCCGAGGTGCTCGGTATGAGCGACCGGGTGCTGGTGATGGCACAGGGACGGCTGACCGGTGAGCTGCGGGCCGGGGAGGCCACCCAGGACGCCGTGATGGAGCTCGCGCTCCAGTCCCCGCACGGCACTCCCGACGGCAGGAACACGAACGAGAGCGCGATGGAGGGCTCCGATGTCCGCTGAGGTGAAGACGGCAGCCGCCCCGGAGGCGGCGGGCGGGGCACCGTCCCCGGACGGTCTCGGGCCGTGGTTCTCCCGGGCCGTGCTGCGGAACGGCCCGCTCGGCGGCCTGATCGCCCTGGCCGTCGTGATGGCGGTGCTGTCCCGGGACTTCCTCAACGGCCAGAACCTCCTCAACGTCGGTGTCCAGGCGTCGGTCACCGCGATCCTGGCCTTCGGCGTCACCTTCGTGATCGTCTCGGCCGGTATCGACCTGTCGGTCGGCTCGGTCGCCGCGCTGTCCGCCACCGTGGTCGCCTGGGCCGCCACCAAGGAGGGTCTGCCCGTCTGGCTCGCGGTGCTGCTCGGCCTCGCGGTCGGCGTGGCGGCCGGACTGGTCTCCGGCGCCCTGGTCGCGTACGGCAGGCTGCCCGCCTTCATCGCCACCCTGGCGATGCTCTCCGTCGGCCGCGGCCTGGCCCTGGTCATCTCCGGCGGCTCACCGATCCCCTTCCCCGGTGCGGTCGACGCGCTCGGCGACACTCTGGGCGGCTGGCTGCCGGTGCCGGTCCTCGTCATGATCGCCATGGGGCTGATCGCCGCACTCATCCTGGCCCGTACGTACTCGGGCCGCGCGATGTTCGCGATCGGCGGCAACGAGGAGGCCGCCCGGCTCTCCGGCATCAACGTCAGGCGCCGCAAACTCGTCATCTACGCGCTGTCCGGGCTGTTCGCCGCGGTCGCCGGCATCGTGCTGGCCGCCCGGCTCACCTCCTCCTAGCCGCAGGCCGCGGGCGGTTACGAGCTGGATGCCATCGCCGCCGTCGTCATCGGCGGCGCCAGCCTCTCGGGCGGTTCCGGCAAGGCGTCCGGCACCCTGATCGGGGCGCTGATCCTCGCCGTGCTGCGCAACGGCCTCAACCTGCTGAGCGTCTCCGCGTTCTGGCAGCAGGTCGCCACCGGTCTGGTGATCGCGCTCGCCGTCCTCCTGGACACCCTGCGGCGCCGGAGCGCGCGATGAGGCGGCGAACCGCACTCATCGGCGCGGCACTTCTGGTGGGCGCGCTCGCCCTCTCCGGCTGCGACCGCGGCGGCGACACCGACCTGGGGCTGGCGCTGTCCACGATGAACAACCCGTTCTTCGTCGGTATCAAGGAGGGTGCGCAGGCCGAGGCGGACGCCCGCGGACTGCACATCAACATCACCGACGCGCAGAACGACCCGATGCAGCAGATCAACCAGATGGAGACGTTCACCAGCCAGCAGGTGAAGGCGGCCATCATCAACCCGGTGGATTCCGACGCCGCCGTCCCGGCCGTCGGCGTCGCCAACCGGGCGAAGGTGCCGGTCATCTCCATCGACCGCGGTGTCAACGGCGGCACGGTCGGCTCGACCATCGCGTCCGACAACGTCGCCGGCGGCCGGCTCGCCGCGAAGACGCTGGCCACGGCGCTCGGCGGCAGGGGCACGGTGGCCTTCCTCGAAGGCCAGCCCGGCACCTCCGCCGCCCGCGAACGCGGCCAGGGCTTCGAGGAGGGCATCGGCCAGTACCCCGGTATCCAGGTCGTCGCCCGGCAGCCCGCCGACTTCGACCGCACCAAGGGCATGGACGTGATGTCCAATATGCTCCAGGCGCACCGCGGCATCGACGGGGTGTTCGCCGCCAACGACGAGATGGCGCTCGGTGCCGCCAAGGCGCTGGGGGCCCGCTCCGGCAGGGACGTGAAGGTGGTCGCCTTCGACGGCACCCCGGACGGCGTCCGGGCGGTCCGCGACGGGACCCTGACCGCCACCGTCGCCCAGCAGCCGAAACTCCTCGGCAAGCAGGCGGTGGACTGGGCGCTGCGGGCATCCCGCGGCGAGCGGCTGCCGCGGACGGTGAAGGTGCCGGTGGTCCTGGTGACGGCGGCGAACGCCGCGCGCTTCGGCGGCTGACGGTGCGGCCCGGCGGCAGCGACGGGCCGCCGGGCGGCAACAGGCGGGAAGAGACGGGAAAGCGGCGTACGGACACGCGGGAGCAACGCGCGGACCGGCGCTCGGACAAGGGAGAAGAACGGCGCATGTACGACGTCCTGGTGGTCGGCTCGGCCAACGCGGATCTGACGGTACGGGTGGCACGGCGGCCCGGCGCGGGCGAGACCGTGCTCGGCACGGACCTGGTCGAGACGGCCGGCGGCAAGGGCGCCAACCAGGCAGCCGCCGCGGCCCGGATCGGTGGGCGCACCGCGCTGCTCGCGCGGGTCGGCGGTGACGCGTACGGTGAACTGCTGCTCGCCGCCCAGCGCATGGCGGGCACCGACGTCACACCGGTCATCGTGGACGAGAGCGCCCGCACCGGCACCGCGATGATCATCGTCGACCCGGACGGCGACAACAGCATCGTCGTCTCGCCGGGAGCCAACGCCGCGCTCACCCCACACGACGTCACCGCGGCCAGGGACGTCATCGCGGCCTCGTCGGTGGTCTCCCTCCAGCTGGAGGTGCCGATGGAGACCGTACGGGCCGCCGCCGCGACGGCCGAGGCCGCCGGCACCCGGGTGGTCCTCAACCCCTCGCCGGCACCCGAGACCCTCGACCGCGAACTCCTCGCCGTGGCCGACCCGTTGGTGGTCAACGAGCACGAGGCCCGGCAGCTGTCCGGCCGCACCGACGGCAGGCCCGCGGACTGGGCGTCCGCGCTGCGCGAGCAGGGCGCCCGGTCGGTCGTGGTCACCCTCGGCGGGGACGGCGCCCTGGTCCTGGACGCGTCCGGGACGGCGGAGATCCCGGGCGTACGCGTCAAGGCCGTGGACACCACCGGCGCCGGCGACGCCTTCACCGGCGCGCTCGCCACCCGCCTGGCCGCCGGAGCGACCCTGCCCGAAGCGGCCCGCTTCGCGGTGCGCGTCGGGGCCGCGGCCGTCACCAAGCCGGGCGCACAGCCGTCGTACCCCACGGCGGAGGACCTGGCGCAGCTGCCGGAGACGCCGGAGCTGCCGGAGAACTGATCCGGCGGGAACCGGCCCGGCGGGAACCGATCCGGCACGAGCTGCTCCGGCACGAGCTGCTCCGGCGGGATCCGAGCCGGCGACAGCTGCTACGGCGGAAATCGCCCTGGCGGGATGCGATCCGGAGGGAACTGCTCCGGCGGGATCCGATCCGGTGGAGGGAGGAGCGGGGCTGAGGGACGCCAGGGCGCCGGAGGTCCCGACGGGGCGGCGCGATACGGCGGTTACCCACCGGCTCGCCGCACCCCGCCGCCCGCACCTCACCGCTCGGCCCCTTCCCTCAGGAGGACGGGCTCCGCCCCCGCCTCCGTGCCGCGCGCCTCCGGCTTTCCGCCACGCTCGGCGCCCTGCTCCTCGCCGAACTCCGCGGGCCCGTACAGCGCATGCGCCGCACCGGTCGTCAGCGCCCAGTAGCGGTCCCCGTAGGACCAGTGCCACCACTCGGTCGGGTAGTTGACCGGGCCCGCCCCGTGCAGCGCCGCGGCCAGCACCCGGCGGTTGGCGCGGGCGGCAGGCGTCAGGTCCGGGGCCGACGTATAGCAGGCGCCGTCGCTCTCCTCCGGGGACGTGTCGATCGGAGTCCCCATGTCGACAGAGCCGCCGTCGGTCGTGACCAGGGTGAGGTCCACCGCACCGCCCGCGCTGTGCGGTGCGATCTCGGGCGGCGACACAAAGCGGCTGGCGGCCTGACGGACCCGTGCCGTGTCCCAGTCGGGGTGCGCGGCGCGCAGTTCGCGCCCGTGCCGCTCGAAGTACCGGCGCTGGAGGGCCGGTGGGCGGTATCCCTCGACGACCTGGAGCCGCAGCCCGTCCGGGAGTGCCCGCTGCGCCGCCAGCAGCCGCCGCAGCACGCCTTCCCGCAGATACGCGAAGGCGCCCGTCCCGCCGTCCTCCTCGTCGTTGGGTCCGTCCGCCTTGAGTCCGTCCGCCTTGAGCCCGTCCGCCTTGAGCCCGTCCGCGAGGAGCGCGGGCGCGGCGGTCCGGAGATCCACCAGCGGCTCACCGCACTCCCGGACCGGCACCGCGGCCACCGCGGGGTCGGCCATCAGCGTGACCGCCTACCGGACATCGCTCAGCACCAGTTCGCCGTCGCTGACGTCGCCGCCGCCGTCGCCGCGATCGTCGGCACCCGCTCCCGTCCCCGGCCACGCGGACGCCCCCGCCACCCGCTCACCGGAAGGCAGCCAGCCGCCGCTGAGCCCGCAGGCCGGGCCGGGGCTTCCGACCTCGATCCCATTGGCGAGCAGCACATACAGCCCGTGCTCCCGGGCCAGTTCCGCATACCGCGCCACCCGCTCCGCGCCGTCGTGGAAGGCGCTGGAGAGATAGACCCGGCAACCGTCCGCCACGGCCCGCTCCGGCACCTCGGGGAAACTGCTGTCGAAGCAGGTGGCGAGCGCGAACCGGATGCCGCCCAGCGTGAACCGGCCGTGTGCGGTCCCCGGTGCGAAGACCTTCGACTCGCTCTCTGCCAGATGCCGCTTGTCGTAGCGGGTGAGCAGCGCGCCGTCCGGCCCGTACACGAACGTCGCGATGGTCGGCGCGGCCCCGTCGCCGGCGCCCCGTCCCGCGGCGTTCACCACCGCCGCGATCCCGGCCGTCCGGCACGCCTCCCGCACGGGCTCCAGCCGGGCGTCGTCGGGCAGCACCGCCAGACCCGCCGGATCGGCGGCTATCAGATGCAGGTCGTAGTGGGTCAGCGCCAGTTCGGAGAAGACCACCAGCCCGGCGCCGCGCTCGCCGGCGTCGGCGATGAGGGCGGCCATCCGTGCGGCGTTGGTGGCGATATCGCCTGGTACGGAGGGGAATTGTGCGGCAGCAATGATCATTCGCCCATGATGCCCGGCCCGCCCGCGACGCGTCCGGGCCTGTGGACAACTCCCGCCCGCACGCTCCGGGCCCCGTCCGTGCGCGTCATCAGGCGTGCCCTGCCGCCCAGCCCGGCTGCGCCGGCACCTCGCCCGCCGCACCTGCCGCCGCCTCTGAACTCCCGCCCCGGACGCGGCAGTACGCGCAGCAGCGCGCCGGCGGCCCTGCCCCCCCGGGTCCTGGCCGGACCCGCCGGCCTAGGGACTGTCCGGCGGGCCGGGGGCGGACCGGCCCTGGTCGGCCCCCGCGCCGGGTTTCTCGGTAGTCCCCTGGCCCGGCTCTTCGGCGGGCTCGTCGTCCTGTCCGGCCATGCTTCCGAGCAGCGTCAGGAAATCCCGGAACGCGGCGGGCATGTCGACGTTCTCGGGGTCCAGCAGCCATTGCAGCTGAAGTCCGTCCATCACTGCGACGAGCAGCGGCGCCGCCTGCTCCGGGGTCAGCCCGCCGGGCAGGGTGTCGCCGAACTCGGCCCGCAGCGCCCCGGCCAGCGCCCGGCGCACGGCACGGAAACGGGTCTCGAAGAACTCGCGTGCCGGATGGTCCTCGGTGACGCTGTCGGCCGACAGCACGGTGTACGTCTGGACGATGCCGGGACGGGTGGCGTTGTAGTCGACGAGCTGGGCGAGGGTGCCGGTGCGCCAGGCGCCGGACGCCGCGGCGGCCGCGTCCCAGCGGTCGCGCGCCTCCAGCACGCCGATGAGCAGCAGCTCCTTCGTCGGGAAGTGGTGCAGCAGCCCCTGCTGGGTCAGCCCGGCGCGCTCGGCGATGGCGGCGAGGGAGGTGCGGCGGTAGCCGCGCTCGGCGATCAGCTCCATGGCGGCCTCCATGATCGCCGCACGCCGCTCGGCGCCCTGGACCTCCCGTCCGCCGCCGCCCCTCCGGGGTCCCCGGGAGAGGCCCTGATCTCGTGCGCTCACGAGCCGAGCGTAACTCTCCCGCATGCACTCTCAGTGCTCTACACCCCCTATATGTAACGTACTGCTAACGATCCCTACCGTGTGCACGGTAGGGAGGTGAGAATTCGGCCAGGGGGCCCGCACGTCCAGTCAAGGGAGCGCCGCAGATGACCGACCAGCCCCGTACCCACCGCAGCCACACCCGGCTCCACGACTACTCCGCCGTGGTGGAGCGGGCGCTCGACGCTCTCGACCTGGACACCAAGGCCCGGCTGCTGTCCGGCCAGGACATGTGGACCCTGCCCGCCGTGCCCGCGATCGGGCTGCGGTCGCTGGTGATGTCGGATGGCCCGATCGGCGTGCGGGGCGGGCAGTGGAGCGCCGAGGACCCGTCGATCGCCCTGCCCAGCCCCACGGCCCTGGCCGCCACCTGGGACCCCGAACTCGCCCGCCGGGCCGGCCAACTGCTCGCACAGGAGGCCCGCCGCAAGGGCGTCCATGTCCTCCTGGCGCCGACCGTCAACCTGCACCGCTCGCCGCTCGGCGGGCGGCACTTCGAGTGCTACTCGGAAGACCCGCTGCTGACCGGCGTGATCGGCGCCGGATATGTGCGGGGCGTGCAGGAGGGCGGGGTCGGTACGACGGTCAAGCACTTCGTCGGCAACGACGCCGAGACCGACCGCTTCACGGTCGACAACCGCATCGCCCCGCGCCCGCTGCGCGAGCTGTATCTCGCCCCCTTCGAGCACATCGTCAAGACCGCCCGCCCCTGGGGCATCATGACCGCCTACAACCAGGTCAACGGTGCGACGATGACCGAACACCGCCCGCTCGTCGCCGAAGTGCTGCGCGGCGAATGGGGCTTCGACGGCTGCAACGTCTCCGACTGGGTGGCGGCCCGGCACACCGTGCGCGCGCTGCGCGGCGGCCTGGACGTGGCGATGCCGGGGCCCCGCACGGTCTTCGGCCCCCCGCTCGCGGCGGCCGTCCGCGCGGGCGAGGTCGCGGAGGCGGAGGTCGACGACGCGGTCCGCCGGGTGCTGCTGCTCGCCGCCCGCACCGGCTGCCTGGACGGGGCACCGCCCGCCGTGCCGCCGGCCGACGTGCCGCAGGGCATCGACGGCCGGGCCGTGGCCCGCGACCTCGCCCGCCGCGCGGTCGTCCTGCTGCGCAACGAGCCCGTCGGCGACGGGCAGTTGGCCGGCGAGCCGGCGGGCGGCGCGGCGCAGGGCGCCGACCCGGCAGGCCGTACCCGCCGTGCTCTTCCCCTCGACGCCTCCGTCATGCGCCGCATCGCCGTCGTCGGGGCGGCTGCCCGCGACGCCCGGGTGCTCGGCGGCGGCTCCGCCACCGTCTTCCCCGAGCAGATCGTCTCCCCGCTCGCCGGACTGCGGGCCGCGCTCCCCGACGGCGTGGAGGTCACCTTCGCGACCGGCGCCGACCCGCGCACCCGGGTCCCGTACGCCCGTGACGGATTCACCCTGCGTGCCCGCTACCTGGCCGCCGACGGGCAACTGCTGGCCGAGAACGCGCAGTTCGACGGTCAGGTCCAGGTGATGGGCAGCCTCCCCGACGGCGTCACCCGGCAGAGCCTGCACGCCGTCGAACTCACCGGCAGCTACACCCCGCAGCGCACCGGCGGCCACACCCTGGCCGTCTCGGGCACCGGCCGCCTCCGGCTGACCGTCGACGGCGCGGTGCTCTTCGACGACCAGTGCGCCCCGGCCGGCGGCGATCCGTTCGAGGCGTTCATGCACCCCGTGGAGCACCGGGTCACCGCGGAGCTGACGGCCGGCCGGACCGTGCCGCTCACCCTGCGGTTCGTGCCCCGCGCCCTCGGCCTGGGCGAGGGCCTGGACGTCCTGAACTTCGCACTCGGGCACCGTGAGCCGCAGCTCGACGCCGACGCCGAGATCGAGGAGGCGGTCCGCGCGGCGGCCGGTGCCGATGCCGCGATCGTCGTCGTCGCGACGACGGAGGAGGTGGAATCGGAGGGCTTCGACCGCACGGACCTGACGCTGCCGGGCCGCCAGGACGAGCTGGTCACCCGGGTCGCCGCCGCCAACCCCCGCACCGTCGTGGTCGTCAACGCCGGCTCGCCGGTGGAGCTGCCGTGGCGGGAACAGGTCCCCGCGGTGCTGCTGAGCTGGTTCCCCGGCCAGGAAGCGGGCGCCGCGCTGGCGGACGTCCTGCTCGGCTCGCACGAACCCGGCGGCCGGCTCCCCACCACCTGGCCTGCCCGCTTCGCCGACGCCCCGGTGACCACCGTAACCCCTGCCGACGGCCGACTTTCGTACGAGGAGGGGCTGTTCATCGGCTACCGGGCCTGGCAGCGGTCCGCCGTCGCGCCCGCGTACGCCTTCGGCCACGGGCTCGGCTACACCGACTGGGAGTACGAGTCCCTGGACACCACCCCCGACTCGGTCCGGGTCCGGCTGCGCAACACCGGCCGGCGTCCCGGCCGCGAGGTCGTCCAGATCTACCTCGCCCCCGCCCCCGCCCCCGACGCCGGCGCGCCCGAGCGCCCGGACCGCTGGCTGGCCGGCTTCGCCGCCGTCGAGGCGGGCCCCGGCGAGAGCGCCGAGACCGAAATCCCCCTGCCGGCACGGGCCTTCGAGGTCTGGTCGGAACCGGACGGCCATTGGCGCCGGGTCCCGGGCGTCTACACCGTCGAGGCGGCGCACAGCATCGACGACATCCGGCTGACGGCGCAGGTCACTTCTGGCTGAGCACCGACACGTCACCGCCGCTCGTCCGCGCCGATATTTTGTGCTCCGAGCCGGGATCCGTCGGGACGGAGACCCTGCGGGTCCCGCCGCTCGTCACCGCCTGGACCGCGTACGAGCCCTTCGGCAGCCGGATGGTGACATTGCCTCCGCTGGTCCGCCCCGACACCTCGTCGGGCACCGCGGCCAGCGCGAGATCCACATCCCCGCCGCTGGTCTTCACCTTCGCCGTACGGGCCGTGGAGTCGGCGACGGTGATGTCGCCGCCGCTGGTCTCCGCGCTGATGCCGCCCGAGGCGCCGTGGACGGTGATGTCGCCGCCGTTGGTGTGCAGATCGACCGAGGCGCTGCGCGGCAGCAGCACGCGGTAGCTCACCTCGCAGCGGCGGCCGGTCTCCGGGCAGTCCCCGGCCGTCAGCGTCAGCGTGCCGTCCTTGACCGTGTGGGTGGGGGTGGGCTTCTGCCCGTCGTACTTGTACTTCTCCGTCACTTTGACCGATCCCCCGGCGTCGATCGGCACGATCTCGATGTCCCCGCCGTGGGTCGTCGCCGACAGTGCGCCGACCTTGCCGTCGACGCCGTACGTCCGCTCCGCGGTCTTCGGCGGACCGATCGTCAGCGAGCAGCCGGTCATCAGGACGGTCAGTGCCGCGCTCGGCAGCACGAGATGAGAGGCGCGGAGACGGGCCATGGCGTTTTCCCCCCGGGACAGGTGACGAACAGGTCGGAACAGATCGGAGCGGCGCGGACCATGCCGGAACCGCTCACCCCTCATCGTTCCGTCCCCGCGCCCCGCGTTCGTCGCCGCACGGTATGACCTTCCCCGTCCCCGCAGGGTATGACCTGCGCCGCGGTGCCCTTAGGGGTATCCCTGACGTCTCAGGGATACCCCTAAGGGCACCGCGTCCCTCACGCGTTCTCCCGGCGGGTGATCGTCCGGAACGCCAGCTCCGCCAGCTGCTGCTGGCCGCGGGCGCCCGGGTGGAACCAGTCCCAGGTGCTCAACTGCCGCTCGGTGAAGCGGTAGTCGAAGACCGACCGGTCGAACCGGCACAGCGCGTCCCGGGCGCAGACCTCCGACAGCGCCTCGTTGTACGCCATGACCCGCTCCCGGACCCCGTTCCGCCGGTCTTGCGCCGGCTTCGTCAGATCGTCCGGGTCGCGCAGCATCGACCCGCAGATGCCCAGCTTCCACACCTGCTTGCCGAGCGGGTTCTTGCGCCCCTCGGACCACAGCCGCAGCAGATCGGGCACCGCGGCGACATACACCTGGGTGTGCGGCAGCGCCCGCCGCAACGTCTTCATGGACCGCTCGAAGCCGGCGCGGAAGGCAGCCTGGGAGGTCATCGCCCGTACGTCGCTGCGGCAGGCGTCATTGGCGCCGATCAGGAGCGTGACCAGCTCGGGCCGGCGCGCGGCGGCCTCGGTGATCTGCTCCGGCAGATCGCTCATCAGGGCGCCGGTCCGGGCGTAGTTCCAGCTGTGCGCGGCGGGGTTCGCCTTCACCAGCCGCCGGGCGAGGCTGTCGACCCTGGGGTCGGTGCCGGTGGCCCAGGAGACCTCGGGGCAGTCGGAGAGCACCGTGCAGGCGTCGAAGCCGACGGTGATGGAGTCGCCGAGGGCGGCGATCGAGTGGGGGTCCGTGCGCCATGCGGGTGCCCGTTTCGCGGCGGGGTGCTTGGTCTTCGCCCCGCCGTGCGCGGTGCCGGAACCGCCGTCGCCGCCACAGCCGGTGAGCGCGGCCAGCAGCACGGTGGCGGTGGCCGCGGCCAGCCCCGCGCGGGCCGCGAGGCGGTGACGCCGAGGGCGAACGGGCCGATTGATCGTCGTCATCCCCTGTCCCCTCCGGCGTGCGAGTGATATCTCTTCCGGTACCGACGGTACGTCACTTGCCGTCCGGTGCCGCGCGGTAGCTTTGCCCTGTAACTGCCGGTCTGTGACCCAAAGTGGCAAGTGCAGTCGGTGCAGGCAAATGACATCACGTCATTTCCTGTCCCTTTTGCGGCAAATTCCGCCTCATGGTGTTTACTGTAGGTCACCTGGCATGCTGGTGCCGAAGTGATCACTGGGGCAGAATGTCGGCAACTGTCCCGGCCGTAACCGGAACGGGCACGAGGCCGCTGGGGAAGGCGAACCTCGAACCGCACGGGAGGTCCCGGTGACGACACGTGGAGTTCTGTACGTCCACTCCGCTCCGCGCGCGCTGTGCCCGCACGTCGAATGGGCAGTGGCGGGCGTCCTCGGGGTGCGCGTCAACCTCGACTGGATCCGCCAGCCGGCGGCGCCCGGCACCTGGAGAGCGGAGTTCTCCTGGCAGGGCGAGGCCGGCACCGCCTCCAAGCTCGCCTCCGCACTGCGCGGCTGGCACCTGCTCCGCTTCGAGGTGACCGCCGAGCCCTGCTCCACCGCCGAGGGCGAGCGCTACAGCTCCACCCCCGACCTGGGCATCTTCCACGCGGTCACCGGCATCCACGGCGACATCCTCATCCCCGAGGACCGGCTGCGCGCCGCCGCCGACCGCTCCGCCCGAGGTGAGACCGAGCTGGCCGACGAGGTCGCCAAGCTGCTCGGCAAGCCCTGGGACGACGAACTGGAGCCCTTCCGGTACGCCGGGGAGGGCGCGCCTGTCCGCTGGCTCCATCAGGTCGTGTGACGGCGACATCCGGCCGCGGTTGCCTTCGAGCGCCCTCCACGGCCTAGCGTGCCGCCATGGCCGACAACAACAATTCCCACGCACCGTCAGTCGCCGTGCTCGGCACCGGGATCATGGGCGCCGCGATGGCCCGCAACCTCGCCCGTGCCGGGCTGGACGTCCGCGCCTGGAACCGCACCCGCGCCAAGGCCGAGCCACTGGCCGCCGACGGGGCCCGTATCACCGACACCCCGGCGGAGGCGGTGGACGGCGCCGATGTCGTCCTCACCATGCTGCTCGACGGTCCCGCCGTCCTGGACGCCCTGCGGCAGGCCGCCCCGCGGCTCGCCCCCGGCACCCTCTGGCTCCAGATGAGCACAGTGGGCCCCGAAGCGCTCGTCCCCCTCGCCCGGTTCGCCGCCGAACACGACCTGCGGTTCGTCGACGCCCCCGTGGTGGGCACCAAGGCACCCGCGGAAAAGGGCGAGTTGACCATCCTGGCCGCCGGTCCGCAGGAGCTGCGGGAGCGCGCGGGGCGGGTCTTCGACATCGTCGGCAGCCGCACCCAATGGGTCGGCGAGGACGGTACCGGCGGCGCCGCCAGCCGCCTCAAGCTCGTCGTCAACACCTGGGTGCTCACCGTCATCAGCGGCACGGGGGAGGCCCTGGCGCTCGCCGAGGGGCTCGGTGTCGACCCCCGGGACTTCCTGGCCACGGTCGCGGGCGGGGCGCTCGACATGCCGTATCTGCGGATGAAGGCGGAGATGATCCTGTCCGGGGACTTCCCGGCGAGCTTCACGGTGTCCGCGGCGCGCAAGGACGTCCGGCTCATCACGGAGGCCGCCGGGGCGGCCGGCGTACGGGTGGACCTGGTGGCCGGCGCCGCGGAGCGCTTCCGCCGTGCCGAGGAGCAGGGGCACGGCGACGAGGACGGCTCGGCGGCGTACTACGCCAGCTTCGACGGCTGACCAGAGCCCGCCCGCAAACGCGCGGGCCCGCCCGGTCGGTGACCGGGCGGGCCCGTTGCGGACGACGGGGTCAGACCGTACGGAACGCCAGCACCACGTTGTGGCCGCCGAAGCCGAACGAGTCGTTCAGCGCCGCGACCCGGCCCTCGGCCGGCAGCGCGCGGGGCTCGCCGCGGACGATGTCCGCGTCCGCCTCCGGGTCGAGGTTCTCGATGTTGATCGTCGGCGGCGCCGTCCGGTGGTACAGCGCCAGGATCGAGGCGACCGTCTCGATGCCGCCCGCGCCACCCAGGAGGTGACCGGTCATCGACTTGGTCGCGGAGACCGCCATGTGGTCGACGTCGTCGCCGAAGACCTTGCGCAGCGCCTTCAGTTCGGCCAGGTCGCCCTGCGGGGTCGAGGTGGCGTGCGCGTTGACGTGCACGATCTCGGCCGGGTCGAGGTCGCTGCTGTCGAGCAGGTTCTGCAGCGCGTGCGCGATGCCGTTGCCGGACGGCTCGGGCTGCACGATGTCGTGGCTGTCGGCGGAGATGCCCTGGCCGACGGCCTCGGCGTAGACCCGGGCACCGCGCTTGGCGGCGTGCTCGGCCGACTCCAGGACGATCACGCCGGCGCCCTCGCCGAGGACGAAGCCGTTGCGCTCGGTGTCGAACGGGCGGGAGGCGCCCTGCGGGTCCTCGTTGTTCTTCGACATCGCCATCATGTTGCCGAACGCGGCGATCGGCAGCGGGTGGATGGCCGCCTCCGTACCGCCCGCGACGACGATGTCGGCACGGCCCGTACGGATCATCTCGATGGCGTAGCCGATGGCCTCGGAGCCGGACGCGCAGGCGCTGACCGGGGTGTGCACACCGGCGCGGGCGTTGACGTCCAGGCCGACGTTGGCGGACGGCCCGTTCGGCATCAGCATCGGGACGGTGTGCGGGGAGACGCGGCGGACGCCCTTCTCCTTGAGCACGTCGTACTGGCCGAGCAGGGTGGTCACGCCGCCGATGCCGGAGGCGATGACGGTGCCCAGCCGGTCCGGGTTGACCGAGCCGGCCGCGCCGGCGCCGGAGTCCGGCTCGCCGGCCTTGGCGGTGAAACCGGCGTCCGCCCAGGCTTCACGGGCCGCGATCAGCGCGAACTGTGCCGAGCGGTCCAACTTGCGGGCCTGGGCCCGGGGCAGGACGTCGGCCGGATCGACGGCGGCCTGCGCGGCGATCCGGACGGGCAGTTCGGCTGCCCACTCCTGGTCGAGGCTGCCCACACCGGACGTGCCGGCGAGCAGGGCCTCCCAGGTTGAAGCGCTGTCGCCACCCAGCGGTGTGGTTGCGCCGATACCGGTGACGACCACGGTGCGATTGGTCGCGTTCACGGGAATTCTTACTCCACGGGTAGAGGGGTCTGAATCGACGGCGCCACCGCGGGGTGGCGACATGCGCTGCGCCAGATCAGGACTGGTGCTTGAGGATGTAGTCGGTCGCGTCGCCGACGGTCTTGAGGTTCTTGACGTCGTCGTCCGGGATCTTCACGTCGAAGCGCTCCTCGGCGGCGACGACGACCTCGACCATGGACAGCGAGTCAACGTCCAGGTCGTCGGTGAAGGACTTGTCCACCTGGACGTCCTCGGTGGGGATGCCGGCGATCTCGTTCACGATCTCGGCGAGACCCTTGACGATCTCTTCCTGAGTGGCGGCCATGATGGCGCTCCTTCGGTCATTTTAGGGGGAAACTGCTTTTTACGGTGAAGCGGTGAAGCTCTGGACAGCAACCGACACTTACTGCTTGGTGCCGTGCTGCGCAGATCTTGCCTAGGGGAGAGTAACGACCGTCGCGGCGTACACGAGACCCGCCCCGAAGCCGATGACCAGCGCGGTGTCCCCGCTCTTGGCCTGACCGGTCGCCAGGAGCCGCTCCATGGCGAGCGGAATCGAGGCGGCCGAGGTGTTGCCGGTGGTCTCCACGTCGCGGGCGACCGTCACGCTCTCCGGCAGCTTCAGAGTCTTCACCATCGAGTCGATGATCCGCATGTTGGCCTGGTGCGGAATGAAGACGTCCAGGTCGTCCGGGCTGACCCCGGCCGCGTCCAGCGCCTGCTGGGCGACCTTCGCCATCTCGAACACCGCCCAGCGGAAGACCGCCTGGCCTTCCTGGGTGATGGCGGGGTAGCGGATCGCCTCGGGGGCGGTGCGCTCCCCCGGGCCGTCACCGCCGGGCACCGGCGTGGTGCGGTACGCGTCCCAGGCGATGGTCTGCTTGATGGTCTCGGCCTTGTCGCCCTCCGAGCCCCACACGGTCGGGCCGATCGCGGGCTCGGTGGCGGGGCCGACGATCACCGCGCCGGCGCCGTCGCCGAACAGGAAGGCCGTCGCGCGGTCCTCCAGGTCCGTCAGGTCCGAGAGCCGCTCGACGCCGATGACCAGGACGTGCCCGGCGGAGCCCTCGGTGACCATGCCCTTGGCCAGCGTCAGCCCGTAGCCGAAGCCCGCGCAGCCGGCGGAGATGTCGAACGCGGCCGGCTTGCCCGCGCCGATCAGGTGCGCGATCTCGGTCGCGATGGCCGGGGTCTGCTTGAAGTGGGAGACCGTGGAGACGACCACCGCGTCGATCTGCTCGGGCGTGATGCCGGCGTCGGCGATGGCCTTGCCGGCCGCCTCGACCGACATCGTCGCGACGGTCTCGTCGGGGCCCGCCCAGTGGCGCGTGGCGATGCCCGAGCGCGAGCGGATCCACTCGTCGGACGAGTCGATGTGCTTGAGGATCTCCTCGTTGGGCACGACACGGGTCGGGCGGTAGCCGCCGACACCCATGATGCGCGCGTACGGGGCGCCCTTGGAGGGCTTGATCTTCGAGGTCATGCGCTTCGGACTCCTATTCGGCCGATACCGCGGCGATGAGCTCGCGGGCCGCATCGAGATCGTCGGGCGTCTTGAGGGCCAGCGTCTTCACGCCGGGCAGGGCGCGCTTGGCCAGGCCGGTGAGCGTGCCGCCCGGGGCCGCCTCGATCAGCGCGGTGACGCCGAGCTCCTTGAAGGTCTCCATGCACCGGTCCCAGCGCACCGGGTTGGCCACCTGGCCCACCAGCCGCTGCACCAGTTCCCGGCCGGAAGTGACCACCTGTCCGTCCTTGTTGGAGACGTAACGGGTGAGCGGGTCGGCGACCGCCAGCTCCGCGGTGGCCGACTCCAGGGCCGAAACGGCGGGTGCCATGTGGTGAGTATGGAACGCGCCGGCGACCTTCAACGGCACGACCCGGCGGGTGCCTTCCGGCTTGTTCTCGACCAGCGCGGCGATCTGCTCGGCGGTGCCCGCGGCCACGATCTGGCCGGCGCCGTTCACGTTCGCCGGCGTCAGGCCGAGCTTCTCCAGGTGGGGCAGCACGACGGCCTCGTCGCCGCCGAGCAGCGCCGCCATACCGGTCTCGGTGACCGCGGCGGCCTCGGCCATGGCCTGCCCGCGGCGGCGCACCAGGCTCATCGCGGCGCCGTCGGAGACGGCGCCGGTCAGTGCCGCGGCGGCCAGCTCGCCGACGCTGTGCCCGGCCGCCGCGCCCACCTGGGCGGCGACGTCGTCGGCGGTCGCGAACAGCTGCCGCGCGGAGATCAGGGAGGCCGCCACCAGCAGCGGCTGGGCGACCGCGGTGTCGCGGATCTCGTCTTCGGTGGCCTTGGTGCCGTAGTGGACGAGGTCCAGGTCGATAGCGTCGGACCACTCACGGAGCTGGTCCTCGACTCCGGGGAGGTCGAGCCAGGGGATCAGGAAGCCGGGCGTCTGAGCGCCTTGGCCGGGAGCGACGAGTACGAGCACCCTCACACTCTCTCTTGGGGGAGGTCCCGCCCGCCCGTGGGGACAGGGACGAAGAACCATCGGGGGAATTGTTGGTGTCCGACAAAAGTCTAGGGTTGCGCCTCACCGTCAGCCAGACGCCCCAGAATCAGCGCGATACGCAGCGTAAAGGCCGAGCGCACATCCGACGGTGACCAGCCGGTGACGTCCGTCACACGACGCAGCCGATAGCGCACGGTGTTGGGGTGGACGAACAACATCCGGGCGGCGCCCTCCAGACTGCTGGCCTGCTCCAGATAGACGCTCAGCGTCTCCAGGAGAGCCGACCCCGCTTCCTCCAGCGGTCTGTAGATCTCCTCCACCAACTGCTCGCGCGCGACCGGGTCCGAGGCCATCGCGCGCTCCGGCAGCAGATCGTCGGCGAGCACCGGCCGCGGGGCGTCCGGCCACGCGGCGCAGGCCCGCAGCCCGGCCGCCGCGGCCTGCGCCGAGCGGGTCGCGGCGAGCAGGTCGGAGACCACCGGGCCGGCCACCACGGGCCCCGCGGCATAGGGGCCGATCAGCGCCTTCGCGGCCTTGAGCGGGTTGTCCGAGCCGCCCGCGATCACCACCAGGCGGCTGCCCAGGACCCCGGTCAGCACCTGGAGTTTGGCGTGCCGGGCGGCCCGCCGGATCGCCTCGACGGTCAGCTCGCTGTCCCCGTCCGGGGCGGTGCCCAGTACCACGCACACATGCTCCGGCGCGTTCCAGCCCAGCGCCGCGGCCCGCGAGACCGCGCCCTCGTCGGCCTCCCCGGAGAGCACCGCGTTGACCACCAGCGACTCCAGCCGCGCGTCCCAGGCGCCGCGCGCCTCGGCGGCCTGCGCGTAGACCTGGGCGGTGGCGAAGGCGATCTCCCGGGCGTAGACCAGCAGCGCCTCGCGCAGCACGGACTCGTCGCCCGGCGCCGCGACATCGTCGATCGCGGCCTCCATGACCTCGATCGTCGTGCGGACCATCTCCACGGTCTGCCGCAGGGTGATCGCCCGGGTCAGCTCGCGGGGTGCCGTGCCGAAGACGTCGGTGCTGATCGCCTGCGGCGTCTCGGGGTGCCGGAACCACTCGGTGAAGGCGGCGATACCGGCCTGCGCGACCAGCCCGATCCAGGAACGGTTCTCCGGGGGCATCGCGCGGTACCACGGCAGCGTGGCGTCCATACGGGAGATGGCCGCCGCCGCCAGTTTGCCGGACGAGTTCTCCAGGCGCCGGAGGGTCGCCGAGTGCGGGTGCGCGTCGCGCGATGCGGGTTCAGACACGGGACAAGCCTGCCCTATCGGGATGAGGGGGTGCGGCGGCGGGGCTACGGTGGGCCGATGATTCAGGTGCGCAGAGGTGAGGAACGCTATCGGGGCGGCGACGCGGACGGCGGGATCACGTCGCTGCACGCGTTCTCCTTCGGGCCCCACTACGACCCGGAGAACCTGCGTTTCGGCGCGCTGATCGCCTGCAACGAGGAGCGCCTCGCGCCCGGCGCCGGCTTCGACGAGCATCCGCACCGGGACACCGAGATCGTCACCTGGGTCGTCGAGGGCGAACTGACCCACCGCGATTCGGCGGGCCACGAAACGACCGTACGCCCCGGCGACCTCCAGCGGCTCAGCTCGGCCGGTGGCGTGCGGCACGTCGAGCGCAACTCCGGTGCGGAGCCGCTGTGCTTCGTCCAGATGTGGCTGGCCCCGCTCTCCCACGGGGGCGACCCGTCGTACGAGGTGGTCCGCGGTATCGCCGACGGCACCCCGTACGCGCTGCCGCGGGCCGGCGCCATGTTGCACGTGCGCCGCCTCGCGGACGGCGAGCGCACCGCCCTCCCGGATGCCGCCCGGGTGTACGTGCAGGTGGCACGCGGTGCGGTGCGGCTCGGATCGGAGCGCCTGGCGGCCGGCGACGCGGCGCGGATCACGGACGCCGAAGGGCTGGAGCTGGTGGGGCTGACGGCGGCGGAGTGCCTGGTGTGGGAGATGCGGCCGGAGTCGGTCTACGGATAGGGGAGCGGGCGGCATACGGGAGGGCCGGGTGCCGCTCACTCCGTACCGGGCCCCGGAGCGGTCAGTGGGCGGCCAGTTCGGCTAGTACCGCATCGGTCAGTTTCGGCCATGCCTCGATGGCCCACGGCCCGAAGTCCCGGTCGGTCAGCGCGACGCACGCCGCCCGCGCGTCCGGGTCCACCCACAGGAACGTCCCCGACTGCCCGAAGTGCCCGAAGGTGCGCGGCGAGGACCCGGCGCCCGTCCAGTGCGGCGACTTCCCGTCGCGGATCTCGAAGCCCAGCCCCCAGTCGTTGGGCTTCTGGTGGCCGTAGCCCGGCAGCACGCCGGTGAGCCCCGGGAAGGCGACCCCGGTCGCCGCCGCGAGCGTCTGCGGCGCGAGCAGCCGGGGCGCCTGGAGTTCGGCCGCGAAGCGGATCAGGTCCGCGACCGTGGAGACGCCGTCCTTGGCCGGTGAGCCCTGCAGGTCCGTCGCGGTCATGCCGAGCGGGGTGAGCACCGCCTCGTGCAGATACTGCGGGAAGGGGATGTCGGTCGCCTTGGCGATGTGGTCGCCGAGCGCCTCGAAACCGGCGTTGGAATATATTCGGCGCGTGCCTGGCGCGGCCATCGCGCGCTGCTCGTCGAAGGCCAGCCCTGAGGTGTGGGCGAGCAGATGACGGACCGTGGCACCCTCGGGACCGGCCGGTTCGTCCAGTTCGACGGCGCCCTCCTCGACGGCGAGCAGCGCGGCGTAGGCGGCCAGCGGCTTGGTGACCGACGCCAGCGGGAAGCGGTGCTCCAGCGGGCCGTACGCTCCGGCCACCGAGCCATCGGCTCGTACGACGGCGGCCGAGGCGGTGGGCACCGGCCAGTTCTCGATCATCCGCAGGCTCTCCATGGTCCGAGCCTACGGGGTGCCCTGACGGCCTCAAATTCCGGTCAAGTCTCTCCGCGATCGGCGCTTGCTTGGAGTGCACTCCAGGTCTCTAGCGTTGGGGAGGTCGAGAGGCATCCGACCAGAGTCCGGACGGCGGCGCGGTGTCTGGGGACGAACGAGCCATCCGGCGAAGAGGGGGAGACGCGGTATGACCGTGACGCAGAGCGGGCCGGCGACCGACGGCGCGACCATGACCAGGGGGCTGCCGGAGGTGCCGTGCCCCCGGCCGCGGCCGGCGACGCTGCAGGGGTGCGCGACCTCGCCCGCCCATCCGCGTCCCACCGGCCACGACCGGTACACGATCAGCGAGGTGGCCGAGCACACCGGCCTGAGCGCGCACACCCTGCGCTGGTACGAGCGGATCGGCCTGATGCCGCATGTGGACCGTACGCACACAGGGCAGCGCCGCTTCACCAACCGCGATCTGGACTGGCTGAATCTGGTCGCCAAGCTGCGGCTGACCGGCATGCCGGTCGCCGACATGGTCCGTTACGCGGAGCTGGTGCGGGCCGGCGAGAGCACCTTCGCCGAGCGCGAGCGGTTGCTGACCGAGCACCGCGAGGACGTACGGCAGCGGATAGCCGAGCTGCAGAGCACGCTGGACGTACTCGACTACAAGATCGACATCTATGCCGACGCCCGGCGGGCGTCCGAGAGGTTCTGAGGTCTCATGGGGAGCGAGAAGATCGGCACGGTGGAGCTGGGCACCGGCGGCCCGCGGGTGGGGGTCCAGGGCCTCGGCTGCATGGGCATGAGCTGGGCCTATGGGCCGACCGACGCCGACGAGGCACGGGCCACCCTGGAGCGCGCCCTCGAACTGGGCGTCACGCTCTACGACACCGCCGATGTCTACGGCGCGGGCGAGAACGAGAAGTTCATCGCCCCCTTCATCCAGGCGCACCGCGACGAGGTGGTGCTGGCCACCAAGTTCGCGCTGGTCAGCAATCCGGACCAGCCCTACACCCGCGCCGTCCGCAACGACCGCGCCTACGTCCGGCAGGCCGTCGAGGCCAGCCTGCGGCGCCTCGGCGTCGACGTGATCGACCTCTACTACATGCACCGCCGCGATGTGAACGTCCCGATCGAGGAATCGGTCGGCGCGATGGCCGAGTTGGTGACCGAGGGCAAGGTCAGGCATCTGGGGCTGAGCGAGGTGACCGCCTCCGAGCTGCGTGCCGCACACGCCGTCCACCCCATCGCGGCGGTCCAGTCCGAGTGGTCGCTCTTCAGCCGCGACATCGAGCAGAGCGTGGTTGCGGCCGCGGCCGGCCTCGGCGTCGCCCTCGTCCCGTACTCGCCGCTCGGCCGCGGCTTCCTGACCGGCTCCTTCGTGCACGCCGACACGGAGCTGGGCGAGGACGACTTCCGCCGCCGGCAGCCCCGCTTCACGGGTGACAACGCCGCCGCCAACGCCGCCCTGCTGGAACCGGTCCGGAAGATCGCGGACGCCCATGGCGCGACGCTCGGCCAGGTCGCGCTGGCGTGGGTGCACCACCAGGCCGCCGCCCGCGGGCTGACGGTCGTCCCGATCCCCGGCACGAGCAAGCGCCGCCGGATCGAGGAGAACACCGGCGCCACGCGGCTCGCGCTCGGCGAGCAGGACCTGGCGCTGCTGGAGCCGATCGCGGGCCGGGTGGCGGGGGACCGGTACGCCGACATGACGTTCACGTCGGCCGGCCGGGAGTAACCGGGCCGGAACCACGGCGCCGGCGCGGCGGGCCCAACGGGCCGCCGGATGCCGGGTGTTCGGCGGGACCGGGCCCCGGCGCCGTACGGCGCCCCGGTGCCTTCGGGTGCGTGATCGGGCTGATCACGCACCCGAAGGCGCGGTGCGGGGCGGCAGACGTGCGTCCGCCGGGCGGTTACGCGAGCCCCAGCGCGAACACCGCGAAACCGGCCGCCAGGACCGCCGCGACCGCCCGGCGGGCCCGCCCCACGCCGGTCCACGGCGTCTCGAAGCGGCGGGTGACCCGCCCGATGAGGACGAGCAGGACGGCGAAGACCGGCAGCCAGGCCAGCCGCGCCAGGATCCAGCCGGGCGAGTCGGGGGCGACGGTCAGGCCCGGTACGGCGCCGGCGAGGGAGAACGGCACGGCCGCCGAGAACATCGCGGTCTGGTGCCAGCACAGGATCGTCATCGCACAGAGGTTGATCATCACGACCGGCGCCCACAGCACGGGCCGGCGCAGCAGCGCGGCCAGCCGGTCGCGGAGCAGGATCGCGGCCCCGGACTGCGCCGCGGCCAGCGCCAGGACCAGCAGCGACGGCGGGTGGGAGTTCGTCCGGTCCTGCCCGGGGACCCCGACCATGCTCGCCGGGTAGTGGAAGAACAGCAGCAGCGCGGCGAACAGCGCGGCGCCGCCGAGCAGCAGCGTCCAGGCGGCGCGCCGACCGAGCCGCCGCTCTCCCCAGGAGACGCCGAGCTGGTAGGCGAACATCCAGCCGGGCAGCAGATTGAGCAGGCTCAGCCAGGGCGGCATGGCCTCCGCGTACGGCCCGTACCGCAGGAAGTCGACGACGGCGACCGCCGCGAGCAGTGGCGCCGCGGCCCAGCCGCCCATCCGCCGTGCGGCGCGGGCGCAGTACGGCGTGAGCGCGGTGACCAGCACATACACCCCGACGAACCAGAGCGGCTGGATCACCAGCGTCGCCCCCGTGCGCAGCGTCGCAACGGGCACCCCCAGGCTGTACAGCAGCGGTAGCAGGGCCGCCCAGACGGCGGTGACGCCCAGCACCGGGCGGCCCAGCCGGACGATCCGGCCGCGCAGCCAGGCGCCGGTGGTATCGCCCCGCGCGGTGGCGCGCCGCAGGGACAGCACCGAGGCATAGCCGCCGACCAGGAAGAAGATGCCGAGCATCTGGAGTAACCAGCTCAACGGCGCGAGGAAGCCGCAGGCGGTCAGCGGGCTGGCGTTGTGCAGCGCGCCGTCGGCACCCCGGGTGAAGCCGCCGAGCAGCCAGTGGCCGGTGGGGACGGAGAGCAGGGCGAGGGCGCGCAGTCCGTCGACGGCGCGGTCGCGGTGCACCGGGGTGCGGTCCTCGATGGCGTGGACGGCGGTGCGCACGGTCCGGGTGAGGCGTACGAGAGGTGCGGTGTCCATGGGGCGTCCCTGGGTGAGTGGTGGATGCCGGGTGACCGATCGCTAGTGCCCGGTGGCGAGTTCTGCGGCGTGGCGACCGGGGGGCGTGCCGGATGGCGGTGGCTGCGGGGGAGCGGGGCCGCCGGCCGGCGCGCGCGGCACCCCGGTGGCGGGCCGGTCGCCGTCAGCGCACCTCGGCGTAGCGGCCCAGCGCGATCGCCGCGAAGTTGCGGAGGGAGTCCGTGCCGGGGGCGAGGTATCCGGTGTGGCCCTTGGCCTGCTGGGCGGAGACGCGCCGGGCGCCGAACGCCGGATCGGTGGGGTCCGTGCCGTGCCCCAGGCCCAGCAGCTCGACGTTCGGGACGTCGCCGATCCAGTCGGAGGCGTCCCGGGCCGCCCACACCCGGGCCGGGGTGCGCAGCTCCGCCACGTTGTCCTGGCGCGTCCCGGGCGAGCCGAAGACCATCAGGTCGGCGATCTCACCGCGTTCCAGACGCGGCGCGGCCAGCCCGCAGACCACCGATCCGTAGCTGTGGCAGAACACCGCCGGCGCCGGGGTGCCGAGGGCGGCGAGGCCGGACAGGAGGCGGGCCAGCCGGGGCGCGCCGGCCTCGGCGAGCCGGCCGGTGGCCGCGTCCGGGCCGAGGCCCACCGGGGTGGTGTAGCCGGCCCAGGCGATCACCGCCGTACGGGTCCCGGGCGCATCCGCCGCCATCTGCCGGCGCAGCGAGGCGGCCATGCCGGTCGGGGTGCCGTACGGGTCCTTCGCGCGGTCGAACGACGCCAGGTCGATGTCCGAGCCGGGCACGATCACCGCGGTCCGCTCGGCGGTCGCCATGTCGCCGTGCACTTCGGCCACTTGACCGCGTCCGCGCGGGTCGAAGGCGAGGATGTGGCGCCCGGGGGCGAGCAGCGCGGCGCAGCGGTCGGCGGCCTTCCGGGCCTGCCGGTGGTCCTGGAGGGTGCCGGCCGGGTCGGTGGCGAGGGCGAGTTGGCGGTCCCGCTCCGCGCGCAGCGCACGGGCGTTGGCCTCGTAGCGCAGGGCGACCGGCGCACCGTCGAGGTTGCCGACGGTGAGCGGATGCCGAGCGGCGAGCGACTGCCGCTCGTGGTCGGTCAGCGAGGCGAAGAAGCGGGCGACCTCGGCGGGCTCCGCGGTGGCCGGATCCGGTAGCCGCACGCCCAGCGAGTGGTCGGCCCGCCAGGCGGCGGCCCCGGGCGCCGGCCCGGTCACCGCGGTCTGCGCGGTGCCGGCCGCCCATCCGCCGGTACCCGCGACGACGGCCGCCGCCAGTGCGGCGGCGACGACGGTCCGCTTGCTGCGCCGAAGGCCGTTGCGCGGCACGGTCATGGTGGTCTCTCCCTCTTCCAGCGGTGTGGCGGAGGGAAAGGTAGGAAGACGGTGTATGACGTGACGTCACACCGGGGCGCCAACTCCCGGGTGATACCGGGGTAGGGGGTGCCGGCGCGCTCTCGTCCTCGCGGAGGAGAGCGCGGGGGCTGCCCCCAGGAGCGGGGTGGGGCCGGCAGGAGGGCGGGGTGGGGCTACCCGGAGGAGGCCCCGGTCACCGCTCCCCGGGGGCCACCAGACCCGACTCGTACGCGAAGATCACGGCTTGGGCGCGGTCCCGCAGCTCCAACTTGGCGAGCACCCGGCCGATATGGGTCTTCACGGTCTGCTCGGCGAGGATCAGGGCATCGGCGATCTCCTGGTTGGACAGACCGCGGGCGATCAGCTCCAGGACCTCCGTCTCCCGCGGCGTCAGCCCGTTCAGCCGCAGGGAGGCGCGGTCCTTGCGGGGCGCCGGCCGCTGACGGGCGAAATCGGCGATCAGGCGCCGGGTCACCGACGGCGCGAGCAGTGCCTCGCCGGCCGCCACCACGCGCACCGCGGAGATCAGGTCGGCCGGCGGCGCGTCCTTGAGCAGAAACCCGGACGCGCCCGCCCGCAGCGCCTCATAGACATAGTCGTCGACATCGAAGGTGGTCAGCATCAGCACCTTCGGGCGGTGGGTGACGCCGATGGGCGGATCGAGCAGCTGACGGGCCGCCTCCAGCCCGTCCATCTCGGGCATCCGGACATCCATCAGCACCACATCGGGGTGCGTCCGCCGGCTCAGCGCCACGCCCTGCACACCGTCCGGGGCGTCACCCACCACGTCGATGTCGCTCTGCGCGGCGAGCAGGGCGGCGAACCCCGCCCGCACCATGGCCTGGTCGTCGACGATGATCACGCGCGTGGTCATGGGGAGTCGGAGCCCTTCGCTGAGAGAGGAGCCGCCCCGGAGAGCGGAGCGGAGAGGGGGAGTTGGGCGGCGACCCGGAAGCCGCCGTCGGGCAGCGGCCCGGTGTCGAGCGTGCCGTCCACCAGACGCACCCGCTCCCGCATGCCGACCAGGCCGTGCCCGGTGCCGCTGGTCTCCAGCGGCGCGGAGGGCACCGGTGGCCGGGAGTTGACGACCAGCACCGTCAGCCGTGCGCCGTCCCCGGTCGTCGTCACCGACACCCGGGTCTGCGCGCCCGGCGCATGCCGCACCACATTGGCCAGCGCCTCCTGGACGATGCGGTACGCCGACAGGTCCACCGCCGGCTCCGGGACCACCGGCTCCGGCGGCAGCACCAACTCGACCGGCACACCGGCCCGTACGGTGGCCTCGACCAGCTTCGGCAGCTGGCCGATCCCGGGCTGCGGGGCCTTCTCCGGACCGCCCTGCCGCTCCGTCTCCTCGCTGCGCAGCACCCCGAGCAGCCGGCGCATCTCCGCCAGGGACTCGCGCGCGGTGGCGGCGATCGCCCCGAACTCCTCCTGGGCCTCCTGGGGTATCCCGCTGATGCGGTAAGGGGCGCTGTCGGCCTGGACCGTGATCACCGACATGTGGTGGGCGACGACATCGTGCAGCTCACGGGCGATACGGGTGCGCTCCTCCAGCAGCGTGCGCCGGGCGCGCTCCGCCTCGCTGATGGTCTCCTGCTCCTGCAACTTCCGCTGGGCGTCGCCGCGTTCCCGCAGGGCGGCGCCCATCAGCAGCATCACGCCGGCGAGGACGAACATCAGCACCCAGGTGCTCTGACTCCTGTCGGGCGCGATCGTCTCGGCGAGGATCCCGGCGGCGCCGGTCGTCAGCCAGACCGCGATCAGGGTGCGGCGGCGCTCGCGCAGCGCCAGCGCCAGCATCAGCACCAGATAGCCGACGATCACCGTGGGCGGCCAGGGCCAGGTGCGGCCGGCGACCCCGTCGGTGCCGATCAGGGCCGCGGCACCGACGAGATCCGCCGCGAAGATCACCCACCATGCCTGGAGCGGCCGGGTCACCGCGAGCAGCAGCGGCACGCTCTGCGCGGTGGCGAGCGCGCCCGCCAGGCCGCCGCTCATGCCGTAGTCGTTGTGGAGGACGTTCACGCCCGACGGCAGCAGGGAGACCGTGAACACGAACGCAACGAGGTAGGGCAGACGGCGCAGCCAGCGGCTCTGGACGCCGGCGAACAGCGGGGTGCCGGGACCGGCCGGGGTGCCGAGCTCGGCGGCGAGGACGCGCACCGCCTGCCGGGCGGCGCGCAGCGCCTTGGTGCGGACCGGCTCGGGCCCGTCGCCGCGGGCCGGCTCGCGCTCTGGGGTGGGGGGTCGCTTGAACATCGCGAGATCAATGTAAGCGGACCGCCCGCGCACCGGCGTCATACCGTGGTTCGGGCTTGCGGCCCGTACCACGGTATGACGCCCGCCCGACGGGCCGGGACCCGCGCGGCTCGTCCGTCCGGCTCCGCCACGGCCCGCCCGGAGCCCCCGCCCCTCAGAGTTCCGCCAGCAACTCCGCCTTCTTCGCGCTGAATTCGGCGTCCGTCAGCAGCCCCGCCTCGTGCAGCTCCCCGAGATGCCGGATCCGGTCCGCGATGTCGGCGGGGTCCCGGCGGGTCTCCCCGGCCCGGCGCACCGGCTCGCGCTCCGGCACGTCCGGCGCCGGGTCGGCGGCGCGTACCGCCTCCAGTACGGAGGCGGCGAACGGCAGCGACTCGTGGACCAGCCCGTAGCCGAGCCCGAAGACCACCGCCGCCGGGTCCTGGTCGGCCTCGCCGGCCCCCGGCTCGCGGGCCCCGCGCTCCAGCAGCCGCAGATGGCCGTTGAGGACCTCCGGCGAGCGCCACTCCACCCCGGTCAGCTCGTCGACCGCGAACATCTGGTCGCCGCTCTTCCACTTGGCCGAGGACGCGCCCGTCCAGAACCAGCGGAAGGCGACCGACCGGCCGTCGAAGGACGCCTTGCCGTCGTACGCCTTGAAGTGCAGCGGAGGCTCCGGTGCGGCCACGAGGTGGCGCTCGGCGGGCTCTTTCGCCGCGGGCCCCAGCGCCGCGCGCAGCTCGTCGGCGTAGAACTCGGCCAGCGTCTCGCGCTCGGCCGGCAGCACCAGCCGGTACGGGTCGGCGTCCTCCTTGAGCTGTCCGTTCGCCGCCTCCATCAGGGGGTCGGCCCCCTGCCGCGGCACGGCGTGCAGCACCACCGCGCCGCGCCTGCCCTGGGAGACCTCGACGGACTTCAGCGCCTCGTACGGGATGCGTCGCTCGCCGAGCGCCTGGAACAGCCTCGGCCTGCGGATCCCCCGTTCGAAGCGGATGAGCACGGAGTCCGTGTCGAACTCCCAGACGGCGTGAAAACCGGCCAGCACATCACCCATGTGGCTCATCGTATGCGGGTGGTCGCCCGCCCGTCCCCCTTCCGGACACCTGCGCTACGCGCGTCGCGGGCATCCCGGTCACCTGCCGGGCGCCTTGCTCTGTTCACGTCACCCGCACCGGCCGCGGTTCCCGCAGGTACGGCCCGTCCCCGGGCGCCGGGCCGTACCTGCGGGCAACCGGCTGCACGCATCCGACCGTCAGGCCAGGTCCGTGCTGCAGTGGGAGTCGCTGGAGGCGCACTCCACCGACGTGAGGGCACCGACGCCGACCATCGCGAAGTTGCGCAGACTGCGCGTGCCCGGAGCGAAGTAGCCGGCGTGCCCGTCGGCGCCGGCGGCCGACAGGATGCGCGCCCCGAAGGACGGATCGACCGGGTCGGCACCGTGGCCGAGCCCGCCGACCTCCAGGTACGGCACGTCCTGGATCCAGTCGTCGGCGTCGCGCATCGCCCAGACCCGGGCGTGCGTACCCAGCCCGGACAGGCTCCCGGCCCGCATGCCGGGGCTGCCCGCCACCGCGATGTCGGTGACGTTGCCCGGCAGGCTCCGGGCCGCGACGCCGCACACCACGGACCCGTAGCTGTGGCAGAACAGCGAGACGGAGTCATCGGACGGCAGGGAGCCGACCAGGGAGCGCAGCCGGACCGCGCCGGCCTCGGCGAGCTGCCCGGTGGCGGCCTCGACGCCCAGTCCGGCCGGCGTGGTGTAGTCGGCCCAGGCGATCACCGCCGTACGGGCCTGCGGCCGGGCGGAGCGCTCGGCGTCGTAGAGGGACTGCGCCATGCCCACGGGGGCGGCGGTCGCCTTGGCGGTGCGCTCGAAGGTCGACAGGTTGGTGTCCACACCGGGCACCACCACCGAGACCCGGTCGGCCGTGGTGAGGTCGCCGAAGACCTCCGCGGCCCGGCCGTCGCCCGCCGGGTCGAAGGCCAGGATCTGGCGGCCGTCGCTCATCAGCGATTCGAGGCGGTGCATCAGCTGGCCCGCTGTCTGGCGGCCGACCGGCGTGAGCCGGTGGTCGCGCATGCGTCGTTTCTCGACGGCGCGGGCGGCGTCGATGGCCATGCGGTTGGCGCTGTAGCGCAGCTCGACGGGGGCGCCGCCCATGTTGCCGACGACGAGCGGGTAGCGGGTCGCGAGCTGCTGGCGCTCGGCCCGGTCGAGCGTGCCGAAGAACGCGCGGAGGGTGGCCGGCGCGCCGTCCGGGTCGGGCAGCGCCCGCCCGTGGAACGTGGCGTGGCGCCAGGCGGCCTTCGCCGTGGCCAGGGGGTTGGCGTCGTCCTTGGTGCCTCTGATGGCCGTCCAGCCGGTCATGGCAAGCATCACGAACACCACCACCAAGGCGAGCGAGGCACGCCAGGCGGTGGACTGCAGGAAACCGGAGGAAGGACCGAGGTCCGAGAAAGAAGTCACCGCGGGCCACCCTAGGAGACGCGGGAGGGTGCCTGCCGAGCCCAGTGAGGCATCTCACGTTTCGTGGAGGGTATTTCGACCAAAACGGACATCCGATGTCACTGGTCGATGCTCACTCGTGCAGAGTCGGTCTCAATGGGCAATGAACCGATCACCCACCGGAGGAAGGCCGTTACGCCAGGTCGAGGGCGTGTTCACGCCCGGCGGGCGCTGTGCTCAGCGGGTCCGCCAGTCGGCGTCGATCGCCGGCCCGATCTGGTCCAGATAGGACTGCGTCAGCTCGCGGATCGCCGCCACGCTGCAGTCCTGGCCCTCGCCCCAGATCTTCCCGGCCACCCGCATCACGCCGCTGAACGCCGCGACCAGCACCCGCGGGCGGGGGTCGGTGTCCACGTCCAGCCCCTCGCGCCGGGCGATCAACTGGGCGATCTGCTCCTCCAGTTCGGACGAGCGGCGCAGATGCGCGGCGACCAGTGCGGGCGTCGACTCGATCATCTGGTACGAGCGCATGTGCAGGTCCAGCGGGATCACCGAGGCGATGGCGTTGCCGATGTCGTCCCAGGCCACCATCACGGCGCTGCGCAGCGCGGTCAGCGGGGCCTCGTCCTCCGGGCGGGCGCGCAGCTCGCTGAGGAAGCGGGCCTCGACCATGTCCTGGACCGCGAAGGTGACGTCCTGCTTGTTGGCGAAGTACCGGAAGAACGTGCGCTGGGAGACGTCCACGGCCTCGGCGATCTCGTCGATCGTCGTCGCCTCGTACCCCTGCTCCGTGAAGAGCTCCAGCGCCGCCCGGATCAGGGCGTCGCGGGTGCGCTGCTTCTTGCGTTCGCGCAGGCCGCCGGTGGGTGCCGTCTGCGGCGTCGGGGTCGCCATCCTGCGCCGCCTTTCCCTGGTGTTCTTGCTGCTCAGAATACCTGTGAGCTAAATGACAGTTACCGACTCATGAATCACTTTGTCAATTGTCAGTGGCTGACATTAGCCTCGAAACATGAGTTCACAGACCCCGGTCGCCGACGTCGCACCGGAACTTCCCGTACCGGAGCCTCGAAAGGGGCTGCGGGGCCATCCCTGGCTGACGCTCTTCTCCGTCGCCATCGGCGTCATGATGGTGGCGCTCGACGGCACGATCGTCGCCATCGCCAACCCGGCCATCAAGGAGGACCTCGGCGCGTCGCTCGCCGACGTGCAGTGGATCACCAACGGCTACATGCTCGCGCTGGCCGTCGCGCTGATCACCGCGGGCAAGCTCGGTGACCGCTTCGGTCACCGCCAGACCTTCCTCATCGGCATCGTCGGCTTCGCCGCCGCGTCCGGTGCCATCGGGTTCTCCAGCCAGGTCACGCTGGTCATCGTCTTCCGTGTGCTGCAGGGCCTGTTCGGCGCGCTGCTGATGCCCGCCGCGCTGGGACTGCTGCGCGCCACCTTCCCGGCCGAGAAGCTCAACATGGCCATCGGCATCTGGGGCATGGTCATCGGCGCCTCCACCGCCGGCGGCCCGATAGTCGGCGGACTGCTGGTCGAGCACGTCAGCTGGCAGTCCGTGTTCTTCATCAACGTGCCGGTCGGCGCGCTGGCCCTGATCCTCGGCCTGGTGATCCTCAAGGACCACCGCGCGGAGAATGCCCCCCGCTCCTTCGACATCCCCGGCATCGTGCTGCTGTCCGGCGCGATGTTCTGCCTCATCTGGCCGCTGATCAAGGCGACGGACTGGGGCTGGGGCGACACGAAGACCTGGGGCTTCCTGATCGCCGCGGTCGTCCTCTTCGTGCTCTTCGCCGTCCTGGAGACCAGGGTGCGCGAGCCGCTGATCCCGCTGCGGATGTTCCGCTCCGTGCCGCTCACCGCCGGCACCGTCCTCATGGTGCTGATGGCCTTCGCCTTCATGGGCGGCCTGTTCTTCGTGACGTTCTACCTCCAGAACGTCCACGGCATGAGCCCCGTCGACAGCGGTCTGCACCTCCTGCCGCTGACCGGCATGATGATCGTCGGCTCGCCGCTCGCGGGCGCGCTGATCACCAAGTTCGGCCCCCGGATCCCGCTGGTCGGCGGCATGGTCTTCACCGCCGTCGCCATGTACGGCATGTCCGGTCTGGACACGAGTACCGGCACCGGCCCGATGTCCCTCTGGTTCGCCCTGCTCGGCCTGGGCCTCGCGCCCGTCATGGTCGGCGCCACCGAGGTCATCGTCGGCAACGCCCCGCTGGAGCTGTCCGGTGTGGCCGGCGGTCTCCAGCAGGCCGCCATGCAGGTCGGCGGCAGCCTCGGTACGGCGGTGCTCGGCGCGGTGATGGCCTCTCGCGTCGACAACCAGCTTCCGGGCAAGTGGCAGGCGGCCGGCCTCCCGCCGCTGCCGCCCGAGAAGATGTCCCAGGTGTCCGACGCCGTCTCGGCCGGTATCGCGCCGGTGCCGAAGGGCACCCCGCCGGAGTTCGCCCAGAAGATCACCACCGTCGCCCACGACACCTTCGTCTCCGGCATGGGCCTGGCCTTCACGGTCGCCTGCGGTGTGGCGATCGTCGCGGCCGTCGTCGCGGTCCTCACCAAGCGCGGCGCGAACGCCGAGGCGGGCGCCGGCATGGGGCACATCTGACCGGCACCGCACGGTAGTCGGGCGCAGCGCCCCGGCGCCGCACACACCCGAAGAACACGACCGGCGCGCGGCCGGCCGGGGCACCCTCGGCCGGCCGCGCGCCGTCGTCTTTCGCGCGCCGGGTGCCGGCCGCCGGCCGCTGTGCGGGGCGCGGGGTGCCGAGTCGGCCGTGCGCCCGCCGCGGGCGCCCGTCCGCCGTCCGCTGGTCGTCAACCCGCCCGCCGGTCGTCAACCCGTCCCGTCCGCCCGCCGGTCGCCGCCACGCGCCGTACGCCAAGGGCGAGTTGGCTTCCGCCAGGACCGCCGAATCCCTCATCCGGATGACCCGATCCGGGAACCGCCGGCCCGCGGCGCCTCCTCCTGGGCAGCGGGCACGCCCAACTGCCGTGCGGCGCACGGGAGGAACGGTTTCCGCGCCCGGTCTCCGCGACCCCGTCACACGTCAACCGCGCGTACCACCGCGCCGGCGGGGCGCCGCACGGTTATCCACATACCTGATGCGGGTGGAGCCTCCGCCCGGGCCTTGGCGATCGCGCCGCACCGGCGCCAGGCTCGAAAACGAACCCGCAGCGGACACCCGCCCGCCGCGGACACCCACGCCGTGGCCCACCTCCCGCTCCGCGCGGGGCGCCACGGCCACGTCACGGGGGAGAGGCTCCTATGCGTATCCGTCTGTTCGACACGTTCCACACCACCGCGCTGGTCACCGGCCTGGCCGCGCTGGCCGCGGTGCTGGTCGCCCCGGCCGCCCTCGGCGCCCCGGCCGCGTACGCCGCCGGCGCCGCCCGCACCGCAGGGCACCCCGCCACCTCCGGCGACTGCTCGGCCGGCCAGCTGTGCCTCTGGCCGAAGGCGGACTTCGGCGGCAGGCGGCAGACCTACGAGCTGTCCGACACCGAGATCGAGAGCTGCGTCTCCCTGCCCAAGGGGGTCACCGCCGCCGCGTTCGCCAACCGCACCGGCCGCCCGGTCACCACCTACCAGAGCGCCGAGTGTGCCGAGACCGGCGAGTTCGACACGTACCCGGGCGGCGGCAGCTGGGTGCCCAAGGCGCCGTACCAGGTAAGGGCGTTCAAGCTATGGGAGCAGTGATCCGGGCGTCCGCGGTGCACGCACCGCGCCCCCCGGCCGGCGCTGAGCGCTGGCCGGGGGGCGCGGCGGAGACGGTGCGGCGGCAGGCCGCACAGGGGTCAGGCGTCGCCGCCCGCCTCCCCCGCGTCGGCGGCCGTGACGTCCAGGAGCTGGTAGCGGTCGATCGCCTGCTTCAGCAGCGAGCGGTCCACCTTGCCCTCCTTGGCGAGCTCGGTGAGCACACCCAGGACGATCGACTGCGCGTCGATGTGGAAGAAGCGGCGGGCCGCACCGCGGGTGTCCGCGAAGCCGAACCCGTCGGCGCCCAGGGACTGGTACGTGCCCGGGACCCAGCGCGCGATCTGGTCCGGGACGGAACGCATCCAGTCCGACACCGCGACCTTCGGGCCCTCGGCGCCCTGGAGCTTCTGCGTCACGTACGGGACGCGCTGCTCCTCCTCCGGGTGCAGCAGGTTGTGCTCCTCGATCGCCACCGCGTCGCGGCGCAGCTCGTTCCAGGAGGTCGCCGACCAGACGTCGGCCTTGACGTTCCACTCGTCCGCGAGGATCCGCTGGGCCTCGACGGCCCACGGGACCGCCACGCCGGAGGCGAGGATCTGGGCCGCGTGCTCGCCCTTCTCACCGGACTTGACGCGGTAGAGGCCCTTGAGGATGCCCTCGACGTCGACGTCGGCCGGCTCCGCCGGGTGCTGGATCGGCTCGTTGTAGACGGTCAGGTAGTAGAAGACGTCCTCGGCGTTCTCGCCGTACATCCGCCGCAGACCGTCCTTGACGATGTGCGCGATCTCGTAGCCGTAGGCCGGGTCGTAGGCGACGCAGGCCGGGTTGGTCGAGGCCAGCAGCTGGGAGTGGCCGTCGGCGTGCTGGAGCCCCTCACCGGTCAGCGTCGTACGGCCGGCGGTCGCGCCGAGCACGAAGCCGCGCGCGAGCTGGTCGGCCATCTGCCAGAACTGGTCGCCGGTGCGCTGGAACCCGAACATCGAGTAGAAGACATAGACCGGGATCAGCGGCTCGCCGTGCGTGGCGTAGGCGGAGCCCGCCGCGATCAGGGAGGCGGTGCAGCCGGCCTCGGTGATGCCGTCGTGCAGCATCTGGCCGGTCGGCGACTCCTTGTAGGCCAGCAGCAGTTCGCGGTCCACCGACTCGTAGGTCTGGCCCAGCGGGTTGTAGATCTTGGCGGACGGGAAGAACGCGTCCATGCCGAACGTGCGGTACTCGTCCGGGGCGATCGGCACGAAGCGCTTGCCGATCTCCTTGTCCCGCATCAGGTCCTTCAGGATGCGGACGAACGCCATGGTCGTGGCGATCTTCTGCTGGCCCGAGCCCTTCTTGGCGGTGGCGTAGGCCTTGTCGCCGGGCAGCTCCAGCGGCTTGGCCCGCACGAGACGGGTGGGCACGTAGCCGCCCAGCGACTTGCGGCGGTCGTGCATGTACTGGATCTCTTCGGAGTTGCGGCCCGGGTGGTAGTACGGCGGCAGGCCGTCCTCCAGGTCCTTGTCCGGGATCGGCAGGTGCAGCCGGTCGCGGAAGCCCTTGAGGTCCTCGACGGTCAGCTTCTTCATCTGGTGGGTCGCGTTGCGGCCCTCGAAGTTCGGGCCGAGCGTCCAGCCCTTGACCGTCTGCGCGAGGATCACCGTCGGCTGGCCCTTGTGGGCCTTGGCCGCCGCGTACGCCGCGTAGATCTTCTTGTGGTCGTGACCGCCGCGGCCCAGGTGGAGGATCTGGTCGTCGGTCATGTTCGCGACCATCGCGCGCAGGCGCTGGTCGTCCCCGAAGAAGTGCTCGCGGATGTACGCGCCGGTCTCGGTGGCGTACGTCTGGAACTGGCCGTCGGGGGTGCTGTTGAGCTTGTTGACCAGGATGCCGTCGCGGTCCTGCGCGAGCAGCGGGTCCCAGCTGCGGTCCCAGACCAGCTTGATGACGTTCCAGCCGGCGCCGCGGAACTGCGACTCCAGCTCCTGCATGATCTTGCCGTTGCCGCGGACCGGGCCGTCCAGGCGCTGGAGGTTGCAGTTGACGACGAAGGTCAGGTTGTCCAGGCCCTCACGGGCGGCGATGGACAGCTGGCCGAGCGACTCGGGCTCGTCCATCTCGCCGTCGCCGAGGTAGGCCCAGACGTGCGACTTGGAGGTGTCGGCGATCCCGCGCGCCTCCATGTAGCGGTTCATGCGGGCCTGGTAGATCGCGCCGAGCGGACCCAGGCCCATGGAGACGGTCGGGAACTCCCAGAAGTCCGGCATCAGCCGCGGGTGCGGGTAGCTGGACAGCCCGTTGGGGGCCTTGGACTTCTCCTGGCGGAAGGCGTCCAGCTGCGCTTCGGACAGTCGGTCCAGGAGGAAGGCGCGGGCGTAGACACCGGGCGAGGCGTGGCCCTGGAAGAAGATCTGGTCGCCGCCGTCGCCCTCGTCCTTGCCCCGGAAGAAGTGGTTGAAGCCCACGTCGTAGAGGGAAGCGGAGGAGGCGAACGTGGCGATGTGGCCGCCGACGCCGATGCCCGGGCGCTGGGCGCGGGAGACCATGACGGCAGCGTTCCACCGGGTCGCGTTGAGGACCTTGCGCTCGATCTCCTCGTTGCCGGGGAAGAACGGCTCGTCCTTGGTCGCGATGGTGTTGACGTAGTCCGTGCTGCGCATCTCGGGCACGGCCACACGCTTCTCGCGGGCGCGCTCGATCAGGCGGAGCATCAGGTAGCGGGCACGTTCCCGGCCTCGCTCGTCAACAGCCGCGTCGAGCGAGTCGAGCCATTCCTGGGTCTCTTCGGGATCGAAGTCCGGGACCTGGCTGGGAAGGCCGCCAATGATGATCGGGTTTCGATCGGATCCGGAAGCCACGCTGTTCCTTAGTGTTCGGTTCGTATCGTGCTCGGCTTGCCATTGCTGCTGTGCACGGGGACGAATGCTGTCTCTGCCTTGTGTCGCGCCGTCTTCCATCGTGTACCGAGTCACTGGGATACGTCACCTCTACCGATGGGTAACCACCCGCTGAGAGATGGCGCTGAAAAGGCCGGTCCTCAGGTCGGCCAAATCGCAACCATACGCCCATGTCGAAAGTCCTTGACGTACGGCCGTCCGGCGCTCGAAAGCGGGTCCGGGTGGCTCCCTCGTCACTCGACGGGGCCATTCGTGCCCGCCTACCCCATATACCCGCCCCGGTGCTGTGGTGTGAATCACTTCGTGGTGTCCTGGTGGGGTGGCGGTGGTCCAGCGGTGCCTTCGGATCGTCACCGTTTAGGCGGTCTCGACCGCCGGGTACTTGCGCGATCCGCCCGGCCCGTGTGGACTACGCCCAATGCCCCGCGCACGCGCGGGGTCCCCGAGCATTTCCGAAACATGACAGGAGGCAATCCGTGAGCGCGACCGCGGACCACGCGGAGGAGCGGACCAACCCTGCCGCCAGGCTGGGGTTCGAGCCCGGACAGGTGGTCCAGGAGATCGGCTACGACGATGACGTCGAGCAGGAGCTCCGAGAAGGCATTGAGGCCGTCACCGGCCAGGAGCTCCAGGACGAGGATTACGACGACGTGGCCGACGTCGTCCTGCTCTGGTTCCGGGACGAGGACGGCGACCTCACGGACGCGCTGGTGGACGCCATCGGTCTGATCGACGAGGGCGGCCAGATCTGGCTGCTGACACCCAAGACCGGCCGCGACGGCTACATCGAGCCGAGCGACATCAACGAAGCCGCCCAGACCGCGGGCCTGTCCCAGACCCGGAGCATCAACGCGGGCAAGGACTGGACCGGCAGCCGCCTGGTCACCCCCAAGTCCAAGCGCTGAGCGCTCCCCTCGACGGTGTGCGCCCGAGCCCCCTCCGGCCTGTTCCGGAGGGGGCTCGGCCCTGTTCAGGCCGGGTTCTCCGGGCGTTCGGGCCGGCGCGTAGGGTTGGTCGCGTCAAGTTGAGAGTGATGCGGAAGGGAAGCACCCATGGCGATCGAGGTCGGCACGAAGGCTCCGGAATTCGAGCTCAGGAACCAGCACGGCGAGCTGGTCAGGCTCTCCGACTTCCGCGGCGAGAAGGCCGTCGTCCTGCTCTTCTACCCCTTCGCCTTCACCGGCGTGTGCACCGGTGAGCTGTGCGCGCTCCGCGACGAGCTGCCGAAGTTCGCCAACGACGACGTCCAGCTGCTGGCCGTCTCCAACGACTCCCCCTTCTCGCTGCGCGTCTTCGCCGAGCAGGAGGGGCTGGAGTACCCGCTGCTGTCGGACTTCTGGCCGCACGGCGAGGCGTCGCGGGCGTACGGCGTCTTCGACGAGGACAAGGGCTGCGCGGTGCGCGGCACGTTCATCATCGACAAGGAGGGCGTGGTGCGCTGGACGGTCGTCAACGGCCTGCCCGACGCCCGCGACCTGAACGACTACGTCAAGGCCCTCGAAGCCCTCTAGTCACCGAGCGCCGCACGCGCCGGGCGCCCCACGGCCCACCGGGCGGACATCCTTCGGGATCCGCGCGCGGTATCCGCATTCGGTGGGAACCCGTCACTAGGATCAATTCGTTGATCCGATGCCATGCACGATGGGGGCGCACATTCATGACGTACCCCTCGAATCTATGGGAGGACTCGTGGGAGTCAGCCTCAGCAAGGGCGGCAACGTCTCGCTGACGAAGGAAGCCCCCAATCTGACCGCCGTGCTCGTCGGTCTGGGCTGGGACGCGCGTACCACCACCGGTACGGACTTCGATCTCGACGCCAGCGCCCTGCTGACGAATGACCAGGGCAAGGTCGCCAGCGACCAGAACTTCGTGTTCTTCAACAACCTGAAGAGCCCCTGCGGTTCGGTCGAGCACACCGGTGACAACACCACCGGTGAGGGCGAGGGCGACGACGAGGCCATCAAGGTGAACCTCGCCGGGGTCCCGGCCGACGTCAACAAGATCGTGTTCCCGGTGTCGATCTACGACGCCGAGACCCGTCAGCAGAGCTTCGGCCAGGTCCGCAACGCCTACATCCGCGTGGTCAACCAGTCCGACGGCAAGGAGCTGGCGCGCTACGACCTGAGCGAGGACGCCTCGACCGAGACCGCCATGGTCTTCGGCGAGCTCTACCGCAACGGCGCGGAGTGGAAGTTCCGCGCCATCGGCCAGGGCTACGCCTCGGGGCTGCGCGGTATCGCGCAGGACTTCGGCGTCAACGTCTGACCGACGGCTGCACCGCGTCCGGCGCCGTACGCCCCGCAGCGGGGAGTACGGCGCCGGACGCGCTTCAGGGGGCGTGAGCCGCGTCCCCTACCGACACAGGGGAGGAAGCGAACACGATGGGCGTCACACTCGCCAAGGGGGGCAACGTCTCCCTGTCCAAGGCCGCGCCGAATCTCACACGGATCACCGTCGGGCTCGGCTGGGACGCGCGGTCCACCACGGGAGCGCCGTTCGACCTCGACGCCAGCGCGCTGCTGTGCCGGGAGGGCCGGGTCCTGGCGGACGAGTACTTCGTCTTCTACAACAACCTCAAGAGCCCCGAGGGTTCGGTCGAGCACACGGGCGACAACCTCACCGGTGAGGGCGAGGGCGACGACGAGACGGTCCTCGTCGACCTCACGCTGGTTCCGGAGCAGGTCGACAAGATCGTCTTTCCGGTCTCGATCCATGAAGCCGATCTGCGCGGCCAGAGCTTCGGCCAGGTCGGCAACGCCTATATCCGGATCGTCAATCAGGCCGACGGTGGCGAACTCGCCCGTTACGACCTCAGCGAGGACGCCTCCAGCGAGACGGCGATGATCTTCGGCGAGGTTTACCGCTACAACGGCGAATGGAAGTTCCGGGCCGTGGGGCAGGGGTACGCATCCGGTCTGCGGGGCATCGCTCTAGACTTCGGGGTCAACGTTTCGTAAAGCGCCGCGCACCGCGCGCGGGGGACCCATACAGCGAAGGATTGGGTGGGCAGTGCTCCTGAAAACCTTTGGCTGGTCGTTCGCCATCACGGTGCTCGGCCTCGGCCTGGCCGGTGTCCTCTGGGGGTGGCAGGGGCTCGCGATCGTCGGGATCCTGTCCATCCTGGAGATCTCGCTCTCGTTCGACAACGCCGTCATCAACGCGGGAATCCTGCGCAAGATGAACGCCTTCTGGCAGAAGATCTTCCTGACCGTCGGCATTCTCGTCGCGGTGTTCGGCATGCGGCTGGTCTTCCCGGTCGTCATCGTCGCGATCACCGCGAAGCTGGGGCCGATCGAGGCGGTCAGGCTCGCGATCAACGACAAGGCGCATTACGAGCAACTGGTCACCAGCGCCCACCCGGCCATCGCGGCGTTCGGCGGCATCTTCCTGCTGATGATCTTCCTCGACTTCATCTTCGAGGAGCGGGACTACAAGTGGCTGGGGTGGATCGAGAAGCCGCTCGCCCGGATCGGCAAGCTCGACACCCTCTCCATCATCGTCGCGCTGGTCGCCCTGCTGGTGAGTGCCCTGACGGTGGCCACCAACGTGGCGCACGGCGGCGGCGACAAGACCACCACGGTCCTGCTGTCCGGTATCGGCGGTCTGGTGACCTACCTCGTCGTCGGCGGTGTCTCGGGGTACTTCGAGGGCCGGCTGGAGGACGACGAGGACGACGAGGACGGCGCGGCCGACGAGGTCCAAGGTGCCGAGGGCGCCCGGGGCGGCGGGAAGGGCGCGGACGCGGCTCCGGCGCGGAAGCGGGGCGGCTCGGCCGTGGGCCTGGCCGGCAAGGCCGCGTTCTTCATGTTCCTCTACCTGGAGGTCATCGACGCGTCCTTCTCCTTCGACGGCGTCATCGGCGCGTTCGCCATCACCAACGACATCTTCGCGATGGCGCTGGGCCTCGGTATCGGCGCGATGTACATCCGGTCGCTGACCGTCTTCCTCGTGCGCAAGGGCACCCTGGACGACTACGTCTATCTGGAGCACGGCGCCCACTACGCGATCGGCGCGCTGGGCGTCATCCTGCTCGTCACGATCAAGTACGAGATCAACGAGGTCGTCACCGGCCTGGTCGGCGTCGTGCTGATCGCCCTGTCCTTCGGTTCGTCCGTGCTGCGCAACCGGCGCGAGGGCAGGCCAGGGCAGGAGTCGTCGGCGAAGTCGGAAGTGACGTCCGGAGTGTGACGGACGGCTGATTGAGGAACGCTTTCTGCGGGGCGGCCATGGGTACGAACCCTCCGGCCGCCCCGTGGTGATGCGGGGCCTGACAAGGGGGTGGGAAAGATGTCGTTCCTGGGGAACTGGCGGCGCGGCAACGCGCCGGCCTTCGACGGCGGCGGAGCGTCGTACGTCGTCGAGCTGACGAAGCGTCATCCGGTCGTCTCGCTGACCAAGCAGGGGGCGGCCAACGGGCATCTGCGGGTCAACCTGAGCTGGCAGATGCGGACCTCGGACCTGATGGAGCGGGGCGGGCAGCGCACCGGCAGCCTGCTGCGGAATCCGGGGCGGCTGTTCAAGCCCGAGGTCGTGCAGGCGCAGGGGCCGGCCGTGGTCAACGTCGACCTGGACCTGGCCTGCATGTACGAACTCGCCGACGGCACCAAGGGCGTGGTGCAGCCGCTGGGGGACTTCCTCGGCGACCTCAACGGCCCACCGTTCGTCCAGCTCAGCGGCGACGACCGGTTCGGTTCGGGGTCCGGCGAGACGCTGTACGTCAACCTGGACCACCGCGACGAGATCAAGCGGCTGCTGATCTTCGTCTACATCTACGACGGGACCCCGGCCTTCGACCGTACGCACGCGGTCGTGACGCTCTACCCGAGCACCGGACCGCGGGTCGAGGTCAAGCTGGACGAGCGGGCCCCGCAGGCCCGTTCCTGCGCCATCTTCATGCTGGAGAACGGCAAGGACGGCCTGACGGTGCGCCGCGAGGTGAAGTACGTCTACGGCTTCCAGGCGGAGCTCGACCGGATGTACGGCTGGGGGCTCCAGTGGGGCCGCGGCTACAAGTCCAAGGTCTGACCGCCATGGTCTGACCGCCATGGCCTGACCGCCGCGGCCGGCCGCCGGGGCCTGCCCTAGCGACGCTGGAACTGCGGCCCCTGGGGCGGCAGTACGAACGACGGGTCGGGGGCGAACGGCTGCGGCTGCTGCACGGGATAGCCGTACGTCGGGGCGGGCTGCGGCGGTTGCAGGTGCGGCGGCATGTGCTGCGGGTAGCCGTACGCGGGCGGCTGCTGGGGCGCGTACGGGGGCTGCTGAGGCGGGCCAGGGTAGCCGTAGGCGGGGGGCTGCGCCGGCGGCGGCGGAACGTGCTGCGGGTAGCCGTAGCCGGCGGTGGGCGGCGGTGCCGCGGGGGCCGGGGGCAGCGGGGCGGCCGAGAACGGCTCCGGCATCCGGTCCGGCACATGCTGGGTGACGGCATCCGGGCCGGCCGCCGGATACGCCGGCGGGCCCCCCGGGGACGACGGCGCGACGGCCTCTTCGGGCCAGGCGCTGGGCGGCGGGGAGGTGGGGGTGGCCGGTCCGGGGACCTGTGGCGCGCCGGGGGCGGGCCGCTCGACGGCCTCCGTGGGGACGTCGTCCGGCGGGGCCGGGGAGGGTTCCGCCGCTCCCGGCGGGTCCGTGCGGCCGGCGGGCGGATCGTTCTCGTCGACCGAGATCCCGAACTCCGTCGCCAGGCCGACCAGCCCGCTCTCGTACCCCTGCCCCAGCGCGCGGAACTTCCAGCCGTCGCCGCGCCGGTAGAGCTCCCCGCAGATCAGCGCCGTCTCCTCGCCCGTGTCGGGCACTACGTCGAAGACCGCGACCGGTTCGGCGCCCTCCGTCGCCGCGTCGTACAGCAGAACACGCAGATCCGGTACGTCCGCGAAGGTGCCGCCGTCCGACGACGCGGTGAGGACGACCCGGTCCACCGCCGGGTCGAGCGGAGCGAGGTCCGCCTCGATGCTGTCGGTGAGGTGGTCGCCGAGCCGGGACTTGGGCAGGTGCCGGACCAGGCCGCTGGGGTGCCTCGGCTGGTTGTAGAAGACGAAGTCCTCGTCCGAGCGCACGCGTCCTTCCGGTCCCACGAGCAGGGCCGAGGCGTCGACGTCGGGGACGTCGGCGCCGGGGGTCCAGCGCAGGACGGCCCGTACCGCCGTGGCGTCGAGGGGTACGTTCGACCCTTTCAGCATCGCGTGCGTCATGCGGCAATCCTGCCTTCCCACACCTCGCAGCGACAACGCGGGGGCCCGGCCCGCGCGCCGGACCCGCGGCCCGCCCGTACACCTGGACGCCGGGCCGGGGTCACGGAATTTCGTTGCGGCGGGAACTTTCGGTACCCCCACACACGTACGATTATCGGCTGGATCCAGACAGCGAGACGTCACGGGGGTGCCCGGGTCCCGCTGGTATGCGGGGAGTTGTATGCGTCACTTCGGGCATCTTGCGCCTGACATCCGGAAGGCTCTGTTCCACGAGGAACCGGTGGAGTTCACCGCCGATTCCCCGGCCCGTACGCTCGCGGCCGCCCTGGGCGCCACGCTCTACAGCCCCGCCACCCGCCCGCGGCTCGCCGCCGACGTCCTCAAGCAGGCCGGGCGCGGGGTCGTGTCCATGGTGCTGTGCCTCGAAGACTCCATAGGAGACGCGGACGTGGCGGCCGGCGAGGAGAACCTCGTCCGGCAGCTCGGACTGCTCGACGCGGCAGCCGAGGCGGGCGCGGACCTGCCGCTGCTGTTCGTCCGCGTCCGTGAACCGGACCAAATACGGGACCTGGTAGGGCGGTTGGGGCCCGCCGTGCGCAGGCTGTCCGGTTTCGTACTTCCGAAGTTCACCGAGGAACGGGGCACGCCCTTCCTGGAGGAGCTGGCCGCCGCCGAATCCGCCTGCGGGCGGCGGCTGTTCGCGATGCCGGTGCTCGAATCCCCGCAGCTGCTGCACCTGGAGAGCCGCGCCGCGACGCTCCGGGGCATCGCCAGGGCCGTCGGCGCCCACCGCGACCGGGTGCTCGCCCTGCGGCTCGGCGTCACGGACTTCTGCTCCGCCTACGGGCTGCGCCGGGCGCCCGACATGACCGCGTACGACGTGCAGATCGTCGCCTCCGTGATCGCCGACGTGGTGAACGTCCTCGGCCGCGCGGACGGCAGTGGCTTCACGGTCACCGGCCCGGTGTGGGAGTACTTCCGGCTGCACCAGCGGATGTTCAAGCCGCAGCTGCGCCGCACCCCGTTCGTGGGGGAGGCCGAGGAGCTGCGCAACGCGCTGATCGAGCACGACATGGACGGGCTGCTGCGCGAGATCGAGCTCGACCGGGCGAACGGACTGGAGGGCAAGACCTGCATCCACCCCTCGCACGTCGCCCCCGTGCACGCCCTCTCGGTCGTCAGCCACGAGGAGTTCAGCGACGCCGGCGACATCCTGCGGCCCGAGCAGGGCGACGGCGGGGTCCTGCGCTCCGCCTACACGAACAAGATGAACGAGGTGAAGCCGCACCGTGCCTGGGCCGAACGGACCCTGCTGCGCGCCGCGGCGTTCGGCGTGGCGCGGGAGGACGTCGGGTTCGTGGAGCTGCTGACCGCGAGCCTGCCGCCGGCCTGAGGCGCGGCGGACGGGGCGGGAACGGCGGCGAAAGACGAGGGAACAGCGGGAACAGCGGCCCAGCAACAGCAGGAACAGCAGGAACAGCAAGGATGGCGGGAACGGCATGAGCGGCACGAAGGGTACGTACGGCACCGAGGAGGAGACGGCACGCGAGGTGTGGACGGGGGAGTGGGTCGCCGGGCGGCTCGGGGTCGCGCTGAGCGGCGCGGACGAGCTGCCCGAACTGCTCGGGCTGGCGCTGCGCCGCAACCCCAAGCGGGCCCACCTCCTGGTGTCGAACGTGCTCGGCAAGCACGTCCCGCAGCGCCCGGACGTGGTCCACGGCGCCGGCGTCGGACTCGGGCGCCGGGTGCGCGCGCTGCTCGGGGACGAGGCCGCCGCCCGCTCCGTCGTCCTGGGATACGCCGAGACCGCCACCGGACTGGGGCACTCGGTCGCCGACGGGCTGGGCTCGGCACCGTATCTGCACTCCACCCGGCGGCCGGTGCCGGGCGTCGACCGGGTGGGCGGCTTCGAGGAGGAGCACAGCCATGCGACCTCCCATCTGCTGCTCCCCGAGGACCGCGAACTCCTCGCCGGTGGCGGCCCGTTGGTGCTCGTCGACGACGAGTTCTCCACCGGGCGCACGGTCCTGAACACCCTCCGGGCGCTGCACGCGCGCTTCCCGCGCGACCGCTATGTCGTCGTCGCCCTGGTCGACATGCGATCCGCCGGGGACCGCGACCGGCTGGCGGAGTGCGCGGCCGAACTGGGCGCCCGCGTCGACCTGGTGTTCCTGGCCGCGGGCGGCGTTCGGCTGCCCGCGGACGTCCTCGCGCGCGGCCGGGAGCTGGTCGCCGCCCATGAGGTGGCCCGCACCGCGGCGGTCCCGCCGCGGTCCGGCCGGGGCGCCGGCGCCGTACGGATCGACCTCGGCTGGCCCGAGGGGCTGCCGGACGGTGGACGGCACGGCTTCACCCCGGAGCACCGGGCGCGCCTGGAGGCCGGGCTGCCGGCCATGGCCGCCCGGATCGCCGAGCACCTGGCGGGCGCCCGCCGCGTCCTCGTCCTCGGCAACGAGGAGCTGATGTACGCACCGCTGCGCCTCGCCGGGGCCCTCGACGACCGGATCGGCGGCGGCGCGGGCGACCGGGCCGTGCACTTCTCGACCACCACCCGCTCCCCGGTGCTCGCCATCGACGACCCCGGCTACGCGATACGCACCCGGCTGGCCTTCCCCGCCCACGACCGGCCGGCGGACGGGCCCGGGGAGCGCTACGCCTACAACGTCGCCCCCGGCACCGACCCGGAGCGCCGCTTCGACGCCGTCGTGGCGGTCGTCGACTCCGAGGGCGACCGGCCCGAACTCCACTGCCCCGGCGGCCTGCTGGACCGCCTCGCCGCCCACACCGACCGGCTGCTGCTCGCCGTCATCCCCGCCTACACCCCGCACCGGCAGGCTCCGGCCGGGCCCCTTCCCGAGCCGCTGCGCGGCCCCGCCTTCTCCTCGTACGCGCCCGACGAGGTGGGTTGGCTGCTCCAGGACCTGTCCTCGGTCACCCTCGAAGCGCCCACCGAGGAGCGCGAGGAGGCCATCCAGAGCGGTGGCGCGCACTACGCGGAGTCGCTGCCGGTCGAGTACCAGCCGAGCGAGGCGTACCAGGCGCTCTTCCGCGGTGCGCTGGAAAGCTCCGCGGGCCGTATCGCACGGGCCGTCGGAACGGTCACCGAGACGGTGCTCCGGGAGCGCGGCCCCCGCCCCGTGCTCGTGTCCCTGGCGCGGGCCGGCACCCCCGTCGGCGTGCTGATGCGCCGCTGGGCCCGGCACGCACACGGCGTGGACCTGCCGCACTACGCCGTCTCGATCGTCCGCGGCCGGGGCATCGACACCACCGCCCTGCGCTGGCTCGCCGACCGGCACGACCCGGCGGACGTGGTCTTCGTCGACGGCTGGACCGGCAAGGGCGCCATCGCCCGCGAACTGGCCCGCGCCCTGGCGGACTTCCCCGGTCTCCCCGGCGTCCCGGGCTTCGACCCGCGGCTCGCGGTGCTCGCCGACCCCGGCGGCTGCGTCGACACCTACGGCACCCGCGACGACTTCCTCATCCCGTCCGCCTGCCTCAACTCCACCGTCTCCGGGCTGATATCGCGCACCGTGCTGCGCGCCGACCTGGTGGGACCCGACGACTTCCACGGCGCCAAGTTCTACCGCGACCTGGCCGGCAGCGATGTCTCCGGTGCCTTCCTGGACTCGGTCGGCGCGCGGTTCGACGAGGTCACCGGGGCGGTCGCCGCGGACGTCGCGGAACTGGCCGCCACCGACCGCACCCCCACGTGGGCGGGCTGGGCGGCCGTCGAGCGGATCAGCGAGGAGTACGGCATCCACGACGTCAACCTCGTGAAGCCCGGCGTCGGCGAGACCACCCGGGTCCTGCTGCGCCGGGTCCCCTGGAAGATCCTCGCGCGGCGCGGCGCCGGAACCGACCTCGACCATGTGCGCCTGCTCGCCGGCCAGCGCGGGGTGCCCGTCGAAGAGGTCGACGAACTCCCCTACACCTGCGTCGGGTTGATCCACCCCCGCTACACCCGCGGGGCCACCGGCGCGGACGGCACGGCGGTGGCCTCCCGATGACCGCACTCGTCGCCAGTGACCTCGACCGCACCCTGATCTACTCCGCCGCCGCACTGGACCTCACCCAGCCCGACGCCGAAGCCCCGCGGCTGCTCTGCGTCGAGGTCCACGACCGCGCACCGCTGTCCTACATGACCGAGACGGCCGCCGTGCTGCTCGCCGACGTCGCCGCCACCGCCACCTTCGTACCGGCCACCACCCGCACCCGGGAGCAGTACCGGCGCATCCATCTCCCCGGCCCGCCCCCGGAGTTCGCCGTCTGCGCCAACGGCGGCCACCTCCTCGTACGGGGCGAGTCCGACCCCGACTGGCGGCGCACGGTCGCCGCCCGGCTCGCGGCGCGGTGCGCCCCGCTGGACGAGATCCGCGGGCACCTGGCCCGCACCGCCGACCCGGCCTGGCTCCGCAAGGAACGCGTCGCCGAGGACCTCTTCGTCTATCTGGTCGTCGAGCGGACGCTGCTGCCGGACGGCTGGGTCGCGGACCTCGCCGACTGGGCCGGCGCCCGCGGCTGGACGGTGTCCCTCCAGGGCCGCAAGATCTACGCCGTGCCGAAGCCGCTCACCAAGAGCGCCGCGGTGGCCGAGGTGGCCCGCCGCACCGGTGCCGCCGAGATCCTCGCGGCCGGCGACTCGCTGCTCGACGCCGACCTGCTGCTGGCGGCGGACCGGGGCTGGCGGCCCGGCCACGGCGAACTGGCCGCAGCCGGCTGGCAGGCGCCCCATGTCACCGCGCTGGAGGCGCGCGGGGCGGCGGCGGGCGAGGAGATCGTACGGGCCTTCCGCGCCGCCGCCGGTGGCTCGCGGAGCGACGGCTGAAGCCGTCGGCACGGACGGCGCTCCGCTAGCCTCCTAGGTCGTCGTGGCGCCGTGCCGTTGCCCGTCCGCACCGGCCGGGACCGCCGCCCGGGATCAGGAGGAGTGCTGGTGGCCGAGTCCAAGAACACGCCGATCACACCGGAGTTGTACGACTACGTCCTTGCGCACAATCCGCCGCTGGACTCCGCGCAGCGCGACCTCGTGGACCTCACCCACGAGCGGTTCCCCGGCGCGGCGGGGATGCAGTCGGCGCCGGAGCAGGGGCCGCTGCTGGCCTTCCTCGTCCGGCTGACCGGGGCGCGGCACGTCGTCGAGGTGGGGACGTTCACCGGCTTCTCCACGCTCTCCATGGCGCAGGCGCTGCCGCGCGGCGGCACGGTGGTCACCTGCGACGTGTCGGAGGAGTGGACGGCGTACGCCCGGGAGGCATGGGCGGCGGCGGGCGTCGCGGACCGCATCGAGCTGCGGATCGCGCCCGCCCTGGAAACCCTCCGGGCGATGCCGCCCGAGCCGCACCTCGACCTGGTGTACCTCGACGCGGACAAGGGCGGCTACATCGCCTACTGGGAGGAGCTGGTGCCCCGGCTGCGGCCCGGCGGCCTGCTGGTCGCCGACAACGTCCTGTACCGGGGCCTGGTCACCAACCCGGCGGCGACCGGACCGGCGCTGGCGATCCGGGAGTTCAACGACCACGTCCGGGAGGACCGGCGCATGGAGTCGGTGATGCTCACCGTGGCGGACGGGCTGACGCTGGCGCGCCGGCGGTAGCGGCTCAGCCGCAGCAGCCGCCGCCGCAGCAACCGCCGCCCCCGCCGCCGCGAGCCGGGGCGGGCGCGGCGGCGGAACCGCCGACCGCGACCGTGGAGAGCAGCTTCACGGTGTCCTCATGGCCTTCCGGGCAGACGGCCGGGGCGGAGGACTCGGCCATCGGCCGGTTCAGCTCGAAGGTGGAGCCACAGGGGCGGCACCGGTATTCGTAACGAGGCATGGCCACAGGTTATCCGCGGTGCCGCTCACCGCACGACGGTGCCGGGCGGCGCGCCCAGCAGGCCCAGCTCCGCGCGGGTGGGCGCGCCCTCCCAGTCGCCCGCCGAGGCGACCGCGAACGCGCCGGTGGCGGCGGCCCGCGCCAGGCGCCCGGCGAGGTCCGCGCCGTCCAGGAGCGCCGAGAGGTAGCCGGCCACGAAGGCGTCGCCGGCGCCCACGGGGTCCACCGCCCGGACCGGGGTGGCCGGCCGGTGGCGGGAGCCGGTGCCGGTGAACGCCGTCGCCCCGGCCGCGCCGTGTGTCACCACCACCTCGCGGACGCCGAGGTCCAGCAGCCGCGCCGCGCCCTCGCCGGGGTCGCCCGGCGGTCCGGGCAGGCACAGCGGCAGCTCGTCGTCGGAGGCGATGACGAGGTCCACGGAGGGCAGCCACTCGCGCAGCACCGCGCCGGCCTCGTCCGCGGTCCAGAGCCGGGCGCGGAAGTTGACGTCCAGGCAGACCAGCGTGGCGTGCCCGCACGCCAGTTGGAGCGCCCGCCGGGCCGTCGCCCGGGCCGTGGGGCCGAGCGCCGGAGTGATGCCGGTCAGGTGCAGGACGCGGGGCGGGGCGGTGGCGAAGGCGCGCTCGATCGCGGACGCGCCGGGCCGGGAGCCGGCCGAACCGGTGCGGTAGTAGTGCACCCGCGTCACGTCCGGCAGCCGCGGCTCGAAGAGGATCAGGCCGGTGGGCGCGCCGCTGTCGGTCGCCGCCCCGCCCACCCCGACGCCCTCGGCCCGCAGCGTACGCAGCACCAGCCGGCCCGCCTCGTCGTCGCCGACCGTGCCCGACCAGTGGACGTCGTGCCCGAGGCGGGCCAGGCCGATCGCGACGTTGCTCTCCGCGCCCGCGATGGAGACCTGCATCGTGCCGCCGAGCCTCAGCGGGCCGCTGCCGCGCAGGGCGACCATCGTCTCCCCGAAGGTGAGGACGTCCGGTCCGACCGCGGGGCCGGACCTCCCGGCGTCGCCCCGTATCGCGTCGTCCGGTTCCGCGCCGTTCCGCATCGCACCTTCCCCCCGGTCTCCTGCCGCTGCTGCTGCCGTCGTTGCCGCTGCCGCCGTCCGCCGTGTCACCATTCCGCGAACGCGCCGTCGTCGTACCGCCAGACCGGGTTCCGCCAGGCGTGCCCGCCCGCCGCGTCCGCCGCCCGTACGGCGCGCTCGTCCACTTCGATCCCGAGGCCGGGCCGGTCGGTCCGCAGGAACGCCCCTTGCTCGAAGCGGAACGGCTCCGGGTCCACGACATAGTCCAGCAGTTCGGCGCCCTTGTTGTAGTGGATGCCGAGGGACTGCTCCTGGATGAGGAAGTTCGGGGTGGTGAAGGCGACTTGCAGGGAGGCGGCGAGCGCCACCGGGCCGAGCGGGCAGTGGGGGGCCAGATGTGCCCCGTACGTCTCCGCCAGCGCGGCGATCCGGCGCAGCTCGGAGATGCCGCCCGCATGGGAGATGTCGGGCTGCACGACCGCCACACCGGCCTGGAGCGGAGCCAGGAACTCACGGCGGGTGTAGAGACGTTCACCGAGAGCAAGGGGGATGCCGGAGGCGCCGACGAGGCCGGGCAGGGCCTCGGTGTGCTCGGGGAGGACCGGCTCCTCGACGAACATCGGCGCGTATTCGGCCAGCAAGGGGAGCAGCCTGCGGGCGTTGGAGGGGGAGACACGGCCATGGAAGTCGAGCGCGAAGTCCCGCTCGTCGCCCAGGACTTCGCGGGCAGCGGCGGCGCGCAGCAGGCAGCCGCGCACCTCGGCGCGGGTCGCCACCGGGGACATCCGGCCGCAGCCGTTCATCTTGACGGCGGTGAAGCCCGCCTCGGCCTGCGCGGCCACCGCGTCCCGGACGGCTCGCGGATCGTCGCCGCCGACCCAGGCATAGGCCCGGACCCGCTCGCGCACCGGCCCGCCCAGCAGCTGGTGGACGGGCAGACCGCAGTGCCGCCCCTTGATGTCCCACAGCGCCTGGTCGAGGCCGGCGACGGCGGACGAGAGGACGGGGCCGCCCCGGTAGAAGCCGCCCTTGGCCATCACCTGCCAGTGGTCCTCGATGCGCGCGGGGTCCTGCCCGAGGAGGTACTCCGCCAGCACCTCCACGGCCGCCCGGACCGGCTCGGCGCGCCCCTCGACGACAGGCTCGCCCCATCCGACGACGCCCGCGTCGGTCTCGACCCGGACGAACAGCCAGCGCGGCGGGGCCAGGAACGTCTCGATACGGGTGATCTTCAGGGATCGGGCCATGGGGAGGGGACCGTCCTTTCGGCGAGGGGCACGGGGCGTCCACCCCTCCTCCCTCTATCCCCTCGGCACGGCGCCCGCACCTCCTCTTGGGGCGGCGGCCCAACGGAACGTCGTACGCCGAGCCCTACGGAAAGTCGCGCGCAGACTTGTCGAGCAGCTCCAGCATCAACATGTAGGCGCCGTCGAGATCCCGGTCCCGTACGGCCGCGGCCACCGCCGCGTGCCGCGCGTGCGGATGCTCGAACTCCCCGCCGGAGGCGTACATCGCCCGCCCGCGGTGGATGAGGACGGGCACGATCACCCGGTGCATCTGGGCGTAGAAGCGGTTGTTGGACGCCACCAGCATCGCCATGTGGAAGGAGGCGTCGGCGCGTACGAGCAGCACCGGATCGTCCTCGGTCGCGGCCATCGCGCTGAGCGCGGCGTTCAGCGCCTCCAGGTCGTCGTCCGTACGGCGCTCCGCGGCGAGCGCCGCCGCGGCGGGCTCGATGGAGCGGCGGAGTTCCAGCAGGTCGGCGAAGAAGTCGGACGAGGCGCCGGCCGCCAGTTTCCACCGCAGGACGTCGGAGTCGAGGAGGTTCCACTCCTCCCGGGGGCGGACGTAGGTGCCGTGGTTCGGGCGGGTGGCGAGCAGTCCCTTGGCCGTCAACACCTTGATCGCCTCACGCAACACGGTCTGGGTGGCGCCCAGTTCGGCCGTCAGCTCCCGCAGGGCGAGGACGTCACCCTCGCCGTAGGCGCCGCCGAAGATCCGCTTCGCCAGCGCCTCGACCACCGCCCCCTGGGACCCGTGTCCCGCCCCGGAGCCGGCGTTTGCCCGCTGCGTCATGGCTGCTCCCCGTGCTCTCCCGTTCCTCGGCCGATGGCCCCTCGGCCGATGGCCCCTCGGCCGGTGGCCGTCGGCCCGCAGCCGGCGGGGCGCCCCGGGCGAACGCCCCCGCCCCGGTGCGCCCCGACGCCTCCTCGCCCCGGCTCACTGCTCCTTGCCGCCGGTGTCGTCCGGACCGGTGCGGGTGTCCGTTGCGCGACCCGCACCCCTGCCCGTCCCGGTGGCCCCCGTCGCCTTACCTCCGCTCGTGTCCGCCGTCGCCGTACCGCCGCTCCTGTCCGCGGTTCCGCTCGCGCCGGCGCCGCGGCCCGCGCCCGTGGCGGGGAGGTCGCCGGCGTGCCGGTGGGGGCCGGTGAGGCTGGTCCCGGGGCCGAGCGAACCGCGTCCGCCGTGCCAGGCGCCCTGCATGTTCACCCGCGCCGCCTGCCGTCCGGCCGTCATACCGGCCACCGGGTGCAGCTCGCCACGGGCGAAGCGATCCGCCTCCTCCGGGTGCCGGGCGCGCCAGTACGGGTTGTCGTGCGACAGCCCGCCGCTGACCCGTCCGTACATCCCGAACACCATCAGCAGCAGCCCCACCACGAAGCTGAAGAGCACGTTCTGGATCTTGAAGGCCAGGAAGTTCGCGTCGGTCTGGAGCAGCGCCAGATTCACGAAGCCGCTCAGCAGGAACAGCGCGCCCCACAGGATGTTCCAGGTCGAGGCGAAGTTCCCGCCGATCAGCATGCCGCCGAAGAGCAGCGCCCCGACGACGACCGAGAGCACGCTGAGGGCGCCGTTGGCGTTCAGCCCGGCGACGGTCGCGCCGCCGGTGTCGAAGAAACCGATGTGATGGGTCAGACCGAGGACGCCGAACGCGATCAGCACCAGCCCCATCAGTCCGGCACCGATGCGGTAGACCTGGCTGAGCCGGTGGTCCACGGGCAGGTGCTCGTCGAGTTGGGCGCGCCGCCGCTTGAGCCGCTGCAACGGATTCACGAGGTGCAGGGTGCCGCCAGTAGCCCCAGTTGCCATCTCCGGCCTCCTTCGCGCAGATGAGCCGCCTGGCCGTACTCACTCCCAGGATCCGCCAAGGGGCCGGTTCACGCCATCGCGCGCCCGCCGAAGCGCAGCAGCCCGGGCTGCCCGGAGAAGAACCACGCCTCCGCTCCGCGTACGGAGCCCCGGAGGACCCCGTACCCCCTCCCGCAGTTCCCCCTCCCGCGCCTCAGCGGCCCGCCGCGCCGCCCCGCGCCTCGCGGATCTCCTGCACCACCCGGGCGGCCGTCTCCCGTACCGCCTCCGTCTCGGTCAGGAAGTGCCACCAGTCCGGATGCCGCCCCTCCAGGCCGCCGACCGCACGCTCCAGCCGCGCCACCGCCTCGTCCAGCGGGCCGGCGTGCCGCGGGTCGGGCGTGCTCCGCCCGGCCATCGCCAGCCGCTGCGCGTCGCGGACCGCGAACCGGGTTCGCTCGATCTCCTGCTGCCGGTCCAACGAGACCGCGTCCAGCCGCCGCAGCCGGTCGCCGGCCGCCGACACCGCCTCGTCCGTGGTGTTCAGCAGCGCCCGTACGGTCGCCAGCCGGCTCGTGGCGTCCGACCAGCGCTGCTCGTCGCGGGCCCGCTGCGCCTCCCGCAGCGTGCTCTCGGCCTCCCTGACGGACCGCGCGGCCTCCTCCGGCACCCGCTGGAGGTCCTGCCAGCACGCCGCGCTGTACCGCCGCCGCAGCTCGCTGAGCACCGGATCGACCTGCTGGGCACGGGTCGTGATCGCCTGCGAACGGGTCCGCAGCGACACCAGCCGCTTGTCGATCTCCGCCGCCGTCTCCGGCAGCCGCTCCGCCTCGCGCCGCAGCTCCTCGGCCGTGCGCAGCACCTCGTCGGCGCGCCGGATCGTCTCTGGTACGCCGTGCGTTCCGGCACCCTCGTTCAGCTTGGTCAGCTCCGGGCCGAGCGCCGCCAGCCGGGCCGCGAGATCGTCCGCCCGCAGGCCCTGCGCGCGCACCGCGTCCAGCGCGTTGCTCGCCGCCAGCAGCGCCTGCCGCGCCCGCTCCACGGCCGGCGCCAGCCGCGCCAGCTGCGTCTCGGCGCCCTCCAGCAGCGGCGCCAGGCTCTGCGCGAACCAGTCGAGCTCCCCCCTGACGCGCTCCAGTTCCTCCCTGGCCCGCGTCAGATCGGCCCGCGCCCGTGCCACCGCCGCGCCGTCGATGTCGTCCCGGTCCAGATCGTGCGCGTCGACCGCGGTGATGTAGCCCTCGCTCACCTGGTCGATCCGCCGGCCGAAGCCCTCGTACTCCACCGCGGCCTGCCGCGCCCGCTGCGAACTGTCGACGGCGGTGATCGTCTCCACCGAGATCCGCAGGTCACGGTGCGCGGTGTCCAGCTCGTAGAACGCCGCCGCCGCGGCGTCCTTCGCGGCCTGCGTCTCGGCCCGCTGGCTCTCCCCGCGCCCGAACCAGCGGCGGGTGCCGCCACCCGCGAACGCCATCGGCGCCATCGCCGCCAGCAGCGGCAACGGCAGCAGCACGAGCCCCACCACATCCCGGACCGGGCCCCCGCGGGATCGACGGCGTGCCCGCTGCTCGTACTGCTGCGGCTGCGGCTGCGTTTGTGTCGCCGTCACATCCCTCTCCTGATCGGATCGCCCCAGGGCCGGCTGGCATTCTCCCACCCACCGAAACGAACACCCCGTCCGGTAAGTTCACGCTCCACGCGACTTCCCGCCCGCGGACGAGCGCCTCCCGCCCTCCGACCACGGGTTTGCAGACCAGGCCCCCGGGCAAGGTAGTCTGTCGGCTCGTCCAGGGCGCATAGCTCAGCGGTAGAGCGCTGCTCTTACAAAGCAGATGTCGGCGGTTCAAATCCGTCTGTGCCCACCGCGCTGACCAGCAGCGGAGCATCACGAAAGGCCCTCCGGAAGATCATCCGGAGGGCCTTTTCCCATGCTCGGGAACATCCTGGGAACCTGGCGTCACGCGGCCGTTTCGCCGGACTCCTCTGCGGGGGCTCCGGTCTCACTGCTGGCCGTTGGCTTCTCTGTCTCGGCTTTGCTCGCCTTCTTCGCCTGCGTCTTACGTGGCACGAGCTGCACCGGCGCCTCGGCCTGCGCCTTCTCGAACTGGGGGAGTACCGAGGTGTAGGTGTCGGCCGTGAGCTGGTACGACGAGTGGCCCAGCATCGCCTGGATCGCCTTCATATGGACGCCGGCGGCCAGGGAGAGGGTGGCGGCGCAGTGGCGGAGATCGTGAAGGCGGATGGGCGGGAGGTCGTGCTTGGTCAGAAGCCGGTCGAAGACCTGACGCACGTAGTCAGGGTGGTATGCCCGTCCGTCCTCCCAGGTGAAGACGCGGCCGGTCTCGTGGTAGATCTGCGGCGGCTCGCCGTTCTTGCCTTTGGCTTGCTGGTGCTCCTCCCACTCCTTCCGTTCCTGCTCCTGGCGCCGCTTCCAGAGGTTCAGCAGTTCCAGGGTCTGGGAGTCCAGCGCGACGGTACGGGCGCCGCTGTCGCTCTTGGGGGTGTCCTCCCATACCTCGTACGAGAGGGCCACCAGCTGTTCGCTGATGTGCACGATGCCCGCTTCGAGGTTGACCTCGGTCCACGGCAGACCGCATGCCTCGCCGCGGCGCAGCCCCCGGAAGACCATGAGGTGGAACAGCGGGTACAGGCGGTGCTCGGCGACCGAGTCGAGGAACTGTCCCGTTTGCTCGGGTGTCCAGACCATGACCTTCCCTGGCTTCTTACCTGTCTTCCGCCACGACCCGACGCGCTCGGGAGTCCACACGAGCGGCTTTGGCTTGCGGTAGGTCGGCAGGACCACGTGCTTGGCCCAGTTCTCTGAGAGCAGGCGCGCCTTGACGGCGTCATCGAGGGCGCCGCTGAGCGTGTTGTTGATGTGTAGCTGGGTGCCGGCTCCGGTGATGTGGCGGGGCTTGCTCCGGGCTTTGCGCAGCGCGGTCTTGGCGTCGTTCCAGGCTTGGCGTAGTTCCTGCGGGCGGGGGGTGGGTGCCTGGCGCCAGGTTGCGTGGGCGGCCCGCTCGGTGGCCAGTGCTGCCTTGGCGGCTTCGATGTTCTTTTCGTGTTCCTTGTTGCGGTCCCAGATGTCCTGGAACATCTCCTGGACGTGGCGGGTGCGAAGGTCGCGGAGCTTGAGGTGGCCGATGGTGGGGATGAAGATGCGTTGGATGTAGTCCTCGTAGCCGAGGTAGGTGGACCGCTCCGGGATCGGTGGAGGCTCTATACGTTGACTCCAGCCGCCGGTCGGGGCTGGTGTTGAGCGTGGTGGTTGGTCTCGTACTCATGGGGCGGGATGCCGCCGGTCGCGCTGTGGAGGCGCTGGTTGTTGAACCAGTCGACCCATTCCGCGGTGCCGAGCTCGACGTCGACGAGGCCGTGCCAGGGCCTGCGGGGTTTGATCAGCTCCGTTTTGTAGAGGCCGATCTGGGACTCCATGAGCGCGTTGTCCAGGGCGTCGCCGACGGTGCCGATCGAGGCGTCGATGCCGGCCTCGATCAGGTGCGCGGTGAACGCGAAAGACGTGTACTGCCCGCATCCGAATAATGAACCAGCCCTGGTCCAGCGGGAGTTCCGGCGCGATCCCGGCGCCACAGGGCCATGTCGAGGGCGTCGAGGACCAGCTTGGCCCGCTTGCTGGTCGCCGCGGACCAGCCGACGATCGCCCGGGAGAACACGTCCACGACGAATGCGACGTAGACGATCCCGGACCAGGTGGCGAGGTAGGTGAAGTCCGCGCCCCACCGCTCGTTCGGCCTGGAGGCGGTGAAGTCGCGTTGCAGCAGGTCAGCCGCCCGTTCATGCCCATCGTCGCGCAGGGTGGTTCGGATCTTCTTGCCACGACGGGCGCCTTCCAGGCCGAGCTCGCGCATCAGCCGGGCGACCGTGCAGCGGGCCGCGACCATGCCCTCGCGATGCAGCTGCCGCCAGACCTTCCGGACTCCGTAGACGCCGTAGTTGTCGGCATGCACCCGACTGATGTGCGCCTTTGGCTCCGTATCGCGCGGGCGCTGGGAGCGCGGTTCTTGGCGGCGTAGTAGGTGCTCGTTGCGATCTTCAGTCCGTGGCCGCAGAGCACACGGCAGATCGGCTCGACCCCGAACACCTTCTTGAACTCGTCGATGAACGCTACGAGCGCTTTGACGGCCGGTCGAGCTCGGCCGCGACGAAAGCCGACGCCGCCTTCAAGATCTCGTTCGCCCGCCGCAGTTCGGCGTTCTCCGCCCGCAGACGCTTGATCTCCGCGGTTTCCTCGGACGTGGTGCCGGGCCGCTGGCCCGCGTCCACCTCGGCCTTGCGGACCCAGGTCCGCACCGTCTCGGCCGCACCGATGCCCAGCTTCGCCGCGACCGCCTTCATCGCGGCCCACTCGGTCGGGTAGTTCGGACGGATCTCCGCGAACATGCGCACCGCACGCTCGCGAAGTTCGGCAGGGTAAGGGGACGGACGTGCGATGACTCGATCCTCTCAGGGAATCGAGCCTCCATCAGACCCGGAGCGGTTCAGACTCCGCGACCAGCAGGAACTCCTTGGGGCCGGCTATCGCGTGCAGGGCGTTCATGGTGCCGGTGATCTGGGAGATCTCCGCGGCTCCGCCGCCGATGACGCGGGAGTGCAGCGGGATGCCGCCATCGCCGGTCACCGCGAGGCCGCGGCGGAGCTCCGGTTGCCGCTGTCGCCACGGAGTCGCAGACTGAATTGGGACGGGGTGTTTCACCGCGGGATGCAAGAGCGGGGCACCGACCGTTTTCCGGTCCACGAACTGGTCCACGCGTGGCAGATTCACCAGACCCCGATGGATCTCACGTTCCTGGCCGAAGCCTTCGTCACGAAGGTCTGTGAGGCCACCGGGGGCAATCCCTCCAGTTGCGGTCCCGCAGGTGCGTCCTACGACGAGTTCAGCATCGAAGCGCAGGCGCAGGTCGTCGAGGACTGGTTCGCCGGAAACACGCCCGCGGGAACCGACCGGACCGGGCAGGCCTGCGATACCAGCGGCCCGTACGTCCAGTACATCACCGGGAACATTCGCACCGGAAGCACCGGAAGCACCGGAAGCACCGGAAGCACCGGAAGCACCGGAAGCACCTGAACACGCCTGTCGCCGTGGGCCGGGTCGGCCGACCGTGCCGACCCGGCCCCGGCTTCCGGTTCAAGTCGAGGAGAAACGGCATGACGTGGCAGTACAACGACCTCACTCGTGCTGGCGGCGGCCCACCGTCGGCAGGCAATCCCGCCGGGTACACCGTGGACGCCGACAAAACCGAGCGTGTGGTCCACCGTGGTACGGACGGCCATATTCACCAACTGTCGTTCGATGGCGCCTGGCATCACACCGATCTCACCAGCACGGCCCGAGGTGACCCGCCGGAGTCGGCAGGAGATCCTGTTGCCGGGAGCACCTCCGGTGCAGCCGCGTACGTCTTCTTCCGCGGGACGGACAGCCACGTTCACGGACTGTCGTTCGATGGCACCTGGCATCACACCGATCTCACCGGCACGGCACAAGGCGACCCACCAGACTCCACGGACGAGCCCATCGGCATCATCCTCAACGACTTCGACGATCCGACCGTGCTCTACCGCGGCTCCGACAGTGGAATCCACGACATGTCGGAATTCGAGTCCGTGTGGAGCGACACCGGCCCCAGCGTCCTCTTCGCGCCGGACACGCCTCCGGAAGCGGCCGGCGGCCCGACCGCCGTCTACCGCTGGGCGATGGACAACGGCATGAACGTGGTCTATCGGAGCACCGACGACCACCTCTGTCTTCTGTCGCTCTCCCGCCACTTCGGCGCCCAGTACAAGGGGGACATCACCGCCGTGACCACCGGCAACCCACCAGCCGCGGCCGGCAACCCTGCCGGGGATGCGCAGAACGACAAGCGCGAACAGCACATCGTCTACCGCGATGGCAACGGTCACCTCCACGAGCTGCTGGGGGTGTACACGGGCGACGTCGAATGGCACCACAACGACCTGTCCGCTACCAGTGGGGCTCCGAACGCCGCTGGTGACCCGGCTGTCCGCTCCTGGGACGTCGACAAGACCCTGCACGTGGTCTATCGCGGCACGGACAACCACATCCACGACCTCGTGCGCAATGGCGAGTGGCACCACACGGATCTGTCCGACACCGGTGCGGCTCCCCGCGCGGCTGGTGACCCGGCCGTCTACTCCTGGGACGTCGACACGACCCTGCACGTGGTCTATCGCGGTATCGACGACCACATCCACGAGTTCTGCTTCACCACGGGCTAACTAAGGGTTGTCCGGCAAATGATCTACGGGTTGGTGCGCTGCCTGTCCCACTTGGAGAGGTGATGCTCTGCACGTCGGCGAAGCCGGTCGCGTCGGCTGGAAGTAGGCCGCCGTCCCTCACCACGACCCAATCCTCGTGCACGTTGGCCGTCGCGTGCGATCCTCGCGGCGTACCCCCCCCAACGCCAGCTTGGACAACTACACGCCATCTTCCCTTAATTGACTCCCAGTGACACCCTGCTCACATGACGGTGACCAACAGCTCCATGACGGTGACCAACAGCTCGGAGCCGGGCTCGCCGATGCCGGAATGCGCGTGCTCGCGGGCGTGCTCGCCCTAGCATCCGCCTCGCTGACGGCCGCCCTCGGCTTCGTACGAACCGACCAGCGGGTCGCGAACAACAAGCGGTCGCATCAGGCATGGGCCGCCGTCGAGCGGGCGGCACGGGCAGAACTCGTGATGCTCCCGGTCATGAGCGCCGAAGAGACCCGAGCCGCCCTGACGCGGGTCCATGCGGCGTTCAACGCAGCTCACGAGGCATACGGCACTACCGTCCCCCAGGCCTAGGCAGTGACGGTGCGGCCCTCCTTGGTGGCGCGATGTCGTACTGCCGGTGCGAGATGGGGACGGCGAGCGGTGTCGCCGTCACCTCGTAGGTGAAGCGCCGACAGGGGTCGGCTTCGGTGACACGGCAGCGTGTGGCCCACCGGCGCAGGTTCCGCCGCGGTGGCCGATCGGCCACCGCGGCGGGGCGTGTAGCGGTCAGGTGGTCAAGCCGAGGGCGGTCAGGCGTGAGGGGTCGGTGAGGATGTCCAGTGCGGTGATCCGGCCGTCCCGGATGGTGAACGACATGACCGACAGCGGTCGGCCTTCGGCGAAGGACACCACCCCGGGTGTGCCGTTGACCAGTACCAGGCGGGCGTCGGCCGCGAAGCGGGCGAAGGTGATCGCCTGGGACGCCACGTCGGCCGCGCCGCGCCGCAGAACGCTCGGGACGAGCGTGCCGCCGTCGGAGCGCGCCACCACCTCGGGGTCGAGGACGGTCAGCAGCGCCTCGAAGTCACCGCCGCGGGAGGCGGTCAGGAACGCGTTGACGACCTGGCGCTTGCGCGTGGTGTCCGGGTCGGCGGGCGGGGCGGCGTCTTGGACGCGGCGGCGGGCGCGGCTGGCGAGCTGCCGGGTGGAGGCGGAGGTCCGGCCCAGGACGGGCGCGATCTCGTCGAAGGGCACGTCGAACATGTCGTGCAGGACGAACGCCAGCCGCTCGGCGGGGGAAAGGGTCTCCAGCACGATCATGAGGGCGATGCCGACCGAGTCCGCGACCAAGATCTCCTGCTCGGGGTTGACCGTGGCCAGGCCGCTGACGACGGGATCCGGTATCCGGGCCTGTTCTTCCTGCTCGGGGAGAGGGTCCTCGCGGCGCGAGGTGCGGGAGCGCAGCATGTCCAGGCAGACCCGGCCGACGACCGTGGTGAGCCAGGCCCCGAGGTTCTTCACGTCACTCACGTCGGTGCGGCTGAGCTTGAGCCACGCCTCCTGGACGGCGTCCTCGGACTCGGCGAGCGACCCCAGCATCCGGTAGGCCACCGAACGCAGTTGGGGCCGCTCCGCCTCGAAACGCTGGGCCAGAAGAATTTCTTCGCTCACCTGTCACATCCTCGCGTCGGGATCCGTCGGTCCAGTGACGGACGCTAACCGATGAAGAGGAAACACCATGTTGAACGCCGCCATCACGACCACCGCCCGCATGAAGAACCCCGCGATGGTTCTGCCGGACGCCATGAAGGGCATCCAGAACATCTACAAGGCCATGTACCAGGGCGGCGTCGCGCCGCAGATCCTGGAACTGGTCCACCTGCGGGCCAGTCAGATCAACGGCTGTAGTGCCTGCGTGTTCGCCGGCGTGGCGGGCGCCAGGAAGCACGGGGAGACCGACGAGCGGCTGCACGCGGTGGCCGCCTGGCGCGAGGCCCCGTTCTTCACCGGCGAAGAGCGTGCCGCCCTGGCGCTGACCGAGGCCGCCACCCGGATCGCCGACCGCTCCGGCAAGGCCGTCCCCGACGCGATCTGGGACGAGGCAGCGGACCACTTCAACGAGGAGCAGCTCTCCGCGATCATCCTGATGATCGGCCTCACCAACTTCTTCAACCGCCTCAACACCACGATCGAGGAGCCGGCCGGCACCTCCTGGAACTGATCCTCATACACGGCCGAGGCGCTACGCCGGGGGCGGGACAGCTCCCCGATGGCCATCGCGCTTGGCTTCGGCACCGAGCCACGGCACACCGAAAGCACGCGGGCCAAGCTGTAACGCCTGGTGACCCGCGACATCCTGTCCGCACCGGAAGTAGCGAGGGAAGTGCGGACGATCGCGCCGCTGTGGAACTGTCGGAGGGCTGTCAACCGCCCCAGGTGGCGGGGGTGTCACCCCTCGCCCATTGGGGTTCGTGGATCAGTGGTCGAATGAGACGGCTGTCCGGGGGGCCGTAGACGTCTCGACAGCGGCGGAGCGCCACGTCGAACCGGCTCTGAACGGTGCTGGACGGAGGTGAATGCAACCGTAACTGCAACCAGGGTCAGCGGCGGCCGCGCAGTCTTGGGCAGGGGCGGCGGTGATGTGGGGAGCGGCGCGTCACCTGGCGAGTGGCTCGCTGGTGATCGCCGGGCGGACCTTGGTGAGCATCAGGTCGAGGAATTGGTCGGGGTGGCGGAAGGACGCGAAGTGGCTGGCGTTCCGGATGAGTGCGAAGTCCTTCACGGGGGCGGTCACGTCGTCGAAGAACCGACGGGCCGGTTCGGGCGGGGTGAGGACGTCGCTGTCGCCCTGGAAGACGAAGAACGGGATCCGGAACGCGGTGCCCTCGGCCCACTCGTCGACGGTCGCGGCCTGGAGCCCGAGCGGCTCCGAGAAATCCATGCCTTTCAGGTAGGTCCGGAGCCCGCGAAGCGTGTGCAGGGGAGAGAACCACAGCGAGCGGATCACTACGGTCTTCATCGTGTCGAAGGTCAACGGGTCGGTGGTGACGACGAGCTTGTTGTACTGCGACCACTGGTGCACGCTCCAGGTTGAGGCATCGGGGCCCATCGCGGTGACGGCGGCGAGCTCCTTGCGCTTGCCTGCCTTCCGCAGGCGGCCGAGCAGGGAGTGGTAGGCCGGGCGGTCGCGTCCGCCCGCGACGACGTTCTGGTCGGTGCCGACGTAGGCGGAGTACAGCTCGGGGTGGTTGCGGGCGAGGCGGAGTCCGAGAACGGTCCCCATGGAGTTGGCGACCAGCAGGACCTTCTCGACGCCGAGCCGGGCACGGACGTGCTCGGTCACTTCGACGGCGTCCCGGTGGAGGCGGTCGAGGGTCAGCTCGCCCTGTCCGGCCGGGCCGCCGTGGCCGAAGGTCTTGGCGGCGCCGCGCATGTCCCACCGCACGACGGTGAAGTGGCGCTCCCAGGCCCGCGTGCACGAGGCGTAGATCAGGTTGGACGCGCCGGGGCCGCCATGGATCTCCAGGATCACAGGGTTGCGTCGGTCCTCCCCGCGGACGGAGACCCACTGGTCGATGCCGCCGATGCGGACGAACCCGGACTCGTCGATGCCGTTCGGGGAGGTGATGCGCAGCCGCTTGGCGTTCGCGGTGCGCTTGGCCTGGCGGTAGCCCAGCAGGCCGGCGACGGGCGTGGCCAGGGTGGCGGCGGAGGCGGTGAGGATGGTGGCGAGCATGACGGTTCCCCCAACTGTTTATGTCATCAGCAGTTGCGTTTACGGTATATACAGTTGTGGGTGGCGTCAACGGGCATCACCGACTGCCGTCGAGAGGGAGGGCCGCATGGCCAAGGAGAAGGCGCGTGACCTGCGCGCGAGCATCGCGTTGCTGTGGGGGGAGCAGGAGCAGCCGACCCGCGGCCCCAAGCCGAGCCTGACTCCCTTGCGTATCGCGGAGGCCGCCGTGGCCATCGCCGACGCCGAGGATCTGACGGCCGTCTCCATGAGCAAGGTCGCCGCCGAGTTCGGCGTGTCGGCGATGGCGCTGTACCGCTATGTGCCGGGCAAGGCCGAACTGGTCGAGTTGATGGTCGAGTCGGTTCTCGCCGAGGCGCCCGATCTGTCAGCGGCAGGTAGTGGCTGGCGGCCACGGATCATCGAGTGGGCTCGCCAGTCCGAGCGCATCCATCGGGCCCACCCCTGGCTGCTGGCGGCCATCTCGATGCGCCGCCAGGTCATGGGGCCGAACCAGCTCGGCTGGCTGGACGCGGCGCTCGCGGCCCTGGAGCCCACCGGCCTCACGGCCGGCCAGCAGCACCGGGTCTTCCTTCTCGTCGCCGGCTTTGTGCGCACCCATGTCCAGCAGTTGCTCGACTTCGACGAGGAGCACAGCCAGGAGTGGAGCTACCTCACCGGAGAACTGCTCGACCGGCACGCCGACCGCTTCCCCGCTCTGACCCGCGCCATCGCCGCAGGCGCCTTCGCCCCCGACACCGCCGACCCCCTGGAGTTCGGCCTCGACCGGATCCTCGACGGCGTCCAGACCCTCATCGACCGCTCCTAGAGCCGCCGGCCGCCCCGTGCAAGTCCTGGGCCCTGTGGGTCCGCTGCGCGATCCAGCCTGCCATCGCCCGTACGCCGATGCCGATGGCTCGCTCGTCCGGGGCGAAGTCGGGGTAGTGCGGGTAGGCGGTTGTGATGGGTGCGCCGGGGGCACGGACGCCAAGGAAGGTGAACGTGCCGGGGACACGGTCCAGGTAGAGGGCGAAGTCCTCGCCGCTGAAGGGCGGGAACGCGGCATGGAGCACGGTGACCGCGTCCGGGCCCAGTGTGCGGCGCACGCGGCGGGCGAGCATGCGGGCGTCGTGCTCTGGGTAGACCATGGCGGGGAACGGATCGGTGGGGAAGCTGACCCCGGCCCCCGTGTACGACGTGGCCAGTCGGCGGATGTCCTCGCGTACCTCCGTGTAACGCTCCTGCGGCCAGCAGCGGTAGGACACGCTCACCGTGGCCTCCTGTGCTCTGGCCCGAACGGCCACGAACCGGGCCAGCGGCCCGTTGGGCGTCTGGGCGTCGGCGACTATCCGCTCGATGTCCGCAGGGGTCTGCGGGAGTGGCACCGTGGCGAGCGTGCCGATCTCGGCGGCCAGGCGTCGCGCGGCATCGTGTGATGGCGTGCGGGCGTGAGCTGCGATCGGGTAGGGCGAACTCGTCGATCTTCCCGTCCGGGGCGATCCGCCCGACGCCGCCGTCGTGACGGCGTTGGAACGGGGCTTGTTCCCGCCCGCCGACGGGCGTTGGACGCGCTACCCCGGGACGCTTTCGTTGCCGGATGCCGCCGGTGACGTGCCGTCAAGGCGCTTGAGCGAGAACGGGTAGTGCCCGCTGTACCCGGTGTCAGTGGCGGCGGCTAGGCTCTCGGCGTGACGCAGACAGCAGTTCCCCCAGGCTGGTATCAGGATCCGTACGGTGCCCCGGTTGTGCGCTGGTGGGACGGCTATCGCTGGACCGAACACACCCAGGCGTCGCCGCCGCCCGCGCCGCAGGCCCCGGTGTATGCGCAGCCGGCCGCCCCGGCACCCGCGTATCCGCAGCCGCCGGCCCAGCAGCAGTACCCGCCGCAGGCGCCCGCCCAGCAGCAGTACCCGCAGGCCCCGGCTCAGCAGCAGTACGCGCAGGCGGCGCCGGCTCAACAGCAGCAGTACGCGCAACCGCAGTACCCGCAGCCGCAGTCGGCCTATCAGCAGGCGGGCGGCGGTCCCGAGGCCCTGTTGTCGGCCGAGATCTTCAGGGTCGACCAGGACTTCAAGTGGGTCGACATCAGCACCAGTTACGCGGTCTGCGATCAGCAGGGCAACCAGATCGGTTCGGTCGCCGAGACCGGCCAGAACGCTGCTCGCAAGGCGCTGCGCTTCATGAGCAGCATGGACCGCTACCTCTCCCGCAAGTTCGAGATCCGGGACGCGGCCGGTGTCCCGTTCCTGGTGCTGAGCCGGGGTACCAAGGTCCTCAAGGCCCGGGTGGCGGTCGCCCGCCCGGACGGGTCGCCGGTGGGCGAGATTGTCCAGCAGGAAGTGATCGGCCGGATCAGCTTCGACCTGGTGGCCAACGGCCATACCGTCGGGCACATCCGAGCGGAGAACTGGATCCACTTCAGCTTTACGATCACCGACCACACGGGTACGCCGGTGGCCCGGATCGCCCGGACGCTGCTCGACGTGATCCTGGAGGGCATCGGCGGCCAGGACTACTACTACATCCAGGTGCTGCGTCCGATGGACGAACCCCTGCGCTCGCTGGCGCTGGCGGGTGCGCTCACCGTGGACACCATGCTCAAGCCCGACAAGGACGGCAACGCCTAGGCCCTCACCCACCGGACAGGCGCTTGGGCGCTGTCCGTGACATGGGCGTCGCGCCGGGGGCGGTGCCTGTACTCAGCGGCCGGAGCCGTCGGCGTGGTCGAACATTCCCAGGTGGTGGCGGGGGTGCGGGACCGGTGTGCGCTGGATCGCGATGATGGCGTCGTCGCAGGTTCCTTCACCATTGGGTGGTGGAGGCCAGCGACTGCGGATGCTACCCAGCCCCCTCCGCGACCGCCTCTGGTTAATCCTGCCGCGCCAGATCTCCCTCTGGGGGAGCCCCTGGGCCTCCAGTTCCACGACCGTGGGCTTGACGTCGTGGGTCATCTTCGGTGGCGCAGAACCGCAGCGGACTGACTTCGCTGTCAAACGACTCGATTCGATGACAACGGACACCCGCCCTGGCTCTGTATGCGAGAAGGAACAGCACATGTTCACCACTTCGGGAGGCAGTCCCGAGAGCCGCAGCGTTCGAATTGTTCACGAGCTGTGGCAGCACCGGTTGCCGGTGCTCAGTGGCGGTACGCGGCCGTCGCGATCTCGATGAAGGATCGGATCAACGGGTTGGTGTCACCTTCGTTCCACACCGCCACCACTCGGCTCGGCGTCATGTCGATCAGCGGTACCACGGCGAACTCCGCGGGCAGGTCGTGTCCGAGCGGGGCCAGGCCGACCGTGCCGTTCCACAGCACGGCCTGCAGGCATTCCTGGACGGCACGCACCACCGGGCCCTCGCGCGGCGTGCCGCCGTTCCAGTACGACTGCCAGATGGGGTCGGTGCCCTGCGGGAACTGGAACCAGCGGCGGTCGCTCAGCTCGGCCAGCCGCAGCCGGTCGCGGCGGGCCAGTGGATCGTCGGCGCGCAGGACCACTCCGACCGGATCGGTCCGCAGCGCCCGCACCGTCAGGGCAGTTTCGTCGAACGGCGCCCGGGTCAAGGCGACGTCGACCAGTCCGGCGCGCAGCCCGCACGTTGGGTCGGTCAGATCGGTGTCGCGGATGCGGATGTCGATGCCGGGGTGGCTTCGGCGGTAGGCGGCGGCCAGCCTGGGCACTCCCGGGTCGGTGCCGTCGGCCAGGATGCCGACGGTGATGGTCGCGACGCCGGCCGCCGCGCTCACGCGTGCACGGACGCGGTCGGCATGGTCGAGTAGGGCTCGTGCCTCGTCGAGCAGCACCGTGCCCACTGGGGTGAGCGTGACGCCGGCAGGCGAACGGGCGAACAGCAGGGCCCCGACATCGGCCTCCAGCTGCTTGATCGCCCGGCTCAGCGGCGGCTGGCTCATGTGCAGTCGGCTGGCGGCTCGGCCGAAGTGGAGTTCCTCGGCGACGGCCACGAAGTAGCGCAAGGTCCGTAGCTCCACACTGCAACGATACCCACGAGGTATCGGCGCTGCGGGATGGGTCTTGGACAGCCGTGAGGCTCCGGCGGTGCACTCGTGAACATGACCGAAGAAGCAAGGACCAACGAACCGCAGGCCGACCCCGCCGTATCGGTGGTGGGTCCCGACGACGGCGAGACGATCGTCCTCGGCACCACGCGCATGCGCGTCCTGGAGGACGGAAGCCACACCGGGCACCGTCTCGCGATCGCCGAGTCCGTCCTCGCCCCGCACACCCAGGGACCGCCGCAGCACCGCCACGCCCAACACGACGAGGGCTTCTACATCCTCTCCGGCACCGTGCGGTTCACCGTCGGGGACGAGGACCGCGACGCCACCACGGGCACGCTCGTGATGGTTCCGCCCGGCACCCCGCACACCTTCGCTAACCTGACCGACCAACCCGCCGTCATGCTCAGCACATTCACCCCCGACCTGTACGTGCAGTACTTCCGAGACCTCCAGGACGTGCTCGCCGGCGGCCGGCCGCTGACGCCACAGGCCAACATCGACGCGATGAGCCGCTACGCGACCGAGCCTGCCACCGACCTCGCCTGAAGCCGACGGAACGGCCCGGCCGCCCTCCTTACGACCGGCGGGGGCGTGGCGCTCCCGCCTTCCGGCGTCCGGGTCCCTCGGACGACGGACCGGGCCTTCTCCACGCCTCTTCTGGCAATCGATGCAATCGACGGGTCTCCGGGAACCGGCGGCCCATGAACGGAAACCATGAACATCGCCTATTGGATCGTCGCGGGACCGCTCGCCCTCTTCTACTTCTACGCAGGCACGCTGAAGGTACTCCGCAGCCGCGATCAACTCCGACCGATGATGGCCTGGGTCGACCGAATGCCCTTGCCCGCCGTTAGGGCGCTGGGGACGGTCGAAGTACTTGGCGCGACCGGCCTGATCCTGCCGCCACTGACCAGCATCGCCCCCTCGCTGGCGCCGGCCGCGGCCACAGGCTTCGTACTCCTGCAGACCGGTGCGATCGCCGTCCACCTGACCGCCGAAGACCGCCGGATCACACTCAACATCGGACTCGCCGCCGCTGCGGCCGTGACCATCTGGCTGGCCACCGGGCCATGATCGAGCACGGTCCTCGACCGGTGGATGCACCTGCGGACCGGCCGCCCCACGGCCGCTGTCACTTCTCCTGAACATCGAACACGCCGCCATCGACGCGCTGCTCGGTGACGCGTACATCTGCTGTCGCAACTCGTGAACAAAGCCACCCGCCCTGATCAGCGTGACGCGGAGCCGAAGAGCCGCCGGCAGACGTCTGAGGGGACATTTCACTCGTAGGTGTGAGCATATGCATGCCTCCGAATAGGTAGCCTCCGCTCAACTTCCGTTCCTCTGAGAGGAGTTGGTGCTCCATGGCGCCGATGAGGCAGGTGCTGGCTGGTCTGGCCGCCCTGGCCGTAGCAGCGACGTGCACGGCAGGCACGGTTCAGGCGCAGGGGCGGAGTAAGGGCGCCTTGCCGGTGCACGGTGGCGTGGCTGGCGCTGCCGCTAGCGGGCAGGAGCGCACCTTGGTGTTCGACAAGCCCTCTGGCACTGACTACCGGTTCACCATTCCGCCCGAGACGAAGCGCATGATCATCGAGGCGTGGGGTGGTGGCGCTGCGGGAGCATCGGGTGCGGGCGGTGGCGGCGGAGGGGGCGGAGGCGGTGGCGCCGGGGCCAACGAGCTCAACCTCGGCGCCGCCGAGGGGGGCGAGGGCGGCAGGGGCGGCGCCGGTGGTGGCGGCGGCGCCGGTGCCGGTGGCGGCGCCGGCGGATACACCCGCTGCGTAGTACCGGTGGTCGCTCAGCATCCACTGATCGCCCGGGTTCATGTGGCAGCGGAAGACACACCGGCAGCCCAGGGCAAGGGGGGCACCGGAGGAACCGGAGGCGCCAGGGGCACCAACGGGGTCCTCGGCATCGGCACCTCGAACGGAAGCGACGGCCAAGCCGGCCAGACCGGCCCAGAACCGCACGCAGACGGCGGCGACGCCTCAAAGATCTACCTCCGACTGGGGGTCGGCACCGACAATCCAGACAGCCGTGCCCCCAGGACCTTCCCACTCGCGTTCGCCCAGGGCGGCGCCACAGGGCATCCGGCACAGCCCGGCAAGCCCGGCGCTCCGGGCCGTGGCGGCACGGACAAGAAGGGCGCGAAGGGGACAGACGGGAACGGGGGCGCCGGAGGAGCCAGCCGAGCCTCCCAAGTAGTCGACCTCAAAAGCGCCTGCCCCGACTCCACTGAGTCCGATGCCAAGAACACCCCCGGAGGGGCGGGCTCCGCTGGCGGCGACGGCATGACCGGCCCCTACGGCCCGCGCGGGCCGGAAGCCGGCGGCATCCCAGCCTCGGACCAAGCCCAGCCCACAGTCGCCCCGCCTGCCGCAGGCATCGGAACCGGCGGAACCGGCGGTCACGGAGGCAACGGCGGCGCACACGGCGGTGGCGGCGAAGGATCAGTCAGCATGCAGCACACCGCCGCGCCAGGAGCCAACGGATCCACCGGCGCTGACGGCAAACCCGGCACCCCCGGAGGCCACGGCTACGTCAAAATCACCTTTGAGAGCTGACCGCTCCGCCAGCCACTGGCGCCGCCCTCCCGGGACGCGGACGCCTGGTGGCCGTAGGCAGCCTGCGACGCGCGCAAGAAGCGGTTTGCATTTGACGTTCGGGGACAGGATCCGCAGAACACGGCTTGGCCGAACATGCCGGACAACGGGTTGTCGACCAGGACGAGGTCTCGGTGGTTGCCATGCCTCCGCCATCGAGGCCGTGTTGTCCCTCACGTCCGCGTGACCGCGAGTTGGCGAGGAGATGCGCCCCTACGGCAGCCAGCCGTATGAGGGCGGGTGCGAGGTCGACGGCGCCTTCGACCGAGGGGATCAGTCTCGTCGCGTCTGGCGACGGTGACTCCACTCCTCCGCGCTCACGGAGTTCAGATTGCAGTCCCGCCACGCTCCGTTGATGAACTCGTGCCTGCGCGCCACCCGGTCGGTCCTGAACCCGAGCCTCGCGAGAGATCCACCCTCGACGAGTGACGTGATCCTCTTCGTGTTGTCGAGGGGGATCCACCCGCTGACCCGCTCCAGGCCAAGGCTCCCGAAGGCGAAGTCGAGGATCACAAGGTGGGCATCGGTGCTGTAGCCGCGGCCCCATTCGTCCGCCGCGATGGCACAGCCGATGTCCTCGCCTTGGGAGCCGGAGCGCACGAGGCGGACGAAGCCGATCGCACGGTCGTCGTCGCGCTTGGTCACCGCCAGGTAGAACTCGGTCCGAGGGGAGAGCTGAGCGTTCTTGATCGCGCCTTCGATCCTGGCCTGGGTCTCGCTGCGGTCGCGGCTGTCGAACGACAGCCACTTGGTCACTCGGTCATCGCCGAAAACGCGCTGCATGTCGTCGACGTCCTCGATGCGGAACTCGCGCACCGTGACCTTGTCGCCGACCAGACGGAGGGGATACGTCAACGAACTCTCCTCACCTGTGGGATGCACAAGGTGGCCGACCGCCGCAGGCCCGGCAACACCGCACGGGCAGGTTCCGGACACCTCTTCGAGGACGCGGCGGCCTCGTCCTCTTGGCACCGCGCGCAGCCGCATCAGACCTTCATTACGCCTCCGGCGCACGCCTCCCGGCTCGTCGCTGAACGTCATAGGGACAACGCGAACAGCCACCGCTGGAATGTGAGCCCCTCGACCGCGGTGGCCTGAAGGGATGCCCCCTCACGCGTAATCGCAATTCCGCTCAGCATCACGTTCGAGGTATGCGGAAAGGAAGTGGCTATGCGCTACGACCACTTCTGATCTGACCAGTCACTTCGCTTCGGTCACTTTCCCGACAGCCGCCTTACGACCTGCCGAACTGCTTCGGGCGGTCCGGGCGGGTTTCGGGTTCGGCCCTTCTCCTCGGTGGCCGCGGCCACGGGCAACTGGTGGAAACGCACGGCTCATGACGCTTTCTGCGCACTACGCCCCCTGGACATGGCGACCATCCCCGACCCCTACCCGGTGTACCGGAGGCTTCGGGAAAAGGACCCGGCCCACTGGTACGAAGTGACGACATGGGGTGATCTGGTGCTCAGAGCGCCAGCGTGCGCCAGCCCTGGGTGATCTGGTCCCGGACGGTGTTCACGTCCGGGAGTGTGTGGCCCGGCCCTTGGTGGGCGGTCAGCAGTTCCACCAGGGCAGCGCCGTCCGCCGGGCGCCCCGCCGGATCGGCGGTCAGCGCCCGCCCGACGGCGGCCGCGAGAGCCGGGTCGAGCGCCTGCACTGCTTCCAGCCCGGCGGGCTCGGGCCCGGTGTCCACGATTCGGCGGATCACCGCACCCGTGCTGGTCGCCGCGAACGGGCTGGTGCCGTGCGCCGCGCACACCACGCAGCACGCCCATGCCCAGACATCGGCGGTCGGGCCGACGGGCTCGTCGCCGAACTGCTCCGGCGCCATGTACGTCAACGTCCCCGGTCCGCCGCCGGTGCGGGTGAGCCGCGTGCCGTCGACGATCGCCGCGATGCCGAAGTCGAGCAGGCGCGGTCCGGCGGTGGTCAGCATGATGTTGGCGGGCTTGAGGTCCCGGTGGACCAGGCCGAGCCGGTGCACCCCGGACAGGGCCACGGCCAGGGCCAGCGCCAGGGCCCGCAGGGCCTCGGGAGAGCGGATCGGTCCCTGCTCGCGCAGATGGACGTCGAGGGGCCGCCCGTCCAGCAACTCCATGGCCAGGTACGGCCGTCCGGCGTCGACCCCGGCATCGAGCACCCGGGCGGTGTAGGCGCCGGAGACCATGGCCAGCACCTCCGCTTCGCGCTCGAAGCGGCGCAGCAGCTCGGCGTGGTCCAGGAGTTCGGGGTGGATGGTCTTCAGAGCCACCTGCGTCGCCGCGCCCTCGCGCCGGGCGAGATACACCGTGCCCATCCCACCGGACCCGATCCGGCCGAGCAACTGGTACCCGGCGATCGTCCGCGGCTCGTTCGGGTGCAGCTCCTGGTATGCGACCTGTGGCGCGGCACCGGCGCTCCGGTCGGCCTGGGTCGGTACGTGCGCGCTGGGCTGCGCGGGCGGAGAGGCCGGAACGGGCGGCACGTACGGGACGGGCTGCGCGGACTGCACCGTCTGTGCGTACGGGGAGGGCGGACCGTACGGGGCGGGTTGGAGCGGAACCGGGGCGGCGGCGGACCGGAGCCTCCAACTGGTCACGACTGCGACGGCCTGGAACAGCAAGGCGGCCACCACCACCCCGACCGGTACGAACACGCCGAGCACCACACGAAGAAGAAACAGGCCGACCAGCCGACCACGCGTCGAGGGCGAGGGCCAAGACCCCGCAGGCATCCGGACGTTCAGCAGGTTGCGCTGCGTCAGCAGCCAGAGAAGGACCCAGAGCGCCAGGATCGGGATCCCGCCGACGAGCAGCCAGAGCTGTGCGGTTCCGGCGGGGATGTCCAACTCCCTGGCCAGGGCGAAGGCTCCCACCGAGCCGATACCGATGGGCTGTATCAGCACGTCGAAGCCGGAGACGAAATCGCCGAGCAGCAGGAGTGCCAGCCCGATGGCGCCGCCGACTCCGAGCACCAGCTCCCCGACGGCTGCCGCCGAGAACCCGTCTGGCGACGCACCCCCGCCGACGGTCGCCAACGCCCGCTGACGTGCAGCCCGTTGAGCGCGCAACAGCAGCGGCAGTGATGCCATTCGCACCACCAGCGTCAGCACGGTCACGACCAAGAGGCCCGACCCCAGCGATATCACCATGTAGTCGAGGTTCTCGAAGACCGTCATGCTTCCCCCGTGCTTCCCCTGTGCACCTTGTCGGCCGAGCAGGGGGAGTATAGGTCCGCTTGAGATCACGCCGGGAATCGGGAATACAGAGCAGGCGGTGATGGCCAAGTCCGTCAGTGTGACCGAGGGAACCAGGACGCTCAGCCACACCCGGACCGCTCAACCCACGATGGCACCGAGACGGCCGACAAGGCGCTGAGCGCGCTTCGCGTAGCGATCGACACGGCCCCCCCGCGCCGCTGTCCGAGGCTGATCGCTCGCCCGTCGCCGACGATTGCCAGTGGCCTACGAGACGATCGTCCGATGACCGCGGAAACCGTACGAGCCCACCGGTTCGCACTCGATCCAACTCCCGCCCAGACCACTGTCCTTGAGCACTACGCCAACGCGGCCCGGTGCGGGTACAACTTCGCCCTAGGCGATGGCGCGGCTCCGGAAGCCGTCCGGGAGGCCCACTGCCGCGCGGCGTCAGGCGGGCACCACGGGCTCGTCCCAGTCGATCCGGTAACGGTGCGTCCAGCCGAACATCTTCTCCGGCGTCAGGAACGTCCGCGTCGCCAGCGGCATCAGCAAGGCCATGATCTTCGTCGCCACCGGCCCCATCGACTTCTGACTGTTGGTCTTCGCGGCCTGGGCCGCGACCTTCTCCACCCTGCCCCGCCGTAGCTGCTCGTACGCCGCGAACGCCGCGCCCGCGTCGGGGATGTCCCGCAGACACCGCGCCAGCTGCACCGCGCTCTCCACCGCCAGGGACGCGCCCTGTCCGGAACTGGAGGACGGCGCGTGGGCCGCGTCGCCGACCAGGACCATCCGGCCGCGGTACCACTTCGGAACCGGAGGCAGGATCTCCAGCCCTCCGAAGGTGAGGAGTTCGTCGTCGCGGGTGCCCTGGAGCAGATCGCGGCCGGGCACGTCCTCGGCGTACTTCTCCCGCAGGATCCGCATCCACGCGGCCGGCGGCGTCGCGCGGGCCTGCTCCGCGCCGAGCGGCTCGTCGTACGGCAGGTTGCCGAACCAGGCGGTGCCTCCGCCGGGCACCGGCCAGTAGCCGAGAAACGCCTGCTCGCCGAAAGCGAAGTACATGGTGTCCGGCCGCGCCTGAGGGACCTCCGCCTCCGAGTACGCGCCGAAACCGAGCAGGCCGGTGTACCGGGGGCCGGGTGCCGCCGGGTCGATCAGCTGCCGGACCGTCGACCGGATGCCGTCGGCCCCGACCAGCACGTCCGCGGTCACCCGGGTCCCGTCGGCGAACTCGGCCATGACGCCCCCCGGGGTTTCCTCGACCCCGGCCAGCCGCTTGCCGTACACGGTCTGTACGCCCGCCGCGGCGGCCCGCTCGCGCACCGCCCCGTACAGGTCGGCACGCCACATCACCCGGCTGGGTGGCAGGCCCGTCAGCCCTCCGAACTCTCCCATCCGCCGGCCCCGTCCGTCGGTCATGACCATGCGGTGGATCGGCTGACCGGCCAAGCCCCGTTCCACGCCGACGACTTCGAGGGCGTCGAGCCCGTTCGGGGCGACCATCAGCATGCCGCCGAGGCCGTCCGCCGTGTTCTCGTAGGCCTCGTAGACGGTCGCCTCGATGCCCGCCCTGCGCAGTGCGAGAGCCGTTACCGGTCCGGCTATGCCGCCTCCGATGACGGCCGCCGTCCTGATCGCGCTCATGTGTCTGCCCCTTTCCCGCACCTGGGTCGGATGTTCAGTGGCTGTGCGAGCGTGCCGGGTCGTCGACGGTCGGGTGACCGCCCGTCCTGTGGGCGAGCCGCAGGTCCTCCAGATAGGCGCGGGAGCACATGGCGCTGAGGACCGCGATGCCGCCGCGGTGCACGCGGACCTCGCTGTCGGTTGCGACACCGGCCAGACGGATCCGACGGGCGCCGGCGAGGGCCGGTTCGTCGGCGGTCCGGACCTGTGCGTCCTTGACCTTGCCGCGGGCGGTCCAGTGCAGGTCCCAGTGCTCGACGACGGCGTCGTCCGGCACCAGCAACTTGACCGTGGCGCGCTGGAGTTCAAGGCGGAGCTCGATGTCGTCGGGCAGGTCCGGGGAGCGCAGGTCGAGCACGGCCAGGCCCCGGCGGGCGCGCACCTGGATGTGTCCGGCGCGGGTCCAGTTGCCCAGCCGCTTGGTCACGGTGTGGTCGGCGTGAATGCGCTCGGTGGCGGCGGTCGTCTCCGTGCTGGTGGTCATCTCCGTGGTCTCCGTCCGCTGGTGGTGCCTGCTCTTTCCCGTCGGGTTTGATAGTTGCAGTGGAACTAGTCTCGTGTCAACTAGTTTCGCGGTGGGTAGTGTGCGGACATGAGCGCCCCTCCCCGAAGCTCCCCGCTGGCCCTGACCGTGCTGGCCCTGCTGCACTTCCAGCCGCTGCACCCGTACGGAATCCAGAGGTTGATCAAGCGGTGGGGGAAGGGCCAGGTCGTCAATGTCGGCCAGCGCGCGAGCCTCTACCGGACGATCGACCGGCTGCTCGCCGCGGGCCTGGTCACGGTCCGGGAAACCGGCCGCGACCAGCAGTACCCCGAGCGGACGGTGTACGAGCCGACCGACGCGGGGCGCTCGGCCATGCGCGTCTGGCTCAACGAGATGCTGGCCGCACCGAAGCAGGAGTTCCCGCAGTTCCCCGCCGCGCTGTCCTTCGTCCTCCTGCTCGCCCCGGAGGAGGCCCTCGACGTGCTGGAACAGCGCGCCGCGGTCCTCGCGCGGACCGTTGACGCGCACGACAGGTCCTTGGCGGAGCAGGCGGAGGTCCACGGCCTTCCGCGGGTGACCACGCTCGAAGAGGAGTATCTGCGCGCGATGACCGCCGCAGAACTGGACTGGATCCGCGCCGTCACGGACGATCTGCGCAGCGGTCGGCTGAGCTGGACGCTCGACGAACTGACCCGTCTCGCCCAGAACACCGGGCGGCAGGCCCTGGCCGGCCAAGCGTCCTCAAAGCCGGACCGCGACTTACAGCGGCCGCGAGCCGTGCCCCACAGCGAACCCCCGGGGCATGGACCTGAGGGGTCCGTACTCCCCGGAAGGCTCCCCCGTCTCGAAGGCTCCCCCCGTCTCGAAGGTTCCCCCCGCCTCAAGGGTTCCCCGTCTCCGCCAGGTCGGCGGGGGTCGTCGAAGTGGCCGTCGGTGATGGCAGGGGGCCGGGCGTGAACGCGCTTCACCGGAGGCCGCTGCTCCGGCAAAGTCGATGCGGGATGCCCCGACGATCGCTATGACCGGTTGGACGGGGACCGGCCAACCGCACCAGTGGCGAAGAACCTTGGACACGCGTTCCGCCTCTGCCGCGGCGATGCGTGGGTGGTCAGTGCTCCGGTCGTGGCGGCGAGGAAGGAAGGGAAGGAATCGTTGAACGCGGGGTCGCGCGAGGGGACTTCGGCTCGGGGGGCGAGGTGGGTGGAGCCGGGCAGGCGCGGCCCGTGGCATCCAGGTCGTTCGTACGGTGGCGCGCTCCACTTGGAAGCCAGGGGGCAAGCCCGCTCCACTGACCCCAACCGGCCGATTTGTCCAGAGCTATGGGCAGAGAACGCGACCATGCCCTGGTACGAGCCGCAGCGGGACTTCCGCGCGTGACAGGCTGCGTGTTCCGGGAGTCCTTGGGCAGCTGCTGTGCTTCACCGCTGCCTGGGGGAGCTTGCGGCGCGGACAACGTGGGCTCCTGGCCGCTGCGGCGCGTTGGCCGGGGCGCCGAAATAGCGGGCGGCCAGGGCGTTCCGGCCCAGGTCCTCGACCATCGTGAAGCCGATATCCCCGAGATCCGCCGCCAGTTGGTCGGCCTCGAAGTGGCTCAGCCACGGTTCTCCCAGAGCAGCGACACGGGCCGCACTGACGTCATGTGCGGCGCGCTGGTCGGGCGGCAGGGTGCTCGGCGGGTCGCTGTAGTCGAACACGATCTCGGCACCGCCGGGCAGTGCCGCCACGGAACGGAGGGTCGCGAACACGTTCTCCCGCGTGAGGTACGGGACCACGCCGAGCCAGCTGAAGAAGGACGGGCGGTGCGGATCGAACCCCGCGGCCCGCAAACCATCGGTGAGAGTCCGCTGTGTGAAGTCCACCGGCACGAACGTCAGCGACGGCGGCGGGTCGATCCCGGCAGCCGCCAGCCGTTCGCGCTTCCACGCCTGGGTCGACGGATGATCCACCTCGAACACGGTCAGGCCCACGGTGCTGTGTGGATTGCGGCAGGCGAAGGTGTCCAACCCCGCACCCAGCACGACGAATTGACGCACCCCCGCGGCAACGGCGGCGCACAGCGCGTCCTCGGCGAACCGACTGCGTACCGCGATGAACAGCCGTATCAAGCGCCGCTCCGGATGTGCGCGCGCCTCGCCCGCGATGTCGGCCGGGCTCTCACCGAGCAGGCGGATCGCCAGCGGATCGGTGAAGACACGGCCACCTTCTATGACTTGGTGGGCCGCGCGATGGACGGCCGCGGACCGAGCGGTGCGACTGGGGCTTCCGGAGCGCATGATGCTCACCTTAGCCATCCCCCATGACCGTGTCAGGAAAAGGGAGATGGGATGGTGGCCGGAGTCCAAGCGATCGCCTTTGAGCGAGTGATGCTCCTGGCAGGGGATGCCGTGATCGAGGCGGCCCACACGGTACGAGAGGCGATGGCCGCGTGCGGAGGCCAAGCCCGAGGGGCTGCCGAGGGAACGTTGGACGCGTGGAGAGAGATTCGCAGCCGACGTTCCCCGCCGATCCCCGCTACGTGACGCTGACCGGGGAGCCCGCTCCCGGCGTTGACCGGTCCGCATGTCGCCGTCCGTGAGTGTGCCGTTTGAGGGGCAACCCGCTTGGCCGGAAGTGGGGTTCCGTTGGGTGGTGTGCGGGACAGGTACCGGGGAGAGGCCGGAGTTCCGTGTGCGACGGGAGGGGATATGACCGTACGGCGGCTCAACCATGCGGTGCTGTACGTCCGCGATGTGGCGCGGTCGGTGGCGTTCTACACCGAGGCCCTCGGGCTGTCGGTGGGCTGGGAGATTCCGGGGCGGGCGGCCTTCCTTCGTGCGCCGGGGTCGCTCAACGATCACGATCTGGGGCTGTTCGCGGCGGGCTCGGACAAGCCGGGGCCGGAAAGTGGCCGGATCGGGCTGTACCACCTCGCCTGGGAGGTCGGCACGCTCGGCGACCTCGCTGCGGCCCAGGCGCGGCTGAACGCCTCGGGTGCCCTGGTCAGGACCAGCGACCACCCGGTGTCCAAGTCGCTGTACGCCGGTGGGCTTCCGTGGTGTCGGCCGGGGAGAAGCCCACCGACACGGGCCGCTTGACGTCGGCCATCAGCTTGCGGGTGGTGTCGTCGATGGCGGCGATGTGGTCGTCCTCAGCGGTCCTCAGTAGTCCAGGGAGGACAGGAAGGCGTGCAGTTCGCGGTCGAAGAGCGGGGAGTTCTCCAGATTGACCATGTGGCCGGCGGCCGGTACGCGAATCCTCCGGGCGCCGGGGACGGTGACCGCTATCGCATGGGCGTTGGCGGATATGTCGGAGGAGTCGAGGTCGCCGTCGAGGACGATCGTCGGCACCCGGATCTCGCCGAGCCGGTCGAAGGCGCCCACCTCGATGGGCAGGCCGGCGCCGACACCGTCGGCATGCACCTCGACATTGGCGGTCGCCGACGCGCGCATCCGCTCGCGGAAGCCGGGGTGCACGGCGGACGGCCCGCGGTGCGGCCCGTCCACCCACATCCGCAGGAAGTGCTCCACGTAGCGCTCCGCGCCGTCCGGTGCGCCGATCGCGGCGACCTGCTCCTTGATGTGCTCCAGGACGAACGGGTCGGTGAAGGCCCGGCCGCTGATTCCGGGGGCGGCGAGGGCGAGGGCGGTCACCCGGTCCGGGTGGGCCAGGGCGGTGTCGAGCGCGACCCGGGAGCCGTGGGAGAGGCCGACGAGGACGGCGCTCGGGACGTCGAGCGCGTCCAGGAGGGCCGCCAGGTCGTCATGGTTGGCCCAGTCGCCGGTCACGGTGGAGGAGAGGCCGTGGCCGCGGGAGTCGTAGCGGATCACGCGGAGACCGGAGTTGACCAGCCAGGCGAACTGCTCGTCCCACATGTGCTGGTCGAGCATCCCGCCGTGCAGCAGCACCACCGCGGGACCCGCGCCGGCCGTCTCGTAGAACAGCTCGCCGTCGTCGATCGGGACGGTGCCGTTGTCGATCTCGGACCAGGCGCTGAAGTCGTGGGTCATTCTCCGGGCCGTTCTGTGTGGGAGAGAGGGGCGGATGGGCGGGTGGCTGCTCGCTGTTGCGGGGTGGTAGGGGATGGTTCGGCAGTCCCTGTCGCATCCGTGTCGGTGGATTCCCTGATGTCGGGATTGCCGCTTTCCTCCGGTGGAACGCGCGAGCCGTCCGCCAAGTGCCGGAATTCCTCGCCGAGCCGGTCGAGTACGTGCAGTGCGGTGCTGACGTCCGCCGGCGACAGGTCGGCCAGCCCGCGCCGTAGTTCCGCCGCCTCGGAGTCCTGTATCCCGCGCATCACCTCCGAGCCCTCGGCGGTGAGCCGGATCAGGGACGAGCGGCGGTGCGCGGGATTCGGGGCCGTCACCACCAGGCCCAGGTCCGCCGCGTGGTTCACCCAGCGCTGCACCGGCTGCCGGTCCAGGTCCAGTGAGCGCGCCAACTGCGGCACCGTCCGGGGGCCTTGGGTGCGCAGCGCGTCGAGCAGGGCGTGCTCGCCGGCGGTCATGCCGGTGCCCCGCAGCTCGCGCTCCACGGCGCGCACGATCGTCCGGTGCAGCGGCCACAGGCGCCGGATGACCCCGTACAGCAGGTCCTCGACGGCGGTGGGCTCGGCGCCGGTGGGCTCGGCGGCGTCCGTGCGCCCCGTGCCCTCCTGTCCCGTGCCCTCCTGTCCGGTGCCCTCCCGTCCGGTGCGCCCCTGCTCGGCGCCCTCCGGATCGGCACCCGCCTGCATGGCCCCTGCCTGCTCGGCACCCGACTGCTCGGTGGTGCCCCCCTTATCGACACTCATGATGTCATGATGACACTGTTGATGTCGTTTGGGAAGGTCGTTGGCGAGGAATGGAGTTGAGGAAAGGAGTTGACGGGACGAGAGGAAGGCGGGAGGCGGATGAAGGTCGGTTTGCTGCGCGCGGTGGGGGCGGCCACGGCGGTGTACGGAGTGGCCGTCATGGCGCTGCCCGATGTGCTGGCGCGCCCCTCGGGGCTGGTGGACGCGCGCGGGCGGACCGCAGCCGCGACCCGGACCTCTCTACGGCCGGTCGGCTGGCGGGACGCGGCGAGCGGACTGGCCATGGTGCTGGCGCCCGAGGGGCCGGCGCTGCGTACGGCCGCGTGTCTGCGGATCGCGGCCGACTTCGGCGATGCCGCGCTGCTGGGCCTGACCCTGCCGGGGCGCGGGCGGCGGCGGAAGGCGGTGGCGGTGTCCGTGGGGTGGGGCGCGCTGTCGGTGCTGGGCCTGATGGCGTCCGGCGGGCGGGGGAACGGGGCGGAGTGGGACGGGGGAGGAAGGGGGAGAAGGGGGTGGTGAGGTGCTGGGGGAGGGGCGGAGGCCGGGTGCGCGGGTTATTCGCCCGCTGCCGGCGGCGCCTCGTCGGGGGTGAAGGTGACGACGAGGTCGGCGCGTTCGCGGGTGGTCGCGATCAGCCGGGCGTTGGGCTCATCCGAGGTGCGGACGAAGTGCTCGGCGTCGGTGCGCGGCCGGCCGAAGCGCTCATGGCGGGCGATGAGCCGGCGCACCCGCTCCGGGGTGTCCAGCTCCATGTACCAGACCTCGTCGAGCAGTTCGCGGACCTGGGCCCAGGGGTCGGAGTAGAGCAGGAGGTAGTTGCCTTCGGTGATGACGAGCGGGATGTGCGGGGCCACGGGGATGCTGCCGGCGATCGGCTCCTCGATGCGGCGGTCGAAGGCCGGGGCGTAGACGGGGGTGCCGGACTCCCGCGCGCGCAGGCGGGCGAGCAGCGCCGCGTATCCGGCGGGGTCGAAGGTGTCGGGTGCGCCCTTGCGATCGGTGCGCCCCAGACGGCGCAACTCCGCCTCGGCGAGGTGGAATCCGTCCATCGGTACGAGCACGGCCTGGCCTGCCAGCTCCGCCGCCAGATGCGCGGCGAGGGTGGATTTGCCGACGCCCGGCGGGCCGGTGATGCCGAGCAGGCGGCGTCGGCCGGGGGTCGCGGAGGCGGCGAGCCGGCGGGCTCGGGTCAGGAGATGCGCGGGATCCATGGTGGGTACATCGTGCCTGACGGACGGGCGGCCGGCGGAGACCGGGGGAGTTCCCGCGCTCCATCGCCCGCCCGCCCTGCTGGGCCGGCGGTGGTGTGCCGTGCCGTGTGCCGTGCCGTATGCCGCGCCGGTTCGTTGCGGTGGCCGGGGCCGGGGCCGGGGCCGGGGCCGGGGCCGGGGCCGGGGCCGGGGCCGGGGCCGGGGCCGGGGCCGGGGCCGGGGCCGGGGCCGGGGTGGTCGTCCTGCACGGCGACCGGCCCGGCTTCCGGCAGGCCGGCCACGAAGGGGGCCCGCCGCCGCGCGCCGGGGTTCGGTGCCAACGGGCGGGAGCCTGCACGGTGTTGAGCAGGCGTGCGGCACGCCGTGCGGCCGGCAGGGCGCCGATCTCGGGGACGGCCGGTGCGCGGCCGGTGCCTGCCCGGCGCGGCGGTCAGTCCGCCGCGCCCAGCCGCCACAGCGACGTGACCTCGGCGGCGCGGGCCACGTGCAGCGGGTCGGAGGTGTCGCGGGCGCGCGGGTGCCGCGGTGTGATGTCGAGCCGGCCGAGGACGGTGAGACCGGACGCGGTGAACGCGTCGAGGAGTTCGTCGTGCGGACGCAGGCCGAGGTGTTCGGCCAGGTCGGAGAGGATCAACCAGCCCTCGCCGCCCGGTGCCAGATGCTCCGCGAGGCCGCTCAGGAATCCGTGCAGCATCCGGTTGCCCGGGTCGTAGACCGCGCGCTCCACGGGGGAGGTCGGTTTGGCGGGCACCCAGGGGGGATTGCAGACGACCAGCGGGGCGCGGCCGGCCGGGAAGAGATCGGCCTCGACCACCTCCACCCGGTCCGCGACGCCCAGCCGTTCGGTGTTCTCGCGGGCGCAGGCCAGCGCGCGCGGATCCTGGTCGGTGGCCACGATCCGGCGCACCCCGCGCCGCGCCAGCACCGCCGCCAGTACGCCGGTGCCGGTACCGATGTCGAACGCCAGGTCCTGGCTCGGCAGCGGCGTCTCGGCGACCAGGTCGACGTATTCGCCGCGGGCCGGGGAGAACACGCCGTAGTGCGGATGGATCCGGTCGCCGCCGAGGGCCGGGATCTCGACGCCCTTCCGGCGCCATTCGTTGGCGCCGATGAGGCCTAGGAGTTCGCGGAGCGAGACCAGCGAGGCGGTCCCGGCGGTCCCGGCGGGCGCGGACGCAGCGGCTGGCTCGGGCGGGCCGTATGCCCTGGCGCACGCCTCGCGGACGTCCGGCGCGCGGTGCAGCGGGACGGCGAGGTCCGCGTCCAGGGGGACCAGCAGCATGCCCAGGATGCGGGCGCGCTGGTTCTGCGCGGCGCGGTGCAGGTGGAACGCCTGGGTGGGGTCGGCGGGCGGCGCCTTGCGGGGGCGGCGGTCGACCCTGCGGGCCATCGCGGTCAGCAACTGGCGGGCGTTGTGGAAGTCGCCGCGCCAGAGGAGCGCGGTGCCCTCGCAGGCGAGTCGGTACGCCTCGTCGGCTCTGGTCCGGTCGTCCGCGATGACGATCCTGCGGGGTGGCGGGGCGCCGTTCTCGGAACGCCAACGGGCGGAACGGGCCTCGTCGGCCTCGGTCCATTCGACGACCGGTGGTTGGTTCACCGAAGTGTGCCTCGCGTTAGTGGTTCGAACCCCCGCATCCCGGGCCGCTGCGGCGCGGCGCCGCGCCCGCCCGGAGGGGCGGCGGGAGCGGGGTGGTGACGATCGACTCTACTCCGTGCCGGGTCGCCGCCCGTGGGTCAGTGGGCGGTGGCCCGCCGTTCCGGCCGCCGCATGAGGAACGCGGCCACCGATCCGGCGACGAAGAGGGCGAAGACGGAGAGCGCGGCGCTGACCCAGGAGGTGCCGAGCCAGTGCCCGCCGAAGTAGCCGAGGCTCACGCTGTACGCGGCCCAGGCGAGCCCGGCCAGCGCCGACCAGGGGAGGAACTCGCGGACCGTGCGGTGCGCGACACCGGCGCCCAGGCTGACCACGGAGCGCCCGGCGGGTGCGAAGCGGGCCAGTACGACGATGCCGCCGCCGCCCCGCGTGAGCGCCGCACCGAGCCGCTCCTGGGCCGCGGCCAGACGGCGGGAGCGGCCGATGGCGCGGTCGAAGCGGTCGCCGCCGCGCCAGGCCAGCCGGTAGGCGACCATGTCGCCGAGCACCGAGGCGGTGGCCGCGCAGAGCACCAGCGAGAGCATCTCGGCGAGGTGGTTCTCGCCGTGGACGGACGTGGCGACGTCGGTGGCGGTGCCGGTGCCGGCGGCCGTGGTGGCGGCGGTGATCACCAGGACCCCGCTGGGCAGGATCGGTACGAAGACATCGAGGACGACCGAGAGACCGACGATCACATACACCCAGGGGGTGCCGCTGAGGGACCCCAGGCTTTCCACCAACGCATCGCTCCCGGTCCGGACCCCGCCGCGACGTCGCTTGGGGCGGCAGGGGCGGCACTACAGCCATACAGCGTACGCCCGGCCCCGGCTGCCGAGCGGCCCGGGGCGGAGTGTGTCCCTCCCGGGGCCACCGGGATGTCGGGGCCGGGCGCGGGTCGCGGGCGCGGGCGCGTCAGGCGGCGCTCGGCTCGCGCTCGGCGGCGGGCGCCGGCGCCGCGTCCGACGCGCCGAAGAAGACGCGGTCGAGCGCCCAGGCGCCGGGGCCGGTGAAGAAGATCAGCAGGAAGGCCCAGCTGAACATCGCGGCCGCCTCGCCGCCGTTCTGTATCGGCCACAGCGCGTGGCCCGCGTGCATCGTGAAGTAGGCGTAGGCCATCGAGCCGGAGCTGATGAAAGCCGCCGGGCGGGTGCCCAGGCCGGTCATCACGAGGACGCCGCCGGCGAGTTGGATGACCGCGGCGTACCAGCCGGGCCAGCTGCCCGCCGGGACGGTCGAGCCGTTGCCCATCGCTCCGCCCATGATGCCGAAGAGCGAGGACGCGCCGTGGCAGGCGAAGAGCAGACCGACGACGACGCGGAAGAGCGCGAGGGCGTGCGGGGTCGCCTTGTCGGTGAAGGAGGTGAGGGGAGCGGACATGGGGGTGACTCCTACGGTTTTGTGGGGACGAGGTAACCGCTGGAGTGGAAGGTTAGGCCCGCCTTACTGTTGCTTGCAAGTTCAACATCTTCTCTTTTGGGGAACTATTGGTCTGAACCAAAGCGGCCCATGGGGGTGGCGGAGACGATCGACGAGGCGGACGCGACGGGAGCGGTGGCCGGGACGGAAGGGGCCGGAGGGGCCGGCGGTCGCGGGCGCGGCGGCCGGGCGGCCGAGGCGCGCAGCGCCGCCCGGGCCACCGCGTCCGTGTCCGCCAGGGTGACCGATCCCACCCCGGGGCGCGCTCCGGCGGCCGTCACCCAGTGCACGCCCTCCGTCGGCACCCCGACCGCGAACCGCCGCGGATGGCGCCGCCCGTCCGCCTCGACGAGGTGGTACGGGCTCGGCGACACGTCCAGCCCGCCGGTCTCGTAGCCGTCCGCGGTGTGCGGCCGGCAGCCGCCGTCGGCCAGCAGCCGGGTCAGCAGAGCGTCCCCGGTGCGCCGCAGATCCGGCTCCGGGAGCCGGGCCTCTATCAGGGCCGTCGCCGTGATCCGCGAACCCGGGACGTCCGGGGACGAGGCCGTGAACCCGGGCGCCTCCTCCCCGGTGCCGACGCGGACCTCCATACGGGGGCCGACGACCTCCAGCACCCCCGCCTCGATGAGCGCCGCCATCTCCTCTATGCGGCGGCGCGGCGGCCCGATGGACAGGAAGGCGTTCAGCGGGGTGTACCAGCGGTCCAGGTGGTCGCGGCGGGACGTGCCCGCCAGCCCGCCGTGGTCGACGATCTGCCGCAGCTCGTTGCGCAGATCCCGCAGCACGTCCAGGGCGGCCTTCACCGGGCCCGACACGTTGTCCTGCCGGGCGTGTGCCACATCCGCCCGCAGATGGTCCAGCAGCCAGCCGCGGAAGTCGGCCCGGCCGGCGAACGGGCGGTCGGCGTGCGGGCGGGACACGCGGTCCCAGTCCCAGCGTTCGGCGGGCGCGACACCGAACTCGTCGAGGGCGGCGGCCTCTTGGGGGCTGCCGTGCGCGCTGCCCAGGAAGCGCTCCCGGAAGGCGTCCGGGGAGCCGTCCGGGGAGCGGCGTGCCAGCAGCGCCCCGTAGTAGACCGCCTCCACTTCCTTGGCCACCAGCGGCCAGACCTCGGTGAGGAAGTCCGGCAGATCCCCGGAGTCGGCCCGCTTGCGGAAGGCCGCGATGACGTCCGGGGTGAGCAGCAGCGGCAGATGGCGGCCGTGCGCGCCCTTCGCGTTGTCGCCGCGCGCGTGGTACGGGATGCCCCGCCGGGAACCCGCGTGCAGCAGCGGCTCGCGGCCGGACGGCAGATACCGCACGGAGCCGTCCGCGCCGGGTACGAACCGGCCGCCGCGCCCCGTCGTCAACAGCGCCATGTGATCGAAGAAGTTCAGGCCGAGCCCGCGCAGCAGCACCGGGCGGCCCGGGGGCAGCGCCGCCAACTCCTCGGTGAGATCGGCGGGGTTGGCGGGCGGCAGATACGGCAGGCCGTGCCCGGCGGCGTAGTCGGCGAAGCGCCGCTGCTCCGCATCCGGGACGGTTTCCAGATGGCCCTGCGCCAGCACGACCGAGCCCAGGCCCGGCAGCGTCCGGCCGTCGTCGAGGGCCAGCGACTGCGTGCCGTCGGGGGCCTCGGTCAGCCGCACCGCGCGGGCCCGGTGCACGGCCACGGTCACGTTCCGGGGCGCGGTCCGCACCGTGTGCCGGAACACCCACTCCAGATAGCGGCCGTAGAGCGCCCGCCCCGGATAGTCGTCCGGCCCGACGTCGCACCCCTTCCAGGCGTACAGGCTCGGCCCGTTGCGGATCGGCCCCGCGCACTCGACGCTGTCGTCGGTGAACAGCGTGACCTGCGACGCGACGGTGTTCATCAGCAGCTCGGACGGCTGGGCGGTACGCCACACCCGGCCCGCACCGGGCGGTGCGGGGTCGATGACATGGACGGTCAGTTGGACGCCCGGGGCCAGTTCGGGGGCCGAGGCGCAGATCCGCTCCAGGACACTCGTCCCGCGCGGCCCCGCCCCGACGATGGCGATGGACGGGCGGGCGGGGCGGTCGGCGGGGCGGTCGGCAGCCAAGAGCGGCTCTCCCAGGGGGGTGGACGGCGTACGCGGGGGAGCGCGCGGCCATCGGGGGGTGGACGGCAAGCGTAGGTGCGCCCCATCATCACCGCCCGAGGCGCCCGCACGGCACCCCGAGAGGCAAAAGATTCCGCCGATTTCGCAGGTGGGCGGCGGTTCGGCCGGCGGCCGACGGGCGGCGAACCACACGCATCAACGCGTACGCCGGCAACCCGCACACGAGCGGAGAACCGGACGATTCCGGTTCAAGAGGTCCATTGCGTCGTCCGTCGACCGGCGTCTGTCGACCGGCGTTCGTCGACCGGCGTCCGGCGTTCGTCGACCGGCGCTCCCGGCCGGCGGGCGCCCGGCGTCGTCTCAGCAGCCGTTGAGGAACTTCTGCAACTCTGCTTTCTCCGCCGGATCCTTGTCGGCCTCGGGCCGGTACCAGGACCGCGGTCGGACCCGCGGCGGTCGTGACGTGGCGCGACGTGACGTGACGTGACGTGACGTGGCGCGACGTGGCGCGACGTGACGCGCGTAATGCTTCGACGTCGGAACGCCCTTGGCCTGGAGTGGAGTTGACGTGCGGTGGGTACCGGAGAGCAAGCTGGAGACATGGGCGCGTCGGATCAACGAGGTCCTCATGAGGTCCTGACGAAGTTCGCGGGGAACGCCCGGGAAGCCACCGGGCCGGGGGGACGCCTTACCCGCGGCACGCCATACCTGCGCCGGAACTCCGGTGCGCGTGCCCGGCCCACCCGTCCGCCTACAGTGAGCGCGTGCTCCTGTCGGTCAACGCCACCCTCGGGGTCGTCCTCGTCGTCCTGCTGGTCGCCGCCGTGGCCGTCGCCGCGGTGGCCCGTCTCGGCCACGCCCGGGCCATCGCCCTCGCCGGCCTGCGCGCGGCGGCCCAACTCGCCGCCGTCTCCTACCTCATCGGCTGGGTCGTCGGCGCCCTTCCCTGGCTGCTGTGCTTCCTCGTCCTGATGTTCGCGGTGGCGGTCCGTACGGCCGGCCGCCGCATCACCCGGAACCACACCTGGTGGTGGGCCGCCGTGCCGATCGCCGCCGGGGTCCTGCCGGTCGTCGCCCTGCTGCTGCTCACCGGCCTGGTACCGCCGCGCGGCCTCAGCCTGATCCCGGTCACCGGCATCCTCATCGGCGGGGCGCTGACCGCGACCGTACTGGGAGGGCGCCGGGCGCTGGACGAGCTGGAACTACGGCGCGGGGAGTTCGAGGCGGGGCTGGCGCTGGGGCTGCTGGACCGGGACGCGCGCATGGAGGTGGCCCGCCCGGCCGCGTCGGACGCACTGCTTCCGGGGCTCGACCAGACCAGGACGGTGGGCTTGGTCACACTCCCCGGCGCCTTCGTGGGCATGCTGCTGGGCGGCGCCTCGCCCGTACAGGCAGGCGCGGTGCAGCTGTTCGTCCTGGTCGCGCTGCTGGCCGTGCAGGCGTCGTCGTGCGCGGTGGTGCTGGAGCTGGTGGCACGCGGGCGGATCCACCGCGTACCCTTGCCGGCAGCAGGAGGGGAGTAGCTCTTCGCCGGGATTGTCGACATACTGCTCAGCTCGTCTGAGCCGGCGCCCGGAGGCGCGGTAGGTATCGCAGTGCGACGCGGTACGTATCCCTACGCGCCAGCGAGACCTTCGGCCGCAGTGTTCGACGCTGCCGTGCCGAAGCGACCCCACTTCCCGGGCCCTTTGATGCGGCCCGACCGATCGAGGTATCCCACCCCGTGTTCAGCCTTACCGTCGCCGCCATCGTCTTCGGCGTCATCTTCCTCGCCGAACTGCCCGACAAGACCGCCCTGGCGAGCCTGATGCTCGGTACCCGCTACCGCGCCTCGTACGTCTTCGCGGGCGTCGCCGCCGCCTTCCTGGTGCATGTCGTCCTCGCCATCGCGGCGGGCAGCGTGCTGACCCTCCTCCCGCACCGCATCGTCCAGGGCGTGGTCGGGGTGCTGTTCCTGGCGGGCGCGGCCGTGCTGCTGTTCCGCAAGGACGACGACGAGGAGGACGTGGTCAAGCCCGCCGACCAGGGCTTCTGGAAGGTGTCGGGGGCGGGCTTCATGATGATCCTGGTCGCCGAGTTCGGCGACCTGACCCAGATCATGACCGCCAACCTCGCCGCCCGCTACAACGACCCGGTCTCCGTGGGCATCGGCGCCGTCCTCGGCCTGTGGGCCGTGGCGGGGCTGGGCATCCTGGGCGGACGGACGCTGATGAAGCGGGTGCCGCTGCGGCTGATCACCAAGATCGCCGCCGCGCTGATGCTCGTGCTCGCCGGCTTCAGCCTGTACGAGGCGGCCGCGGGCTGAGGGGCGGCGGTACGCGACCTGGTACCGCGACTAGTGCGTGACGTGGACGGCGATCGCGCCGTCCGGCAGGGCCTCGATACGGATCTGGGTGAGGTCGCGGACCTGGGCGGTGGGGGCGTGGGCGGCGGCGCGGTCGCCCACGCCGACGACTCGCATTCCCGCGGCCCGGCCCGCGGCGATGCCCGCCTCGGAGTCCTCGAAGACCAGGCAGTCCGCGGGCGCGAAGCCCAGCTCGGCAGCGCCCTTGAGGAACCCTTCCGGGTCGGGCTTGCTGGCGCTCACGCTCTCCGCGGTGATCCGTACGGTCGGCATGGGCAGCCCCGCGGCCTGCATCCGGGCGTCGGACAGGGCGATATCTGCGGAGGTCACCAGGGCGTGCGGCAGTCCGGCGAGGGCGGCCATGAAAGCGGGCGCGCCCGGTACCGGCACCACGCCCTCGGTGTCGGAGGTCTCCTGGGCCAGCATCCGGCGGTTGTCCGCCATGTTGAGCTCCATCGGGCGGTCCGGCAGCAGCGCGGCCATCGTCGCCCAGCCCTGGCGCCCGTGAACGACCTGGAGGACGTCGTCCGCCGGGAGCCCCTGTTCGGCCGCCCAGCGCCGCCAGCAGCGCTCCACGACTGCCTCGGAGTTCACGATCGTGCTGTCCATGTCCAGCAGCAGGGCGCGGGCTATGAGCGTGGTGGTGGCCGTCATCGGCGGGCTCCTGGGCGCTGTCGCTGGCGGGACGGTGAACGGTGCGGAGAACACAAGCGGTCCCGCCCGCCGGTCAGGGAATGCGGGCGGAACCACTTTGTTCCTACACGATACAAAGCGGCATGGGGGGCCGACAAGCCACCCCGGTCCAGGACGGCCATGAGGTCCGTCACGGCGCCCGGGTGCGCGATTCGAGGGATGCCCGGGTCGGCGCCCCGTAGACCCCGTCCGGGTCGCCGTGCACCCCGTAGGTCTGCTGGTAGCGCGCTACGGCGCTCCGTACCGCCGTGCCGTACTGGCCGTCGGCCGGACCCGCGTAGAGCGCCAGTTGCCGCAGCCGCTCCTGGAGGTCGGCGACCTGCGGGCCGGTGGAGCCCTCGCGGAGCACGATCGGGCCGGTGGGCGGGGCGCTGGCGGAGCTGTCGCCGGGGCTGTCCGTCACGCTGCCGGATGCCCGTACGGGGGCCTGGGGGCCTGGTGCCGGCGCGGTCTCGCGGGGTGTCACGGTGGTCGCCGGGGCTGTGCTGCGTGGGGTGGTCGAGGCGGGGGCGGAGTGGTGGGCGTTCGGCGTGGGGGAGGCGTCGCCGTCGTCGGTCGGGAGGGACGCGGTGGGGGCGACGGCGCCGCCGTCGGGCGGGGCCGCCCGGTCCCGCCCGATGCCCGGCAGCACGTCGGTACCGACCAGGATCGCGGTGGCGGCCACCGCGGCTCCCGTGACGGCCAGAACGGCGGGGAGCGCCCGCCGACGGCGTCCGGAGGGGGCGGCCGTGTGCGGCGCGGGCGGTTCGGGGGGCGGGGACGAGGTGAAGGTGCGGGAGGTCGGGCCGGCGCCGCGGTGCGCCAGGGAGGGCGGTGCCCCGGAATCCGGGGGTCCGGGAGGTGGCGGCAGGGGAGCGGGGGCGGCCGGTGCCACCCCGGGTAAGCCGTCCAGGCCGTCCAGGTGCAGGCCCAGGACGTCCAGGCTGTCGCGCCCGCCGCCTCCGCGACTCTCGCCGTCCCCGTACGCGGCGCCCGCGGCCTCGTCCTCTTCCGGGTCGCCGCCCTCGCCGTCCGGTAAGGACACGTAGGGCCGGATCCGCAGCGGGTCGAAGTCCGCCGCCTCGGCTGCCGCGCACAGGCAGGTGGGACGGCCGTCGCTGCGTTCGGGGGCTAAGCAGTGCGGGCAGGCCGATGCCGTCACGGGGGGTCCCCTCTCTCTGGAGGCTCGCGCCGGCAGCCGATTATTCAGAGCCCGCACGCGTCCGCGCAGGCGCTCCACGACATCCGCAGGGTGTACCCCGGGTGTCTTCAAGGTGAATGCCGATACCCAGGGCCTCTCGGCGGGCCATATCCCGGGTAACCGCCCAGGATGGGAGAAAGGCCGACGGGTGTTCCCATACGGGCAGCGACGCCCATGGACGTCGGACGCCCATGGGCGTCCCGGAATCGCTCCGACGGCCGGAAGGCAGCCGAGCCCCACGGCCGTAGCGGAGCCGGAGAGGCACAGAGCAGAGGAAGCAGGGAGCAGGGAGCAGAAGAAGCCCAAGCCCAGAGCCCGAAGGCCAAGGGACGAGAGGGAGACGCTCATGGCGCAGGACACCGGCGCTCCTGCCGCTGCCGGCGAGGGACGGTCCCGGCGGGCGGTCCTCGTCGCGATCGGCGCGCTGTTGCTCGGCTTGCTCATCGCGGCGCTCGACCAGACCATCGTCGCCACCGCGCTGCCCACGATCGTCAGCGATCTCGGCGGGCTCAACCACCTCTCCTGGGTGGTGACCGCCTATCTGCTGGCGTCGACGGCCGCGACGCCCCTGTGGGGCAAGCTCGGTGACCAGTACGGGCGCAAGAAGCTGTTCCAGACCGCCATCGTGATCTTCCTGGTCGGCTCGGTGCTGTGCGGGATCGCCCAGAACATGGGGCAGCTCATCGGCTTCCGCGCGCTCCAGGGCCTGGGCGGTGGCGGTCTGATCGTGCTGTCGATGGCGATCGTCGGGGACATCGTCCCGCCCCGCGAACGCGGCAGGTACCAGGGCCTGTTCGGCGCCGTGTTCGGAGGCAGCAGCGTCCTGGGGCCGCTGCTCGGCGGGCTGTTCGTGGACCATCTCAGCTGGCGCTGGGTGTTCTACATCAACGTTCCCATCGGGGTGATCGCGCTCGCCGTCATCGCCGCCGTGCTGCAGATACCGGTACGCCGCACTCCGCACCGCATCGACTACCTCGGCACCGCCCTGATCGCGGCGGTCGCCGCCTGCCTGGTCCTGATGACCTCGCTCGGCGGCGTCACCTACCCCTGGGGCTCGTGGCGGATCGTGGGGCTCGGCGTGCTCGGTGTCGTCCTGCTGGGGGTGTTCGTCCTCGTGGAGCGGCGGGCCGCGGAACCCGTCCTGCCGCTGCGGCTGTTCCGGATGCGGACGTTCACACTGACCGCGATCATCGGCTTCGTCATCGGCTTCGCGATGTTCGGATCGATGACGTATCTGCCGACGTTCCTCCAGGTCGTGCACCGGGTCTCCCCGACCATGTCCGGTGTGCACATGCTGCCGATGGTGCTCGGCATGCTGATCTCCTCGACCGCCTCCGGGCAGATCGTGTCCCGTACGGGTCGCTACAAGGTCTTCCCGATCGCGGGCACCGCCGTGGTCACCCTCGGACTGCTCCTGCTGCACCAGCTCGACCCGTCCAGCGGCGTCGCCCTGACGAGCACCTACTTCTTCGTCTTCGGCTTCGGGCTCGGCCTGGTCATGCAGGTGCTGGTCCTCATCGTGCAGAACGCGGTCCCCTACCAGGACCTGGGGGTCGCCACCTCAGGAGCGACGTTCTTCCGCTCCATCGGTGCCTCGTTCGGCGTCTCCATCTTCGGCACGATCTTCACCAACCAACTCGGCCCGCGGATCGCCGACGCCCTCGCCGGAGCGCAACTCCCGCCCGGCATCACGGCGTCGAAGATCGCCCAGGACCCGCGGGCCGTCGCGCAGCTGCCGCCCGCCCAGGCCGCCGGCGTCCTCAACGCCTACTCCCTCTCCATCACCGACGTCTTCGTCTACGCCGTCCCGGTCGTCCTCGTCGCGTTCGCCCTGGCCTGGTTCCTCCGGGAGGAGCCGCTCCGCAGCAGCGTCACCGCACCCGACACCACCGAAGTGCTCTGCTCCAACCCCGTCGAGCGGTCGTCCCACGAGGAGGTCGCCCGCGCACTGTCCAAACTCGGCAGCATGGAGGGCCGCAAGGACATCTACGAGAAGATCACCGCACGGGCCGGCCTGGACCTCAAACCGGCGGCCAGCTGGATGCTGTTGCGCATCTACCGCTACGGCTCGGTCGAACCGGCGCTCCTCGCGGACCGCGCCAGCGTGCCGCTCGGGGTGGTGGCCGAGGGGGCACGACAGGTCGAGGAACGCGGCCTGGCGCAGCGCGAGGGGCTGACGCTGCTCCTCACCGACCGCGGCCGGGAGGTCGCGGACCGGCTCTCCGAGGCCCGCCAGCAGTCGCTGGCGGAGATGCTGGGCGACTGGTGGACCAGGGACCGGCCCACCGACCTCACCGAACTCGTCCGGGAGCTGTCGGCGGAGTTGTGCGGCTCGGACGCCGAGGAACCGACCAACGGGGACGCCCGCCAGCCGGTCTCGCGCACGGCCCAGCGCACGCCCCGACCACCGGACATGGCGAAGTGACTCGACCGGCAGACCGGGAGGCGCTCCCGAAGGCGCGCCGCCGAGTCAGGACGCCTCCTCCCCACCCGTCCCCCTCTCCGCCTCTCCCCCTCTCCCCGTCCCCCCGGCCCTCCGTTCCCCCGGCCCTCCATCCCCCCAACTACCCTTCCACCAGCCGCTTCTCGAAGAAGATCTCCGCGTGGACGTCGTCGTGATACGGGTCGATCTCCACGAAACCGTGCCGCCTGTAGAGCGCGACGGCCTCCGTCAGGTCGAGCCGGGTGTCCAGCCGGAGCCGTTCGGCACCCATCCGCAGCGCGGCGGACCCGGCGGCGCGCAGCAGCCCTCCCGCGGCGCCCCTACCGCGCTGGGTGGGCCGTACGAACATCTGCTTGAGCTCGGCGGTACGCGCGTCCAGCAGCCGGGTGCCCACGCATCCGGCCACCTCATCGCCGTGCCGGGCCACCAGCAGCACGCCGTTGGGCGGCACCAGATCGGCGCTGGGGTACTCCGCCAGCCCTTTCTCGATCTCCTCGGGCGTCGAGTGGCGCCCCTCGTGGAGCGCGAAGTAGCGGTCGGCGACCTCGGTGTAGTACTCGCGCAGCAGCGCCCGCGCCACCGGCGAACCGACCGGCTCTGCGGAGACCGCCCAGGGGCGGGGGAGAGGGGTGGCGACGGCGTCGGTCATGCCGACATTGTGACGAGAGCGGCGACGCCGGACGCAAGGGATTTCGTACGGGAACGGCCGTACCCCGCGGCGGAGTGAAGGCCGAGAGACGGGGCGATCGGCCGCGCTGGCAAGCCGTTCCAGTGGGCTGTCGAGAAAAATTCCGGTGAGGCGCACGTGCCGTTGGTCGAATGGCCGAATGGTCGAATGGCTGAAGTGGCGGCCAGCCACGCACTCGAAGCCCTGACGCGATAGCCGTTCGTCAACACAAGGCCGGCCGCCTGTGTTGCCAGGCGGCCGGTTGTTGTTGGCGGAATGAGCGCGGCCGAGTGCGCCCCCGCTTTCAGGAGTTCTTGGGGGCGGCGTGCTGAACGACCTCGAAGGACCACAGCGTCGAATCGGTGGCGGCGGGCTTGGGCCGCTCGGCACCCTGCCCCTGGGCGCCCTGGTGGGCCGCCTTCATGGGTCCCTCCATCCACGCCTGGAAGGACTCCTCGTCACGCCACCGCGTGTACACCAGATAGCTGTCGGTGCCTTCGACCGGGCGGAGGAGTTCGAACCACTCGAAGCCGTCCGAGCTCTCCACCGCGTGCGCGCGGGACGCGAAGCGCTTCTCAAGGGTTTCCCGCTGTTCAGCGGGGACGGTCAGCACGTTGATCTTCACGATGCTCATGCACCCCATCGTGCCCCATGGGCCGCACGGGAGGCCGGTCAGGGCCGTCCGGCTCGCGGGGCAGCCGGCTCGTGGGGCGTCCGTCCGTTGCGGGGCCTGCGATGTCAGCGGAGGGGTGGGGGGATCCGTACCGGGGCTGGTGGGGTGGCGCGGTCGCGGGTGCGGTGGGCGAGGGTCAGGGCGGTTGCCGCGGTCAGGAGGAGGAGTACCCCGCCGACCGTGGGGATCCAGAGGGGGATGCCGCCGACCTCCATGGGGGAGTAGGCGTAGGTCACCCGCTGGTACGGCGTGTCCGCGGTGGTGCGGCGGAACTCGTGGTCGCCGCTGATGCGTTGGGGTTGCGGGAAGCTCTGGTCGAGGGCGGTGAGGAAGGCCGGGCCGGTGCCGCTGAAGTCGCGGACGGCGCCGCGTGGCCGGATCCGTCCTGCGTACAAGACCTTGGGTGCGGCTCCTCCGATGGTGCTGCGCGGCTCCATCCGGTGTGGTGCGAGGAGGTAGAGGCTCAGGGACTGGGGTGTCCGGGCGAGGCGGGAGAGCCGCATGGGGTAGACGAGGCGCTCGCTGGGGAAGGAGAGCCGCAGCGGATCGAGGGTGCCGGTGAGGTAGCCGTGCCGTTCGGCGGGGGCCAGCCGGATCGCCACGTACTCCCAGCGTTGGGTCACGTACGGACGGAGTTCCGTGGCGAGCGCCGGGGGAAGCTGAAAGCCATTGGTTTTCAGCCAGTTGCGCAGGGCGTCGGGGTCGGTGGCGGTCAGCCGGGCGACGTCGAAGGGGCCCAGGCGCTCACGGCCGACCACACCGACGCCCTGTGCCCTGGCGCCGGGGGCCGGGGCCGTGGCGCCGCCGAAGCCCGACGCGAAGGGCCAGTCGCCGCTGCGCGGCCAGAAGTAGCTGCGGTGTTCGGTGACCGGTTCGGTGAGCCGGCCGAGTTCGGTGAGGAGTGCGGGATCGCCGAGCCGCACGGTGGCGCGGTGCGGTACGGGCATGATCCAGGCGGCGTCCGGGGCGGTGCCGTCGACGGTCAGACTCATCGTGATCTGCTCGGCCGTGCCGTCCCAGCGGACCGCGGACGTCTCGTGGTGCACGGCCATGGTGGCGTTCGGACCGTGCACCATCGCCCCGCAACCGCAGGCGTACGCGGGCCGGGCGAGCCAGCCGAGTTGCACGGCCAGCAGGACCAGCACGATGCAGAGCGCGCGCCGCCGGCCGCCGGTGGCGCGCTCCGTGCCCCCGGCGCGCATTCCGGCGCCCGCCCCTGCGCCGGTTGTGGCGCCTGCCGCCATGCCCATGGTGGCCCCCGTTCCCCGTGAACCGATCCCCGCGATCGGCAGCGTCACAGACGGGTGGTGCGGTGTCCTTGGTTCCCCCAGGGGGCAGGGGCCGTGGCTGGGGTGTCGTCGGCGGGTCGTTCGCCCGGCGGGGGCCGCCGGGCGGTCGGGTGGCTCAGCGGCCCGTCGTGGCCCCTGCGAGTTCGCGTGCTTCCTGTTCCGTCTCCACGGCCGGCGGGGAGCCCGGGAGGGGCTTGCCGGCGCTCTCGGACATCAGGAGGACGGCGATGCCGCCGATGACGGCCGCGGCCATCATGTAGTAGGCGGGCATCATCTTGTTGCCGGTCGCGCCGATCAGGGCGGTGACCACCAGCGGCGTCGTGCCGCCGAAGAGCGACACCGAGATGTTGAAGCCGATCGACAGGGAGCCGTAGCGCACCTTGGTCGGGAAGAGCGCGGGCAGCGCGGACGGCATCGACGAGGTGAAGCACACGAGGAGCAGGCCCAGCGCGGCCATGCCCAGTGCGATGGCGGCCAGCGAGCCCTGGCGGATCAGCAGCAGCGCCGGAATGGACAGCACCAGGAAGCCCAGGCAGCCGGCCGCGATGACCGGGCGGCGGCCGAAGCGGTCGGACAGCTTGCCCGCGAACGGCTGGACGACCATCATCACGACCATCACGCCGAGCACGACCAGCAGCCCGTGCGTCTCGTCGTACTTCAGCTCCGAGGTCAGGTAGCTCGGCATGTACGACAGCAGCATGTAGTCGGTGACGTTGAAGACCAGGACCAGGCCGACGCACAGCAGCATCGCCCGCCACTGGCCGAAGACCATCTCGCGGATGCCGATCCGCTTCTCGGCCGCGCGGCGCTCCTTCTCCTTGGCGTGCGCCTCCTTCTCCAACTGGGCGAAGGCCGGGGTCTCTTCGAGCCGCATCCGCAGGTACAGGCCGATGATGCCCATCGGGCCCGCGATCAGGAACGGGATGCGCCAGCCCCAGGAGTTGAGGTCCTCGGTGGACAGCAGCGCGGTCATCAGCGTGACCAGGCCGGCGCCGCCCACGTAACCGGCGAGGGTGCCGAACTCCAGCCAGCTGCCCAGGAATCCGCGCTTCTTGTCGGGTGCGTACTCGGCGATGAAGGTGGAGGCGCCGCCGTACTCACCGCCGGTGGAGAAGCCCTGCACCAGGCGGGCGACGAGCAGCAGGATGGGCGCGCCGACCCCGATCGTGGCGTACGACGGGATCAGGCCGATGGCGAAGGTGCCGACGGCCATCATGATCATGGTGATCGCGAGGACCTTCTGGCGGCCGATGCGGTCGCCGAGCGGCCCGAAGACCATGCCGCCGATGGGGCGCACCAGGAATGCCGCCGCGAACGCTCCGAACGTCGACAGCAACTGCGCGGTCGGGTTCCCGGACGGGAAGAAGACGTGCCCGAGGGTGACCGCGATGTAGCTGTAGACGCCGAAGTCGAACCACTCCATCGCGTTACCGAGAGCTGCCGCGGACACCGCGCGCTTGACCATCGCGGGGTCGACGACGGTGACCTCGTCCGGTGTCGGCCGCTGTGTGGACGCCGAGCGCGGCTCGGCGGCGTTCAGCGGGCCGCCGGCCTTCGTATCGGACCCGGATGCGATGGGGGACTGCGTCGGCACGTGTTCGCTCGCCTGCGCTCTCTTGGACGACTACATGGCACTGCCCGCCATGGCGTGACGGGCAAAGGTCGACCATAGGGGCAGAACGGGTTATTACGGACAGTAGGCGGATGACCGCACAGTCGCTCGTCTACCCGCTCCTTGCAGGGCAAACATGGTTCCGGCGATCTTTTTCGGGGACTATCGGCTGTGATCCATCTCGCGGGGATCGACCGCAACCGATGGCGGATTGTGGCCCGCGTCATAGGCCGCAGGGGCGGTTCGGCGGGCGGCCCCTCGGTCCGGCGGGCGGCCCTCACGGCTTCCGGTTCCTGCGATGCGGGCGCACGGAAACGGCGCGGCGGTGCCGGGCACCACCGCGCCGAAGGATCGTCGCGTCCCTCAAGGATCCGCCATGCGGCGGTGCCCCGCCACTCGGGCGTCCCCGCCGCGGGTCCCGGACGGTTCGGCGGGCGGCCGGTGTCACGCGTCCACGACACATAGCGTCACGGCGTCCACGCCTCGTACGGTCACGGCATCCACGCCTCGTACGACATCACCTCACCCGCCGTGATCCGGAAGTCCGGCAGGTCCTTGGTGAAGGTGATCTCGGTACCCAGGAGTTGGCCGGTGCGTGGGTCGAGGATCACCATCTGGCGGGTGGCGTTCATGCCGCCGTCCGGGCCGTCGTGGACATACGCCTGGCCGCGCCGGCCCAGCCGGTCGGTCACCGCGCCGGCCGGCCGCAGGCCCCCGGCGTCGGCCAGCATCCGGTCGATCGCGGCCGTCTCACGCGGTCCCGGTGTCCACTCCTGGCGGAACGAGGAGAGGGCGAGGAGGAGTTGGGGGGTGGCGTCGGCGGTGCCCTCGGGGGTGCCCTCGGAGTCGCCGCCTCGTCCGTAGAGGGACGCCAGCTGTGTGCGCAGTGCCGCGGGGTCGGTGGGCGGCTTCGTCCGGGCGGCGAGGCCGCGCGGCCGGTCGCCGGAGCCGGGCGGATACGTCGTGCGGTGCAGGACCCTGCCGTCGCCGACGGTCGTCCAGCGGCCGTCGTCGTCGTGGATCACCGGGCGTCCGGGGTACCGCGGGTCGGTGGCCACGACCAGCTCCGAGCCGCTGCCGTCGGCGTTCCAGCGGGTGATGCGCTCCTCCGGCACGGTGACCGGGGGCGCGGCGTCCGGGCCGGTCCGCATGCTCAGGTACCAGCTCTGCAGATGGCTGCCGCGCCGCGGCCCGTCCGCGGGGCCGGCCGTCCGCGCCCTGGCCTCCGCCCTGCGGGCCAGTTCGGCCAGCGGGACGGGCGCGGCACCGGCGTGCGGGACGAGGGCGGAGGGGGCCGCGGCGGCCGGGCTGCTGCCGGCGTCGGAGAGGGTGAAGGCGAGGACGCCGACCAGGGCGAGCACGGCGGCCTCGGCGCGCAGGACGAGGCGGCGGCGGGCGCGCCGGGTGCGGGCGCTGTGCAGCAGGCGGTTGAGGCCGCGCTCGGCGGCGGCGTCCAACGGGCGGTCCCGCCAGGGGCCTTCGCCGGCCGGTACCGGATTGGCCGCGCGCAGCAGCTCCAGTTCGTCACTCACGGGCGTCGCCTCCTGCTCGTACGGACACGGTCGTCCGCGTACGGTCGATCTCCGCGCGAAGGCGGCGCCGGGCCCGGTGCAGCCGCATCGCGGCGGCGCTCCGGCCGCAGCCGAGGGCGACCGCCAGCTCCTCGACGGTCAGTTCCTCCCAGGTGGTCAGCCGGAGCACCTCGCGGTCCGCGGCGGAGAGGCGGGCCAGCGCCTCGTGGACCCAGGAGCCGGGCCGCTCGGTGTCCGGGCTGTCCACGGTCTGCCGGCCGTGCGCCGCCTCGTGGTTGCCCAGCCGGTGCAGCAGCCGCCGGTACCGGCCGAGCCCGCGCACCGTGTTGGCCAGGCAGTTGCGGGCCACCCCGTACAGCCAGGGCAGCGGTGCGTCGGGGAGATCGGTGCGTCTTCGCCACGCTATGGAGAAGACCTCCGCCACCACCTCCTCGACCTCGTGTGCCGGGGCGTCCAGCCGCCGCGCCACGAAGCGGCTGACCGCCCAGTAGTGCGCGCGATATGCCTCGGCGAAGGCGTCGTCCGTGCTCATGAACCCTTGGTGTCCGGCATACCGCCGATCGTCACACCCTCCCCGGGTGAGACTTCACACCCCGCGGAAGGGCGGCGCGCGGTGACGGTTCCGGGGGCCGCGGACACGTACGGGGCATGACGTCTTCTGTGAAGCCGCCGTCCGTGGAGCCGCCCGCCGCGCGGCCGCGCCCGGCCCGGCCGCTCCCCGTGAAGTGGCTGACCACCACCGACCACAAGACCATCGGCACGCTCTACCTGGTCACCGCCTTCGCCTTCTTCTGCGTCGGCGGGCTGCTGGCGCTGGTGATGCGTGCCGAACTGGCCCGGCCAGGGCACCAGATCCTGTCGAACGAGCAGTTCGACCAGGCGTTCACGATGCACGGCACGATCATGCTGCTGATGTTCGCGACGCCGCTGTTCGCCGGGTTCGCGAACTGGATCATGCCGCTGCAGATCGGCGCGCCCGACGTGGCGTTCCCCCGGCTCAACATGCTCGCCTACTGGCTCTACCTCTTCGGCTCACTGATCGCGGTGGGGGGATTCCTCACCCCGCAGGGTGCGGCGGACTTCGGCTGGTTCGCCTATGCGCCGCTCTCCGACGCGGTCCATTCCCCCGGTGTCGGCGCCGACATGTGGATCATGGGTCTGGCCTTCTCCGGCTTCGGCACGATCCTCGGTTCGGTCAACTTCATCACCACCATCATCTGCATGCGCGCACCGGGCATGACGATGTTCCGGATGCCGATCTTCACCTGGAACGTGCTGCTGACCGGTGTGCTGGTCCTGCTCGCCTTCCCGGTGCTGGCCGCCGCGCTGTTCGCCCTGGAGGCGGACCGTGAATTCGGTGCCCATGTATTCGACGCGGCGAACGGCGGGGCGCTGCTCTGGCAACATCTGTTCTGGTTCTTCGGGCATCCGGAGGTCTACATCATCGCGCTGCCGTTCTTCGGCATCATTTCCGAGGTCATTCCGGTCTTCTCCCGGAAGCCGATGTTCGGTTACATCGGCCTGATCGCCGCGACGATTTCCATCGCCGGTCTCTCGGTCACGGTGTGGGCGCACCACATGTATGTGACGGGCGGCGTACTGCTGCCGTTCTTCTCCTTCATGACGTTCCTCATCGCGGTCCCGACCGGCGTGAAGTTCTTCAACTGGATCGGCACGATGTGGCAGGGCTCGCTGTCCTTCGAGACGCCGATGCTCTGGGCGGTCGGCTTTCTCGTCACCTTTGTCTTCGGTGGTCTGACCGGCGTCATCCTGGCCTCGCCGCCGATGGACTTCCACATCTCCGACACGTATTTCGTCGTGGCGCACTTTCACTACGTCGTGTTCGGCACGGTCGTCTTCGCGATGTTCGCCGGATTCCACTTCTGGTGGCCGAAGTTCACCGGCAAGATGCTCGACGAGCGGCTCGGCAAGATCACGTTCTGGACGCTGTTCGTCGGCTTCCACGGCACGTTCCTCGTCCAGCACTGGCTGGGCGCGAATGGCATGCTGCGCCGTATCCCGGACTATCTGGCGGCCGACGGATTCACCACCCTCAACACCGTCTCCACCATCTTCTCCCTCGTTCTCGGGCTCTCCCTGCTGCCGTTCCTCTACAACGTCTGGAAGACCGCGAAATACGGGGCGCGGGTGGTCGGTGACGATCCCTGGGGCTACGGCCGTTCGCTGGAATGGGCGACGTCCTGTCCGCCGCCACGGCACAACTTCCTTGCCCTTCCGCGTATTCGGTCCGAATCCCCGGCGTTCGATGTGCATCATCCCGAGGTAGCGGGTGCGATCGATGGGTGACGAGACCGGGAAGGACGGGGTGATACGGATGGACGAGGCGATCAACGAGATCGAGGGGTATCTGCTCTGGGCGGCGGAGAAGGACCGGGCGCGTACCCGGGCGGACGCCTTCTGCGCGGGGCTGCCCTGGCTCACCGAATCCCAGCGGCAGGAGGTGGTACGGCACTACTGCCGGGACCAGGGCGAGATCTCCCGGGTCTATCTGGAACGTATCGCGGTCCGCAGCGCCGGTCTGCGAACCGAATACGAGAGCGTCTACCTGGCTTTGCGGAAGCGGCTGGTCGCCGCGTTCCTGAGCGCGTCGGCGGCGGCCGCGGTGCTGCTGACCGTGGCGATCGGCCTCCCGCGGCCGTGAGGTCCGCGCCGTGCCTCGGGATTCGGGACGCCGGATTCGGGACGCCGGATTCGTGATGCCGTAGGCGTGCGGACGCGCGCTGCCGGAGAGGTGGGCCGGGGCGTCAGCCGTAGCGGACCCGGAGTTCCTTGACGCCGTTGAGCCAGGCGGAGCGGAGCCGGCGCGGATCGCCGGCCAGGGAGATGTCGGGCATGGCATCGGCGATGGCGTTGAAGATCAGGTTGATCTCCAGTACGGCGAGGGACTTGCCGAGGCAGAAGTGCGGGCCGCCGCCGCCGAATCCCAGATGGGGATTGGGGTCGCGGGTGATGTCGAAGACCTCGGGGTGCGCGAAGACCTCGGGGTCGTGGTTGGCGGAGGAGTAGAAGATCCCGACCCGCTGGCCCTTCCTGATCCGCGCGCCGCCCAGTTCGGTGTCCTGGGTGGCGGTGCGCTGGAAGGAGACCACCGGCGTCGCCCAGCGCACGATCTCCTCCGCGGCGGTCGCCGGGCGCTCGCGTTTGTAGAGCTCCCACTGGTCGGGGTGGGTGAGGAAGGCGTGCATGCCGTGGGTGATGGCGTTGCGTGTCGTCTCGTTGCCGGCCACCGCCAGCAGCAGCACGAAGAACCCGAACTCGTCGGAGCCGAGGTTCCCCTCGTGCTCCGCCGCCACCAGCCGGCTGACGATGTCCTCGGCCGGGCACTCCTTGCGGGCCGCGGCGAGGTTCATCGCGTACGAGATCAGCTCCATGGCCGCGTTGGCGCCGACCTCTTCGGTGATGGCCAGCTCCGGGTCGTCGTAGCCGATCATCCTGTTCGACCAGTCGAAGATGCGGGCCCGGTCGTCCTGGGGGATGCCGATGAGTTCGGCGATGGCCTGGAGGGGGAGTTCGCAGGCGATCTCGGTGACGAAGTCGCCGGCGCCCCGCCGCCGCGCCTCGGCGACGATCCGCTCCGCGCGGTGGCGCAGCGCCTCCTCCAGGGCGCGGATGGAGCGCGGGGTGAAGCCGCGCTGCACGATCTGGCGGACCCGGGTGTGCTCGGGCGGGTCCATGTTGAGCATGATCAGCTTCTGGACGTCGATCTGGTCGCGGGAGATGCCCGGGTTGAAGCGGATGATCGAGGTGTTGAGGTGGGCGGAGAAGACCTCGGGTCTGGTGGAGACCTCCTTGACGTCCTGGTGGCGGGTGACGACCCAGTAGCCGTCGTCGTCGAAGCCGGCGATGCCGTGCGGCTGGGCGTTCCACCACACGGGCGCGGTCTGCCGCAGCCGCGCGAACTCCGGGAGCGGGACGCGGGACTGGTAGACGTCGGGGTCGGTGAAGTCGAACCCTTCGGGGAACGCGGGGCAGTGCATCGGCGACTCCTGGGCCGGCTGACGTCGGACGCGGCGAGGGCGTCTCCTGACGGGTCATCAGGTCTGGTCGCGGTGAAGGTAATGACGCGTCCCGCAAGTGGCAAGGGTCGCGGCGATACCCGTTGCGCACAAGGGGGTTGCAGCCCTCTTGCGCCCCGGGGTGCGGCTCACGAGACTGTTCGCAGAACTAGAACGCGTACTAGTTCTTCCCTCCGTGGGCGCCGGGAAGCCCGCGGACGCGAGGAGAGGACGAGTCAGTCATGGCCGCGGAACCCGTCATCGTCGAAGCCGTACGCACCCCGATCGGCAAGCGCGGAGGTGCGCTTGCCAACCTCCACCCCGCCTACCTCCTGGGCGAGACGTACCGCGAACTCCTCGCCCGTACGGGCATCCAGCCCGACTGCGTCGAGCAGATCGTCGGCGGCACCGTCACCCATGCCGGCGAGCAGTCCATGAACCCGGCCCGCAACGCCTGGCTCGCCATGGGCCTCCCGTACGAGACCGCGGCCACCACCGTCGACTGCCAGTGCGGCTCCTCCCAGCAGGCCAATCACATGGTGGCCAACATGATCGCGGCCGGTGTCATCGACGTCGGGATCGGCTGCGGCGTCGAGGCGATGTCCCGGGTCCCCCTCGGCAGCGGCTCCAAGCACGGCCCGGGGAAGCCCTGGCCCGACGAGTGGAACGTCGACCTGCCCAATCAGTTCGAGGCCGCCGAGCGCATCGCCCGCCACCGCGGCCTGACCCGCGAGAACGTCGACTCCCTCGGCCTGATCTCCCAGGAGCGCGCGGCCACCGCCTGGGCCGAGGAGCGCTTCAAACGGGAGACCTTCGCCGTCCAGGTCCCCACCACGGAGGACGAACAGGCCGCGGGACAGGGGATGTGGCGGCTGGTCGACCGCGACGAGGGGCTGCGGGACACCAGCATGGCGGCGCTCGGCGGCCTCAAGCCGGTCATGCCCACCGCCGTCCACACCGCGGGCAACTCCTCGCAGATCTCCGACGGCGCCTGCGCGGTGCTGTGGGCCTCCAAGAGGATGGCACGTGCCCTCAAACTCAGGCCGCGGGCCCGCATCGTGGCCCAGGCGCTGGTCGGATCCGACCCGCACTTCCACCTGGACGGGCCGATCGACGCGACCCGGGCGGTACTCGGCAAGGCCGGGATGTCGCTGAAGGACATCGACCTCGTCGAGATCAACGAGGCGTTCGCCTCCGTCGTCCTGTCCTGGGCGCAGGTCTTCGAGCAGGATCTGACGAAGGTCAACGTGAACGGCGGCGCCATCGCCCTCGGCCACCCGGTCGGCGCCACCGGCGCCCGGCTGATCACCACCGCTCTGCACGAACTGGAGCGCCGGGACAAGGAGTTCGCGCTGATCACGATGTGCGCCGGCGGCGGGCTGGCGACCGGGACGATCATTCAGCGGCTGTAACGGATGGCCCGGCTGTCCCGGTTGCCCCGGCTGTCCCGGCCGCCGGTGGCGTACCGGGGGCGAAGGAGACCGGCGCCTCGAAGGCGGCCCGGCGGGTGGCGCGGCGCAGCGCCTTGAGGACCGGGCCGCCGAGCGTGGCGGTCAGCACGACGGTGACCAGGGCGCGCGGCAGGTCCCAGCCGAGCGAGGTGGCCAGGCAGTACGCGAGGTAGCGGGCCAGGTTGTCGTGCAGCGGGTCGCCGGGGACGAAGGAGACGCCGGAGGCCAGACCGGCGATGTACGGCCAGCCCTGGAGGTTCATCACCAGCCCGTACAGGACCGCGGCGAGCGCCCCGTACGCGGCGAGCAGCGCCAGTTCTCGGCGCCCGCGCAGCTGGTCCGGCCCCGGCAGCAGCCCCGCGCCCATCGACACCCACCCCATCGACAGCATCTGGAACGGCAGCCACGGGCCGACCCCGCCGGTCAGCAGCGCCGACGCGAACATCGCCACCGACCCCAGGACGAAGCCGAACCCCGGTCCGAGCACCCGCCCCGCCAGCACCATCAGGAAGAACATCGGCTCGATCCCGGCGGTGCCCGCCCCCAGCGGGCGCAGCGCCGCCCCGGCGGCCGCCAGCACGCCGAGCATCGCGATGGCCTTGGCGTCCAGGCCGGGGGTCCCCCCAGCGTTAGCTGGGGGCCCATCCGCGACCGTCGCCACCGCGACGGCGAGCAGCAGCGGCAGCAGCGCCGTGAACAGCCAGGGCGCGTCCTGGGAATGGGCGAGCCCGGACGCGGAGTCGGCGAGCAGCGGCCAGCCGAACGCCATCACGCCGACGGCCGAGACCAGGACCAGGGCGGCGACGGAGCGGGGGCCGAGGCGTACCGCACGGGCCGGGCGGGTCGGCGCGGTCACGCCGTCGCCTCCAGGGTGCGCGCGACCTGGGAGACGGTGAGCCAGGGAAGCGGGGAGAGGATCTTGGCGACCTGCGGGGCGAACGACGGCGAGGAGACCACCACGTCGCCGGTGGGGCCGTCGGCGACGACCTCGCCGTCCGCCAGGATGACGACGCGGTGCGCCAGTTCGGCGGCCAGCTCCACGTCATGGGTGGCCAGCACGATGGCATGGCCCTCGGCGGCCAGGGCGCGCAGCAGCTCGACCAGCCGGGCCTTGGCCGCGTAGTCCAGGCCGCGGGTGGGCTCGTCGAGCAGCAGCAGCGGAGGCCGGGCGGACAGCACCACGGCCAGCGCGAGCGCCAGGCGCTGGCCCTCGGACAGATCGCGCGGATGCGCGGAGTCCGCGACGCCGGGAAGCAGTTGGGCGACCAGCTCCCGGCAGCGGCCGGCCGGCGCGCCGGAGTCCTGGTCGGCTGCGGCGCACTCGGCGGCCACGGTGTCCGCGCAGAGCAGGTCCCGGGGATCCTGGGGCACCAGCCCGACCCGGCGCAGCAGATCGCGGGGCCGGGTGCGGTGCGGGACGGCGCCGCCCACGCGGACCGTGCCGGAGGCCGGCGCGTGCATCCCGACCAGGGTCGTCAACAGGGTGGACTTGCCCGCGCCGTTGCGGCCCATCAGGGCGACCGTCTCGCCGGGGCGGACGGTGAGGTCGACGCCGTGCAGGGCCTCGCTCCGGCCGCGGCGGACGCCGAGGTCACGGACGGCGGCGACCGGCTCCCCGCCGGCCGCCGGGGCCGCCGCGCCCGCGCCGGCCGCCGGCGGGGTGACCCCGGCCAGCCGGTCGCGGAGCGGGGCGGCCTTGCGGCGCGCGTCGCGCACGGAGAGCGGGAGGGGCGACCAGCCGGCGAGCCGCCCCAGGGAGACGACCGGCGGATGGACCGGCGAGACGGCCATCACCTCGGCCGGGTCGCCCATCACGGGCGCGGCGCCGGGGCCCGGCAGCAGGATCACCTGGTCCGCGTACTGGACCACCCGCTCCAGCCGGTGCTCGGCCAGCAGCACCGTCGTCCCCAGGTCGTGGACGAGCCGCTGGAGCACCGCCAGCACCTCCTCCGCGGCGGCCGGGTCCAGCGCCGACGTCGGCTCGTCCAGGACCAGCACCTTGGGGTGGGTGGTGAGCACCGAGCCGATCGCCACCCGCTGCATCTGGCCGCCCGACAGCGTGCCGATGGCCCGGTCGCGCAGCTCCGCCAGGCCCAGCAGGTCCAGGGTCTCCTCGACGCGGCGGCGCATCACGTCCGGGGCCAGGCCCAGCGACTCCATCCCGTAGGCGAGTTCGTCCTCGACGGTGTCGGTGACGAAGTGCGCCAGCGGGTCCTGGCCCACGGTGCCCACGACATCGGCCAGTTCGCGCGGCGGGTGGTGGCGGGTGTCCCGGCCGTCGACGGTCACCCGGCCGTGCAGGGTGCCGCCGGTGAAGTGCGGGACGAGCCCGCACACGGCGTTCAGGAGGGTGGACTTGCCCACGCCGGACGGGCCGACGAGGAGGCACAACTCGCCCTCGGGCACGGTCAGGTCGACGCCCCGCACGGCGGGCGCGGCGGCGTCCCCGTAGGTGACCGAGACCTGCTCGAAGCGGATCACTGGGCGGGCTCCTTCGTGGACGGATCGGAAGTGGCCGTACGGGCGGGGCCGTTGGCGCGGTCCGGTCGGCGCGCCCCGCCGTCCCCGCCCGCGGGCACCGGCGCGGGTACCGGCGCGGCCACTGCGGGCACCAGCCCCACCAGCAGCGACAGCGCCGGCCACAGCGGCAGCACCGGCGCGGTCAGCGGCACCGCGGGCGGGTGCAGGGCCGCCGGGGCGTAGCCGTTGGCGGCGATCATGAGGGCGGCGACGGCGAGGCCCGAACCGGCCACCAGCCAGGCGCGCACGCCCCACCGCTCGGGCCGGTAGCGGGTGCGCACCGACCGCCGGCCGCCCAGCCACAGCCCGGCCAGAGCGGCGGCGAGCCCGGCCAGCAGCAGCGGCAGCCCGTAGCCGCCGCCGGAGTCGCCCAGCAGTCCGTACGTGCCCGCGCAGACGCCCAGCAGCCCGCCGAGGGTCAGCGCGGAGGTGGTGTGCCGTACGGCGCGCGGCACTTGGGCGGTACGGCCGTAGCCGCGCGCGTCCATCGCCGCGGCCAGCGCCACCGAGCGCTCCAGCGCGCCCTCCAGCACCGGCAGCCCGACCTGGAGGAGCGCCCTGGCGCCCCGGTCCGGGCGGCCCCGCAGCCGCCGGGCGGCGCGCAGCCGCTGGACGTCCGCGACCAGGTTCGGTGCGAACGTCATCGCGACGACGACCGCCACCCCCGCCTCGTAGAGCGCGCCCGGCAGCGACTTCAGCAGCCGGGCCGGGTTGGCGAGCGCGTTGGCGGCGCCCACGCAGATCAGCAGCGTGGCCAGCTTCAGGCCGTCGTACGCCGCGAAGACCATGCCCTCCGCGGTGACCCGGCCGCCGACCCGGACGCCCTTCGCCCAGTCGGGGAGCGGCAGTTCGGGGAGCGTGACCAGGACGTGCGTACCGGGAACCGGCGAACCGAGCACGAACGCGAACACCAGCCGGATGCCGATCACCAGCAGCCCGAGCTTGACGAACGCCCCGTACGAGCGGGCCCACGGCGCGGTCGTACGGCGGGCCGCCACGACGTAGCCGGCCACGCCGATCAGCAGTCCCAGCAGCAGCGGATCGGTGGTCCGCGACGCCGCGGTCGCCAGGCCGAGCGCCCACAGCCACCAGGCGCCCGCGTGCAGCGCGGTGGTACGGGTCGCCTGCGGGGCGCTCATCCGCGCCGGCGGCGGGCCTGCCACACGCCGGCCGCGCCCAGTACGACGACGGCCGCGATGCCGCCGAGCAGGCCGGCGGCGGGGCCGCCGTCCGCTGTGGACGAGGTGCCGGATGCGCTGGGGCTCTGCTTCGCCCCGCTCCTCGCTCCGTCCTTCGACCCGTCCTTCGATCCGCCGGCGACCTGTTCCGCGCAGCCGGACCGCGGGTAGCCCGCGATGGCGCACAGCAGCGCGTTGGCGTCGTAGCGCAGCGGTTTCGCGACCGCCGCCAGCGCATCGCCCGCCGAGGCGTCCTCGGGCACCTGGGCACACGCCGTCCGGGCCGGCGGCGGCTGCTCGCCGGCGGGGGCGTCGGCCGCGGTGCCGAAGTCCAGGGCGACACCGATGCGCTTGCTGCCCGGCTTCGCCGGGGTGGTGCGGCAGATCGCCGCGAAGTCGGGGGCGGTGCGCGGCGTACCGGCCTTGGCGGAGTCGGTGCTGACGGTGAAGCGGAAACCCGCGACGGCGCCGTCGGCCGGCCGCAGCGTGGCCGGCCCCTCGGTGGCGTACGTCCACGAGCCGCCGCTGCCGCCCTTCGCCTCCCAGAACGACCAGTAGCGGTACTCCTGCGCCTGCGCGGGCGCGGCGGACAGCCCGGCGACCGCCCCGGCCAGCAGCAGAGTTGCGGCGCCCCGGCCGCATCGGCTGCCCCGCATCACAGGGCGTTCTTGTTCTTGCGGCCGCTGAGCAGGAAGCCGATGCCGGCGCCGAAGGCCAGCCCGACGCCGACCACCCACCACGGGCTGATGCCGCCGCCGGTGTCGTTGGCGTTCTTGGCGTTCTTGTCCTGGGTGGTGGGTGCGGTGCCCTCCGGTGCCGGGCCGGTCGCGTTGAGGGCGGCCACCAGGTCGGTGCCGCCGAAGGAGCGCGGGTCGGTGCCGGTGGCGTGCGCGGCCAGCACCAGCTGGGCGTACGCTGCCGGGCCGCTCTGCTTCGCCCAGCCCGCGGCGTTCTTCTCCAGCCACTGCAGCGGCTTCTGCGCGGCGGCGCCGTGCGAACCGGCCGCCAGCGCCACCACGGTGGCGGCGGTGTTGCCCACGTCGGGCTGCTGCTCGGCGCCCGGCATCGCGGAGCGCAGGTGCTGGCCGTCGGCGTCCAGCTGGGCCACCAGATACGCGCTGCCGGCGTCCGCCGCGCGCGCCCGCCGGTCCGCCCCGTCGACCCCGTCGGCTCCGTTGGCGGCCTTGGCGCCGTCGCTGCCCTGGTCCTGGCCGCAGGTCAGTGCCTTGACCGGTGCGGTGGCGTCCTTGCCGGCCGGGTCGACGACGAAGCCCTTCCCCAGCGCGCCGGTGACGGCAGCCGCGGTCGCGTCGGCGTTCGGCGCCGCGCCCTTGAGCTGGAAGGCGAACGCGCCGCGCGCGTCGTCCTTCGTGTCCTTCGCGTCGCAGCCCAACTGGAATCCCAGCAGCGCGTCGTACGGGTTCTTGCCGTCCTTCTTGCCGTCCTTCTTCGACGTCACGGACTCGGGCCGCTCGCCCGCCGCGGTGAGCGCGCCGATGACGACGGCGGTGGAGTTGGCGTCGCTGTCCGAACCGGCCATCGAGCCCCAGCCGCCGTCGTCGTGCTGGACGGACTTCAGCCAGCCGACGGCCTTTTGCACGGCGCTGCCGTGCCCGCCGAGCGCGGCCAGCGCCTGGACCGCGGCGGCCGTCTGGTTGGTGTCCCGCATCGTCTTGGCGTCGCACGCGGTGCCGGCGTCGGGACGGAACGCGGCGAACGAGCCGTCGGCGCACTGCTGCCCGGCGAGCCAGTCGACGGCCGACGCCGCGGGCCGCACCCCGACCGTGTGCTGCGCGAGCAGCGCCAGCGACTGGCGCCAGACGCCGTCGTACTGGGGGTCCTTGGTGCCGTAGAGGCCGTGCGGGAGCTTGGCGGGGGTGGCGGGCGCGGCCGGGTCGGCGGCGGTGTGCGTGGCGGGGGCGGCGTATGCGGTGGGGGCGGTGTACGAGGTGAGGACCGTGCCCAGTGCGGCCGTGGCGGCCAGCGCCGCGGCGGCGCGGGCGCGGGGGGCCCGGGCGGCGACGGGGTGCGTCTGCGGCGATGGGGGCTGGGGAGCCAGGGGGGCCATGGGGGCCGTGGTGGCCATCGGGTCGGTGCCTCTCGGGTCGGTTCGCGGCGGTGTACGCAGCCGCGGCTCGGCCGTGCCGCGCGCCCTGTTGGGCGGTTCGCGGTGGCACCGGGCTCAGCTCCGTATACCTCGACGGTGCCGCGCACCGGCCGTCCGCTCGGGCGGCGGGTCGGTGGCGGGAGCCTTGGTCGTGCCCTACGGGTGCTCCGGCTGGTACGGCGGTGCATACGGGGTGCATGCGGGGTGCATACGGGGCTGCGCGGTATGCGGCCGTGCTCACGGTTGCGGGTCAGCGCCGGATTTACACCGGCTTCCCCCGATCGGGTACGGATGAAGTTGTCCCGCACACCTTAACGCTCCGCTGGGGGGACGCCGATGTCGTGGTGGGGATCGCTCTTGGCTGCCGGCCGGTGGGGGCTGGCCTCGTTGCGGTTGCGGTCCGGTGGGTGGGGGCCGGAGGGCTGCACCGGAGTTCGTCCTCGGCGCGGGCGCATCTGGTGTGTGGATGACGAATGCCCCGGCGTTCGCTCCAGGTCCTGCGGGCGCACTCCGGTACATCCCTCCGGCCCTGCGCCGTCGCCGACCGTCGGACGGTGGCTCCGACCGTCGCGGATACCGGCTCGTGTCCTTTGGCTCGCAGGCGGCCGTCCCTGTGGTGGGGGTTACACCGCCTGGTACCGCTGCGGGGTGTTGCCCGGGAGGAGTTCGGCGTGGCCGAGTTTTACCAGGCGGCGGAGGTGGGCTTCGGCTTCGGAGACGGCGATGTTGCGGGAGGCGTAGGGGATCTGGTCCCAGGGGCGGTTCCACTGCATGGCGGTGGCGAGTTGCCAAGGGGTGCGGGGTTCGCGGAGCAGTGCTCTCAGGTCGGAGAGGCGTTCTTCGTGGTGAGCGATGAGCTGGTCTGCGCGGGTGTTGGCGTCGGTGAACGCGTACTGGTGGGCGGGGAGGACCTCGGCGGGGGCGAGACGGGCGATGCGTTCGAGGGAGTCGAGGTAGTCGCCGAGGGGGTCCGTGGTGGTGGTGTCGTCGGGGTCCTCGTAGAGGCCGATGTGCGGGGTGATGCCGGGGAGGAGGTGGTCGCCGGAGAAGAGGCGGCCGGAGCCGGGGGTGCGGGCGGGGTGTTCCTCTTCCAGGTGCAGGCAGACGTGGCCGGGGGTGTGGCCCGGGGTCCAGATGGCGCGGAGGCGGCGGCCGGGGAGGTCGAGGAGTTCGCCGGGGGCGATCGCGCGGTCGGGGAGGGCGGCCCCGCGGCCGGGGAGTCGCCGGCCGCGGCCGGCGGCGCGGGCCTCGCGCAGGGGTGCCAGATGGTCGTCGGGGGCGCCGGCCGCGGTGAGTCTGGCGAGGAGGTAGTCGAGCCACTGGCCCGGTTCGGCCTCGCGGGTGCGCCGGACGACCGCGGCGTCCGCGGCGTGCATCGCGATCCAGGCACCGGAGGTCTCCCGGACCTTGGCGGAGAGGCCGTGGTGGTCCGGGTGGTGGTGGGTGACCAGTACGCCGTGGATGTCGGCGAGGGCGAAGCCGCAGGCGGTGACGCCGGCGGTGAGGGTGTCCCAGGAGTCGGGGTCGTCCCAGCCGGTGTCGATGAGGACCGGGCCGCGGTCGGTTTCCAGGAGGTGGACGAGGGTGTGGCCGAGGGGGTTGTCGGGGATGGGGACGGCGATGCTCCATACGCCGCCCCTGTGGTCGATCACCTGCGGTGTCATGTCCCGTCCCCTCGTCGCCTGCCGTCACTATAACTAGAACGGGTTTCAGGTGATGTGAAGTGGGGTCGGGGGGTGGGTAGTTGGGGCGGTGTCGTGGACTCGGGGAAGTGGAACTGGTATCAGTTCTGATGGAGCGTCAGAAACCTTCGGGAGGCGGCGGAGATGAGCGACCTCGTCGAGCACGGCAGGCTCTACATAGGCGGTGAGTGGGTCGACCCGGCCGGTACGGACACGATCGAGGTCGTCTCACCGCACACCGAACAGGTCATCGGCCGGGTTCCGCACGCGTCGCGGGCCGATGTCGACCGGGCGGTGGCCGCGGCCCGCCGGTCGTTCGCGGCGGGGGAGTGGGCCAACGCGCCGCTGGCGGACCGGATCGCGGTGGTGAGCCGGATCAAGGACGCCTTCGCGGTGCGCAGCGAGGAGTTCGCCCGGGTCATCGGCGCGCAGAACGGGACGCCGGTGACCTCGGGCGTCATGGTGCAGTCGCTGGCCGCGATGATGGTGTGGGACGCGGCGATCACGGTGGCCGGGGGGTTCGCGTTCGAGGAGCGGCGGGCGGGGGTGCTGGGGCCGCTGCTGGTCCGCCGGGAGCCGGTGGGGGTGGTCGCGGCCGTGGTGCCGTGGAACGTCCCGCAGTTCACCGCCGCCGCCAAGCTCGCGCCGGCGCTGCTGGCCGGGTGCTCGGTGGTGCTGAAGGTGTCGCCGGAGACCCCGCTGGACGCGTATCTGCTCGCGGAGATCGCGTCGGAGGCGGGGGTGCCGGAGGGGGTGCTGTCGATCCTGCCGGCCGACCGGGAGGTGAGCGAGTACCTGGTCGGGCACCCTGGCGTGGACAAGGTGTCGTTCACCGGGTCGGTGGCGGCCGGCAAGCGGGTCATGGAGGTCGCGGCCCGCAATCTCAGCCGGGTGACGCTGGAGTTGGGCGGCAAGTCGGCGGCGGTGATCCTGCCGGACGCGGATCTGGACGCGGCGGTGGCCGGGATCGCGCCGTTCGCCTGGATGATCAACGGGCAGGCGTGCGTGGCGCAGACCCGGATCCTCGCGCCGCGCGCCCGCTACGACGAGATAGCGGAGCGGTTCGCCGCGGCGGCGGACGCGCTGCGGGTCGGTGACCCGCTGGATCCGGCCACCGAGGTCGGGCCGTTGGTGGCCCGCCGTCAGCGGCAGCGGTCGCTGGACTACATCGCGCTGGGGCAGCAGGAGGGCGCCAAGGTGCTGGCGGGCGGCGGGCGTCCGAAGGACCTGCCGACGGGCTGGTATGTCGAGCCGACGCTGTTCGGCGAGGTCGACAACGCGATGCGGATCGCGCGCGAGGAGATCTTCGGGCCGGTGATCTGCCTGCTGCCGTACGAGGACGAGGCGGAGGCGGTGCGGATCGCCGACGACTCGGAGTACGGGCTGTCCGGGTCGGTGTGGACGGCCGACGTGGAGCGGGGCATCGAGGTCGCGCGGCAGGTGCGGACGGGGACGTACTCGGTGAACACGTTCAGCATCGACATGCTCGGTCCCTTCGGCGGCTACAAGAACTCCGGGATCGGGCGGGAGTTCGGGCCGGAGGGCTTCGCCGAGTACCTGGAGCACAAGATGATCCACCTGCCGGCGGGTGCCTGATGGGGGAGCGCTGGCGGGTGGCGGTGGACCGGCGGGTCTGCATCGGGTCCGGGCTGTGCGTCGGGGCCGCGCCGGACGGGTTCCGCCTGGACGCGGCCCGCCAGTCGCATCCCGTGGCGGCGGAGACGGACGCCGGGGAGGGCGTACTGGCCGCGGCCGAGGGGTGCCCGGTCGAGGCGATCACGATCACCGCGGTGGCGAGCGGGGAGGCGGTCTTCCCTCCTGAGGAGTGAAGGGGCGCGCGGGGTGGAGGGTTCTCAGCCCTTCGCCCCGGTGCCGGGGGTGGTGAGGTCGATCAGCCGGCAGACCGTCTCGATGTCGATCTTCACCTGGGCGATCGACGCCCGCCCGGAGAGCCAGGTGATCAGCGCCGAGTGCCAGGTGTGCTCGATGACCCGGACCGCGGAGAGCTGTTCGGGGGTGGGCGGGCCCTCCAGGCCCATGGCGTCCAGGATGATCGCGGTGGTCAGCCGGGAGACGGTGTCGACCTCGGGGCTGACGGACCGGTCGGCGAAGGTCAGTGCGCGCACCATCGCGTCGGCGAGGTGCGGTTCGCGCTGGAGCGCGCGGAAGGCCCGCATCAGGGTCTGGGCGACCCGGGCGCCGGGGTCCTCCTCCGAAGGGGGGCGCTTGCGCAACGTCTCGTGCATGTGCTGGAGCTGGTCCTGCATGGTGGCGACGAGCAGGTGCACCTTGGACGGGAAGTAGCGGTAGAGGGTGCCGAGCGCGACCCCGGAGGACTCGGCGACCTCGCGCATCTGGACGGCGTCGAAGCCGCCGCGGCTGGCCAGTTTGGCGCTGGCGTGCAGGATGCGGCGGCGCCGGGCCTCCTGACGCTCGGTCAGGGGAGGACTCGCGGGAAGCGCCGGCCGGGCCGCCTTGGATTCCGTAGTCATATGTCCCATTCCGTGACTTTCCATCCGCGATGCGGTGAGTGTCGGTGGTGCGATCGGCACAGCATGGCAGGGGGGTGTGTGGTGGCGCGAATCACCTGGTGCGGCTCTTCTCGCTCCGTTCCCGGCCGGTAGATTCGAACTTCGCCGAACTGATCAGTAGCTATACGGTTCTGCAACTTGTTCTAGATTATCGCCAGCGGTTACGCTCCGGCGAAAGTCCAGTGAGAAGGGGGCCGAGCGTGACCGCAGAGGCCGTCCAGGCAGCCGCGCCCCGCCCGGTAGAGGCCGCTTCGGCCTCCGCCCCGACGGACCCCGGGCGTCCCCTGCGCATCGCGATGCTCACGTACAAGGGGAACCCGTTCTGCGGCGGACAGGGCGTCTACGTACGCCACCTCTCGCGCGAACTGGCCCGCCTCGGCCACACCGTCGAGGTGATCGGCGCCCAGCCTTATCCCGTCCTCGACGACGGGGTGACGCTGACCGAGCTGCCGAGCCTCGACCTCTACCGACAGCCCGACCCGTTCCGCACGCCCCGGCGCGGTGAGTACCGCGACTGGATCGACGCCCTTGAGGTCGGCACGATGTGGACCGGCGGCTTCCCCGAGCCGCTGACGTTCTCGCTCCGCGCCCGGCGCCATCTCGCCGCCCACCGCGGCCGGTTCGACGTCGTGCACGACAACCAGACCCTCGGGTACGGCCTGCTCGGCGGCCCCGGCGCGCTCGGCGCCCCCCTGGTCACCACCATCCACCACCCCATCACCGTCGACCGGCGGCTGGACCTGGCCGCCGCGCACGACTGGAAGCGCCGCGCCTCGGTCCGCCGCTGGTACGGCTTCACCCGCATGCAGAAGCGGGTCGCCCGCCGGCTGCCATCGGTGCTGACCGTCTCCGGCTCCTCCCGCCAGGAGATCATCGACGACCTCGGCGTACGGACCGACCGGATCCATGTCGTGCACATCGGCGCCGACACCGACCTCTTCTCGCCGGACGCCGCCGTCCCGGAGGTGCCGGGCCGGATCGTCACCACCTCCAGCGCCGATGTGCCCCTCAAGGGCCTGATCCACCTCGTCGAGGCGCTGGCGAAGGTGCGGACCGAGAACCCGGACGCGCACCTGGTGGTCGTCGGCAAGCGCGCCGACGACGGGCCGGTCGCCGCCGCCATCGAGCGGCTCGGCCTCTCCGGCGCCATCGAGTTCGTCAAGGGCATCAGCGACGCCGAGCTCGTCGACCTGGTCCGCGGTGCGCAGATCGCCTGCGTCCCGTCCCTCTACGAGGGCTTCTCGCTGCCCGCCGCCGAGGCGATGGCCACCGGGACGCCGCTGCTGGCCACCACCGGCGGCGCCATCCCCGAGGTCGCGGGCCCGGACGGCGAGACCTGCCTCGCGGTGCCGCCGGGCGACGCCGGCGCGCTGGCCGCCGGACTGCTCCGCCTGCTGGGCGACGACGCGCTGCGCCGCCGCCTCGGCGCGGCCGGCCGGGAGCGGGTGCTGTCCCGCTTCACCTGGCGGCAGGCGGCCATCGGCACCGCCGAGCGCTACCGCGAGGCGATCGCCCTCCAGGGCGGCCGGGCCGCCGCCCACACCCTTTCCCGCTAGCCGTTCACCCCGTACCGCAGCCCTCACCGCCACCCACCGCCGGACGAAAGCAGAACGCTGTGCTGACCGTCGACTTTTCCCGTTTCCCGCTCGCTCCGGGCGACCGCGTACTCGATCTGGGGTGTGGCGCCGGCCGGCATGCCTTCGAGTGCTACCGGCGCGGCGCGCAGGTCGTCGCCCTCGACCAGAACGGCGAGGAGATCCGCGAGGTCGCCAAGTGGTTCGCCGCGATGAAGGAGGCCGGGGAGGCCCCGGCGGGCGCGTCCGCCGTCGCCATGGAGGGCGACGCGCTGGCGCTGCCGTTCCCGGACGACAGCTTCGACGTCGTGATCATCTCCGAGGTCATGGAGCACATCCCGGACGACAAGGGCGTGCTCGCCGAGATGGTCCGGGTGCTGCGGCCGGGCGGCCGGATCGCGGTCACCGTGCCCCGGTACGGCCCGGAGAAGATCTGCTGGGCGCTCAGCGACGCCTACCACGAGGTCGAGGGCGGCCATATCCGCATCTACCGCGGGGACGAACTCCTCGGCAAAATGCGGGAGGCCGGCCTGGAACCGTACGGCACCCACCACGCGCACGGACTGCACAGCCCGTACTGGTGGCTGAAGTGCGCCTTCGGCGTGGACAACGACCAGGCGCTGCCGGTGAAGGCGTACCACAAGCTGCTGGTCTGGGACATCATGAAGAAGCCGCTGGCCACCCGGCTCGCCGAGCAGGCGCTCAACCCGCTCATCGGCAAGAGCTTCGTCGCCTACGCCACGAAGCCGCGACTGCCGGAGGCGGAGGTTCGGGCAGAGGCGGCGGCCGAGGCGCCTGCCGGGAAGCCCGCCAAGCGCACCGCCAAGGGCACCAAGACGGCCAAGTCCACCACCGCGTCCGCTTCCGGGGCCGCCAAGTGACGAGTCCCGGGCGTACCGAACGGCTGGTCCTGCCGGGGGTGCTCACTGCCGAACAGGCGGCCCGCACGGTCGCCGGCATCCTGGCGACCCAGCGCGCGGACGGGGCGATCCCCTGGTTCCGCGGCCACCACCTCGACCCGTGGGACCACACCGAGGCCGCCATGGCGCTGGACGCCGCCGGCGAGCACGAGCGCGCCGAGGCCGCCTACGACTGGCTGGTCCGGCACCAGAACCCGGACGGCTCCTGGTACGCGGCCTACGCCGACGGCGACGCGGCGGCGCCCACCGACCGCGGCCGGGAGAGCAACTTCTGCGCGTACATCGCGGTCGGCGTCTGGCACCACTACCTGTCCACCGGGGACGAGACCTTCCTCGACCGGATGTGGCCCGCGGTCCACGCGGCGATCGAGTACGTGCTGGAACTCCAGCAGCCCGGCGGCGAGATCGGCTGGAAGCGCGAGGACGACGGCACCCCCGTCGACGACGCGCTGCTGACCGGCTCGTCCTCCGTCTACCAGGCGCTGCGCTGCGCGCTGGCGCTCGCCGAGCAGCGCGAGGAGCCGCAGCCGGACTGGGAACTGGCGGTCGGCCGCCTGGGGCACGCGATACGCCACCACCCGGAGCGGTTCCTCGACAAGTCCCGCTACTCCATGGACTGGTACTACCCGGTCCTGGGCGGCGCGGTGCGCGGCGCGGCGGCCCGGGAGCGGATCGACGCGGACTGGGAGCGCTTCGTCGTACCGGGCCTGGGAGTGCGCTGCGTGCTGCCCAACCCCTGGGTCACCGGCGGCGAGAGCGCCGAACTGGCGCTGGCGCTCTGGGCGATGGGGGAGTCCGAGCGGGCGGTGCAGATCCTGAAGTGGATCCAGCACCTGCGCGCCGAGGACGGGATGTACTGGACCGGCTACGTCTTCGACGACGACGCGATCTGGCCGCGGGAGCTGACCTCCTGGACGGCCGGTTCGCTGCTGCTGGCGGTGGCCGCCCTGGGCGGCGACGAAGCCACCACGGCGGTCTTCGGCGGTGAGCGGCTGCCGTCCGGGCTCGCCCCGGACTGCTGCCGGTAGCCCTCCCCCGTACGGGCGCGGGCCGGCACCGGGCACCCCCATACGGCCGGTTCCCGGTGGCGGCCCTCCGGTGGGCGGGTCAGGCTGCGGACGAATGCTCCCCAGCCCACCCCAGCCCACCGGAGGCGCGCCGTGACCGTCCAGTCGTCCCCCACCCGCAACCACGCGGCCCTCCGCCGGGCCGTCGTCGCGCTGCTGCTGGCGTGCAGCCTGACCGTGGGCGCCGTGGCCTGCAGCAAGAACAAGGGCGGCTCCTCCGCTTCGCCCGGCGCCAGCGCCAGCCCGAGCCCCAGCCCCACCAGCTCGTTCGAGAAGCAGAAGTTCGCCAAGACCCGCTTCGTCGCCAACGCCGGGCTGGCGGCCGGCGCCACCTACCAGTGGATCGTCAAGCCGTACAAGGCGGGCACCTTCAAGAAGGGCGCCCAGGGCCGCAAGACCGCCCTGGTCAAGGCGGGCCTGGCCGGGGTCTTCACCTACAACCGCCTCAAGGCCGCGGTGCGCAACGCCCAGGGCGACCCCGCGCTCTCCAAGGCGCTGGCCCCGCTCACCAGCGGCATCGAGTCGCTGAAGGACCTGGGCACCAAGCTGCGCAAGGGCGAGGCCGGCACCGGCGACGTCGACCAGTTCCAGAACGTCATCAACAACGTCAAGGACGCGGGCAAGAAGAACGGCGCCGAGGTGAAGGACCAGGTGCCGAGCACCTCGCAATTGGGAGGCTGAGGCACCGGGGCGCGCAGTACGGTGCGGCCCATGACTCTCCAGGAACCGCACCAGCCCCCGCCCGTCCGCCTCCAGGGCTCGCTCGACCACGAACGCTACTGCGCGGAACTCCTCGCCGAGACAGGGGAGTTCCGCGCGGCGCTGCGCGGCGCCGACCTCTCCGCCGCGGTGCCGACCTGCCCCGACTGGACCCTGGCCGACCTCGCCCGACACCTCGGTGGCGCGCACCGCTGGGCCGGGCAATTGGTCGCCACCCGCGCCACCGCCGGGATCGACCCGGCCACCGTCCCCGGCGCCGACGGTCCGGCGGACGAGACTCCCGGTGCACTCGACGCCTGGCTGGCGGAGGGAGCCGAGCGCACCGTGGCGGCGCTGCGCGAGGCCGGCCCCGACACCGCCGTCTGGTCCTGGGCGTCGGACCACCGGGCCGGGTTCTGGGCCCGCCGGATGACTCACGAGACGGTGGTCCACCGCGCCGACGCCGCGCTCACCACCGGCGCCGGCTACGAGGTCGCCGCAGAGATCGCCGCCGACTGCATCGACGAGTGGCTCCAGGTGTGCGCCCTGCCGGCGGCGGCCGAGCGCTGGGCGGAGCGCGCCGAGGGCCTGTTCGGGCCCGGCCGGACGCTGCACCTGCACGCCACCGACGTCCCGCCCGCTCTGAACGCCGAGTGGTTCCTCGACCTCACCGGCGATCGGCTCGTCCACCGCCGCGCCCACGAGAAGGCCGCGGTCGCGCTCCGCGGCCCGCTCACCGACCTGCTGGCCGTCATTTACCGCAGGCTGCCCGCCGACAGCGACCGGGTCGAGGTGCTGGGCGACCGCCCGCTGCTCGACCGCTGGCTGTCCTACGCGTCCTTCGACTGAGGTACCGGCCACCTACACCAGCCCCCACCCACCGAATTTCCCCCCACTCACGGGAGGGGACGGGCCGGAGGGGCAGGGTGTCCGGACGTAAATCGAAGCAGTCCGGACACCCTGCCCCGGAGGCCCGTCACCGCACCCCGACAGCCCCGCGCAGCGGCCCCGCCCGCCGCGTGGGGGTACCTCCCACGCCCTTCAGGCAGTGGGGGAGCAACGGCGCCGCACCCGGCAACGTGGGAAGCAGGCAAAGCGCAGCGGAACGGTGGGACAGCCGAAAACGTGGGAGGTCAGCCAAGCGCAGCGTTCAGCTCCGCCAACACCCGCAACGTGCCCAGGTCCGGGGCGGTCACCAGGAGGTCGGTGACCGGCCCCTTGCGCCACAACTCCAGCCGTTCCGCGATGCGTTCGCGCGGCCCGATCAGTGAGATCTCGTCCGCGAAGGCGTCGGGTACGGCGCGTACCGCCTCCTCCTTGCGGCCCTGGAGGAACAGCTCCTGGATCCGGCGGGCCTCCTCCTCGTACCCCATCCGCGCCATCAGGTCGGCGTGGAAGTTCCTGGCCGCGTGGCCCATGCCGCCGATGTAGAAGCCGAGCATCGCCTTGACGGGGAGCAGCCCCTCGGCGAGGTCGTCGCAGACCGCGGCGCGCGCCATGGGGGCGATCAGGAAGCCGTCCGGGGCGTTCGCCAGCGACTCCCGGTAGACCTCGGTGCGGGCCGGCGACCAGTACAGCGGCAGCCAGCCGTCCGCGATCCGGGTGGTCTGGGCGATGTTCCGGGGGCCTTCGGCGCCCAGGAGGACGGGGAGCGTGGTGCGCAGCGGATGGGTGATGGGCTTGAGGGGCTTGCCGAGGCCGGTGCCGTCCGGGCCGCGGTACGGGTGCGCGTGGAAGCGCCCGTCCAGCTCCACCGGGCCCTGCCGGCGCAGGACTTGGCGGACCACGTCCACGTATTCGCGGGTGGCGGTCAGCGGGCTCTTGGGGAACGGCCGTCCGTACCACCCCTCGACGACCTGCGGGCCCGACAGCCCCAGGCCGAGCAGCATCCGCCCGCCGGAGAGGTGGTCGAGGGTGAGGGCGTGCATCGCGGTGGCGGTGGGGGTGCGGGCTGCCATCTGGGCGATGCCGGTGCCCAGTTTGATGCGGGAGGTGTGCGCGGCGATCCAGGTGAGCGCGGTGAACGCGTCCGAGCCCCAGGCTTCCGCGGTCCACACCGAGTCGTAGCCCAGGCGCTCGGCCTCGCGGGCGAGTTCGAGATGCCGGGGGTCGGGGCCGCGCCCCCAGTAGCCGAGTGCCAGACCGAGTCGCATGGTGCCCGCCCTCCGACGGTGAGTCATCTGATGTGGTGTCAGGTACTCGTGCGGTCCGGCGAACTGTACGGCCGTGCCGCGGACATGGCAACGGCCCCCCGCCCTGGAGGGCGAGGGGCCGCCCGGCCGGGGGCCGGAAGGACCGCGGTGCGGGTGACGGGCGTCAGCCGCGCTGGATGCCGGTGGTGTCCTGGAGGACGCCGCGCCGGCCGTCCTGGGTCTGCGCGATCAGCGCCTGGCCGCGCTGTTCCACCGCCAGATACCAGGTGCCGGGCGCCAGTTCGGCGATCGGCGACGGGCTGCCCTCCTCGCTGTACAGCGGGCGGGCGACTGGTACCGCGAACCAGAACGGCGCGAAGTCGGCCGGGCTGCCGGCGGCCTGGGTGGCGCCGGCAGCGCCGCCTGCCGTGGCGTCCGCGGCCGGGGCCTGCTGGCCGTAGGTCTGGCCGGCCTGCGGCTGCTGGGCGGACGGGTAGCCGTAGCCGCCCTGCTGCTGGGCGCCCGGGTAGCCGTATCCCTGGGTGGCGCCCGCCGCGCCGCCGTACGGGGCGACCTGCGGCCGGGGGGCGCTGACCAGTGCGGCCTGGAGCTGCGGGACGAGCGGGGTGGCCACGGCGGCGCCCGCCAGGACCAGGTTGCCGAGCAGGCCGAGGATCAGGCCGGCGCCCGGTCCCGTGCTGTCGATGAGCGCCCAGAACGCGGTCCAGGCGGCGAAGATGGCCAGCGCCGTACCGAACTGACCGAGGTCCAGCCCGGCGACCTTGCGCGGATGCGGCAGCGACCGGGCCACCACGATCAGCGCGGCGGCGATGACACCCGCGAGGAAGATGCTCATCAGCAGGTGCAGCGATTGCCAGGCGTTCATGACGCCGGACGAGTCGAGGCTGAGGAACGAGGCGATGAACAGCAGCACCGCTGCTCCGATCACCACGCCATCGCCTCGACTGAGGGAGCGGATGTTCACGTAAAGGTCCTTTGTCGGTTTCGTGTTCTGGTCGACGTCGCGTTTCCGGTCGACGCTGTCGCTGGCGCGCGGTGCGAGGCACGGCGGTGGCACCCCATGGTAAAGGGGAACCTAGCCCCGAATCCTGTGGATCGTCCCGCCGGTATCGGCGCGGCAATCACGATGGCGGAGCAGGCGGCGCGCCGGTACGGGACGTGTCGAGAAAGTCCGGTCAGCGCGTCAGGAAGTCCGTAATGCCCTCCGTGATCCCGCGGGCCGCTTTTTGCCGCCACTGGGCGTCGGCCAATTCCGCGGCGTCCTTGGGGTCGCGCATATTGCCGCACTCGATGAAGACCTTCGGCACCGTCGACAGGTTGAGACCGCCGAGGTCGGAGCGTGTGTCGAGGCCCGTCCCGTGGCCGACGTAATTGGACGGGGCGCTTCCGGTCGCCGCCACGAACCGCCCGGCCAGCCGCTCGCCCAGGTCCCGCGAGGGGCCGGTGATCGCGGAGGTGTCGGCCGCGCCGGCCTGCACCCGGGCCGGGAGGATGACGTGGAAGCCGCGGTTGCCCACGGCCGAGCCGTCGGCGTGGATGGAGACCGCGGCGTCGGCGTGCGCGGCGTTGCCGATGGCGGCGCGCTCGTCCACGCACGGGCCGTATGGCCGGTCGCCGTCCTGGGTGAAGACGACCTTGGCACCCTCCGCCCGGAGGAGCGTCCGGGCGCGCCGGGCGACGTCGAGGCTGAAGGACGCCTCGGCGTAGCCGTCGTCGGTGGAGGTGCCGGTGGTGTCGCACTCCTTGCGGTCGTTGCCGATGTCCACGAGGCGGGCGATCTGCGCGGTGTGGTCGTGGTTGGTCGGGTTGTGGCCGGGGTCGAGCAGCACCGTCCTGCCCTTGAGGCTGCCGTGCGGGTTGCCCGGGTGTGCGGAGGGGCCTGCCGTGCCGCCCTTGCCGTCGGGTGCCGGGGAGCCGGCGGCGGACGTCCCGGCGTGCGGCCGTCCGCCGCCCGGTGACCGCCAGGCCAGCCAGCCCGCGGCGCCGACGGCGACCACGGCGGCCAGCGCGATCAGCAGGGTGCCGCGCAGGCGCCGGGGCGGGGGGAAGCTGCTGCCGTTCGACACGTTCGCGATGGTAGCCCGCTCAGATTCCGGGGCCGGTGCGGCGCAGGACGTGCAGCGAGCGGTGCACCGCGACCTCGGTGAACGCGCCGGACGCCAGGGCCCTGCGGTAGATCCGGTACGGGGCCTGGCCGCCGTCCGCCGGGTCCGCGAAGACGTCGTGGATGACCAGCAGGCCCTCGGGCGCGACGTGCGGGGCCCAGCCCTCGTAGTCGGCGGTGGCGTGCTCGTCGGTGTGCCCGCCGTCGATGAAGACCAGGCCCACCGGCGCCTGCCAGAGGGCCGCGGCCTGCGGCGACCGGCCCACCAGGGCGATCACGTGGTCCTCAAGGCCCGCGGCGTGCAGGGTGCGGCGGAAGGTGGGCAGGGTGTCCATCCGCCCGACCACCGGGTCGACGACCGTGGGGTCGTGGTACTCCCAGCCCGGCTGCTGCTCCTCGCTGCCCCGGTGGTGGTCCACGGTGACGGCCGTCACGCCGGCCGCGCGGGCGGCGTCGGCGAGCAGGATCGTGGAGCGCCCGCAATAGGTGCCGACCTCCACGAGCGGCAGCCCGAGCGCCGCCGCCTCGGTGGCCGCCGCGTACAGCGCGAGCCCTTCGTCCGCCGGCATGAAGCCCTTCGCCGCCTCGAACGCGGCGAGAATCTCCGGCCGGGGTGCTGTCGGAGCCGTGGGGGCGGTCATGCGCATCCTCCTGGTGTGCGGCGGCGGTCAGTGGCTCATCGTGCCGTATGCCGGGAGCGATATCGGAACGGGGGTTCCCATTTCGCCGGCCGGACGTTTCGCCGGCGGGTGTTTGCCGCGTGCGCGGTGGGGCCCGGGAATGCCGCGAATTCGCCTGCCGGGCGCGGCGGAGCCGGCGGGCGAACGGAATAGCGGAACGGTCCGTACGGGAATTCACCGGACTGTTTCCGGTGCGCATCCGTGCCGTTCCGATCCGCTCTGATCCGCTCCGAACCGTTCCCGTCCGGTCCGGACCGCTTTCGCCTCCGCCGTCCGCGCGGCGTCCGCCCTTCCGCCGCCGTCTGACCTTCCATCAGATTGAAACGTGTTCTACTCTGCCCGCCATGGGCATCGGAATCACGCGAGACCACCGTGACCTGGCCGAGGCGGCCCGTGGCTGGGCCGCCCGCACCGTGCCGCCCGGCGAGGTGCGCAAACTCCTCGACGCCGCGCCCCTGCGCCCCGGCCGGCCCGCGTACTGGGACGGGCTCGCCGCCCAGGGCCTGCTCGCCCCGCACCTCCCGGAGGCCGACGGCGGAGGCGGCGGCACCCTGCTCGATCTCGCCGTCGTCCTGGAGGAGTTCGGGCGTGCCGCGCTGCCCGGGCCCTATCTGCCCACCGTCCTCGCCGCCGAACTGCTGCACCGCGGCGGCGCGCCCCGGGACCTCGTACGGGCCCTGGCCACCGGCGAACGCACCGCCGCCGTCGCCCTCGGCGCCGGCTCGCTCACCGCCGCGGCGGACGCCGACGGCCATGTCCTCGACGGCACCGCGCCACCGGTCCTGGCCGGCGCCGACGCCGATCTGCTCGTGCTGGCCGCGGAGAGCGCGGAAAGCGCAGAAGGCTCGGCCGACGAGGTCTGGCTCGCCGTCGACGCCCACCTCCTCGCCGTCCGCGCCCACGACAGCGCCGACCCCACGCGGCCGGTCGCCGAGGTGCGCGCGGACGGCGTGGCGGTCCCCGGCGGCCGGCGGCTGGCGCTCGACGGCGCCCTGGTCCGCGACCTGGCCGGCGTGCTGAGCGCCGCGGAGGGCTGCGGCACCGCCGCCTGGGCGGTGCACACCGCCGCCGAACACGCCGCGGTGCGCGAGCAGTTCGGCCGCCCGATCGGCCAGTTCCAGGGCGTCAAGCACCTCTGCGCCGACATGCTCGTACGCTGCGAGCAGGCCCGTGCGCTGGTCTGGGACGCGGCCCGCGCGCTGGACGAACCGCCGGAGGTGCGCGGGCTGGTCGCCGCGCTGGCCACCGCGACCGCCCTGGACGCCGCGGTCGGCTGCGCCAAGGACTGCATCCAGATCCTCGGCGGCATCGGCTTCACCTGGGAGCACGACGCCCACCTCCATCTGCGCCGCGCGGTCACCGCCCGCCAGCTCCTCGGCGGCGGCGACGGCCACCGGCTGCGGGCCGCCCGCCACGCCGCCGCCGGCGCCCGCCGCGCGCTCCGGCTCGAACTCCCCGCCGCGGCGGACGCGTTCCGGGAGCAGGCCCGGGGCGTCGTCGGCGGGGTCCGCGGCCTGGACCCGGCCGCCGTGCGCCGTGCCCTGGCCCCCACCGGCTATGCCGCACCCCACCTCCCCGAGCCCTACGGACTGGGCGCGGGCCCCGTCCAGCAGCTGGCCATCCAGCAGGAACTGGCCGCCGCCGGCGTCCGGATCGGCGATCTCGGCATCGCCACCTGGGTGGTCCCCTCGCTCCTCGCCCACGGAACCGCCGCCCAGCAGCGGCGCTATCTGCCGCCGACGCTGCGCGGCGACCTCCTGTGGTGCCAGCTCTTCTCCGAGCCGGAGGCCGGCTCGGACCTGGCGTCGCTGCGCACCCGCGCGACGCCGGCCGAGGGCGGTCGCTGGCGGATCAACGGCCAGAAGGTCTGGACCTCGGCCGCCCAGTGGGCCGACCACGGCATCCTGCTCGCCCGCACCGACCCGGACGCGCCCCGGCACCGCGGCCTGACGTTCTTCCTCGTCGACATGAAGGCACCCGGGATCGACGTCCGCCCCCTCAAGGAGATCACCGGGGACGCCCTCTTCAACGAGGTCTACTTCGACGACGTGCTGCTGCCGGCCGACGCGGTGGTCGGCGGGGCCGGCGACGGCTGGCGGGTCGCCCGCACCACCCTGGACAACGAACGCGTCCACATGGCCGACCAGTTGACCTTCGACACCGGGCTCGAGGAACTCCTCGACCGCTCCGCCGGACTGGACGCGTCGGTGCGGGCGCGCGTCGGTGCGCTGGCCGCCGAGGCGCATGCGCTGGCCTGCATCGGGCTGCGCACCACGCTCCAGCAGGTGTCGGGCCTGGAGCCGGGCCCCGGCGCCGGCATCCGCAAGCTGGTGCAGACCGCCCACCAGCAGAAGGTCGCCGAACTGGCGCTGGAACTCCTCGGCCCGGCCGGCGCGGTACGCGAGGGCGCCGGCGAACGGGCCCTGCACGGCTTCCTGATGTCCCGCTGCCTGACCATCGCCGGCGGGACGACCCAGGTGCAGCGCAACGTCGTCGCGGAACGGCTGCTGGGCCTGCCGCGGGATCCGGAGCCCCGCCCCCTCATCTGACCCCAGGAGGATTCGCATGGCTGGCAAGGCGTACATCGTCGGCGTCGGGATGACCCGGTTCGAGAAGCCCGAGACCCGCGACTGGCAGTACTGGGACATGGTGAAGGAGGCGGGCGGCGCGGCCCTCGCGGACGCCGGGATCGGCTACGAGGCGGTCGAGCAGGTGCCGGTCGGCTACTGCTACCAGCCCTCGACGGCCGGCCAGCGCGCCGTCTACGAACTCGGGCTGACCGGCGTCCCCGTCTACAACGTCAACAACAACTGCGCGACCGGCTCCACCGCACTGATGATGGCCCGTCAGTTCGTCGCCGCCGGCCTCAACGACTGCGTGCTGGCCCTCGGCTTCGAGAAGATGAAGCGGGGCGCACTCGGCGCCGGTGCGGACGGCGGAGGCTTCGCGACCTCTCCGGTGGCCCGCCACTACGGGGTGATGGCCGCCGCCCACGGCTTCGAGGCGACCCCGCCCACCGCCCAGATCTTCGGCAACGCGGCCCGCGAGCACATGGAGCGGTACGGCACCACGACCGAACAGCTCGCCGCGGTCGGCGCGAAGAACCACCGGCACTCCGCGCACAACCCCTACGCGCAGTTCCAGGACGTCCACACGGTCCAGGAGGTCCTCGCGGCCCGGACCGTCCACCGCCCGCTGACCAAGCTCCAGTGCTCGCCGACCTCCGACGGCGCCGCGGCGGCGGTGCTCGCCTCCGAGCGCTTCGTACGCGAACACGGCCTGGCGGACCGGGCGGTGGAGATCGCCGCCCAGGCCATGACGACGGACACCGAGGCGAGCTTCGTCTCCGGTTCCTGCATCGACGTCGTCGGCAAGCCGATGTCCCGGGCCGCGGCCCGGCAGGTCTACGCGGACGGCGGCCTCGGTATCGAGGACGTCGACGTCATCGAGCTGCACGACTGCTTCTCCATCAACGAGCTGCTGACGTACGAGGCGCTGGGCATGTGCGCGGACGGCGACGCGGGGAAGCTGGTCGCCGACGGCGCCACGACCTACGGCGGGCGCTGGGTGGTCAACCCGTCCGGCGGCCTGATCTCCAAGGGCCACCCCCTGGGCGCGACCGGCCTGGCCCAGACCGCCGAACTGGTATGGCAGTTGCGCGGAACGGCGGGCGAGCGCCAGGTGCCCGGCGCCCGGGTCGGGCTGGCCCACAACATCGGGCTGGGCGGCGCGGCGGTGGTGACGCTGCTGCGGAGGTGAGGGGAGGGGAAGGGATTGAGGGGAGGGGAGAGAGGGGCAGGGGAGGGGAAGCGGGCAGGCGCGTCCTACGCCTCCGGGACTAGGCCGTGCGACAGATGTCCGATGCACCGATATCCCGATGCGCCGGGCGCGCGGCGAGTGCGAGCATGGTCCGCATGCCCCCGATAGCCACCCCTTCCACGCTGTCCGCCGCCGCACGCCGGGCGGCGGCGCCGTCCTGGCTGGTGATGCTGCTGGTCTGCGCCGGGCAGTTCCTGGTCGTCCTGGACGTCTCCGTCGTGAACGTGGCCCTGCCCGCCATGCGTTCCGGCCTGGGACTGTCGGAGCTGGGCCTCCAGTGGATCGTCAATGCCTACGTGATCACCTTCGCGGGCTTCATGCTGCTCGGCGGCCGGGCCGCCGACCTCTTCGGCCGCAAGCGGATCTTCGTCCTCGGGCTGGCGCTCTTCACCGTCGCGAGCCTGGCCGGCGGACTCGCCCAGCAGCCCTGGCAGTTGATCGCGGCCCGCACCGTCCAGGGCGTCGGCGCGGCGGTGCTCTCCCCGGCGACGCTGACCATCCTCACCACGTCGTTCCCGGCCGGCCCGGCCCGTACCCGCGCCATCGCCACCTGGACCGCGGTGGGCGCGGGCGGTGGCGCGGTGGGCGGCCTGGTCGGCGGGGTGCTCACCCAGTACCTGTCGTGGCGCTGGGTGCTGCTGATCAACGTGCCGGTGGGGGCGCTGGTCCTGGCCGGGGCGGTGACCTGGCTCACCGAGAGCCGGCAGGGTGCCACGCGGCGGCTGGACGTGCCCGGCGCGCTGCTGGTGACCTGCGGGCTCGGGCTGGTGGCCTACGGGATCGTGCAGACCGAGACGCACGGCTGGGGGTCGGCCGCCGCGCTGCTGCCGCTGGCCGCCGGGCTCCTGGTGGTCGCGGCCTTCGTCGCCGTCGAGGCGCGCACCAAGGCCCCGTTGATGCCGCTGGGGCTCTTCCGGCTGCGCTCGGTCTCGTCGGCGAACGCGGCGATGGTGCTGGCCGGCGCCGCGATGTTCTCCATGTGGTACTTCCTGTCCCTCTACGTCCAGAACGTCCTCTCCTACACGCCACTTGAGGCCGGGCTCTCCTTCATCCCGCACTCGCTGAGCATCGTGCTGGGCTCGAAGCTCGCGCCGCGGCTGATGAACCGGGTCGGAGCCAAGACGCTGGCCGTCACCGGTGCGGCGATCTCGCTCTCCGGCATGCTGTGGCAGAGCACGATGACCGCCCACGGGACGTACCTCGGCACGATCCTCGGCCCCGGCGTCCTGATGGCGCTGGGCGCCGGACTGACCGCGACACCGACCGCCGCCATCGCCACCTCCGGCGCGGACCCGGCCGACCAGGGCCTGGTCTCCGGCCTGATCAACACCTCCCGTCAAATGGGCGGCGCGCTGGGCCTGTCGGTCCTCTCCACCATCGCCGCCGCCCGGATCGCCGAGGGGCACGGCCGGACGGCGCTGGCGAGCGGCTACGGGCTCGCCTTCGGCTCCGGCGCGATCGTGCTGGCGGCGTCCATCGTGCTGATGCTGCTCGCCCTGCCGCGCCGCCGGGCCGGGGCCGCCCAGGGGTGACCGCCCGGCCGGGGGCCGCGTGCCCGGTACGGCCCGCGGCTACAGCCAGCCGTTGCGGCGGGCCGCCCGTACGGCCTCCATGCGGTTGCGGGTGCCGGTCTTGCCGATGGCCGCCGAGAGGTAGTTGCGGACGGTGGCCTGGGAGAGGTGCAGCCGGCCGGCGATATCGGCGACCGTCGCACCGTCCACGGCCGCGGTGAGCACATCGCGTTCGCGCTGGGTCAGCGGATTGGGGCCGGCGCTCAGCGCCGCCGCGGCCAGCCCGGGGTCGATGACCTGCTCACCGGCGAGGACCCGGCGGATCGCCGCCGCCAGGTCCTCCACCGGCCCGTCCTTCACCAGGAAGCCGGACGCCCCGGCCTCCATGGCGCGGCGCAGATAGCCGGGCCGGCCGAACGTCGTCACGATCAGCACCTTGCACGACGGCAGCTGCGCGCGCAGGTCGGCGGCTGCGTCCAGCCCGCTGCGGCCCGGGAGTTCGATGTCCAGCAGCGCCACATCGGGCCGGGCGGCCAGCGCCGCGTCGACGATCTGGTCGCCCGCCGGGACCTGGGCGACGACCTCCATGTCCTCCTCCAGGTCGAGCAGCAGCGCCAGCGCGCCCCGCATCATTCCCTGGTCCTCCGCCAGCAGGACCCTGATCACCTGGTCAACTCCTCCGCATCCGCCATGTCGCCCGCGCCCACCGGCAGTTCGGCGGTCACGCGGAAACCGCGCCGGCCGTCGGGACCGCTGCGCAGCGTGCCGCCCGCCGCGGCCAGCCGCTCGGCCAGCCCCTTCAGGCCCGTACCGCCCACCGGGCCGGGGCCGTTGCCGTCGGCCGGGTCGGCCGGGTCGGCCGAGCGGCCCCGCGTACCGGCGGCACCGTCGGGCGCTCCGGAACCGGAGCCTACGGGACCGCGGCCGTCGTCCGTGATCGTCAGCCGGGCCCGGTCGTCGTCGGCGTGCAGCGCGATCTCGCAGCGGGTGGCGCCGCTGTGCCGCACGGTGTTGGTCACGCCCTCGCGGACCACCCAGCCCAGCAGCGCCTCGGCCTGCGCGGGCAGCGGCGGCCCGGACACTCGTACGACGGGGTCGACACCGGCCGCCTCCAGCGCCGAACGGGCCCGGTCCAGCTCGGTGCTGAGGCTGCCCTCGCGGTAGCCGGTGACCGCCTCGCGGATCTCGGTCAGCGCCTGCCGGCCGACCGCCTCGATGTCGGCGGCCTGGGCCAGCGCGGCATCGAGGTTGCGCGGCGCCAGCCGGCGGACCGCCTCGGCCTTGACCACCACCACGGACAGGGTGTGGCCCAGCAGGTCGTGCAGATCGCGGGAGAACCGCAGCCGCTCCCGCTCCACGGCGCTGCGCGCCAGTTCCTGACGGGTGGTGCGCAGCTCCTGGATCGTGTCGAAGAGGCTGAGGACCGTCGCCGTCACCATGCCGGACAGGAACGTGGCGTAGCCGATGCCGACCGAGCCCGACACGCTGTGGTCGACCTGGCCGGACAGGAAGCCGGCCGCGCCGCTGATCGCGATCAGCCAGACGCCGAGGGGCCTGCCGCGCAGCGCGCGCACCGTACCGGAGGCCAGCGACAGCAGCGGGAAGAAGAGGAACCAGTCACCGCGGAAGCCGAGCGCGATGGCGAAGGTGACGGCGGTCAGCGCGCCGAGGGCGTAGAGCGGGTAGCGGGTGTCGCGCCTGCGGGGGTTGAAGGAGGCGAAGACGACGCTGACGTAGAGGGAGTTGAAGGCCAGGAGTCCGGCGCCGGCCAGCACCGGGTGGTCGGTCCTGCCGTGGATGATGTTGGAGAACGCGCCCAGTCCCATCAGCAGCCAGGGCAGGAAGGTGTACCGGTTGGGGCCCTTCATCTGCCGCTCGGCCCACTTCGGCACCGTCGCGCACGACCCCTGCCCCTCGTCGCCGCTGCAGCCGTTGCCGCTGCCGCCGTTGCCGCCCCCGGGCTTCGCGCCCCGTGTCCGCCGCTGTGCCATCTGCCTCACGCCGTCCCTCACACCGAGCGGGCCGCCCGGCGGTACGCGTACACCGCGTAACCGCCGAAGAGTGCCAGCCAGGCGGCCAGCACCGCCACCGTCGTCAGCCCCGGCGCGCCGCCGCGGGTGATGCTCAGCCCCAGATCGGCGAAGCGGTTGGCGGGCGTCCAGGAGGACAGCGCGCGCAGCCAGCCGGGGAACGCGTCGGCCGGGAACCACAGGCCGCCGACGAGCGAGAGCAGCAGCAGGCAGCCGGTGTTGACCAGTCCGGTGGTCTGCGAGGAGAGGCGGTAGCCGTTGCCGAGACCGAGCAGGGTGAAGGGCGCGGTCCCCAGCCAGAGCAGCACGACCAGCGCGGCCCACTGCCAGGCCGCCAGCCGTATGCCGTTGACCAGCGCGCCCACCAGCAGCACCGCCCCGATGGCCGGCAGCACCGTCACCGTCCCGGCCAGTCCGCGGGCCACCACCACCTGGACCGGGCCCAGCGGGGTGATCCGCAGCTGCCGCAGCCAGCCCAGGCTCCGGTCCTCGGCGAGGCCGTTGCCCACCCCGATCGCCGCGCCCAGCCCGCCGTACGCGGCCAGGCCGACCATCGAGGAGACCTTCCACGCCATCGGCGCGCCACCGGGGCCCGCGCCGATCTTGGTGAACAGCAGGTACATCAGCACCGGCATCCCGACACCGAAGATCACAAAGCCCTTGTCGCGCAGCGTGCGGCGCACTTCCAGGCGGAGGTAGTCGAGCATCACACCGTCTCCTTCGGGGGCAGCGCGCCGTGGGCGGCGGGCGTACGGGCGCCCACGGCGCCGTGGTCCGTGGCACCGCGGCCCGTCGCGCCGCCGGTGTCGTCGTCGGCGTCCGGTGCGCCGGTCAGTAGGAGGAAGGCATCCTCCAGGCTGGCGGGGGAGACGTGGAGGCCGCGGATGAGGTCCAGGTGGGCCAGCGCCCGCACCGTCGCGTCGGAGTCCGACGTCCGCAGCAGGGCGCGGTCGCCGCGGATCTCCACGGCGGTCACGCCGGGCAGCCCGGACAGTGCGCCGGTGCCCGCGCCCGCGAGGTCGAAGGAGACCAGCGAGCCGCCGGCCCGCCGCTTGACCGCCTCGCCGCTGCCGTCCGCGACCACCCGGCCGCGGTCGATCACCACGATCCGGTCGGCGTTGTCGTCCGCCTCCTCCAGATAGTGGGTGGAGAACAGGATGGTGTTGCCGCGCCGCGCATAGCCGCGCATGGCGTGCCAGAACGCCCGGCGCGCTTCCACGTCCAGCGCCGCCGTGGGCTCGTCGAGCACCAGCAGCTCGGGGTTGCCGGCCAGCGCCACCGCGAACCGGACCCGCTGCGCCTGGCCGCCCGAGAGCCGGTCGATCCGGCGCCCGCCGAAGTCGGCGAGGCCGGCCAGCCCCAGGGCTTCGGAGACCTCCATCGGGTTCGGGTACGTGGCGGCGACGAAGCCGACCAACTCGCGGACGGTGACCCGGGGGATGGGCTTGCCGTCCTGGAGCATCGCCCCCACCCGGCCCGCCCGCACCGCCGCCTCCGGCTCGTCGCCGAACAGCCGCACCGTGCCCGAGCTGGGCGGCAGCAGGCCCAGCAGCATGCTGATGGTGGTGGACTTGCCCGCGCCGTTGCGCCCGAGCAGTGCCACCGTCTCGCCCTGGGCGATCTCCAGGTCCAGCCCGGCCACGGCACGCACCGCGCCGTAGTTCCGGGTCACCCCGGAGAATCCCACCGCCGTGCCTCCCGGCACCGCCGTCCCCGTCATGGCCGCCCTCCCCGTTGCGCCGGCGCGCTCGCCGCGCCGGCCGTGCTCGTCCTCGGACGACGCCCCACCGGCGTCGTGCCCATGACGCTACGGACGTCCGCCGCCGGGCGGCAGGTGCGAATGTGCGGGATCCGCCCTGACAAATGTCACGGTCCGCCGGGCGGCACCGCACCGCGGCACGTCCGCGCCTTCGCCCGCCCTCCCCGTATCTGACAATCCGTCAGAGGTCTTCCGGGTGCGGCGCGCATCGGCTATACATGAGGGCCATCGGCTAGAACGCGTTCTAGAAGCGCGCCGGCGCGCCCACCGGACGCGGTCCGCCGACCCGATACGACCCCGGCACGGTCGACGGTGCGGACGGCCGGGCCGGGGTCTCACACCGTGGTGAAGGAGCAGCACCCCCGATGCCCATCGACGCCGCCAAGGCCACCTCCGCCGAGCCGCGGACCACCGAACTCGCCTGGGACCACAAGGACGTCCAGCTCTACCACCTCGGCATCGGCGCCGGCGCGGCCACCCCCGAGAAGCCGCACCCCGCCACCGACCCGGACGAGCTCCGCTACACCCTGGAGAGCGCGCTGCACGTCCTGCCCAGCTTCGCCACCGTCGCCGGCGGCGGCATGGCGCTCGCCGGCGGACTCTCCGCCCCCGGTATCGACGTCGACCTGGCCGCCGTCCTGCACGGCGGGCAGACCGTCACCGTGCACCGCGCCCTGCCCGTCACCGGCCGGGCCACCCAGACCTCGACCGTGCCCGCCGTCTACGACAAGGGCAAGGCCGCCGTCATCGTGCTGCGCTCCGAAGTGGCCGACGGCGACGGCCCGCTGTGGACCTGCGACACCCAGATCTTCGTCCGCGGCGAGGGGGGCTTCGGCGGCGAACGCGGGCCCTCCGCACGCCTCGAACCGCCCGAGCGGGCACCCGACCTGACCACCGAGCGGCTCATCCGCGAGGACCAGGCGCTGCTCTACCGCCTGTCCGGCGACTGGAACCCGCTGCACGCCGACCCCGAGTTCGCCAGGCTCGCCGGGTTCGACCGGCCGATCCTGCACGGGCTGTGCTCGTACGGGGTCACGCTGAAGGCGGTCGTCGACACGGCGCTGGGCGGCGACGTCGGGCGGGTCCGCTCGTACACCACCCGCTTCGCCGGGGTGGTCTTCCCGGGGGAGACGCTGCGCATCCACGTCTGGCGGGACGCCCCCGAGGCGGGCCGCCTCCAGGTGTCGGTCACCGCGGCCGACCGCGACGACGCCCCGGTGCTGGCGGACACCGTGATCGCGTACCGCTAGGCCCTGCCCGGTGGGTCGGGGTCGGGCAGGCCCCAGGTCCTGCCCGAGGGGCGACGGCCGGGACATCCGGTCGCCGTTTGTTGCCGTGAAGCCGCGAGAGGAGCCGTGAGTGCGCATGCGCGCAGCCGTACTGCACGAGACGGGACAGGACAAGCTCGACGTGCTCGACGACGTCGAGGCGACGGGGTTCGGGCCGGGGAAGGTCCGGATACGCATCCGGGCCACCGGGCTGTGCCACTCCGATCTCTCCGCGATGAACGGGGTGTTGCCGCAGCCCGCGCCGTTCGTCCCCGGCCACGAGGGCGCCGGCGAGATCCTCGATGTCGGCGACGGGGTCGGCGGACTGCGGCAGGGCGACCGGGTCCTGATGTGCTGGCTGCCCGCCTGCGGCGGCTGCCCGTCCTGCAAGCGGGGCCAGACGCACCTGTGCCTGGCCGGGTTCATGAACGCCGGCACGCCCAACTTCCGGCGCCCCGGCGGGGAGGTCTTCGGCTTCGCCGGGACCGGGACCTTCGCCGAGGAGGTCGTGGTGGCCGCCGACTGCGCGGTCCCCATCCCGGACGACGTCCCGTACGAGATCGCCGCGCTGATCGGCTGCGGGGTCACCACCGGGCTCGGCGCCGCCCTCAACACCGCGAAGGTGGAGGCCGCGTCGTCGGTCGCGGTGATCGGCTGCGGCGGCGTCGGCATCTCCGTCATCCAGGGCGCGCGGGCCTGCGGCGCCGCGCAGATCGTCGCCGTCGACCCGGTGGCCGCCCGCCGCGAGGCCGCCCTCCGCTTCGGCGCCACCGAGGCCGTGGCGCCGGACGAACTCGCCGACGCCAAGGCCCGGATCACCGGGGGAGAGGGCTTCGACTACGTCTTCGAGGTCGTCGGCAAGTCGGCCACCACCCGCACCGCGTACGAGACGACCCGGCGCGGCGGCACCCTGTGCGTGGTCGGCGCGGGCGCGCTGGACGACACCTTCCAGGTCAACATGTTCGAGCTGTTCTTCGACGAGAAGCGGATCCTGCCGTCGCTGTACGGGGGCGGCGACGTGCTGCGGTCCTACGAGCGGGCCATCGCGCTGTGGCGGGCCGGCCGGATCGACCTCGAAGGGCTGATCACCCACCGCGTCCGGCTCGCCGAGATCAACGACGCCCTCGACCAGATGCGTTCGGGAACCTCGCTCCGCACCTGCATCGAGATCTGACACCGACCGCCGTGCGGGACGACAGGACGGGTCGGGACAGGGCATGACAGGACAGGAGGGGACACGCATGGCACAGCCACTGGAGGGCCTGACCGCGATCGTCACCGGCGCCGGACGCGGTCTGGGCCGGGCCGAGGCCCTGGAACTCGCCCGCCTCGGCGCCCGGGTCGTCGTCAACGACTTCGGTCAGCCCGGCCGGGACGGTTCGGGCACCGCCTCGGCCGCCCCCGCCGAGGAGGCCGCCGCAGCGATCCGCGCGGCGGGCGGGCAGGCGGTCGCCCACCTCGGCGACGTCGCCGACCACCAACAGGCCGAAGAACTCGTCCGGTTGGCGATCGACACCTACGGCCGGCTGGACATCCTGGTCAACAACGCGGGGATCCTCCGGGACCGGATGGTGTTCTCGATGACCGAGGACGAGTGGGACTCGGTGATCCGCGTCCACCTCAAGGGGCACTTCAACACCACCCACTTCGCCGCCGCACACTGGCGCGCCCGCTCCAAGGAGGCCGGCGGCCCGGTCTTCGGCCGGATCGTCAACACCTCGTCCGAGGCGTTCCTCGCCGGCTCGGCCGGCCAGCCCAACTACGCGGCGGCCAAGGGCGGCATCGTCGGCCTCACCACGTCCACGGCGCTGGCGCTGGCCAAGTACGGCGTGACCGCGAACGCGATCTGCCCGCGCGCCCGCACCCGGATGACCGAGGACGTCTTCGCCGGATTCCAGGTCCCGGACGACGGCGGCCTCGACCCGCTGGCACCCGAGCACGTCGCGCCGCTGGTCGGCTATCTGGCCTCGCCGGCCGCCGCCCGGGTCAACGGCCAGCTGCTGGTCGTCCACGGCGGGATGGTCGCGATCGCCGAACGCCCCCGGATCGCCGCCAAGTTCGACACCGCCAAGGAGGTCTTCAGCTACGAGGAGCTGGACGGCCTGCTGACGCCGTACTACGCCGAGCGCCCGGCGCACGAGACCTTCGCGGCGGCCGAGGTGCTGGGCCTCAAGCACGGCTGACGGCCGGTCCGTTCGGGTGCGGACCGGTGCACGCACGGAAACGGCCGCGGCCGCCGCCCGCGGGAAGCGGTGCGTCGGCCGCGGCCGTCGGCGTCGGGTGGGTCCTCAGGCGGTCTGCGCCTGCTGGTCCCGGCGGTGCCGGCCGTGCACGGCGGCCTGGGCCTCCTCGCTGGAGGAAGCCTGGCCGCGGTGCTTGCCGGCGCCTGCGGCCTCGGCGGCCTGGGCGGAGGCCACCTGGGGGCGCGCCTGGGTCGTGTCGGTTCGGGCTTCGGACATGGAAAGAGTCACTCCGTCAGATCGCTTGCAGCTGTACGCGTCGGGACCTCCCCCAGCTACCGCCGGGGCGAAACCCGTGCGGCGCTGTCGGTGGCCGGGTCAACCGGCTGCGTAGCCCCCGCCTGAATAGTAACTGGGCGGAAACCAGCGCTTCACCGGGCCTCCCGGGCCCCGAGAGGTGCCTGTTGCAGGGGCACTGGCCTGCACAATCGGGGATGCGTGGCACTGGTGTGCGGTTCCGTGTCGATGACCTTGAGATGTGGAGATGCTGTGGAGTCGATACCGGTATGCGCAGCATCCGGGACAATCCCGCCCCCGGAATGCGTGATTCCTGATCCGTTCACCGCGGCGACCGGCACCGCGGCGACCGGCACCGCGGCGACCGGCACCGCGGCGACCGGCACCGCGACCGGCCGTACGGCATCGACCGTCCCCACGGCCGCGGCCTGCCCCACGACCGGCCCGGCGGCCACCCGCACCGCGACCGGCTCCGGCGGTACGGTCATCCGCGCCATCCCGCACGGCACCGCGTCCGTCGCGTAGGGCAGCAGGAGTTCACCGTCCCGCGTCCACAGCCCGGCGCCCGCCAGCCAGCCCTCCGGCGCCCGGAACTGCCGCAACCGCCGCCCCGCGGGCCGCCATACGCCCAGCCACGTCCCGCTCGCGGCGTCGATCCGGAACGCCACCGCACAGCTCTCCGGAAGCAGCATCCGCCCCGGCTGCAGCGCGAACGGCGTCACCGCCATGCCGGGAGCCCGCAGGCACTCCGGGAAGCGCACCGGCAGGCTGCTGCCGAGCACGCCCCAGCCCAGCCGGTCGTGCCCCGGGGCGTCGGACCGGACGAGCAGCAGCCCGCTGTCCGGATCGGCCAGCAGCAGGCGGTCGTTGCTCCGCTCGGTGATCTGGAGCAGCGGACTGGCCGGGCAGCCGCGCGCCAGGTCGACCACCACGGTCTTGGTCCGGCCGTCCAGCTCCCGGTCCAGCGCCAGCAGCCGCCCGTCGTGGTCCAGCCAGGCGCCGCCCGTGCAGCGCCCCGGCACCACGGCGACCCGCTCCGGCCCGGCCGCGCCGCCGTGCACCAGCCACAGCGCGGTGCCCCGTGTGCCGGGCGCCAGCGCATAGCCGAGCGTCCCGCGCGGGGTGGGCGGCAGCAGCGTCAGGGTGTCCGCCGGCACCGCGCCGAGCAGGACCTCCCGGGTCCCGGGGTCGGTCGGGTAGAGCAGGGAGACGGTGAAGCGGTCGGCGACCCGGCGCAGGAGCAGCACCCGGCCGTCCGCGAGCGGCAGCAGTTCGCTGTCCGGCTCCTCGGGCTGGCTGCCCGGCAGGGGTACCGCGTACGGCTCCGGGCCGCCGATCGTCCAGCGCTCCGGAAACCAGCTCCCGGCGGCGTCGTCGTGACGCGCGAGCCGGGCGGCGTACGAGCCGTCGGCGGTGATCGTCAGCGCCGCGCGGTGCGGGCTGTCGAGCGATGTGGCGTCCTCACTGGCACAGATCGTCATCGGTGGCCACCTCCAGTGGAGGGACGTTAGTTTTCGCATTTCGGGCGGATCAACGAGAGTTGCCGGTCTTCACGCATAAGGGTGGCGATTGTCCGGTTCGCCGGTGGTGGGTGGGGTGGTTGTGCTTCGTGATTCAAGGATGCGTAAAGTCAGGGTGCCCTAAGTTGTCGCCGGGGCGTCGGAGCGCTGCGCCCGGCGGCCGGCGGCAGCCGATCCGACCTGGAGTGTGTGATGCCCCTTCGCCGCCGAGCCGCCGCCCTGTCCCTCGCCGCAGCCGGCGCCCTCGCGCTCGCCGGCTGCGGCTCGGCCGGGCCGACGGGCGGCAGCGACCACGGCGCCGGCTCCCAGTCCGTTGCCCAGGGCGGCAAGGACTTCGGCAAGGCCGCCGAGGAGACCGCGAAGATGGGCACCGACGCCGCGCCGGGCCACTTCCCGCGCACCGTCCGCCACGCGATGGGCACCACCACCCTCCGCTCCGCGCCGAAGCGCGTCATCGTCCTCGACGTCGGCGAACTCGACAACGTCGTCTCGCTCGGCATCAAGCCGGTCGGCTACGCACCCACCGAGGGCGACAAGGCCATCCCGGACTACCTGAAGAAGGACGCCGGCGACCCCGAGAGCGTCGGCACCGTCAACGGCCTCAACCTGGAGGCCGTCAACCGCCTCAGGCCCGACCTCATCCTGGGCAGCAGGCTGCGCGCCGAGAAGCAGTACCAGCAGCTCAGCAAGATCGCCCCGACCGTCTTCTCGATCCGCCCCGGCTACACCTGGAAGCAGAACTACCTGCTCAACGCCGCCGCCCTCGACAAGACCTCCGAGGCCGAGGCGAAGCTCGCCGCCTACGAGGCCACGGCGAGAAGGCTCGGCCAGGACATCGGCCCGAAGAAGCCGACCGTGACGATGCTGCGGTACATGCCGCAGTTCACCCGCCTCTACGCCCAGCGCTCCTTCATCGGCACCGTCCTGAAGGACGTCGGCCTGCCCCGCCCCGAGAACCAGCGGGCCGACGACCTCGCCACCGAGGTCGGACCGGAGAACATCGACCAGGCCGACGCCGACTGGATCTTCACCGGCGTCTACGGCGACCCCGGGTCCACCAAGCGCGACACCGCCGAGCGGAACCCGCTCTGGAAGAACCTCAAGGCGGTCAGGGACGGCCACGCGAGGAACGTGAAGGACGAGACCTGGTACCTCGGCCTCGGCGTCACCGCCGCCGACGGCGTCCTGGACGACCTGCGCGGCTTCCTCGTCCGGCACTGACCGCCCGGCACCGACCCGCGCGGACCCGGTGCCCGGTGCCCTCGGCGGACCGCGGGGCGGTGCGGTGGCACGGGTGAGAGGTAACCTTCCCCCCGTGCCCGTACTGTCTGAAGTCCTCGCCGCGCTCGACGTCCTGTGGCCCCCCGAGCGGGCCGAGGGATGGGACGCCGTCGGCACCGTCTGCGGCGACCCCGGCGCCGAGGTGCGCCGGGTGCTGTTCGCCGTCGACCCGGTCCAGGAGATCGTCGACGAGGCCGTGCAGCTCGGCGCCGACCTCCTCGTCACCCACCACCCGCTCTACCTGCGCGGGACGACGACGGTCGCGGCCTCGACCTTCAAGGGCAGGGTCGTGCACACCCTCATCAAGCACGACATCGCCCTGCACGTCGCGCACACCAACGCCGACACCGCCGACCCCGGTGTCTCCGACGCCCTGGCCGGCGCGCTGGACCTGCGGATCCTGCGCCCCCTGGTGCCGGACGCGAGCGATCCGGCCGGCCGCCGCGGCCTGGGCCGGATCTGCGAACTCCCGCACCCCATGACGCTGTCCGAGCTCGCCGGCCACGCCGCCGCCCGCCTGCCCGCCACCGCGCAGGGCATCCGGGCGGCCGGCGACCCGGACCGCGAGATCCGCACCCTCGCGGTCTCCGGCGGCTCCGGCGACAGCCTCTTCGACGACGTACGGGCGGCCGGCGTGGACGCGTTCCTCACCGCCGACCTGCGCCACCACCCGGCCTCCGAGGCCACGCAGCACGGCCCGTTGGCGCTGCTGGACGCGGCCCACTGGGCCACCGAATGGCCGTGGTGCGAGCAGGCCGCGGCCCAGCTCGACGCGGTCTCCGACCGGCACGGCTGGGGACTGCGCACGCATGTCTCCCGTACGGTCACCGACCCCTGGACCGCCCACGCGGCGTCCGCCCCGCTCACCAGCCCCCCTGACAATTCCCACACCACAGGAGCCCCACGCTGAACGCCGCGCCCGCCGACCAGATCCGCCTTCTCGACGTCCAGAGCCTGGACGTCCGGCTCACCCAGCTCGCGCACCGGCGCAAGAACCTCCCCGAGCTGGCCGAGCTGACGACCCTGGAGGCCGACCTCACCCAGCAGCGCGACCTGCTCGTCGCCGCGCAGACCGAGGAGAGCGACACCAGCCGCGAGCAGACCAAGGCGGAGCAGGACGTGGACCAGGTGCGCCAGCGCGCCGCCCGCGACCAGAAGCGCCTGGACTCCGGCGCCATCACCTCCCCGAAGGACCTGGAGAACCTCCAGCGCGAACTGGCCTCGCTGGCCAAGCGCCAGGGTGACCTGGAGGACGTGGTGCTGGAGGTCATGGAGCGCCGCGAGACCGCCCAGGAGCGGGCCGCCGAGCTGACCGGCCGGGTCGGGGCGATCCAGGCCAAGGTCGACGACGCCACCGCCCGCCGGGACGCCGCGTACGCCGAGATCGACGCCGAGGCCGCCACGGTCACCAAGGAGCGCGAACTGACCGTCGCTGACCTCCCCGAGGCGCTCGTCAAGCTCTACGACAAGATCCGCACCCGGGAAGGCGGCGTCGGTGCGGCCCGCCTCTACCAGCGCCGCTGCGAGGGCTGCCGGCTGGAGCTGAACATCACCGAGCTCAACGACGTCCGGGCCGCCGCCGCCGACGCCGTCGTGCGGTGCGAGAACTGCAGCCGCATCCTGGTCCGTACGCCCGACTCGGGTCTGTAGGCCATGGCGCGCAAGCTGATCGTCGAAGCGGACGGCGGCTCCCGGGGCAACCCGGGCCCGGCCGGCTACGGCGCGGTGGTCCTCGACCCGGCGACGGGCGAGGCGCTGGCCGAGGCCGCCGAGTTCATCGGCACCGCGACCAACAACGTCGCCGAGTACAAGGGCCTGCTGGCCGGGCTGCGCGCCGCGCACGCGCTGGACCCGCAGGCCACCGTCCACGTCCGGATGGACTCCAAGCTCGTCGTCGAGCAGATGTCGGGCCGCTGGAAGATCAAGCACCCGGACATGAAGCCGCTCGCCGCCGAGGCCAAGACGGTCTTCCCCGTGGACCAGGTCAGCTACGAGTGGATCCCCCGGGAGAAGAACAAGCACGCCGACCGGCTCGCCAACGAGGCGATGGACGCGGGCAAGAACGGCAAGCAGTGGGAGCCGCGCGACTCCCGGGCGGCACTGGCCACCGCCGGTGCGCCCGCCCGCAGCGCCGCGGCGCGCGCCGCCGACCGGGCCGCCGAGGCGGCCGAGACCGGCGAACAGGCGCCCGCCGCCCCGCCGTTGGGCTGGGGCGCGCCCGACCTCGGCGTGCCCGCGACGTTCGTCCTGCTGCGGCACGGCGAGACCGCGCTGACCCCGGAGAAGCGCTTCTCCGGCAGCGGCGGCACCGACCCCGAACTCTCCGCAGCAGGCCGCCGCCAGGCCGAGGCGACCGCCGCCGCGCTCGCCGCCCGCGGCACGATCCAGGCCGTCGTCAGCTCACCGCTGCGCCGCTGCCGGGAGACCGCCGACGCGGTCGCGGCCCGGCTCGGCCTGGACGTCCGCGTCGAGGACGGGCTCCGCGAGACCGACTTCGGGGCCTGGGAGGGGCTGACCTTCGCCGAGGTCCGCGAGCGCTTCCCCGAGGACCTGGACGCCTGGCTCGGCTCCGTCAAGGCGGCGCCCACCGGCGGCGGCGAGTCCTTCGCGGCGACCGCCCGCCGGGTCGCGGTCGCCCGCGACAAGCTCCTCGCCCGGTACGCGGGCCGGACCGTCCTGCTGGTCACCCATGTCACGCCGATCAAGACCCTGGTCCGGCTGGCGCTGGGCGCCCCGCCGGAGTCGCTGTTCCGGATGGAGCTGTCGGCGGCGTCGCTGTCGGCGGTGGCGTACTACGCGGACGGCAACGCCTCGCTGCGGCTGCTGAACGACACCTCGCACCTGCGCTAGCGGACCCGCGCTCGGTACGCGAACGGGCCCGGCACATCGTCAACGATGCGCCGGGCCCGTTCCGTTGCGGGGCGGCGGCGGGCCGGCGGGGCGGCTCAGGGCGCCAACGCCGCGGCCTCCCGGGCGAGTTGGCGCACCCGGCCCCAGTCCTTGGCGGCCAGCGCATCGGCCGGCAGCATCCAGCTGCCGCCGACGCAGCCGACGTTCGGCAGCGCGAGATAGGACGACGCGGTCGCCGGGCCGATGCCGCCGGTCGGGCAGAAGCGCGCCCGCGGCAGCGGCGCGGCCAGCGATGCCAGATAGGCGGTGCCGCCCGCCGCCTCGGCCGGGAAGAACTTCATCTCGGTGACGCCCTCCTCCAGCAGCGCCACCACCTCCGAGGCCGTGGAGACGCCCGGCAGGAAGGGGCGGCCGGAGCCCCGCATGGCGTGCAGCAGCCGCGGCGACCACCCGGGGCTCACCAGGAACGCGGCGCCGGCCGCACCGGCCGCGGCGACCTGCCCGGGGGTGAGCACGGTGCCGGCGCCGACCACCGCGTCCGGCACCTCGGCGGCGACGGCCCGGATCGCGTCCGGCGCGGCGGGCGTCCGCAGCGTGATCTCGATCGCCGGCAGCCCGCCCGCGACCAGCGCACGGGCGAGCGGTACGGCATCGGCGGCGTCCTGGAGCACGACGACCGGGATGACGGGGGCGAGTCCGAGGACCGACGGGGACGAGGGTCCCCCCGACCCGCACGGAGCCGGGGGCCCGGGGGACGGCACGGGGGAGGAGGCGGCGTGGGTCACGCCGCCCATACTGCGCCCACCGCCCCACCCCCTGCAACGCCCGTTGCACGTACTGCAACGCGCGCCCTCGTGTCTCCCTCTACCCCTCTACGCCTCTAGCGTCCCGTCCGGCGCACAGCGCCCCGTCACGCTCCCCACTCACCCTCACCCGCATCCGCCACACTCACAGCTCCGTCACGATCACATCGACGCCCCACGCCCTGCCGGCCTTCGCCGGCGCCTCGGCCTCGACCGCGTACCCCAGCCCGCGCAGCGCTTCGACCAGCTCCGCCGGACCCGCCGGCTCGATCCCGGCCGTCAGCAGGTCCCGCACCAGCCGCCCCTTGGTCGCCTTGTTGAAGTGGCTGACGACGGAGCGCTTCTCCACCCCGTCCACGATCTTCGACTGGAGCACCCGCACGGTCGCGGTCCGCCCGGCGACCTCCCCCTTGGGCTTCCACGCCGTCGCGTACGCCGCCGAACGCAGATCGAGCACCAGGCCCGCCCCGGCCGCCTGCGGCATCACCTCCGCCATCGGCCCCCGCCAGTACGCCCCCAGCGCGCCGAGCGCCGGCAGCTTCACCCCCATCGAGCAGCGGTACGACGGGATCCGGTCATCGATCCGCACGGCGCCCCACAGACCCGAGAACACCAGCAGCGACCGCTCGGCCAGCTTCCGCGCCGCCCCGTCCAGGGAGCCGAGCCCCAGGGCGTCGTACAGCACCCCGGTGTAGATCTCCCCGGCCGGCGCCGTCCCCGCCGTACGCAGCCCCGCGTTCTTCGCGACCTCCCCCCTGAGGCCGTCGCTCAGCCCGAGCACCTCCTGCGCCTTGCCCGCATCGGCCGCGCACAGCTCGACCAGCTCCGCGAGCACCTCCGCCCGCGCCCCGGCCAGCCCCGGCAGCGACAGCGCCCCGAGATCCAGCGGCCCACCGGCCCCTCCGGCGGCCTTCCCTTCGGACGGCGGCAACAGCACGAGCACGGTGTTCTCCTTCACAGCGGTACGAGCGGGGGTGCGGCCCCGCCGAAAGCTTAGGGTCTGCCCGACAGACACCGGGGCCGACGGGCACCAGGTCCCGGCCTCCCCGCCCCCGCCGACGCACCGAAGCGGCCCCGGCGCCCGCACACCGCGCCGGGAGCGCCCGCCCGCCATAGGCTCGATTTCATGCCCCGTCGCCATATGCATGTGACCGACGCAGCCGAGGCCCCGCTGCGGGCCGCGCTGCACGACCTGCGCGTACGGCTGGAGATCCCGGACCACTTCCCGCCCACCGCACAGGCCGAGGCGGACAGCGCCGCGCGGGCCCCGCGCATCCCGGCCGGCGACGGCGCGGTGGCCACGGAGCACACCCTGTACGACGCCACCGACCTGCCCCTGTTCACCATCGACCCGCCCGGCTCCCAGGACCTGGACCAGGCGATGTTCCTGTCCCGGCGGCCCAACGGCGGCTTCCGCGTCCACTACGCCATCGCGGACATCGCCTCCTTCGTCACCCCGGGCGGCGCCCTGGACGCCGAGGCGCACCACCGGGTGACCACCCTCTACTTCCCCGACGAGCGGATCCCGCTGCACCCGACGGTGCTCAGCGAGGGCGCCGCGAGCCTGCTGCCCGACCAGGACCGCCCGGCCGTCCTGTGGCAGCTCGACCTCGACGCCGACGGCGAGCTGACCCTCGCCTCCGTACGCCGCGCCCTGGTCCGCTCCCGCGCCAAGCTCGACTACGCGGGCGTCCAGCGGGTCCTCGACGACCACACCGCCGAGGAGCCGCTCGCCCTGCTCCGCGAGATCGGACTGCGCCGCGAAGAGCTGGAGGTCGCCCGGGGCGCGATCTCCCTCAACCTCCCCGAGCAGGAGATCGTCGAGCACGACGGCCGCTACACCCTCGAATACCGCGCCCCGCTCCCGGTCTACGGCTGGAACGCCCAGATCTCCCTGCTCACCGGCATGGCCGCCGCCGATCTGATGCTCGCCTCCGGCACCGGCGTCCTGCGCACCCTGCCCACCGCCCCCGACGGTTCGGTCGCCCGCCTCCGCCTCACCGCCCAGGCCCTCGGCGTCGACTGGCCGCACCACACCTCGTACGCGGCCCTGATCCGCACCCTCGACCCGCGTCGCGCCGCGCACGCCGCGTTCCTCCTGGAGTGCACCGCCCTGCTGCGCGGCGCCGGCTACACCGTCTTCGACGGCACCGCCCCGCCCCCCTCCGCGGCCGTGCACGCCGCGGTCGCCGCCCCGTACGCCCACGCCACCGCGCCGCTGCGCCGGCTCGTCGACCGCTACACCTCCGAGCTCTGCCTGGCCGCCTCCGCCGGCCACGGCCCCGCCGACTGGGTCCGCGGCGCGCTGCGCAACCTCCCGCACGAGATGGAGACCGGCACCCAGCGCGCCAACCAGGTCGAACGCGCCTGCGTCGACCTCGTCGAAGCCGCCCTGCTCCGCGACCGGGTCGGCGACACCTTCGAGGCGCTGGTCGTCGACCGTCAGGAGGGCGACCCCACCCAGGGCACCGTCCACCTCTACGAACCGGCCGTCATCGGCCATGTCGCGGCTTCCCCCGACGGCCCCGCGCTGCCCCTCGGCCACCGCATCCAGGTCCGCCTCACCGAGGCCGAACCGGGCCGCGAGCCGGTCCGCTTCACACCGGCGTGACCGGCCCCCCGGCCTCCGCCGCGTCCCCCACACCGTCCTCCACAGCGTCTCGCGACGCCTCCACCGCACTCCGCACGGCCAGCACCGCACTCCGTGCGTCGTCGGCGTGGAACCGCACCGTACGCACCACCTCCCGCCGCCCCAACACCCCTACCGCGACGACCGGTTCGGCCAGCTCCACGGTCACCGACGTCTGCCCGCCCACGGCCATCTCCAGCACCCCGTCGCCCTTCTTCGCGTCCTGCGTCAGCCGCAGGTCGTACCGGACCGCGACGATCCGCTCCAGCGGTATCCGCACCTCCCACCGGGCGCCGGCGCGCAGCAGCAGCGCGTCCGGGCCGAGCACATGCGGCCGGGTGACCGCCGACGCCTGGAACCCCAGCATCATCAGCAGCGTGTAGACATCGGCGACCAGCGCCACCGCATGCGGCGCCGGCATGCCCGCCAGCAGCACACTCACCCCCACCGTCTCCACCAGACACACGAACGTCAGCCCGTACATCAGCGCCGCCTGCGCCCCCGCGTACGCCAGGGCCAGCTCACCCGCCGCCACCCCGGCCCGCCGCCGCGCCACCCAGTGCACCAGGCTCACCTGCCACCGCGCCTCGTGCCGCGCCAGCCGCAGCACCACCTCACGCGCCCCCGGCCCGCTCATCCCGCTCCTCCCCGATCATCCGCATGGCCATCCGCATCGCCTCCGCCTGCGCCGGCGCCAGCTCCATCACCAGCAGCTCCGTCCAGACCTCGGCCTCCCGCCCGGAGCCCGCCACCGGCCCGGCCCCGGCGGCGATCGCCGCCACGGCCCCCTCGGGCACGCTCTCCACCACCGCCCGCGCGGCCTGGGCCACCCGCGGATCGTCCACCGCCGCCCCCGCCAGCGCGTCCAGCAGCCCGTACGCCGCATACGCGCGCTCCATCGACCCCGGCGCCGCGAACATCTCCCGCACCGCCGCCGCCATCGCCCCCTGTGCCCGGCTGTCGCCCGAAGCGTCCAGCAGGGCCAGCAGCTCCCGCTCCCGCGCCGCCATCGCCGGCTCCGGCCCCGGCAGCGCCGCCGACGTCCGCGCCATCTCCGCGAACAGCTCGGCCAGTTGCTCCGACACCGGCCCCTCCTCCGGCAACCCGCCCACTTCCTCCGCCCGCCGCAGCAGCCCGGCCAGCCGCGCCCGCCGCTCCCGGATCGCCGCCTCCTGCCGCGCCAGATCCCCGTCCAGCTCGGCCAGCACGTCCCGCAGCTCCCGCTCCGCGTCATCGGCCAGGACGTCCCTGACCTCCTCCAGCCCGATGCCCAGCTCCGTCAGCCGCCGCACCCGCGCCAGCGCCACCGCGTCCCGCAGCCCGTACTCCCGGTACCCGTTGGCCCGCCGCTCCGGCTCCGGCAGCAGCCCGACGTGGTGGTAGTGCCGCACGGTCCGCGTACTGACCCCCGCCAGCGCGGCAAGCTCCCCGATCCTCATCCCGCGTCCCCGCTCCTCATCCCGCTTCCCCCATCCCCATACCGCCATGAAAAACGTTGACGCCGCGGCAAGGTCAAGCCCCCGCGGCCCGCCAGGTAGCATGGTCACCACGGCGGACGAGCCGGCCGGGCGGCCGCGTGGGGATCCCGTATCCCCCCGAGGAACGTCCGGGCTCCACAGGGCAGGGTGGTGGGTAACGCCCACCCGGGGTGACCCGCGGGACAGTGCCACAGAAAGCAGACCGCCGGGGACCTCGGTCCTCGGTAAGGGTGAAACGGTGGTGTAAGAGACCACCAGCCTCCGAGGTGACTCGGAGGGCTAGGTAAACCCCACCCGGAGCAAGGTCAAGAGGGGGCATCGGAAGATGCCCCTGCGCGGATGTATGAGGGCAGCCCGCCCGAGTCCGCGGGTAGACCGCACGAGGCTGCCGGCAACGGCAGCCCTAGATGGATGGCCGCCTCCCGGCCGACCGCAAGGTCGCCCGGAGACAGAACCCGGCGTACAGGCCGGTCTCGTCCGCCCCACCTGGGATTTCACCCTGGAAAGGGCCTCTGGCCTGCATCCGAGGCCCTTTCCGAGCTTTCAGGGGCTTGCGGCTTTGGGCGGCCGAAAGTCCCTCGGAAGTCCCTCTGGCAGAGCTGAAAGTCCCTGAAAAATCCCAGAGGTGGGCGGTCACCGGAGGCGTCTGAGCAGCCGTTCCACGGGCGTACCCATGCTGATGATGTAGTTGCATGCCGCCCAAGGCGCTGCCCCTCTGGGAGCGGGGTGGATAGGTCCGTCGGCGCGATCTCCGCCTGCGCGGAGCAGATGTCAAGACCGGAAACAACATTCGAGCGGAGAATGGATCATCTCCGCGGACGCGGAGTGGACATCGCCCAGACGTCCGGGGCGGTTCAGGCCAGTGGCCGAATGCGCTGCTTGGCCTCGTGGATGAACACCTTGCTGTACCTGTGGGCCTGCCTGTATCGCGCGACAAGATCTCCGCGGCCATTTCGGTGAACGGCCCGTGATCCCGTCTGCTCCAGTTCGTGGCACGTTGGTCAGAGCGGTGCAGCCAGTGGCGCTCCCGCCGTGTCGAAGTCCTCGACCTTGCTTGATGCTTGGTATCCGGTGTCGTCGCCCCAAGGCGCGGCATTCTCCGGTCCGCAGCGCGAGGATGATTGGCGCCGGGCCTCAGCGCGCTAGCCCGGCGTCCTTGGCGCACAGTGCTGCCTGTACCCGATTGTCCACCTCGAGGGCTGCCAGGATGCGGCTGACGTGTGCCTTCACCGTGCTCTCTCGCATGCCCAGCCCGGTGGCGATCTCGGCGTTGGACGCACCGCCGGCCAGGAGCCTGAGCACATCGATCTCGCGCGGCGTCAGGCGCTCCACCCGGGTCCGGGCGGCTGCCGAGGCGCCGCGTGCCGTGTGGTGATGGTGCTCGATGAGCCGTCGGGCAGCAGAGGGGTGCAGCATGGCCTGCCCATCGGCGACGACCTCGACGGCTCGGATGATGTCCGCAGGGTCGGTGTCCTTGAGCAGGAAGCCGACCGCGCCTGCGGCCAGTCCGTCGTAGACGTACTGGTCCAGGTCGAACGTCGTGAGCATCACGACCTTGGGCGGCTCAGGCAGCGCGATCAGCCGCCTGGTGGCCTCGATACCGTCCATGTGGGGCATTCGCACGTCCATCAGCACGACGTCCAGACGCTGCGCGGTGGCCCGTTGGACGGCTTCCCGACCGTCGGATGCCTGTGCGGCGACGGTGATGTCGGGGGCGTCCTGAAGGATGTCGGCGAGCGCCAGCCGCACCAGGCCGTCGTCGTCGACGATCATCGTCCGGATCACGCCGCCCCCCTGCTGCGCTCGTCGTCGAGCGGGATGGTGGCAGCCACCTGCCAGCCTCCCGATCCCGTAGGACCGTACTCCAGACGGCCGTTGAGCGCGGCGACCCGCTCGGTCAGCCCGACCAGGCCGTAGCCCGAGCCCTCGGTCACGGCCTCGCAGGGGGCACCGGCCGGGTTGTGGATCACCACCGTGGACTGCGGCGGGCCGTAGCGCACCTCAAGTTGTGCGGGTGCTCCACCGGCGTGTTTACGGGCGTTGGTCAGGGCTTCTTGCGCAAGTCGGTGAATGGCGAGCCGATGACTGGCCGGTACAGAGTCGGGGTCGCCCTCAAGGACCGCTTCGATCTGCTGTCCAGCCGCCCGTGCCTCCTCGATCACCGTCGATAGTGCCGGCAGACCGGGGACCCGTGAGGCTTGCCTCTCCTCGGTGTCGTGGCCGCGCAGCACCCCCAGTACGTCGCGCAGATCGCCGAGCGCGTCGGTGGACGCGGTGCGCAGTAGGCCGATCCGGTCGGCCACGGGCTCGGGGAGGTCAGCGGCCCGCCGCTTGAGGGCACCGGTGTGCAGGGCGATGACCGTGAGCCGGTGGGCGAGCACATCGTGCATTTCGGCGGCGATCCGGGTGCGCTCCTCCAACCGGGCCTGCTCGGCGCGGAGTTCTCGTTCCACCCGCAGACGGTTGACCTGTTCGGCGAGCGAGGCGACGTGCCGGCGACGGTTGCCCGTCCACAGCCCGATGATCACCGCGAGCAGCAGCACCATCAGCGGCCCGTATTTACGGGTCATCCACAGGCTGCTCCCCGGATGCGCCAGCGAACTGCCGACCATCGCGACCACCACGCACAGCCCCTCGAAAACGAACCGGCCCTGAGCGACACGGTAGAAGAACACGACCAGGAGCGGGAAGAACAGCCCCAGTAGCAACGCGCCGACCATGGTGCTCACCATGGCGAACACCGGCCAACGGCGCCGCAGTAAGACCGAGAGGGCTAACGCCACGGCCACCCCGACGCGGGGGCTGAACAGCGCGCCACCCGCGCCTACATACGCCTGTTGCACCGTTCCCGCACCGACGACGCAGACCATCAGCGCCTCGGCCCACCACGGCCAGGCCCGGCCCGTCACCTTGTTCACCAGATCAGTATGGGTACGCAACACCACTCCAGCATCGCCTAGTTGACGGTCGCTACCCCCTACTTTCGTACGGGGTGACCGCAGCGGAACGGCCGATGGAACACCTTCGGCCCCTGCCTAGCGTCGTGAACATGAACCAGACACCGGCTACCGCCACGACCGCTCCCGTGATCACCACCCCGACCACCACTCCACGCCACAACGGCCCCACCGCGTTCCTCCGGGAAGCCGCCCGTTCCATGCACACCACCGGCGCGGTCGCACCCAGTGGTTCCCCACTCGCACGGCGGCTCGCCGCGCCGCTGCCCGCCCCCAACGGCCGCAGCCCGCTGCGCGTCCTGGAGATCGGCGCGGGAACCGGCACGGTCACCCGCGCCCTGGCCGAAAGCATCGGGCCCGGCGACCGGCTGGACACCGTCGAGATCAACCCCCACTTCGTGCAACTGCTGACCGAGGCGCTGCGGACGGACCCGGCTCTGGCCGCCGCATCCGAGCAGATCCGGATCATCCCGAAGTCGATCTGCCACACCCCGCTGCCCGAGAACAGCTACGACGTGATCGTCTCCTGCCTGCCCTTCATGAATTTCACCCCCGACCTGGTGCGCTCCCTGATGGGTCGGTACATGACCGCCTTGGTCCCTGGCGGACATCTGACCTTCTTCGGCTATCTCGGGACGCTGTCCTTACGGACCCTGCTCGCCCGGCGCGCCGAGGCCGCCCGGTACCGCGCGGTGGCGGCCGTACTGGCCGAGTTCTCCGCCCGCTACGGCGACGTGAATGGCGACAGCGTCGTGTGGCGCAACCTGCCGCCCGCACGGGTTCGGCACCTGAGGGCACCCGAGCGGTGCGTATACGGCACGGACTCGGATTCTTTCGGCCAGTGATGACGATGACGCCCGGCGACCTGCTGACGACGGTGCCACCACCCGCCGCGTACCTCGTGATCACGGCGCTGGTGGTGCTGGAGTCGGTGCTCTTCCTCGGCCCGTTCGTGCCCACTCTCGGACTGCTGCTGGTTGCGGGCGGCCTGGCGTATGCGGGCACGCTGGCGCTGCCCGCCGTCATCGCCTGCGCGGCAGCCGGCGCCGTCATCGGGGACTTCCAGGCGCACTGGACCGGCCACCGATTCGGCGACGGCCTGCGCACCGGCCGCTTGAGCCGCCGGGTACCGGGGCCGGCCTGGGACCGGGCTTATGCCGCGATCCGTCGTCGCGGCCGCCCAGCCCTGCTGGTCTGCCGCTTCGTACCACTGGTCCGCACCCTGGTACCGCATGCGGCAGGCGCAGCCAGGATTCCCTACCGCGTCCTGGCCCCGTTCAGCGCGACGGCGGCAGTGGCCTGGGCCTGTACCGAGGCCGGCATCGGTTACGTCAGCGCTGCATTTCGGAACCAACTCCCCGGCGCACAGGGCGTCGTGCTCACAGGGGGTGCCGTCGCAGCCGCACTCCTACTCGCACTTGGTGTACGAGCCGCGGTCGTCCGCAGCCGTTCTCGCGGCCTGGCGCGGAGCAACGAATAGCACCATGCACCGGGAGCATCCGTACTCGTCGCCAACATCCACGGGAGGGTGCCCCCACGGTGAGCACGTGGCGCAACCTGACGGCGCGCCGCTGCTTGTACGCCGGTGCCTCGATGCTGCTGACCCTCTGCGATGAGTTTGTCTGATGGGGCTGGCTTCCTCAGACGAGTTTCGCCTCCCGTCATCAACGGCATGGAGGTTGTACGTCCCTTCGCGTACGCCTCCAGGACCGCTGCGTCCCGCACCATCTGCCCCCGGGGCCGTCGGCAGGACCCATCACTGTGCCAGCACCGATGGCGGATCCAACGTCGGCGCCGAGTGGGCACTCAAGACCCAAGAGGTCGACGCTGCTGTCGGCTGGCATGAACGTCCAGCCGCAATCCGGCTCGCGGCGAGCGAGGGCCTGGCCACCTGACCTGCAGGAGCGAAGAGCGTTGCCCCGCGAAGTAGCCACTATTCCACTGCATGTACGGCGTTTACACGAAGTACCAGCACGCCAGGGACGAGTACCCCCAGTACCCCCAATCCGGCACAGCCTGCGGCCACTTTAGCCATGTCTGCCCAGGGCAACACGGCGGGCAGCTCCGCGAGGTAGGGCACGATCCGGGTCGACAGTCCGGCCAAGAAAACCCCGATGACTAACCCGGCTGCCAGCAATCCGCTCAGTACGACGACGACAGACTCCCAGCCCAGCATTCGTAGCAGCTGCGCTCGCGTGCTCCCGGCCAACCGAAGCGCCGCGAACTCTCCACGGCGCTGACGAGTGGCCAGCAAGAGGGTGTTGAGGATGCCCAGGGCTGCACAGACGATCAAGGGGGTCATGAGGATGCGCATGCCGACGGCGTTGTTCTCCTGCTGAAGCGCGTTATGTGCGGTGGCGGTCGCTCGTGATACGGCGTTGCCACACAGGAGCATGGTGCTGAGCCCAGACGCCAGAAGCACCGGACCTGCCATGGCCGCCACCCGTCGTCCCGCCGACGCGCTGTTCGCCGCCGCAAGACGGCCCGTGCAACGAGACAGCAACCGTCCAGGCAGGGAGCTGAGCGCGGCCACCGGGCGTACCACAAGCGGAAGCAGCAGCCAGGTGGCGATGAGCAGCATCATGCACAGGGCTAAAGCACCATTGAGTGCTTCGTGGGCGCCGCTTTTACGAGCGTAACGGTCCCAGACAGCCCAGGCGAGGAGCAGAGCAACCGTTGCCGCGATGGCGCGGCCGACGGGCAGCGTGCGGCGTTCGACCGCGGCTTCCCGGAGGGCGTCGACCGCGGACGTACGCAAGGGACCTCGTACCGCTGCCAACGCTGCCGGGATGGCGATCACGATGGTGGAGAGCAGCCCGACGGCGAAGCCGAGGGGCGAGAAGTCGGGTTGGGGGCCGGTCGGCAGAACGTGGTGGTTGATGAGCCAGTCCAGCACAGGGCCGAGGGTGAGTGTCCCGCCGGCGGCGCCTGCCACGCCGCCCAGTGCCGCGACCACTGCGGCCTCGCTCACGATCTGGATCCGGATCTGCGTCGTGGTCGCTCCGATGACCCGCAGAGCTCCGATCTCCGTACGCCGCTGCTGAGCCACCAGAGCGAGAGTGTTGGACACCAATAGCAGGGCGGCGAAGCCGGAGGTGCCACCGACCAGGCCGAGCAGGGATTGCGCCGACCGCTCGGCGCGGTGCCCCGGATCGGCGTGGTGGACACTGTCCAGGACGGAGGCCAGCAGGGTCAGTAGACCCGCGCTCATGGCGGAGACGAGGAGGACGCCCAGGTACTGCCCCAGGCGGGTACGGACGGAGGTAAGGACGAGTGAGAGCACGGCCGTTCACACCTCCAGGGCGGCCAAGCGGGCCGCAATCGTCTCGGCCGTGGTGGCCTCGGGCCCCGCCAGCCGGTCGACCAGCCGTCCGTCGGCGAGCAGCAGCGCCTCATCGGCCCAGGCTGCTGCCTGTGGGTCGTGGGTCACCATGACGACGGTAGCCCCCAGGTCGTCGACGGCCCCGCGGAGCAAGGCAAGCACCTCACGGCCGGAGGCCCGGTCCAGCGCACCGGTAGGCTCGTCCGCGAAGACCACCTCGGGCCCGGTGATCAGAGCGCGGGCAAGAGCGACGCGTTGCCGTTGGCCTCCCGAGAGCTGACCGGGCCGGTGCCGGCGGCGGTCATGCAAACCCACGCGCGCCAAGAGATCGTTCAAGCGGTGCGTATCGGGTCGGCGGCCGGCCAAGCGCAGCGGCAACTCCACGTTGGCGGCGACGCTCAGCGCGGGAATGAGGTGGAAGTCCTGGAAGACAAAGCCGACGCGGTCTCGGCGCAGCAGCGTCAACTGCCGCTGGGAAAGCTCGCCCAGATCACGGCCGCCAAGGACGACGGAGCCCGTGGTGGGGTGCTCCAGCCCGGCCGCGCAATGCAGCAACGTCGACTTACCCGAGCCCGATGGCCCCATCACGGCGGTGAAGGTGCCTGCAGGAAAGCCGTGATCGATACCGTGCAGGGCGGTTACTGCACCTGCCCCTTTACCGTGCACCTTGCGTAAGGAGCGCAGGCGGACGGCCATATGCTCATCCGTAACGGGCCGGTAGTCGAGGGAGGGCGGTGGCGTCATCTTCATGGTCCTATTCAATTCCCGATGGAGATCGTCGTCAGTGGAGCGTGGTGGAATACCGGGGTAGTGCTGGGTCTACCCGTGCTTCACGGCCCGGGGCGGGCATGCGGCGCCGGAGGGGGAGCAGTGGAGCTGCAGGCGCAGGAGCGTGGCGCGGCGATATACGCGTTGCTGGGCCAGAAGTCAAAGCGGCTGGGCCAGTCGGCACTGTATCTGGCTGGTGGCTTTCCAGTGGCTCTGCTCTGGCTGGTGGTCTGGCTCCCCACGGTGGCACTCGGCGCAGCGACTGCCCTGATTGCCATCGGGCTCCCTGTGCTTGCCGTTGCGGCGCTCTTTGGTATCCCGTTTGGAGTGGTGGAACGGGCCCGACTTCGTCTGTTCACGGGCCGAAGGGTGCCCACGCCCCACGCACCGCATGCACGAGAGGACGGTGGGGCGCTGGTGTGGGCATGGCGGCGGATCAGGGAGCCTGCGACGTGGTGGGAACTCGGCTACGCGGCGGTCCACTGTGCGGTTGCCGTCGCCGACTTCGCCCTAGTTGCGGGCAGTCTGCTGCTGTCCGCCAGTCTTCTCACAGCTCCGCTGCTACGCGGCTTCACGCGCGATGGCGAGCTGCGGGTCGCCGTATTCGCGGCGCGTACGGGCCTTCAGGCGCTGCTTCTGGTGCCGTGCGGAGGCGTGGTGCTGGTTGTCGTCTTCCTGGTGCTCACCAGGTATGCGGAGATTCGGGCCCGTATCGCTACGAGCTTGCTGACCAAGGGGCGCAGCGTCGCGTCACCACATCAGGACGGAAAGATCGGCCAGTTGGTGCGCTCTAGGGCTCGCATTCTGGGGGCGTTCGATGCGGAGCGTCGCCGGATCGAGCGAGACCTACATGACGGGGCACAGCAACGACTCACCGCACTCATCATGACTCTGGGCCTGGCGCGCCTGGAGCTTGCCGACAGCGATCCCGCGGCCAGACAACTGGTCGACAAGGCATACCAAGAGGCCCGCACCACCCTCAACGAGCTGCGGGACCTGGTCCACGGTATCTACCCTGCGGCACTCACCGACCGCGGACTGCCGACCGCTCTCACCGCCCTGGCTGAGGACTGTGCCGTACCGACGGAAGCGGAGATCGATCTGGAAGGCATGCGGACACGCCCGCCGGAAGCGGTAGAAGCGGCAACGTACTTCGTGGCCTGCGAAGCGCTGACCAATGTCGTCAAGCACAGCGGCGCGACCGAGGCACGGCTGTCTCTGCGCCGCGTGGGGCCTCATTTGGTCTTGGAGGTATATGACAACGGCGTTGGCGGTGTCGATGCCGAGGCCGGCAGCGGCCTGCTGGGCCTGGCCGACCGTGTGGCCGCCTTCGAAGGATCCGTTCATGTGTCGAGTCCGGACGGCGGGCCGACCCGCTTACACGTGGAGATTCCATGCGCATCGTGATCGCGGAGGATTCCGCCCTATTACGCGAAGGTCTAGTACAGATCCTGGCGAAATTCGGCCACGATGTGGTGGCGGCAGTGGACAACGCGCCCTCGCTCCTGGCAGCGGTGCGCGACCACACACCCGATCTGGCAGTGATCGACATTCGTCTGCCGCCAGGGTTCAAAGACGAGGGGATACAGGCTGCGGTGACGTTGCGGCGGGAGCACCATAGCCTCGCCGTGCTCATGCTGTCGCAGTACTTGGAGGCCGATTACGCCGCCGAACTGCTAGAGACGGGTGATGCGGGTGCTGGCTATCTCCTCAAAGACCGCATCGGCGACGTTCTCGACTTCCTCGATTCAGTAGGACGGGTAGCCGCCGGGGAGACCGTCATCGACCCAGAGATCGTCCGTCGGCTGCTGGGGCGGCGCCATGGTCGGTCCTCCATACAGGCGCTCACCCCCCGCGAAACGGAGGTGCTCGCGTTAATGGCCGAAGGGCGTTCCAACGCTGCGATCGCTCAAGACCTGTCAGTCACCCAGGCCGCGGTCGCGAAGCATATCGGGAACATCTTCGACAAGCTGGGGCTGCATGCGAGCGGCACGGATCACCGCCGGGTGCTGGCAGTGCTGGCCTATCTCAAGCGCTGATGCCAATTGGGTGGCCAGCTCCCGCCATGCCGTCACCGAACTGCGTGCGGTAGAGCGAAGCATAGAGCCCGTTTGCTGCCAGCAGTTCCTCGTGGGTCCCACTCTCCGCCACACCGCCGTCCTGCAGCAAAACAATCCGGTCGGCTCCACGCACGGTGGACAGGCGGTGCGCAACAATCAGGGCTGTGCGACCGTGCAGGGCTCGCGCCAGCGCCTGCTGGACCCTTCGTTCCGACTCCGAGTCGAGATGCGCGGTCGCCTCGTCGAGCACCACGATCCTCGGGTTCTTCAACAACAGGCGGGCGATCGCCAATCGTTGTCGCTCACCCCCCGAGAGGTGATGGCCGCCGTCACCGACCACGGTGTCCAAGCCACCGGGCAAGCGCTGCACGGTGTCCCAGACCATGGCCGCCCGGCAGGCGCTTTCACATGCTTCATCGGTGGCGTCGGGAAGCGCGTAGGTGAGGTTGGCCCGCAGCGTGTCGTGGAAGAAGTGACTGTCCTGGGCCACCACTCCAATCGCATCCCGTATTGACTCCTGAGAGACGGTGCGCAGGTCGTGCTGGCCGATCCGAACAGTGCCACTCACCGGGTCGTACAGCCGGCACACGAGATTGACCAGAGTCGACTTGCCTACCCCCGACGGGCCGACCACGGCGAGGGTCCGGCCGGCCTCGACATGCAGATCGAGGCCCCGAAGAACGTCCCGCTCCTTGCCTCCGATCGGGGCCTCCTTGTCCAGCGTGACGAGGCTGGAACCTGATGGCGTTTGGTGGTGGAAGCGGACGTTCTCGAAGGTGATGGACGCCGCATCTGGGGGCAATGCCACGGCCGTGGGGCTGTCCTGGACGTCGGGAGGAAGGTCCAGAACCTCAAATATGCGCTCGAAGCTGACGACCGCAGCGGTGACCTCGGAGCGGGACTGCGAGAGAGAGGTGATGGGTCCGTAGAGGCGAGCCATCAGGGTAATCATGGCCATGAGTGTGCCCACGGTGATGCCGCCGTCGACAGCCAAGAGCCCCCCTGCCAGATAGACCGTGGCGGTGCCCATGGTCGCCAGCCAGGAGACGGTGAGCGCCAGCATGGCATTGGTAACCGTCAGCCGTATGCCGGCATCATGCAGCTGCCTGCCACGGCGCTCGAAGTGCTGGACCTCAGTCACAGGCCGGCCGTAGAGCTTGGTGAGAAACGCCCCCTGGCTGCTGAACCGTTCAGTCATGAAGCTCACGAGTGCGGCGTTATCCGTCAATTGGTTCCGGTTCAGGCGGCGCAGCCGTCGGTTGAGAACCCGAGCCGGCAGTAGGCATGCGGGCACCAATACGGCAGCCAGGGCGGTGATCTGCCAGGACAGGAAGACCATGGTGACCGCCACCGAAACGACTGCTACAAGGTTCGACAGCAGAGTGGACGCGGTGGTGGTAAATGCTCTTTGGGCCCCCAGGACATCGGAGTCCAGACGAGTGACAAGGCTTCCGGTTGGCACCTTGGTGAAGAAGGCGACAGACATGCGTTGCACGTGGGAAAAGGCGCGCTGCCGCAGGTTGAGGGTCATCCCCTCTCCAATGCCAACGGCCAGACGCCGCTCGAAATAAGTCACCACGGCGGTGACAGTTGCCAACGCCACGAGCAGTACTACCAGCTCGATAATCCGGCTCTTGTCGTGCCGCAACACCCCCTCATCTACGATGCGTTGGGTGAGCAGTGCCGGCAGAACTATCAGTGCCGACTCAATCAGCACGAGGCAGAAGAAACCCATGAGGCGGCCGCGAAAGGGCGCGGCGCATGCTGCGATCCGGCGCCACGTGCCTGGAGCCCGACCACTTCGCTCCTGTTGCCTGCCGTGCATCGCCTCTCCCTTCAGGTACCGCGGTGACCTAGGCCGACCGCCGCGGTCGGAAACGACGTGCGGGGCGGCTTACGCCGCCCCGCACTCATCCGATCTCAGTCAGTCACTCAGCAGAAGACGCTGATGCCGCTGGTGTCGTTGCAGTGCGCGCTGTTGCCAGAGTCCAGAGCGGTGACGTCCTCGTCACGAAGCTCCAGGGACTGCAGGTCAAGAATGTTCGCCATGATGACGCTCCTTTGAATCAGTAGGGTTTGCGGGGATCAGCAGACGACGCTGATGCCGCTGGTGTCGTTGCAGTGCTCGCTGTTGCCGGAGCCCAGGGCGACGATGTCCTCGTCACGAAGCTCCAGGGACTGCAGGTCAAGAATGTTCGCCATGATGACGCTCCTTGATTGGTGCGGGGCCAAGACGGCCCCATGGTGGGTGTGAACCCGCCGTCAGGACTCCTGATGGGCCTGACGGAGGAATGGGAGGAAACTCGCGGTACCGCTCAAAGCGCTCTTGAGGCCGAGCAGGATGCCCGCGTTTCCAGTCGCGTAGTCCATCGAAATCCGCATCAGCTGGAAGCCGGGGAAGACGACGTCTCCGTGAAGTCCGAGCTGATGCCAGGACAGTCGCTCAAGATGGCGTCGGGTGACCTGGATCGTCTCGGAGTCAGTGGGGCCTGTGATGTATTGCAGGGCCACCATTTGGCCGACACGGCCGTTCCAGAGGGAAGGCTGTACGAAGAATCCGGCGGCACAGGTGTTGCGTGCCGCTTCGAGAGCGTCCAACAGCCGACCGTCCTTGCGATGACGCAACAGCTCCGAGCCAACGATGGCGACTCCTGCGGCGCCGGTCTCGATATACGGATTGAGCCGCCATCCCTCGTCCACGTTCAAGGTGTTGAAGCTCGAAACCCGGCAGCGGTCCAGGTCAAGGTGGGACGCCGTGAATGCCGCGTCCAGCCATGAGTTGTCGCCGATGTGCTCGTACATCCGCAACATCAGTAGGGCGGGTCCTGACCAGCCGTGCATGAGGCCAGCCGGCCCCTTCGACTTGCGGACCAGGCCGAGTTCCGCTCCGGAGCGTGTGCCACCGGCCTGCGGAAACCTACCGCTGGCGACCGTTTCCGCTACCCTCTCGGCCAGTTGCACGGCGCGGTCACTCATTGTGCTGTCGCCCTTAACCCTGGCGAAGTGCAGCAGATTCAGCGCGATACCGGAGAGCCCGCCGAACAGATTCGGGTTGGTCAACTGGTCGAGTGTGGGGTCGATCTGCTCGATCAGGTGCAGAGCCTCCTTCTCGCGGCCAATCTTCTGGAGCGTGTGAGCCACTCCGTGCAGGCCGTCGAAGAATCCCGGTTGGTTGGTGCTGCTGCGCTCGACTGCGGACAACAACCATTCATCCGCCCCCTCGGGGATCTCATATCCGCATTCTCGAAGCGCGTACAGCACGCCTGCCGCGCCGAACGCGAAGGTCTCTCCTATTTGTGAGAATTGTCGTACGTCGCCGGGGAAGAGTCGGTCTTCCCGTTCAGGCGTCGCACTGGCCTTGATCGCCGCTGCCATGGAGTCCAGTAGTCGTGGCCAGTCGGTGGCCTCGCCCTGGACCTGCACCGTAGGCCGGCCGATGCCCGCTTGTGCTGCCTTCGTCCTGGGCACGGACGTTCCCAACCCGGTGCGGATGGCCTCGATGTACTCCGCCGGTACGGGGAAGTTCTCCCGCATTGCGTCGATCAGGTCGTGGATTTTCTCCCGGTCCAGCGTGAGAATCGGAACAAGAGGCATGAAGAGCCAAAGGCGCAGGATCGCCATCGCGTAGATATCGACCCTTGTGCCGCGGTATTCCCGAGGCGCAGCAAAGCCCGGTGCGGCCATGGCCTGTTGGAAGCCGTCAGCATCAAAGGAGGACGTCTCGAAGTCGACGAGCACTGCCCGACCATCCTCAAGCACCAGAATATTGTGTGGGTGCAGGTCGCCGTACACCACACCCCGGTCGTGGATCTCATCGAGGAGTGTCTCCACCTGCCGGCATACATCCATGGCCCACTGGGCGTAGGTCGCCTTCTGCTCCTCGTCCACGTCAGCGCCGAGCAGCGGATATGTCTGGGCTTCCTTTGAACTCAGCCGTTCGGCTTCGAAGTACTCGATGGCCAGGAAGTGGTGATCCCAAGCAGTAAAGTGCTCATAGAGCCGCGGTATCCCCTGAATCCCATCGAGCTTGGCCAACGTATCCCGCTCACGAAGGAGCCGGGTTACCGCGTCGGCTGCCTCCATGTCGAGTCCCGCGTGTGGTCGGGCTTCCTTCAGAACTACCTGGAGCCCATCGGAGAGGCGCTGAGCCACATAGATTCCACCGCCGTTGGAGAAGTGGAGCGGTTTGAGGATCTGGTACGGAAAAGTATCCTTCGAAGGTACTGTGCGTGCCTCGATGCTCTTCTTCAGGATGTCTGGCGGCGTTACCCAAACCGGCACCTCGAAGACCGGTCTGCGTATGTCCGGTACGAGCTCGCCGTCCGGCCGCTGCATGGCGGGGACGACATCACCGCTCTCCAGCAGGATCTCCCGCTTGCGGAACCCTCCGTAACGCACGTAGAGCGGTCCGGATTCATAGCGCGCATCGCTGAGGATATACGGGCCGGGCTCGCCCTCCAGGAGGGCTGCGAGACCAGTCAGTACATCGGTTAACTCCGCCTCGTCACGGGGGTAGATCGTGACGAGCTTGCCGCTCGCACCTCGCGGAGCATACTTACTGTTCTGCCCTAGGAAGGCGTGCCGGCTGGCTAGGAACTTGAAGCCGTAGCGGCGGGGGACGCAGTATTCCCACACCGTTTCAATGATGCGTTCGGCGTTGTCGAAGGTGCCCGAGGCGTGCACCTTCCACCCCTGTTCCAGCATGTGCTCACCAAGGGGGTGGAGCTCCAGCCACATGTCCCCTCTGTGCTGCCGCCATCCTTCGGGAACTGGGCGGCCGGACACCTCGAAATCGGTATCGCTTGCGCCGTTGCCAGACCGGCCGGGGGCTTCGAAGAAGACTGGGTCGGCCATGCAGTAATTCTCATAGCGCTTGTCCACAGAAATTCCCCTCCGCTGTCTGCAAGTTCCCCGGGCGTGATGGCCCGGTGGAGCCCAGTCGGCGCCCCGCGTTCTTGCTGGACGCACCATGAATCTTGCCCGGTGGATCGCTGCGGGACGAGAGAGGAACTCCCGAAATCCCCTGTTAATACTTCACGGTCGGACGCGGGAACGGCTCAGGCGTCGGTGTCGTCCGGCGCTGGGGGTGGCGAGCATCGAAAATGCGGAATCTAGGGGTCCGGCACTAGCGGCTTCAAGTTGCTGGTGCAAGCGACGAGCTCAACCCCGGCTCAGGTTGGCTAAAAATAAAGGGTAATGGTTCAGAGGTGTGATTCCTTATAATTGCCGCCGGTCTTCGCGAGGGCGCGAACGTCTTCACAGCGGCGTTGGCTGCCTTGCTGAGCAATCGCCAACCTCAGGAGACAGTCGGCGTGCCCTCCCGAAGCCGACAGCTGCACGAACAGTGGAAATGCGCTCATGTCGGGAGGGGATGAAGAGGGGGACACGCGAGTGAAGTGCAAAACTGAGTTCGACACGCCAAGACGAGCGCAGGTACTGGCGCTGACTATCGTTGCGGCCTTTTCTGTGGGGTTCCTTGGAATGGTTCTCTTGGATATCGCCAGAGCCTCCGTGAGTACCGCATCCATCATTGTCAGTGAATTCGTGGTCGTCGCGCTCGGCGGAATACAGATGCAAGTCAGTGCCTCTGCCCTGTGCGGTCGTAATCTACACTGGATCCCCTTTAGCCTGACGGCGCAGGGTCTGCTGGCGCATCTCCCCCTTCTCCTTGTCGGAGGTCTGTGGAACGGCGTACCGGGCTTTTTCATCGGCTCCCTGCTTTTCAGCATGCGCGGCCGGACGGTTTGGCTTCTGGCCGGCTGTGTGGCCGTCTTCAACCCACTACTGGTGTACGGCGTCACCCACGACGCACGTTCTGCCCGGGACGGGCTGGTGGTCACTTCGTTGATTGGATTGACACTGTTTGGCGCGGTGCGTTTGGCCAATCAGATCCGTGAGGTGCACGCCTTGCGTATGGATCTGGCTCAGTTAGCCGTCACCCAGGAGCGGTTACGGTTCGCACGCGACCTCCACGATCTGGTGGGCCATACGCTTTCCAGCGCCTCCGTCAAGGCCGAGCTGGCCCACCGGCTGCTCGCGCAGGACCCACGGGCCGCCCGTATTGAGGTCGCCGAGCTCATTAATGCCGTCCGACAGGCACACGCTGAAATACGTACGGTCGCCCAGGGATACCGCCGTCTCTCCTTGGAGTCGGAACTGGTCTCGGCCCGATCAACGCTCCAGGCTGCAGGCGTAACGCCCCACTTTTCGTATCACGGTGTCTCACTGCCGCAGAGCTCCGGTGGCGTTCTGGCAGCAGTTCTCAGGGAGGCCGTGACCAACGTCGTGCGTCATAGTGCGGCTCGTCACTGCACAGTACGGGTCACTCGGCACAAGGGCACTACCCGGCTCATCGTCGTCAACGACCGCCCGCACTCCGCGCGGGCCGGGGATCCCTCCGAATCAAGCGGGCTGCGGAACCTCTCCGAGCGTGTCGCCCTCCTAGGGGGGACCCTACTTGTCTCACGCCCAACAACTGCCCGGGGAGAAGAGTTCCGGCTGGAGGCCCGCCTACCAACTAACCTCCCGCCTACGGACCTAGCCGCTGCTGGTGGCGTTGCTTCGACCCAACGGTGCCTGCTCCCCTGGAGGACATCAGATCCATCCCGCGTGCAGGGCAATCCGAATGGCGTCGACGCGATTTCTGGCACCTGACTTGGTGACGACCCGCGACAGATGGTTCCGCACGGTGCTCAGCTCCAGGTGGAGCCGTTTCGCAATTTCTTGGGGTCGCGCACCTTCAGCCGCATGTCGTAGCACCTCGGCCTCCCGCGGGGTGAGGGGGTTCGGAGCACTCTCCAACGCTGCTGCCGCCAACTCCGAATCGATGACCCGTTCACCATTCGCGACCTTCCGCATCGCCACAATGAGTTGGTCCGGGGGCGTGTCCTTCAACAGGAACCCCGTTACGTGCGCCTCCAGGGCACGTCGGATGTTCCCGGGCTGGCTCAGGCTCGTGACGATGAGACATCGGCATGCCGGGAGGCGTTCGTGCAACTGGGCAGCAGCAGTGAGTCCGTCCATGCCCGGTAGGCCGATGTCTATCAATGCGAGATCGGGTTCGGTATGCAGTGCTGTCGGCACAATCTCGTCCCCACGCTCCAACTCAGCAACGACCTCGATATCCGGTTCCTGCCGCAGCAGGTTGGCCAGCGCGCCTCGCAGGAGCTGCATGTCTTCGGCTAAGAGCACCCGCATTGCGTATCTCTCCTTCCAGCCCGCCCCGTTGGCGATCAGCGGCTGATAAAGCTCGAAACTTCCTCACGTCTCGAACCTTCTCATCCCTTGCCGCTGGTGTCAGAGAACGCCACGCGGTGCTGTCCACCACCTCGAGCCGCATGGCGATATACGGTCAAGTTCATGTCCGTATAGGCGAGTTGGTGGCTCATGCGGGTTTCCGGCGGTGGTGACGGTCAGGTGCGGCAGGAGATGAGATCGCAGCAGGTGCCACAGTCGGGGCGGGCTTGATGAGGTGAGGATTGCTGGGGAAGCGGGCCTGGGGTGGGGGAGCCCGGGAAGACGTGACGGCGGGGTAGTTCGCGCTGGTCGCCGGCGGCGCTACGCCGGCGTTGGCGGACGTCGTCCAGTGGCCCAAGGGCGTGGAGGGCGTAGCCGATCAGCCGCCCCGGCGCCAGGGATTCGTCGTCGGCTAGCGCACGTAGCCGGGCCGCGTCGGCTGCCGTCTGTATGAGCGAGGCTTGGACGACCTGCTCGCCGACGTATTCCGCGGGCCCGGCGAACGCCGAGGGGCGCAGATCCGCAGCACGCGTTCGCTAGTGCCGTGCCGGGAAGGTTTGCCGGGTTGGTGCTCGCGCCGGGTACCACTCGGCCGGTTGGATGTGACGACACATCCGCTCGGGCGCGTGGAGGCGCGGTGGCAGAGCCGGTCAAGGTCCGCAGACCGTGCAGACTCGAGCCCTGCACCGCTACCTGCGGTGGCGCAACGCCAATGCCCGCCACCCCGACGTCCTGGCCGCTCAACGCCGCGAACGCGCCCGCATCCGCAGCGAGAAAGGCATCCGCTGGGGCGGACGCGCACGTGCTGCCGCGGCCTGACCGCCGCGCCGACTCCACAGTCACAACTCAGTGTTCTGCCGTGAACCTTCCCACCAAGCGGGTGGAATCCGGCGGGCAGGGACCTCAAAGACGAGTTCGAGACCGTCCTCTTCGTCCCACTGCTCTCCAACCTCAACGAAGCCGAAGCCCGAGATCGTGGCCAGGGATGCCACGTTGTTGGGGCTGATCGTCGCCCGGACGGTCGTGACTGCGGTTTCGGCTGCTGTCCGGCGAAGCAACTCGATCAGTGTGGATCGGGCGTATCCCTGGCGACGGAAGCCGGGAGCGACGGAGTAGCCGATCTCGACCATGCCGACCTCATCTGGCGGTCCGTGGAACCCGGCATGCCCGACGACGAGACCCTTGTCGCCGACGACCGCTTGCCGCACCATCCACCGCGCATGGCCGGGATCGGCGGCCATCTGGTCGAGCTGGAACTGCCACAACCACCGTGCTCTGTCGGTCACCAAGTACTCGGTCAGCGAAACCCCGGCCATCCTGCTGGCTCCGGACATGCCTCCATCGAGCAAAGCGGACATCGTCCCGCCGGACAGCTCGACAAAACGGATGCGTTCGGGCTCCTCGTGAGCGGTCTCTGGTGATCGGCTTCATCTGTCACCTGCGGATGCTCGCCGACTCACCCGAAGGGTGTCCAACGGTCGGCGTCGAACTCTCCAGCCACTATGCCGACGTGGCCGAGCGCAGGCTCCGAGCGGAGCTGACCCAGGACGACTTCGTCCTGGCAGGACCGGAGGCATGAGCGTGAGAGCGATCAGGCCAGGGCCGACGGACTGCAGACGCCCGGGCGGCTGGTGCATCGAGAAACCGATGCTCCAGCCGCTTTCCTCTTGCGGCAGGCTGCTCGAACGCCCGCCGTATCAGCGATCCCGCCTAACCAGTGCCTCGAACTCGTGATGCACCGATTCCAGCCACGACAGGCCATGAACCAGACCGTGAGCGACTACGCTTGACAGGCGCCCCGGACCCTGAGCTGGTGGGCGTATGGGCATGCGTGAGGAGTGCTGAACAGAAGATGACGGGGACGCCCGAGCGGATCGGCCGATACACCGTGGCCAAGGAGCTGGGCTCGGGCGGTATGGGGGAGGTGTACCTCGCCTACACCCCTGGCGGCGACCCGGTGGCGGTGAAACTGATCCGCAGCGACAAGCTCGATGAGCTCACGCGGGCGCGGTTCGAGAAGGAAGCGCTGATAGCGCGCACCGTGATTGGCACCAACAGGGTGGCGCGCTTCCTCGATGCTGACCCCTTCGCCGACAGGCCGTGGCTGGCCATGGAGTACGTAGCGGGACGCACGCTGCTGGCCTACGTGGACGAGGACGGCATCCTGCCCCTGCCGTTGGTCGCTAGCCTCGGCGCGCTGCTCGCCGAAGGGCTGAGCGCGGTACACGCCGCAGAGCTGCTGCACCGGGATCTCAAGCCGCAGAACATCATCATGGGCAAGGACGGACCCATGATCATCGATTTCGGGCTCGGCGCGTTCATGGACGCTGCGAAGGAGTCCCTGTCACACAGCGGCATGATCATCGGAACGGTGCGGTGCATGCCCCCTGAGCAGGCGAGCGGGCACCCGAAGGTGACGCCCGCCGCGGACGTGTACGCGCTGGGCACCGTCCTTCTGTACGCGGCGGCTCGCCATTACCCGTACGACGGCGCAGTGTGGGAGGCGGTCGCCATGCAGGTGGCCAACCCCGCCATCGGCCCGGACCTGAGCGGCGTGCCGGAGGGGCTCCGGCCGCTGATCGCGTCGATGCTCGCCCATGCCCCTGAGGACCGGCCGATGCTCGGTGCTGTCGCACGCGAGTGCGCAACGCTGGTGAAGTCCGCCGGAATGACGCCGGCCGACGCGCGGCTCGCGCTGATCGCGAGGACAACCGCCGGTGGTACCCCGGATGCGGCGAAGGATCCGCTGTCGCCGTCGTTCGAGAAGCTTCTTGAAGATCAGGCCAAGATCTCGGAGAGTGCAGGCCCGGACTCTCCGCTCGACGGCCCGCGGGAAGGTGCTCAGGCCGACGAGCCTGACGAGCCGGAGACGGGGGAAGCAGAGCAGGCGGCTCAGGGCGAACCGGATGCCGCCGCTGTGGCGAGTCAGAGCGCGCCCGCGGAAACGAGGCGCGCGTCCCGGTCCGCCGGCGGTCGGCCGCCGGCGTCGAAGCGGGTGGCGGACGAGCTGCGGGAGCAGTACGCGGTCGATGCCGTGCTGTGACGGTCACGCTGTCGGTGCCTGGTGAGAAGCTTGGGGGACGTGTGCTCGGTGGCGGGACGGACACCGCCCGTAGGCCAGATGGAGCGGGTGCGGGACGAGCGGCGTCGTGGGCGCTGTGAGCGTGAGGAATGGGAGCAAACGTTGGGTGTCGAGGCTGGACTCATGAGCGGTCAAAGTGAGGCGGTGCCGGGCGCCCGAGGGCCGGAGGAGGGCCTGTCGCAGGAGGCAGGGGAGCAGCAGGTGCTGTCGGGCGGGTACGCGCCGGGCGCGCAGGTGCTGATCCGTGAGGATCTGTGGCTGGTACGCAAGTGCACGCTTACGCAGCGCGACGGGTGGATGATTGAGGTCACGGGCGTTTCGCCGTTCGTGCGCGGCATGGATGCCGTGTTCTACGATCGCCTTGACGTCGTGCAGCGACTGGATCCGCGCGAGACCGAGCTGGTGCCGGACGACTCGCCGAACCACCGCCGGTCCCGGCTCTTCCTCGAAGCAGTCATGCGCAAGACGTCCCTGCCGCAGACCGAGCACCGGCTGGCGCTGGCGGACAACTTCCTCATGGACCAGCAGGTTCACCAGCTGCGGCCGGCGGAGCTGGCCCTGTCGATGAAGAACGCGCAGCCCCGGATCCTGATCGCGGACGTGGTGGGCCTGGGCAAGACCCTGGAGATCGGGGTCCTGCTGGCGGAGCTGATCCGGCGTGGGCGCGGTGAGCGGATCCTGGTGGTGACGCCGCAGCACGTCCTGGAGCAGTTCCAGCGGGAGCTGTGGACCAGATTCGGGATCCCCCTGGTGCGCCTGGACTCGACCGGTATCCAGCGGGTGCAGCGGGACATCCCCGCTGGCCGCAATCCGTTCGCTTACTTCAAGCGCGTGATCATCTCGGTGGACACGTTGAAGAGCGACGTGTACGCGCACCATCTGGAGCACACGGAGTGGGACGCCGTCGTCATCGACGAGTCCCACAACCTGGTCAACCGCGGTACGAAGAACAATGAGCTGGCCCGTCTGCTGGCCCGTAAGACGGACGCGCTGGTGCTGGCCTCGGCCACCCCGCACAACGGCGACGCCTCGTCGTTCGCTGAGCTGGTCAGGATGCTGGACGAGGCGGCGATTGCGAACCCGTCGAAGTACGAGGTCGACGATCTCAGGCACCTCTACATCCGGCGTACGAAGACCTCCCCGGAGGTCCGGGAGTCGCTCAAGGAGACCCAGTGGGCCGACCGGGGCCCTTCCCGGCCCATCCACGTGCCTGCGTCTGCCAAGGAACTCGCGGTCTTCAAGGAGTTGGCCACCCGCTGGATCCCCTCTGCCCCGGACGCACCGTCGGCGAGCCGCCATCAGCTCGTCCCGTACCGGCTGCTGAAGTCGTTCCTGTCCTCCCACAAGGCCCTGCTGGAGACGGTCAAGACCCGGATCGGGAACATCGACAACCCACCGCCCGAGAAGTCCAGCAACGGCAAGCGGCGGACGCGGCCCGAGGACCCGGCCGTACGCGAAGCAGCCCGGGCGGCGGAGAGGGCCGCCCTGGTCGACCTGCAGCACCTCACGGAGCAGATCGAGGACGGCGACTCGGCGAAGCTACAAGCCCTGGTCGAGGAACTGCGCGCCATGGGAGTCGGCCCTGGCTCCGAGACCAGGGTCGTGGTGTTCTCCGAGAGCATCCCCACCCTGCGGTGGCTGGCCGAGACCGTGCCGGCCGCCCTCGGCTTCGCCCACACCACCAGCACGGACCAGAAGAAGCCCTGGCTGGGCTTCGGCGGCGCCGTTCTGGTCATGCACCGTGAGGCGACCACGGACCAGGAACAGCAGGACATCGTCGAGAAGTTCGGGCTGTACGACGACCCGGTGCGCATCCTGTTCACCAGCGACGTCGCCTCCGAGGGCGTCAACCTGCACCAGCAGTGCCACCACCTGGTCCACTACGACCTGCCATGGTCCCTGATCTGCATCGAGCAGCGCAACGGCCGCATCGACCGTTACGGACAGAAACACAAGCCCGAGTTCCGCGCGCTGGTCCTCACCAGTGACATTCCCTGGCGTACGGACGAGAACACAGGTGAGCCGCGCCCCCTGGACGACCGCCTGGTGGGCGAGAAGCTGCTCCGACGCGAGGAACAGGCCCACCGGATCGAAGGATCAGCCGAGGCTGTCACCGGCTTGTACAGGGCCAAGGAGGAGGAGAACCGCCTCACCCAGGACTTGATCGCGGGCCGCACCGTCGAGGAGTCCATCAAACAGTCCCAGCAGGGCGCAGCCGCCTTCCTCACCGGCATCCTCGGCCAGGTGGGCGCCGTGCACGAGCACCCCGAGGTAGCTCGCGCCGAGGTGCCCAAGCTCTTCGCGTCCACGGCCGACTACTTCGAGGTGGCACTGCGGCAGGTCTGCCGCCCCAACCCCGAGGACATGCTCTCCCTGCGCCGCGACAAGGACGGCACCATCGCCTTCGAACCCCCGGCGGACCTGCTGTACCGGCTCAAGGCTCTGCCCAAGTCGTACCTGAATGAGCAGCAGATCCTGCCTAGCAAGGACGAGCCCGCCCGGATGCGCGTCACCTTCTCCAAACAGCTCGCGGTCAAGCGCCTGAACGCGGCCCGCGAGACCACCGAGTCCCAGTGGCCGAACGTCTCCTACGTCACCGACGTCCACCCTGTGCTGGACTGGCTCACCGACAAGGTGCTGGTCGAGATCGGCCGGCACAAGGCGCCCGTACTCGCCGCCGCCGTCACCACCCCGACGTACCTGGTCCAGGGCATCTACTCCAACGCCCTGGGCAAGCCCACCGTCGTGGAATGGATGGCCGTCTTCGGCCTGCCCGACAACCCGGACGTCGAGCCGCTCACCCCCGAACTGCTAGAACGCTACGGCATCAGCCCCGATATGCCCGGCCGCGCCACCCCCCGCGACCTGCCCGGCCTCAGTGCGCTCGTACCTGCGGCGATCGATGCCGCCGAACGGCACCTCGCCATGCGGGAAGCCGTGTACCGCAAGCAGATCGAGGCGACCCTCAAACCGCACCGCGACCGAGTGGCCGAATGGCGGCAGGAGGCACTCTTCGCCAGCGCCCGCCCGAACGAGGCCGAACTCGACCGGACCGCCAAGCGGCGGCTGAAACTGGTCAAGTCCCTTCAGACGGCGGGCGAACCGATGCTGCGCCTGCTGGCCGTCCTTGAACCCACCGCGACCACCTCCGCCGCCACCGCCGTTGAAGGAGGCACGCAGCAGTGAGTACCGACTTCGACTCCTTCACCAACCGCGGCGAATACCTCTCGGCGCACTACTTTGCCGAACAACTCGGCACCGACCTGAAGAAGGGCCTGTTCACCACCTGGGCACAGCGCGAGGGCGACGAGAACGATCGCCGCAAGACCCCGCGCGAACTGCTGCGCACCCTGCGCACCCCCTACCTCGCCGAGGAACTGCGCGGCTACTTCGCCCAGACCACCCAGGCTGACGCCGACGACGACGCCCGCCTCAACACGCACAACAACCCCGAGTGGACCAAACGGCTCGCGGAATGGCACCAGATGGTCCTGCGCGCTCTCGGCTACGCCCCCTCCCCGGCCGAACTCACCGTGCACCGCGCTGGCCGCGACCACACCCTGCCCGTCGCCTACCACGGCCACGGCATTATCGCCCTCGACTGCGGCTGGGCAGCCGACAACGACAGCGCCCTTAACGCGGAGGGTGCCGGACACTTGCTCGCCCCCCTCCGAGTCGGAGCGAGCGAGGCGTACGAGACGGGCCCAGCCCTGGCCTCCTGGCTGTTCCAGAGCGAACTCGGCGAAGCCGGCGGCGAGCACCCCCGCTTCGTCCTGCTGCTGTGTGGCGGCGTCCTCGTGCTCGCCGACCGCCACGCCTGGAGCGAGGGCCGCTACCTCGCTGTCAACCTCGACGCGGCCCTGGAATGCAACGACCGCGCCCAACTGGGCGAACTCGCCACCATCGCCGCCCTGTTCAGCCTGGACATGCTGCGGCCCGGCGAGAACGACACCAGCCGGCCGATCGACGCCCTGCTGAAGTCCTCCGGCGACAACGCGGCCGGCGTCTCCACCGAACTGCGCCACGGCCTCCAGCACTCGGTCGAGATCATCGCCAACGAAGTCCTGTACCAAATGGCCGACCCGAAGAACGCCGTCACACCGCCCGACATCGAAAGCCCCAAGATCCCCTTCGCCCGCGAACTCACCCGCGAGGCACTGCGCTACCTCTACCGAATCCTGTTCCTGCTGTACGCCGAAGCCCGCCCCGAACTCGGCATCCTCCCCGCCGACGACGGCTCGTACGAGGCCGGCTACTCCATGGCCCGCTTGCGCGAACTCGTCGAACGTGACGAGGAACTCGTCGAGGAGGAGGCCCGAAACGGCTTCCACCTGTACGAATCCCTCAACGCCCTCTTCAACAAGGTCAACTACGGTCACCGCCCCTACGGCACCGAACCCGACGACGACCAGCCCGGCGACGACGAGGAGACCCGCAAGACCAAGAAGGCCCGCCGCAGCGAGGATCGCGGCCTGCGCTTCGAACCCCTGCGCAGCGAGCTCTTCGAACCGAGCGCCATCCGCCTCATCGGCCGAGGCGTGATGGACCCGCGCTGCGACGAGGACAACGACCCGCGCTGGCTCGACCTGCGCCTGCGCAACGAGGCCCTCCACGAGGTGCTGCGGCTGCTCACCATGAAGAAGGGCAAGCGCGGCGAACGCGGCGGCTTCATCTCGTACCGCAACCTGGGCATCAACCAACTCGGCGCCGTTTACGAGGGGCTGATGTCGTACACCGGCATCATCGCCGAGGAAGAGCTGTGCGAGGTGGCCCGGGGCGGCGACCCCGACCAGGGCTCCTGGCTCATCCCGTCTCGCAAGCAGGACCAGTACCCCGACAAGGCCCTCGTCCACTACAACGAGGACGACGCCCGCAAGGGCCTGCGTGGTGTGAAGAGGTACGACCGGGGCTCCTTCGTGTACCGGCTCGCCGGCCGCGCCCGCGAGACCTCCGCCTCGTACTACACCCCCGAGTCCCTCACCAAGGTCACCGTCGAACTCACCCTGAAGAACCGCCTCGACCAGGAACGCGACGAACACGGCAACGTCATTAAGACGCGCGCCGCCGAGCTGCTGAAGTACAAGATCTGCGAGCCCGCCCTTGGCTCCGGCGCATTCCTCAACGAGGCCATCAACCAGGTCGCCGACGAGTACCTGCGCCGCCGCCAGGACGAACTCGGCATCACCATCCCCGCGGCCGACGCGATCACCGAGAAGCAGAAGGCCAAGGCGTACGTCGCACTGCACAATGCGTACGGCGTTGATCTGAACGCCACCGGCGTCGAACTTGCCGAGGTGTCACTGTGGCTCAACACCATGCACCCCGGCATGCGCGCCCCCTGGTTCGGCTTGCACCTGCGCAGAGGCAACTCCCTCATCGGCGTCCGCCGCGCCGTGTTCGCGGGCGAGGACATCGCCAGCACCGACAAGGCGTGGCTGAAGGCGAAGGGCGCCCTCGCACCGACGCCGCTGCCCTTCCTCCAGGACGGCGAGCCGCGGCCACTGCCCGACGGCGCGATTCACCAGTTCCTGCTGCCGAGCCCCGGCTGGGCCGCAGTCACCGGCTCCAAAGAGGCCAAGGACCTCGTCAAGGCCGACATCGACAAGCTCGCCGCCTGGAAGAAAGGCATCCTCCAGCGCCCCAAGCGCAGCTCCACCCACCTCAACAAGGACGGAACCCCCAAACTCAACCCCAGAACCCGCAAGCCCAAGGAGGAAGCCCGCTCGCAGTTCGCCAGGCTGCGCGACGCAGCCCGCCGCGCCGAGTTCCTGTGGTCGGCCGTCGTCAAACGCATGGACCTCTCCGAGCAGGAGATCGCCCGCCGCATCGACGTCTGGCAGGCCGACCCCACCGACCCCGAATACGCCTTCCTCCAGCACCCAAAGCAGGCCGTACCGAAGGAGAAGGTCCTCGAAGACCTCTTCAACGCCGTCGACACTCCGTACTGGCGGCTGAAGAAGGTCATGGACGCCTGGTGTGCTCTGTGGTTCTGGCCGGCCGACAGGGCGGGGCTGCTGGATGGGACAGACGGGGAGTACGCCGCCCGGGCGAACGTGGTCAGCGGCGCGGACAGCCTCAGCGCGCTGTTGGGTGGGGTGCCACTGACCGAGGAGCGGCCGGAGGGACAGGCCGTTGCCGAACCGACGGCTGCTGAGGAACCGACTTCCGTTGCGGCGGAGTCCGCGGCCGTTCCCGCGCCCCGGTTCGCCGAGGCGGTCGCCCTCTTCTCCTTGGGCCCTGAGCAGACGTCCTTCGAGGACCTCGAATCCGTCATGAACGGCAACGAGGCCGCTCGCACGGGGGACGACGTCGGCCCCGAACGCGCTGAGGAGAGCACGAAGAAGAGCAAGAAACCGAGCCCCAAGCAGAGCGCGGCGAAGCCGAGGGTGCCCGCACGACGGCCCGTCGTCCCGCTCAAGGACCTCGATGACTGGTTGGAGTTCCTGGAAGCGATGCTGGGAACAGCCGACCTGCCCCAAGGCAACCAAGGCTCCCTCATCGACAGCTTCGACAATCTCCCCGATTTGAAGGACTTCGAAGAGACCCTGCCCGGCTTCATGGGCATGGACGTCAGCAATCCCGAAGACCGCTTTCCGTGGCTCCGGGTAGTGCGCGACATCGCAGAGGAGCAGGGCTTTCTTCACTGGGAGCTGGAGTTCGCGCTTGCGTTCGCACTGAACGGTGGCTTCGACCTCCAGGTGGGGAATCCGCCATGGGTGCGGCCTCGGTGGAACGAGTCGGCGGTGCTTGCGGAGCACGAACCGTGGTTCGAGCTGGAGGCCAAGGCGTCGACGGCGGATAAGGAACGCCGACGGCGAGAGGTTCTGGGGAAGGAGGAGGCCCGGCAGTACGTGCTGGGTGAGTTGACGAATACCACCGCGCAAGTTGTGGTGTTCGGGTCGCCGCAGATGTATCCGCTGTTGACGGGGACCCAGCCGGATCTGTATCGGGCGTTTATGTCGCAGATGTGGGCGCACATGTCGGCTGACGGGACGGCCGGGATGGTGCATCCGGACACGCACTTCACCGGGGACAAGGAGGGGGCGCTTCGGGAGGCGGCGTATCGGAGACTTCGGATTCACGGGGACTTTGTCAACTCCGGGCAGCGCTTCTTCCCACGACCGGTCGGTGACACTGCCCACTTCGGTGTGCACGTCTACGGGCGGCCGGAGGAGATTTGCTTTGAACACCTCTCCTGGCTGGTATCCGCGGATGCCCTGCGGAACTCCGGCAAGGACGACGGGTCCGGTGAGGTGCCGGGGATCCGCTATCGCAACGGGGAGTTCGATGAGCGGCCGCATCTCGCGCGGGTTGTGCGAGTTGACAAGCAGCAACTGGCCATTTGGCAGCGGCTATTGAATAGGGCTGACCGGCAACCGGTTGAGCAGGCCCGCTTGCTGTTCCCGGTCACCACGGGGGAGGCGTCAGCGATTAAGGCTTTGGCGGACTACCCATTGAGGCTCGGTACCCTTACGCCGCAGATGTCCCCGGGCTATCACGAGACTGGCGCGAAGAAAGACAACCTGATTGACTTTAACCGGCGAGACCCTGCCACGGGCCAGGAGTTTCAGCCGGACCGTTGGCGCCATGTGATCTTGAAGGGCACCCAACTTAGCGTCGCCACGCCAGTATTCAAGCGCTATGACGCCAATAGCAACGACCCATACGGTGCTGATCTTGTATCCCTCCCTCCTAGCTTTGTTCCTGACACCGCCTATGTGCGAGCATCTGGCCGGAACAGCGAGTACCTGGGAGAGCAGGACCGGTGGGTCGATTACCGTGCTCTCGCTCGGTTGCGGGCGAGTGACAAGGCGATCGCCCGTGCACGGCGGCAAATTGCGCGCGCTGATCGTATTCCCGAGGAGCGGGTGACCAAGGAGAAGATTGACGCCGTGCTGCTGCGGCGAGCCCGACGACGGTATGTCACATTTTACCGGCTCGCCTGGCGTCGACTGATCGCCCCGAACACCGAACGGGCGCTCTACGCAGCGCTTGTCCCGCCGGGAGCGGCACATATCCACGCCATGAACAGCCTCGCGATGCCCGAGGTTCGGCACACCGCTCTGGTGGCCGGCTTCTGGGCGTCGTTGCCGCTGGACTACTTCTTGCGCGTCACTGGGCGGAGTGACCTTCTCGGAGCCAGCGCCAAGGCCACTCCGGTCCCCGCCCTCAAGCACCCCTTGGCCCCCGCCCTCCTCCTCCGCACCCTGCGCCTCAACTGCCTCACCACGGCCTACGCCGATCTCTGGCGCGACCTCTACGACCCAACCTGGCCCACCGACGAACCCTGGGCCCGCATCTGGCCAGGCCTCCCGCCCCTAAACGGCGTCATGCCCGACTGGAACCCTGACACCCCCCTTCGCACCGAACGCGCCCGCCGTTCCGCCCTCGTCGAGATCGACGCCCTCGTCGCCGTATGGCTCGGCATGGACGCCGACGCGCTGATCGCCGCGTACCGCGGCCGCTTCCCCGTGTTGCAGAAGTACGAGGCAGTGACCTGGTTCGACGCGGACGGCTGGAAGATCGCCGGCAATGCGCGCACGATCGGGCAGCGGCAAACGAAGGACTCCTGGAAGCAGTTCGAGCCGTACCGTACGGCCGTCGAGAGCGGCAGGGACCCCGGTGGGGCTCCCGTCCCCGAGGGCTACCGTGCGCCCTTCTACCAGGCGAAGCGCGAGGACGAGATGCGCGAGGCGCATGCTCATTTCAAGAAGCGGTTGGACGAAGCGGTCGCCCGCGGTGAGTGGGACCCGATCAAGCAGGAGGTGCCGAAGCCGTGAGGCCGACGCTTCAGGCACGGGGGCTCAAGGAGAGCCTGCTGCAGTACTTGTCGACGACGTATGCACTCAGCGACGAGGGCGCGCGGGAAGCACTGCACCGATTCCTCGGGGACGAGACGTCGGGCATGTTCCGGGGCCCGTTCCTCCGGATCCGTACGCCCTTCACTGCGGCCGATGACGGGTGGCGGAAGCACCTGGAATGGCAGCGTGAGGGCTTCACCCCGTACGCGCACCAGGCACTGGCGTTCGCGCGGCTGACCTCCGCGAACGGGCACACACCGCAGCCGACCCTCGTCACCACGGGCACGGGTTCGGGCAAGACGGAATCGTTCCTCTACCCGGTGCTGGATCACTGCCGCCGGGAGCGGGAGGCGGGGAAGACCGGCGTCAAGGCGGTGTTCCTGTACCCGATGAACGCCCTCGCGACCGACCAGGCGCAGCGCATCAACGAGCTGCTCACGCAGAACGAGGCGGAGCTCGGCAAGCTGTGGGCGGGGCTGTACATCGGGGACCGGGGAGCGACGCGGTACGAGAAGGTGCGTACGCGGCGGTCGGACATGCAGTTGTCGCCGCCGGACGTCCTGATCACGAACTACAAGATGCTGGACCTGCTGTTGCAGCGTGAGGACGACGCGCAGCTGTGGCGGGGGGCGGACATCCGGTACGTCGTGGTGGATGAGTTCCACACGTACGACGGTGCGCAGGGCACTGACGTGGCGATGCTGCTGCGGCGGCTGGCGTCTGCGGTCGGGGTGTCGGAGAAGGGGCGTCCGCTCGGGCCGATCTGCCCGGTGGCGACCTCGGCGACACTCGCATCAGGCACGGACGACGATGGTGTGGCACGCCTGCTGGGTGTCGCGACGGACGTGTTCGGCACGGAGTTCACGGCGGAGTCGATCGTCGGGGAGAACCGGCTGTCGGTGGAGGAGTTCATCCCGCTGGGCGATGTGACGATGCAGAGGCTGCCAACGCCGGACGAACTGCTCGCGCTGCCCGATCCCGCCTCCGGTGACAAGGAGGCGGTGCTCGATCTCATCGAGGCCGTTACCGGCGTACGTGACGACGATCCGTTCCTCCTGGGCGAGAACCTGAAGCGCCATCTGTTCACCCGGGCGGTGATGCAGGCGCTGGACGGTGAGGTGAAGACCAGCCCCGAAGTGCTGGACATCATGTGGCGGGCGGGTGCGGCCGGCTGGTCGGAGGCGGTGGCGCGGCAGCCGGAGAAGGCGGCCGAGGCGCTGGCCCGGTTCGTGGCGCTGCTGTCATACGCCCGTGATCCGAAGTCGCCGCCGGGGGAGCCGCGACCGTTCGTGCACGTCGAAGTGCACCAGTGGGCGCGGTCGGTGTCCCGTCTGCTGCGTGGTGTCCTGCCGTGGCCGAAGGCGGAGTTCCGCTGGGACGTGGCTGGAACGGCGGACGCGAGCGAATCGGACAGCGGGCGCGCGGCGCCGGTGACCACGGCCACGTCCGGGCAGCGCGCCAACCTCTTCCTGCCGGCCGTGTACTGCCGTGACTGCGGGCGGTCGGGCTGGGCGGTGTTCTCGCCGGAGAGCGATGACCATGAGGTGCAGTTCGACACGTACCGGATCCGGCGTGCCTCGCTCGGCCAGGACAAGGCGCGGGTTCGGAACCTGATCGCGGCGACCGAGCGGGAGGCGCGCGAGGGCTCCGGGGCGGCACCGATGGCAGCCGGCGGCCGGGGCACCAACGGAGCCTCGGGCGGGCAGGGCGCGGGCGGCGTGCTGATGGTGCTGGACGGCGCACACAAGCGGCTCCGGGTCCCCGACCCCCTGAACGACTATGACAAGGACACCAAGGATCCGCGGCTGACGGCCCGCGACTCGGCGTTCGTACTGGTCCACTTCGGTGGCACGGTGGCCAACACCGCCGCACGGGAAGACTGGTGCCCGGCGTGCGGCGAGCGCAACGCGATCCGCTACCTAGGCACCGGGTCGGCCGCGATGGCTGCGGCATCGATCACGCAACTGTTCACCGGTGGGGAGCTCAACAAGAAGCTTCACGAGGACAAGACTCTGATGTTCAACGACTCGGTGCAGGATGCCGCGCACCGGGCCGGGTTCGTCGCCAACCGTTCGTACACCTTCTCGCTGCGCGCCCTGCTCGCCAAACATCTGAGGCACGAGGAGCCGACGGCGCTCAATGATCTGATAGCGAACGTGGTCGAAGCCACCACGGACAAGGACACGTTGGCCGCGGTCGTACCGCCGGACCTGCACGTCTACAAGGGTGTTGAGAAGCTGCTGTCCGGCGAGGGGCGTGGCGGCGGCCTGCCTGTGTGGCGGCTGATCGGGCAGCGGCTCGCCTTCGAGGCGCTGATGGAGTTCGGGTTCCGCTCTCGCAACGGACGCACGCTGGAGTTGACCCGCACCGCCGCCGCGCAGGTGCGCCTTGATGATCCGGCGGCGGTCGTGGCGTTGGTCCGGCGGGTCCATGAGGAGTGCGTACGGGACGGGGTCCCGCTGATCGCGCAGGAAGACGCGCGCTATCTGGCCTTCGTGCGGATCTTCTTGGAGCGGTTGCGTACGAGGGGTGCGGTCGCCCACAAGTGGCTGGACAAGTACGTTGATGAGGCGGGCGTCAGCCGGTACTTCATCTGGGGCAAGCGGGCGCGGGGCATGCGTGCGTTCCCCAAGCGGGTCGCCGCCCCGGTGTTCTTGCTGAACGGGCCCAAGAATGGCAGCGAGTTCGACTTCGCCGCTGGACGGCTGTCCTGGTACGAACGGTGGGCGGGGCGCTGCCTGGAGCTGCCGCGTGAGATGGCGCCGGAGTTCTGGGCGCGGCTGCTGCCCGAACTGGCCGCGCTGGGGCTGCTGTCGGTGCGCACGCCGCGCGATACGTCGCTGCGCGTGTACGGGCTCAAGCCGGGCAACATCGAGGCGCAGCTCCTGGACGACGAGCAGGTGCGGCACGCGTACGTGCGCTGCCCGGTGTGCTTCTGGGAGCAGACGGTCCATCCGTCGCTGCTGAGCCAGTGGCACGAGCAGCCCTGCCCGTCCTACCGGTGCCGCCGGGGCCGCCTGGTCGCGGGGGACCGGCCCGAGGGGCTCGGGATACACCACCGTGACCGCGACTACACCAAGGACTACTACCGGCGTCTGTACCGGGGTGCGGGCACCTATCAGGTGGTCACCGCCGAGCACACCGGCATGCTCACCCGTCCGCAGCGTGAGGAGGTGGAGAAGGCATTCAAGCGGCGTGAGGGATTCAAGGACCCGAATGTGCTGTCCTGCACGCCGACGCTGGAGATGGGCATCGACATTGGTGACCTGTCGGCGGTGGTGCTGGCCGCGCTGCCTCGTCGCGCTGCCTCGTACGCCCAGCAGGTCGGGCGGGCCGGCCGCCGTACCGGCAACGCGTTCTTGCTGACGATCCCGGACCGCAGGCGTCGGGACCTGTACTTCCTGGAGCGCCCCAGGGACCTGATCGCGGGCACAATCGTGCCGCCGGGCTGCTATCTGTCGGCTGTCGAGATCCTGCGCCGCCAGTACCTGGCCCATCTGCTGGACCTGGCCGCCGCCGGGCGTCTGGTGCGCGCGGACGGTGTCGTGCTGCGCGCGATGCCGCACAAGGCGCCGCGCCTGTTCGGGCCGTCGGGCTACCTGACGGACCTGGTGGAACTGGCCATCGCCCAGGGTGCGGAACTCGCGGACGGATTCCTGGAGTTGTTCCCCACCGGTGTGAGCGACGAGGCCCAGCAGGACCTGCGGACGTACGCCACGCACGATCTGCGCAGTGATGTCGAGGAGGCCGAGCGGGAGTGGTTCCGCAGCCAGGAGGCACTGCGGGCGCGACTGAAGGAGATCGACGAGGCCCACGGCGAACTGCACGAGTCCGACCCAGACCAGGCACGGCAGAAGGCGGAGCTGGACGCCGAGCGGCGCGGTGTCGGGCGCAGGCTGATGAACCTGGGCGATACCCCGTCACAGACCGCGCTGTGCGACCTCGGGCTGTTGCCGAACTACGCGCTGATCGACTCCACGACCGTCCTGTCGGCCACGCTCTACGGCGAGAGTGAGTCCGACCCCACGAAGTACACCTCCGACACCTACTCCTACGAACGGCCCCGCCGTATCGCGCTTGAGGAACTGGCCCCCGGCAACACCTTCTACGTCAACGGCTACAAGCACCAGATCAGCGGCCTGGAGATCGCCACCGGCGGCCAGCAGGAATGGCGGACCTGGCGAATCTGCCCCGGCTGCGGCTACGTCCGCACCGAGGACGCCGCCGAGGACCGTTCACCGTGCCCGCGCTGCAAGACCGCGCACATCGCGGACGACGGCTCCTGCCTGTTCCAGATCGTTGAACCCGCCACCGTCACCTCGCGCGACAAGCGGGAGGACGCCCACATCCGTGACGACAAGGACGACCGCGACCGCCGCTTCTACGCGGTCGTGGACGCCGTCGACATCCCCGTCGAGGAGATCGAGCGCGGCAAGTCGTGGCGGCACGACCACCAGACGTTCGGCGTCGACTACTGCCGCAGCGCCATGATCCGGCGGATCAACGTCGGACCGGTCCGCTACGACGCCCCGGCCCGCGACGACTTCGCCGGCCACCTGGTGAGGCTCAACCCGTTCCACGTGTGCACGGCATGCGGCGCGGCCAGCGCCGACGGCCAACCCGTCATCACCCACGACACCGACGAACTGGACTCCCTGGCCGCCCGCAGCGGACGCCTCAAGCACCACCGCCCCTGGTGCCCGCTGCGCCGTGGCAAGAAGACCGACGCCCGCGAGGAGCCGGTGCTGCTGGCCCACACGCTGCGGACCGAGGCACTGCGGGTGCTGCTCCCGGCCGCCACCGCGGACGTCGACGCCAAGGTGCACTCCTTCCGGGCCGCGCTGCGGCTCGGTGTGGACCTGCACTATGGCGGGGACCCGCAGCATCTGGCCACCACGGTGGCGTCCATGCCGGACACGGACAGCGGGGAGCGCCGCTGGTTCCTGGTTCTCTTCGACTCTCTGCCCGGCGGCACCGGCTACCTGGACCGGCTCACCGACCCGGTCGCCTTCCGCGACACGTTGATGAAGGCATACGAGCTGCTGAAGGAGTGCCCGTGCGCCGAGGAGCGGCGCCGGGCCTGCCACCGCTGCCTGCACCGTTACACCCCGGAGTTTTTCCAGGACATCGTCTCGCGCCAGTTCGCTGTGACCATGCTGGAATCCCTGTTGTTCAAGGGGGACGGTTCGGACGGCTGGGAGTGGAGCGAGGTCGACCACACTGGATTGGTCGGGTTGGACGCCCAGGTGGAGTCCGATCTGGAGGCGCGTTTCCTGGCCGCCCTGCGGGAGTGGGTGAAGGTCACCGGTGACGCGTCTCTGGACGAGGACGGCCACGCCAGCGGGCATCTCCGCTTCACCACTGCCCCCGGCGGGGACGGGGACTCCGGAATGATGCACTGGCGGCTGACCGCACAGCAGCGGCTGGCGGGCACGGTCAGCGATTTCACCTTCACCCGCGTCGACGGCCCCACGCAGAGCGTCAAGGTCTACCTGGAAGGGTTCCGCTTCCACGCCAGCCGCGAGCACAACGAGATCGCCGCTGACGCGGACAAGCGCACCCGGCTACGCGCGGACGGGGAGACCGTCTTCCAGATCACCTGGGCCGACATCGACCTGTTCGAGCAGCGCCCTACCCGCGTGAAGCCCGTCTGGCCGCCCTACCGGGGCACCGCGCAGGAGCAGGCCAAGACCGCGTACGAACAGTACGGCGGGCAACGCGCACACTTCGCCCCGGCTGTCTTCGCCAACCCGATCGACACGCTGATCGCCTACCTGCGCGACCCCGACGCCGAGCGGTGGGCTCGCCGGGCCCAGGCACTGGTCACCGGGCTGACCGCCCAGCCGGGCACGACCCCGGTCGTCGCGACGGGCCGCCGTAGCGAACTCGTTGCTGCCCTGCGCGAGGAGCTGGCCACCTTCACCGCCGCCGATCGCCACGACCAACCCCTCGTGCCGGACGCGGCCGGCATCGGCCCCGTTCACGTCTTCCGCAGCCAGGACGACGCGGGCCTGCCGATCGTGTTCGCCCTGGATGCCGCCGACCCCCAGAACCTGAAGTGGACGGCGCTCACCGTCCTCGACGACAGTGAAGCCGTCCTGGACACCGACGAGCACAAACAGCGCTGGCGATCCTGGCTGTACTGGACCAACCTCACCCAGTTCCTGTCCCGGGCCGGCGGGGATGGTGTCCAGCTCGCGGCCAGCAAGGCCGCCGATTTCGAGGCCGAAGTCCTCGCCGTATGCGGCGGACTCGGCGAACTCGACTCCCTCATCGGTGCCCTGGCCCCCGCCCCCACCGCATCCGAGCTGCCCGCGGCCGTGGTCGAACCCGTCGACCCGGACCCGGACTACGACTCGGCCGCCGAAGCCGCCGTGGCCCAGGCCCTGCGCGACGCACTGTGGGACGAGGAGATCCTGGACATCCTCCACGACGACCCTGACGAAGCACCCGAGTTGCTCCGTCTCGCTGAGATGCTCGCCGACCGCGGCAAGAAGGCGCCCGTCTTCGGCTACGAACTGGGCACCAGCCGGTGGCCGGCCGACTTCGCCTGGCACACCCACGGCGTCAAGGTCGCCGTGGTCGCCGCCCACCATGGCACGGACGACGACGAGGCCCAGCGACGCGACGCCGCCTACACCAAGGACGGCTGGACGGTCCACACCGCCGCCGAGTGGCTCGACCACCTCGGCGAACTGCTCGCCACGCTCCCCGACACGCACGACACGGAAGAAGGCACCGCCCGATGACCGCCCGGCTCAGCCTGTACCGCAAGGCCGAACAGGAGTTGTACAAGCTCGACCGCTCGGTCAAGGCCCAGTTCTACGACTTCTGCCACAACTTCCGTAACAACCCCGACCTCCCCGGGCTGCGGAAGAAGAAGCTCAAGGGCGACTCCCGGATCCACTCTGTCCGCGTTTCCCAGGACTACCGGGCTCTGCTCACCAAGACCGGCGTCGACACGGACGGCACTGAGAGCTGGCTGGTCATCGCCGTCCGCCACCGCCGCGATGTCTACGAAGAACTCCAGGTCGCCGTCAACCGGGTCACCGGCGAGATCGAGTTCGTCGACCTCGCCGTCGTCGGCGACAGCGCCCTGCGCCGCGCCGGCATCACCCTCACCCCGGCCGAACCGGAACCACACGCCCCCAAGCCCGCCCCCGAACCGGAACCCGAGCCCGCCGAACCACCGCTGCTGGCCACGTACCGGGCAGAGCAGCTGCGCGACCTCGGCGTCGCGGAACAGCTCGTCGAGCTGGCCCTCACCGTGACCACCAGCGCCGAACTCGACCAGCTCGTCGAGGGCGCACCCCTGCTGTCCAAGGACGTCCTCTACGGGCTCGCCGCCGGCATGGACATTGACGACGTACGCAAGGAGATCACCGCACCGGTCGAACTCGACCAGCGCCCTGACCCCAACGACTTCGCCACCGCCCTTGCCCGCACCAAGGTCACCACGGTCGACGACGCCGTACGCGCCGCCATCGAGGAAGGCGACTTCCGCGCCTGGAAGGTCTTTCTCCACCCCACGCAGGAACGGATCGTCCACCGCCACTACGAGGGCCCCGCCCGGGTCTCCGGCGGCCCCGGAACCGGCAAGACCATCGTCGCCCTGCACCGCGTCAAGCACCTCGCCGAACAACTGCCCCCCGGCCGCAACAAGCCGATCCTGCTGACCTCCTTCACCAAGAACCTCACCACCGACCTGCGCCTCAGGCTCGCCTCACTGGTCGGCCCCGGCCTGCTCGCCCGTGTCGACATCGCCCACGTCGACCAGATGGTCGGCCGCGTCCTGGGGGAGAACACGGCCCCCGGCCGCGGCAGGCAACGCGTCTACGACACCGCGGCACTCGGAGAAATGCGCCAGATGCTGGCCGAACTCGACGACCGGCGCTTCGAACCGGAATTCGTCATCGAGGAGTGGGAGCAGGTCATTCTTGGCCAGTCGATCCTCACCCGCTCCGACTACTTCAAGGCACGCCGGGCCGGGCGCGGCCGGGGGCTGACCCGCCCCGAACGCGCCCACATCTGGAAACTCATCGATCAGTTCACCGCTCGCCTCGACAAACTCGGCGTCGAAACCTGGGGTCAGGCCGCCGAACGCGCCGCCCGCTTCGAGATCGAACGCGCTGCGAAGATCAAGGCCCGCCGCGAGTACAAGGAAGAGGTCGGCGGCAAGGACCTCATTCACCGCGACAACAGCTCCGGCATGCGCTACCTCGGCTACCGCTACCGTCACATCATCGTCGACGAAGCCCAGGACCTGCGTCCGGCGCACTGGAAAATGCTCCGGGCCATGGCCGACCCCGACCAGCCCAACGATCTGTTCATCGCCGGAGACACCCACCAGCGCATCTACTACGACTACCAGATCGCCCTCGGTGCCCTCGGCATCCACATCCGGGGCCGTTCCTCCCGCCTGACCCTCAGCTACCGGACCACCAGGGAGATCCTGGCCGAAGCCCTCCGCGTCGTCGACCCCACCGACAACAAGCAGAAGATCACCTTCGACGACCTCGACGACGGCACCGACAACCTCGCCGGATACCGCTCCGTCCTTCATGGCCCGAAGCCCGTCTTCGTCCCCTACCGCACCTGGGACGACGAACTCGCCGGACTTGCCACCACCCTCACCACTTGGCGCGACGATCTCTCCACTGACGAACACGGCGCCCCCCGTGACCCCAGCGGCCACATCGCCGTATGCGTCGCCGACCGCGAGATGGTCAGCCAGACCATGTACTACCTCACCACCAAGGCGGGCATCACCTGCGCCGAGCTCACCAAGGAAGGCCCCAAGGGCGACGGCGAAGTCCACGTCGGCACCATGCACCGCTTCAAGGGCCTCGAATACCAACGGCTCGCCGTCGTCGGAGCCAGCGACGGCATCATCCCGCGCACCAGCGCCATCGAGCGCTACCGCGCCGAGGACCCGCCCCGATACGAACGCGAACAACGCAAGGCACGCTCCCTGCTCTTCGTCGCCTCCACCCGCGCCCGCGACGCCCTGACCATCAGCTGGCACGGCAAACCCAGCCCGTACCTCCCCGTCTGAGCCGCAGCGCGCTGCGGTGCCGCACGCCTCGTACGGCACCGCAGCCAGGGCCATCGGTGCCGAGCTACGGCAGGGCGTTCCCCGCGCGAGACAGCGAACTCGCCTCGTACCGCAACTGATAGGTGCGCACACCCGCGCCGTTCACGCGGTACAGCGTGATCGCCGACAGGAACTGCTCCTTGACCTCGACGGTGCGGCGGCGCTCCTTCTCCTCGACGCCGCTGATCCAGTCCTCGACGTGCTCCGGGAGCTTGAACGCCAACTCGTAGGCGCCGACCGCGTCCGCGGGCGACACCGTCCACTCCGCCGCAGCTCCCACCCCACGCCGCCGGATCCGCACCGCGTGGTCCGGCCTCGCCTCCGCGTACTCCAGAAACGCCCGGTGATCGTCAGCAGCAAGCGGCAGGATGAACGGCGCCGAGGGAAAGCCGAGCAGCAGCTCTGCGTCACTGCGCTGCCGTAATACAGCGGCGAACTCGGCGACCGCGGCACCAGCCACCTCCATGAACTTCCCATCGGCATCGGATGGAGGCGGCAACAGGTGCAGCGGAGACGTCCCCAGTGCCCGCCGCAGCTCCGTGCGCATCCAGTTCACAGGAAAGGGAACCGACGCGGGCAGGTGCTTCTGCGCCTTGGACAGACTCGATGCCGTGGCTCCAATATGGCCGAGCAGCCAGGCGAATGAAGCGCCGGACAGATCCACCAGGGAGATCTGGTGGGCGAGCGCGTACTTCTGAGCATCCGCCGTGAAGCCGCCCGCGGAGAACAGGGCGTACGAGTATTTGAAACGCTGCCTCGGCCGCGTCCCCGCGTGCGTCATGAAGTTCTCGTTCACGTCGTGCACGACGCCGTGGGCGTTCCGTACGACCTCCAGCCCGCAGCGACCCTGGTAATACTTGGCCTCCAGGAACAGCCGTACCGGCATGGAGAACGCCGGCGTGAACGCGAACTCCCCAAGTACATCCACCTGATGCAGGGCGCCACGCCCACGAACCCGGAGAGTGTTGCTCTCACTGACCAGCTCGACGGGATCCTGGTCCTCGTGGACGAGCAGCCGGTAACCGCTGAATCGGAGCAACCAGGCCAGCGACTCTTCCAGTAAGTAGCCTCTCAACGAGGAGTCCTTGAGCACCCCTTGCGCCCTCTCTCTGAGTCGATCACGCAGAGCCAGACGCGATCATCTCATCCGGCATGAGCATGAAAGCGATCAGGCCAGGGCCGATTGACTGCAGCCGCCCTTCCTCGTTGCGTCAGGCCGCCTCGAACGCTCGCCGTATCAGCGATCCCGCCTTCTCCAGGTCGGCCGCCGAGGCGATCCGCAGCTCCAGGTCGCCCGTCCCGAGATGGCCGATGCCGCGCATGTCGCGGGAGAAGCCCTCCTCCAGCTCGACCGTGTCCGGGTCGACTCTGAGGTAGATCAGGAGCACCTCGTGCTTCGGGCGGAAGACGACCGAGGCGAGGTTCACCATGCGCCGGTAGGCGATGTAGTGCTTCAGCGGAGCCACCTCGACCTCGCCCCACGCGGTCAGGGACTCGTCCAGTTCGGCGTACAGGTCCCGCAGGCAAGCCGGGGGTGCGCCCGGGACCGCCTGGACTGACGGCCTCCCGCCCCTGCCGGCGGCACCGGCTGTGATCTCCCGCTCCCGATGCTGCCGCCGAGCCGGAGCCTGGCTCGGAGAGCCGGGTGTGGACTCGATCAGCAACAGGCTCAGTAGCCCGCCATCGAAGATGCGGTAGCGCACCAGGTCGATCCGCTCGCGCAGTCGCTGCACCGCGACCCGGTCGTGGTGGGAGAAGCTGGCCGCGATACAGACCATCCGCGGGTTCCGCCAGTCGATCGACTCGGCTGCGTCAGCACCCAGCTTCTCCTTGACCAGTGCCTCGAACTCGTGATGCGCCGATTCCAGCCACGACAGGTAGGAGACGGCGTGCGACAGGACCCCGCTGTCGGAGCCCTTCTTGTACTCGATCAGCGCAGGCGTGCCGTTCTCGTCCAGGCCGAGCGAGTCTATCCGGCCCCGGTGCCAAGGCCCCGTCGCGTACTCCGACGCCAGGAAGCGGATGCCGAGCATGGCCTCCATGCTTGCCTCGATCCGGCGCTGCAGCTCGACCTCCAGCGCCACCGTCGAACCGCACAGCTCGACGTCCCGGCCGTCGGCATCGAGCCGAAACAGCTTCAGGTCGCTCACCAGTGGTTCCCCCTGTTGCGTCTGAGCCAACTACGGGACAATCCGTCAGGGCTTCGATCTATTCCTTCAAGCACGGAGCCGCTGGCCGTCGGTAGCCAGCGGCTCCCGCCTTGACTCTTCGTCGTCGTCCCCGGTAGGACGCCGGGGCCGACCTGTTCCTGATTCACCCGCTTGAGCAGCGTCTCGCGGGATCCGATGCCCGAGGGCTGTCACTGGGCTGCCGTAGCCTGACTGGCATGCTGCTACGCCGCCCCCGCGCGGCCCGAAAGGCGGCGCGGGGGCGGCTGATTTCGGCATGGCTCTGGGGCGTAGGAACATCACCTGGGTACTGCCAGCCACTGGGGTGGTCGCCGGACGATAGCTCTGTGTGTGATGCACCCTGCGGAAGAAGGCCGACGCGATGTGGGATGGCCTGAATAGCCGTCAGCGTAGCTACTTTTTCACCTTACCGAATTCCTCATCCGGCCTACAGCTGACGAAGAGACAGTGGCCAGAGGCATCGTCCTGGTGTGGAGTCGAACTCCTTGATCCGTCGGGGATCGCTGTCTATCACTAAAATCCGGCATCGCCAAACCCGCGAATCTTCGGATCCTGATCCTCCCCGTGAGCGGTTCCTGCGCTGCGCCTAGCGGGGCGGTGGGAGATCAAGGCCCGCCTGACCGACGACGTTTCATCCGGAGATACGCGATGCGCAACCGCACACAGCCCACTGTCGAGACAGCGTTCATGAACGTCCAGAATGCAGCGCGGTACATGGGCATCTCGGTGAACACTCTGTACGTCTGGCGCCATCGACGTCAGGGACCCCCAGTTTCCGTATGGGGCCCAGGTGGGCGGGTCATGTATCGCCGAGACCTGCTGGATGCATGGCTGACGGAACAGCAGAACGCCGATTCACGGTCGAACCCGGCCCTCAACCCGGTGCACAAGGCCCCGCAGCGACGCCCTGTACGTCGCGCTGCCTGACCGCAATAGGCGTGTCCAGTGCGGTTGGCCGTCGGTGGCCGCCCTCTCCCTAGAAAAAGTTGAAGACGTCTGCTGCATCCGGAATTTGATGCACACGGAGGTCGTCTGTGTGTGTTGTGCAGCGCCGGGTTGCGCTGAGCGAGCCAGCGGCCCGAACAAAAGGAGGTCTCGCGTGGCGGGGTACATAGAGGACAGGTGGCTCAAGAAGCGACCCAACAAGGAGACGGGTAAGCGCGAGCGAACTGCCCTCTGGGGGAAATGCACCCGCTACCGGGTCAAGGGAATTCCGGGCGTCCGCGACCGCTCGTTCGAGACGGTCGCGGACGCCAAGGCGTGGTTGGCCGAGACACAGACGGATTCGCGCCGTGGTGACTTCGTTGATCCACGCGACGGTGACATCAGCGTGCGTGAGTACGTCGAAAAACATTGGTGGCCGGCCCAGATACACCCGGCCCAGACGTTGGAAAGCATGGAGTATCGGATCTGGGGACAAGTGCTTCCGCTCATCGGCGACCTGGCGCTCCGCGATGTCGGTGTCGCCGAGCTGCGGAAGTGGTCAGCCGACGTGCAGCGCGAAGTCGGATCGGGCACTGCGTACACCGCATGGGTGTACCTCAAGGCGATCATGCAGGCTGCCGTCGAGGACAAGCGCCTCTTCCGTAACCCATGCAAGGGCAACAGCACGATCAAGCCGCCCAAGAAGCCCGAGCGGAGGGCGCGTTCCTGGACGCAGGGCCGAGTCCACGCGGTGCGGGAAGAGCTTCCCGATCGGTACCAGATCACAGCGGACCTTGGCGTCGGGTGCGGTCTGCGGCAGGGGGAGGCATTCGCGTTCTCCCCCGATGATGTGCGGGGTGACCTCGTCCATATTGAGCGGCAGATTCTGCGGTACAAGTCGCAGCTCTACTTCGGTCCACCGAAGGGCGGTAAAGAGCGAGACGTACCGGTGATGGAGGCCCTGGCCAAGCGGGTGCTGGTGCACCAGGAGCAGTTCGAGACGATCGAGGTGACCCTGCCGTGGCTCGATCCTGAGGAGTCGGACGTTCCCAGGGACGAGCGCCGTAAGGTGACGGTGCTGTTGCTGGTCACCACAACCCGTGGTGGAGCAATCAACCGGACCACGTGGAACACCAAGACGTGGAAGCCGGCCCTGGCGAAGGCTGGGGTGATTCCTCCTCTCCCGAAGCAGGAGAAGGGCGAGAAGGCCACGCGTGTGTGGGAGCCGAGCCGGGAGCACGGCTTCCACGTCCTGCGTCACACTTAGGATTCCTAGCAAAATGAGGTTTTCAGGCGTCGCCAGCAGATGATGCTGCAGCCGAGGATGAGGAAAGCTTCGTGGAGGTCTTCTCTGATCTCCCAGCGGATGCGCAGGCGCCGGAACCAGTGCAGGAGGGCGAAGGCTGCTTCGGCGACCCATCGGTGAATGCCCAGACCGGAGCCGTGCTGGGTGCCGCGGCGGGCGATGAGGGGGCGGATGCCCACCTCGCGCAGTTCGCGGCGGTAGGTGTCGGAGTCGTAGGCGCGGTCGGCGAACAGAGCGTCGGGGCGCTTTCGGGGGCGCCCCCGCTTGCCTTTGACGGCCGGTATGGCGTGGACCAGCGGCATGAGCTGGGTGACGTCGTGGCGGTTTCCGCCTGTGAGCGTGGCCGCCAGCGGGATGCCGTGCGCTTCGGTGATCACGTGGTGCTTGCTGCCTGTCTTTCCCCGATCCACCGGTGAGGGCCCGGTCTTCGCGCCGCCCTTCATCGCCCGCAGATGGGAGCCGTCGACCGCGGCCCGGGAGAAGTCCAGCAGCCCGGCCGCACGTAGCTCGGCCAGCAGCAGTTCGTGAAGAGCCTGCCACACCCCGGCCTGATGCCAGTCGCGCAGCCTGCGCCAGCACGTGCTGCCCGAGCCGTATCCCAGCTCCTGGGGCAGGAACTCCCAAGGGATGCCGGTGTACAGCACGAACAGGATCCCGCTCAGCACCCGCCGGTCATCGAGCCGTTTGCGACCCGGATACCTCACGCGGCGCTCAATCACCGGCAGCAGCCCGGCAATCCGCTCCCACAACCCGTCCTCGACTTCCCACGGCCTCCGCTGCACCATGCCCAACGCCCCCACCACAACACCAGACAGAGGCACAACACCGGCTGACGGCCTGTCATTCCAAGGCAGTACAGCTCATTTTGCTAGGAGTCCTTATGCTTCGGTGATGCTGGAAGCCGGCGAGTCGATCGTGTCACTGGCGAAGTGGCTCGGTCACTCCGATCCAGCGTTCACCCTCCGGACCTACACGCACTTCATGCCGGAGGCCGGAGCACGCGGCCTCGCCGCCATCGAAGCGTGGTTCGCGGATCTTGGCTGAAAGTCCCTGAGAAGTCCCTGGGAGCGTGATGGAAGCCCTCTGAGCGTGCTAATCAGCAGGTCAGAGCTTGATCCTCACCAGCGGGACAGAACCCGGCGTACAGGCCGACTCGTCCGCCCCCACCTGGGACTTCACCTCGGAAAGGGCCTCTGACCTGCGTCGGAGGCTCTTTCCGGCCTTTCACGCGCTTGCAGCTTTGGGCAGCCGAAAGTCCCTCGAAAGTCCCTCTGACAGAGCTGAAAGTCCCTGAAAAGTCCCAGAGGTGGGCAGCTATCGGAGGCGCCTGAGCAGCTCACAAGCCGGTAACGGGCTGACCGGTAAGTCTTTGGGCCACCTGCCAGAGCTGACCTCCTCTTGACGCCTTAACGAGGACAGCATCACCAGGCTTGAGGATGCCTTCGAGGAAGTTGGCGGCGGTCTCGTTGTTCGCGACGAACGCGATGTCCGGCACGCCCGCCGCTCCTGCTGCGAGAGCGAGCTGCTTCGCGTTGTCGCCGCCGACCGCCACAACGAGGTCGACGCCCACCTCGGCTGCGAAGCGTCCAATCTCGCGGTGGGCCTCGACTGCCTCGTCACCCAGCTCCAGCATCTCGCCGAGTACGGCGATCCTCCGGCCGCCTTCGGCCTCGGTCATCAAGACTCTCCGTTGTTCTTCAGGGGCTCGAAGGTGATTGCGCGGCCCGTGTAGGAAGGGGATAGGCGGCTGAGGGGTAGGCGATCGTGCGTCTGGCCCCAGGCTGACGGGTCTCGGAAGAGGATCGTCGGGTCGGGGCCGTCCTCGTAGCCGCGAAGGATGACGAGGTGGCCGCCTGTGCGGCCGTCGTCGGGGAACTGCTCGGTCACGGACACGATGAGCGGGGCGTCGTCGAGTCGCATAGGCAGGTCTTCGACCGGGACGGGCTCTGCGGTCGAGGGGACTCCGAGGTCGGTCGCCAGGCTCGCGATCCCCGCGTGAAGCGCTCCACGCGGGGTCAGGACCTCGTGCTTGACCGCGAGTTTCAGCAGTTCCGTGACCGTGGGTGCTTCGTGCCCGTAGGCGAGGAGGATCATTCTCAGCGACGCCAGGCCGCACGCCCGGTTCGACCATTCGGTCCTGTTCCCGAGTGCCCATCCGCCGTGTAGTTCCCATTCGGCGGGGGCGATGAGCTGACGGCACATGGGGACATCGTGGACGCGCGGCACAGCGGCAGGGCTCCTACGGCGAGACGGCAGCCTCCCGAGTCGGTGTGACGCTGGAGAACGCGGGAGTGGGCAGGGGGACATCGTACGGCGGGCGGGTCAGCGCCTCGTGCAGCATTGCCAGCACGACATCCGTGTGCGTGAGTCCGACCATCGCAGCACCGACCACGAAGTTGCTGTCGCGGGACATGCCCGGCGTGCTGTTGACCTCCAGCGCATAGGGTTCGCCGTCTTCGGTGAGAACGAAGTCGACGCGTGCTGAGCCGCGCAGCCCGAGTCCGTTCCATAGCGTCCTGGCGTGTTCGTTGACCTTGTCCAGCACCTCGGGCGGTAGCTCTGCGGCCCGTACGGCTACGGTGCCTCTGGAGTCCACGTCGAGCTTTGTGTCGGCGTCGTAGAAGTCCGCCTCGGTGGCTTCGGTGGTCAGCGGAGGGAAGACGACGACCGCACCTCCGGGCAGCTCCAGCAGCCCCACGGTCAGCGGCACGCCGGTCAGGTAGTCCTCGACCAGTACGGCGTCGCCCTCTTCGCCGGCAGCGTCCGAAAGCGCCCGGGGAAGGTCCGCCTGATCGCGGATCAGGCTCATGCCTACGCTGGAGCCGCCGAAGGGCGGCTTGACCATGACGGGTCGTCCGTTCCAGTTGAACGCGTCGCCGAACCACACCCACCATCCGGGTGTGGGGACGCCTAGGCTCAGCATCACGCGCTTGCAGAGGATTTTGTCGGCGGCCACTGCGGACGCCCCGACTCCGCTGCCGCAGTACGGCACGCGTAGGTAGTCGAGCAGACCCTGTAAACGCCCGTCCTCCCCGTACGGGCCGTGGAGGTTCGACAGGACCACGTCGTACGTCGCCAGCTCCATGATGAAGTCGGGCTCACACGGGTTCAGCACCTTCCAGCGGGCTCCGATGTCGTCCAGGGCCTCGGACAGTGCGGTCACGGAGCGCTGGGCCACAGGGCACTTCGAGTGGTAGAGCCGGTCCTCGGCCGATACCGGCCCGTAGACCAGGGCGACGCCGAGCCCCTGCCGGTCGTGCTGCCATTCACGAAGGGTTTCGGCGGCCTTCCGAACTGCGAGATCCGAAGCGGAGTTGAGGAAGAGAGTCATGCAAGCACCCCTTCAAAGGTGTTGGTGACCGGGCCCCCGACCCACTGAGTCCGCTGGGGCCGGTTGCTGTGTGGCCGGACCGTGAGCGGCTCCCCGGCGCGGTTGTGGACGGTGACGGTGCGCGGGGCCACGAGTCCGCGCATGGTGGCGATGACGACGGCTGCGACGGCCCCGCTCCCGCACGACAGGGTTTCCGCCTCGACGCCGCGCTCGTAGGTGCGGATCTTGAGCGTTTGACTGCCGCCGGTTTGGACGAAGTTGACGTTCGTCCCCAGAGGGGCAAGGTCGGCATGGTGGCGGACAAGGCGCCCGACCATCACCGTGTCGATGGCGTCCACGTCGTCCACGATGGCAACGATGTGTTCGGTGCCGGTGTGGGCGCTGTCGAACCAGGTCGGCTTGCCGTTGATGATGGTCTGCACCCGCCGGGGGTGGATCGCGCCGACTTCGGCTGTGACCCACACAGAGCCGTCCTTGACGATCGCCTCGTGCATCACCCCCGCCATGCGAAGGCTCATCTCGCGAAAGCCGTGGTCGCGGTGGGCGGCCCAGGCGGTACACCGGAGGGCATTGCCGCACATCGTGGCGATCGAGCCGTCGGCGTTGAAGCACGCGGCTTCGAGGACGGCGGGGGTTTTGCTGATCAGGCTGCTGATGACAAGGCCGTCCGCGCCGACGCCGGTTCGTCTGGCACAGAGGCGTTCTGCCTCCTTTGGCCAGTCCCTGTCACTGCCGGGTTCGAGGTCGGAGAGCAGGACGAAGTCGTTCCCTGCGCCGTGAATCTTGCGGAAGCGCATGGCAAAGCTCCTCGCGTGATGAGAGGACAACGGGGGTAAGACGCCTTATCAGCGGTCGGGATCAGTGGACTTCGATCGGCCGATACGTGGTCGTTGTTTCCTTCACGACCCACGGGTGGTGCCCGGCGAAGATGAGCACGCGGTGTCCCGCGGTGCTGGCGGACCTTATATCTCGGACTCGCAAGTACGTGCCGCCGAGGAATATGAAGTCTCCGACGCGCACATCGTTCGGCAGCCGGGTAGTGGCCACAGCCCCAACAGGCAGAGGAGGAAGGGGGACCGGTTCCTTGACCTTGCGCTCGTACATTCAGCCTTTCCAGGCGCCAAGCAGAGTCGCACCGACGAGCGCGACGAGGCTTGGGACGTGGGCGAGTTGTTGGCTTTGCGGGCTCATGAGCCGCAGAACAGTTGGCTGCGAAGACGTTCACGGACCGAGGTGATACCAATCTCGGAGAGAGGCATCCAGGCCGCTGTGCCCATCTCGATCATCGAGGGGAAGACGGCGCCTGAGTGAGCCCGGAACAGGTACCTGAAGCCGATGCGGAGGCGGGGGCCGTACCCGTGGTTTCCTGCGCGGGTCACGTCGATCAGGAACGGGCCCTCGCTGCCAGGTTCCGTCCACACGTCGCGGATGCCGACCTCCTCGGCCAACAGGCGCAGAGCCGCCCCGCTGAGCGAGTCGTCCTGGTCCTCCGGCTCCGCCTCGGCGAGGGCGAAGGCCCCTTCATGCCGAATGCACAGCACGCGATTGCACTCGTCCACGACGACCGCGCCCGTCGTCACGAGGGGGCAGCGCTGGCTGTGGGTGCAGGCTCCGCGCTGCGCGTGGTCGCGGGCGGCGTCGTACACCGGCATCAACGCCATCCTCTCGTCAGGGTGGTCGTAGATGTACCCGGACAGTTCCCGGATGATCCGGTCCTCCCTGACGCTCACGGGGCACCGAGCCCGTTACGTTCGGTGTAGATCCACAGGAGCCGCCGCGTAAGAAGGGCGATGTCCCGGAGGTAGAGGAACACGCCGAAGGAGGGCGTTCTCCCCGTCGGCCGGTTCTTGTCGTCGATCAGGGTGTAGCCCTTGCGGACGAGCCCTCGTACTTCCTGGTCCTCGTCCACCCCCAGATCTTCGCAGAGCAGTAGGTTCAGGTGCCCGACGATCGTCGGCACGACGCCGTCCATGTCCTTGCGGGTCGAGGTGCCCATTTTCATGGCGAGGACGGACTCGGTGCGCGAGGAGATCGCCTCTACGTCGATGGGGAGGTCTTCGACCGCAATGCCCTCGGTCGTCCCCAACGTCTTGCCGGTAGTTGCCACAGTCATCACTGCCCCCTCCGGAGCACGCTTCCAGCCGTGCCAATAAAACTAGGAAGGGGAGTAGATGGGGCTCCACGAGTGTGCCGGAACTTGCCCGACGTTCACCCTAGAGATTCGATGGCTGTGGTGATGAGTTCACGCGCAGCGGAGCCGTAGACGGCAAGTTCGGCCAGCTCGGTGAACGTCTTGGCATACATGGCAAGTTCGTGCTTCTGGACGACGGTGAGATGAGCCGATATGAGTTCGACGTTCACCAACTCGTCGTCGTACAGGAAGAAGCCCTCGACGGGCCAGAGGCCCGAACGGTCGGCGTCCTGGGGAATGATGCCGATGCTCACCGATGGCAGCGCCATGACGCTGAGGAGATAGCCGAGTTGGCCCGCCATCACGTCCGTGCCGCCGATGCGGTACCGCAGCACGCTCTCTTCCAGGAGGATGGCGAACTTGTGGTTGCCGTAGACGACCTGCTGCTTCTCCACGCGCACCTTGACGGCCGCCGGCACGTCGTCGATGAGTCCTCGGCGGTCACGAATGGAGGTCAGAAGTGCGGTGATGTATGAGGCCGTTTGCACGGGGCCGGGAATGAGCCATGGTGAGTAAATGCGAAAGCGCTGGGTTCGCTCCCAAAGCGGGAGCACTGACTCCTGCGCCCACTTGAGCCCGTGGCGCTCCATCTTGCGCCACTCGACATACATGCCCTCAATTCCGCGGGCTGTCGAGATGAGATCCTCTGTCTCACCTTCCGCGCCGCATGCGGAACACCATTCGCGAAGGTCGCGCTCCGAGGGCGAACGGGCGCCGCTCTCGAAGCGCGAAGCCTTCGACTCGTGCCAGCCCAGATGGTGGGCCAGCGCTCGCTTGGTGAGTCCGGCTGATTGCCGGATCTCGGCGAGGCGTTGTCCGAGCGCCTTGCGGGCTTCCTGGACGCTCGAAGATGGCGATGTCATGTCGTTGCGACGATGCTGTTCGGACTATTAGGCCAGCTCGAACCCTGCGTGTGGCGTTGCCCGTTTCCACACGGCCTCGAAGGCCGATTCGCAGAGCTTCGCCACCTCCGGGTCTTCCGTGAGTTCGACCTCCATGTTCTCGCCCTCGCCGTCAAAGTGGTTGACGAGGACGAGGCTGGAGTCGAACAGCCAGAAGTCGTTGCCCGGAAGGGCGAGGTCGGTTGCTTTGCGCCGCGAGAGCCACCGCACGCTTTCGCCGGCAGCGATGTTCAGTCCGTCCGTTACGTCGTACTCGAACCGGATGTACTCGCTGACCGGCGTCGAAACGACGCGGGCACGTCTGACCTCGACGCCTCGCGAGGTCGCCTCCGTGACGATGGCGTGCCAGTCGGCCCAGCGCTCGGCGGGGTCGAGGACCTTATCGGCCTTCCAGTCGATGAAGGCCGGGTCCGACTTCATGTAGGCGTCGCGCATCTCCAGATGGACCGCAGTCCTCTGGCAGTCGCGGAACAGCTCCTCAAACGTCGGGGTCCTCGTCACCCTTCTTCACCTCCAAGAAGAACTGCACCATGCGCCGGGGGATCTCCACCACCGACTCGTGGCCGGGGATGTCCATCTGCCCGAGTCGCTCGGCGTCTTCCACCTTCCACCCCTGTACGAGGTAGTTGTCCGTCTCCTCGTCGAGGTAGACGGTGGGGGAGCCGCCGCTAGGGCTCTCGGGGTCCTTACCGAGCTTGATCAGGGCCATGATGACCTCCTCGGGTGCCGGTATCGCATGCTGTGCCAGAGCTTGCCCGCGAGCGTGCGGCGGAGCGAGGAACTTGCCGAAACTTGCCACAGGCGCGGAAGTTGACCTTACGTCGAGCAAGTCACGGAGACCAGCAGTGGAGCGCCTCGTCGCTGCTATGAAGGCACTACCGAAGGCCAAGTCCGCCTGACCTTCCCCGGGCGCAATGACAGCGGATCTGGGGCTGACGAGGCTTCCACGAAGGCGGCGTGGCCTTGCGTGCCGTGCCGCCTTCGCGTGCAGGGAAACCGCTGGCAATCATCCGCAACACCTTCCGCGAACTGGTCTTCGGATGGGCCATCGGTCTACCTCATCGTTCAGCTGTGAAGGGACGTCCGGCGGCTAGGACAAGTCGCACGCGCCTGAGGGCGTCAAGCTCGTCGAGGGGGTTGCCGTCCACTATGAGGATGTCCGCGCGGTATCCCTGGGCCAGCTGTCCGGTCTCAGATCCGATGCCCAGCGCGTGGGCCGCGTTGATGGTGGCCATGTCGATGATCTTCGCGAGGGGGATCCCCAGGTACTGGTAGAACTCCAAGCTGTTGACGATCTTGTCGAAGACCGCTCGCGTCACCCCGGCGTCGGTTCCGGCGATCATCGGCACGTCCAACTCTGCCATCCAGCGCATCGACGCGAAGAGTTCCTCGGCGCGCTCATGGCCCACCCGTTCGGCGAACGCGCGCCAGTTGGGGCTGGTGGCCGTGCAGATGTGGATCCCAGCGGCCTTGATCTTGGCGACGAGATCCTCACGGAGGTCGAATCCGCCGTCCTCGGCCATCCAGGTGCAGTGCTCAATCGTGTTCACGCCTGCGGCCACGGCCGCCTGAATGCCCTCGGTGCCGTGTGCATGGACGGCAACGGGTAGGCCGGCGCGCTGGGCTTCCTCGACCACGATACGGAGGTCGCCCTCGTCGAACTGGGACTGCCAGATTGCGGGTCCGCCTCGGGTGAGTCCGCCGCCGGTGGCCATGATCTTGATGACGTCGGCTCCAGCCCGCACGTTGCGTCGCACCATGTCACGGATGGCGTCTGCGCCCTCGACCTCGCCGCCGAAGAACCAGCAGTGGCCCCCGGGCGAGGTCAACGGTGTTGTGGCGGCCAGGATCCGTGGCCCAGGCCGGGCTCCTTCGGTGATCGCGTCGCGAAGGCGTACGGCCAGTCCGTTCCGGTCACCCAGGTCGCGCACTGTGGTCACACCGCTGCCGAGCAGTTGACGGGCTCGGTCGGCCATGCCAGCCATCAGCGTCTCGTCATCGCTGCCTTGCAGGGCAGCCACCACGTCCGAACTCGCGTCGAAGGCGAGATGGACGTGGGAGTCGATGAGCCCCGGCAGCACCGTGGCGTTCGGGAAGGACTTCGTCGACAGTCCTTCGGTTGCCAGCGCCGCGAGCGTCTTGCGCGGGCCGACAGCGGCGATGGTGCTTCCGCGTACGAGCACGGCACCGTCCTCGACACATTCGCCGCCAGGTCCGGTGAGTACCCGACCGGCCGTGATCAGTAGGTCCGTCATGAAGCCATTCCTATTCCACGTGTCACGAGTGCGTCGGAGAGGGCCACTAGCTGTCGCGCGTCGGCGTCGAGGCTGTCCTCGCCCGGCAGGGCTACGGCAATGGCGTGGGTTGGCGCAGGCTCGCCTGCCGCTTGGGATCGCAGTGCCAGCCGCAGGTGGCCGGCCAGGACCTCGGGTGTGGCTCCGTCCTGCACGTCCTGCTGGGCCAGGTAGGGGCTGACCCTGACCAGGCCGTCCCGGCATTCGATGACTCGCCGGTAGTAGCGGCGGTGCACTCCGCGTACTGTCAGGTCTTCGCGCCACGTGCCGGCGGGCTCACGGTGCAGAGCGTCCTCCGGGAACGCTTCGTGCAGCAACTGCCACAGCGGGCGAAGGCGCTGGTAGGTCCGGCGATGCTGGCGCCAGATCCGGAATCCCGCCAGACGCAGCATGACACCGGGATAGCTCAGGCCGACGACAAAGGCCGGCACCGCGAGCGCGAACAACAGCGCCACGCTCTGGTTCAGCCCTGCGGGGACGGCGCTACCGTGCCAGCAGATCAGGTCCATCGCAATGCGGAGAGCGTTGGCCGCCGCCATGCTGACCAACGAACTCGCGGTCAGCCACAAGCCGATGGTCGCGGGCTTCTGCGACATCCGGGCGTAGCGGCCGGTCCACCAGGCAGTGGTCGCAAGCGCGTAGACCAGGTAGAGCTGGGCGGCGATGAAGAACACCGCGACCTGTGGGGTGTGAAGATCGGCAGTGCCATAGGGACGACCACGCACTCCGGCTGATGTGGCGAGAGTCGCCAGCGTGATGACGATCACCGTCATCGCCAGCGGCACCGCTTCAAGGCGGGCTCGCCGACTTGCTCGTTGACGATCGGTCGCGGAGTGAAGGTAGAAGGCGAGCAGCCAGTAGACGGCGCCGAGGAGCAGCACGTTCGACGCCAGGCTGGCTGCGCCGGTGCCCGCTAGGGCGTTGAGGGCATGGTTCTCAGCCTGCAGCCCGGTGGAGAACGAGCCAGCCGTGCAAAGGAGGCAGAAGGTGACCGCGCGCAGGGCGCGGTCCTGGGGAGCCTGGAAGAGTTGGTAGACCTTCCAGAGCACAGCGAGGAGAAGGAGCACGGCGGTCAGGTACATCGCGGAGTTCACAGCCACCCCCGCCGGTCGCCGAGGGCCGTCTGAACGCGGTGCACCGACGGATCGCTTGCCTGACGGGGAGTCACGCGGTCCAGGACGGATGCCCACTCCAGGATGATCGTGGCTACCAGTTCTGCCTGGCGCTCGTGCGCCTCGTCGTACGAGGTACGCCGCAGTGCGCGGGTGACCATGCCCGGCGAGAGCTCGGGCATGGCTGTCTGCAGGAATTCGTCGCCGGTGTCGACACCCTGGTGATCAGCCAGGATGTGGCCGACCTCGTGCAGGATTATGTGGTCCTGGTGGGTCTTGCTCGTCTCCTGTTGGTACAGGATGTAGTCGGCTGAATCCGTTGCGATCCATACCCCGAAGGGGCCAGGCATCGGAAGTGGATGGGCTACCAGTCGGATGGGGCGTCCTCGACGCTCTCCAAGCTGCTGGCAGAGTACTTCCACTCGCAGTGGTGGCCGCACGTCCAAGGCCCGCAGTTCCCGCTTACAGCGGCGTCGAAGCTCTCGCTCCTTCAAGATCTCTCCTGCACAGATGCGGCACGATCCTCCCCCTTCCCTGCCTGCCAATGGTTAATTTCGGTATTGATCAATCGTTCGTGGGGTGGCGCCGCTCTGCCTGCTCCAGCTGGTAGACCACATCCAGGAGATCCATCACCTGTCTGCGACGTTCCGGCGAGAGCTCGCCGGCACGCATCGCCATCAGCTTCACATCGCCAGTGCCGATGGCTTCGCTCACGCGGACCTGCTGCGCCTGCAGCGCCTCCAGCTTCCCCTCGACTTTGCTGGCCACCCCATCGTCGACGAAGTAGGCAACGGGAACGCCGAAGAAGTCAGCCAGCGCCTGCAGGTGACTGATCGTCGGGTTGTCCTTTTTGCCCTTGCGTAGCTGCCAGATATAGCTCTGGGAGATGGTGGTGACACCGCTCTTCCCGATGGCGGCGGCTACATGCTCGTTGCTGTACTCCTGCCCGCCGGGCAGCCTGATGGTGTCGAACAGATGGTTGATCTTCTCCGCCAGGTTGCGGGGCCTCTGCTCGCTCAAGCGTCCTCCTTTCTGGTTGATGGACCCGGCCACTCTACATGAGTGAAAGCACCCCGCGGCGCGGCATTCACGACAGTGGACGTGGTGCTACGCTGCCTCGCGGACTTCCACTGGCGTGAGAAGCCGTCGCGGCAAACTCATTCACGTCAGTGGATAGTGCTGGTGCCCGTGGGGCTGACAGGACCCTGGCATCAGTACGTCCCTGTCGGACTGCAAGGGGCCGCAGCAACTGGGTCCGACTGCCAGAAGGCGGGATCCAGTCAGGAGAGAAATGCCTGGTGGGACGGGGTGGAGCACCGCTGGACTGATGCCGCCGCGTGCTCATATGGTGCTGCTCCCGCAGAGGGCGGGAGCCAACCGGTGAAGGGGGACTCATGACGTACAAGCCGCCGTGACCGCCGAACCGGGGCGGAAATGAGACCGGCGCCCTGGAGCTACCAACTCCTGGACGCCGGACCAGCACCCCGAAGGGCACCGATTCACATCTCGCGGGCGGCGGGGCTTTTGCACGAGAACCGCCGCATCGCGCTCCTACAAGCAACGGAGTATCGCATGCTTGCCATGCCGAGCGGAACCCTGGCCTGCCTGGACACCGACCGCCAGCACCGTCTCGCCGCCCAGCTCGCCGACATGATCCCTGGCGCGGCCACTATCCTCGTCAGCCTGAACGACCCGACGCAGGCGTGGCCCTACCCGCACGCCATCGTCAAGGACGAGGCCGGGGACACGATCGAGCTGAACCGGACGACAGCCAGGGTCGCGGCCCGGTGGATCCTGCGGGTCTGGCCAGAGGTGGACTGGACCCGGCCCCACACCTTCGACCTCGTCGCCGCGACCCTCACCCGCAGTGACCTCGCCGCTGCGGTTCGGGGCCGCTGACATGGCGCGGATCCGGACCATCAAGCCGGAGGCATTCTTCTCTGAGTCGCTCGCCGAGGTGAGCGTCGAGGCGGAGCGGACCTTCTTCGGCCTCCTCACCCAGGCCGACGACCACGGCCGCCACCGTGACAACGCCGCGATCATCGCGGGACTACTCTGGCCCTTGCGGGCCGAGCACACCTCGGTCCACGTCGAGGACGACCTCCAGCAGCTCGCCAACGCCGGCCTGATCTGCCGGTACACCGGCTGCGATGGCCGCCGCTACCTCCACATCGTGACCTGGTTCGAGCATCAGAAGATCGACAAGCGGAGCCAGTCCCGCCTGCCCTCCTGTCCGCAGCACCACGCGGCGGACAGGTGCGGCACCTGCAAGGGCACCTGCACCAAGCGCACCGAGGAGCCGCCCACCCCTACCCGAGGGCTCGCCGACACCTCGCCGAACACTCCCGGAGCCCTCGATCAGCCCGCGCTGCCCGCCCCGAAGCTTCCCGCACCCCGGAGCGATATCCCCGCCACCCAGCAGGACGACCTCGTCGGAGTCGCCGACACCCCTGATCGCAACAGTAGGGAAACCGCAGCTCAGACGGCATTCCCCGAGGGCTCCCCGAACACTCCCCGAACCTTCGGAGAGGGCTCGGCGCCTGGATCTAGGATCTTGGATCCTGGATCTTCTTTCCCTACGGGGCGCACAGCGCCCGACGCGGGCATCTCGGCCAAGGAGTTGATCGGCGAGTACATCGCCTCGTGCGGCCAGCGCCCGCCCGAGGACGTGATCGGCCACGTCGGACGCATTACCAAGAAGCTCCTCGGTGAGGGCATCGCCCCGGAGCACGTCCGCGCCGGGCTGCGGCGTTTTACCGAGATCCAGGGTCACCCCTCCCGGCTGCCGAGCCTGGTCAACGACTCGATGAACGCACCGGCCGCCGGTTTGGCGCGGCCGGGAATCCGGCCTAACGTGCCCGCTCACCAGGCGTGGACCAACCCGGTCGACGCTGCCGCCGCCTACGCCGAGGAGCTGTGATGCGCACCCGTACCCGCGACCCGCAGATCCTCGGCAGTGCGGGCCCCCTGGACCGGATGGCTCGGATCCTGGCCGCCCGCAACATCGATCCAGTCACCGTCGCTGCGCTGGCCGACGAGCCCGAGCCCTTCTCCCCGCTGGACGCCCTGTCGGCCGGGATGCCCCCGCGCTACCAGGGCGCGGTGGCCGACCACCCGCAGGTCCTGGCCTGGGCCCGGGACGTCGCCCAGCAGGCCGTCGCCCCCAGCCTGGGAGCCCGGCGACAGGTCACCACGGGCCCGAGCCTGCTGATGGCCGGGGTGGTCGGCGCGGGCAAAACCCACCAGGCGTACGGCGCGGTCCGACGGCTGGCGGAGAGCGGCGTCGGCGTGCGCTGGCGCGCGACCACTGCCGCCGACCTGTACGCGGATCTCCGCCCCCGGCCCGGGGTGGACAGCGAGCGGGAGCTGGCGGCCGTCAGCCGGTGCCCGCTGCTGATCATTGACGACCTCGGTGCGGCCAAGGCATCCGAGTGGGTCGAGGAAGTGACGTACCGGCTGATCAACCGCCGGTACAACCACATGCTCCCAACCCTCGTCACCACCAACCTGGCGATCAAAGACCTCCGGGCCTACCTCGGCGACCGCGTCACCAGCAGGCTCGCGCAGATGACCACCCGGGTCGAGTTCGAGCCGGTCGACCGCAGACGCCACCGCACCGCCGCCTGACCTACCGCAGGCAGCCACGCCGGGCCGTGCCCCCAGAGCGCCGCCCCACGCACTCCCGACCCAGCGCACCCCTCCGCCGACGCCCCTGCGCGCGGAGAGCGATCGGAGCAACCCGCATGACCACCACGACGATCAGCCCTGCCCGCCACCGGTCGCTCGGCGACCACACCTGGCAGGACCAGGCCGTCTGCCAGAGCACCGAGTACAACCCGGTGGACCCCGAAATCTTCTTCCCCGAGCCCGACGAGACCGCCAAGATCACCGCCGCCACGTCGCTCTGCGGCCAGTGCCCGGTCCGCCGCACCTGCCTGGACGCCGCCCTCGAAGGCGGCGACACCTACGGCATCCGGGGCGGGATGACCGAGGAGGAGCGCGAGCCGCTGCACGAGGAGCTCGCCAACCGCCTTGACTACAGCCGCGTCAACGCCACCGTTGCCGGGCGCGACGTTCACCTCACCAAGTCCGAGCGTCGCGCGGTCGTCCACGCCGCCTACCGCCACGGCCTCAGCGAACAGCGCCTGGCCTGGCTCCTGAAGATCAGCGAGGAGCACGCCCAGAAGAAGTACCGCGAGATCCGCCGCGCCATCCGCAACCGAGACCTGAAGCAGACCACGAAGAACACCCCGCCCCCCGGGACCGACGGCAAGCGCCTGGGCCGCGACGACTTCGGGACGGCGGCGTGAACATCGCGAGCGCGCCGAAGGCGGCGCACATCACCAGCTGGGACCGCGCGGTCGTCATCGCCCTCGGCGGTGCGGGATGCGCCCTGTCCTACGACGCCCTGCAGCAGATGGCCGTCGCCATCCACGTCCGCGGTTTCCTGACCTACCTCTTCCCCCTGGTGATCGACGGGTTCATCGCCTACGGCATACGGGCCCTGCTGGTGCTCCGCGATGCGCCACTGCGCGCCAGGCTCTACCTCTGGACGCTCTTCGGCACGGCCACTGCCGCCAGCATCTGGGCCAACGCGCTGCACGCGGTCAGGCTCAACGGGGAGAACGCCTCAGCCACCGGGCTGCGGCTCGGAGACACTGTGGTCGCCGTGCTGTCCACCATCGCCCCGCTCGCCCTCGCCGGAGCGGTTCACCTGTACATCCTCATCGCCCGGGGGCCGGTCAAGGACAGTGACCGAAGTGACCGCGACGACCTCGGTCAAGCCGGTCACTCCGGGCAGCCCGAGCGCATCCCGGTCACTCGGACTGACCGAGCCGGTCAGTCCCAGCCCCAGCCCGGTCAGGTCAGCGCCGGACAGTCGGTCAACGCTCTGACCGACCGGCCCCGACTGTCTCTGGACAAGCGTCACCCGGACACCCGGACACTGACTGGGGACAGCACCCCGGTGGACACCACCCGCCCGGACACCGGTCACCACGACGGGGAGCCCAAGGCCGCTGACTTGGCCGGACAGTCGGACACCCTCCCTGCGGTGGGTGACCGACCGGCCGGCACCGAGCCCGTCGCCGGTCACCCGGACAGCGTCCCGCCGGTCACTGCCTCGGACACCCGGACGACTGGTGACCGGCGACGTGACCCGGACACCGAGGAGCTGTTGGAGATCGCCCGGTCAGCGGTCAGGGCCGAGGACAAGCTGACCCGCAAGGTGGTGGCCCAGGCGATCCGAGGTCAGCAGATCCCGCTGTCCAGCGACACGCTGACCGCCCTGATGGTCCAGCTCCGCGAGCAGCACGGACAGTCGGTCACCTCCTCCCGGAACTGACCGGACACCGCGGGGCGGGTGACCGAGCCGGACACCTCGGCCGGTCACCCGCCCCCGGACACGCGCCTCACAACCTCCCGAAGCGAACCGGAGAGCACCGCCATGCGCACGAACCCCGCCACACCGGCCGAGGTGGACTCCTGGCTGACTGTCCTGCACCAGCGCGGCCACCTCCACCGCGCCCAATCCGGCCCCAACAACACCTGGACCGTGCAACGACGCCGCCACAGCCGCCCCTGGACCCTGCACCACCCGGTTCTGGCCATGGACTGGATCGAGGAAGTCGTCCGCGACATCCACCAGCAGGACGCGGAGACGAGGCGGTGAACGCCAACGACCCGGAGGTCACCTCGCCCGGACCGCAGCGTGACCCCAAGACGGCTCCTGGCGGAGCAAGTTGTCGCGTACGACGGTCCTACGGCCCGTCGTACGCACTTGCCCCCGCCCAGGGGGTCGGGGGAAGTCCGGCTGGTCCCCGAGCGAGGGCGCACGAGGACCAGCCGGACTCCCGGCACCAGGGGGCGCCGATCGCAGGGGGAGAAGCAGACCGCCGCGAGCAGCCGAGCCCGAGCACGCCTCCCTTTCCCAACCGCAAACCGCGCCGCCGCAGCCGCAACCCGAGCGAGCGCACCCGCAAGACGACCACCCGCCTCTCCGACACCGAGAACGCCGAGATCGTCACCGCCGCCGCACAGCGCGGCGTCACCGTCGCCCGATTCCTCGCTGCCGCCGGCCTCGCCGCCGCCCGCGGTTCCACCAACTTGCACACCAACGAACAACTCGACACCGCCATCGACGAGATGGCCGCCCTGCGCACCGCCCTCTCCCGAATCGGCAACAACATCAACCAGATCGCCTACGTCTACAACGCCGGAGGACAGCCCCGTCCCGGCGAACTCGACCACGCCCTCACGACCCTGACGCGACTCCTGGCCCGCATCGACGACACGGCCGACCACCTGGTGAAGAAGCGGCTCTGATGGTCCCCAAGATCCGACGCGGCTCACGCACCCACGGACTTCTCGTCTACCTGTACGGCCCAGGCAAACGCGACGAACACATCGACGCACACCTCGTTGGAAGTTGGGACGGCTTCGCCCCCGACCCTGGACGCGACACCAGCCCCGACCCCGACCCCAAGGTCACCCTCGCCCGTCTCGCCGCCGCGTTGGACCTGCGCGTCAAGCAGGCCGGCACCAAGGCACCGGCCCAGCACGTCTGGCACTGCTCGGTCCGCACCGACCCCGGCGACCGGACCCTGACCGACGCCGAATGGAACACCGTCGCCCGACGCCTGGTCCAAACAGTCAACCTCGCCCCCGAAGGCGACCCTGACGGTTGCCGATGGGTCGCAGTGCGGCACGCGGACGACCACATCCACATCGTGGCCACCATGATCCGAGGCGACCTGCGCCGTCCCAGGATGAACTACGACTTCAAGAAGGCGCAGGCCGAATGCCGCCGCATCGAAAAGGAGTGGGGGCTGCGCCAGCTCAAGCCCGGCGACGGCACCGGAGCCAAGACACCCACCAGCGCCGAGCGCTTCAAGGCCGAGCGAACCGGCCGCCCCGAGGCCCCACGAGAGACGCTTCGCGAAGCCGTCCGCCAAGCCCTTGCCGGAGCCGCCAACGAAGAGGAGTTCTTCACCCGGCTGCGCGAGGCGGGCCTACGCGTGAAGATCCGAAACGCTCCGTCCGGTGACGCCCTCGGCTACAACGTCGCAATCCCCGGGGACCGCAACCGCGACCGCGAGCCCATCTGGTTTGCGGGCTCCACCCTGGCCCCGGACCTCTCACTCCCCAAGATCCGCCGCCTGGCCGACGGCACCCTCGATCAGACGGCGCCCTCGTCCGCCTCCGGCGGCCGACCGGAATGGTCCCCGCCTGCCCGAGAACGACGCAACGCCACCGGCATCGCCGAGCGCGCCGCTACCCTGCTCGACAGCGGCGACGACGAAGCCGCCGCTCAACTCGTAGGGGTCGGAGAACTCCTGGACGCGGTCGCACAGACCTCCCCGGCCGCCACCCGCGCCGAGCTGGCTGCCGCCGCCCGCGCCTTTGAGCGTGCCACTCGCAGCCACGTCCGAGCGGAGCGTGCCGACACCCGGGCGGTCCGATCGGCGGCCAGGGGCATCATCCAGGCCGGCAGCGCCTTCGGCCGTGGCGAGGACGGCGGCACCACCGCCATGCTCGTCTCCACCCTGGTCCTCGTCGCCCTGGCCGCCGCCCGCTGGCACTCCGCCCGTGGCCATGCCCAGCAGGCCCATGCCTCCCGACAGACAGCCGAGCATCTGCGAGCCGCCTACCGCCAGGCCGCCGCCACGCCCATGCAGGCGCTGCGCGACCAAGGCCGCGCCCTTCCCGAAGCCGAACGACGAACCCACGAGGCCACCATCCGCGCAGCCCTGCCCGAACAGGGGCTGCAAGCAGACAACTCGTCGACGAAGACCCATGCCCTGACCGCCACCCTTGCCCAGGCCGAGAAAGCAGGCCATGACCCCAAGGCCCTTCTGCAGCAAGCCATCGACATGCGCGAACTCGACACCGCCGAGGACGTGAACGACGTCCTGGTCTGGCGGCTACGCCGTCTCGCCCAGCTTCCCGCTCACCCGGGCGTGACTCGCCGCCCGCAGGCCGGCACCAGCCAGCCCAAGTCCGCGGCCAAGCGCACCAGCAACCGGACGGCACCCACGGCAGCAGCTCGACCCGCTGCCTTCGACCCGCGTCACCGCACACCGCGCCGCTGACCGGCGTCCGGCAGGCCGCCCAACTGCCCCGCCGGACTCAGCCAAACCCCTGGACACCGGAGACACCGGCTGTTACGGATGGAAACAGAAGGACCTCGACCGGGAGATGACGCCCGTGCTCAGAACCACCGACCGCCCCGCAGAGCCGACCGTGCTGCCCGCCCTCCCCACCGGTACCCATCCGCTGCTGCAACTCGAATACGAGACGCAGCCACCCAGCGGCCCTGGCACGACGCGCTGCCTCAGCCACCCGCGCGAGCTGGCCCTCCGCGGGATCCCGGTGATGTGCACGGCCTGCCGTGCACGGCGCGACTGGCTGCTCACCAACCACGGCCGCAACGTCTGGATCGTCTGCCGTTGCAGCAATCAGTGGCTCGAACCCGAAATCAGTCGGGCCGACTTCAATGCCCTGATCGCCATCCCGGACGCGACGACGTACTCCAGTGTCGAGCAGGGGCTCACCGCGCTCGGCTTCGATGGGGCCTTCGCCGGCATCTACCTGGACTAACAGTCGGATTGCTCCCGTCGCAGCTGCCCGGGCCGGGTGTGTCTCAAAGATCGTGTAAGTCCGTGATGTGACAGGCTGGCCGGGGCCCTGACCTGGGCTTTGACCAGCCGGGACGGACGGACATGAACGACAACGAGATCCCGGCCGTTGAACCGGTCGAGGACAAGCTCGTGGATGAGGTCGTCGACCGGCTGATGGACCGCGTCGACGCTTCGGGGGCTGCCCTGCTGGGTGAAGGCGGGCTGCTGACGGAGGTGACCCGGGCCGTGCTGGAGCGGGCCCTGGACGCGGAGATGACCGACCACCTCGGATACGAGAAGCACGATCGGGCGGGCCGCGGCTCGGGCAACAGCCGCAACGGCACCTCGCCGAAGACGGTGCTGACCGATGCCGGGGCGGTCACGCTGGCCGTTCCCAGGGACCGTGACGGGTCCTTCGAACCGCAGCTGGTACCCAAGCACGCCAGGCGGCTGGCAGGCTTCAACGAGCAGGTCCTGTCGCTGTACGCGCGCGGTATGTCGGTGCGTGACATCCGCTCGCACCTGGCCGGCATGTACGGCGTCGAGGTCTCACCGGACCTGATCAGCAAGGTCACCGACGCCGTCACCGACGAGCTCGACGCATGGCAGAACAGACCGCTGGACGCCCTCTGGCCGATCATCTACATCGACGCGCTCTGGGTGAAGATCCGCTCCGGCTCCGTAGCCTCCCGACCGGTCTACCTGGCCGTCGGCGTGGACATGGACGGCTGCAAGGACGTGCTCGGCCTGTGGGCCGGCGACGAGGGCGAAGGCGCCACGACCTGGATGACCGTGCTGTCCGAGCTCCGCAACCGCGGGGTCGAGGACGTGTGCATCGTCGCCTGCGACGGACTCAAGGGCCTGCCCGACGCGGTCACCGCAACCTGGCCCAAAGCCACCGTTCAGACGTGTGTGATCCACTTGATCCGTGCCTCGCTGAGGTTCGCCTCCAAGCAGCACCACGCAAAGCTCGTAACGGAGTTGAAGGCCATCTACACAGCGCCGACCGAGCAAGCCGCCGAGCAGGCCCTCGCCGACTTCGCCGCAGGCGAGCTGGGCCAGCGGTATCCCGCAATCGTGCGGACCTGGCAGACCGCATGGAGCGAATTCACCCCCTACCTCGCCTTCCCGCCGGAGATAAGGAAGGTCGTCTACTCAACGAACCTGATCGAGTCGATCAACGCACGGCTACGGAAAGCCACCCGCAACCGCGGACACTTCCCCTCCGAGCAGGCCGCGTTGAAGGTGCTCTACCTCGCCGTCCGCGAGCAGATCACCCCCAGAGCGCGCGATGTCAACCACGTCGCGGCACACTGGAAGAAGGCACTCAACCAGTTCTCACTCTTCTTCGAGAACCGGCTCAACACCAAGTGAAAAACGAGGACTTACACAAAGTTCCGTACACGCCCCCCGGGCCAGGACTGCTGCTTACTGACTTGGCGTTTCAAGGTGACGGCGGTGGGAGATCGAGGGAAAGTCTGGTGCCGGTGAGGAGCCGTCGAGGACGTCAGCGCGGTAGTGCAGTCGCTTGCGCCGCCAGCCGTGCTCAGCGAGGAATGAATCCGAGGTGTCCTTGCCCGGAGCTGGCGGCGCCCGCGACCCCGATCATCGGCGCTTTGGACGCTGGTTGCGAACGGCAATCTGGTCAGCCCCACAGGCGGCTGGGCGTGCCGCCGCGGCCGCGAGGTCGTTCACGTGGTGTAAGCGTGTGGAAAATCCACCTTGCCATGGGCATGGGTCGACGCGGTCGGTGGCAGCAATTCTTGTACGGCCCGAGAAGGAGGCTTTGAAGCCTATGCCATCGCTGATCCCGCCGGTGGTTCATCCCGGCAGCCTCAGTACCTCAGCTCAACCGACTCTCGCAGCGGGTGACCTGGTCTTGCGCCCGTGGGAACTGAAGGATGTTCCCGTCGTCCGTATGGCTTTTGCTGATGAAGAGGTTCGGAGGTGGACCCTGCTTTCGGGGAATTCGGACGATGACGCGCGCGCATGGATCAACAGGTGGGTGAAGTCCTGGCAGGACGAAACCGCGATCGGCTGGGCCGTGGTACCGCCCAGCGGAGTGCCGGTAGGCCACATCGCCTTGCAGCAGCTCAACCTCCCGCGTGGCACCGGACGTACTACCTGCTGGTTGCTGCGGAGTGGCCGCGGCCACGGCTGGGGCCATCGTGCTCGGCAAAGGGTGACCCGTTGGGCCTTTGATGACGTCGGCCTGCATCGTCTCGCCCTTGCACATTCGACTGCCAACGAAGCGTCGTGCAGGTCTGCGTTGAAGGCTGGGTTTGCGGCAGAAGGCGTTCGTCGCAGTGCCGAACTCCACCTTGACGGCTGGCACGACATGCACGAACACGGGTGTGTTCAGGGCGATCTGACAAACGCAGACACGTCTCATGGCAGTGGCCGACACCAAAGTGATTCTGACCTCGGTGATTCAAGGTGATGGTGGCGGGAGGTCGAGGGAATCCCCAGGCACTCACCTGACGGGCCGCCCTCGGCCGCCTCTGATCACCGGTTCCGGGACCACGAGTGTCGGTGACGACGAACCGGCTTCGAAGGTGCCGGTCCGCGAAGGGCGATCCTTCGTTCGAGGGGTTTAGCTCTCCAACGCTTTTCCGGGGCAAGTAGTGTCCAATAGTGGTAGCGGTATGACTTTCCTGAGGGCAAGACACTGCACAGCAGCTGCCGTCACAGCGGCGCTGGCCATCGGCGGTCTGGCATCGGCGCCGGCCTCGGCCAGCCCGAGAGCCGCCGTAGCCCCCGTCGTCCAGACGTTTCCCGAGGCCAGCAAGAGGACCTACATCTTGGGTTGCGGCTGGAACGAGAGCAGAGGTGGTGAACGGGCCTACTACGAGCACTGCGCCACCAACACCAATGTGTGGATCCAGGTCAAGCGGTGGCCCCGGTCCGACTACCACCGCTGCGTGGGACCCGGGCGCACCAACCTGGACCTTGACGCCACCGGCGCCTGGTACGACAGCACTTACCGAGGCGGACTCTGCTCCCACCCGGGGGACACCGGACCCTGACCGGGGCGCCGACCGTCACGGTCGGCGCCTGGCCGCTTGTCCTCTGCGGAGGGGACAAGCGGCCAGGTGGGTCACACAGAGCAGTCATGGCCGCCACGTCTTCTGCTGTCCGCCAACGGGGGAATCCCGCTGTCCACCCACAAGGCTGCCCCGGCTCTTTCGGCTGCGGGCGGCGCGGACACGGATGCCCAGGTGGGCCGCGACCTCCGGAAACCCCCAGAGCTGCTGGTCGTCGGCCATCGTGTCCTCCTCGTCCGTCGGTGATGAGCGGACGCAACGCGCGGTTGGGGCGTACGGCAAGGCCGCCCCTGCCTGATCGGCGCGGGGCGGCCTTCTGCGGTTCGGTCAGACCTGGACGAGGCGATTCGAGAGGTCGAGGGCGGCGGTCGCGACCGCGAGAGCGGCGCACAGGCCCAGTACCTCGTGGACGGTCGGGCGGACCAGGCTTGGCCAGTCGTCCGGGGCGGCAGGCCAGGAGGCGAGGTGTACCTCGGTGGTGGCCAGGCCCAGGTGAGCGGTGACGTTCCAGCCTGCGAGGGAGGCGGGCTCCCAGTGAAGGCGAACGCGGCCAAGGGGGAGTCTCGGGGTTTCGGCGGCGAGCCAGGTGACGTCGAGCGGTCCGTCGGGCAGGGCAGAGACGCGCTCAACCAGTACACCGCGCACGTTGCTCGGCATGGGGTGTGTGGCGAGGCCGTGTAGCGGAAGGAAGTGTGAAGGGTGGGATGGCGACGAGATAGGGGCCTCCGGGGTGTATCGGTGGGATGGGTCAGGTCCAGGCGAGGGCGTCGCTGACCGCCACCGGGAGGTAGTCCTCTTGGCCGTCGTCGGCGATGAACGCCTTGCCGTCCCGGACGACAACCTCGGCCCCCACGTAGTGGGTGAAGGGGAAGTCGGGGTTGATAGCGAGGCGGATCGGCAGGTTGGGGTCAAGGGCCTGGAGCTGGCGGAGCAGGTGGCCGACGGTCAGGTTGCGGGGCACAGGAACCTCCGGGGAGCAGGACAGTGTGGGAAGGGCGGCGGAACGTCAGCACGTCAGCGCATGTTGAAGGGGGGTACGTCGCGGAGCACGGGCGAGGCGGAGACGCTGGCGGGCCGGTGCTGCGCGAGGCGCCGCTTGCGGCACTCGTTGACGTAGCCCTTGCCGGAATGCCTCATCTCCCAATCGCCGCACGAGCAGATGGCCTGCGTGAATTCGCGCCCAGGGCAGTCGGGATGGAGCGGCTTGCCGGACCTGGTGTGCTTGTGGTCCGCCGGGCAGTCGGAGCCATCGGCGTGGTGCTTGGTGAGTGGAGCGCGAAACGACATGGTGAATTCCTCGTGGGTAGGGGAGGCAACCGGTTCACTGGGTGCGGCAGGCATTGGGGGAGCGCGGTCATTCAGCGAAGTCGCGCTGCCACCTGAGTTGTTCGGCTCGATGGGCGGGACGGCGGCGGACGTGCTTGGGGCGGCGGCCGTACTGATGGGGCAGGTGAAAGCAGGTGCAGCGTCGGGCGTAGGTGCACTTGCGGCGATGCCATGGCGGGGGCGAGAGCATGCGCACGGTGGGAATCTCCTGGTTGGTCGGTCCTGTCCGGAGCAGGCGGTGTGGCGGCGCGGTTAGCGGTGGGCGACGAGGGCGGCGATGAATCCGGCGACGGCCTCGGCGGGGGTTTAGAGGCTGAACTCCTGGACCCGCGGGTTGCCTTCGGTCGGCTGTACACGGATCTGCCAGACGATGTCGCGCTTCTAGGCGGCGGTGTCCTCGGGGAGCCGGCCGACGTAGACATGGCCGTCCGGGCTCGTCGCGTGGACGTTGGCCTCCGGGGTGTCGACGATTGCCCAGCCGAGGGCGTCGAGGAGGTCGAGAACCGGGCCCGCGCAGTGGTCGGAGGAGAGCCAGCGACGGTCTTCCATGGCCGGGTGGACGATGGCGGGCAGGAGGGTGGCGGAGGCGTTCACGGTGGGACGTTCCCTTCGTTGACCTGCAGTTTTCCCAACACCCGTACGTTGACATGCGGCGTGCCGAAGTGCGTAGTCCTTTCCCGCGAAGCGACGTCTGCCGTGGGCGAACTGGTGGCTGTCGGGAGACAGTTCACGGTCTGGGAATGGATCGGCGGACGCGGATGTCCTAGGTGGGTTGCGGCAACGGGCCGCACGGGACCGAAGGGGGAGTAGGGATGGAGTCGAGCAGACACTGGGACGGGGCCGGGTTGGAGCGCAAGATCCGTGCTGCCGGGCGGCCATGGACGGTGGGCGACATTGCGATGGTCGCCGACGGCCAGTGGGCTGTCGGTGCGCAGTCCGACGAGCGGATGGACGAGGGATCGGCGATGGAGGGCCGGATCGCGGATGGGTGTCGCGTTGAGCTGACGTTGGAGGAGTTGGCCCGCGCGGTGCGTTCCCGCATCGGAGACGCCCACCACGACGAGGGCGACACCGGCCTCGACTGACCGCTTGGCGGCGTGGCCCCGGTCCGGCCACCGACGGGCCGACAGTGGGGAAGGAGCGGGCTGATCGGGCGCCTGGCCCAGAGCGCGTGGCGCGTGCCCGGAGCGGGCGACAGCGGCCTGGGCCAGCCGGACTGCTGGGGCCCGCTCCGCGGTCGCGGAGGCGGCACGCGCTTCGATGACATGGCTGATGGCCTGCAATGAAGTACGGCTCTCCGCTTGGGCGACGCGAAGGTCCGCCGCTGAGCTGGTGATCCGTTCCAGGTCGTAGAAGGCCGGCACATGGCCGGGCCGGGTGAGGGCGTGCAGACGGTCCTGGTGCACTGCCACGGCGTTGTCGGTGATGACCAAGGTCGAACGGATGCGCATGGCTGAGCGCAGGAGCGGGTCGTCGCAGGGGCGACGGACTGCGAGGGATTCCAGAGCTTCGATAGGTGTGACTGACGTTCTTGCTGGCCAGTGTGCGTTGTACTTGGCCAGTTGAGTGTCGGGAGACCTCAACGACGGCTGGGGTAGCCACGGTTGGCGTGGCGGAGTCGATAGGCGGGCCCGGCGCGAGTTGCTGCCGGGCCCGGCCGTGACCGCTACTGAACGTGGCTGGCGTTTGTCGGGAGTGGCTTCGTCGTGATGTCGAGCTGTCGGTGAAGATCTTCTCGAAGCTGGCTGTCGGAGGGCGTCGATCTGGGTTTCGGGTGATGGTTGCGGGTGGAGACCCGCGCGACGCCGATTTTCGAGCCGACTGCGGCCTGCCCTTCGGAACACGTCCGGACCCTGGAGACGGCACACCCAACCGCGGCCACCCCCAGAGGAGCACAACCACCGAGACTCCCGGCACCAACAGTGTCGCGCACCGTCGGCCGGAAGCGGAGAAAACGCCCCGGACAGACTCTTGGCCGGCTCCGCTCCTTCAGGGGTGACCTGGGGAAGTTCCCCAATTCGCCCTCAGCCGCAGGCTCGAAAGGGGGCCGGCCGGAGTGCGGGGGAAACGTGCCCCTGCCAGCGAGGAGTGGGGGCCGGATAGGTGATATCTATCCCCAGATAGACGCTTGGACGCACAGTCCCGCCTTCCGACGGGCATGCTTTTGGCATGTGCCAAGGTGCAGAGCCGGCCTGACGTCAGCGCTGACATAGGGGGCCGGCCGGAATACGGTCGGAACTGGCTACCGTAGTAAATGCATGCATCTGATTCTTGAGTCAACGGCACGTTTCCGCCGCGTTCCGGCTGGCCACCTATACGGCCTTATGCGCGGCGTCCCGGAACCGATCGGGTCACGCGCCAAACCACCAGGCCAGCCGGTCTGTCGCACATCCCAACACACCGGAAAGCAGGGACCATGAACGACATCAACCACATCGCCAACGGCCTCAAAAAGCCCTTCGGTGTAGCGTTGGAAGGCGACTACCTCTACGTCACAATGTGGGGCAGCGGCGGGACCGCAGGCTCGGTGGTGAGGGTGAACAAGAAGGACGTAAAGTCAGAACCCGTCACCATCGCCACCGGCCTCGACATGCCCTGTGATGTGACTGTGGATCGAGAGTACCTCTACATCGCGGTAGACGCGGACAAGGACCGCTCGGTGGTGAGGGTGAAAAAGGACGGGACGGACCCCACGCACAACAAAACCATCGCCGGCAGGCTCACTTGCCCCGGAGGTGTGGCGGTGGATGACGAGTACCTCTACCTCACCAACCTGGATAGCAAAATTCCGCCGCCGCCCCACGACTCGGTGATGAAGGTGAAAAAGGACGGGTCGGAACCCACGCACCACACCATCATCACCGATACCGACCTCAATCGACCCTCCGCTTTGGTGATGGACGGCGAGTACCTCTACTTCACCAACTTGGAGGGCGGGTCGGTGGATAGGGTGAAAAAGGACGGGTCGGCACGCGCCAACATTGCCGGCGGTCTCAACACGCCCTGCAGTGTGGCGAAGGACCGCGAGTACCTCTACATCGTGCAGGAGGAGGACGGCTCGGTGGTGAGGGTGAACAAGAACGGATCGCCAGCCCCCGTCACCGTCGCCACTGGCCTCAAGGATCCCCTCGGTGTGGCGGTGGATGGCGACGACCTCTACATCATCAGTCGGGGCACCAACTCGGTAGTGAAGGTGCGAATGAGGGTGCCTGCGTAGGTCGCGTCCGCGGAGCGGTGGAAAAGGGCTCGACGCGGAAGTTCCGTGGGGTTGATGTTGAGCGGCTTCTTCGAGTGCCGCTGCGATCTCTCTCAACGGGTGTCTTGAGCGTCGGGGTTGGTGGTTTGAGCGGAGCGTGGCGGAGGTTTGACAGGGGGCGCAGGGCGGCGGGTGTCACGGCGAAGCGGTGCCACCCGCGTGAGGCCCGGTCGAGGACCGCCCACGGCCGCTACGGCGTCGACTGCCCCGAGACACCTACTTCGAGTGCGAACGCCCCATCGTCCACGCCATCCGCCATCAGCTCGTAGAGCACCTGGCAGGCCGTGGTTCAGGACGACGTCGTCTTGGACCACGGCCTGTGGCTCCAGGCGGACCGCGAGGCATGGAAGAAACTGGTCGAGGCCGCCGGCGGCCGGTGGCGGCTGGTTCTACCTGCCGGTCGCCCGGGACGAGCTGCTGCGGAGCCTGGCCGACCGGAACCGGCGCGAGGATGCCAACGCCCTCACCGTGACAGCCTGCGCCGGCAGCCTGGTTGTCGGTGACCGCCGCTGACGTCCGCGACGAGGTCATGGCCAGGGATCTCCTGTGGCGCCTGCGGCTCACGCATCCCCAAGTCACCCAGATCAGGTCGGACTCCGCCTACGCCCGTAATCTGCTGCCCGAATGGACCGCAGGCCAACTGCGGTTATCCCGGCGGCCCGTTCTACGGCCCCGGGGCAGCAAAGGCTTCATCGTCCAGAACCCGCCGCTGGAAAGTCGAACGGTCCATCGGCTGGATCATGAACGCCCGACGCAACGTGCGCGACTATGAACGCCTTCCCCAGCACTCCGAAGCCCACCTGAACTGGACACTGATCACCATCATGATCCGGCGCCTGTCCCAGGGAAGTCGGCCCCGCGCCGACAGCTGGGACAGGAAACGGCACTCACGCCCATGACGCACACCGTCAACGCCCTGCGGTGCCGCCGGCTGCATCATCGCTGTCAGACGACAACGATGGTCGTGTCACCCCAGCCCCAACTCCCCGCGATCGTACCGCCCCAGGCGCCGGCCCTCAGGTGCACCTTCCCGTCACCCGAATTGGACAAAATACCGCTCTCCCTGAAACGGACTCCTCCCTCGGTGGGGCAAGGTGCCTGGATCGTTTTCCAGGATTCACGGCTGCTGGCGTACTCCAGGGCCATGTACTGCTCGACGCCGGAGGAGAGGTGGCAATCGCCCATCAACAACCCTTCGATCGTGTAGTGGTCACCGTCGTCGCTCTTGGCAGTCACGACAGCTGTTACGTGATAGCTGTTATAGGGCCGGGCGCCGTAGTCGTATTTCACGGTGGCTTTGGCTGTGGCTGCGGAAGCAGGGGCCGACGCAAACCCCACCGTCACAGCCAACGCCGTAACCGCGCAGGCCACCACACGCGGCCACGCACGGCCGGTCCTGCCTCTGAGGGTGGTCCGAGTCGTCGTTGCCGCAGCGCATACCTTCCGTACCATCACTGCCTCCCCTTCAGTCGTATGCCCGCTGCTGGAGCGTGTGCAACGGGGCCCTGCCGTAGCCGGCGCCCCGTGGTGACCGGATCCCCGGCTAAGCGGTGGCGCCCCGTCAGAGCACCCCACCAGGGCCATCGATGAGAGCGCCCAGCTCAGGGCTCAGATCGCCCACCACCTGGCCAGTCCCGGGCAGATCATTACTGACGACATGCGTCAGACTGGAAAGCCCCAGATCTCCGGGATCCGCGTACGCCGACCCGGCCGGTGCGACGACCAGCAGAACACACGCTGCGGCCAGCAGCCCGAAACGTTTGAACACGGCACCCCCGCAGGCTCATTGCCCCAGTCCGTCCATGTGCTGAGGCCGGTACGAGGCTGTCCCGCAAAGCCGCTTTTACGCTAAGCGCCAGAACAACTACACCAAGAGGTGATGAGTGGAACTGGCGTCCGCGTAGTTTTCGTGCGTCCGGACTCACCCTCCCGCGCCCGGACCAGCCCGAGGTGAAGGACACAGACCGATAGACCAGTGCCCCGCCAGGCGCGATGAGCTGCCCCGAGTTTCGTAGAGTCCGTTGTTGATGGTTCAGGCGGACTGCGGGACCTGCTCCTGGCTCCGCCAGTAGTCCTGCTCGTATTCGGCAGGCGGTACGTAGTCGAGGGCGGAGTGGAGTCGTTCCTCGTTGTACCACGTGACCCACTGGAAGATTGCCCGCTCGACCTGGTCGAAGCCGGTCCAGGGGCCCTGCATCTCGATCAGCTCGGCCTTGAAGGTGCCGTTCAGTGCCTCGGCCATCGCGTTGTCGTACGAGTCCGCGACGGAGCCGACGGACGCGGAGGCGCCGATGTCGGCGAGCCGGTCGGTGTAGCGAATGGATACGTATTGGGTGGATTCAACCGGTCGTCGCAACACCTGATCACGCCGGTGTTGCGACGACCGGTTGAGACCAGGTTGCGACCCGCGGTCGCTGTGATGAATGAGGCCGGAGTCCTTCTTGATCCTCCGTCTCCACAGGGCCATCTCAAGTGCGTCCAGTGGGAGTTCGGTCCGCATGTGGTTCGCGACCTGCCAGCCGACGATCATCCGGGAGTACACGTCCAGAACGAACGCCACGTATGTCCAGCCCGACCACGTCCTCACATAGGTCATGTCCGCGACCCACAACTGATCGGGCCGGCTCGCGGTGAAGTCGCGGTCGACCAGGTCCGGCGGGCGGGGCGCCGACGGCTCCGGAACCGTGGTGCGGCGCCGCCGGCCACGGATGACGCCTTCCAGGCCCAGCTCGGCCATCAGGCGCTCGACGGTGCAGCGGGCCACATCCACGCCCTTGCGCCGAAGCGCGCGGGTGATCCGGCGGGCGCCATACGTGCCGCCCGACTCCGCGTGGATCCCCTCGATCAGTGGCATCAGCTGTGCGTCACGGAGCCAACGGGCCGACTTCGGCCGCTTCTTGCGGGCGAAGTACGTCGAGGGTGACAGCTGAAGCACCCGGCAGACGGGATCGACCCCGAGGTCTTTGTCACGCAGGTGGTCTATCACCTGCTCGGCCTCGTCCGGGGACGGTCGATCTCCTGGGCAAAAAACACCGAGGCGGCTTTGAGGATCTCGTTCGCTCGCCTCAACTCCGCTACTTGTTTGCGGAGTTGCCTGAGCTCGTCCTGCTCGGCGCTGGTCAGCCGGTCATCGCGCTCGCCGCGGTCGGCCTCGGCCTGGCGGACCCAGCCGCGAAGGGCCTCTTTGTGGATGCCCAGGTCCTTCGCGACATGGGCAATGGGGCGGCCGGTGGCGCGGACCTCACGGATCGCGCGCTCGCGGAGCTCGTCGGGGTATTTACGGGGTGCTGCCATGGTGCGGGTGGTTCTCCTTTGCCAGGACCGTAACCCTGGCTTCAGGAACTCCACAAATCTCAGTACAGCTCACGACTCCCCTCGACGCCCACGATTCAGTACCGGCCACAACACCCTCTTCGGCACACCCGCCGGGAGGGAAGTAGACGCCAAACAGCACCTGGCAGCGTCACCCGCTCGGCGAAGGGCTATCCGACACGTTCTGACGCTCAACTGGCCAAGTGCAACGCTCAGTCACAATAGGGCGGCTCTAGGCTTTCTCGATCATGGCTGTGGCTTGGTCGAGCGCAGTGGTGTCGGGCATGGCGGAACTCCTGGCATTCGGAGATGGTGCTTCGGGCAGAGGGGATGCCCCGGAAGGCTCGGAGCCGGGGTTAGCGGCTACGGCGTGGGGTCGACGGGCTGGTCAGCGGCCTAGCGCCGAGAGCGGGTGCGGGATTGCTCGACCGCCTCTGTGCCGAAGCCGCCGTGCGGCTGCGGGCGGCCATGACCCGGAGGTCGGCGGCTGTCTGCGGGAAACGTGTGGCCCGTTGGACGGCCTGGGTGACAGCGGTGCGGCGCACGTCGAGTGGGGTCGGAGCCCGAGGAACCTGGGGGACGGTCGGGCCGACAGGAGTGAGCGTGACCAGTTTCTCCACCTTGCGATCGAGCTGGTGCCGCTCACGCATCACCGGGGCTGGATCGGTCATGGCGGCTGCCGTCGCGGCGATCAGGTGGGAGGGAGTGCGGGCTGTGAAGACCGCCTCTGAGCGGGTGCCCCAGCCCGGTGGACCGGCCCACAGCGTGACGGTTTCGTCGTCCCAGCCGGACAGGCGGTTGTCGATCAGGACGCCTGCTTGTCCGTCAGGGGCCATGATCTCGACGGTGCCGCGCTCGGCCCCGCCGTCGCGGGTCCAGCCGGCATCGGTCAGTGGCCGGACGGCGTCAGCCCAGTTCAACGATGGGTCCGCCAGATAGCGACCGTTGCCGTCGTAGGCGTCGGCTTCGGCGTAGTCGTGGGCCAGAGCGGTGGTGAGACCGGCGACGATCTCGGCCGGGGTGACATGGTTGAAGGTCGCCGTCCAGCTGGGTGCGGAGACGGCGTCCCCGGCTGCGGTGATCTTCCACAGCTCGAAGTCGTCACCGAACCAGCCGATACGAATCCTCTGGTCGGGCGAGGTGACGAGGAGCTGGCAGGGGCCCTTGTCGAGGTAGTGGTGCGGCCAGTGAGCGACGGGGGCGAATCCGGCGTCGCCGGTCCCGTTGGAGCCGGCCAGGTACATGGGGCTGACCAGTACCTCTTGGAAGGGATGCTGGTCGTAGGGCTGCTGGGTGTTCATGGTCGAGGCTCCGAGCGCGTAGGAGGGGAACGCGCCCGCGTGCGCAGCGGAACAGGCTGCTCGGCGGCACGCGGGCGCCATGGCGATGGGGAGACGCGGCTGGCTCTCAGTGCCACGCGGATCACCGGCCCCGAGAGGAGGCCGACTGGGCGGTGACGGCCGCCGGCACCCGCGGTTGTGGCTGGGGTGCGTGGCTGAAGAGGGCGCTCGGCGCGGCGGTGCTCCGGCACAGGGCCGCTGTGGTTCGGATGCCGTCCGACGCCAGCGAGACGCCGGTGTGGGTACGGGTGGCCGACGCGACGGGGACCGGGGGCGCCGAGTGCTCCCGCGCGGCAACGGGATTACTCCAGTGCTCGACGGCTGCGTAGACGGGGCCCAGCGCCCGCCCCGCGTCGGTCAGAACGTAGGGGTCGCCGTGGCGCGGCCCGGTACGGGCGACCAGGCCATCGGTCTGAAGCCGGTTGAGCCGCTGCCGGGTGAAGCTGTTGTCCAGGCCGGCCTCCTCGGCGATGTGGACGAACCGCATGGGGCCGCCCGCGTCGAGAACCTGGATCACGGCGGTCGAATGCCGCAGGTGCAGACGGCGCACAGCGTCCTCGACGCGTTCGGCACCGGCTACCTGGCCGAGCGACAGGTTGGTCTGGGACCAGTCCGAAAGGGCACGGTGCACCCGAGACAGTGATTCGCCGGATGCGCTGAGCTGGTACGGAGCCCCGTGGCGATCGTGGGCTCGGGTGACCAGCCCATCAGAGTGCATCTGGGCCAGCCGCTTCCCGATGAACTGCTCGCTGACGAAGGGGAGCCTGGCGGCAACGTCACACACACGCATGGGGCGGCCCTGCTGCGCCAGGGTCTGCGCCGACCAGGTGGTCCATTTCGGTGCTATAAGGGAAAGCGCGCCCTCGACGCGCTGGGCATCGACCGAGCCGATGGAGGTGACGGAGGGCTGCACGGTGGTGGGCATGGGACGAACTCCGTTGGATACAAGGGGGTTTGCGGATATGCGGTGAGGCCGAGAGGTCAGCGGGAGGCACTCTCCGCTCGGAGCCTCTGGAGCACCGCGCCAAGGCGGCGGTTGCTGACGCGGATGCCGCGGTCGCGCAGGCCCCGACGCAACGCCTCGCGGTTGAGGCGCTGCAGGCCGGCGGCGACCTCGCGGGCGATGGCCAAAAGGTCCTGATTGTCAGGTGCAGGAACCGCTCGATGGGCCGAGGGCCGCTGAGTTGAAGGGCGGTCCAGCAGGAGGCGGACATCCAGCAGGTCCCAGACCGCTTCCGCCTCGGTCTGCTCCTGGCGTTCGAGGTCGACGACTTCGGTTGCGTACCGCACCACGAGATCGTTGAGGGCGTGTTCGCCGGATCGGCACCGCTGCCAGGCCGCATCGAGGTTGCGGCGGGCGGATCGGGCATTGGCGCCGGTCTGGGTGAGGCCGCCGAGCCGGCGCAGCAGGATCGGCAGGACAGGGTCGTCGGAGCGACCGGAGGCATTGCCCTGCCGCAGTTCCTCCAAAGGACGGCCGTACCGGTGCTCGACAAGGCGGCGGGTGTAGATCGCGGTGGACATGGGGTTTTCCTTCCTCGGGGTTCAGCGGGTGCGGGAGGGCTTCGCAGCCGTGCCGACGTGGGAAGCGGCAGCGCTGTTGGTGACTCCCGGAGTCGGGCCGGGCTGGCTGCGGCTGAGGGCAGCGGAAACGCGTGGTGCAGTCGGTCGCCTGTCCTGGAGGGCTGCCTCGCCTTGCGGTGTGAGCGACAGGAGTTGTCCAGGGCGGTACGAGGACGTGCTGGTGTCCTTCTCCAGCAGCCCGTCCGCGAGCAGCCGCTCGGTGGTCTCGGCCAGCGCCTTCGGCCGAATACCGGATCCGTCGGAGAGCCACGTGTAGCCGTAGACCGCGCTCTGGTGGAATCGCAGGTCGCCTGCCTCGACTGCCTCGACTGCTTCGAGAGCGGCGAATTGGCGAGCGTCAGCGATGGTCCAGTCGCCGTCCTGCTCCGGGGCCTGCTCCGGGGCCAGGTCCACGCTTTGGCGCGGTTCCTTCGAGGTCGGAGCGGCGTCGGACTCGGGTAGGAGGCGGCGGTAGTTGGACACGGCCTGGTTCAGTTGCTCGTAGGCCGCACCCCGGCGGGCGACGAGCAACTCGATCTGCGGGCCAGTGGCGCGCAGGATCCCGTACCAGCCGCGCATGCTGGTGTGTTCGCCGCGCCTGATGGGTTCCAGAACCTCGATCGCGGACTTGGCGGCGCGGGTCAGTTCGCCGTGCAGCTCGTCGACATCGCGGGCGGCCTCGGCGACCATCCTCCCGACGAGGTTGCGCGGGTCGCGTAGCGGGCGGTTGTCGGTCAGCGCCCAGGGGTCCTCGACGCCGAACTCCTCGGCGACCAAGTGCGCGCCGGGCCGCTTGGCCGGGTCGTGGGGATTCACTCTGCCGTCTCCATCCGGGCCAGCAGGGAGCGCACCAGGGTGGGCAGGCTGTCGGGGCCGTCGCCGATCCAGACGTGGTCGGTCGCCTCGCCGAGGACGTAGGCGGCGTCTTCGAGTAGGCCGCTGGAGATTTCCATGCAGGCGTCGGTGATCCGCGAGGCAGCAAGGAGGGACTGTGAGAGGACCTCGACGTAGTCGCCGGGGGTGAGGCCGGCGGCCTCGGCGGCGGTGCGGATCGCGGCCAGTTCCAGCGCGCTGAACGCGAAGTCGAACTCGCTGTCAGGCTCGGTCGGTGTGGGTGCGGTGAAGGCCGGGTCCTGCGGCTCGGTGGGGATGCCGACTCGCGTGTAGATCTGGTCCACGGCGGCGGTCAGCTCTGCGAGGGACTCGGTGAGCCAGCCGAGTGCGGAGGCGTACGACGCCAGGGTGAACAGACCGGCGGGGGTGGCGGGGAGCGGCTCTTCGAGGACGAATCCTTCGAGTCGGTCGTTCAGCTCGCAGACCACCCGGGGGCCTGCCGAGAGCGCGCCGAGAACGGGATGCAGGTACGAGCGGCTGGGGGAAGTGGGGTACTCAGTGGTCAGGACGCCGGAGACGCTCTGCGCGGCGTCGGCGAGCAGTCCGGCCAGTTCGGCGCGGGCCATGGGGGTGCGGTCGGCGGTCATCGCAGGGGGGCCTTTCGAGAGACTGATGCGGTGGGGCGGGCTGCCGCAGGTGCGGCGGCCGGGAGGGACGCTGTCTGGTCGACCGCGTAGGGAGAGCGGGATCGGGCTGCCTGCACGCGCGCCTCGGCCGCCGAATCTGCTTCGATGTCCTGGCGGGGGCCGGTGCGGAGATGGGCCGCGCGGTAGACCGCGTAGTCCTTCCGAGTGCCGGCGGCAACGAGGTAGATCTCGCGCTTGTGGGTAGAGGTCGGCGGGGCCGGGCGGAACTGGATGACCATCCGGTAGGAAACGGCCGGGTCGACGTAGACTTTGTGGTAGCCCGCGAGGGGGCCCTTCAGGGGCAGGCAGTCGTCGCTGCCGTGGACCAGGTTCTGCAGTTCCAGCAGCGCCAGGTCGCGTATGTCGTCCGGGAGTTCGCGCAGGTCCGCGATGGCGTCAGGGTGCGCGGCGAAGGCGAAGCGTGCGCGGTTCACATCGACCTCCGAACGTTCGGCTGCTGGGCCGGCTCGGGCGCGGGGGTGGCCAGCACGCGATGGTTGGGCCGGGTCGGGCTGGTCGTGCACGCGGCGAAGGGGCCATCGGGAGCACGGAGGTGGGCCAGTGCCTGGTCGAGGTGGTCGCGATGCCACGTCGAAGGACCGGACAGGCCGGCCTCGGTATCAGTGAGCTGCTGCCATGCGAGCCAGAGTGCGTGCAGCCGGGCAACGGCCTCGGGGTGCTCGTGCCACTGTGCGCACCACGGTCGGGTGGTGCTGATCTCCCGTCCGTAGACGGGCAGGAACAGGTAGTTCACCCAGCGGCTGAGGGCGGCCAGTTCGACGGCGTATGACACGCCTCCCAAGGCGAGGATGAACACCGAGGTCGGGCCGTCGGCCTTGTCGGCGTCTGTAGCCTCTGCGGCGGGAATGTCGCTGGTGGACTGAGAGGCGGAGTCGGTCTCGGAACCGAGGCGGTCGAGGATGACACCGTGCTGACGTACCTCCGCCATGGTCTTGGCGAGGGTGCTTGCGAGAGCGTCGAGATCGCCGTCTGCTACGCGGAACGGCTCGGGGGTGGCCTTGCTGGGGTCGGGCATAGCGGATCCAAAGGAGTGAGCGAGCAGGGTGGGGGCGAGGTGCGGCGCGCTCTTCTGGAGTTCACGGCGGTGCTCCGTTCGCAAGTGGGCATGAGTAAGAGGATGCGGAGATTCTGCGATTTGGTACGGCCGGAGAAAGGTGGTAGTGGAGCCTTACGGCGCGGTGCAGCGGGGGCGGTGAGGGGAGGGTGGAGCCAGCAACTGCACGGCTCGGGCAGCCTGTTGGGGGACCACGCCGTTGCCGAGTGCAGTGAGTTGAGCCGGTCGGCCAAGCCCTGGAGTGGCGGTCACCCAGCCAGCGGGAAGGCCCTTTCGTCGGGGTGCTGGGGGTGGCGTGCACTGTCGCGTTGAGGATGGTCCGTCCGTGTGCACTACAGGTTCTGTCGGTGCGTCGGGCATGTCGTGCTTGGGCTTGGTGTGAGTTCGTAGTGCTTCGTGAGCGATGTGGTGGAGGGGTTCCGGTCGTTTCCGGTGCGGCTGCCGGCCGGGGTGACCTACTGGACGGTGGTCGATGGCGGGCTTGAGCCGGTGGCTGCGGCTGACGAGTTCTTGATCAATGCCCGGTTGGGTCGGGATCTGGCGGAGTCCACGACGCGTGCGTATGCGACGTCGATCGCGTTGTACTTGCGGTGGTGCGCGCGAATCGGGATGGGCTGGCCGCAGGCGACGGTTCGGCTGGGCAGGTTCGTGCACTGGTTGCAGCACGATGCTGGCGGCGGAGAGAACCTGGTTGTGCTGGACCGCCCCGTTCGTGGTGCCCGGCGGGTGAACTGTGTACTTTCCGCGGTACGGGAGTTCATCCGGTTCGCGGTCTCGACGGGGTTGGCGGAGCCGACGGCGTTGGAGCCGCTCTACGACCTGGTTCCGGACTGGGATCTGCCGCTGGAGTTGCGCGGGGAGGGGCAGGCCCGGTGGCGGTCTCGGGCTCGCCACCGGCTGCGGGAGGCCGAGTCGCTGGTGGACGCGGCGTCGCCGGAGGAGATCCTGGGGTTGCTGCGGGTGTGCCGGAACGCCCGGGACCGGTTCATCATTGTGGCGATGTGGCGGATGGGTTTGCGTCGGGGCGAGTTGACCGGGATCCGCCGCGAGGATGTCCACTTCGTCGCGGATGCCTCGCGGTTGGGCTGCGGCATCGCCGGGGCTCACCTGCATGTCCGGCGCCGGGAGAATGTGAACGGGGCCGCGGCCAAGTCACGTCGGCATCGGCCGATTCCGGCGGACTGGTTGGTGGTGCAGGCTTACGACCGGTTCATGGCCGAGCGTGATGTCTGCCGGCCGGCCCAGGGGTGTGACTTCCTGCTGGTGAACCTGTTCCGAGCGCCGCTGGGGGCGCCGATGCGCCCGCAGGCGTTGAACGAGCTGCTGGAGGCGCTTTCGCGGCGGGCTGAGCTGGAGCGCGGGATTCATCCGCACATGGCCCGCCACGCATTCGGTTCGGGCGTGGTGGCCGCCGGTGCGACCTTGGACGAGTTCAAGGAGCTCATGGGTCATGCCTCGTTCACCTCCGGCGAGCCGTATTTGCATCCCGATCCGCGGCGATTGCGGGCAGCGGTGGAGGGCGTGCCGCTGCCCCGTGAGATCCCGGGCGAGGTGGACTGGTGAGTGCGACTGCCCTTCGCGCCCTGCCGGTTGATCCTCAGCAGGAGGACCTGGGCCGGCTGCGTGCCCGCCTGCGTCCGGATTTCCTGGTCCGCGCGGGCTGGGACGAGGCGACCGGCGTGCTCACACCCGACCGGCGCGACCTGCTGCTGGGCCTGGAGGACTGTCCGGTGGCGGACTGCATGGCCCCGCTGCCGAGACGGTCCGCGAAGCTGTGTGACCGGTGCGCGAGGCGGTTTAAGTCCGCCCGGGTGCCATGGGAGGAGTTCCTGCGGCTGCCGGGTGGCGGCCCAGGGTTCGGGGACCGGGCCTGCGCGGTCACCAGATGCCCGCGGCCCGGCCAGGGCCAGGAGGCGTTGTGTCGCACCCACACCTGGCAGCGCAAACAGCGGGCCGACCTGATGGTGGAACAGTGGGTGGCCCTGCCGGGGGTGGGCCCGCTGAGCGATCTGGGCCAGTGCCGGGCCGCTGCCTGCGTCCGGCGCGCCAGCGCTGTCGACCTCGGGTTGTGTCACGCGCACCATTCCCGCTGGAACAAGCAGCGCAGAACCCTGGTTCTGACCGTCGAGGACTTCGACGACTGGCTCGCACGGCAGACCAGCGTGGCGGTGGGACAGGTCAACATCCTCACGCCGCTTCCCGAACGGGTCAGGTTCGAGGTCCTGCTCGCCCTGCAACAGCGCACCGACCTGGGCCTGCGGACGTTTCCGACCGCCCTGCGTCACCTGATCAACCTCCTGCACTCGCGCAGAGCCGCTTCGCTGCTGGACCTGACCGACGTCCCCAGCACCAGCATCCGCACCGACGCCGGCGCCCTGCTGCGATCGCTGACCAAGGAGCTGTACTGCCAACTGTCCAGCCCGGCCGTGGAATCCCGCCGTGACCGGTGGAATCTGCAGGTCTTCGGCCTGCCCGGCACCCTGGACTTCACGCCGATCCGCCAGCGCTGGCTGCGCGAGACCGTCAAGGAATGGACGGTCGAGGACCTGCCCCTGCGCTACGGCAAACAGCAGGCCAGCCAGCCCCGCCAGGTGATCAGCGCGATCACCCTTCTCTCGGAGAGCCTGCACCTGAGCGCCTCCGAGGGCGGTGAGGTGCAGGCGTTGCTGGGCCGCTCGGACATCGTGACGTTCTGCAACCGAATGGCTCACGCCGAGCGCACGGGGCAGATGACCCTGGACAGCCGGATCCGGCTGATCCGGCTGGCCCGCCGGCTCCTCGACGAGGCCCGCCAGCTGGGTCTCACCCGCGCCGGCGGCCCGGCCGCTGGGCTGCCGGGTGACTTCAGCCTGCGGCGCGGAGACGTCCCCGTCGAGCCCGACAGGGACAAGGCCGGAAGAGACCTTCCCCCGCACATCATTCGTGCCATCAGTGCCAACCTCCACGTCCTGGAGGAGCGTTGCGGTGTCGCTGAGCGGCGGATTACCGAGATCCTGATCGACACCGGGCGCCGCCCGGACGAAGTCTGCGCGCTGCCCTGGGACTGCCTGGTTCACGACAGCACAGGCCAGCCGGTCCTGATCTACACCGACTTTAAGGATTCCTAGCAAAATGAGGTTTTCAGGCGTCGCCAGCAGATGATGCTGCAGCCGAGGATGAGGAAAGCTTCGTGGAGGTCTTCTCTGATCTCCCAGCGGATGCGCAGGCGCCGGAACCAGTGCAGGAGGGCGAAGGCTGCTTCGGCGACCCATCGGTGAATGCCCAGACCGGAGCCGTGCTGGGTGCCGCGGCGGGCGATGAGGGGGCGGATGCCCACCTCGCGCAGTTCGCGGCGGTAGGTGTCGGAGTCGTAGGCGCGGTCGGCGAACAGAGCGTCGGGGCGCTTTCGGGGGCGCCCCCGCTTGCCTTTGACGGCCGGTATGGCGTGGACCAGCGGCATGAGCTGGGTGACGTCGTGGCGGTTTCCGCCTGTGAGCGTGGCCGCCAGCGGGATGCCGTGCGCTTCGGTGATCACGTGGTGCTTGCTGCCTGTCTTTCCCCGATCCACCGGTGAGGGCCCGGTCTTCGCGCCGCCCTTCATCGCCCGCAGATGGGAGCCGTCGACCGCGGCCCGGGAGAAGTCCAGCAGCCCGGCCGCACGTAGCTCGGCCAGCAGCAGTTCGTGAAGAGCCTGCCACACCCCGGCCTGATGCCAGTCGCGCAGCCTGCGCCAGCACGTGCTGCCCGAGCCGTATCCCAGCTCCTGGGGCAGGAACTCCCAAGGGATGCCGGTGTACAGCACGAACAGGATCCCGCTCAGCACCCGCCGGTCATCGAGCCGTTTGCGACCCGGATACCTCACGCGGCGCTCAATCACCGGCAGCAGCCCGGCAATCCGCTCCCACAACCCGTCCTCGACTTCCCACGGCCTCCGCTGCACCATGCCCAACGCCCCCACCACAACACCAGACAGAGGCACAACACCGGCTGACGGCCTGTCATTCCAAGGCAGTACAGCTCATTTTGCTAGGAGTCCTAAGAACAACCGGCCCGGCCGGCGCCTGCCGATCCCGAACGACACCGCGCAGGTCATTGCGGCGCAGAAGAAGGGCACCACAGCCCAGTTCCCCGACACCCCGGTGGACCAGCTGGTCCTGTTCCCGAGAGACGCCGGCACCCGGGACGGTACCAAGCCGATCGGCGCAGACGCCTACAGCAACGCCCACCGGATCTTCGTGGACACCATCGCCCACCTGCTGATCGACCACGACGGCCTGCCCTTCAACCCGGCCGCCGTCTTCCCCTACGCCTACCGGCACTCCTACGCGCAGCGTCACGCCGACGCTGGTGTCCCGCCCGATGTGCTTCGGGACTTGATGTCTCACCGCAGTCTGCGGACCACGGCCGGGTACTACCGGGTGTCCTCCCAGCGGTTGCGTTCAGCGGTCGACAAGGTTGCCCGGCACCAGTTCGACGGAGCCGGCAACCGGGTCTTCCAGCAGGCCGCGGCGCTGCTCGTCGACGACCGGGCCCGCATCGCCGTCGGCCAGGTCGCCGTCCCCTTCGGCATGTGCACCGAGCCGAGCAACGTCAAGGCCGGCGGGCAGGCATGCCCATTCAAATACACCTGCATCGGCTGCGGCCACTTCCGCAGCGACCCCTCCTACCTGCCCGAGCTCAAGTCCTACCTGCAGCAACTTCTCGCCGACCGTGAACGCATCTCCGCTGCGGCCGAGTTGACCGACTGGGCACGCGCCGCGCTGATGCCACCCAGCGAGCAGATCGACCAGCTCCGTGCGCTCATCCGCCGCATCGAGACCGATCTCGACCGGCTCAGCGACGCCGACCGCGAGCAGATCCAGCAGGCGATCACCGCCCTGCGAGGGGCTCGTCAGCGCGTGGACCTGGGCATGCCCACCATCCGCACACCCCGCACCCCGGCCGAGTGAGGACGCGATGACGAATCCACACCCGCTGGTGGCGGCCCGCCGCGCGGACACCGACCGGCGCCGCAGCCGGGTCCAGCAAGCCCTCGCCGAACTGGCCGAAGATCCCGGGCAGATCAGTATCTCCTCCGTCGCCGCCCGAGCGGGCGTCCACCGCTCGTTTCTGCACCGGCACCAGGACCTCCACGCCGCCGTCCTCGCTGCCCAGCAGGCCATTCCTGCCCCTCGCGCGCAGTCTGCGACCACCAGCGCGGCCTCGCTCCGCGTGGACAACGCCAACCTCGCTGAGCGCAACCGCCGCCTCCAGCAGCACATCCACGTCCTCGAAGACCGGCTCTCCGATCTCCTCGGCGAGCAGGCTCACCAGCGCAGCGGGCTCGGCGCACCCCCGGCCACCGCCGTGATCGAGCAACAGCTCGAAGAACTCCGCCAGCACAACCTGGACCTGCAACGCACTCTTGAGGAACGCGATGAGGAACTCGGGGCCATCCGCGAGGCATACCGCCGCCTCATGGCCGACAGAAACCGCGACCCGTCGCGATGCTGACGTGTCGCGCACTTCCCCGTCTGCAACACCTGTCGCGCACGCCACGACGGACGAACGTGCACGTCAACGGGTCCTTCCACTGACGAGATCCCGATAGAAAGGCCCTGCATCCACTCCACGAAGTCGGCGCGCAGGCGTCCGGCCTCGTCGGTGGGCGCCGGTGCGGGACGGGTGAGCGTCTCCCATCGGGCGATGGCGGATTCGTACGCTCCCCATCGCCCGTCGGGCCCCCGGCTCCCGGGTCCGCTTCCGCCCACAGCGGCAGGACCACCGCCGACAGAGGTGGGCGCCAGCTCTTGCCTGGATGGCGGACCGGAGTGCTGGTGTCGCTCGCCCTCGGGGTGGGCAGCGACGAGGCCGCTGCGCTCGGTAGCGTTATATCCCCGTTGCCGTGCCGCTGGTTCGGCGAGCCCTTGTTGCACACTTCGGAGTCGGCAGCAGCCGCCGTTCTTGCCGATGTTGCTGGTCGGGGTCTTGAGCAGCGTATTCGGCGAGCCAGGCGAGGAATGCCCGCTCGCGACGGTGCGGTGCTCCGACGTCGGAGGCGCGAAGCATGCTGATCACCGACGAAGACCGCAGCGTCAGCACGGATGAAGCCGCCGTCGCCCGCCTCGCCGCCACGGTGCCCGAAGGCATCCTGAGCGACGTCCAGGCATGGATCAGCGTCCTGCGCGGGCGAGGGCCAGCGGCTCCCCGACTCGTCGTTTCGCATCAGACGGCCGTGGCCACCCGACGCTCGCGCTCTCAGCCGTTGCCCACCACGTCATCGCAGGCGGTGCAGACCTGGCGCGCGTACTTCGGGGTGTACCACGAGGAACCGGGATTTTCCGAAGGCTTCCACGAGGCCGTTTCCATGGCGAACGTGTCCTTGCCGCAGAAGGTCCGTGGACCAGGGACTGAGGTCATTCCAGGGGCGGCAGGCGCCGCATGCACTCGGTGGACAGGTCGTCCGTCGCCGCGTGACAAGCCCCCGGAGTTGTGGACCGTCACCGGCTTGTCGAGCTCATACACAACGACAATCTCGCTCATACCTCGACGGTAGGCCGCTACGAGACGACCCGCCGACCTCGACGCAGGATGGGGAGTGTCGAGGTTGGGGTTGAGTCACGGCGTGCCCCTACGCAAACGACGTACGCAGGACACCTATGCCATCGACACGTCCAGCCCCTGGACCTACCGGCCAGCGCCGGGCCGGGATGCGTGAGGCATCGGGGTTGATCTCGGCATGCCAGGTCACGGTGCCGCCGAGGGCGGTCTGGACCCCGAGGTCCAGACCGCCGTATCCCGAGCAGAGCGAGCCGATCAACGGCGCTCGCACAGCGGAGGTCTCCATGTCACCGGCCCCGTACCGCTCGGTCCGAGGGTGCAGCCGATGTCGAGACGCCGGCAGTTGGCGGCCCCGGAGCGGGTGCGGCGGTCGTGGACTGGCTTCGGGCAGCCTGGAGCCGCATGGGCGGAGACGAGACCGTTGCCGATGCGGCGTGCAGGGAGTTGGCCGCGTCGTGCAGTGACGCGTCGGCGCTCGCGAGCGCTTCCTCTATCACCCGCAGGGCGGCCTGTCGGGCATCCCCAGCGTCCGGCTGATCGCGAAGGTGCTCGGTCTGGCTCAGGAAGGCGAGCTGGTGGGCAACCGCCCCCAGGGCGGAAGCCGCTTCGTCTGCGGGCGCGATGGCAGCGGCGAAGCTGGTGATCACCCGGGCCGTGTGTGGTGCCTGATCCTGGCCAGCGGCGCGAAACAGGATCTCGTTGCCCAAGTCGGTCATCGGCTTGCCGAGTTCGGATATCTGGCGTGCGACGGTGACGGCGCCGGGTGAGCGCTGGGGGTCATCGGGTACCGGCAGTTTGCGGCGCTGGGCGTCGAAGGTGGAGGCCGTGGCGCGCAGGGCCAAGGCATCGGAGATAGGAGTGTTGTCCACGGTGTGTTCCAGAGGTGAGGTCGGTCGGATGGCTTGGGTTGGCGGGGAGGGTGAGTCAGCCGTGGGTGCGCGAGGGAGGCCGTGCGCCTGATGGCTTGGAGGCAGGGAATGGGCGTTCCGGTGGCTGGGAGGCCGGTCGTGGAGTGCTGCGGGCGAGGGCGGCGTGGACTCGTGCCATCGGGGGTTCCTCGGTCGGCGGCGCGGGGGCCGGCGACGGCGGCGCGGGGTGGCCGTTCGCGGCCTGCCAGCGGGTGCGCACGTCGTCGAGTGGACCGAGCGCATGCAGCGCGTGGCTGATGAGCTGCCCCGGAGCCAAGGTCTCGTTCTCGGCCAGCGCGCGGATGGCGCGGGCGGAGGCTGCAGCGGTGCGGGTGACGGAGGAGCGCATGACCTGTTCGCCGAGCCACTTGGCGCTGCCGGGGCCGATGCCGTCGCAGATGGCGGTGAGCTGCTCGGCGGACAGCGTGCCGTCGGCCAGCACACCGCGACGCTGGGCCTCCCACAGCACGGTGATCCGGTCGATGGGCTCGCCCCGGTGGTGCAGTGCGCCGAGGCAGCGGTAGAGCTGGCCGTGGGCGGGGTCGGCGAAGTCGCCCGGCCGCAGCCAGCCGACCACTTCGTCCATGGCCTTCGGCCGCTCGACCAGTACCGCCAGCAGGAACCGCCCGTCCTCATCGGCCTGGTCTGCCCGGACCGGTGGCGGCGCGACAGGGGCAGCGGCCGGTGGCGTGGCAGGCGCGACTGGGCGCGGCTCGAACCCCCAACGCCGTGCGAGATCGCCGAGCACCCCGGTCAGGACGTCCGCATAGTGCAGCGCTCCCTCCACCTCGCCCTGCAGGGCGTCGGCGCGGGCGGCCTGGTGAAGACGGATCGCGTGCTCGGTCACACTGCGGTGGATCGCGCCCTCCAGCACCATGCGCCCGTACACCGGGGCATGCCTGGGGCGCGGGCAGGCCGAGATCAGGGTGTGCGCGTAGGCCGCGGTCAGGCCCCGGACGTGGAGGCTGGCCTCGTCGACCGCGTCGGTCACCCATGACAGCGGCACGGAATCCTCGGCTGCCAACGCGGGATGGCCATCGGTCCGGAGCTTGCGCAGCGCGGCGAACAGCGCCTGGTGGTGAGGCCGGTAGAAGTGGTCCGGCGCGAGCCAGTCGAGGTGCGCGAGCTGACCGGGGTCGAGCAGCACCGAGCCGAGCACCGCCTGCTCGGCGCCCAGCAGCGGGTTCATCGCTGACCCCCGCAGCCGGGAGCCGGGGGCTCGTCCTGCCGGACACGGAGGTCAGCGATGGCCTGGTCGGCGGCGGCCACCGCTGCGGCGAAGCCGTCCAGGGCGCCGGTGAACGTGGGGTCGGTGGCGAGAATCGAACCGGCACCGCTGACCAGCCACCACCGGCCGTCGCGCCGAACGACCGGTGAACCCACAAGACGCCCGGATCGCGGCGTGGGTGCGCTCATGCCGACAGCCCGAAGTCGTCGCGGCCAAGGGACTTGGCGATGGCCCGCTCGGTGATGGCCTTCGTCGCGCGGACCGAGGCCGGGCCGACCATCTTGGCGGAGGGATCCTTGTACCAGGGCCGGAGGTCGAGCATGGCCACCCGGATGCCGGTGGCGAGCAGCAGCGCCTTCCCCTTGGGGAGCGCGCGGATCGCGTCCGGCGGCAGGATCCGCTCGGTACGCATGCTCACCGAAGTGGACTTTGCGCCGTCGCTGGTCGACACCGATGTGGTCTGCACGTCGTGGTCACCGATCTGCCTGCTCAGACGGTCGGCGAAGTCCGCGTCATCGATCCCGGACCCGATCAGCTTGATCGTGGCGGCGGAGAACAGGGAGTCCATGCCTGCCTGGCCCCAGACCCGGACGCCCTGCTGGTAGGACTGCAGGATCGTGATTGGGATGACCCCGCGGGACCCGAGATGCGAGTACAGGTCGGGGAGATCGCTGATCTTGCAGACGTTGGCGGCCTCGTCGAGGACGCACAGGGCGGGCGGGTCGAGTCGCCCGCCGGAGCGCTCGGCGACGACCACGGCCGCGCGCATCACGGCATCGGCTGCTGCGGCGATGATCGCCGACGCCGAGCCGCCGCCGTCCTTGCTGAGGAGGTACAGCGTGTCGCGGGAGGTGGCGAACGCGGAGGGTTTGAACTCGGGAAGGTGCTTGCTGGGGGTGACCCAGGCGGCGACGTCCGGGTCGAGCAGGCAGCTCGCGTACTGCCGCGCGGTCTCATAGATGCCGTCCCGCGTTTCGGTGGCCCCGCTGACGGTGCCCTGGAGCTGGGCGGCGACCGCGTCGTGGCCGGCGTCGGTGAGCAGGTCGACGGGAGTGCGGTCAGCGGGGGAGGCGAGCCAGGCCAGGACGTCGGTGATGGGGCGTCGGTGACTGGCGGCAGCGAGGAACAGCGCGCCGAGCGTGTTGCTCGCGGCGGTGGACCAGAAGTCGGAGCCGTTCGACTCGTCCACGCTGGCGGCGACGAAGTGTCCGGCAAGGCGTTTCGCCCCGGCGAGGTCGCGGGCGTCGGCCAGGATGTCCCACCACATCTCGCGCGGGTGGTGGGCGATCTGCTGCGGGTCGAGGGTCCAGATCGTGCCTATCTCGGCGCGGGCGTCCACCGTCGCGGTGTAGGCGTCGTTCGCCGCCTTGTTCGAGGTCAGCAAGACCGGGCCGGGAGCCGCGAGGATCGCGGGGATCGCCAGTGCGGAGGTCTTGCCGGAGCGCGGGGCCATGATTGCGACGATCACGTCCTCCCAGGAGGCGCGGACCTTGGTCCGGCCCCGGGAGAGGGTGCCGACGAGGATCCCGCGGTCGGTCGGGGCGACCTGGTTCGGCTTCAGATCGGACAGGCTCGGCCGCAGGCTCCTGGCCTTGTCGGTGATCTGCTTGTCCAGCAGCGGAGCGAGATCCGCCTTGCTGGCGAGGCCGTTCTTCGCGCCGCCGCGCAGCCGCATCCAGAGAACGAGGCTGGCGATGGTGAGACAGACGGAGAGCAGGCCGGGGGCGATCCGCATGCCGACCAGCAGTGCTGTGGGGCTCAGGTGCGGCCAGAGCACGTCGGGGTGAAGCAGCGCGTCGGTGGCCCTGAAGGACACCCAGGGGCCGGTACCGACCAGGGTGTTGGTGAGGTTGCCGGTCAGCCAGGCCAGGGAAGCGAAGACGAGGGCGATGCCGAGGATGGCGATGAGGAGGTAGAGGAGCGCGTCGGACCCGGTCGTGGTCGAGGGCGCGCTGGTACGCGGTGCGGGCATGGTTGGTCCTGGGAGTGAGCGGAGCGAGTGGTGGGGCGGGGCGCGTGGCGCTCTTCTGCTGGTCATCGGGGCAGCTCCTGTTCCGGAGGGAAGTCGGTGGTCGAGGTCATCGGATGCGTGGCGACCGGGGCGGCGGGGCGCTGACCGGTGGTGGTCCTGACGTACTGGCCGAGGGCGTCGTGCGCTGGGCGGCGGCCTGCGGGGAGGAAGCACGGGCGACGCGCTGCCGATCCGCCTCCGGACTCCGTGTGGCGGGCGGTGCGGTTTCCGCGACCGCGTCGGCACCGAGGACGTCGCTGAGCAGTTCCCTGGTCCGCAGGACGTTGACCATCTCGTGGTGCCGGGGATCGCTGAGTTCGACACGGCACGCGGCGATCCCGTCCTCGGCGATCTCCAACTGCTCCTGGGCGTCGCGGAGCATGCCGTGGGCGGCAGCCAGTCGTGTCCACGTCTCGAAGGTCGGGTTGTGGCGCGGGTCGTCGAAGTCCAGGCGGACGCGCGCCCAGTCGGCTGCTGCGGCGACGAGTTCGGTCAGCTGCGGCAGGGCCCCGACCAGGGCACCGTTGACCTCCTGGATGATTCCGGCGACCTCATCCGGAGGTGCGGTCTCGGTGAGCCGGGCGATCATCCCGGGGACGGAGTGCGGGTCGGCAGACGGATGGGGCAGATAGCGGACCTGCAGCGGCGTGTCGGAGCCGGACGCCTCGCCGCCGTTGGCGAGCCGGACGTTGTGCTGCATCGCGGCGCCGCCGGCCTCGCCGATGCTCGGGTAGAACTCGGGCACGGTTCCTCCTCGGTCGTTGTGCTGGACGTTGTGAGCTGGGTGGGGAGCACGGGGGAGCGCGTGCTCCCCACCCGGATGGACGGGCCGGCGCGCGGCAGGTTGGCGGAGAGAGAAAAGGCGGAGCGCATCGGGGTCACCGAGTCCGAGAGCCGGGGACCTGCGACGGACGTACGGCCGGGCCGACCTCCTGTGCCCCAGCGCCGAGCGCTGACGACGCCTTGGCCTTGGCCGACGCGGGCGACGTGGCGAGAGCCGCGATTCGGGAGCCGGGGAGCGCTGGGGACTGCGTCCGCACCTCCACCTGGTCCTGCCGCGAGTCGCCGACACGCTGCAATTCGGTTTCACCGACGAGTTCAGACTGCGCCGCGCAGACGAACTCCGCAGCGACGCCGAACCGGTCGGCGACCGCATACGCCTCGTCGTCGAGGTCGGATATCTGCTCGCCTGCCGCCTCCAGCGCTTCCCGGACACGTTCCAGTGCGCCTTGCTCGGGGTGGAGGAGGTGATCGACCGCCTGTAGGAGTTCGGCACCGTTCTCGACGGCCCTGATCTGGTCGGTGAGGCGCAGGATTTCAGCTCCGGCCGTGTAGGGCCCGAGGAGGTTTGCTGGGGCGGTCGACCTGTTGGTGTCGAGTGAGGGGTCGAGATCGACGGTGTAGCGGGCGGCGCGGAGCATCTCGGTTGCGTGGGTGGCGATGGCAGAACGGTCGGCGGTCGGGGTAGTGGTGGGAAGGCGGTGGCGTCGGCCGTACCAGTCCTGGATCTGCTGGAAACCGGCGTGCTTGAGGAGCGTGGCGGACAGGTCGTCGTTGGCGCCCTTCGCCGAGACGCTGCCGCTGGGCTCGGTGGTGATGATGATGGAGGGGGAAGGCACGAGGGTCTCCTGGGCACGGAAGGTCGGGTGGGGAGCTGAGGGAAGGTGGCCGAGGTCGGTCGCGATGCGCCGGCATTCCTGTTGCAGGCGGAAGGTGTCCCGGTAGGGGTTGTGGATGCCGCCGTCCTCGCGGACTCGGGTCGCCACGACGACCACCTGGCGGGCCTGGTTGCGCAGGGCGATCCACCGGCAAGCATCCGGATCGCCCGCCGGGGCGATCCCGGTCGCCGCGACCACCCGGCGGGCCACATTGGCCCACTGCACGTCGGTCAGGTCGGGATCGCGGGAGTCGGAGTGGACCGAGCAGAACCACACCGGCCGCTGCGGGGCCCTTTGCCCCAGTCGTTCGACGGGAGCGTCGAGCGGCTGGGCCAAATACGGCAGGGCGTCGTAGCGGGCGAGCATCTCGATCGGGGCACCGTGGCAGTCACCGTCGATCACGCGGGGGTCGACGTGCTCGCCCATCCCGAGCTGCCGGGTGAGCAGACCGATGGTGTGCTGGGTGCGCTGCAGGTACGCGATCACGACGTTGACCTCGTTGGAGAGTGGCGGCAACGGCCCTGGGGCTCGGGCTGTCAGGGGTTGAGGATCCGCAGATTTCGCGACTTGGCCCGGCCGGAGATGTCTGGTATACGCTGCGGTTTACCTGGCTCGTCGAGGCGAAGTTCGCGCAGGCGGAGCGGGCGAAGTAGGCGGCGTTGTGCAGCCGGGCCAGCGGCTGTCCTGGCGGATGACGGTGGCGACGATGTCGAGTCCGTTGGCTTGGGTGCGCAGGGCGGCCCACCCTTCGGGAAGCCGTGGGACGGCTCTTCACCGGACAGCCGACCCGCACCGACGGCAAGCTCACCAAGAACAACCTCTGGCGCGAGGCCGACGTCAACCGGACCACCATGAACCGCGCGCCGCGCGCCCTCGCCGAGTGGGACAGCCGCATCAGCCAAGGCCCGGCGAGCCAGCGCGACCAGAAGCAGACCGAGGAGATCACCCTCCCCCGCCGTCAGCTCAACAACTGCCACGAGCGACAGCGGCTCCAGGATCAGGTTGACGCCGCGGCCACCGTCATCGCCGTCCTGCTCGCCGAGAACACGGCTCTCCGCGAGCAGCTCACCAAACGGTCAGCGGTCCTCATCCCCCTCGACCGCGCACACGCCACACGCGAGTGATCACCCGTAGTCTGTTGTTGGCAACGCGCCACCCAGGTCGATGCCAGGGGCACCGCGGCAACGGCCGCCCCTGGTTAAGAAAATCCATGGGCGCGGTGATGGCGGAGTCGACCGACATGTCCCAGGTGACCAGCCCGGCGGCGTCGGCTCGGACCTGGAGCGTGGTCAAGATTGCGTACCAGACCCCGTCGAGCTGCCAGCGGCGATAGAGCCAGTACACGCACCGCCAGGGTCCGTAGTACGGCTGAACGTTCTGCCACGGCACCCCGGTCCGGGTGCGCCACCGAATCCCGTCGATCAGCCGCCGCTTGGTGTGCTTCGGTGGGCGACCAGGCCCTTTGCCGCGCGGCAACAGCGGCTTGAGCACCGCCCACTGGGCGTCAGTCAATTCGTGAAGGGCGAAAGCCGGTAGCGTCTCCTGGAGAGGTCCCTGGTACTGATTGGCGCCTACTCTCGCTGGATGAACTGGACCTGGGATACTGGGTCGTGGACCGACTCCGAAATGTCAGCCCAGGGGCGCGATCTCGAAGCAGTGTCGATTAGGAGGCACGACATGGCCAGGATCGCCTACGACGACCAGACCGCGGCAGCGTACAAGGATCCCAGCCTGCCTTCCTTTTCAAACGCACCCCGGTACTCCAGCTGCAGTTCACTGCACTCCAAAAGACGTCCCTGACCAGCGGCAATAGCGAACTGCAACTGGAGTTCTAAGCTGAATTGGAAGCCCGGATGGTGAGATGCACCTGCAGGGCGCCGGCCCACGCGAGGGTCGATCCGAAGAGGTGGAGCACCACGGCTAGTGTCGGCAAGCTCGTCAGTGACTGCACCATTCCGACAGCCCCCTGTGCCAGGACCACAGCGAGGAAGAAAACCGTCTTCTGGCGGGCCCGGCCAGGGTTGTCGTTGGGGAGGGCGGAGAGGATGAACCCGGCGATGCCGAGGGTCGCCACGGCTAGCGTTCCGTGAAGGCTTGTGATGAGCGACCAGTCGAAGGGCATGCGCTGTACACCGGAGGAGTCGCCCGCGTGCGGGCCGGACCCCGTGGCGAGCGTTCCCACCACGACCAGCAGGGCGGTCACGGCGAGCAGTACGGCCGAGGCGGCGCGGCAGCGCGGCGGCAGTGGCATCGACTCTCGCGGTTCCAATCTGGTTGGACCGTGGTTTCGGGCTCGCTCCCAGGTGATCACTGCGGTCGAGAGCAGCAGCATCGCGGCGAGAAAGTGCGCGGCGACGATGTACGGGCTCAGTCGCATCCACACGGTGATCCCGCCGACCACTGCGTTCAGGATGACGACCCAGAACTGTGCCCAAGAACCGCGAAGCACCGGAGGCATGGGATTCTTCTGTAGTCGGGCTGTGATGATGGCCCAGCCCACGACCACGCAGAGGACACCGGTGAAAAGCCGGTTGCTGAACTCGATCGCGCCGTGTAATCCCATCTGCGCGGTGGGGGCCAACGTGTCAGCCGTGCACATTGGCCAGTCTGGGCAGCCCAGTCCGGAGCCCGTAAGGCGGACGATGCCGCCAGTTACGACGATCGCGATGCTCGCCACGACCGATGCCAGCGACGCAAGTCGGACACTCTTCGGTTCGAGTGAGTATCTACCGGCAAGCCAGGAGAGCGGTGTCTGCATGATTGGCCTTCCCTGATTCGCTAGGTGACTCGGCGCGTCCACCGTGTGCCGCGTGTTCCCGGTGCGCCGGATGGGGCATCGCCAGCCGGAAAAGGGCGAGTTCGGCTGCAAGCCGATGGCGGAAGCCGGTGGCGTTGTGTCGTTGCGTTCCCCTCACCGCCGTGGAGTCAAGGCGGCGAACTGCGGTGGGGGCTATGAGGTCGTGGGTTGGGCGCATGGCGTTCGACTTCGTCAGCCATGCCCGCGAGCTGGAAGAGCATCGTTCTCATCGGAACACACGCCAGATCCATCTCTGCGCGAAGGCCACAGCGATCAGCGTGGGAAGTATGGTGACCGACAGCAGGGTGAGAGTGGTGGGGTCCGCGATGGTGTTGGAGAGCGTGAGCACACCCTCTCCGGAGCGGGTGGCCAGTGCCGTCGTCCCGTTGATGAGGCCGATCGCGGCGGGCAGCGCGACTAGCGGCACCGTGCCCTGCAGCAGGGCTCGGGTGGTGCGCCCGGCGGCGTGGTCGCGGGCGGAGCCGTACACAGCGATGGTGGAGAGGATCCCGCAGACAGCCAGGGCTGCCGGGGCGGGGCAGACGGTCAGGCCGATGACGGTGGTCAGTAGGATCAGCGCGATCAGCGGGTAAGTGAGCTGCCGGGTCAGGCGTCCCGTCCGTGCGGCCAGCGCGGTGCCGGCTGGCAGGTTGGGCGCGGCGAAAAGTGTGCCTTGACGCAGGCTTCCCACGGTGACAACAGCTGCGCAGGCGAGGGAGAACGGGTGCAGCAAGTCTTTGGCTGTGGCTACGGCGTGTCCGGTGCCGCTGGTGGAAAGGCCGCGTATCAGCGTCGCCAAAACCGCACCCCAGCTGGCCGCCAGGACCAGGCTGGTCGCTGGAATCACGGCATCCCAGGTTCGTCGCCAGCGCAGTCCCGGATGCATGGTGCGGAACCACAGACCTGCGTCGCGCAGGAACCAGGCACACAGCAGTACGACCACTGGAATCCGCAAGGCGTGGAGCAACTCCCCTTCCAGCAGCGGCAGTGCGCCGGACAGCAGGCCGATGAAGGCGACCAGCCAGACTTCGTTCGCGAGGAAGAGTGGTACGACGGTGCGGCGTAGCCGCTCGCGGTCCTGCTCCGTGCGGGCGAAGAGAAACAACATGCCGACCCCGAAGTCCAGGCATTCCAGGGCCAGATAGCCGGTGAAGAGCAGGCCGGTCAGGGCGTACCAGAAGATATCCACGGCAATCCTCCATCCTCTGTCCGTATGTCGAGTTCTCGCTGCTGGCCAGAGGTGTCGAGCGGGGGAAACGGGCGGGCGTCGCGGAGCGGTCCGCCTTCTGGGCCGATCCGGGCATAGCGGGCGATCAGTACCCAGTCGATGACGGCGAGTGTGACCAGAACGGCGGTGAAGGCGATGAATGAGGTGAGCATCCCGCCGAACGAGACATCGGACACGGCTTGCTGAACAGTGAGTTCACCCGTGACCATCCAGGGCTGACGTCCGACTTCTCGGGTGATCCATCCGCTGATCAACGCCAGGAAGGCAAAAGGCAGGAGGAATTGGGCGATTCTGAGGCGGATGCGCTTCTGGGACAGCGGGACCTTGTTGCCGAGTACCGCAGTGGCCGGAATCCAGGAGAGGAGCACCAGGAACACTCCGATGACCACCATGGTCATGGAAGCCCAGCCCAGCCAAGCGGGCGGCAGCCAGTCTCCGGAGCCGTACTTGGCTATCGAAGCGGACCGCACCTGGTCGAGTTCGCTGCCGGTCTCCCCCGAGATAACGGCGTACTTCTCGGGTTGATAGCCGCGCAGTGCGCCGAGATGTATGCCGCCCGCGATGGCGGTCACGAGTGCGCCGATGCCTGCGGCGAGGGAACCCTGCACCAGGGTGGGGCGGAAGAACTCGACATCGTGGTCTCGGAGAATGTGGTGCGCGCTGACCGCGGCGAGAAACATCCCGGCGAGTAGGGCCACCGCCGCCGCCACGTGGAACACGGCGTACCAGGTGGCTCCGTTGGAAAGAATGGCGAACCAGTCCGTGACCCGGGCCTCACCACCGCGCATTTCATAGCCGACGGGCTTCTGCATAAAGCCGTTCACCACCATGATCCAGCACGTGGAGGCGTACGCCGTGATGGCCACCAGCCAGATCAGTACGAGATGGGCACGGGCGGGTACCTTGTCAAATCCGAAAGCCCACAAACCGAGGAATGTCGACTCCAGGAAGAACGAGACGATGGCCTCCACAGCGATCGGCGCGCCGACGACATTGCCCATGACGTGCGAAAGGCCCGACCAGTTGAGCCCGAACTGGAATTCCTGGGTGAGGCCGCTGATGATGCCGAGTGCGTAGTTGATGACGTAGAGGCCGCCCCAAAAACGCACCCGCCGCATCCGTGTCGAGCGCAGCTCCCGGTCGCTTGTGCGCATCGCCCTGGTCTGCATAGCGGCGACGACCGTGACCAGCCCCAGGGTGAGGGCGACGAACAGGAAGTGCAGCGTTGCTGTGGTCGCGAACTGCAGTCGCGCGAGGTCGACTTCGTGCACGTCTTCAATGCTCCAAGAAGAGAAATGAGAGAGGCGGCTTCGGGTGGGCGGGGGGCTTTTAGGGGGTGTCGGGGCGTAGACCCCCGACACCGCCGCCGGCGTCCAGGGGAGTGATGCGCCGCTGTGCGGCGAACGCGGCGGCCAGGTAGCGGCGGTTGGGCCGCAGGGCGTACTCGCGCAGGCATGCCTCAGTGAATTTGATGACGTGTTCATCGCCGTGTTCGGCGGCCAGGGCACCCAGTTCGTACGTCGGGGGCAGGTCCTGGACCTCCGTCTGCCACGCCGCCGTGCATTCGTTGCGCCGGTCTACGGTGAAGGCCAGTAGGAACGCCGTCTGCACCTGCCAGAGTCGAGCCAGCGTCGGCTCGTGCAATTCGTGTGGCAGGTGTGGGAGTACAAGGCGGACGGCGGCGGGTGCGGTGACGCCGTGGATCAACGGAACCGGGTACACCTCGGGGTGACCGAGATAGACGTCGGCGAACCGCTCCGTCATCTCGCTCAGCAGCCGGGGCGCCTGTTCCGGGGCCAGGCACTCCAGCGACTCGCTGTAGCCGGGCAGTTCGGCGAGAGTATCCAGGCGATTGCGGGCGGTACCCGGTTCCAGTCCGCCGTCCAGCGCCACGCGGGGCAGCACGTCGACAGCAGTGGACAGGCGGTAAGGGCCCAGCAGTCGGGGGTGTCCGGGGAGCTCGGTGTAGCGGGCGGCCCAGTAGGCCAACCCACGTGCCAGCTCTACAAGTTGGAGCAGAGTTGGCTTGTCGGCAGCGGCGTACAGGCTGCGTACCGCGTGGGCGGTGCGTATGAGGCCGTGGGTGAGCCCAGCGAACAGGCCGGGGAGCAGGCGCGGCCACCAGCGGACAAGGACCTCGCGCCAGTGCGCCTCGGCCAGCTCACGGACGAAAAGCCGCTCCCAGTCCCCGGCACGACGGAACGCCCCGAGCGCGGGCCGCCAGGAGGAGTCGTCCGCGGGATCCAGGGCGAAGCGCGCGGCGGGCGGCTCATGATGCTCCATCGCGCGACGGTAGCGGCCCACCCACCGGACGACCTCGCTCTCCTGCCCGAGCAGAGCAAGCGCCTCCGCGCCCATCGGGCCGTGGTTGGCGAGGTCGACTCCCTGCCCGCGCTCATACCCGAGATCGGCCATCCGTTCCAAGGCGTCGTTGACCGCGTCGCTGTAGCTGATCGACCCCATGAGCGATTCACCCTTCGGGTTGCCTAATGGTTTGGATATCCAAAGCATATACACTCGCAAGTATGCACCACACCCACGAAGCCGGGAAGGCAGGCCGGACGCCGACCCCCGAAGAAGCCCAAGTCGTCGGCCTCGCGCCACTGCTGGAGCCCTACTTCCGTGGCGCAGTGGTCCGGGAACTCATGCCGGCGCCGCTGCGTGACGCGATGGAGACCCACCGATTGACGCCGCGCCACGGTGCCGTACTGCCCCAACTCCTTGCCGGACAGCCGCTGACCGTCGGCGAGATCGCCCGGCGGCTTCACGTGTCGCTGCCCACCGCCAGCGAGCTGGTCGGCGGCCTGAGCCGGGCAGGGATCGTGGAACGCACCGAAGACCCGTCGAACCGCCGCCGGATCTTGGTGTCACTGGCCGAGCAGTACCGCTCCCAGCTCGAAACGTTCGTCGTCCGGCGGGGCGAGCCGCTGCTCCGTGCCCTGGACGGGCTGTCACCGAGCGAGCGGGCGGGATTCCTGGCGGGACTGACGGCTTGGGTGCGCGAGGTGCAGAGCTAGGTCGTGTATCGAAAGTGCCTGGTGAGGATGGCGGAGGGCCCATTTTGTGATCCAGAATGATTGGATGGTCATGCTTGCGACTCCCCGTTTGATCCTGCGTCGCTGGCGTGAGGAAGACGTTGCGCCCATGGCTGCCATCAATGCCGACCCCGAGGTCATGCGGTGGATCCGTGACGGCAGCGTCCGTGACGAACAGCAGACTCGCGGCGGGGTCCAGGCATGGGAGAGCGAGTGGGAGTCACAGGGCTTCGGCCTGTTCGCCGTGGAGATCCGGTCCACTGGCGAGCTGGCCGGGTTCACCGGCCTTTCGGTGCCCGACTTCTTGCCGGAGGTACTGCCGGCGGTTGAGGTCGGCTGGCGGCTGGGACGTTCCCACTGGGGGCAGGGCTTGGCCACCGAGGCCGCTGCGGCCTCTGTACGGTTCGGGTTCGAAGAGCGAGGGCTGGAGCGGATCGTCAGCATCACTCAAGTGGGCAACGACGCCTCCGAGCGGATCATGACCAAACTGGGGATGCATCAGGTCCGTGAGACCGTCAATCCCACCGGCGGTCGGCGAGTCCGGGTGTTCGAGTTGTCGTCGGACCAGTACGTCACAACCACTCGTTGATGGCCGCTACGAGGACGGTAGCTTCGTAGCGGACCGCGAGCTTGTCGTAGCGAGTAGCCACGGCGCGGTGCCTTTTGAGGCGATTAATGCCGCACTCGAACGCGTGCCGAGCCTTGTAATCCTCGGCATCGAACTTGGGCGGCCGGCCGCCCCGCGAGCCGAGCTTCTTGCGGTTGCGAGCCTGGTCGGCCTTGTCCGGGATGGTGCAGCGGATCCCGCGCCGGCGCAGGTAGGCACGGTTCTTCCGGGACGCGTACGCCTTGTCGGCGCGGACCCGGTTGGGCCGGGTGCGCGGGCGACCGGAACCCGGGCGGGCCACGCAGACCTTCTTCAGGGCGGGTTCGAACTGCGGGGAGTCTCCTCGCTGTCCAGCTGTAATCACGATCGACATCGGCTTTTGCCCGTGCTCAACAGCCAGGTGCAGCTTGGTGGTCAGGCCGCCACGCGAGCGGCCGAGCCCGTGGTCGTCCGGCTCGGCGGTGACGCCGCCGGGCGGCTCCTTCTGCAGGTCCCCCTTTTCCGCGCCCCGGCGGCGTGCTGGTGGGCCCGGCACACGGTGGAGTCGATGTTGAGGTCCCAGGTGATGAGCTCCCTGGCGTCGGCCCGGGCCTGCAGTTCGGCGAAGATCCGCTGCCAGGTGCCGTCCCGCTGCCAGCGCCGGAACAGGTCGTACCCCCGGGCCCAGGGCCCGTACCACTCCGGCACATCCCGCCACGGGACACCAGTGCGGGTGCGAAACCGTATGCCGTCGATCAGCTGGCTCCTGGTCCATATCGGCGGACGGCCCGGCTCGTGGCCCCTGGGCAACAGCGGCTCCAGGCGGGCCCACTGCGCATCCGTCAGATCTCCACGTGCCACGAAGCAGGATCATCCCACCCCAAGATCCACTTCCGATACACGCCCTAGCTTGTTTTTTAAGATCCAGTCTCGAATGTGCTTCGAACTTGATCAGCGTTTTCGCAGTTCAGCGGACGTGAAGGCGGCCTTCGGCTGATCATGTGCTCCGACCAAGGAACGCACACACTCAGCACGAAGGCCGTAAGGATGAGTCTGTCGCATCACGCCGTTGAACATGGGCAGTTCACAGAACTGTCACGCTTCCGAGGCGAGTTCTACTCCTGTCTGACCAGGCGTGCGGACGCACAGTTCGAGTTGGCCGATGCCGTGCTGAGTGCGGACGGCCCGGTCCGTTCTCTGGTTGAGTTGTCGCTGGTGGGGGAACATCGCCGCGGGCACGGTGGCCTCTACGACGCCTTGGCCGCCGGCCGGATGGACATCGGCCGGCTGCGGCGGGCAGTGGCCGCAGTACCTCTGCCACGGGCTGCGGACGGCCGGCTGGTGCTGGCCGCCGACATCACCTGCTGGCTGCGGCCCAACGCACACACCTCACCGCAGCGGATCCTGTGCCACACCTACGGCCGCGGCAAAGACCAGCACATTCCCGTTCCGGGTTGGCCGTACTCGGTGATCTGCGCGCTGGAGACGGGCCGCAGCTCGTGGACCGCGCCACTGGACGCGCTCCGACTGGCACCGGGCGACGACGACGCCACCGTCACCGCCAGACAGATGCGCGAGTTGGTCGGCCGGCTGATGGAGGCAGGGCAGTGGAAAGGCGGCGACCCCGAGATCCTCATCGTCGTGGATGCCGGATACGACGTGCCCCGCCTGGCATTCCTGCTCAAGGATCTGCCGGTGCAGGTGCTGGGCCGGATGCGTTCGGACCGCGTCCTGCGTCGTGCCGCCCCACCGCGAAAGCCCCATACGATAGGCCGCCCGCCGCGTCACGGCGGCGAGTTCGCCTTCGGCGACCAGTCCACCTGGGACATCCCAAACGCGCAGACCGTCACGCAGACCCGTCTGTACGGCACCGCCACCGCCCAGGCATGGGACCGTCTCCACCCACGGCTGACACACCGTTCCGCCTGGGTCGCCGAACTGGGAACCCTCCCGGTCATCGAGGGAACTGTGATCCACCTGCAGGTCGAGCACCTGCCCAGCGGCGCCATCCCGAAACCGGTGTGGCTGTGGTGGTCGGGCACCGACGCCACCCCCACTCAGGTCGACCTGCTCTGGCAGACCTTCCTGCGACGCTTCGACATCGAGCACACCTTTCGGCTGTTCAAACAGACCCTCGGCTGGACCCGCCCCAAGATCCGCACCCCCGAAGCCGCCGACCGGTGGACCTGGCTCATCCTCGCCGCATACACCCAACTCCGCCTTGCCCGGCCACTGGCGGCCGACCTGCGGCGGCCCTGGGAACGACCAGCAGAGCCCTACAAACTCACCCCTGCCCGAGTCCGCCGCGACTTCAGGCACCTCCGCCCGAAGACCCTCTGCCCCGCCGAAGCACCGAAACCCTCCCGCCCCGGCCCAGGCCGACCACCCGGCCGCAAGAACACCCACCCCACACCCCGCCACGACGTCCACACAGTCCGCAAAACAGACAAAACGAAACGACGAACGAAGAAATCAACAACCCCACGACCCCGCCGCAAAGGTTAAAGATCAAGCTAGCTTGACTCTGTCGGGGATCTTGGGGTGGTCGAGCTCAGCTGCCGAGGGTTCGCCAGGACTTGGGCCGGGGGATCTCGTTCTGGTCCAGGAAGGTCTGGAAGGCGGTCGGCGGTCGCGGTGAGGGGGTTTCCTCGTCCGGTGGCAGGCTGCTGAGGCGTTCGATGTTCACGGCGATTGCTGTGAACACGTGTTGCAGGTGGGCTTTCGGCTGTCCTCGGTAGCGGCAGTGGCGCATGCCGTGTCCGTGGGCGAACTCGTTGATGGTGCCTTCCACTCCGGAGCGGACCGCGTACCGGGCCTGCCAGTTGGGTGTCTGCTGCTCGGTGCGGACGCGGACGTGCAGGTCGCGGAGTTCTCGCGGGGGAAAGCCCACGTTCCGGGCGCTCTCGCGGGAGTTGGTGCACCGGGGGCGGTCCGGACACGGCTGACACTGGCTCTTGGTGAACCGCGCCACGATCAGGGGTGCCGCGGTGGGCGAGGAGGTCGGGTAGGGGCCGTGCCAGCCCTGGCTGACCTGGCCTCGGGGGCAGGTGACCTGTCGGCGGTCGAAGTCGATGTGGAAGTCGTCCCGGTCGAAGCCTTCGTTTTTGCGGTGCTGGCGGGTGGGGTTGCCCGGCAGCGGCCCGCTGACAGTGACCTGTTGTTCGCGCTCGGCTCGTTCCAGATGGACCAGAGAGGTGTAGCCGCCGTCGACCAGGTGCTCGGCAGGCAGCAGAGCGCGACGCGCCAGACGAGTGTGGATGCCGGGCAGGGCCTGGGCGTCGTTCGTGGCGGCCGATGTGGTGGCCACGTCCGTGATCACGTTGACGCTGTCGGAGGCACACGTCTCGGTGACATGCGCGGCGAACCCCTTCCAGCTGATGATGTGCCCATGGCGGACGTAGCGCGCCGTGGTGTCGTAGGGGGAGACGATCGCCAAGGAGGAAGGCGGCAGCCCGCCGTCGTCGGCGGTGCGCCAGCGCAGGCGGCCTGCCGCGTCGCGGTAGTAGTTCTGCACGACGATCTGGCGCAGTGCCTCGGCCTGTGGGCCGGGCCGGTAACCCGCCCAGTGCCGGTGGAGGCGCTCCAGCAGCCGGCAGGCGTCGTCGCCGGCGGCGAGGATCCTGGTCTTGGGCCGGGTGGGGTTCTTGCCCAGACGGACCGGACGGCCGTAGCGACGCCCCCAGTCCTCGTCGACCAGGCCGGTCAACAGGTGCGAAGCGGTGCGGGCCACTTCTTCCAGCACGGCACGGACGGCCTCGGTGACCAGTTCCAGCCGGGTCAGGTCGCGCACTGCGGCCAGGACGTGGGTGGAGTCGGTGCGCTGCGTGGTGCGCTCGCGCACGAGTCCGGCCTCCTTCAGACGGGCGAGCGCGAGGTCGAGGAGGCGGTCGGCGCGGTCGTCCTGGGCGAGGCGCTCGCGGAAGTCGGCCAGCACGCTGTGGTGGAAGCCCGGATCGTCCAGCTCCAGGCACAGCGCGTATTTGAAGTCGATGCGGCAGCAGACCGCTTCGGCCGCCTGACGGTCCGACAGATCGAGCAGGAACTGCAGGACACAGACGGTGGCCAGCTGGGCGGGCGAGAGCCCGGGACGGCCGTCGCGCGGGTACCAGTCGGCGAAGTCCTCGTCACACCACAGCCCGTCCAGCCGGTCTCTCACCCACATCGCCGTCGTACCGCCCGGGTTGCTCGCCCGCGCGATCTGCGCGGTCAGAGACGGGACTTGCTCACCGGAACGGGGACGGAGCGACAACAGACACCTCGACAACTGCATCGGTCTTCAGAACGCTCCGAGAATGCACGCTGATCATGCTGCCGCACCTGGAAACTACAAGATCCCCGACAGAGTCAAGCTAGTGCCGCATTAGGCAACGTTCGCCCCCTGTCGGAGGTCCTGCCTGTCGACGGCTTCGACCGCTGGCGGATAATCGACCGATGAGCGCCATCGAACGCCCTTTGCCGCCTCTGAACGCCGACGAGCGCACTACGCTCGAAAGTTGGCTTGACTTTCACCGCGCCACCCTCGCCATGAAGTGCGAGGGCCTGGACGATGAGCAGGCCGCCGTCGCGTCCGTGCCACCGTCCGGCTTCACCTTGACCGGCCTCGTCCAGCACATGGCGGAGGTGGAGCGGAACTGGTTTCGCCGAGTGTTCGCCGGAGAACAGGCCCTGCCGATCTACGACCCGCAGGCTGACCCGTCTGCCCCCGACGGCGGCTTCGAACTGGCCGAGGGCGCCACCCTGCATGACGCCCTCGACACCTGGCACGCGGAGATCGCCCGCGCCCGCGAGCTCTGCGCCGACCGCGCTCTGACCGACACCGGGCGCTTCATGGAGCAGGACGTCAACCTCCGCTGGATCTACGTGCACATGATTGAGGAGTACGCCCGCCACAATGGTCACGCCGACCTGCTCCGGGAGCGCATCGACGGCACCACTGGTGTATGACGCACAGGTAGCGTTCGCCCTCTTGTGAGGTGACGCGCCGCCAGGTTCCGTGCCGGGCGGCGCGTCGTGTCAGGGTGCTCGGGTGGCGGAACGAGTACGCGTCCGCAAGATAGATGGTGACGAGGGCAGGTGCCTGCTGCGGATCATCCGCCGGGGCACCGGGTCGGTGGTGACCTGGCGGCGGGCCCAGATGGTGCTGCTGTCCGCGCAGGGCACGCCCGTGGCGAAGATCGCCGAGGCGACGTCCACCAGCGCCGGCCGAGTCCGGGATGTGATCCACAACTTCAACGCCGACGGCTTCGACTCGCTCTACCCCAAGTACAAAGGCGGCCGGCCAAAGACCTTCACCCTCCCGGAACGCCGGGAGATCAAGAAGATCGCCAAGTCCAAGCCGGCCGAGCACGGCTCAAGGCCGGGTAGTTAGCGCTTTCTGCGCCCTGGCAGGGCCAGGACCGGGTGTGCTTTCACAAGTGGATCGCGCCCGAGGCGTGATGCGAGCCCGACACCGCTGACCGGGCAGCGCACTTGGTGCCTCCAATACAAGCTTTGCAGACAATCGGTGCCGGCACTGTGATCGTTCCTACGATGCACTGTCGGCTCCAAGGGCCGGTCGGTCGCGCCATGCGGGGGCGACGGCGGTGAGCATCAGTGCGGCGGTCAGAACAAAGGCGAGGGGGTAGTCGGTGCGGCCGGCGAGTGCCCCGAAGCCGAGGGCTCCGATGCCCATGCCCGCGTCGTAGGCGAAGTTCCACATGGCGCTGACGGTGTTGTAGCCGGCTGTGGGGACTCGTGCGTACATCAGCGTCAGGGTGGAGTTCTGGGTGAGGCCGAAGCCGATGCCGAAGAGCACCGTGCCGACGACGACCGCCACGGCATTGTCCGTGAACGACGTGATGAGCATTCCGGCGGCTGACGTGAGCAGGCCGGGCAGAACGAGCCGGGCGGGCCCGTGACGGTCGCCGTGCCGGCCTGCGACGCAGCGGGCGATGGTCGACGCTGCGGGCTGGACGAACAGGGCCACGGCGACGATTCCGCCCCGTGCCGACGGAACGGCGAGGGGGAGAAAGGTGACGATGATCCCGGCTGCCAGCGCGGTGGTCGCGAAGACGACAGCAGGTCGCGTGAGAGCTCCGGTACGGAAACCAGCCACGACGCCTACCGACCGTCCCGACGTCAACTCCCGGTCGGGCAGGCCCGGCACGGCAGCGATCGCGGCCAAAGCGACGACACCGGCGGCGACGGAGACCGGTCCGTACCCCGCATGCCCGGCAAGCCACACCCCCAGCGGCAAAGCCACCAGGCTCGGCACCCCCGACACGACGCCGACCACCGCCAGCGCCTCACCACGGCGCGCCGGATGGATCAGCGATGCCGTCAACCCTCCGCCCGCGACGACGGTGATTGCGAAGCCGACCCCACGCACAAGGCAGACCACCACGATCCATGCCATGCCCTGGAAGGCGGTCAGAGCCAGTGCGGGTGCGCCGAGCAGGATCAGTCCGGCCGTCAGCGCCAGGCGGTAGCCGTAGCGGGCAACCAGCCGGGGTGCCGCCAGCTCGCCGCAGACCGTGGCCAGCATCAGCGCTCCCGTGGCCAGCCCTGCCGCCATCCCGCCCCCGCCGGACGCCGTGGCGTAGAGCGGGACGACCGACAACAGCAGATAGAAGCTCCCCGAGGCACCGATGATGCTCACGAAACGCAGCATCAACGGCCGCGTCACCAGCGGCGGCCGCGCATCGGGCGCACCGGTGGAGGCGCCGGGCACGGGGGTGTGAGGGTTCATCGGCGTGGTCATGCCGTGGACGTTAAGACGTGAGCGGACCGCCGGTAAGCTCCAATTCCATGCCGCTGCAATGGTCCGGTCTGTCGCCGGAGTTGTTGATGGTCATCGACCGTGACAGCGGCGAGCCACTGCGCTCGCAACTGGAACACCAGGTAAGGGACGCCATCCGCAGCGGGCGCCTGCAGGTTGGCGAACGGCTCCCGTCCTCCCGCGAACTCGCCCGCAGCCTGGGGCTGTCGCGGGGCCTGGTCCAGGACTGCTACGCCCAACTGCAGGCCGAGGGGTATCTGGTGACACGCGTCGGCTCCGCCACCCGCGTCGCCGCCGGTGTGTGCACGCCTGCGCAGCCCGCGTCGCCGCCCGCTGAACATCCGCGGCTGATAGCCGACTTCCGGTGGGGTGTCCCGGACCTGACCAGCTTCCCGATCAGCGACTGGCTGTGGGCGACGCGTGAATCGGCACGTGCCATGCCGACGACGGATCTCGACTACGGAGACCCACGCGGCAACGCGCAACTGCGCGACGTCGTCGCCGGATACCTCAGGCGCGTGCGCGCGGCTGCGGCCGATCCGGAACGGATGGTGATCTGCTCCGGCTATGCGCAGGGACTCGGCCTGGCCCTGCGTACCCTGGCGCAGATCGGCATGCGCGCGGTGGCTTTTGAGGACCCCGGATCACCGGCCACGACCTCCTCGGCCGCGGCCACCGCAGGGCTTTCGGCGATCCCCGTGCCGGTCGACGAACACGGCATCGACGTCCAGGCCCTCGCCGCGACCGACGCCCGCGCGGTCATCGTCACCCCCGCGCACCAGTGGCCCACCGGCGTCGCCCTCTCACCCGAGCGCAGACTCGCCCTGATCGCATGGGCCGAACGCCGCGACGCGGTCATCATCGAGGACGAATACGACGCCGAGTTCCGCTACGACCGAGAACCCATCGGCACACTGCAAGGACTCGCCGCGGACCGCGTGATCTCCATCGGCACCGTCAGCAAATCCCTCGCCCCGGCGCTGCGCATCGGCTGGATGCTCTGCCCGCCCTCCCTCGCCGACCAGATCACTCAGAACAAGTACCGCGCCGACCGCGGCTCACCCGCACTCGACCAACTCGCCCTCGCCACAATGATCGAATCCGGCCGCTACGACCGACACCTGCGACGGATGCGCACCCTCTACGCGGCTCGACGCGACACCTTGGTGACGGCATTCGCCCAACACGCACCTGACATCAAGGTCACCGGCCTCGCCGCCGGCTTCCACGCCATCGCGCACCTCCACAAATCGGCCGACGAGCAAACCGTCATCGCCGCCGCCCGGGCACGCTCGGTCGGCCTGTATGGCATGAACGCCTGCCGCTCGACACACACCGCGACCCCACCCCAACTCGTCCTCGGCTTCGGCAACCTCACCGAGCCCGCCATCACCACAGGCATCACCGAGGTATCCGACCTCCTCACATGAGGTCTGCGGGTCTACGCCGTAGCAACTCCGGCCACGGCCGCACCACTGTCCGGACCGTTCCCCGCGCCGAGATCCGGACATCGCTGACATGCCCGTTCGTCGCCCATGGACGATCCACGCTGATGCCGGACCGGACACGTCCCAAGCCAGAGCCGGTCAGGCCGGGGCCGTCCGGGAGATGGCCTGTTCGAGAAGCCGGTGCAAGACCTGGGGTGCCGGCTCTCGACCGGGGTCCACAGGGCGCGTGCTTCGTCGCCGTCGAGTTAGATGAAGCAGACCAGCAGCAGCGTGTGCTGCCGGCGCTGGAGGAGCAGTTCGCCACGCAGTCCAAGGGTGGAGCCGACGGAGAGGAGTGCGATGTCGGGGGTGCTGTGCCGCACCTGCCAGCCGAGCACGAATCCGTCGGTCCGGGTTGGGCCGAGTTGCAGACCCAGCGCCGTCCATCCCCTGCGTGGGGGCCTGCCGCAGGTCGGCAGGCGTCTTCCAGGACCGCTCGCGCCCATTGAGTGTTGTTCAACCTGAATTCGCTGGTCATGGGGCTGGCGTGGGCTGGGGCTGAGGGCTCGTGCAGGTCGAGGGCGTGATCGGTAGCAGGTGATCACCCAGCGCGTTGCCGGTTTGCCGGAATCACGATGCCTGTCCGGTAACCCCCAAGGCGAGGAATTCGTCCGGGAAGTCAAGGCCGCACTCACTGCCGCACCATACGACAGGGTGGGAAGAAGATTGTTGTGCGATCCCCGGCCCTGCTCCGGAAGGTTTCGCCCGCGCTGTACTGTCGGCCAAGGCATATAGGTCGCCTTCGAGTTCGAACAGGCATGCAGCATAATGTGGGCGTGATCACCATTCATCTGAAGTATGAGATTGACGCCGACAAGCTTGAGGATTTTGAGGAATACGGCCGCCGCTGGGTCGGGCTCGTCAACCGGTTCGGCGGTACGCACCACGGCTACTTCCTGCCGAGTGAGGGCGACAGTGACATTGCCTACGCTCTCTTCTCCTTTCCCAGTCTCGCCGCGTACGAGCAGTACCGCACGGACAGCATGACCGACCCGGAGTGCCAGGATGCCTTCGAACTGGCTCGTAACACCCGCTGCATCAAGCGGTATGAACGCCGCATCCTGCGGCCGCTCGACGTGAAGTCCTAGGCCAGGGCTGGGCTTGAACGGCTGCCCCGAAGGCCAGGACATGGCCGTGAAATTCTTCGACCGGGTTGCGAACTTGCTCGTTTCTCCACTGCCCTCGGCATGAGCTGAGGGGACACGGCTGTACGACGGGGGGCGTGTAGACGGGCGCTGCCGGGCCGTGACGTGAGGAAGACCGTACGGGTTTGGTGAGTTGTGAAACTGACCTGAGCCCGTGCGGTCTGTGTCCATCCTGCTCTGTCCGGCGTTTCCCTCGCACACTTCGGCGAGTTGCTCACGGAACTCGCTCATCCGTGGGAAGTCGCACGTGAGTCCGCGCTCCGTGAAGAGCGTGGCAGGCCACGCCAGCGAGCGGCCGGGGCGGAACGCAAGCCCAAGCTGGTCTTCGTCGATCGGCTGCTGGTCACCCTGGTCCATCTGCGCCACCAGCTGCCACACGCGGTCCTCGCCGAACTCTTCGCTGTGGACCGTTCCACCGTCTCCGAGGCCATCCGGCAGGTCCGTCCGCTCCTCGCGTCCCGCGGGTTCGCCATACCCGACCGGCCAGGACTGCGGCTGCGCACCCTGGCCGACGTCTTCGCCTATGTCGAGGAGGGCGTCGACCTGCGGATGGACGGGGCCAAGACCCAGGTCCGCCGCCCTCAGGCAGGGCGCCCGGGTCGCCGGGCGTTCGTCTCCGGCAAGCGCAGGCAGAACATCATCAAGACCACCACCATCAGCGACGGCCAGGGCCGCACGCTGCTGTCCGACGGAGTGCGGCCGGGACGCACGCACGATCAGAGTGCCTTACGCACCGAGGGTATCGCCGAGCAGTTCCGGACCCGTCCCACGGTCAAGGCTTGAGTCGACTCCGGGTACCAGGGGCTGGCCAAGGAGTTCTCCGATCAGGTCAGCGCACCCCCCGAAGAAGCCCGCGGACCAGGCGTGTGACGGCGACAGGTACGCCTGGCGGGAGGCCAGGCGCCGCCAGTCCTCCGCCCGGATCTGCGTCGAGCACACCAACGCCGAGCGCCGACAGCGGGCGCCCCTACGCAGGTTCACCAGACGGCGCGACACCTACGCCGAAACCCACCTCGCGATCGCCGGTCTCGTCTCCGACCGATCCGCCCAGCGCGCCACCCGCCGACACACCAGCACCGAACTCGTCCTTGTGCGCGACACCGCCTGCTGATCGCCCACCAGCCAAATCGCCAGGCCAGCACGCCCAGTTCTCAATTTCCCCTAAGGTCGTTAGTCGGGTGCCCGGGTCACGTTGCCGTAACCCGGTTACCCGACTTACGGAAGTTGGGTCAGCGGTTGCGGGGGAACGCGATGCGCGGGTCCACAGGGCGGGTCGCCGGGGCGGAGGCGGCGGGCGCGGGAACCGGCGCCTTACCGGGCAGGCCGGCGCGGGCAGGACTGGCGGCGAGCGCGGCAATGCTGATGGGGATCTTGTGGGTGGTGAAGCCCTGCCTGCGCTCGTGGCGCGCTGCCGTTGCGGGCATGGGTGGGCGGCGCGCGGCTACGTCCTGGGCGAGGGAGGGCTGCACGGCCACCTGAAGGTCGGCCCGGTGCATCGACAGCGTGGCGTTGGCGACCTTCCCGAGCGTGGCGCTGCGGTCGGTGGTGGTGGGCAGCGTGTAGATGTCCAGGCTCGGGTTATGCCGCCAGCCGTGCTCCTCCAGGATGAGTTGGCCGCCGAGAGCGGAGGAACCGTCGGCGGTGGCGGCGACTACGCCGAGCTGCGGATGCTCGGCGAACGCGACGTCCGGCTCTATGCGCGGGGGCCGGTCGCGTGCGGGCGCTGGTCCGGAGGCCAGCGAGGGGTCGAACGCGGAGTCCACATCCACTCGGTAGCCGGTCTTGCGCAGTAGCTCGACGGCTCGGGTGGCGCGGACCTGCCCGTCACGTTGCTGGTCGGCCAGTGCGTACAGCGTCGGGTGGCCGGGGATGGGGTGGAAGTCGAATCCCTTCAACATCCATGTGCTGGCGGCCAGTTGTTTGGGGTTGGCGGCGACGATGCCGAAGTTGGGGTGGCGGCCGACTGCGATGTCGGGAAGGGGCTCGTGCTCGGGGGTGGTCATGGCGGATCCATCCGGTGTGGGCATGGGGAGAGGGGCGGTCGAAGGCGGGGATGGTTCTGCTGGTGCGGGACATGGAGGGCTCCAAGTGGGCAGCGGTCAGCGACCGGGTGCTGACGAGGGTCGGGCGGGAGGCAGGGCGGGGGCTGGTAGGGGTAGTTGCGTTCGTTGAGGATCCGGCGATCGGGCGGTTTGGCATCGCCGGAAGTCGGCGCTGGAGGCGTCAGCGCGAGCGGCGTGTGGCCGGGGAGTCCGACGCTGCCGGGGCGGGTGGTGGAGCGGGCGAGGCACCGTGCTGGGCGGGGCCGGATCGGGCCAGGGCTGCCTGGACACGCTCGGTGGGCGCAGGCTGGTCGATGCCGATCCGGTCGGTCAGGTGATCGGCAGCCTTGGCCAGCGCCCGTCCGCTGTAGCTGAGTTCGTCGGCGTAGCGCCAGCCTTCGGAGTTGCGTATCTCTCGAGCCCGTTCCAGGTAGGTCTCGCGCGTGTCACCGGATTCGCAACCGGTGATCAGTGCGGAGACCTGATCCCATTCGTGGCGGTGAGCAGACGCCCGTGCGAGCACAGAATCGATGCCCCGCAGCTGCTGAAGGTCGTTGCTGATCGGGCTGTCGAGGTAGTCAGCCGCGGTTGCGGCGGCCCGGACGCCTGCGAGGACCTCGGGGCCGTGTGCGAGGAAGGTTTCGACGTGTTCCCAGGCGGCGGCGTCCCTGGCTACCTTGCCGTCGGCGTATCCCGGTTCGTCGACGGGCCAGCCGTCCTCGTTGCGGCACGAGTCCGAGACTGCGTCCCACTGGTGCGATGCCTGAGTGATGCCGTCGGCTGCGGAGGTCAGGGCCTGGACGCGTACCCTCCATGCCGCCCGGTCGCTGGCATCTTGCGGCGGGCCATCAGGGGTGGTGGGGGAGTCGGGGGAGGTGGGCATGGTCTTTCCTCGTTTCTGTACGGGTTCCTCACCGCGAGCGCGGCAGCGGGCGTGCGGTGGACGGCGGGGCGGGAGTAGGAGTGCCGATCTGCTCGCCCGGGGCACTGCCCCAGGCGGACGCCACTGGGGAGGGGCGGGCCGCCGCCGCTGCTGCTCGGTGCGATCGGGTGCGGATTTCGTGGTTGACGTTTTCCCCGACGAGGTGGAGTTCGTCGCCGAGGTCGGTCAGCCGGGTGGTGAGTGTGTCCAGTGCGGACGCGCTGCTTCGGGCGTCGTGGGTGTGGCACCACTGGGAGGCGGTTTCGAGTATCTGGTGCAGGCGGGCCACCGTGCCGAAGTCTTCTGTGACGGCTTCGTGGAACAGGTCGGTGAACTCTTCGGGCCGGGCGGTGGCGAGGCGGTCGTTCCAGTCAGTGGCCGATGCGTCGCCGTGACGGCGGACGGTCGAGCTCGTCGTCAGGTGGCGCTGTGGTGGGGCCGCGTTCTCGGGCAGCTGGGCAGGATTCGTTGCGAGGCTGGCGGGGACGTGGCTGCTGCCCTCGTGCACCCAGTAGGCTGGATTCGGTACGGGCCAGGACACGGTTCAACTCCCTTGCATAATAGGCAGGTTGGGTCAGGCAGACATGCGGGCATCGGTGTCGAACAGCTCGCGTTCGGCCGGGTGCAGGAGGTGCTGGGTGATGAAGCTCCGACCTGCGACTTTCCACAGGCCCCGGCCCTTGGTCAGGGCGGACACGGCCTGGGTTTCGACACTGGTCAGGCCGAGCAGCGATGCGGCGGCGGCGAGTTGGTCGGGTTCCTGGCGGTAGATGATGCGGGTGGAGCAGTCGGCGAGGAGGCCCTCGGCCAGCACCCGTCCTCGCGAGCCGGCGTCGCCCGCGCTCAGCAGATCGCTGAGGCGGTGGATGACCATCAAGTTCGCGATGCCGAGACCTCGGCTGAGCTTCCACTGGCTCTGCATGCGCTCCAGCAGACCGACGTGCCTCATCACGCGCCACGCTTCGTCGTAGATCACCCAGCGTCGGCCGCCGTCGGGGTCGGCGAGCGCAGACTCCATCCAGGCGCTCGCGCAGGTCATCGCGAGGACGAGCGCGGTGTCGTCGCCGGAGCCGCCGAGGCGGGAGAGGTCGATGGACAGCATCGGGGTGGTCGGGTCGAAGGCCACGGTCGAGGGTGCGTCGAACATGCCGCTCAAGTCGCCGTGGACCAGACGGCGCAGGGCATGGGCGAGGTCTTGTGCGGCGGGCCCCATGTGCCCGGCCTGGTCGCCGAGGGCGGCGTCGAGGCGTTCGGGCGAGCCGAGGGTGTGCGCGATCTCGCCGAGCAGAGGCACGGTGCCGCCGGCCTCGGCTTCGGCGACGACCAGGTCCAGCGCGAGATCCAGGGCTGTGTGCTCCATCGGCAGGAGATCGCGCTTGAGCACGGTGCGAGCGAGGCCGGCCAGGAGCAGGAGACGGCGCTTGCGGACCTCGGTCGACCAGTCGTCCTCGCTCACCGAGGCGGGCCGGGCCGGAGCATCCAACGGGTTCAACCGTCCCGGGAGCCCCGGTCCCAGCGCGATGCTGTAGCCGCCCAGGGCCTGCGCGACGGCCGTCCACTCGCCCTTGGGGTCGCACGGCACGTAGACCCGGTAGCCGTGGGCAATCGCCCGGGTGGCGATGGACTTGGCCAGCGCTGACTTGCCCATGCCGATGATCCCGGCCAGGACCGCGTTGGGGTTGGTGAAGCCTTCGATCCGGCCGCTGCTGTACAGCGAGAAAGGGTCGTAGCAGAACGCCGCCTCCGCGTGCACGTCCCTTCCGATGAAGATCCCTTCGGCGCCCAGGCCGCCCTCCGCGAGGAAGGGATAGGCGCCGCTGACGGTGGCGGTGGTCATCCGGTGGGCGGGCAGACTGAGCTTGCCGCCCCGAGCGGAGGAGGCGCCAGGGCGTCCGGACGGCGGGTACGTCGGCCGCAATTCCGGGTCGAAGTTCGCCTCGGCGCGGTGCTTCGGCGGGGCGCCGGCGAGGCGGGCTTGGCGGCGGGCCTCGGCGAAACCGGCACGGGCGGCTCGCTGTTCGGCGCGTGATGTCTTGCGGGGGACAAACAGGTGGGAGGCGCTGGCGCGGGTGCGGGGCATGAACGTTTCTCCAGACGGAAGACAGATCAGTGGCGGACGAGGCCGGTGAACGGCGCGTGCAGGTCGGCCGGGGTGGTGCGGCGGCGCACTAGGTGCGCGGTTCGCTGGTGGCGCTGGCAGATGGTCAGCTCTGGCGCCCCTTCGGGCAGGCTGGCCTGGCACGTCTCGCGTCCAGGAACCTCGCCGGAGTCCGGCCGGGGCGCCGCGTGGTACGCGGTGTGGACGTGATCGGCGGCCTGCCAGATACGAGTGCGGGCGGCGCGAAGCTCGTCGCCCTCGGTCGGGACAAGCTGTCCGGTGCGGGCGGCATGAGCATCGAGCAGCCCGTGCAGCGCGACGAGATGGGCGTGCAGGGCGTCCAGCTCGGCGCGGGTGGTGACAAGAGGGCCGCCTGGAATGTTGAGCGCGCGGTGGAAGTCGAGCGCGGCGGTGGCGAAGGGCACGAAGTCCTGCGCGGTCGGGCTTGCGGTGCGGGACATGAGGGTGCTCTTTCGGAAGGGAAGGAAGGCCGGCGTCAGGCGGAGAGGGCGAGCGGCATGGCGGCGGCGGTGAACGCCTCTGCCTGCTGCCAGGTCAGCGGCCGGAGGTCGATCTGGGCACCGACGGCCGCGGTCTCCACGACCGCGCAGGCGGAACGCAGCTCCTCCTCGGAGTCGGCCGAGACAGTCAGCAGGCCGGTCAGGGCGACATCCGCGTGGCCCGCGATGAGCTGGCGCTCTCGGGACTTGATGTCCTGGTACTCGATCGAGTCCGCCTCGGAGTCGACCTGGCCGCGCCGGGCTCGCTCGGCGGCGTCGGCGATCACGCTGGCCTTCTTGCGCTGGACATCGCGCAGTGCGGCGTCCAGTCCCTTCGGCTCGTACGACAGCGACAGCGTGCGCCGCACCCCGGCGGTGAACAGGAGCTGGTGCAAGAAGCCCGCCGAGGTCTCGGTGCGGGGCCAGTTCTCTACCCAGTACGTGGAGTGGACGGCCGAGTCGGTCGCGATGTGGTCCGACTTCTCGACGACCACGACGGGACCGGCAGCGGCGGGCTCGGCCGCGGGGCGCCCAGCGGTGGACCAACGGTCCAGCGCTGCAAGGGCCTTGGGGTCGTATGCCGTTCGCACGACGGCCGCGATCTCGTGGGCGGTGAGCCAGCCGGTGGGGTTGAGCCCGGCGGTGCGCGCGGCCTGATCGAAGGTGGAGGTCAGCTGTGCCAGGACGCTGAAGGACCCGGTCAGGCCGCCTCCGGCCTGGTTGATCAGCCGCCGCGCGGCCTTGGCGTCCAGCGAGACCGCGACGTACGCCTCGTGCGGAGCCGCAGCCGGTCCCGCGCTCTGGATCAGTTCGTTGTAGATCGCGCCAGCGACGGGGGCGTTGGGCTGGCCGTGCTCCTCCCAGTACCGGCGAAGGGCGTCGCCGGAGTCCGGGACGGTGCGCTCGATCACCTGGATCCGGGCGACCTGACCGGTGCGGGCCAGCGCGGCGAGCGCACGCCCCCAGCCGTTGACGTTGGCGTTCTGGGTGCCCGGGTCGAGCAACGCGTAGGCGCGGGAAGACACCTTGACGACGGCGGTCAGCGTGCCGGTGTGGGGGTTGTGGACGGCACCGTACCGGCGGTCGGGGGCGGTGACCACGCGCAGGCTGGCTGCGGTACCGGGCAGGTGGAGGAGTCCCTCGCGGACCGGGCGGCGGGAGGGCCGGGTGAGCCAGATCAACTGGCCCCGCATCCGGCGCAGGACGTACCGGGTGACGATCGGAGCCCAGTCGGCCAGGGCCCGGCCGCGGTAGCGAACGAAGACGAGCAGGGCGATGGCGGCCCACAGCGGGATGAGTTCGAGTGCGCCGACCACGCCGCGGGTGAGGATCACGGCGAGCAGGAGAAGGCCGGTGAGGCTCGCAACGATCAGTTGCGGAGCGGTCAGGCCGAGCAGGATGCCGCGCCTGCTGCGGTGCGGGAACTTCACGGTGGCGGTGGTGGCTTCGACCTGGGGGTTGTCAGACATGGTGGTTCCAGACAGTGGGAGCGGGAGGGGCGGGGCGGAAGGCGCGGCGCTCTTCTGGAGGTCATGGCAGGACTCCGTTTCGGGTGATCGGGTGCGCGGAGGAGGAGGGGCGGGCTGCGGACTGCCGGGATGCAGCCCGCCCCCTGTTGTGGTGGGTCAGAACCCGGACGGCGGCCGGTTGGGGTAGATCCAGCTCGTCGGAGTCGGGGAGCCGGTCGCCGACGGGCCGGTGGAGGGCGGCGGTGGTGCGGAGGGACCGGCAGGCGGCGCGGTACCCACGCGGGTCATGCTGCTGCCCGGAGCCAAAACACCAGCGGGCTGGACAGCGGAGCCGCCGCCGGCACCCGGAGTGTGCCCTTCGGATCCTCCCGTTCCGGCCTCGCCGGGCCGGGTGATCAGAGCTGGAATGCCGGGGCGCTGGATCAGGGCTCGGCCCTTGTCGCCGGAGGCGTTCGGGTCCTCGCCGTACCGGAAGCTGGTCTGCGGCTTGGGCGGTCCGGCGTCGATGCCCTCCTTGCTCAGGTTGCCACCGGTGGGGTTGATGCCGGAGGCGACACCGTCGCTGCCCGTGCCGGGCACCTTGTTCGGCCCCTGCGGAGCAGGAGTGCCGGTGCTGGCCTGCATCGCGAGGCTGGCCGCGGTCTTCGCGGCCCCGGCGGCGACCGCCATGCCGGCGACACCGGTGCGGTGCAGGTCGTCGTGTCCGCCGCCGTCGGTCGCCCAGTGGACGAACTTATAGGTGGCGTACGGGCACAGGAGGACCAGGACCATCACGACAATGCCGGCCATCGCGTCGGACAGGGCGGCCATGCCGTTGTGGGACTCCGGCTTGCCCATCGCCGAGACGCCGATCAGGAAGACCACGGTCATCAGTAGTTTGCTGACGACCAGCGTGGCGGTGGCCTCGATCCAGCCGCGCCGCCACCGCTTGGCGACCTCCCAGCCGCCGCCGGATCCGGCGAAGACGGCAAGGGCGACCAGGATCAGGACGCCGACCTTGCGGGCGACCATGACGCACCAGTACATGAACGCGCCGATCGCGCAGCCGAGGGCGACCAGGGATGGGACGCCCCAGCCGAGGCCGTACATCGCGCCGAGTTCGTCGACCTTGATGACGCGGCGGATCGCGTCGTCGACCGAGCTGTTGGCTGCTTTGAAGAGGCCGTTGGACAGGGCGTCGACCACGGTGATGGCGACGGAGGCGAAGGCGACGGCGCAGAAGGAGAAGAGGACGCCGGTCATGGTGCCGATCGCGGCTTGGGCGAGGGCGCGTTCGTCCCGTCGCCAGGCCGCGAACATCAATTGGATGCAGAACGTACCGACGGTCAGGGCGAGCCCGATGGGTAGCAACAGCTCGTAGTTGTCCCGGAACCACCCGGCGTTGAGATCGATGGCGGTGGTCGAGTTGACGGCCTTGGCGGCGAGGTCGGCCGCGCTGGCGGCCAGCTCACCCGCTGATTTCGCGATCCAGGCCCCGATGCCGTCGGTGACGGCCCCGGCGGGGTTGGTGGCGAAGTTGACGGCGTCGCAGACGGTGCCCATCAGCGGCAGGTCGCAGACTCCCATGGCGGCACCTCCTTTCGTGGGTAGGGGTCAGGGCGCGACGGCCGGTAGGACACCGGCCAGGGCGCAGGGTTGGGAGGGACGGCACTGGACCGCGAGGGTGGTGACGCGGTTCTCGGCGCCTCCCGCGGGTGAGCCGGTCCACGCGATCGACTGCTTGCCGGAGACCGTGACGGCGTAGACGTACGCCTGCGTGATCGTCCCGGGATCTTCCTGAAGGGCCCGGTTAAACGAGTCGGGGAAGTGGCCCTCGTTCACAGTGCCGGTGGCGAACTGGCCGCCTGCGGCCATCTCCTTCCACAGCACGGGCGAGGGGACGACCGCGTCGACCGAAGCGGTGTCGGCGTACTTCGTCTCGCGGGTCAGCCACCCGTGCAGGGCTGCCAGCAGTTCAGGCTGGGAGTAGGCCCGGGTGTCGTAGTACCACAGCGCCGCTGCTGCCGCCTTCCCGAAGGCGATCGGGTCGTGGGTAGTCGGGGGAACGGGAAGGGCGTTGTGGTGCCCGCTCGGTGGTGGCGAGCTGGAGGGCGAAGCGGTCGGGGAGGAGGGGGAGGCCGAACTCGATTGCGATGCAGGGGCCTTGGAGGAGTTCCTGCTGTCGCGGGTGAGGTAGGCCGCCAGGCCGGCGAGGGCGACAAGCACCACCAGAACAGCGGTGCCGAGCAGCGCCCGGCGGCGCACGCGAGATGCGCCACCGGGGTTCGAGGAGCGGGGAGCCATCAGTGGACCTGACTCCCCAGCGTGCTGAAGAACGCGACCACACCGTTCGCGGCCCCCAGCAGAAGGGCCGCACCAGCACTGACCAGCACGCCCTTCTTACCGTTGGCCTCGGCCTGGTGGCCGCCGGAGTGGTGGCCCCAGGCCCACACACCCGCGCTGACGGCGAGCGCGCCGACCACGGCGATGATCCCGAAGAGGTTGACGGACCCCATCACGTGCTTGAGGACTGAGAGGCCGGGCAGGCCGCCTTCGTTCGGCTTGATCCCGGGGTCGTAGGCGAGCTGGACGACCTTGTCGGCGAGAAACATTGCAAACTCCAGTTTGATTCAGTGCGCGCCAAAGCCCGAGAGGGCGAAGCAGCGGTGCGAGAAAAAGGGGGAGGGGGAAGCGCCGGTCAGACGACTCGGCGGGCCGCGAGAATCCGCGATTTCCAGGACGCGAGGGTCGCGATGCGGACCACGTCGCCCGTGTGTGGGGCGTTGATGATGAGCCCTTGGTCGATGAACATGCCGACGTGCTCGGGCACTTCGGCCGTCCCTTCGGTGAAGACGAGGTCACCCGGCTGGAGAGCGTCGACCGATACCGGCTTGCCTTCCTTGACCTGCGTATACGTCGTCCGCGTGAGGGTGACCCCGGCGGCCTTGTACGACTGCTGCATCAGTGAGGAGCAGTCGCAGCGGCCCATAGGGTCGGACCCGTGGGAACCGGTGCAGTTCCCGCCCCACTGATACGGGGTGTCGAGCTGGCCGAGCGCCCAGCGGATCGCCGTCTGGACCTTCGGCGAAGCGTCTGCCGGGATCTTGTATCCGGTCGGCACCGCGCCGGGCGGGATGGTTCCGAAGTCGGTTCCGTCCCCGCCACTCGTGCAGCCACCCGCGGTACTCGGCGGAGGACTGCCCGTGCTCCCCGAGCCGGACGGCGAAGGGCTCGGCGACGCGCCGCCGGCCTTCGACAGCAACGGCTCGATCGCCTTCTGCAAGGCGGTGGCCAGGGGCTCCCACTTCGCGTAAGCCTCGGGGAAACCAGACCCCTGCACCGCCTGGGCGGCTTGGGTGAGGGACAGGGACTGCCAGCCCGATACCTTCTCCAGCGCCTCGTAGAACTTCGTCGAGGCGTGCACCGGGTCGAGGATCTCGTTCGCGGTTCCCCATCCCTGCGACGGCCGCTGCTGGAACAAGCCCAGCGAGTCACGATCGCCGTAGGTCAGGTTCCGCAAGCCGCTCTCCTGCAGGGCGGTCGCCAGAGCCACGATCTGCCCCCGGGCCGGGATGTGCATCGCGACACCGGTGGCCTGGATGGCCTTGGCGTTCGGCACCTGCTCGGCCGGGACGTCCAGGCCCGGCACGGAGACCGTCCCCTTGCCACCGCCGTCCAGGATCGCCTTCACCTGAGCGGCAACCGCCGGAGTATCCACAGCCTGCGTACCGCCGGTCGAGCAGGAGGCCGAAGCACTCCCGGCCCCGATGGCGAGGATCGGAACAGCCAGCAGCAGCGGACCGCAGGCGAAGAGGCCGACGACGCCTCCGGTGGTCTTCTTCATCGCCGCCGCCGTTCACCAAGGCGGGCAGCCCGGCCGGGCAACGGGTTTGGGTCAGGGCGCGGGCGTATCAAGGCGTGCTGCATCGCAGCGGCTCCTCATGGTTCGTAGGAGGCGCGGTGCCGACTTCTCGTGCAAAGCCGTCGGCACCGCGCCGATGTGAATCCGCCGCTCAGGGCGGGCCCGGGTCAGGGGAGTTGGTCGCTCCCGGACGCCGGTCTCAGGTCATGCGCGGCAGCCAGCCGCGCTCGTAATCTCAGGCGATGCACCGGGTCTCCTCACGGCTTCGAGAACGAGGGGTCAACGTGCCCGCCGAGCCACGCTTTTGGACGAGGCAACACGGATCAACACAGGTCAACGGGGGTGGAGCTGGGCTCCGCCTCGGTGACACGGCGAGACAGTAGACCGGAATTCCGGCCGCACCAAACGACCCCCGAACCCAAGCCCGGAGCACGGCACAGGCTCGTTAGGTCCGGCCGGAAATCGCGGCTAACCTCCGGCACAACCCAACTCCGAACGGCCGCTGTTGAGCGCCGTCCGGAGCGGGCCCAGTCCCGCCGCGCCCTGAAAGAGGCCCCACACATGAGCTACACCCTGCACCGAGGCGACGCCCTCACCGTGCTGAAGACCCTCCCGGACGAGAGCGTCAACGCCGTCATCACCGATCCCCCGTACAACTCCGGCGGACGCACCAGCTCGGACCGCACCGCTCGCACCGCCCGCGCCAAGTACGTCACCAGCGGGTCCGCGCACGACCTGCAGAACTTCCCCGGAGAGAACCGCGACCAGCGCTCGTACCGGAGTTGGCTGACCGCCCTGCTCACCGAGGCGTACCGGGCCGCGACCGAGCACTCCGTCGCCATGGTCTTCTCAGACTGGCGCCAAGAGCCGACCACCAGCGACGCCCTGCAGATGGCAGGGTGGACCTGGAGTGGCACGATCCCCTGGATCAAGCCCGCCAGCCGACCCCGCAAGGGCGGATTCAAGCAGTCGGCCGAGTTCATCATCTGGGGCGTCAAGGGCAGCCTCGACAAAGACCGGGACCTCTACCTGCCCGGCCACTTCATCGCCTCCCAGCCACGCAAGGACCGCGTCCACATCACCCAGAAACCGGTCGAGATCATGCAGCAACTCGTGCGAATCTGCCCCGAAGGCGGCACCGTGCTCGACCCCTTCACCGGCAGCGGCTCCACAGGCGTCGCAGCTCTTCGCGAGGGGCGGCAATTCGTCGGAGCCGAGCTGTCCTCGCACTACGCCGACGTCGCCGAGCGAAGGCTCCGAGCGGAGTTGACCCAGCACGACTTCGTCCTGGCAGGACCGGAAGCGTGAGCATGAGACCGACCAGGCCAGGGCCGACAGACCGCAGACGCAAAAGGGCGGCTGGAGCATCGAGAAACCGATGAACCAGCCGCCCTTCCTCTTGCGTCAGGCCGCCTCGAACGCCCTCCGAATCAGCGGTCCCGCTTTCTCCAAGTCGGCAGCCGAGGCGATCCGCACCTCCAGGTCCCCCGTCCCGAGGTGACCGATGCCACGCATGTCGCGGGAGAAGCCCTCCTCCAGCTCGACCGTGTCCGGATCGACCCTGAGATAGAGCAGGATCACCTCGTGCTTCGGACGGAAGATCACCGAGGCGAGGTTCACCATCCGCCGGTAGGCGATGTAGTGCAGCAGCGGTGCCACCTCCACCTCGCCCCACGCGGTGAGGGCCTCGTCCAGCTCGCCGTACAGGTCCTGCAGACAAGCCGGAGCCGCGCCCGGCGTCACCCGGATCGGCGGCTTCCCGTCCACACCGCCGGCACCGGCGGCCACCTCCCGCTCCCGACGCTGCCACCGAGCCGGAACGGGACTCGGAGACCCGGGTGCGGACTCGACCAGCAGCAGGCTCAGCAGCCCGCCGTCAAAGACGCGGTAGCGCACCAGGTCGATCCGCTCGCGCAGCCGCTGCACCGCGACCCGGTCGTGGTGGGAGAAGCCGGCCGCGATACAGACCATCCGAGGGTTGCGCCAGTCGATCGACTCGGCGGCCTCGGTGCCCAGCTTCTCCCTGACCAGTGCCTCGAACTCGTGATGTGCCGAGTCCAGCCACGACAGGTAGGAGACGGCCTGCGACAGGACCCCGCTGTCGGAGCCCTTCTTGTACTCGATCAGCGCAGGCGTGCCGTTTTCGTCCAGACCGAGCGAGTCGATCCGGCCTCGGTGCCAAGGCCCCGTCGGGTACTCCGACGCCAGGAAACGGATGCCGAGCATCGACTCCATCCCCGCCTCGATCCGACGCTGAAGCTCCACCTCCAGCGCCACCGTTGAGCCCCGCAGCTCGACGTCCCGGCCCTCGGCATTCAGCCGGAACAGCATCAGGTCGGTCACCCGCGCCCCCCTCCCGCGTCACTACAAGGAATGCAATCGCAAGCGGCGAGGAGGTATTCCAGACCGGAGGGAGTCGCACTGCTTGCGGAGCTCCATTGTGGGCGGTCACCGTGAATTCCCCGGTCGTGGACAGGAGTACACCGTTGCTTGGACAGTTGGCCTCCCCATCGGCGGTCACCATGTGACACAGAGTGTCGAGGCGGGGTGGCTGTTTGGGAGCTGACTCGTCGCTGCCCGGCTTGTCGGAAGCGCATGGGGAGATTGATGAAGTCCGTGGGCAAAGCGAGGTGATTGCGGCCAGAAAGCGGCCCTGCCGGAGGCTGCCCAGTGGTACAAGGAGTGTGGCGGAACGGCAGGTTCGGGAGGGCAGCGGCGTGATGTCAGTGACGCGAAGGTGGGCGGCTGGCCTGGCTGCGGCAATTGCTGTCACAGCCACTGCCGCGACGGCTGCCGCGGTGCCTGACCACGTAGGGGTATCTACTGCGCCTGTGCGATGGACCGCAGCGGCCACGGACGCAGGGCGGCAGTCCGCGGGCGGTGACCGCCGTCCGCTGGTAATCGCCCACCGGGCCGGCACCGCGGACTTCCCGGAGAACACCGTGCGGGCCATCGACGGTGCGCTGGCGCACAAGGTGGACATGATCTGGCTCAGCGTGCAGGTCAGCCGGGACGGTGTCCCCGTCCTTTACCGGCCCGCCGACCTATCCGCGCTCACCGACGGCACGGGCAAGGTCGCCGATCACGACGCCGCGGAGCTGACGCGGCTGAACGCCGGCTACCAGTTCAAGGGCACCTCCGGCGGCTACCCGTACCGGACGCACCCCACACCGCTGCCGACGCTGGAGGAGGCGCTGCGGCGCATCCCGCAGCACATGGGCGTGCTGCTGGACATGAAGTCGGCTGACGGCCAGGCCCTCGTGCCCGCCATCGCCAAGACCCTCGACGCCATGGAGGGCCGGGGACGCAGGGAGTGGCAGCGCGTGCGGTTCTACTCCACCGAGAAGCCCAACCTCGACGCCATGGCGGCCTATTCGCAGGCCCGACTGTTTGAGGACCGCGACACCACCCGCACGCGCCTGGTCACCTCACGCCTGACCGGCAATTGCCTCAACGCACCCCGCAGCGGAACGTGGGCCGCGTTCGAGCTGCGCCGTGACGTGACGGTGACCGAGAAGTTCACCCTCGGCGAGGGGCGCAGCCCGATCAAGCAGGCTCTGATGTGGGACCGGGCCGCAGCAGCCTGCTTTCACACCCACTCCTCCGTCAGGACCGTTCTGATCGGCATTGACTCCAAGGACGACTACACCACCGCGAGGAAGCTGGATGCCTATGCCGTCCTGGCCGACTCCCCCGAGCGGATGATGAAGATCAAGGACGAGGCGGCAAGGACATCTCGCTGAGGAACCGGAACGTGCCCTCGCCCGCCCGAGGACGTTCATCAACCGGTTTGGTGCCGACGGCCTGCAGCAGTCCACGCCTCAACGTGGCCACACTGCGGAGAACTACCGTCTGTGACGGCTGAGGTGGGGAGCCGACAAGTCCATGAACGGGGGATTTCTGCTGTCCGCCGTCACTCCATATCCGCCTTGATTCGCGCCGCGAGTGTATGGCGGCGACGATCTCCCGACGGTCGGCGATGTGTAGATGCGTTGTGTCGGTTTGGCGCGGTCAGGCGCGGCAGGCGCACGGCGTCGTGCATGCGCAAGTGTCCGCTGCCCCTTCGGCGTGCGGGGTGGGGGAGACGGCGAGGGTGGCGCAGCAGCTCTCTCCGCGCCAGGCGGCGCGGCCTTCCTTCACGGCCACCGTGGCGATGGCGAGGGCGGCGACTGGGTCGGCCCAGGACCAGCCGAGGAGGGTGTCGGCGAGTAGGCCGACGAGGAGTACCGCTGACAGGTACGTGCACAGCAGGGTCTGTCGGGAGTCGGCGACAGCCGAGGCCGAGCCGAGTTCGCGCCCGGCGCGGCGTTGGGCGGTGGACAGGACGGGCATGACGATGAGCGAGAGGGCGGCCAGCAGGATCCCGGCCGGCGAGTGGCTGGTCTCGGCTGCGCCGGCCAGCACCCGTATCGCGTCGGCTGCGACGTAGGCGGCCAGGGCGAAGAACGAGAAGGCTATGAGCCGCAGGGCCGTTCGTTCTCGTGCTTGCCGTACGGCCTGGTCTGCGGCGGAGAACTGCCAGGCGATCGCGGCAGCAGAGGAGACCTCGATGACCGAGTCGAGGCCGAAGCCGACCAGCGCGGCGGAGGAGGCGGCCGTGCCGGCCGTGAGGGCCACGGCGGCCTCGACGGCGTTGTAGCTGATCGTCGCTGCGACGAGCAGTCGTATGCGCCGTGTCAGCGTCTCCTGCCGGGCGGGGGCGGAGCCTGCGGGCGCGGCGGCCATCAGCAGCAGTCCTTTTGCTCGGCGTCGGGGCAAGAGCGGTCCGCTTCCACTGCGACGACGGCGGTGCGCAGGTCGTCGAGGGCGTGTCCGATGCGGGGGTCGGCCAGTTCGTAGCGGGTTCGGCGACCGACGGGGATCGCGACGACCAGGCCGCAGTCGCGCAGGCAGGCCAGGTGGTTCGACAGCCGGGTTCGCGAGATGCCCAGAGTGTCGGCCAGGTCGGACGGGTGAGCCGGGGCACCGCGAAGTGCCAGCAGCAGGCGGCAGCGGATCGGGTCGGCGAGGGCGCGGCCGAACCGTGCGAGAACGTCGGCCTCGGAGGAGAGAGTCAGCACCTAGTGAATATACACGGAATCCTGAATTCAGAGAGTTGTGAATCGTGAGTGGGGGCGGCCCTGTCCCTTGTTTGGCGTATCGCAACTCCCGCCAGCGGAGCGGAGCTTGACATGTGGGCGGTTCGCACCCGAGGCTGATGTGGAAACGGTTTTCATAATGGATAAGGCTCAAGCGCATGAAAATTGCCTTCGTGGGCAAAGGCGGCAGCGGTAAGACCACCCTGTCCGCGCTCTTCGCCCGTCGTCTGGCGGCCTCCGGCGGCGCGGTGGTCGCGGTGGACGCCGACATCAACCAGCACCTGGGCGTGGCGCTCGGGTTGAGCGAGGACGAGTCGGCGCGGCTGCCGGCCATGGGGGGCAGGCTCGCCGAGATCAAGGAGTACCTGCGGGGGAGCAATCCGTTGATCTCCTCGGCTGCCGCCATGGTCAAGACAACCCCGGCCGGGCGCGGTTCGCGGTTGCTGCGGGTCGGCGGGGAGGATCTGATCCATGATGGGTTGGCCTGTGACGTCGCCGGGGTGCGGCTGCTGGCGGCCGGTGCGTTCACCGAGGAGGACCTGGGGGGGCCTGCTACCACTCCAAGGTCGGCGCGGTGGAGCTGTATCTGAACCACCTGGTCGACCTGCCCGGTGAGTACGTGGTGGTCGACATGACAGCGGGAGCGGATTCCTTCGCCTCCGGGCTGTTCACACGGTTCGACCTGACGTTCATCGTGGCCGAGCCCACCCGCAAGGGCGTTTCCGTCTACCGCCAGTACCGCGACTACGCGGCCGAATACGGCATTGCCCTCGCCGTCGTCGGCAATAAGGTCACCGGGGCCGACGACGTGGCCTTCCTGAAGGATCAGGTTGGCGACGACTTGCTGGCCTGCCTGGAGTACTCCCCGTACGTACGCGCCCAGGAACAGGGCCGCCACGGCGCGCCGGAGAACTTGGAATCGACCAACCGGGCCGCGCTGGGGCGGCTTCAGGCGGCCGTGGATGCCCGGCCGAAGGACTGGGCCACCTTCCAGGCGCACGCCGTGGCCTTCCACCTGAAGAACGCGGCGGCCTGGGCGAACAACGCCACGGGCGAGGACCTGGCCGCCCAGGTCGACCCGGAATTCGCTCATGGCCCCGATGCCCTGCAGGCCACGGCTCGTTGAGCCTCGCCTGGTCAACCGAACACGATTGGATTCGCATGTCGCTCGACGCATCCCCCGCACTGCTCGCCCAGGCGGAGCGGGGTGAGGTCGACGAAGCCGCCTTCGTCGACACCGTCCGGACCTCGCTGCCGTACGCGTACCAGATGATCTCCGGACTCGCGGAGGAACTGGAGCACGGCTCGGCGCCGTTCGCGGACAACACCACGCCGCCGCCGTCGGAGGCCGAGCGCGGGCAGTTGCTGCGCGCCCTGGCCAGTGATGCCATCCGCGGCAGCCTGGAGCGTCATTTCGGGGTGCGGTTGGCCTTTCAGAACTGCCACCGCGTCGCCGTCTTCCACGCGGACGCGGAGCAGAAGGCGTATGACGCCTTCACCTCTGTGCGCGCCCAGTTGCTCAACCAGTCGCCGCAACTGCGCGACTGCTGAGGACCCTCGGCGAGGCGCAGCAGTTCGGGGGCGGGGCCCTCGCGCAGGGTGCGGCATGCGCAGTCGTTGGCGAGAGGGGGCGCTGCTGATCGGCTGGTGAGGTCGCCGATGGTGCGGTGGACCGACCCGTGCTCGGCGGCGGACAGGTCGTGGTGGGGGTCGGCGGTGCTGGGCACGTCGTGCAGGGCGTCGCCGATTGCCGCACGCCGGGCCCCTCACGCATCCCGCCGACGTCCCCGCCGGGAGACGCGGCTCGGCCTCAGCGCTCCTCCCGGAACGTGACGTGACGGCCGACGACGGGCTCGTACTCGCGCGGGGTGAGCCGGTCGGGGCGTTCGCAGGGGTGGCTGGTAGCGGCAGCGTCGGGGCGATATCGCACGCCAGGTCAAAAGATGGCAACGGTTTTCATTCTTGATTGATGTGAAAATCATTTCTATCTAGCGTGTGGGTGTGTCGCCATGTGGCCGGATCGCACCGCTCTGCGTCCGGCATTGCCCGAAGGAGTCCCGTATGTCCCCCCTGTCTGCCCCCGCCCCACGTTCCGTCCGGCGAGCTGTACGCATCGCGCTCGGTGCCGCTGTGGCAGTCGTGACCGCTGCCACGGCCACGGCCTGCTCGACCTCGTCGCCGAAGACCGCCAACACCGGCGCCGCCGCCACGGGTGGTGGCTCGGGCAAGACGATCCAGGTGGTGGCGGGCGAAAACTTCTGGGGCAGCATCGCCACCCAGCTCGGTGGCAGTCACGTGAAGCTGACCAGCATCATCACCAATCCGGACACCGACCCGCACGACTACGAGCCGACCGCTGCCGACGCCCGCACCGTGGCCGGCGCTCAGTACGCGATCGTCAACGGCATCGGCTACGACGCCTGGGCCGACAAGCTCCTCGCCTCCAACCCGGGTAGCGGGCGCACCGAGCTGAAGGTCGGCGACCTGGTCGGGATCAAGCCAGGCGGTAACCCGCACCGCTGGTACTCCCCGGCCGACGTCCACAAGGTCATCGAGAAGATCTCCGCGGACTACAAGAAGATCGACCCGGCCGACGCCGCCTACTTCGACCAGCAGAAGACGACCTTCGAGACCAAGACGCTCGCCGGCTACAACAAGCTCATATCCGACATCAAGGCGAAGTACGCCGGGACCCCGATCGGCGCTTCCGAGTCGATCGTCACGCCGCTGTCGGACGGCCTGGGGCTGAAGATGCTCACCCCCGAGACGTTCCTGGACGCGATGAGCGAGGGCACCGACCCCACGGCCAAGGACAAGGCCACCATCGACGACCAGATCAAGAACAAGCAGATCAAGGTCTACGTCTACAACTCCCAGAACTCCACCCCGGACGTGCAGGCGCAGGTCAAGGCAGCCAAGGCGCAGGGCATCCCCGTCGCCACCGTGACTGAGACCCTGGCGCCTGCCGGGGCGACCTTCCAGCAGTGGCAGACCACCGAACTGCAGGGCATCGAGCAGGCCCTGGCCAAGGCCACCGGGAAGTGAACTGACGCCATGAACCCGATAGCGAAGGTCCGCGAAGCCGTGGTCCACGGCGGTCACACCGTCCCCGCACCCCGAACCGAAGACCACGACACGGCAGCAGAAGCCGGAAGCGACCCGGTTGTCGCCCTGCGTGACGCCGCCGTGCGCGTCGGAGGCCGCACCCTGTGGGCGGGTGTGGACCTTCGTATCGGGCCCGGCGAGTTCACCGCCGTCCTCGGCCCCAACGGGGTCGGCAAGTCCACCATGATCAAGGTCCTGCTCGGCGCGCTGCCCGCCGCGGGCGGCGAGGTCCGGGTCCTCGGCGCTCGTCCGGGGCAGGCCAACGACCGTATCGGCTACCTGCCGCAGCGCCGCAGCTTCGACGCCTCGATGCGCATCCGCGGCATCGACGTCGTCCGCATGGGCCTGGACGGTGACCGCTGGGGCGTGCCGCTGCCGTTCCCGACGGCCCGTCGCAGGGCTGAGCGTGCACGCGTCGCCGAGGTCGTCGAGTTGGTCGGGGCGTCGGGGTATGCGCACCGGCCGATCGGGCAGTGTTCCGGTGGCGAGCAGCAGCGGCTACTGATCGCGCAGGCGCTGGTCCGCAAGCCCGAACTGCTGCTGCTGGACGAGCCGTTGGACAGTCTGGATCTGCCCAATCAGAGTGCGGTGGCCGCGCTGATCGGCCGGATCTGTCATCAGGAGGGGGTGGCGGTGGTGATGGTCGCCCACGACGTGAACCCGATACTCCACCACCTCGACCGGGTCGTGTACCTGGCCGAGGGCGGCGCGGCCACCGGCACCCCCGGGGAGGTCATCACCTCGGGGACGCTGAGCCGGCTCTACGGGACCCCGGTCGAGGTGCTGCGGGCCTCCGACGGGCGGCTGGTCGTGGTCGGCCAGCCGGAGGCGCCCGCTGTCCACACTGACCGGCACGGGATCCCGGGAGGCGTCCATGCTGCTGGCTGACACCGCCGTACCTGTCTGGTCCTGGAACCTCATCGGCGATTTCCAGCAGATGTGGTCGTTCCCGTTCATGGTCAACGCCTTCCGCGCGGGCGCGGTCGTAGCCGTGGTCTCCGCGCTCGTGGGGTGGTTCGTGGTGCTGCGGCGGCAGACGTTCGCCGCGCACACGGTCTCCGCAGTCGCCTTCCCCGGCGCGGCCGGGGCGGTCCTGCTGGGGGTCAGCGCGGTCTACGGGTACTTCGCCCTGTGCGTGGCCGCAGCCCTGGTCATCGCGGCCCTGCGAGGCAGTGGAGACCACGAGGAATCCGCGCTCACCGGAACCGTCCAAGCTTTCCTCCTGGCCTGCGGCTTCCTCTTCATCGCCCTGTACAAGGGGCTGTTGGAGGGGCCGCAGACCATCCTGTTCGGTACGTTCCTCGGCATCACCTCGACGCAGGTGACCGTGTTGGCGGGTGTGGGCATCGGGGTGCTCGCGGTGCTGGCGCTCATCGGGCGCCCGTTGCTCTTCGCTTCTGTCGACCCGCAGGTCGCCGCCGGGCGCGGGGTTCCCGTGCGCGCGCTCTCCGTCGCCTTCCTCGTCCTCTTGGGTGCGGCCACCGCGGAGGCCAGCCAGATCACGGGGACACTTCTGGTCTTCGCCCTGATGGTGATCCCCGCAGCAACCGCCCAGACCCTCACCGCGCGTCCGGGCCCGAGCCTTGCGCTCGCCGTGCTCCTGGCGCTCGCGGCCACCTGGCTCGGGCTGACCGCCGCTTACTACTCGCCGTACCCGCTGGGCTTCTTCGTGACCTCGTTCGCCTTCGCCGGATACGTCATCGCCCGGGGCGTGCACGCGCTGCACATGATCCGCGGCCGGATCGCAACGCCCCTGCCCGCCAAGGAGGTTGCGGCATGACCGGTCTGCTGGCCGCATCACCGCTCGCCCAGCCCTTCTTCCAGCACGCCCTGCTGGCGGGGACCGCCATCGCCGGGGCCTGCGGGCTCGTCGGCTGCTTCCTCGTCCTGCGCGCCCAGGTCTTCACCGGCGACGCCCTCAGTCACGTCGCCTTCACCGGCGCCATGGCCGCCCTCGCCTTCGGCTACGACCTGCGCCTCGGGCTGTTCGCCGCCACCGTCGCAGTGGCGCTGCTCTTCGGCACCCTCGGCCGCAAAGCGCGGCCCGACGACGTCGTCATAGGAAGCGTCTTCTCCTGGATCCTGGGCCTGGGAGCCTTCTTCGTCACCCTCTACACCACCTCCCGCAGCACCGCCAACGGCACTGCCGGGGTCAGCGTGCTGTTCGGCTCGATCTTCGGCATCTCCGCCGGGCAGGCGACCACGGCGGCACTGGTAGCCGTCGGCGTCTGCCTGCTGGTATTGCTCATCGCCCGCCCGCTGCTGTTCGCCACCCTCGACGAAGCCGTGGCCGCCGCCCGCGGTGTGCCGGTCCGCCTGCTCGGATACGGCTTCCTCGCCCTGGCCGGCGTCAGCGCCGCCGAGGCCACACAAGCGGTCGGCTCCCTGCTGCTGCTCGGCCTGCTGGCCGCCCCCGCCGGCGCCGCGATCCGGCTCACCGACCGCCCCTACCGGGCCCTGGCCCTCTCCGCCGCACTGGCGGTGCTGGAGCTGTGGGCGGGGCTCTTCGCCTCCTACGCGGTCCCCACGATGCCGCCGAGTTTCGCCATCATGGCCGCCGCCACCGCCGTCTACGCCGCCACCTTCCTGATACGACGGCCCGCCACCCGCACCCCCACCCCGGCCCCTGCGGGGGCATGAACGAAAGCACGGTGATGGCAAGCAACCGACCGCACACCGCCGCCCCGGCGCAGGAAGTGGCGCTGATCGGCCGCCTCACCCAGCAACGCGCCATCGTGCTGGAGGCCCTCAAGGCGGTGGAAGGCTTCGTCGGCGCCCAGGCCCTGCACAACCGGCTGACCGACGACGGAACGCCGGTCGGCCTGACCACGGTCTACCGCACCCTGACCGCCTTCGCCGAAGCCGGCCGTGCCGACGTCGTCCGCGACAGCAACGGCGAACGCCTCTTCCGCTACCGTCCCGGCCCCGACCACCGCCACTATCTGATCTGCACCGCATGCGGCCTCAGCCTCCCGGTCGACTCGGAACCCGTCGAAACCTGGGCCGAGAAGATCGCCCGCACCTCCGGCTTCGCGAACGTACGGCACACCGTCGAACTCGCCGGCCTCTGCCCGGACTGCAACCAGGAGCAGACGCGCATGCGATGACGACACGGGCGCGGGCGGACCCGGCGTCCACCCGCCGGCACGCTGCTCCCCGCTTTCTCCCACCGACCCCACTGTGCTGGCGACTGTCCATGCCCGCTGTGGCCTCGACGCGGAACCTCACATACAGGCCCGGCTCTCCCAGGCCCTCCAAGCCCAGGGCGTGGGAACCGGCGAGCTCCTCGTCCTGGCTGCAGAGCCGGACGCCGTCCATCTGGAGGCGCATTTCACGACCTCAGACCCCATCACGGCGCCACTGGGCCAACTGATCACCGACGTCTGGCTGAATCCCGCCATCCACGAACTCCACTGGCACCTGGACACCGTCGCCCCTGCAAGGCCCACGTCACGACAGCTCGTGCCGCCCACGACACCTGCGCGGATCGCAAACCGGCTGTGACGACAGCCAACTGCCCACCTACCACGCCCCGTTAACCGGCCAGCTTGCAAGGTGCCCGCATGAAAATCCGGTTTCGCCCGCTTACCCGGCGCACGACGGCCTCCGTGCGTCCCGTACCGACGCACTGCACGCTCCAGGCCGTGTGCGACCGCCGCGTCGAGAAGAAGGTACGCGCCCTGTGCTTCCACGCGTTCGCGGACACCGACACGCGCCTGCACAGCGTGCACACCATCAATCAGGACGGCAGCGTCGATGTTCTCCTGCAGATGACACTCACCCCGGAAAGCCCCGCAGTCGCTGCCCTGGAACGGCTGGTCGTCCACCTGACACGCGAACCTCAGGTGCGTGATCTGCGCTGGCACCTGAACCCCGACAACACCCCTCCGAGCACTGCCTGACCGCCCGCCCCGGAACGAGCAAAGGCCCACGAGCATCGGCAACCTGCCTGCGTGAGAACGGACTTCGCCCTGGCTCCTCACGCCCGACACCTTCCGAACGAGACGAGAGTGTCATGGCCGTCCACACCTGAAGCGACTTCACCCTCAGCGGCGTGCACCACGTGCAAGTCGCCATACCGCCGGGCGGCGAGGGCCCGAGCCGCGTGTTCTGGCGAGATCTGCTGGGGATGACCGAACTGGACAAACCCCTGGACACGGAGAGCCTGGCGGATGCTGGTTCCGCGGCGGCCTGGAAGCCCACCTGGTGGTAGGGACCGACTTCCACCCGTTCCGCAGAGCCCGCCCGGCGATCCTGGTGCACCGCCTCGGCAACCTCGCCCACCACATGGAAGACCACGGGCCCCAGTCACCTGGAGGAGGGCTACCCCGGCTTCGACCGCTTCTGCACGTTCGACAAGGACGGAAGGCGGTAAGCGGTGGGCCGTAAGAACTGGGCTGGCGGATCGTAAGAAGATGCCCTGGTGTGCGGTGCCCTGGCCGCCGGTGGTACCGGGCGCCGCCGGATCGGCGTGACGCCGGTGACCTGTCTCGGCACCGAGCTTCCCCAGTTGCCTGTGTGCCGTGTGCCCGTGGCGGCTTCTACCCTCGACTGTCCCGGACCCCGAGTGCGCGGTGTTCGATGTGGCGAACCGCCTCATCGAGGAGTCGGGCGACGTGGCTGTCGTAGAGGCGGTAGACCATGCGACGCCCCGCCCGCTCGCCGGCCACCAGGCCGAGGATGCGCAGTAGGCGGAGCTGGTGGGAGACGGCGGACTGTTCCATGCCGATGGCGGCGGCGAGTTCGGTGACGGAGCGTGGCTCCTGCCGGAGTGTCGTGAGGATCTGCAGGCGGGAAGGGGCGGCGAGAGCCTGGAGGGTGCCGGCGACCGTTGTGACCGTGGCTGCGTCCATGGGGGGCGCCGCACTCGCCCCCGGTGGGGTCGGTTCCCGTACGGCCGAGGCGGTAGGCGCCGGGCACTCGGGCCATGGGCATCGGGAGAACCGATCGGCCGCAGCCTCACCGCCGTGCACGGCCCCGCCCGCCTGTCCGCCTGCGTACTTCGCCCGGCGGGCGGATGAACTGCAGCTCCAACGTGGGCGGCGGCTGGGCGATCCCCGGACCGCCGTCGGCGGCCCACCGCAGGATGTCGTCGGTGGCGGCATCGCCCATGGCCCAGCCGATCCACGCTGCGCGCCCGCCGCGGCGCCGCCCCTCGCCGGAGGGCAGGACCACGATGACGTTGGCCTGGTCGCAGGGGCCCAGGCAGTCCGTCGTACGGACCGTGAACCGGCCGTCGGAGTCGGTGGCCGCCGCTTGCAGCCGGTCCAGTTGCCACTCGTGGTCGGTGCCGGGGTGCTTGCGCGGGTTGCCGCAGCAGCATCCCCGGCACACCACCAGTGTGACCGGGCGGGCGTGGGCTGCGCCGATCACCCCATGCGTGGTCACAGGGCGGTCCGGGAGGGCAGGCGGTGGGCGCGGACGCGGCCGTCGCGGTAGGCGGCGACGAGCAGATGCGGTCCGGCCCAGGCCAGGGCGGCGACCGCCGCGTCGCCGTCGAGGGTGCGCTCCGGGCGCAGTCGTGCTTCCGGTCGTCCTGTGGTGGCCCGCCACAGGGCGATCGTGCCGTCGTCGCCTCCGGTGGCGAGGTGACCGTCGGGACCGGGGCGCCAGGCCAGGGCCGTGACGGTCTCGTGGCAGCGCAGCGAGCGTGGTGCGGTGCCGGCCGGGCCCTTGCCGCGGAAGTCCCACACGGTGACGTCGGGGGCGCCGTCGGCAGCGAGCCAGCAGCCCGTCTCGTCGAAGGCGAGGCGCGAGACCTTCTCCGGGTAGCCGGACATGGTCAGTTCGCTGCCGTCCCGCGTGCGCCAGATGTGGATGGAGGCGTCCTGGTTGCCGCTGCAGATCCACCGGTCGGTGGGGGCGACGGCCAGTGCCAGGTGCGAGCCGATGTAGGGGTAGGTCCGCACCGGGGCGGCTTGGTGGCGCTCGTGGCAGCGAACCGCGCCGTAGGCGGCGACCGCCAGGCGTCGGCCGCCCCGCATCCAGGCCAGGTCCGTCACGGTACTGGCGGCCAGCTCCGTGGCCCACAACTCCTGCCCGCCGGCGTCCAGTACGAGGGCGCGGCGGCCGGCGGCGACGGCGAAGCGTTCGGCATCCGCCCACCGGGCGGCCGACGACCAGGCGCCGCCTTCCCTGATGGTGGTGCTGCCGTCTTCCCGCCGCCATAACGCGTATCCGGTCGGGCCGGTGGCCACTAGGTGCCGGGCGTCGGGAGACAGGGCCGCATGCAGTGAGCCGCCGGGGAGTTCGACGCTGCCGATGGCGGCGCCGGTGGCGGTGTCCAGGATGACGGTGGTGCCCTCGGCCCCGGCGACCGCGACGAGATCGTGTGCGGTGCCGAGTGCCACGGGGGCGTCGTCGAGGGTGAGGTCCCAGGCGATGCCCAGGTCGGTGTCGGGTGAGGCGATACTCATACGGCGGCTCCGGCGGTGGACAGGCAGCCGGCGAAGTCGCGTTCCAGTTCGGCCCGGTCCAGGTTGCGGCCGATGAACACCAGCCGGTTGCCGCGCAGCTCCCCGTTGTTCCAGTCGCGGCCGAACTCGCCGACCAGCAGCATGTGCACCCCCTGGAACACGTACTGCTTGGGGGCTCCGGCGATGGCCAGGATGCCTTTGGAGCGGAAGATGTCGACGCCCTTGGTGCGCAGCAGGGTGCCGAGCCACTGGTTGAGCCGGTCCTCGTCGAGTTCGCCGGGCAGGTCGATGCCGACGGAGGTGACGGTGGTGTCGTGCTGGTGCTCGGTCTCGGTGAGGAAGGACGGGTCGTCCCTGAGCACGCGGTCGAGGTCGAACGCGCCCACGTCCAGGACCTGTTGCAGGTCGATCCCGGCGTGCCGGGCGGGGATGATCTGGACTCCGCAGTTGATCGCGCGGATGCGCAAGGCGACCTCTGCGACGGTGGCCTCGTCGGCCAGGTCGGTCTTGTTGAGCACGATGCGGTCGGCGAAGGCGATCTGTTCGACGGCCTCGTTCTCCACGCCTTCGGGCTTCTCCTCGTCCAGGTGCTGCAGGACGTGGGCGGCGTCGACGAGGGTGACGATGGCGTCCAGGCGCAGCTGGGCGGCGATCTCGTCGTCCATGAAGAAGGTCTGTGCGACAGGTGCGGGGTCGGCGAGGCCGGTCGTCTCGATCAGGATGTGGTCGAACTTCTCCCGGCGCCGCATCAACGCGCCCAGGATGCGGATGAGATCACCGCGCACGGTGCAGCAGATGCAGCCGTTGTTCATCTCGAAGATCTCTTCTTCGGCGTCCAGGACGAGGGCGTCGTCGATGCCGACCTCGCCGAACTCGTTCTCGATCACGGCGATCCGCAGGCCGTGCTGCTCGGTGAGGATGCGGTTGAGCAGGGTGGTCTTGCCCGAGCCGAGGAACCCGGTCAGCACGGTCACGGGGACGCGTTCGTCCACGGCAGGCGCCTCTGCGGCATCCGGTGTCCGATCGGTGGTGTCGGTCATGGCGGGTCAGGCTCCTTCGGGTGCGGTGGCGAGCAGGCGGCGCAGGTCGTCCTCGGTGACCTGGTCGGCGGGGCGGTGCAGCGTCCAGCGGCGGGCGGGGCCGTCCCTCGGGAGGACGGCGATGACCGTCTCCAGCGGCGGGCAGCCGGGTTCGGTGCAGGCAAGTTGGCGGATCACCACGGCGCTGTCCTCGTCGAGGCCGAGCAGACGCCGCACGGCGTCTTTCAGTTCGGGGAACTGCGGCGGTCGCGCAGAGCACTGGCCGGGCAAAGGCATGGGATCTCCTCCACGGACGTCGTGAGCACCGAGCCGAATGCAGGGGAGAACGCGCCCGGTGTCACGGCGAGTTGATGCCTCCCTGCTGATCGTGGCGGTTCCTCGCTTCCGTGAGTCCGGCTGGCGAAGGCACAGAAAGGCAGTGCGGTCACATGCCGACGAGTCGGTGCTCTGCTCCCACGGCTCGGCAGCGGTTCCAGCGTCACGGTAGATGAAAATGAATTCCATGTCCATGTGCAGGGTGGGTTGGGATCCGCACCGTCGTGTAGTCCTCGGGCGCATGCGACTCAACCCGAGCCCACCGGGTCCGACCGCTCACCCGTCAAAGCGAGCTGGAGCGACGCCAACGCAGCACAGCCCTGCCGGTGCCCGGGGGCTTTGGGGGCGTGACGTGATTCCAGCCAACCTCTGCCGACTTTTGTGAATGCCAAGCCTCGTTAACATTGAAGGTGCAGGCTCTCCCGTCGGAAGAGATCCACTCATGCGGGGGAGAGGGCAGGTTTTGCCATGCTGACCAGTACGCACACTTCTCACGCGAACCACACGCACCAGCACGGGGCGGGATGCGGGCACGTCGCCGTCCCGCACGGCGACCATGTCGACTTCGTGCACGACGGGCACGTGCACCGGATCCACGACGACCACGCCGACGAGTGCGAGCCGATGGGCCACACGGTCCACCAGTCCCACGACCACCAGCACCAGCCGGGATGCGGGCACGTCGCCATACCGCACGGCGATCATGTGGATTACGTCCACGACGGGCACCGCCACGCCCTGCACGACGGGCACTGGGACGACCACTGATCCCGTGCCGCTTCGCCCGGTCGCGCCGCTTGGCCAGATGACTGGTCCGACTTGGGACAGCTGCTGTTACATCGACCGCCCATGCAGCGTTCACGCATGATGGGTGCGGTTCCTCCGGGGCGCCCGGAGGAACCGCACCGCTGCCGCTACACGACTTGCTGGAGTGGGCACGGGCCAGGCTGAGCCCGCCTGCGGCTCGTCCGGGAACGCCGACGAGCAGGCGGGAGTGGTCTATTTGACACACCCTCAACCGGATCGCTTTCCGCACCCCGGTCCGCGCCGGCGACCTGCTGGCCGTCCAGACCCGGCTCGGCCGTGCGGGGCAGACCTCGCTGGACGTCGAGGTCCGCGTCACGGCAGCCTCGTTCCGCTGCCGGAGAGGGCCTGCTGAACGGCCGGGCCGCGGAATCAGGTCGAACAGGTTCATGCCCGCGGCGAAGAGCAGCGCCAGGCACAGGACGGCGTACCAGGGGAGTCCGGCTGCTGCTCCTGAGCCGGCCATCACCATCAAAGTGACCTCGGTGGCGGTGTCGAAGCCGATGCCGAAGAGCAGGCCGACGGGGTACATCTGGCCGGGGCGGGTGAGGGACTTGGTCAGCCGGCCCAGGATGCGATGCATCAGGCCGCGGGAATCCAGGTGCTTTTCCAGTTCGTGCTCATCGAACTGGCCAGCGCGCATTGCCTTGAAGGCGCGGTAGATCCCTGCCGTCGAGAGCAGGTTGAGGTCCGGGTTTCCGGCGCGGTCCGAGCCGACAAGGACGGCAGGATCGCCCGACACGGCTGCCACGCCCCTGAGGCCGCAGCCCTTCTCGAAGCCCTCTCCACAAGTGATTTCGGCATCGTCGCCCGTGTGACGGCACCAGCCCTCCGGCCTTGGTGTGGACCGCTCATGCTGGGGCGTCGGTCGGGGCGTAGGTGTAGCCGACCTGGTGGACGGTCACGATGACGACCCGGTGTTCCGGGCCGAGCTTGCGCCGGAGTCTGGCGATGTGGACGTCGACCGTGCGGGCGTTGCCGATGGCTGGTTGTCCCCATACTTCGTTGGTGAGCTGTGCGCGGCTGTGGACGCGTCGCGGGTGTGCGACGAGGTGGGCGAGTAGTTCGAACTCCAGGTAAGTCAGCGCGAGGAACCGTCCGTCGACAGATGCCGTGCGCTGTTCCCGGTTGATGACGATGCCCTGCGCCGGCGGTGCGGGGCTCGGCCCGGGGTCTGGAACGAACGGCACGGTCCCCTCCTCGGCCCTGGGGTCTCGTCGGTTGTGTCGGTCTCGAACAGGCTGTTGGTACAGGCAGTTTCGGTGGATCGTGTACCGCGCTCGGGGATAGCGGACCAGCATGGCTCTCCTATCGGTCGATGAGGGTCACCAGTTGGCGACGCGTCCAGTAGCAGAGGTGACGGGCGGCGGCGTGCGCTCTCCAGGGCGCGCCGCTGGGAGGCTGTTGCGAGCCACAGAGGTGCAACCAGCACCGGCGGTGACGGGCGGGTGCGATTCGTGGCGGGTCATGGCACGAGCCTATCGTAATTGATTTTCATTTTCATATGGTTCCACCGTGCCGCCCCCTCGGTGGAGCGGCCGATGTGTCACGGAGCATCGCTCGCGCACGCGCAGGAGGCCAGTACTGAGACCAGGTTCCTGGAGGCCAGTTGGCAGCTGTCATCTCTCCGATCGTGAGAGATGCGCATCGAACGGAAGTCCCGATGCGGTGGTCGCGGGGTGCTTGAGTCCTCCTCGCGGATGGAACTTCGTGTGTGCCCCGAGACCAGACCACACGAGCGCATCAGAGCCGCCTGCCATGGCCGCCGTCACTCGGGGTGCAAGATCGGTCCGCGCACGGGGATCGAGCTTGTGAAGTGCTGATCGTCGAGATCGCGAGAGCCGTCGCTGACCGCCGGTTTCGCTCGCTGATCTTGCCCACGCTCCCACGGCCGCAAGGGCGACCGTCCAGCGCTCGATATGGTCCACGCCCGCCGCATCCAGCCAGTCCAGAGCCGCCCCCAGCGCGGCGATGTCGACCGTGTTCGGGGTACCGTTCCAGCTGCCGGACCGGAACGCGGGACGTCGCGCCTCGCGCCCAGATCGCGCCCGTGGCGGGCCAGGCCATCGCCTTGTGTCCGGAGAACACCACGAAAACCAAGTCGAGTTCGGCCTTGGAGTACGGCAGATGGCCGATGCTCTGAGCGGCATGCAACGGGCGCCGCCAGCCAATCACGGGCGACCGTGCGCAGCCCTTCGGTGGTTCCGCTGGTGCAGTGGACGGCCGACTGGTCGGGCGCCGGGTCCCCGAGGAACTCCTTGGTCCGCTCGCGGGTGCGCTCCACCATCGCCGTCGTGGCGTTGGCCCAGGGGTACGCGCCCCGGCCCGCGTTGGCGTTGCAGGTGGTCAGGTAGGTCTGTACGGCGTCCGGAACGGCCTGCGACTTCTGCGCCGTGGCGGCGGGTCCAGATAGACGAGTTCCGGATGCGCCACGACGATCGGGAACTGCTCGTGCAGGGACCGCTGCCACGACCTCAGGTCATCCAGGGGAGGAGGGCATCGCATGTCAGTCACGCACCAGCGGGGCGCCCGCGTCGCGCCAGGCGATGATGCCGCCCGCCAGGCTGCGCACGTCGGGATGTCCCATGCGGGTCAGCAGGGCAGCGTACAGGGCGGACTTCTCCCCGACCGGACATGCCAGCAGCACCGGTTGCCGCTTGCTGAACGGCAGCCCACCCCGTAGGAGTTCGTCGAACAGCTCGTCCACGATGTTGACCGACCCCGCGATGTGCAGTGCGGCGTACGCGAAGGGGCTGCGCAGGTCGATGACCAGAGGCCGTTGCACCGCGATCCACTTCTGCGCGTCGGCGGTGTCGATGACCGTGGCCGCCCGTATCTCGGAGTCGGTGAGCGTGGCCACGGAGTTCTTCACCGGTGGGAGGCCCAGTAGCTCGGGTCGCCGTTGCCGGACATAGCCGAGATAGCTCTCCACCCGGTCGCAGACGATGAACACGGCGGTCCTGCGTTCCGTCAGCTCGGCGTCGAGCGGGCGTAGATGGCGTAGCGCGCCGAAGTACGCCGCGCCGCCCGTGGGACCGGCGAGAATTCCGCAGCGGCGGACCAGGGTCAGCATCCCGTCGATCGCCTCGTCGGAGCTCACCGGCTCGATCGTGTCGTACGTGGCCGGATCGAAGAGGCCGACCTCGTGCACCTCGTCGACATTGCGGATTCCGGGGACGAAGTCCGACTTCTGTGCGACCAGACCGACGACCCGCACCGCCGGATCGTACTCGCGCAGCACCCTGGCCACCCCGGTGGACGAACCGGCGGTGCCCACACAGGCGACGAACCAGTCCGGGGCCCGGCCGTCGAGGTCCGCCACGATCTCCGGGCCGGTGCCGGCCGCATGCGCCTCCGTGTTGAGCGCGTTGAAGTACTGATCGGTGTGGAAATGGGTGGCGCCGGGCCGTGTCAACTCCTGGTGGAAGCGGGTCAGCGGGTCCTCGGTGTCGGTCGGGTCCAGGCATTCGGTCTGCCCGGGCAGCTCCTCGATCTCGGCGCCCAGCAGCAGGAGAAGGTCCTTGATCTCCGGTACCCGCATCCGGTTGGTGACGCTCTTGAACGTGAGCCCGTGCAGGCCCGCGATGACCGCCAGCGCTTTGGCGGTGTTGCCGCTGGACAGCTCGACGATCGTCTCACCGCGCTCCCGGGCACCGGGGAGCCCGGCCCGCACCATGTTCCAGGCGGCCCGGTCCTTGACCGACCCGAAGGGGTTGAGCAACTCCAGCTTCGCGTAGAGGTCGATGTTCCGCAGACCGTGCACGGCCGGGTCGAGCCGGACCAGCGGCGTGTTGCCGATCGCCTCGGTGATGCTGTTGTACCTCATGCGTCATGCCCCCCATGGCAGTTGACCGGCCAGTACTGCTCGTCCAGGCACCAGTGCCAGGAGCCCGCGGCTCGGAGGCAGCCTTCGAGCGCGACGGCCTTCTCGTCGAGGCTCGTGGTGTCGAGGTGGTAGGCGACCCCGGTCGGCTCGATGGTGTCCTGGTGGCGCTCGACCGTGTCCGGCAGCCGGTTCAGGGAGCGCACGGAGGAACCGAAGCGGCTGGGCCGGGAGAGCACCCTGACCCCGGACGCCTCGAACTCCGGCAACCGCAGCAGGACCTGGACGCAGGGCAGGCCGTGCTCGCGCACCAGGGCGGAGAGGTACTCCAGCTCCCCTTGCCAGTCGACGCTGACCAAGGCGCCGGTGCGCGCGGCCTGCCAGCGGAACTCCGGGTCCTTGGGGCCGGTCGCCACGACCCGGTCCGGGGTGAAGCCGGCGCTGAGGGCGTGCTGCAGCTCTCCCAGCGAGGCCACGTCCATGCCGGCGTCCGTGGCGGCGAGCCGTCGTGGCAGTGCGCTGGAACGGTTCGCCTTGTGCGCGAAGAACACCTGGCCGGCGAGGTGGTGGCGACGCAGGGAGGAGCGGAAGCGCTCGACGTTCTGAGCGATCCGGTCGGGCAGCACGACATTGAGCGGTGAGCCGGGCGCATCGACCAGCCTGTGCAGGAACACGGGCGACTCCAACAGCGACGCCAGCGGTGGTTCGAGGACTGGTTCCAGGTACAAGGGCGCACCATGCATCCAGGCGTTCCTCCCCGGTGAGGTGAAACCACTGCTGCCGTCCAACCTCAACTTCTTCCCCCTCGTGTGCCGTTTACTCCCGGATATCGAGCGGGCATGGGCGGCCGACGGCCGCATCAGAGGGCGAGAGCCATCAGGATGTCGTCGCAGTCGTCCCCGGGTGCCCCCGCAACGCACCGGGCCAGCGGCCGACCTCCCGCCATCCCAGTCGGTGGTAGAAGCCCTCCAGTCCCAGGCACGCCCGCGCCGCGAGGTGGAGCTGCTGCAGTCCCATCTCGTCCCTCGCCAGTTCGCGGACGTGGCGCATCAGCGCGGTCCCGATGCCCCGGCCGCGGAAACGCGGATGTGTCTGGAGGTGGTTGACCTCGCCCCAGTGCGCGATCAGGGGATGCATGTCACGGCGTACGAGCAGCTACCCCGCGAGGTCGTCCCCGACGGTGGCGAGCGGTAGCCGGCTGCGCAGCGGATCGGGTTCGGCGATCAGTCGGCCTGTCTCCGGGGCGACCTGCCCGGCATCGGCCGGGGGGAGGGGAAAACCGAGCGGCACGACCGGACCGCCGGCGTTGGTCACTGTCGCCCAGCACTCAATCAGCTCTCGTCTGCTTTCGGGGGCATCTCCGGTGGCTGGGTGATCTGCGCGGAGTTTTTGCATACGACATTCGTTTTCATGTACCTTCGGGCGTCCGCCTCGTCTTTCCGATCCGTCTCTCGGAGGTTTCCGCAGTGGCTGTGCCCAAGCGCAAGATGTCCCGCAGTAACACCCGCCACCGCCGCGCGCAGTGGAAGGCGAGCACTCCGGAGCTCGCCCCGATCCACGTCGACGGTGTCGAGTACCAGGTGCCCCGGCGCCTCGTGCGCGCCTACGAACGCGGGTTGCTGCCGCTGCCTGGGAAGAGCTGACGGCCCGTCCGCCGCCACCGCACCCACACCCGTACCCCGCTCCGTACGAGAACTGAGGAAGCCGTCCCGTGTCAGCCCCCGCCGCTCCGTCCCACCGCCGTCTGCCCGTCACCGTGCTGTCCGGATTCCTCGGCGCGGGCAAGACCACGCTGCTCAATCACGTCCTGAACAACCGCGCGGGGCTGCGCGTCGCGGTGATCGTGAACGACATGAGCGAGGTCAACATCGATGCGGAGCTGGTGCGGGACGGGGGAGCGGCGCTGTCCCGTACCGAGGAGCGGCTGGTGGAGATGACCAACGGCTGCATCTGCTGCACGCTGCGGGACGACCTGCTGGAAGAGGTGGAGCGGCTCGCCCACGCAGGCCGTTTCGACTACCTGCTCATCGAGTCCAGCGGGATTTCCGAGCCCATGCCGGTGGCCGCCACATTCTCCTTCGCACGCGACGACGGCGCGATGCTCGCGGACGTCGCAGCCCTGGACACCATGGTCACCGTCGTCGACGCCTCCAACTTCCTGCCCGAGCTGGTGCGTGGAGACGAACTGACGGAGCGGGGCCTCGACCAGTACGAGGACGACGAGCGCACCGTCAGCGATCTGCTGATGGACCAGGTCGAGTTCGCCGACGTCATCGTGCTCAACAAGCTCGACCTGGTCACCGACGCGGAAGCCGACCGACTGCGAGCCACTCTGGCCCGGCTGAATCCCTCCGCCCAGATCGTGCCCGTCAGCCACGGGCGGATCGACCCGGTCCGCGTTCTCGGCACCGGGCGTTTCGACGTGGAGAAGGCTCAGCAGGCCCCGGGCTGGGTCGCCGAACTCAACGGTGACCACGTCCCGGAGACCGAGGAGTACGGAATCTCCAGCCTCGTCTTCCGCGCCGAACGCCCCTTCCACCCCGAGCAGTTGTGGCGCTTCGTCGCCGAGGAGCTGGACGGTGGAGCGTACGGCGACATCCTGCGTTCCAAGGGCTTCTTCCGGCTCGCCACCCGCCCCGCTGTCACCGGGCTGTGGTCCCAGGCCGGCGTCGTCGCACGCTTCGAGCCGGCCGGTGTCCGCAGCGGGGAGCAGCAGGCGCAGGAGCTGGTATTCATCGGCACCCGCCTGCGCAAGGAGGCTCTGGCCGAACGGCTTACCGCCTGCCTCCTCAAGGACGGCGAGTCCGTGACCGGGCTGTGCGACCCGTTCCCGTCCTGGGAGACGTACGGCATCGACGACGCCTGTGAGCACGAGCACGCGTCCGAGTACATCCACGCGGACTGAAGTGAACGCAGCGGACTAAAACGAACGCGATCGCCGGAACCCTGGAGCATGCCGGGCCGGGCGTGTCCTGCTGCCCAGATCGGTGTCAGGCCATCCTGAAGAAGACCGCGGTCATCCGCTTGTCCTTCACGGTGCTGCCCCAGTAGCCGGTGGCGCTGTGCATCAGGTTTGCGATGCAGAGGAGCAGCCGGATGTAGCGGTGCGGCACGCGCACGTCCTCGGTGAACGAGTCGGGCGGGACCAAGCGTGTACCGAGCACGTCGACGAGGTTGTTGTGCGGCGCCGGTGCGCAGCACCAAGCGCCGGAGCCCTGGCGGATCACTCCTCGGGGGACGTACCGGCAGACCCCTAAGGGCTGTGCCCCAGCTCGTCCGCCTCTGAGGGGACGTCAGCTATGGCGCTCGCACTCTAGCGTGCTTGGCATGACCGGAATCCGTCGCACTGCAGTAGTCACCGTGCTCGGTCTCATCCTGGCGCTGCCGATCGCCACAGGGGGCGCCGCGTCAGCCACTCCCGGACCGTCCGCCACCGCGCCGTCCGCATCCTCGGACGCATCCGCCGTCCAGCTGGAACTGCCCCGCCCGACGGGCCCGCACGCTGTCGGCGTCAGCACGTTGCACCTCGTCGACGAGCAGCGCCAGGACCCGTGGGTTCCGTCGGCGGGCCCGCGCCAGCTGATGGTGTCGATGTACTACCCCGCCCGGCCCGACACCGGCGTCCCTGCCCCCTTCATGACCACCGAGGAAGCCAGCCTGTTCCTGCAGGCGAAGGCTCCGGGAGCCAACGTCCCAGCCGGGGTGCTCGCCGGCACCCGCACGTGGGCGTACACCGACGCGCGCCCGACGCACGGCAGGTTCCCGCTGGTGCTGCTCTCACCCGGCTTCACGCTGCCGCGACAGACTCTCACCGGCCTCGCCGAGGACCTGGCCAGCCGCGGGTACGCCGTCGCCCTGGTCGACCACACCTATGAGGACAGCGGGACGACCTTTCCCGACGGACGGACGCTCACCTGCGCCGTCTGCGACCGGATTCCGGGCGGGTTCCCGGCCGTGGAAGAGAGCCGGGCCGCGGATCTCTCCTTCGTGATCGATCAGCTGACCCATCGCCATTCGCAATGGCGCTACGCCCGCATGATCGACCGGGAGCGGATCGGCATCGCCGGGCACTCCGCCGGCGGCGCCAGCGCCGCCACCACCATGGTCGCCGACGACCGGGTGCGGGCCGGGGTGAACTTGGACGGCACCTTCGATGTGCAGATCCCGACCATCGGCCTGAACGGCCGCCCGTTCATGTTGTTGGGCGCACAGGCAGACCACAGCCCGGGCGGACAGGAAGACTCGTGGAGTACGGCCTGGGCGCGCCTGGACGGCTGGAAGCGCTGGCTGCTCGTCGCCGGTGCCGTGCATGACAGCTTCACCGACCTGCCCGACCTCGCGGCCCAGGTGGGCCTTCCCAGCCGGGGCGCGTCGATCTCCGGGCAGCGCTCGGAGGAGATCACCCGTACCTATGTCGCGGCCTTCTTCGACCAGCAGCTGAAGGGCATCGCCCAACCACTGCTCGACGGACCGTCACCGGCCAATCCGGAGGTGACCTTCCAACAGCCCTGATCCTGAACGACCCCGATCAGGAGCTCGCCCTCCCCCTTCTCCTTCCCCTCCTTCAGAGGTATGACTCGTACCTGAACACCCACTGCCGCGTCGGGCTGTCCGGCACCTGCAACACGGCCCGGAACCCGATGAACGGCGCGAGGTGCTGTTCGGCCAGGGCCACCGGGTCGGTGTGCGCCTGCGGCCCGTTGGGATCGACGCGGAAGTACTGCCCGGGGTGCCGGGGAGGGCCCCGGAGGGCCGGACCGCCTTGTCCAGCCACTCCTCCTCCAGGCCCACGCCGTTCTCGAACAGCAACTTGGACCGGCCTATCGCCTGGAGGTCGGCGGGCGTGGGCTTGTATTCGTGGGCTGAGGCATTCGGCGTCACGAGCTGGACGACGTCGACGTGGCCGGTGCCGATGGTGCGGACGAAGTCCGCCACCTGCGTGGTGGTGGCCACCACCTTCAGCGTGCCCGAGCCCGAGTCGTCGGACTGTGCGGTGGCAGCCTTCGGACCGCAGCCGGTCAGGGACAAGGCGGCCAGGCATATGGCGACGAGGGGCTGCTTCGGTTGGTGCTCGGGATCTCCTGGTGCGTGTGGCGCGGAAAGCGCCGCGTAATGGACATGGAAATCATGTTCAGCTAGTTTTGGTGATCGACAGACCGCAGGTCAACCGGGAGTCGTGATGAGCAGCGCGGAGGCGGGGTGGACGGAGGCCGTGGAGCCGGGTGTGCGCAGGACGCGTCAGCGCGCCGCTGTGCTGCGCACGTTCGCTGCCTGTCGCGATTTCGTCTCCGCTCAGGCCCTGCATGCACTGCTGACGGAGGCGGGCGTCGGGGTCGGCCTCAGCACCGTCTACCGCGCCCTGCGTGACCTGGAACGGGTGGGCTGCGTCGACGTCGTACGCGACCAGACCGGCGAGCGGCTGTACCGGCAGCGGCCCGACGGCGGCCACCGTCACTACCTCATCTGCCGGTGCTGCGGCCGCAGTCGGGCCGTCGACACGGACGTGGTCGAGGAGTGGGCCGACCGGCTCGGCGAGCAGACCGGCTTCACCGGCGTCGAGCACACCCTTGAACTCAGCGGTGTCTGTGCCGACTGCGGCACCGCTGCCGAACAAGGAGGAGCACCATGCCGGGAAGTCCCCCCGTCTTGCCGATCCACGTAGTTCGGTGCGTTGAAGGGCTCTGCGCGACGCTTCCTCGCCCTCGGCGACGACAGCGGCGTCGCCATCCCGCTCAAGACGTCACCGCAGGGGGAGTGGCCGCGGGCTTCCGCGTCCCGTGGCGGCCCGGCGTGCCGAGCCGCCGTCCATGCTCGCCCTGCGGTTCGTGCGTCCATCGAGCGCCGTACGGCGCCGCGCCCGCCGCTGGTGGGCTGCCCGGTGTCAGCGCGGCCCGGTTGCTGTCACCAACTGCTTTTGGTGACGCCGGGGAGTTCGCCGGCGTGTGCCATCTCGCGCAGGCGGATGCGGGAGAGGCCGAAGGCGCGCAGGTGGCCGCGGGGACGGCCGTCGACGGCGTCGCGGTTGCGCACCCGGGTGGCGCTGGCGTCGCGCGGCTGACGGCGCAGCTCCTGCTGGGCGGCGGCGCGTGCCTCGTCGGGCGTGGCGGGGTTGGCGATGACGGCCTTCAGCTCGGCGCGGCGCTCGGCGTAGCGGGCTACGGTCTCGCGTCGCTTCTCATTCTTGGCGATCTTGCTCTTCTTGGCCATCAGACCTTTCCTCCTCGGGCGCGGATGCGGGCCACGGCGGCCTCGACGCCGATCGCGTCGACCGTCTTGATGCCCTTGGTGCTGAGTGTGAGCCGGACATGGCGGTTCTCGCTGGGCAGCCAGTACCGCTTGTGCTGGATGTTGGGGTCGAACCGGCGGCTGGTGCGGCGGTGTGAGTGGGAGACGGTCTTACCGAAGCCCGGCTGCCGGCCGGTGAGTTGGCAGTGAGCGGACATGGCTCCTCTTGTTGCTCGGTGGTCGGTTACTGCGGCGCCGTAGCAGCTTGATGAAAATGAAAACCACTTGTGTATGCTGCGGGGCATGGCCAGGAACGAACTACGCCCGATCATCAAGCTCAGGTCCACCGCCGGCACCGGCTACACCTACGTGACCCGCAAGAACCGCCGTAACGATCCGGACCGGCTGACGCTGCGCAAGTACGACCCGGTCGTCGGCCGGCACGTCGATTTCCGCGAGGAGCGCTGACCTCATGAAGCCTGGAATCCACCCCGAATACCGGCCCGTCGTCTTCCGCGACCAGGCCGCCGGCCACGCCTTCCTCACCCGCTCCACGGCGACCAGCGACAAGACCGTCGAGTGGGAGGACGGCAACACCTACCCTGTCATCGACGTCGAGATCTCCTCGGCGAGCCACCCCTTGTACACCGGCACCCAGCGGGTCCTGGACACCGCGGGCCGCGTGGAGCGCTTCGAACGCCGCTACGGGCGGAGGGAACGGTGAGTGTCGCTTCGCCCCGCCTGCCGGTGGTGATCGTCGGCGGACTGTGCGAAGGCGCCCGGCGCGCGGCCGTCGGGGACATCCTGCGCTCTGTGCCCGGCACCGTCGTGCTCCACCACGATCTGTCGAGCGGACCCGACGGCTCGGTGCACCGCACCATCCGCGATCTGAGCGGTCCCGTCAGCAGCGGTCACACGCCCTTGGTCAACGACTGCGCGTGCTGCGCGCTGCGCGAGGACCTGGTCCCCGAACTGGTGCGGCTCGCGGACGCCGGAACGTACCGGCTGGCCGTCGTCGAGCTGTGGGACTCCGTCGAGCCGCAGGCCATGGCAGCCGTCATCGCGGCCGAGAGCGAAGCGCTGGAGCTCACCGGGGTGGCCACCGCGGTCGACCCGGCGCTCGTCCTGCCGTACCTGTCCAACGGGGACGACCTGGCCGAGGCCGGTCTCGCCGCCGCCCCCACTGATCAGCGCACGGTCGCCGACACCTTCGCCCGCCAGATCGAGTACCCCACGGTGCTCGCCCTCGCCGAAGGCGACGAACCGGTGGACGACGCCGACCTCGCGCTGCTCGCCCAACTCACCCCAGCCGCACAGCGTTTGCGGGTGGACGAGGGCACGCTCGGTCCGGCCCTGCTGACCGGGTTCGATGTCGAGGCCGCAGCGGCACGTCAGCATCCTTCGTGCCTGCTGCTGCCGCAGGAGGCCGACGAACACGGGGTCGACACTCTCGTGTGGCGGCGAGATCGGCCGTTCCACCCCGGGCGGCTCTATGCGGCCCTGGAGGACCTGGTCTGCGCCGCGGCGCGCATCCGGGGTCGGTTCTGGCTGGCCGACCGCCCGGACACGCTGCTGTCATGGGACGCAGCGGGCGGCGCGCTGTGCGTGGAGTCCGCCGGTCCCTGGCTGGCCGCACTGCCCGACGCCGCATGGGAGATGGTGCCCGCCGAACGCCGCATCGCGGCCTCGCTGGACTGGCACCCGGAACACGGCGACCGCTGCCAACACCTCACCTTCACCTCACCCGACCTCGACCGGGAGAACCTGCTGATCCTGCTGGACTCCTGCCTGCTGACCGACGCCGAGCACGCGGCCGGACCGGAGGCGTGGAAAGAACTCCCACACGCCTTCGACGAACTCCTCGACGCCGTCGCCTGAACGCGCACCACCCGCAACCGCGAGACAAGGACCTGACATGGCCCGCCGCAGCGACCTCAAACCCAAGGCCACGAAACGCAAGGTCAACCCGCTGGACGCCGCCGGCATCACCTACATCGACTACAAGGACACCGACCTGCTGCGGAAATTCATCTCCGACCGCGGCAAGATCCGCAGCCGCCGAGTGACCCATGTGACCAAGCAGCAGCAGCGGCAGATGGCCCGCGCCATCAAGAACGCCCGCGAGATGGCCCTCATCCCCTACGACTCCCGGTAACCGACCTCGATGCGACACATTCCGCCGGCGGCGGCGTGGGGACGCAGAGCCGCCCACACTCTCGTGACCGCGATCGCCGGGGTGGGAGCGTGAGCATCGACGGAGGGCCGGTCCGGGGCCTGCTCACCGTCGTCTGCGGCAACACACCTCAGGCGCGCGGTCGCGCGGTGGACGTCACCCTGCGCGCCGTACCCGACGCAGTGGTGCTGTCCGTCTCGGTCGAAGGTGACGCGGACGGCCCGTACCCGTTCGTCCAGCGCACCGTCTCCTGCCACGACGAGCAGCTTCGCCGTGACCTCTGCCGGGCGGCCACAGGCGACCCGGCCGTGATTGTCCGTCAGGACCTGGAGGCCATCGCCCGCCGTACGGGGCACCCGCACGTCGTGCTCGCGCTCCCCGGTGAACTCGATGCGGCGCTGTTCCTCGCCGCTCTGTGGCAGACCCCGCTGGGCCGCACACCAACGGCGCACCACTACGACCTGGGGCCGCTGACCGTCGGCCTGGACCCCGAGCGTTTCCTCAGCGACCTGCGATGCGCTCACCGGACCGTCCGGTCCTACGGCCGAGGCGCCCACACCGTTTCGCTCACGCTCGCCGAAGCCGCCGCCCGCCAGGTGGAGGCGGCAGGCGCCGTGCTGCTGAGTCCAGGACAGAATCTCGCCGACGGCGCTCGGGAGGGGGCGCGAGCCCTGCTCGGCCACCTCAATCCGTCCGTGGATGTGCTCTCCGGCTCGGAAGCCGGCGACGAGGCCCTCGTGACTCTGATGAAGCCCGATCCGCGCTGGGCCGTGGCCGGCCCCGCCGAGCGTCTCGACCCAGTGATCGCGCCGGTGCACCGGCGCAGTGTCGACCACGGCGTGATGTCCGTACTCTGGCGCTGCCGTCGCCCCGTCCACCCCGAGCGGCTGGCGGACAGCCTGCGGCGGATCATGTCCGGAGTCGTCCGCAGCCGGGGTCACCTGTGGTTGGCCACCCGGCCCCGGTCGGTCGTCACCTGGCGCTCTGCCGGTCGTCACTTGGAGCTCCGCGAGACCGGCAACTGGCTGCCGGACGGTGAAGCGGCGGCGTGGCGGAGTGTGTCCCCGCAGCGCCGGACCCTGGCCTCCTGGTTCTGGGACGACTACTACGGCGAGCGGCGCAACGAACTCGTCTTCACCGGAACCGAGCTGGACCAGGACGAGCTCCGGCACACCCTGGACGCCACCCTGCTCGACGACCGCGAGCTGTCGTACGGCGTCGAGAGCTGGGCAGACCTCCCCGATCCGCTGCTCGGCGATCCCGCCCCCGATGGTCCCACCGACGGTTGACGGCCAACCGGTGACACGGGGACGGGAGTGGCGCAGCCCCCCGCACCGCCGAGCCGGACCCTCATCGGCCCGCGGCGGGTACCTCACACACCCGGGCTGGCTTTGTTCACCAGTTCGGCCGCAGTTGTTCAGCAATTGTCCGTTCTCATGCAATCCAGTCGCCGTCTCATCGAAGGCAGTCGAGGAGGACGCAGCCGGACGCCTGAAGATCTACGGATAGACAGGGACTGAAGTTCGGCCGGCTGACGAAGGACGCGTTGACGGCCAAAAGCTGAACGAGCACGCGGCCTTGGCCGGACGCATAAGAAGGCCGGTCAAACCCGGAAATCGACGCGCCCGTACTGGGCGCAGGTCGCATGGGCGATACCCAACAGGGCGCGCTCGGGACGGCCCGTGTCGGTGTGCTGTGTCGTAGCAAGTGTGCCGAGCCTCGTCATCGCCCAGCGCAGCTCGCGCGCCACCTGGGCTTCCGCTTCTGCGAGCGTTTGGTGCGAGTCGAGGTCGGAGGACGTGGCTGCGACCTGGCGGAGGCGTACGGCGTTGATGACGCCCTCCTCGCGCTCGCGGCGGTGGGTGGCCAGGTCGTTGGCTAGGCGGATGCACACGTTGCCCTGCATGGCCAGTTCGCCCAGTTGTGGCAGGACGCGTTCGACAGAAGGGTCGTCCAGCAGGATCAGGGCGAGGGCGTAGTAGGCCGGACCGCCGATGGAGAGGCGAGCGTTGGCGATGTTCTCCGCGAAGCCGGGAATCGCAGCGTGTTCGCCCTGCCACAAGGCGCTCTTCCAGGTGATTTCGCGCTGCATGCTTGCCATGACCATCCCGAAGTGCTCGACCAGGTACGGCCGCAGTCGCAGGAAGAGCGGGTAGACGGAGAGGTCAGTGACGATGCCCTTAAGGGGCGGAACGAGCGCATCGTATGACCGACCACCCGCCGGGATCTCGTCGCCGGCCAGGACGGCCAGGTAGCGCTCGCAGTGCTGTCTGGCCTCCGGGGCGGCCAGGCCGCCGGTGTCGAACAGGTCGTCCATGGCGTAGATCCACATCAGCGCCCGCATGATCAGTTCCAGCTCCGGCCGAGCCAAGTCGGGGTTGGCCCGGGTGACCACGGCGGAGAGGGAAGGTATAGCGCCCAGGGGCATGCCCTTGTGCCCTTCGGCCCAGGACCGGGTGACTCGGGAAACCTGCGCCGCCAGGGCTGCCACTGGGCCACCGGGCGGACGGCCGAGATGGTCACCGGCCGTGGCCAGGGCATCGTTGACCGACAGGACGGGGCCCGGTGCGGTGATCAGCAGACGGTCGGTGACCTCAAGCGCAGCGGTCACTGCAGCCTGTACGACGGCGCGTGGCGTGTAGAGGTCCTTGTCCTGCCACAGTGCTGGATCCGGGCGCATGGTGCCGAGCAGGAACGCTCGTGCCAGGCCCAGTAGTTCCTGGTCCGCCTCGCCCGGTCCGTCGGCGGTTTCGATGCACCGGGCGAGTGCCAGGACCGCGTAGGAGGTCTCCTCCCGGCTGCCAGCATCTATTCCGAAGGAGCCATCCGCGTGCTGATGGCTCCTCAGCCACTGCAGCGCGCGTTCTACCGCCGCTCGCGCCACCGGCCCGCCGTAGGTGTGGAGTGCGGGGGCGCAGCAGTACAGGGCGTAGAAGGGGGACGAGTGCCACTTGTCGCTCCACGTGCCGTCCTCCGCCTGCACTCGGCACAGCCACGTGGCGACCTTGGCCATCGCCTCGTCGGTCCACGGATGAAGGCCAGCGCCGGTGTGCTGCTGGTACAGTCCGAGGGCCTCAAGGACGTGGGCGTTGGCAGTGGGCGAGGCCGTGTCCTCGCCGATGTAGCACGCGAAATGGGTGGGCGCTTCGAAGCGGCGCAGCACAGCGGGCTCCTGCACCTCACCCATGAGGCCCAGCAGATGCAGCGCGGTGGAGGTGTCGTCGGCGTCCGGCGGCAGCCCGTGGACCCCGTGGGCACCCTCCGGCCCGAGAAGCCGACGGACCTGTTCCCTGAGTCCGGTGAAGTCGCCCACCGCACAGCCGGTGGTGAGGAGCATCGTGAGGACCCACAACCGCTCGAAGGGAGCGGTGGGGGTCACCGACGGGACCAGCGCATGGTGGTGACGGACGACGGCAGCCAGGGCACGGGACCGGCCGGGGCACCGTGTGGGCCCTCCGCGCAAGTGGACCCAGGCCGCCGTTGCCGCGGGCGAACTGCCCACGAGCCCGGGAGCGTCGGGGACGAGTAACGCAGTCCGCTCGTCCCCGAAAGCTTCGAGGGAGTGCTGTAGTTTGCCCGGGACCGCGCCCGCTGCGCCGACCCTGTGCCTGAGATGTTCCCGCAGGTCTGGAGGCAGTTCGGTCGGCAGGGGGAGATTGTGGGCGGGACCGGCCAGACGGTTGATGCTCTCTACCAGGCCGGGGACGATCAGTTCGTGCGCTGCGGTGTCCGGCAGCGGGCCATCCATACCGCCGCACGCGAGGGAGCATAGGCCCGCCTCGGCCGCAGCGTCCACGTGCTCGCGCAGGTCCGCGGCTTCCTGATCCCCCCTGCGCAGAACGACCAGCAGCGCTTCCACAGCGCTGAGCGTGGGCACAAGCTCGAAGCCACCCAACGGCCCCCACCGGCCGCTGGCATCCTGTCGGCCCAGCAGGAACTCGATCCGGTGCCGATGTCCCTCCAGCCAGGGAGCCAGGGAGACCAGCCTGGCGGTTTCGTAGACCGAGGGCGACAACGACCCCCAAGGGTCGGCGAACACATCCCTGAGCAGTTGCTCCGGCTTCACGCGCGATCCGCCTTTCCGGTGCCCCTCGTGACAGCTGCATCATTCCCGCTTCGGCGGTCTGCATGTCATGCACCAGACGGTGACCGACGAGCCTGCGTCCCCCTCGACTGCCTTCGATGAGACGGCGACTGGATTGCATGAGAACGGACAGCAATTCGGGAGGCGGGGCAGAAGCGCCGTGTTCGATGTTCACGAGAAATGACGGCACTTGTGCGGACACCGGGAAGGACGGCGGGTTCGCGGTCTCGGGTACAGGTGGGGGTCAGGTGTCCGAGTGCTGTGCGGGCGTGTCGGGGAAGGTCAGCTCGGGGGGTTCCTCGCCGGCGAGGGTGGCGTCTACGCAGGCGCGGATGTAGGCGCCGGTCACGGGACAGCTCAGCGGGTGGTCGGCCGGGCACTGCAGCATGTGCCGCAGCATGGCGGCGGCGCGGGCGAGCCGGTCGATCCGCTCCTGCATGGCGTCGTGCTGGGCGGTGATGAGGGCGTGGCGCTCGGGCGCGTGTTCGCTGTTCATGATGGCGGCGGTGTCGGCGAGGGGCATCATGCCGTCGTGGTGCCACAGCTGGGCGTAGGCGAGCTGTTCCAGAGCGGCGCGGTCGTACTGGCGCACCCGGCCGCGCCGAGCGGTGGGCTGGATCAGTCCGCATTCCTCGTAGTAGCGCAGGGTCGGTACCGAGACCCCGTAGGCGCGGGCGACCTCGCTGATCGAGTACAGCTGCTCCATAGGGTCCTCCGGGTGCGGGCACTTGTACTCAAGTGGACTTGAGCGCGCAGGGTTGAGGCAAGCCTAACCACCGAGTGCCCTGGAGGGCCCTGCCATGACCGTGTCCCCGCCGCCGGCGACCGCTGCCGTCCCTCGTGACCGCACCGCGCCACCGCCTGCCTCGGGCGCGGGCGTGCTGCTCGTCGTCGGCTTCGTACTGATGAGCCTGAACACCCGTGTCTCCTTCGGGCAGATCGGGCCGCTAGCACCGGTCGTGGGCTTCAGCCCCGCCACGGTCTCCCTGCTGGGGCTGCTGCCGCCGCTGTGCATGGGTGCCTTCGCACCACTCGCAGCCGTGGCGCGGCGACGGCTCGGCGAGGAGCGCGGGCTGTGGTGGGCCAGCTTGGTCCTGGTGGCCGGCGCGGTGCTGCGCATGCTGGGCATGCCCGGCCTGTTCGCGGGCACCGTCGTGGTCAGCGCGGCCACCGCCGTCGTCAACGTGCTCATCCCCGTCCTGGTCCGCAAGCGGTTCCCGCGTGAACGCGTCGGCACGATGATGGGCCTCTACGCCCTGTCGATGGGGGCCGGCTCGGCACTCATCGCTGCCATGGTCGTTCCTGTCACCCAGGCCACCGGAACCTGGCAGCCGGCCATCGGCCTGGCCGTCATCCCCGCCGTCCTCGCTGCCGCTGGCATGACCCCGCAGCTGCGCCACCAGCCGCCGCAGCCTGCCGCGACCGCCAGCACCGAGCGGAACAGGCGCCAGCACGTGGCCCGCACCGCGGTCGCCTGGAGCCTGACCGCCTTCTTCGGTATCCAGACCCTCGCCTTCTACACCACGCTCGCCTGGCTACCCTCGATCCTCGTACAAGCCGGCCTCGGCCGCAGTGCCGCCGGTACCGGCCAGGCCCTTCTCATCTGCGGCGTCGCCGCAGGCGGATTCATCGCACCGGTCCTCGCCGCGAAGCGCACCGACCAGCGCCCGCACATCCTGGGCGCCATCCTGGTCTGTGCAGTCGGCTTCACCGGGCTCCTGCTCGCCCCTGGCGCCACCTCGACGCTGTGGGTCGCCGTCCTCGGCATCGGACTCGGCGCCGGCCAGGCGCTCCCCGGAGTGCTCTACGCCCACCGGGGAAGCGACCACGACCACGTGACCGCCCTGTCCACCATGGCCCAGACCTGCGGCTTCCTCCTCGCCGCCACCGGCCCCATCCTCGCCGCCACCTTGCACACCGCCACCGGCACCTGGACCGCGCCCCTAGCCGCCCTCACCGCCGCCCTGCTCGCTTGCGCCGCAGCGAGCATGCGAGCCGGCCACGACCCCAAGTGACCGGTCACCCGCCTCCAGCCGCGCTGCGGCGCCAGGGCGGACCGCATCACGCACAGGCGCGATTAACGCTGTCGAAACTCGTGAACAATTCGAATCCGAGCCCAGAGCCAACTGCCTCCCGAATCGGTGAAGAAGTGCTGCCCGTTCTCGTGGACAGAGCCACCCGGGCGGACAGCTGCGCCGCCCACATGCGCGCATAGCGGCCGTCGGCGTCCGCGAGGGGCTCCGTGTGGGTGCCGCGCTGGGCGATACGGCCCCCAGACCGCGGCTCGGGCCATGGACGCCCTCTCGCTCTACGTCGCCGGCCACGCGCTGGAGACCTCCATGGTCCAGCAGCGGCAGAAGAACCAGGACGCCACGTGGGTCCTGGGCCAGGACGACCTGGTCCGCCGCTTCAACGCCCAACCGGAAGCCACCTTCCCGCAGACCCGGCGCTACGCGACCGAACTCACCTCCGGTACCGGGCACGAACGCTTCGACTTCGCAGTCGGGCTGCTCATCGACAACCTCGCCCACCAGGCCACACCCCGGCTCACCCTGAACTGACGAGACGCCACCTGCCGGTTACGGTGGGAGAACCACCGAGCAGCTCTGCCTGGGAGTTATCCGGGCGATCATGTAGGTATCTGGCGTACGGCTCGTTGCCCCGGTATGGGGCGGGGCGACCTGACGGATGCGGAGCGGGACGGTTTCGGCCGATTCTGCAGGTCAGTAATGGGCGTTGTGGCTGGTGGCGGGATCACCGGCAGGTGATCGACGGGATCCTGCACTGGGTACGCACCGGGGTGCAGTGGCGTCACCTGCCTGAACGGTTCGGGCCGTGGTCTCCTGCGAGTGGTCGGGGTAGTGGGAGGGGTCGATCACCGGCCGTCCGGGCAGGGACAGTTGATGGCGGGCGACCTCGGTCAGGCCCGCGGGGCCCTACATACACTCGGGTCGGCGGATCAGGTGCGAGAGGTCGGCGACGATGACGAGCTAGTCGCCGTCGACGCGGCCCCAGGCTTCCTGGCCGACCAGGCCGGGCGGGGTCGAATAGCGCACCGAGCCGAAGCGAACCGCCTGGTCGCGCAAGACCTGGCGGGACTCGCCAAGCGCGAGGGTGTGCGGAACCGTGGGCATCGGGTGCAGCCTCGACTCCTCGATGTCCAGCATCGAGGACGGGACCTTCTCGGTCTCGCGGTGGACGCGGTTGTTGACCTGCTGGCAGAAGACCGCGTGGGCAGGCCCCGCGAGTAGCCCGACGCTATGGTGCGCGCGGGCCGTGACCCTTCCGGCGAGGGGTCGTGTGGGGGCATGCGTGTGTGCGTCCCCGCCCAGACGCGCATGAGGGCCGGCTTGGACTTTGTCGGTTCCAGCCCCTCACGCATGCCGTCGCCTTCTCTTGACGACGGCTGAACTCTGACCTCTGACAGCCACGCTCGAACCTCCTTGATGCACCGGAGGTCGCTATCTATCACTACATCCCGGCCGCGCCAAACCCACGATTCTCCGGATCCTGATCCTGCCCGTGGGTGGTGTCCGGTATTGCGCCCTGCATGGGTGGCGGGAGATCAAACCTCCGCCCAGCTGACGACGTTTGCCCCGGAGATACGCGATGCGCAACCACACAGAGCCCACCGTCGAGGCGGCGTTTATGAACGTGCAGAACGCGGCGACATATATGGGCATCTCGGTGAACACTCTGTACGTCTGGCGTCATCGGCGCCAGGGGCCACCCAGTTTCCGTATGGGCCCCGGCGGTCGGGTCATGTATCGCCGAGACCTGCTCGACGCGTGGCTGGTGGAACAGCAGAAGGCTGATTCGCGTTCGAATCCGGATCTCAATCCGCTGAGCAAGGCGCCGCAGCGCCGTGCGCCACGCCGCGTGACCACAAACGGCGTCTATGGGACAGCCGCGCGTTAGCCCAGTCCCCTGGAACGAAAGTTGAAAAAGTCGGCTGCATCCGGAATTTGACGTGCGCGGACGCCGTCTGTGTGTTTGGCGCGGCGCTAGGAGGCGCTGACCGGACCAGCCAGCGGATCAAAGGGAGGTATCGCATGGCGGGGTATATAGAGGACAGGTGGCTCAAGAAGCGACCGAACAAGGAGACGGGTAAGCGCGAGCGAACGGCGCTGTGGGGGAAATGTGCCCGCTACCGAGTCAAAGGCATCCCGGGTGTCCGTGATCGCTCGTTCGAGACGATGGCGGACGCCAAGGCGTGGTTGGCTGAGACGCAGACAGACTCACGCCGTGGTGACTTCGTAGATCCACGCGACGGTGAGATTACCGTGCGTGAGTACGTCGAAAAGCATTGGTGGCCGGCTCAGATTCACCCGCCCCAGACGTTGGAGAGCATGGAGTACCGGATCTGGGGGCAGGTGCTGCCGCACATCGGAGAATTGGCGCTCCGTGATGTCGGCGTCGCCGAGCTGCGGAAGTGGTCAGCGGATGTACAGCGCGAAGTCGGATCGGGTACTGCGTACACCGCGTGGGTGTACCTGAAGGCGATTATGCAGGCCGCGGTCGAGGACAAGCGTCTCTTCCGAAACCCATGCAAGGGCAACAGCACGATCAAGCCGCCCAAGAAGCCCGAGCGGAGGGCGCGCTCCTGGACGCAGGGGCAAGTTGACGCGGTGCGGGCAGAGCTTCCCAAGCGGTACCGGATCACACTCGACCTCGGTGTTGGATGTGGATTGCGACAAGGGGAGGTATTCGCGTTCTCCCCCGGTGATGTGCAGGGCGACTCCGTCCACGTAGAGCGGCAGATTCTGCGATACAAGTCGCAGCTCTACTTCGGGCCCCCGAAGGGCGGTAAGGAGCGCGACGTACCCGTGACGACAGCCCTTGCGAAGCGGCTGCTGGCGCACCAGGAGCGGTTCGACACGGTCGAGGTGACCCTGCCGTGGCTCGATCCCGAACAGCCAGACGTTCCCCGGGATGAGCGCCGCAAAGTAACGGTACCGCTGCTCGTCACCACGACCCGCAGCGGAGCGATCAATCGGACCACGTGGAACACCAAGTCTTGGAAGCCGGCGCTCGCTCGCGCTGGTGTGATCCCCCCTCTTCCGAAGCAGGAGAAGGAGGGGAAGGCCACACGCGTGTGGGAGCCGAGCCGGGAGCACGGCTTCCACGTCCTGCGTCACACTTAGGATTCCTAGCAAAATGAGGTTTTCAGGCGTCGCCAGCAGATGATGCTGCAGCCGAGGATGAGGAAAGCTTCGTGGAGGTCTTCCCTGATCTCCCAGCGGATGCGCAGGCGCCGGAACCAGTGCAGGAGGGCGAAGGCTGCTTCGGCGACCCATCGGTGGATGCCCAGACCGGAGCCGTGCTGGGTGCCGCGGCGGGCGATGAGGGGGCGGATGCCCACCTCGCGCAGTTCGCGGCGGTAGGTGTCGGAGTCGTAGGCGCGGTCGGCGAACAGAGCGCCGGGGCGCTTTCGGGGGCGCCCCCGCTTGCCTTTGACGGCCGGTATGGCGTGGACCAGCGGCATGAGCTGGGTGACGTCGTGGCGGTTTCCGCCTGTGAGCGTGGCCGCCAGCGGGATGCCGTGCGCTTCGGTGATCACGTGGTGCTTGCTGCCTGCCTTTCCCCGATCCACCGGTGAGGGCCCGGTCTTCGCGCCGCCCTTCATCGCCCGCAGATGGGAGCCGTCGACCGCGGCCCGGGAGAAGTCCAGCAGCCCGGCCGCACGTAGCTCGGCCAGCAGCAGCTCATGAAGAGCCTGCCACACCCCGGCCTGATGCCAGTCGCGCAGCCTGCGCCAGCACGTGCTGCCCGAGCCGTATCCCAGCTCCTGGGGCAGGAACTCCCAAGGGATGCCGGTGTACAGCACGAACAGGATCCCGCTCAGCACCCGCCGGTCATCGAGCCGTTTGCGACCCGGATACCTCACGCGGCGCTCAATCACCGGCAGCAGCCCGGCAATCCGCTCCCACAACCCGTCCTCGACTTCCCACGGCCTCCGCTGCACCATGCCCAACGCCCCCACCACAACACCAGACAGAGGCACAACACCGGCTGACGGCCTGTCATTCCAAGGCAGTACAGCTCATTTTGCTAGGAGTCCTTACGCTTCGGTGATGCTCGAAGCGGGCGAGTCGGTCGTATCGCTGGCGAAGTGGCTCGGTCACTCCGATCCAGCGTTCACCCTCCGGACCTACACGCACTTCATGCCGGAGGCCGGCGCGCGCGGTCTTGCCGCCATCGAAGCGTGGCTCGCGGATCTTGGCTGAAAGTCCCTGAGAAGTCCCTGGGGCTGCGGCGGAAGCTCTCTGAGCAGGCTAACCAGCAGGTCAGAGCGTGATCCACTCGCCAGCGGGACAGAACCCGGCGTACAGGCCGACTCGTCCGCCCCACCTTATTCCCGCAGGTCAGAGGGTATCTTCTCGGATTGAACAACCTGTCGGGGGTGAATCCGGGGCGATTTCGGGGCGTGCAAGTGAGCGGGGCGGATACCCGCTGGGCCCATTCATCGTCGGGGCAGCGGGCCAGGTGCGGCGCGAGCGTGCCCGTGATCGTCCGGGTGAGGCGGCCGAACACCTTCGGCAGAGGGCGCGCAGGAAGTGCGGGACGTCGAGTGTCCTCCCTGTCGCAGGCAGGCGCACATCGCGTGGGCCCTGATCACGTTGTTGACCCGGCCGCTGACCAAGCACGTCAGGAAACTGCCCTCCACCACCCCGCCGCCGTTGGAACCGGTGTCTCAACCGGTGAGGATCCGGGCCGGTTCAGGCTGTATCCGACTGGCGCCGGAACCAATGCGCTGAGCCGGCCATGTGGTGAAGTTCCCCCTGCGGGCTGGACAGCCTGATACGCGGTGGGAGAACCGGGAACAGCAGCAGACCATCGAGATCTGAAAAGCCGCGGCCTTCTTCGCGAAGGAGTCGACTTCCCGTCGGAAGCCGCCGCGCTGAAGTGCATCTACGTGGCGCTGATGTCCCGCGATCCGACCGGCAAGGGCCGGCGCCGCTGGAGGGTGTGCCGGAAAGCGCCGCCGAACGCCTTCCAGATCGTCCTTGAGGGACGCCTGCCCCCGAGCCGCAACACCACCCAACAACCAAGATCAGCGGTTGAGTTGGCACACCCCTTGGCGGCATGTGCAAGCGGCCCAGGCGCAGCAGCGGCCCCAAGAAGGGGAGGCTGTTGACCGCGACGGTCGTGCCGCGGCCGATTGCCTGGTGTCGACCACCGGTCCGGGCAGCGCTACGCCGCACCTTGCCCCTGCGAAGTTGCGAAGAAGGTGGTATCGGCCAGGCTGACGTCAGCCCAGGTGAGAGATCTGCAGCACATGGTCGCGTAGGAGTTGAAATGCTGAGCGCTGATCTTGCTTTGGTTGGTCTTCCCGAACTCGGACATCCGTTCTTGTCTCTGTCGGCCGCTCCCACGTGATCATGCGCGGGTGCGATGGCTCTGGTCCGATCACTGGCGCTCCAGCCTGGGGAAGCTCCAGCACTGCGGGCGAGGAACTCGGCAGTACCATCTGGGACTTGCCGTTGGCAGGGCAGACGCACGCCGACACGACCAGGACGAGGGTGTCGACCAAGAGTTGGCTTCCGTACCACGGGATTGGCTGGCAGCCTTGGCCAGACACCCCCTCCCTCCGCTCCCCCAGCGCAGCAGCCACAGGGCAAGTTGACATGGCCTGTCCCGGTCCTTGGTCAACGACTTGGGCAGGTGTGGTCCCCCGTCCTTCGACCCGCCCGGACGGTTCAGTTGCAGTGCTGCTCGCCGGTCAGTTGTAGATCGGTGGGTCCCGTGGCGACCCGAGACGCAGAGATCTGGACGCCGTGTGCCTGCACTCCGAGCAGGGTGATCTGAGGGACTGGCAGCGGAGGGACAGCGTCGGTGGAGAGCACGAGTGGCAGGCCGCCGGGGAGCGTGGCGGTGAGGGCATCAGCGCGGAAGCGGATGCCGGTCAGGGTGATTCGTGTGCTGCGTAGGCACAGGACTCGACCTGCACCGTGGTCCTGGGCCAGGCGAGGGCGTTCGACGTCGGCGGACTGGGCCGAGCAGAGCTTTGGCCTGCCCGGCTCGGGCGACAGCAGGGGGCACCACAGTCCTTGCAACGTGACCGCGTCGGCTCGCAAGGTGGCGCCCTCGCCTTCGTCTTGGCCGCCGAGCGCGATGTCGAGTGGACGGCCCGCGGAGAGCGAAGGATCCTCGTGGGACACTCCGGCCGGCTTGGCAGCCCCTGCTCCGGGGGTCGGCGCACAGCACAGGGTTACCGCGAGCACGGCCAGGACACCCGTGGCCCGGCGCCTCGTGCGGCGGGCCACCGGGACAGCGCGCGGTGGCCCGGCCGCCGTCACTGATCCGTTCCCGGCGGGTCCTCGGCGGGGTCCCACGCCACTGCGAAGGCGCCGCCCACCAGTGCCAGCAGTATGCCGATGAGGAAGCCTCCCAGGTTGGCGAACGGAAAGGACAGCAGCCCCGCCGCGATGGCCGTCCAGCCGCCGCGACGGGCCCGTTGTGGCCACAGCCACACGTTCCCCGCGCATACCGCGAGTGCGATGGCGATCGTCACGGAGGTGGCCCCCTGGAATCCCTCGACGGTCAGGTAGGCGGGCCGGGCGAGCGGCAGGCAGCCGAGTTCGACGGCGGAAGCGAGCACCAGGACGGCTGCGACGTTGGGCCGGTCTCGCAGGGCATGGTGGGTCAGAAGCATGGGTGGTCTCCGAGCTGTACGTGCATCCGTGCGCCGCTCAGGTCGAACGAGCCGGCCGTGATGGACTGGGAGGTGAGCCGCATACCGTCGACGTCCAGCGTTCGGGCCTGTTGGCCGTATTGGCCCGAGGCGCCGTGCACCCCGGCGACGGCGTCCAGCGTCGCGGCGTCGCGCCCCATCTCCACCTCGCCGAATCGCATGTCGCCCTTCAACTCCGAGAGGCCCAGTACCAGTCGATGGGCCTCCGTCGTCCGGCCGTCGTCCGCTTCGATTCGCAGGGTGACCGCACCGAGGGGCGTGTGTGCCACCGATGACTGGCACAGGCCGGTCAGGCGCGCCCGGCTGATGCCTGCGACCGCCGCCGGGCGGTCATGGCCCGCGGCGTCGGAGGTGAGGCTGGCGAACTGCACGGCGCCGACGCCGTGCATCTGCTTGGCGGACACCTGGAACGTGCTGCCGGTGACGGCGAAAGAGACGGGCATCGCCGCCGCCTGCATGCCACCGATCGTGATGGCGGCCGCCAGACCGGAAAGTGCCACGACGATGGCGAGGCGCCGGCAGTTCGTCCCGCTGCGTCGGGCAGGCACGGTGGGGCGGCCGGCGGTATCGGGTGGGGAAGGGGAGGGGGCTGTCACGGTTCTTTCTCCTGTGGACGGAGCTGCGTGTCGCCGATGGTGGGGCGTCACATGCCGAGGCCGGCGTGGGCCATGCCTGGCGGCAAGCCGGCGTCGGGCGCCGCGTTGAGCTGGATATGAGGGGAGGCCAGTCCGGCGAGTTGCGGGCTCAGTTGTGCGAGCCGGGTGCGAGTGAAGACCCCCAGGTGCGGTCCGGTGCGCCGGGCGAGGTGGAGGGCTTCCGCCCAGGCTGAGAACCGGACGAGCAGCGCGACCGGTCCGAGGGGTGGCCTCGGGAGATCCTCCACACCGTGTGGGGGTGCCATCAGAACGATGGGGTCCGGCACCGGCGGGCGGGCCCGGCCAGGGGGTGTCCCCGTCCGGACCGGGCGTGCCCCAGCGCCGAGCGCTGCCTCAGTCCACTCGGACAGACGGGTGTGCCACTGCCGGTGCGGTAGGGCGGTGGCCGGGCGGAAGCGCGCGGTCTCCCGTGTGAGGTGGTCGAGGAAAGCGGTGAGACGGGTGTCGTGCACCGCGACCAGTGGCGTGGCCGCGCAGCGGCGACCGGCGCGGGCGAAGCAGGACCGGACGGTGGCCCGGGCGGCGGCCCGTGCGTCTCCGTCGTGTCGGAGCACCAGGAGACCGGGTGGCGGCGGGCGCCAAGGATCCCACGCGCAGCACTGTGGTGACACCTCGTCTGCGTGCTCGGCCAGTACGCACCGGAGGTCGGCTGTCCGCCTGTCCACCGCGACCGCCCAGCCCCCTTGCGGCAGCCCGGCTTCCCGGGCCGCCGCAAGCACGGCCAGGGTGGGGACCGCCGTGCGGTGGTCGGTCTCCGAGACCACGGTCATCCCCTTCAGCAGAGCCGGCAGCGCCCCTTCCAACAGCGACACGAGGGGGCGGGCACCGTCGACATGCGACATGACCACGACCGGACGCTGCGGGGCGTGGGATGACGGCGTGTCGGAGCGGGGGCGCCGCCAGGGTGCACGGTGCGTGCCCGCTGCAACGGCGTGCCGCAGCAACGTCGCCCGGGCACTGCGGAGTTCGGCCTCGGCATCGGCGGGACCGAGACCAGAGACGTCCTGGAGGACGGTGAGCAGGGCCGCATGGCGCACCGCCAGCGCCCGTTGTAGCCGGAAGCTCCAAGGGGCGCGCTGCGTGTGGGACAAGGCCCCCCACGTCTGCGCAGCCTCCCGCGCCGCTCTCACCGCGACCCGGGCCCCGTCGGGGGAGGAGAGCGGTAGGGACAGCAGCGGACGGCGGGAGAAGATCCCGATCACCGGGAGGTGAGTGTCCGGCGGTCCGGTCAGTCCGCTCGCGGCCAGCGCGTGCGGTAGGGGAGCGTGGAGCAGGGCGCGTACGAGCACGTCGGTGGGGGGCGGCGGCATGTCGGTGGGCTCTCCAACGGGTTCGCCGGTGGGGCGGAGGGGCTGCTGGTGGGGGCTGTGGCCCCGGCCCGGTCAGGTGGTGCTGGGCCGAACTGGTCCGACAGGCTCCGGGACGGCCTACTCCGCGACGGCCGGTGATCTTTCGTGCGGGGCATGGGGACGGACCAGGGAACGGCAGTGACGGGCCAGCGGGCCGTGGGGACGCAGTATGGCCGTGCCGAGTGCCATCACGAGGGCGCCGCCGACCGGCCCGCCCAGTGCCCGCACCGATACCGAGGCCGCCACGGCCAGCAGCGGGCACGTCCCCAGGACCACCACCGCTACGCCCAGGACCACCCGCGCCGACGGCCGCCACCTGTGGAAATCCCGCGCGCCCGGCAGCCGGGAGGTGGGGCCTCCCACCGGAGGGCGGTACGCGTGGCACCACACGTACGAGAACAGCAGGACCGGCAGGATCACTGCCCCCATCCAGCACAGCGTCGCGGCGACAGGGGAGCCGCAGAACCGCAGCAGCTCCGCGACCGTCGGTGGCCCCGCTGGGAACGCCGACGGCGCGGAGGCGAGCAGCCGGTGCAGCCCTGAGCCGTCCCAGCCGTGGACCAGGATGAAGAACACCCCGGCGTACGCGCCGATCACCTGGAGGCATGCCGCCCACAACGCCCCGCGCGCCAGCAGCCGCAGGGTGAGGAGACAGCCGAGCGCACCGCTCACGAACACCCCTGCACCGAAGCAGGCCATGGCCCATGGGGGGATCTCGGTGAGGGCGTACATGGTTTCCCAGCGGGGAAACCGCGTCGCCAGCAGCAGCGCTATCGGGAGGAAGAGCACGCCGAGGAAGAGGACGGTGAGTGCGATCTGACGGTTCCGTACGGTGGCGCGGCGGCCGATGTCCCCGTCAGCTACGGCGAGCTGATTGGTGCCGGCGAGTGCGTAACCGGCACCGATCCCGTACGACCAGAACGCATCGACCTGGAACACTATGCCCCCTCTCGCAGCTCCGCCGCGCCCACCAGACAGGGGGACAGCGGAGTGAGCTCGGGTCTGCTCGGGTCCGGCGTCGCCTCATACGGGGGAGTCGTGGTGCACCAGGACGGGAGGCGGACGCCCGCGAAGCGCAGCTGGGCGAGTCGGTTCTGGTAGGCCGCTCCGTCCAGCAACGCGGCGGCGACGGCCGCGGCGTGCCGGTTCTCCGGCGCTGCCCACGGGGTGTCCCGGACCCAGTCGTTGAAGGCGCCCATCGACGGTCCGCACCAGATCTGGTAGTCGCCCACCCGCTCCGGGGCGCCGTCCGTGGCCCAGCGGGAGGAGAGCCCCAGATACCAGCGGAAGAGCAGGGCCATGCGGTGACGGGGGTCCCGCTCGGCGCGCTCCAGCCGCTCGGGGTGGTGGCACCGCAAGTAGGCAACCACATCGGGCCACACCTCGGACGGTGGACGGTGGAAGATCTCCCTCTCCAGGCGCGCGAGGGCCGCATCGGGGAGCTCTTCCACGCTGCCGTGGTCGCGGTAGAGCTGGTGGAGCCAGGCCGCCCGGCCGGGGAAAAGCGTTCCGCGCTTCAACACCTGGACGTGCACGCCCATTTCGAACATGTCGGCCGAGGGGGCGGTGGCGCAGTCCTGTACACCGGCCTGCGCCAGCAGTCCCTTGGCTCGGGCCGAGGTGCCGGCCTCCACGCACGCCTGGTTGACCGATCCGGTCACGACGTACGCTGCGCCCAGGGCGAAGGCGGCGAACGCGGCCTGCGGAGTCCCGATCCCGCCCGCCGCCCCGATGCCCACCGCGCCCCCGGGCCGTCCGGCCGCTGCCTCCCGGTCGCGCAGCGCGAGAATCAGGGGCAGTTGGGTCACCAGCGGACGGCGGTCGGTGTGCCCGGCCGAGTCCGCCTCGACGGTGATGTCGTCGGCCATCGGGACCTGCGCCGCCAAACGGGCCTGTTCGTTCGTCAGCCGTCCCTGCCGTACCAGTTCGTCGACCATCTCCGCCGGTGCCGGACGCAGGAAGAACGTGGCGATCGCCGGCTGCGAGACCTTGGCGATGACCCGGTTGTCCGCCCGGACCGCACCATCGGGCCCACGCCGCAGTCCCGCCACCCGGTACCGGACCAGTTCGGGATCCGGGCCCATGAAGGCGGATGCCTCGACGCAGCGCACGCCGTGGCGCAGGTAAACGTCCACGATCTCGCGTTCGGCCCGTGGCGAGGCGGGGTTATGGATGATGTTGCACGCCCACGGTCGGTTCGGCAGCCGTCTGCGGAGCGTGTCGACGGCCTGTTCGACGCGGGCGGTGCCCAGGCCCGCCGCCCCGAAGGAGGCGAGCGCGCCCGCCCCCGCCAGGGCCACGACGAGGTCCACCGAGGAGATCCCGCCCGCCATGGAACCTGCCATGTACGGCTGCCGCAGTCCGTGGCGGCGCAGGAAGCCTGCCGAGCCGAGCTGGTGGGTGGCGATCGGGCCCGAGGCCGCGAGTACCTCGATCTCCGACCCGGGCCGTGGAAGCTCGTTGGCTGCCCCGATCCGGCCGTGGGCCCGTACCACATAGCAGGGACGGTCCAGTGCCGCGAGCGCGCCGCGGATGCCGGCCCGATCGAAGGAGACTGTCATGCCGCCTCCTTCGTGGCGCTGCGGGGCGACGTTCGGAACGCGATGGTGTCCACCTCGTAGATGCGCAGACCGTCACTCCAGACGCTGCCGTCGGCGACGACTGTGAGCCCGGCGCCGTCGCGCTGTACCTCGCGGAGATGGACCTCGGCCCGCATCTGTGCGTGGTGCGGCAGGATCTGGCCCCGGTAGGTCCACCGCAGGGGCGCACCGGGGAGCGGAACGAGCGTCCTCAGGGAATCCTCGCTGACCGAACCGGTGTGAAGCAGGAAGAACTTGACGGCCTGACACAGCATCTCGATGCCGCAGGAGCCAGGCATCACCGGGTCGTGGAGGAAGTGCCGGCCGAAGTACCAGTCATCGGATCTCACGGGTCTGGTGGCGAGGAGGTAGCCCAGGCCGTGCCTGCCGCTCTCCGGCACCAGGGTGCAGGTGGCGCCCGCCAGCAGGGCGAGGCGGCCGTGCCCCACCGGTGCACCGGAGCCGGCGTCGAGCTGCCGGGCACCCGGTGGCGAGGTCGCTCCGTTGTCCAGCCACGGTGGGACCCGACGTCCGCCGTCCAGTCCCTGCTGCTGGTCGAGGACGGGCCTGGTGAAGAAGCCGTGCACGGTCTCGCCCCGGTGGAACACCTGGCCGTCCACGGCCAGTTCATAGCCGTACCGCTGGAGGATGGCGCCTGGCAAGGGTGTGTGGGAGAGCAGCGTGGTGTGCTGGCGCACCGTACGGCCGCGCAGGTCCACCGGGTGCAGCAGACGGGCGTTGCCTTCGAGGTTGCGGACGGTGAAGTCCTCGCCCGGGTGCTCCAGACTGGCCCCCAGCGCCGCCCCGACGAACGCCGCCGCCTGCAGGGCGCTCTCGAGGTGGAAGAGCCACGGCATCGTGCCGCCGTTGTCGCGCAGGTACCAGGGGGCTTCGGGTACGTCGTACTCGGTCACATGGGTCGAGCCGACCGGATACCCACCCCGTGCCTCGGGGATGGTGAGCATGCGGTCGAGCATCAGCATTCCGCCACGGGGCAGCCGGGGGCGGACGCGCGCGGCGGATGTGAGCGCAGCTGGGCCGTAGGTGACCGCGAGGTCGCCGTCGGCGGCGTGCGCCATGTGCAGCTCATGTACGACCGCCGGCTCGCCGCCGGGGGAGCGGCGGACCGGAGCGGCCGCATTCCCCGGCACGAGGTCGGCGCCCGGTGCCTCCCGGAGCGCCACCCCCGCCTCCCGGACCTGGGCCACCGTCCCCTCCTCGTCGCTGATCCGGACCTCCGCCACGACATGTGGGCGGGGGACGAGGCCGATCCGCGTGACGTCGGCCTCCAGTCTCAGCGGCCCGACGGCTACCCGCCTGGTGTCGGCGACGGAGAGTTGGGTGGCCGTATGGGTCACCGGGTGGAAGTACGGCCGGGGGAGGCAGAGGTGCAGCCCCTGGTGGAGTGCGTATACACGGAGTGCCTGCCACACGAACGGCAGCAGCTCGGCCCAGTCGACCGGTTCGCTGACGGCGCCGGGGGCAGCCGTGGCAGTGAGGTGTCCCAGGCCGTACCGGCCCGCTCCCTGACCGGCGACGGCGACCTCTGCCAGAAGGTGGTAGCCGCCAGGCCCGCCCAGTCCGTTGGCCCCGCCAGGGTCCGCGGTCCCGTGCTCCGGTCCGAAGACGTCGGCCAGCCGCCCGGCGGCCAGCAGGTCCAGCCCGGCGCGGTCGACACCGTCCCGTACGGCGCGAGCCGGCGGGCGCCAACCGTCGGCCGGGCACACCGACTCCCGGGGTGCGGGCGGCGGTCCGGTGGCGCCGTGAGCCTCGACGAGCAGGCGGCCACGGGACCGCACGGTGAAGGAGTCCGCGCCCGTACAGGTGGCGGTCGGCGCGTCCGGGCCGGTGAGATCGCATGGTGGTTCCTGATGCCACCTCAGGGACACCTGCTGCGGGCCCGGTGCCGGAGGCCCGTACGCCTGCCGCAGGGCACGCGCACCGGTACGCAGGACGGCGGTAGCGGGGTCGGCGTTCGCCGGGTCGACTTCCGTGGCGCCGTCCGGGGCAACGGTCGGGTGCCCGGCAGGGACCGGGCGCGCCCTGTGGTTCCGGCCGGTGTCCGGGACACGTCCGTCCGTCGGTCCGGTCCGGTCGGCGCGCCTCAACAGCCAGGTCTGCAGCGCCTGGTGAGCCTGGAGGGTGATCCGGTGCGCGGCGCAGATCAGGTCGGCCGGCCCGGTCAGGTCCTCGGCGTCGGGCCGAGCCGGCAGGGGATGCGGTGAGGTCGCGGTGGTGACTGGGGTGCCGATGCCGTCCTCGGGCCACCACCGGTGGCGAGGGGACGGGCCGTCGAAGCAGAGTTCGTCCATGGTCGTCGTCCGTCCGGGCGCAGGGGGGATGGGGCGTGCATCAGATGGCGGTGGCAGTGGCGGTGCCGGGGGAGGCATGCGGCCAGGCCGCACGACTGCCGAGTTCGGGTGCGGCCACGATGCCCTTGAGTCCGCTCCAGCGCTGCAACACCGCTCCCTCGCGAGTGCAGGCCGTCACCGTGCAGGTCAGATCCAGCGGACCAAGTTCCTGACGGTCGACCTGGATGACGAACGGGACGTTGTCCGGCAGGGGAGCCACAAGCTCGACGCGTTCCACAGAGACCGGAAGGCAGCGATGGCCGCAGGCGCGCCGGCCCAGAAGGGCCGCGGCCTGGAGCAGCAGATCGGCCAGCGCGGGGCTGTAGCGGGCACCACCGTAGGCTCCCTGAGCCAGCGGAGGGTCGGCCAGCCTGGCACACAGCACCAGCTGCCGGTCGTTCTCGACCAGGACCGGCCCCAGGCCGCGGAGCAGTGGGCCGTGGAAGAGGAACCCATCGTCATAGGCGGCGTGGGGACGGTACGGCGGTTCCGGGAGCGGGGGGAGGGTGTGCGGATCGGGTGCGTCACCGTCCGGTGCCGAGCCGAACACCCCCTCGTAGCGGGGCGGTCCGATGGTCGCGCCGTCATCGTGGATCGTCACCGCCACGGCCCGCTCGGCGCCAGGGCGGGGACGGAGCACCACACGGGCGCGCGGCGGGTGGGAGCCGTTGAGGACGAGTCCGCGGCGCACGGAGAAGTCGCGGACCTCGGTGACCGGATGCCCCGAACCGGTGCGCTCGACCGCGTTGACACCCCATCCGACGGCGGCGGTCATCGGCAGCACGGGCACCCCGTCGATGCTGTGATCCTCCAGCACCGGTTCCGCGGCCAGACCCGTCAGTTCCCGAAACAACTCCACCCCGTCGGCCGGCAGCGGCCCGGGCGGGAACGCCGACTCCAACGGGCCCAGGACGGTGACGAGGTCATCGGCGTAGGACGCAGTGAGCTGGTCGACGAAGTACGTGCAGCCCTCCTCGCGGCTCAGCAGCGGCACCCCCAGCTGCTGGAACAGCTCCTGGGCCCGTTCCGACGCCATCCCGCCGCGCCATGGCCCCCAGGCGAGCGCAGCGACCCGCGTGTCGGGGTGGGCGGCCTTCCATGCACAGGCGAACCGGTTGAGCGCCTCGTTGGCCATCGCGTAGTCGGTCTGCCGCCCGTTGCCGTAGATCCCGGACACCGAGGTGAAGACGATCAGATGGCGAATGCGTTCGGCGGGCAGCGCCGCGAGCACGTGCTGCAGCCCGGCGAGCTTGGTGTCCACCACCCTCTCGATTCCCCGGGCGTCCTTGACGGCCAGCGGCTGATCGTCCAGCACACCGGCGCCGTGGAGGACCCCGGTCGCCTGCTCGGCCCACGGTGCCAGCGCCGCGCTCACCGACGCGGCATCCGTGATGTCGGCGCTGACGTAGATGGCGTCGGCTCCCAGGCCGCGCAGCTCCGCCAGCGTGGTGTGCATCTCCCGCTGCGTGAGCAGCCGCTCGACTTGCGTGTCCAGCGCGGTCCCGACGGCCGGATCGCCGGGGTCCTCGCCGCGTGCGCGGGCCTGTTCCGCGCACGCCTCGCGCAGCGCGGACGGGTCGTCGAGGCCGGCGGCCCAGGCGGGCGGATCCTCCAGTGGCGTACGGCCCAGGAGGACCAGCCGACAGGGCCGTCGTGCCGCCAGCGCGGTCAGGCACCAGGCGGTGATGCCCCGGGCGCCGCCGGTCACCACCAGCAGATCGTCCGGGGACGGGGCGTCGCCCGCGGCCGCCCCGCTGTCGACGGGGAGCCGGTCGGAAGCATCGGGCGAGAGCGTCAGGGTGCGACGGGTCTCTCCGTCCCAGCCGACCTCCCGTACCGGCGCGGAGTCGGCGATCTCGCGCAGGAATTGCGTTGCCGCCTGGGTGACCGGGCTCTCGGGCGCGCTGTCGAAGGCCCGGCAGAACAGGTCGGGCTCCTCCACACCGAGAGCCTTCACCAGACCGCCCAGCCCTCCGTACAACGCCTGAGTCGTATCGCCCGCAGTCCCCATCAGTCCCAGGGAGCCGTCGAGCCGGGTGACGGCGGCGAACCCGGCACGGTGCCCGGCTGCGACGGAGGCCTTCAAGGCCGGCACCGTGTGCTTGGCGAGGAGTACGGCATGCCGCAGTCGTTGGACGGTGGCGGCCGGATCCGTTCGCGGCTCGCGATCGGCGGGCAGTACGCACAGCCCGAGCCGCCCACTGGGCGGCAGCGCCCGCTCGATCTCGGTGCGCAGCGTCTCCTCCCGCCAGTCGGCGAGCTGCCCCTCCGCCCCGCGAACGGCCACGTCCGGCAGGGCCAGCACCCGGACCTCCCAGCCGTCGACGGCCAGCGCGTCGCGCAGCGCATCGGCCAGCGGGCTGCCGTCGTGGGCGATGAGCGCCGTCGGCTGCGGGCCGTAGGGGGCCGCGATCGCATCGACCGCGGGCAGGGTACGCAGACCCACACGGGCTCGTCCGGCGACCACCGGGGCCCTGCCGGCCGAAGATCCGTCGGCGCATCCGATCAAGGTGTGCACGAGCCGGGCCAGTTCACCGACGGTGCGCGCCTGCGCAAGGCGGTAGATGTCCTCTTGCGGCAGGAACGGGTAGCGCCGCCACGCCTCGGAAGCGATCTCGACCTGCTTGAGCGAGTCGATGCCCAAGTCGGTCTGGATGTCGAGGTCGGGGTCGACCATCTCGACGGTGTACCCGGTCTTCTCCGCCACCAGTTCACGCAGGATCCGCTCGACCTCCGCCACGTCCGTGACGGCTCCCGGGCCGTCGGGCACTCGGTCCACCCCGGGTTCGTGTGCGGCGGCGGATGCGGCATCGGCCGCGTTCCGGGGTGTGGGGACCGCCGCGCCCGGTGCGGGGGGACCGACGGTATCGACGGATGGCGGGGCGACGACGGGCGCCTCGCCCTCACCACACGGCGGGTTCCTGTCTGCACCGGACTGCGCCTGGCCGCTTGCGGAGCCGTGGACGTCGTCGAATGCCAGGCCGGTGCGGGCCAGTTCGAGCAGGACCTCCTGGCTGCGGATGTGGGCGCGGCCGAGTGCCGCACTGTGATCACGGACGGCTTCGGCGCAGGCGAGCACCGAGGCATCGGGGCCGGTGCCGGCGCTGGAAACCATCTGGGCGAGGCCCTTGGCAGTCTCCAACTGGCCGCCCAAGTACTCGTTGTGCAACTCGAGTTGCCGGGCGGCCAGCTGCCCCAGAACTTCCGCGGCCGTCCGTTCCCCGCAGGTATGGCCTGCCGGTGTGGCCTCGGCTGCTGTTACGGCCACGGCATCCCCGCACTGGAAGGGGGTGGCCAGCAGTTCCTCATGCTCCGCCCGGCGAGCCTCGACGGCGAACGCCGAGCCCTCCAACAGCCGGGCCACCGCGGACGGCTCTTCGCGCGGCGCCGGCTCCGGGGCGTCATAGCGGTTGATGCCGCGGATGTCGAAGCCGAGCACCGCCAGCCGCAGCGCGGCGCACTTCAGGGCCGCCGCGCCGTCGCTTCCCGGTCCGTGGTCGGTGGGGATCACCTCGGCGACGCCCGCACCGAGGATGCGGGGCACCAGCCGACTGAGCACCTGCTTGGGCCCACACTCGACGAAGACCCGGCAGTCCTCGGCGTACAACTCCCTTACGCGGGCCGCGAAGTCCACCGGCCGGACGATCTGCTCGGCCAGCACTCGCCGGTTGGCCTCCGGATCGTCGCCGTAGCTTGCGCCGGGGGTGTTGGCCAGTACTGGTGTAGCGGGGTAAGGCAGGTCGACGCCTGCCAAGGACGCGGCGAACGCTTCCACGGCGTGGCCGACCAGCGGGGTGTGGAACGCCGCCGCGACCGGGAGCCGGTGCAGAGCCGTGCCTTCCCGCGCGCAGTCCGCGGCCAGTGCCTCGATGGCCGGCGTCGGCCCGCCGAGCACCACCTCGTCAGGCGCGTTGATGTTGCTCAGCCTCAACTCCGGGTGAGCAGAAGCCCGTTCCCGCCAGTCGTCGGCCGACATTCGCAGCGCGACCATGGCACCGGGATCTTCGCCGTCGTCGGCTCGCTCCATGGCCTGCCCGCGTCGCAGCGCAAGCCGCAGGCAGTCGGCGTCGGAGAGGCTGCCGGCCGCCCAGAGCGCGGTGATCTCGCCGGAGCTGTGTCCCAGCAGCCCGTGCGGAGTGAAGCCGAGCTCGGTGAGGAAGCGGTACTGCCCCATGGCCAGCGCGCCGATGGCCGTCTGGGCGCAGCTGGTCCGCCGCAGCCGGTCCGCCGCTTCCTGCGGTCCGTACCGCCCCGGTTCGGGGTAGACGACCCGGGCCAGTGTGTCTTCTCCCTCCGTCCAGAGGGCGTTCGCCTCGTCGAAGGCCCGGCGCACCGGGGGGAACGCCAGCAGTGTGTGCAGTCCCATCTCCACGTACTGGCTGCCCTGACCAGCGAAAAGCGCCGCGGCTTTGACTTCCGGCGGCAGGCCTTCCCGCCGGAAATGGCCCCGGTCGCCGAGGCTCCAGACGCTGTCGTCGGGCCGGTCGGCCAGTCGGGCGATGGCCTCGGCCACCACGGCCTCGCGCTCCGCCGTGTTGCGGGCCAGGACGCCCAGCCGGGCGTGGCCGACCGGAACCGGTCCATCCTTCGCGGGTGGAGCCCCCGCCTGCAGAAGGGAGAGCAGCGCGGCGGGGTCCGGAGCGTGCCACAGCAGGGCCTGAGGTGTGTCATGCAGGATCCGGGCGTGGTGGTCGGAGGGCTGGTGCTCCTCCAGGACCGCGTGGAAGTTCACGCCGCCGAAGCCGAAGGCGGAGACCGCGCCACGCCGGAGCGGGTGCCCCGGGTCGCGCACCCACGGCCGTGCCCGGGTGTTGAGGTACAGACTTCCCTCCTGTGCCGCTTCGCCGGGCGTGTCGATGTTGATGGTGGGAGGCAGCACCTTGTGGTGCAGCGCCAGCGCGGTCTTGATGAGCCCCGCCGCACCGGCAGCAGCCTTGGTATGGCCGATCTGTGATTTCACAGTGCCAACGGCGGCCCGGTGTCGGCGATCTCCGGTGTCCATCAGGGCGCGCAGCGTTTCGATCTCGACGTTGTCGCCGACGTGGGTACCGGTTCCGTGCGCCTCGATCAGCTCCACCGACTGTGGAGGTACGTCGGCATCCTCGTAGGCTCGGCGCAGCGCCGTCATCTGGCCGTTCCCGCTCGGCGCGTAGATGCTGCTGGTGCGCGCGTCGCTGGAGCCGCCGAGACCGCGTAGCACGGCGTAGATCCGGTCCCCGTCCCGCTCGGCGTCAGCCAGCCGTTTGAGGGCCAGCATCCCGATTCCCTCACCGAGCAGGGTGCCGTCGGCTGACTCGTCGAAGGGCCGGATGCGCCCGCTCGGGGAGAGCGCGGGCGTCTTGCTGAAGCACAGGAACGTGGTGATCGAGTTGTCCGCGTCGCAGCCGCCGGTGATCATCAGGTCGGCGCGGTGTTCGACCAGTTCGCTCACCGCCATGCGCAGGGCGGCCAGCGAACTGGCGCACGCTGCATCGACGGTGCAGTTGGTCGCGCCCAGGCCGTACCGGTTGGCGATGCGGCCGGAGACGACGTTGGCGAGAATGCCTGGGAAGCTGTCTTCGGTCCAGCCGGGCGCCCAGGAGACGGACCGGCGGGCCAACTCCTCGGCATCCCGCTCCGAAAGGCCGCAGCTGAGGGCTGCCTTCTTCAGGCGCGGCACAATGAGACGTGCACCGAGCGCGAAAAAGGTGGTGTTCTGGCCGCACACTCCGAGGATCACGCCGGTGCGCGAGGGGTCGTACCAGTCCGTTCCCTCACACCGCGCATCCCGCAGAACCTCTCCCGCCACGCGCAGGCTCAGCAGCTGGACCAAGCCGATCGAATCGAGCGTCGTCGGCGGCATCGCGAATTCTGCGGGGTCGAACACCGTCGGCGGCAGGAACCCGCCCCGCCGGGCGTATGTCTTGTCCTCGGCCAGCGGGTTGGGATCGTAATGATCGGCGATTCGCCATGAACTCTCCGGCACTTCGGTGATGCAGTCGCGGCCTGACACCACGTTGCACCAGAACTCCCTTGCGTCATGTGCCTGAGAGAACGTTCCTGCGATGCCGATGATGGCAATTGGGCTCTTGGCAAGGCGAAAAGAGGAAGTAGCCATCATGCGGACCTTACGGCGCGGGAACTGGATGGGAACGGCGTCAACGGTACATGCGTGGACGGAACTCCACACGCACATTAGTTTCACCGGGATGTGAGCACGACGCGGCATGCGCCACCTACAAGTGAGCTGCAAACGCCCCGGTGGCACCAATTATGCGATCGCGTGATGTCTCACATCAGTCAATGGAGGGATTATTCGGCGGGGTGCAGGAGTTCCCACGTCCATTTCTCGACTTCGCGGGTGGCGGTGCGTCATTTTCTGAGCTTCCGACCTGCTGTAGAGCGCGCAACGCGGTTTCGAGGCTACGGCAGTGACTGGCTGTTCCCCGGACGAGATCCGGCGTACACACCGATCCGCCAAGGCTGCTCCGGGGGCGTCCGCGATTTCGTCCGTAACCGCTGTGGCTTCGACGGGGGCGAGGGCATAACTTCACGGAGCAGCTGAGTTCTCGTTGGGGTACGAGCACTCCGGGCGTGCAGGTTTTTAACTCGTGGCTTTCTTTTCTGCTCGGTGGTCTGTTGGTCTGGCATGAATGCGTTGGAAGGGCAACGGGCCGTGTTGGCAGCCAAGTTCAGGGAGATTTTTTTCTGCCGCACTCAGATGAGCGGCAGCGTCGCCTGTCGCTAGCGGCGGAAGCCCAGTCTCTCGGCCACGGCGGGATCAGGGCGGTTGCCCGTGCCGCCGGTGCGTGAAGCCACTGTGTCTGTCGGAATGCGGGAACTCAATTCCGGATACGTCCGGTTGGGACGTATCCGTTGGCCCGGAGGTTGCCGCTCACGTTGCCCGGGTCGCGGGGCACCGGCGCGTCGTCCGCCGTGCCGCACCTCGCCCTCGCGGGCGGAGCCGCCGTGCTGCTTGGGCACCGGGGCGGTCCTCGCCGTACGCCGCAACCGTGCGACGGGAGGCACCAACTGATCTGACGGGAGCAGCGGAAGCCGGTGGCGGCCCGCGGGGGCGCGTTCACGGGGGATGGCCGGCGCGGCTCGGTGGCCGAGACCCGTGGGGAACACGGACCCAGCGCGACGCCGACCGACCGAACCCGTTCGGCATTACCGAGGCACGGGTCTGGTTCGCGGGCCCGAGGCAGTGGCCGTGGCCGCTGTCCTGACGGTGCGGACTCGGCCTCGGGCTATGCCCGTTCCGGCGGGACAGCGAACAGGGTGCGGAAGTAGGAACGGTCCGCCTTCTCCTCCACCATGCGGCCCTCGGCCTCCACCCAGGCATGGGCGCCGAACGGAAGGCGGGCCCGTACTCCCACCGCCCAGGTGGGCCAGGTGCCGCGCACGCGGCACAGCAGGACGGTCGCCAGTGAGCGGGGCAGGCATCCTTCGTCTCCGGCGCAGCGCAGGCTGACGGCCACCACGGCCTCCCGGGCGGCGCGGGCCTCCTCATAGGTGGCCTCGCGAGCGCCCCTGCGCAGCCGCGTCAGTATGGCGCGGGTCCGGGCCGGCGGTTTGGCGGCCAGGCGCCTGGCGACGGCCACGGCGAGCAGCACCAGCAGGCGGCGGCCCGGGGAGAGCCGGACCTTCGTCCGGTGGGGGACGACCGAACTCACGCCTGCTCCACCACCTTGGCCTGCTGGAGACCGGCCAGCAACTGCTCCACGTCCGCGCGGGCGTGCGGCTCGTCGACGTCGTAGGTGGCCATCAGCCGCTCGGCGGCCTCCTGCACCGTGCTGCCGCCGACGAGGGCGTGGAAGGTGAGGGTGGCGGACGCGTTGAGCTGCCAGTAGCGGCCGTCCCTGCCGTTCAGCAGGACGGTTCCGTACTCGGTGTCCACTGTTGAGACGTCGGGGTGCAGTCTCAAGGTCATCGTTGTCTCCTGCTCGGGGCCCGGGGCGGGCTCAGGGGCGGGTGGCGGCTGCCGGTCGGGCGGCCCGGGCCCACAGTTCACAGCTCAGCGCGGTCTGCATCGCGCCTTGGTGGAGGCTGTTGGTGTAGGGCAGGCCGAACAGCTCGCGCAGCGGTTTCGGATCGATGAGGCCCAGGGCGGCCAGGTGGGAACCGTCCCACAGTTCCCCGAGCTCCCGCCGGTGCCTCTCGAAGCCTTCGGCGACGAGGGTGGTGCCGTCGCCCTTGGTCCGCCGGGTCAGCACCCCTGGCGGCATGACGTCTGCCATCGCCGCCTTGATGAGGGGTTTGAACTCCCAGGGGGTGACGCGTTGTTCGGGCCGGACGGCCAGGCATGCCTGGATGACCCGGTCGTCGAGGAAGGGAGAGGTGTGGCTGAAGTCCCCGGTTTCGGTCAGCTGGTGGCACTGGCGGATCAGCCGTCCGGCGTCCTGGATGGCCAGCAGGTCGTTGTGCCGGCCCCGGGTGGGAGCGAGCGGCTGGGCCGTCTCGGCGGTGACCTGCAGAGTCCGGGTCACCATCTCCCTGGCGTCCGGGGTGAGCCAGGCGGGCAGGTCCGGGAAGTGGCCCCAGTCGGACAGCGGGCTCGGGGCGCGGCGGACGCGGCCGTGGGCCCGGTCCGTGAACCAGCCGGGGTAGGAGTCGCGCTCCAGCAGACCACGGGCCTCAACGCCCCAGCCGGTGCGGCGTAGTTGCGTCATGACCCGGAGGCGCTGGACGGCCAGCAGTGGCCGGCGGCGCAGCAGGTCATGGTGGTAGGCCGGGTGGCCGCACAGCAGTTGGTCGCCGCCCAGTCCGTCGAGGTGCAGCCGCGAGCCGTGCGCCAGGGCCCGCTGTCGCACGGCGCGCAGTCGGGGTGCGCTCAGTACGGCCGTCGAGGGCTCGTCGGGAACGCCGTCCACCTCCGCCAAGTCACCGAAGAACGACGGCAGTTCGCGGTGGGAGTAGACGATGTGGTCGAGCTGGGGCAAGCCGGCCGCGGCCTGCCGGGCCCACTGGGCGTCCTCGTCGGCCTGGTCGTCGTTCTCCATGGTGAAGACGGTGAGCGAAGCCCGGTGCCGGGCGGCCAGCAGGGCGATGCTGGTGGAGTCCATGCCGCCGGAGAGGTCCGCGCTGAGGGGCTGGGTGCCGCGGGTGCGCACCCGCACGGCGTCGTCCAGCGCCTGGCGCAGCGACCGGCCGCCTTCGGCCAGCGTCAGCACCGGTTCGGGGGCCTGCCACCAGCGTTGGACCAGCGGCCGCCGGCCGTCCGGGGGCAGTGCCAGGTACGAGCCCGGAGGCACTGCGGATACGTTGCGCCAGGGCGGCAGGTCGCCCAGTGGGTGCGGCAGCGCATCCAGGGTGCGCAGGGCGAGCAGGGCCGGGTCGAGTGGGGCGTCCAGAACGGTGGCGAGGACATCCGCGCGGTCCGCTGCGATGGTGAGGGCGCCGAGGCCGCCGTGGAAGATCCGCCTCAGTCCGGACGCGGTGCCCTGTACGCGCAGTCGGCCGCGCACCGAGGCGATGAGGTGGTAGCTGCCGGCCCAGGCCAGGCCCAGCCGGTCGAGGTCGGTCACCTCGTTGATCCGGGAGGCTGCCGCGGCGAGTTCGTCCCGGGTCGCCGAGCAGTGGCCGATGACGGCGAGCCGGGTGTCGCCCTGTTCGGCGACCAGGGCCCGCCCTTCGGCCAGCCGGCCGGCCACACAGGGCCGGCCGGACCGGTGTTTCAGCAGGATGCGCACACCATCCGTGGGGAGCCGGCCGACGGCGGCCGCCGCGCCATCGTCATCCGGCAGCGCGACGAAGTACTGCCAACCGGCATCGGCCATGTCAGTGTCCTTACGGAGAGTGCCGCATCGGCGCCGGCACTAGTGGAGCCTGTCGTAGAAGTGGAAAAGGTTCTCGTAGCCGGTCAGGCCGAAGTAGCCGGTGTCCTCCTGGAAGGAGCCACACTCGACCATCTTGGGGGCCTCGTAGGCCTGGAGCTCGTTGGTCTCCTGGAGTTCGTTGCTCTGCATCACGGTTCACCTCCCCGTTCACTGGCGTGAGTGCTCAGGGCGGAACGCGTTCCGATGCGGAAGAGTCCGCGGACGTCGGGATGACTCCCAACCAGCCGCCGGTCGAGGGGACTTGCGCCCCGTCACCGCCCCCTGGGCTTGATCAAAAGGGAATCACGCGGCACGCGGTGTTTCAAGATCTGCAATCGACCGTCTTATTACGAATATTCCGGAATGCCCCCTCTTACTTTTGCCTCAACTACCCCTCAAGTCACACGGGTTGCACTTTCAGGGCGCATGGTCCGGCTGCCGGCGGCCTACCGGGCAAGAGGGCGCCCCGTCGGCCTTGGCCGGCGGGGCGGAGTGGCGTCGTCCGTGCCGGGGAGCTTTCAGAGGCGGGTCGCGGTCCGGACGAGGCCGGCGACGGCTCGGGACCGGCTGTGCGGTGGCCATGCGATGACCGTGGTGACCGTCGGTGCGTCGAGCACCGGTACGGCGGCGAGATCGTCGCGCAGTTGGGCTCGGCACGACTCCGGTGCGATCCAGCAGGCGCGACCGAGCGCGATCAGCTGGAGCAACTGCGCATGGTCGCGAGCCTGCGGACCGGGGCCGTCCGGGTACGTACCGTCTCGGCCGGGCCAGCGGGGCATCGGCAGGCCGGGCAGCTCGGTGACGTCGGCCATCCGCACGTGCGTCCGGGCGGTGAGGGGATGCCCGGCCGGCAGAACCACGACCTGCCTCTCCGTGCGCAGTTCCTCGGTGTCGAACCCGGCCGTGGTGTCGAACGGCCGGTGCAGCAGGGCCACGTCGGCCCGGCCGTCGCGCAGCAGCCGTTCCTGCTCGCCGATCCCGCACAGCAGCAGATCGACGGTGACCGCATCGGGTTCGGCGGCGTAGGCGTCGAGCAGGTCCGCCAGCAGCTCGCTGGACGCGCCGGCCTTTGTGGCAAGGACCAATCCGGCGTGGCCGGTTGCGGCGAGGGCGGCGCGGCGGGTGCGACGCTCGGCGGCCTCGACAGCGTCCAGCGCCGCCCGGGCCTCCCGCAGCAGCACCGCCCCGGCCTCGGTCAGGGTGACCGCGCGGCTGGTGCGTTCCAGCAGCGCCGCCCCCAGGCGCCGTTCGAGCTGGCGGATCGCCCGCGACAGCGGAGGCTGCGCGATCCCGAGCCGCTGCGCGGCCCTCCCGAAGTGCAGCTCCTCTGCGACGGCGACGAAGTACCGCAACTCACGCGTCTCCACGGCGTCAGACTACCGGCCCCCACCGGGATCGATACCCGTGCGGTATCGCTGCCCACCCGATCGGTGTTGGCCAACTCCCGCTGGGCGCGGACAGGATCGGTCCTATGACTGAACAGACGACCGAACAGGCGACTGCGCTGGTGACCGGCGCGAACAAGGGCATCGGCTACGAGGTCGCGGCGGGTCTCGGCGCCCTCGGCTGGAGCGTCGGCGTCGGCGCCCGGAACGATGACCGTCGCGAGGCCGCCGTGGCGAAGCTGCGGGCGGCCGGCGTCGACGCGTTCGGGGTGCCGCTCGACGTGACCGACGACGCGAGCGTGACCGCCGCCGCCGAGCTGATCGCGGACCGCGCGGGACGCCTCGACGTGCTGGTCAACAACGCCGGGATCACCGGCAGCGCGCCACAGATGCCCACCACGGTCGACGTCGCGGCGGTCCGGGCGGCCGTGGAGACCAACGTGATCGGCGTCATCCGCGTCACCAACGCGATGCTGCCGTTGCTGCGCCGCTCGGCGTCTCCGCGGATCGTGAACATCTCCAGCAGTGTCGGCTCGCTCACCCTGCAGACCACTCCCGGCGCCGAAACGGGCCCGATCGCCGTCGCCTACGCGCCGTCGAAGACGTTCCTGAACGCCGTCACCGTCCAGTACGCCAAGGAGCTGCGCGACACGAACATCCTGATCAACGCTGCCTGCCCCGGCTACTGCGCGACCGACCTGAACGGTTTTCGCGGCGTCCGCACCCCGGAACAAGGCGCCGCGATCGCGGTCCGGCTCGCGACCCTGCCCGACGACGGCCCGACCGGCGGCTTCTTCGACGACGCAGGGGAGGTGCCTTGGTGACCCGAGTGTCGGCGAACGGCATCAGCGACGGCGGGGACGGCGACCGGGACCGGGATCGGGACCGGGATCGCGTTCCGGACCAGGTCCAGGTCCAGGTCCAGGTCCAGGGATAGGGCCTGTCCGATGGGTCATGGCCGGGGCCGCGGCGTGGAACGGGCCGCCTGAGCTGCGGGTTTGTCGTCCGGGCCGGTGGCTGGTGCCGGTCGTGGCCCCGTGGCGCGGTCCCCGGCGTACGGGCCGGGTGGTCCGCCCCCTGTTCCGCTTCGCGCCCCGTGGAGCGCCTGCGGTGCGTGTCCGGTCGGGCAGCTCATCGTTCTCATCACACAAGCACACCTCCCTCTCTCAAGGAGTCCTTGATGCGACGAGTTCTTACGGCAGTGGGTATGGCCGCCGCCGCGATGACGCTGGGGTCGGCTGCCGGAGCGCAGGCCGCGGACTTGCCGAAGACCCCTGACGTGGGCGGGCTGACCAATGTCGACGGCGTCGGCGACCAGTTGGGCGGGGCCGGGCACACGGCGACGCAGGTCGCGGGAGACGTCGGGGGCAAGGTCGTCGACAGCGCGGTTCCCGCGGCGAGCCAGGCGTCGGGTGCGGCAGTGGGGCAGGCGGCGCCGGCGCTGACCGGGGCCGCCGGTACCGCCACGGACTCGGCCGCCGGGCTGACGGCCGAGTCCGCGAAGGCGGGCGCGCAGGGCGGCGGCCTGCTCGGCGGGCTGCCCACCGACGAGCTGGCCACCGGCGCGCTGCACACCGGCGCGCTGCACACCGGCGCGCTGCACACCGACGCGCTGCCGACCAAGGGCCTGCCGACCAAGGGCCTGCCGACCAAGGGCCTGTCCACCAAGGGTCTGCCCACCAAGGACCTGCCGACCAAGGGTCTGGCGTCCACGGACAGCCTGCCGATGAAGGGTCTGCCTGTCGTGGGCTGACATCCGGCGACGCGTGCACATTCCGGCCCCGCTCCGCTCCCGTTCGTTCCGGGGGCCGGCGCGGGGCCGTTGCCGTGCGCGGTGGGGCGCTTCGGATTTCGCCGGCAGGGGCGTGGTGCACAGCCCGCGGGGGGTGAACTGCCTTTGCCCGGGGTGGAGTTTACGGTGTGATGGGGGAGGAAGCGGATAATCCGTCGCACTTCTGCGATATATCAGGATCGTTGCTGGGTACCTCCGGAGTGACGGCCCGGCCGGCGAGCGTCGTACCGCACGTTGCCGTATGCGGGGGCCGCGCCGGCCGGGGGGCCAGTACCCTCGTGCCTTTCCTGGGTTGTCGCACGAGGGGGCACCGCGGTGCTGAAGCTCTACTACCGGTTGGTGTATTGGAAGAGACGGCTGGGGCGCGCGCTGGGCGTGCGGCGTACGGGGACGGTTCCGGGGCCCCGCGCGGCGTACGGGGCGGCGCCGCGGCGGAGCGCGCGGGTGCGACAACTCGCCCTGCGCGCACGGCCGTTGCTGGTGTTCGCGGTGATGGTGCTGATCGTGGTGGTGGCCTCGGCGCTGCTGGGGTGGCGGGACGACACCTTCGGGGCGGGGCCGCGGGAGGGTGGCACGACCGTCGTCCGGCCGTCCGGTGAGCTGGGGCGCGGCGGGCCGTCGTCGGTCTGCGACCGGCCGGGCACGGCGTGCGCGGTGGCGGCGAAGGAGTGAGCGGTGGGCGAGCGGGCCGCGGGGGTGCGGCGGCCCGCTCGCGGTTGGCTCTGCCCCCGGCCTCCGCCGCGCGGGCGCCCGTCCCTCAGGCGCCCGCCGCCTGGATCGCTGCCGCGGGGATCGCCGTCGCCGTCCCGCTGACGTGCGACCGCGGGTCGCCCGCCCGCAGGTCGACGGTCAGCAGGCCGGGGCGGCCAAGGTCGTGCCCCTGATGGAGGGTGAGCGTCGCCGGGGCGGTGACCAGGCCCAGGGCCCGGGTGTACGCGCCGAAGGCCGCCGCCGCGGCACCGGTGGCCGGGTCCTCCACGACGCCGCCGACCGGGAACGGGTCGCGGACGTGGAAGACCGTGTCGCTCTCCCGCCAGACCAGTTGGAGGGTGGTCAGGTCCAGGCGGCGCATCAGGGCCGCCAGCCGGTCGAAGTCGTAGTCGAGGGCGGCGAGCCGGTCGCGGGTGGCGGCGCCGAGCACCAGGTGGCGGGCCCCGGCGTAGGCGATACGGGGCGGCAGCGCCGGGTCGAGGTCGGCGGCGGGCCAGTCCAGGGCGGCCAGTGCCTCGTCGAGGTCGGCCGCGGCGACCGGGGCGATGTGCGGTTCGACGCTGGTGAGGGTGGCCTGGAGGGCGTCGCCGTGCCGGGCCACGGTGACCGGCACCCGGCCCGCCTGGGTGGCGAAGACGAAGTCGCCGGGGCCGGTGCGCTCGGCGAGGGCCACCGCGGTGGCGACCGTCGCATGGCCGCAGAACGCGACCTCGGCGAGCGGGCTGAAGTACCGGATGGTGAAGGCCCGTCCGGGCTCGCCCAGCCCCTCGGGCGGGGCGGTCAGGAACGCGGTCTCCGAATAGCCGAGGTCGGCGGCGACAGCTAGCTGCGCGGCGTCGTCCAGCCCGGCGGCGTCCAGGACCACGCCGGCCGGGTTGCCGCCCTCGGGGTCGGTGGAGAACGCGGTGTAGCGGAGGATCTCGGGGGTGCGGGCGGTGTCCCCGGTGGTGGCGTCGTGTGTCATGGCCGGGGAACCTCCCGCCACCGCCCGGCTATTCCCGGGCGGCCCGGAGGGCGTCAACCCCGCCCGATGTACGGCATGTTCGTCGCCAGCACCGTCGCGAACTGCACATTGGCCTCCAGCGGCAGTCCGGCCATGTGCACCACCGTCCGGGCCACGTCGGCCGCGTCCATCACCGGCTCGACCTCCGTCCGGCCGTTCGCCTGGAGGATGCCGGTCTGCATCCGGCCGGTCATCTCGGTGGCCGCGTTGCCGACGTCGATCTGGCCGCAGGCGATCCGGTACGGACGGCCGTCCAGGGACAGCGACTTGGTCAGCCCGGTCATCGCGTGCTTGGTGGCGGTGTACGCGATGGAGTGCGGCCGGGGCACATGCGCGGAGATGGAGCCGTTGTTGATGATCCGGCCGCCCTGCGGGTCCTGCGCCTTCATCGTGCGGAACGCGGCCTGGGCGCACAGGAACGCGCCGTTGAGGTTGACGTCGACGACCGACCGCCAGTCCTCGTAGGAGAGTTCGTCCAGCGGGGTGGGCGGCCCGAAGGCGCCCGCGTTGTTGAAGAGCAGGTCCAGCCGGCCGAAGCGGTCCCGCACGGCCGCGAAGAGGGCGTCGACCTCCTCGGGCCGGGTGACGTCGGTGGGTACCGGGACGGCCGCGGGGCCGTCGATGCCCGCGTACCCGACCTGGCGGGCGGTCTCCTCCAGGGCCGCAGCACGCCGGCCGGCCAGCACCACGGTCCAGCCGGCGGCGATCAGCGCCAGCGCGACCGCCCGCCCGATGCCGGAGCCGGCGCCGGTGACCACGGCCACCCTGCGGGGCGCCGCCGCGCCCTCCCGCGCCTCCTGGGGCGACGGTGCCGTCTGCGGTGTCCCGGCCCGCGAGGACGGCGCCGGGAGCGTCGGCCGGGGAGCGGTCGCCGTCCCGCCCACCTGCCCGGCCCGTGCCACCGGCGTCGCCTGTGCGGCCCGTGACCGCTCTGTGTTCTGTGCCATGGCGGCAGCGTAACGGCGTACGGGGAGCGAACCCGGCGACGCCCCACCGGGCCGTGGTCCGGCCGCCGTTGGCCCGGTGGCGGGCGGTCCGATCGGCGCGGGGGGCGCACCGGCGCGGGCCGGACGTAGGTCCTCTCCGACGGGTCGGGGTCGCGAAGCCCTAGGTCGAAAGGACTGCGCCCATCCGCCCTGGGCGCCGCCCGCCGCGTGCCACCATGGTGCGGCCATCACCGACCCATGGAGACACTCATGACGGAGCCCGGCGCCAGAGCCGCCGCGAGCACGGACGAACCGAGCGGCGAGCGCGCCGACCGGCCCGCCATAGCCGGGCGGGTCCCGGCACCGGCCGCACCGGCCGCCCTGCCCGGGACCCGCCGCACCGGCCTCCTCGTCACCCTCGTCCTCGGCGGTCTCACCGCCGTCCCCCCGCTCTCCATGGACATGTACCTGCCGGCGCTGCCGCAGGTCACCGCGGCCCTGCGGAGCCCGGCCGCCACCGTCCAGCTCACCCTCACCACCTGCCTGGCGGGCATGGCCCTGGGCCAGATGATCGTCGGCCCGATGAGCGACAAGTGGGGACGCCGCCGCCCGCTGCTCGCCGGCATGGTGATCTACGTCCTGGCGACCGCCCTGTGCGTCGTCGCCACCAACGCCGAACTCCTCATCGCCTTCCGCCTGTTGCAGGGCCTGGCGGGCGCCGCCGGCATCGTCATCGCGCGGGCGGTGGTGCGCGATCTCTACGACGGTGTGGCGATGGCCCGGTTCTTCTCCACCCTGATGCTGATCTCCGGGGTGGCGCCGGTCGTCGCCCCGCTCATCGGCGGCCAGATCCTGCGGATCACCGACTGGCGCGGGGTCTTCGTCGTGCTGACCGCCGTCGGGCTGCTGCTCACCCTCCTCGTATGGCGCCGGCTGCACGAGACCCTGCCGCCCGAGCGCCGGCACCCGGGCGGCGTGGGCCAGGCCCTGCGCACCATGCGCGATCTGCTCGCCGACCGGGTCTTCTCCGGCTACCTCCTCGTCGGCGCCTTCGCCTTCGCGGCGCTCTTCGCGTACATCTCCGCCTCGCCGTACGTCATCCAGGAGATCTACGGCGCCTCCCCGCAGACCTTCAGCCTGCTCTTCGGCGTCAACTCCGTCGGGCTGGTGGCGGTCGGCCAGATCAACGGCAAGCTGCTGGTCGGCCGGGTCTCCCTGGACAAGGTGCTGGGCACCGGCCTGGCGCTGGTCGCGCTCGCCGGGGCCGGCCTGCTGCTGATGTCGTCCGGGATCTTCGGCCGGGTGGGCCTGGCGCCGATGGCCGCCGGGCTGTTCGTGCTGATGTCCGCGATGGGCCTGGTCATGCCGAGCACCAACGCCCAGGCGCTGCTGCGCACCCCGCACGCGGCCGGCTCCGCCTCCGCGCTGCTGGGCACCTCCACGTTCCTGCTCGGCTCGGTGGCGTCCCCTCTGGTGGGCGTCGCGGGCGAGCGGACCGCCGTACCGATGGCCGTCGTACAGCTGTCGTGTGCCGTTCTCGCGCTCGTGAGCTTCCTGGGAATGTGCCGACCGTGGCAGCGTAGGGGGGACGGCCCCGCGCACTCCGGCGGCGAGAGGACCAGACTCTGAACGCACCCAGGCTCCGACACGGCACACCGGCCCAGGCGGGACTGGACCCCGCCTGGATGGAACGGCTGGTCAGCGGCGTACGGGCACTGCCCGACGGCCGTCCGCCGTGGTGCGCCGGAGCCGTGGTGCTGGCCGGCCGCGGACCGGTGGTCGCCGCCGAGGCGGCGGCCGGCTGGGCGGTGCGCTACGGCAGCTACGACCCCGAGCGGGACCGCGGCGTCGAGCTGCCCCGCGACCTGTGGGAGCCGATGCGGGTCGGCACCGTCTTCGACCTCGCCTCGCTCAGCAAGCTCTTCACCGCCATCGCCGTGGTCCAGCAGATCGAGCGCGGCCGGCTGTCCCTCGACGAGCCGGCCGCCGCGCACCTGCCCGCCTTCGCCCCCGGCATCACCGTCCGCCGGCTGCTCGGGCACACCTCGGGACTCGCCCCCGAACTCCCCTTCCACGACCACCGGGAGCGCACCGCCCAACTCGCGCTGCTGTGGGCGGAGGCCGCCGCCCCGTCCGGCGGCCCGCACCCCGTGTACCGCTACTCCGACCTGAACCTCATCGCCCTCCAGCTGATCCTGGAACGGCTCACCGGGCGCCGCCTGGACGCCCTGATCCGCGCCGGCATCACCGGCCCGCTGGGCATGGCCAGCACCTCCTACGGCCCGCTGGGGCCGCAGGGCGTGGCCGCGACCGAGGACCAGCGGCGGCCCTGGGCCAAGGCGGACCGCGGCATGGTGCGCGGCGAGGTGCACGACGAGAACGCCTGGGCGCTGGGCGGGGTCGCCGGGCACGCGGGGCTCTTCTCCACCGCCCAGGACCTGGCCGTCCTGTGCCGGGCGCTGCTCAACGGCGGCGCGTACGGCACCGCCCGGATCCTCGGCCCGGACGCGGTCGCCTCGCTGCTCGACCCACCCGGTCTCGGCTTCGGCGTCGACCAGCCGTACTTCATGGGCGAACTGGCCGGCCGGGGCGCCGCCGGGCACACCGGCTTCACCGGCACCAGCCTGGTCCTGGACCGGGCCACCGACACCTTCCTCATCCTCCTGGCCAACACCGTGCACCCGCGCCGCCGCGACGGCGGCAGCGCCCCCCGCGCGCTGGCCGCGACCCGGCTGGCCCGCGCGGTGGCGCGGGCCGGCTGAGCGGCCGGACCCGGCGCGCCCCCGAGCCCCGTAAAATCTGCGGAATGCACGACGAACTGCGCGCCGCCCTGGCCGGCCTGCTCGACGGCCTGCCGCCCAAGCAGGCCGCGCAGGCCGTGGACCGGCTGATCGCCAACTACCGGGGCCGTACCCCCACCGACGCCCCGGTGCTCCGGGACCGCAGCGACGTCGCCGCGTACGCCGCCTACCGCATGCCCGCGACCTTCGAAGCCGTACGGGCCGCGCTGGCCGCCTTCGCGGCGCGGGTCCCCGGCTGGTCCCCGGCCGCCCATGTCGACATCGGCGGCGGCACCGGCGCCGCCACCTGGGCCACCGCGGCCACCTGGGACGGCGTGCGCAGCACGGTCCTGGACTGGGCCCAGCCCGCCCTCGACCTCGGGCGCGAACTGGCCGCCGGAGTCCTGCCGGACACCACGTGGCAGCGGCAGGTCATCGGCGACGCCCTCACCGTCCCGGACGGCACCGACCTGGTGACCGTCTCCTACGTCCTGGGCGAGCTGCGCCCCGAGGCGCGCCGCGCGGTGGTCGCCGCCGCGGCCACCGCCGACTCCGTCGTGCTGATCGAACCGGGCACCCCGGAGGGCTACCTCCGCATCCGCGAGGCCCGCGAGCAGCTGATCGCCGCCGGTCTGCGCATCGTCGCGCCGTGCCCGCACAGCGCCGCCTGCCCGATCGTCCCGGGAGAAGACTGGTGCCACTTCTCCGTCCGGGTCAGCCGCTCCTCCCTGCACCGCCAGGTCAAGGGCGGCTCCCTCGCCTACGAGGACGAGAAGTTCAGCTATGTCGCCGCCACCCGCGGCGATGCCGCGCCGGCCGCCGCCCGGGTCGTCCGCAAGCCCCAACTCCGCAAGGGCCAGGTTCTGTTGGAGCTGTGCACCGCGGACGACGGCCTCCGGCGGAGCACGGTCACCAAGCGCCAGGGCGCGGTCTACCGTGCTGCCCGCGACGCGGCCTGGGGCGACGACTGGCCCCCGGCCTGACCCTCCGCCGAGGGCGTACCCCCCCCCCGGGGGGCGAACCGCTGGGGGCCTGCCACCGGGGGCACAACTTCAGCCTTTCTGCGTCCGCTCCTGCATTTTCCGTAGCAGCTCGCGGCGGTGCGGGTCCTCGCGGCCTCCCTGGCCGCTCCGCCCGCCGCCCGTGCCGCCGCGCAGCGCGCCGCGGGAGAGCTTGCTGCGCGTACCGCCGACACCGAGCATGCCGCCCGCATTTCCCTTGCTCATGAGGTGAGTTCCCTTCTCCGCGCCATCTGCGAGACGGATCGTCTCGCTCGCGCCTCATCCTCAACGAGACGATCCGTCTTGTCAAGACGATACGTCTCGCCTCTTCCTCGCTACACTCCGCCCATGGCCAACAAACCAGCCCCCGACGCCTCCCGCCGCAGCGAACGCTCGCGCCGCGCGATCTTCGACGCCGCCCTCGCCCTGGTCGGCGAGGTCGGCTACGAGAAGCTCACCATCGAAGGCATCGCCTCCCGCGCGGGCGTCGGCAAGCAGACGATCTACCGTTGGTGGCCCTCCAAGGCGGCCGTCCTCCTCGACGCCTTCGGTGCGGTCGTCGACACGTACGACCAGGAGGGACTCCCCGACACCGGCGACCTCGCCGCCGACCTCAAGACCGTCCTGCGGGCCACCGCCGACGAGTTCAACGACGCGGCCTGGCAGGCCCCCTACCGCGCCCTGGCCGCGGCCGGTGCCAACGACGAGGAGCTCTCCCGCACCTTCGTCGGCCGCCTCATGGAGCCCGGCGTCCGCGTCTACGTCGACCGGCTGCGCGCCGCCCAGGAAGCCGGCCAGGTGGCCGCCGACATCGACGTCCGGATCGCCGCCGAGATGCTGCTGAGTCCCTTCTCACAGCGGTGGCTGATGCGCACCGGCGAACTGACCCACGACTACGTCGACACCCTTGTCGACCAGGTATTGCGCGGTCTGCGCCCGCGCGACTGACCGCACCGGGCGGTCGGTCGGCGATGGCGTGAATTGCCCCTGTTCGCCCGTCCCGCGTTCACTCCGGATCCGCACACCGGTCACCTGGCGCCCAGGATGGTGGCAGCATTGATCCCAGACCACCGCTCGAAGTGAGGGGATAGATGGAACGCAAGAGCAGGTTCTCCCAGTGGCTGCGCCGGCCGAAGAGCGGATCGGACGGCGGCGATACGGACACGGGATCAGCGGCTGCGCGCGGCCGTGCGGACCTGCTGCTGGCGGCGGCCGACGCGGGCTTCCCGGTCGCCCCCGCCGCCCACCCCTCCGGCTACGGCTGTTCCTGCGAGCGCATCGGCTGTCCCACCCCGGGACGGCATCCCATCTCCTTCGGCTGGCAGACCGTCGCCACCACCGACCGCGACAAGGTCGCCGCCTGGGTCCGCACCCTCCCGCAGGCCAACTTCATCACCGCCACCGGCATCGCCCACGACGTCCTCGACGTCCCCGTCGAAGCGGGCCGCAGCGCCCTCGGCCGGCTGGACGCGGCGGGCGTCGACGTCGGACCGGTCAGCCTCAGCGGCGCCGGCTTCGGGGACGGCCGGATGCTGTTCTTCACCGCCACCCGCGGCACCCCGGACGACGAGGACGAGTGGTGGCCGTGCGAACTGGACTGCCACCCCGAGACCCTCGACGAGCATCCGGGCCTGCGCTGGCACTGCCGCGGCAGCTACGTCCTCCTGCCGCCCTCGACCCTCCCGGGCGAGCAGCCCGCGGTGACCTGGCTGCGCGGCCCCGAACTCCCGCTGCCCGACCCGCTGACGCTGCTGGAATCGCTGACCGACGCCTGTGCCGCGTTCATCGACCGCGAGCCCGACCACGAGACCGCGGCCTGGCCGATCGGCCGCTGACCTCTCCCGTACGGAGCCGGCGCCCGACGGTGAAGGGGCCGCCGGCTCCCGCCGGCAGCCCCCCGCGCGCCGCCCCGGCCGTGAACGCCGCGGCTACAGCGCCCTGGCCGAGGTCTTCGCCTCGATCCGGTTGAGCACCGTGATCTTGCCGCCGGCGCTCTTCGCCGGGACCGTGACCGCCTGGCCCGAGACCGTGGTGAAGGCCATCCGCGTGGTCTTCTTGTCCGGCCCCTCCACGATGCCGCGCAGGCTGGGCGGCACGGTGATCATCAGGCCCGGGGAGACCGTCTTCTGCTGGTGGTAGACGGTCGAGAAGAACACCAGCGCACCGCCGTCCGTGGTCCGCAGCGCCACCGGCGGGTACTCCGACGCCTGGTCCTCCCACTGGATGCGGGCGCCGGGCTGGTTGGCGTCCCGGGCGCGCTGGGCCCGCCACTGGTCGGTGTTCGGCCCCGGCGCGAAGGCGCCGCCCTTGCCGGTGTTGAGGTAGTCGGCGTAGCTCTGGCCGAGCTTGCCCGGGTCGATCGTCAGTCCCGACGAGCCGTCGGTGGGCACCGCCTCCGCGTAGCCGTCCGTGACCTTCAGCTCCGGGGACGTGTTGCTGTCGAACGTGGCGAGGTAGACCGCCCGCCACTTCGCGCCGACGGCGTCCCGGCTGAACACCAGGAACCAGCGGGTGTTCTCGCCGCTGCGGTTCCTGCGGTTGCTGAGCGCGTCCCCGACGAAGAACTTCGGCCAGCCCGTCTGCTTGGGCACGGTGAAGTGCGCGTCCGTGAAGCGCAGCGGCGCGAACCCCGGGTTGCCGTTCGGCTGGATGCCGTGCGCCGCCTTTATCCCGGCCTGGTCGATGGCGAGCAGCGCACCCGCCTCGAACGAGGTGTTCACCTGCGGATCGAGCGTGCGGTTGGCCTTGTTGAAGCCGTCGGTGAAGTGCTTGAGCGCCTGCGCGGCGTCCGCCTTCGACACCGCCGGCAGGATCTCCCGCTCGCCGTGCACCGTCATGCACCCGCTCAATATCACCAGCGCCGCCGCTGTCGACGTCAGTGTTGCGGGCACCCGGAACGGCGACCTGCGTGTCATGGGGCTCGGGCTCCTTCGGGGCGACCGGGGCGGACTGGATGGCCGCCGGGGTGGCACGATTCGGCGCAACCCTACCCGGGCTGCGCGAGAACAAGACTGCGGGGATCGGATACAGCGCCCACACCGTGATCTGACGGGCACTCGGCCCGGCGGCCGCCGGTATCGGCCGCGGCCTGAAGTTCCAGTTAGGTTAGGCTTACCTAAGTAGCTTTCCGCTGTGAACTTCCTCGGGAAGGGGTCCCATGCGCCGTCACCGCCACCTCCGGCTCCATACCCACACCGACACCCGCACCCGTGCCCGTGCCGGCGCCCGTATTCGGGTGCTGTACGCGGGGCTGCGGCGGGGGCTGGTCCGGGTGGTCGCCCCCGAGTTCGGAGCGGCCCCCCGCCGCACCGCCCCCGCCCTCGCCTCCGCACCCGGACGCCCCCGCCCGGATTCCGGTGCTCCGGCGTGCTGTTGAATGCGGGGATGACCGACGCGAAGGACGTGAAGGGCGCAACTGCCGTCGAGGGGGCCGCCGCAGCGGCAGCCGTGGCCGGTGCTGTGGACGTGGACGTGCTGCGGGTGTTCTGCGGGCCGGAGGGCGCCGGCGGCAACCTGCTGGGCGTCGTGCGCGACGGCGCCGCCCTCCCCGACCGGGCCGCACGAGCCGCCCTCGCCGCCGAACTCGGCTTCAGCGAGACGGTGTTCCTCGACGACGCCGCCCGCGGCACCGCCGACATCCACACCCCCAGTGTCCGGCTCCCCTTCGCAGGCCACCCCCTCGTCGGCCTGGCCTGGCTGCTGCGGGGCCAGGGTCGCCCGCCGGCCGTGCTGCGCCCGCCGGCCGGCGACGTCGCGGTCCGCTACGACGGGGACCTCACCTGGGTACGCGGGCGCGCCGAGTGGGTCACCCACCGGACCACCGAGCGGTACCCCTCCGCCGCGGCGGTCGACGCGCTGCCCGCGCCGCCGCCGGGGGAGGGCTGGCTCTACGCCTGGGCCTGGCTGGACGAGCCCGCGGGCGTGGTCCGCGCGCGGGCGTTCCCGCGGCGCGGGGACAGCATCGTCGAGGACGAGGCCACCGGCGCCGCGGCCCTGCTCCTGACGCATCAGCTCGGACGCCCACTGGACATCCGCCAGGGCGCCGGCTCGCAGATCCGCACGCGGACGTATCCGGACGGCACGATCGAGGTCGGCGGACGGGTGCGTGCCGAGACCGCGTAGCGGCCGCGGGGCGGAAGGCCGCGCGGGGGACGGCCGGCCTGCCGCGCCGTGTCCGCGTCCCGCTACGCGCTCATCGGGAACTGCTCGCCCAACTCCCGGAACACCGCGCTGTTCAGCGCGAACGCGCGCCGGCACTCGTCGACCACCCGCTGCTTCTCCAGGTCGTCCACCGGCAGGGCGTCCAGGAGTTCGCGGTATTCGCGCTTGAAGGCGGCGGGGTTGGCTATCTCCTCGAAGACGTAGAACCGGACGCCGTCGCCCTTGCGCGCGAAGCCCCAGGTCTTCTCGGCGGTGCCGCGGATGATCTGGCCGCCGGAGAGGTCGCCGAGATAGCGGGTGTAGTGGTGGGCGACATAGCCGGCCGGCCAGTCGCGTGCGCAGACCGCGATCCGGCCGGCGTACGCGGCGGTGGCCGGCAGGGGCGTAAGGCCCGTCCGCCAGGACGAGCCGCCGAGATGGGCGAGGTCGCGCTCCAGCTCGGCGGTGCGGGCCAGCTCCGGGCGGATGAAGGGGCCCGCGACCGGGTCGGCGGTGAGGGCCCCGGAGGCGTCCTCCAGCGCGCGGTAGACGAACCAGAGCTGCTCCGTGTAGCGCCGGTAGGCGTCGACGCCGAGCCTGCCGCCGAGGAGGTCGCCCATGAACGAGGAGTTCTCGGCCTCGGTGTGCTGTGCGTGGGACGCGGTGCGGATGACCGTGGAGAACGGCGTGAACGGCGTGGACGGCACGGACGGGGTCGGGCTGGACGCTTCCAAGGCGGACCTCCGGGGGCCGGGGGAGCGGACGGGAACAGGCCGGTGTCACGGGGACGTCGCGCCCCGGGAACGCGGGGCGCCGCAGCCTGATAACTCGGCGTTACCCAACTACGGCGGATCGCCCCGGTCAATGTGTTCCCGACAAGCTGTCGGTAAAAACCCTACCCCTGTCCGAATCAGGGCTGCATCAGGGGAGCATCAGGGCAGCGTGAGGATCTCCGCCCCGGTCTCCGTCACCACCAGCGTGTGCTCGAACTGCGCGGTGCGCTTGCGGTCCTTGGTGACCACCGTCCAGCCGTCCTCCCACATGTCGTACTCGTACGTGCCCAGCGTCAGCATCGGCTCGATGGTGAAGGTCATCCCGGGCTTGATGTCCGTGGCGTGGTGCGGGCTGTCGTAGTGCGGAACGATCAGGCCGGAGTGGAAGGACGAGTTGATGCCGTGCCCGGTGAAGTCGCGGACCACGCCGTAGCCGAAGCGCTTGGCGTAGGACTCGATGACCCGGCCGATGATGTTGATCTGGCGGCCCGGCCTGACAGCCTTGATCGCGCGGTTGAGCGCTTCACGGGTGCGCTCCACCAGCAGCCGGGACTCCTCGTCCACGTCGCCGCACAGGTAGGTGGCGTTGTTGTCGCCGTGCACGCCGTGGATGTACGCGGTCACGTCCAGGTTCACGATGTCGCCGTCCTGCAGGACGGTCGAGTCCGGGATGCCGTGGCAGATGACCTCGTTGAGCGAGGAGCACAGGGACTTGGGGAAGCCGCGGTAGCCGAGCGTGGAGGGGTAGGCGCCGTGGTCGCACATGAACTCGTGGGCGACCCGGTCCAGTTCATCGGTCGTCACGCCCGGTGCGATCAGTTTGGCGGCCTCCGCCATCGCCTGCGCGGCGATCCGGCCGGCGATCCGCATCCGCTCGACCGTGTCGGAGTCCTGCACCTCGGGGCCCGTGTACGGGGAGGGTGCGGCCTTGCCGACGTACTCGGGGCGCGGGATCGAGGCGGGGACGGGGCGGGTGGGGGAGATCTTCCCCGGGACAAGAAGCGACTGGCCAGACATGCCAGCGAGTGTATCCGCGGGCCGTCGGGCAGGATGGTGGCACAGGAGCCAGGTACGGGAGGCGGCAATGGCGCTGTTCAAGCGGCGGACGGTCGGCAAGCCGGGCGAGTGGTTCTACTGCCTCAAGCACGGGACGGTCGAGGAGGGCCCCCAGTGCCGGGCGGCCGACCGCTTCGGCCCGTATGACACCCGCGAGGAGGCGGCCCACGCCATGGACACCGCGCGCGAGCGGAACCTGGAGTGGGAGACCGACCCCAAGTGGCACGACATGGGGAAGGGCGAGGGCGACGACGGGGGCGAGCCCCCGTCCTCGTAGGGCATCCCCCGTCCTGGTCGTAGGACGTCCGACGGTCCTTGGAGGAGGACGCCCCGGTCCTCGTAGGGCGGTCTCCGTCCTCGTGGGCGGTGGGCCGGGTCGGTAGCCGCGGCCGGGTGGCTACCAGCGGGGCGGGGGCGGGGCCGAGAGGCTGTCGGCGAGGCGGGAGAGGCGGTCGCGGAAGCGGCGGTGGCGCCGGGGCGCGGGCCCGCCGTTCTCCCCGGCGGCGGCGCTGACCAGGTGCTGGACGGTGTCCAGGTCCAGGTCCTGGCCCTGCGCGGCGCCCTCGGGCGGGGGCGGGGGAGCGGCCAGCGCGTCATGGGCCAGGGAGTGCAGATCGCGGTCGCCGCCGTCCAGGGCGAGCACCGTGGCGCCGTTGCGGCGGGCGTCGTGCACCCGCTCCAGCAGCCCGGCGCCCGGCTGCCCCGGCGTCACCACCAGCAGCGTCGCACCGCGGCCGGCCGCCGCCAGCCGCCCCAGCCCGACCGCGAGATGCGCGGGCGCCCCGCCCGGGACCCGGTGGCGCACCAGGGTCGGTGACAGCTCCGGCAGGCCCGACCAGGCGGCCTCGTCGTCCAGGTGGGCGGCCAGGTGCCAGGGCTCGTACGTGGCGCTGCCGACCAGTAGCAGCCCGCCGCCGTGCGGGGCGACCGCGGCCCGCAGGGAACCGGCGAACCGGCGGCTGGCCTGCACCCACTCGGTTCCGGCGAGGACCTCGCGCAGCAGGGCGACTCGTACGGCATCCATGGCGCGGCATACTGCCGCAGCGCCGGGCCGCCGGGGGGCCGCTCGGCGCGGCGTCACCCGTACGGAGGCCGGTCGGGGACGCCGGAGGGGAGCGCCGGGCGAGGGGGCGGGACGAAGGTTCCTGGACGCGGGGCCAGGGTGCCGGTGTCCGGCCGGGAGGCCGGCCGACCGGTTACGGGGCCGGCCGCAGGCCCGCGTCGCTCAGCCGACGTCCTACCTCCCTCACCGCTTCCTCGCTCAGCGGGATCTGCGGCAGCGCCGTGGCGCGCCCGTCGATCACGCCGAGGAGCTGGAGCGCCGCCTTGAAGGCGCCCAGGGCCGAGGAGCTGCGGCCCATCTCGCTCTCCGGGCCGGCGTCGGTCATCGCGAACAGGGCGACCAGGCGCTCCTGTTCGGCGGCGGCCCGGGGCCAGTCGCCGGCCCGCGCGGCGTCGTAGAGGCGGACATAGCCCGCCGGGTCGACGTTGCCCAGGCCCGGGACGACGCCGTCCGCGCCCGCCAACAGGGCGGCGTCCGCGGTGAGTTCGGAGCCGGTGAGGACGGCGAAGCCGGGCGCCGGGCCGGTCGGGCGGGCGGTTCTGCCGCCGAGGGAGACCAGCAGCCGGCGCAGCGAGCCGTCGTCGCCGCTGCTGTCCTTCAGCCCGGCGAGCGTGCCGTCCGCGGCCAGCTCGCGGACCAGGGCCGGGGTGAGCTTGTTGTGTACGGCCGCGGGGATGTCGTACGCGACGAGGGGCAGGCCGGCGGCGGTGCGCAGGTGGCGGAAGTGGGCGGCGATCTCGCGGGGGTGGGTGCGGGTGTAGAAGGGGGCGGTGGCGACCAGCGCGTCGGCGCCCAGCCGGGCGGCGGCCCTGGCGTGGTCGAGCACGCGGGCGGTGGTGGTGTCGATGACTCCGGCGAGCACCGGGACCCGGCCGCGCGCGGCCGCGACGACGGTCTCCAGGGCGACCGCGCGCTGACGGTCGGTCAGGTAAGCGACCTCGCTGGTGGAGCCGAGCGCGAACAGGCCGTGGACGCCCCCGTCGAGGAGGTGCTCGACCAGGCGGGCGAGGGAGGCGGTGTCGACCTCGCCGCGCGCGTCGAGCGGGGTGCAGACCGGGGGGATGACGCCGTGCAGGGGGACGGGGAGTGCCATGGGGCCTCCAAAGGCGGCTCTGAGCTGGGACAAAGGACATGGGAGGTCCGATGCCGCGGTCACAATAGGCATGCGCGCAGGCGCACGGTCAAGGATTTCCGGCCCCGGCGCGGGCCGAACGGGCCGGCGGCGCGCGGCAGGTGAGGGCGCGGCAGAGGAAGAGGGCGATAGGCATGGCGCGAGGGACGATGGCCGAGGACGTCCAGGCGCGGATCAAGCAGCTGATCCTGCGGCGCAGGCTGACCCCGGGCGACCCGCTGCCCACCGAGGCCGAGCTGGTCGCCATGCTCGACGTCAGCCGCAACTCGGTCCGCGAGGCGCTCAAGGCCCTCCAGGCGATGCGGATCGTGGAGATCCGGCACGGCTTCGGCACCTACGTCGGCGCGCTCAGCCTGGAGCCGTTCGTCGAGGGCGTCGCCTTCCGCGCCGCGGTCCGCCACCTCCAGGGGGAGCCGAGCCTGTACGAGCTGATGGAGGTCCGGGAGGCCCTGGAGGCGGGGCTGATCGGCACCGTCGCGCGCGATCTGCCCGCCGCGGACCTGACCGTCCTCAAGGGGCTGGTGCAGCGGATGGCCGAGGAGGCGCGCGGCGGCCAGGTGCAGAGCGCCACCGACCGGGCGTTCCATCTCGCCCTGTATCGCTCGCTGGGCAACCACCTGCTGAGCGAGGTGCTGGACGCGTTCTGGGCGGCCCTGCGCCGGGTCCGCGAGGACCTGGCCGACGACCGGCAGGACCCCCAGGTGACCTACCGCCGGCACCAGGAGATCGTCGACGCGCTGGAGGCGGGCGACGGCGACCGCGCGGTGGCCGCGATGCACCGTCACTTCGACGGCATCCGCCGGCGGCTCACCGGGAGGGAGCGGGGGCCGGCGTCGTAGCGGCAGAGGCAGAGGCAGAGGCAGAGGCAGAGGCGGCGGGGCGGGGCGCGGGAGGGAAGGCCGCGGGCCCCCGGTGAACGGCGGTCGTCGGCAGTCGTCCGCGATGTCGCCATGTCGCCATTCGTCCCGTTCACCGGGATTTCGCCCGGTGTTGACGGGGCCGTTGCCGACACGGAAATGCACCATGTGCGGTGCCTTGACGGTCAGTTGGGCGCTGCCTATGGTCCGCAGGACAAGGGACATCCTACGTCCTTGCCCAGTTGAGGGGTGACCCGTGGCGTACGAGACCTCGGAGCCGTACGGGACCTCGGAGCCGCACGAGCGCTGGGAGCCGCGCGAGAGCGCACCGCCGCCCGCGGACCCGGAGCCGTCCGCCGGCTCTCCGCCCTACGAGGACGCACCGTGGTACGGGAGTTCGGTGCCGTACCGGGCCGGGACCGAGGGGTACACGAGCTTCCGGATCCCGGCCGTGGTGCGGGCGCGCTCGGGGGCCCTGCTCGCGTTCGCCGAGGGCCGGGTCTCCTCGGCCGCCGACTCCGGCGAGATCCACCTCGTCCTCAAGCGCTCCGCGGACGGCGGGCGCACCTGGGGCCCGCTGCAGTGCGTCGCCCGCAACGGCACCGGCACGGCCGGCAACCCCGCCCCGGTCGTGCTCGCCGGCGGCCGGGTGCTGCTCGTCCAGGTCCACAGCGCCGCCGACGCCAACGAGGACCGCATCCGCCGCGGCGAGGTCGCACCGGCCGACGGCCGCCGCGTCTGGCTCCAGTACAGCGACGACGACGGCGCGAGCTGGAGCGCTCCCCGCGAGATCACCGACGAGGCCAAGCAGCCCCATTGGCGGTGGTACGCCACCGGGCCCGGTCATGCGCTGCACCTGCGCCACGGCCCGCACGCCGGCCGGCTGGTCGTCCCCGCCAACCACTCCCTCCCGCCCACCGCCCCGGGGGACACCGGCACCGAACCCCGCTACGAGGGCGGGCACGCGCTGCTCAGCGACGACGGCGGCGCCACCTGGCGCATCGGCTACGTCGACCACGACCACCCCGGCACCGGCCGGATCGCCGCGCCCAACGAGACCACCGCCGCCGAACTCCCCGGCGGCACCGTCTATGTGAACGCCCGCAACGCGGCGAGTGCCGCCTGGCGCCGCCTCGACGCGGTCTCCACGGACGGCGGCGAGCGCCTGGTCCGCCCCTTCCGGCCCCAGGCGGCGCTGGCCGGGCCGCGGGTCCAGGGCAGCGCCCTGTACCTCGACGACCGCGGCGAACTGCTCTTCTCCGGGCCCGCGCACCCCGAGGCGCGCGCCCTGATGACCCTGCGGGCCAGCCGCGACGGCGGGCGGACCTGGCGCACCGCACACACCGTCAGCGGGCTCCCGGCCGGCTACTCCGACCTCGTACGCCTCGACCGGGGCAGCGTCGGACTCCTCTACGAGACGGGCGACTTCGGCGCGTACGAGACCCTCACCTTCCGCCGCATCCCCCTCAAGGAGCCGGCATGACCAGCAGCGGCATGACCAGCAGCGGTGCGACCGACGGCGGTACGAGCGGCGGTACGGCCAGGGGCGCGCCGCGGCGGAGAGCGGTGCTGGGCGCGGCGGCCGGGGCCGCTGCCGGCCTGACGCTCGCCGGCTGCGGGGCCGGTCCGGACGGCGGCGCCCCCAAGGAGCGGAAGAAGGGGCAGAAGATCACCCTCGCCTTCTGGTCCTGGGTGCCGGGCATCGACCGGCCCGTCGACCTGTGGAACCGCCGCAACCCCGAGGTGCAGGTCAGGGTCGAGAAGGTCTCCGCCGTCAACGGCCAGCAGTACGCGAAGATGCACGCCGCCATCAAGGCCGGCAACCCGCCCGACCTGGGCCAGATCGAGTTCCCGGTGGTCCCCGGCTTCCTGCTCGACAACGGCCTGCGCGACCTCGCCCCGCTCGGCGCCGCCCGGCACCGCGGCGAGTTCGTCGGCTGGCAGTGGCAGCAGTCCGTCTTCGGGAAGGGGATCTACGCGATTCCGCAGGCGTCCGGGCCGATGGGGCTGTTCGTCCGCAAGGACCTCTTCGACCGGTGGGGAGTACGGGTCCCCGGGACATGGGACGAGTACGAGGCCGCCGCCAGGGCGATCCGCCGGCACGGCGCCTGGATCGACACCTTCGCCCCCACCAACGGCAACCGCTTCGCGGGACTGGCCTGGCAGGCCGGCGCCGCCTGGTACGCCACCCGGGGCGACACCTGGATCGTGCACCTCGACGACGGGCCCACCCGCAAGGTCGCCGACTACTGGGAGTCCCTCGTCCGGCAGCGGCTCGTCAAGACCATCCCGGACCGCCAGAACGCCTGGTACAAGGACATCCAGACCGGCGCCATCCCGGCCTGGGTGGGCGCCAGTTGGGGCGATGCGCTGCTCGCCGGCAACGCGCCCGGCACCAAGGGGAAGTGGCGGGCCGCCCCGCTGCCGCAGTGGCAGCCCGGTGGCCGGGCGTACGCCAACTGGGGCGGCTCGACCACCGCCGTCTTCGCGCAGGCCGCCTACCCCAAGGACGCCCTGGACTTCGCGCTCTGGCTCAACACCGACCCGCAGTCCCTCGCGCTGCTGATCTCCGGCGGCTACGGCTTCCCCAGCGCCAGAACGGGCTATGCCCCCACCGCCCTCGACGCCGACCGGGACTTCTTCGGCGGCCAGGCGTACAGCACGGTGTTCGCGGACGCCGCGGCGCATGTCGACACCCGGTGGCGGTGGGGACCGGGCGTGGACACCCTCTACCAGCGGCTCGGCGACGCCTTCACCGACGCGCTCGCCGACGGGAGTTCGTTCCGCTCCGTGCTGCGGAAGGTGCAGGACCAGACCGTCGCCGACCTCAAGGGCAAGGGCCTGAAGGCGGAGAGCGGCGGGTGAGCCGGGACACGCCGGTCCGCCCCCAGGCCCCCGCGGCGGCCGGTCCGGAACCGCCGCGCCCCGCCGCGGGCCGCCGGCGCCGGGCGGCGTCCCGCAGCCGCACCCGGGCCCGCGACGCCCGCGCCGCGGCCGGGTTCCTGCTGCCCTTCCTCTCGCTCTTCGGCCTGTGCTTCCTGGCCCCCATCGGCTACGCCCTGTGGACCAGCCTCCAGCGGACCGAACGCACCGGCCCGCTCGGTCTCGGCGGCCAGGAGCGCGAGGTCTTCGCGGGCCTCGCCCACTACGCCCAGGCGCTCGCCGACGCCCGGTTCCTGGCCGGCTTCGGCCGGGTGCTGCTCTTCGGCGCCGTCCAGATCCCGCTGATGACCGTGCTCGCCACCGGCCTCGCGCTCCTCCTGGAGAGCGCCTCCGCCCGCGCGGTCACCTTCTTCCGCAGCGCCTTCTTCCTCCCGTACGGAGTGCCCGGGGTGATCGCCTCGATCCTCTGGGGCTTCCTCTACGTACCGGGCATCAGCCCGCTGGTGAAGATCGCCCAATCCGCGGGCTGGAACGTCGACTTCCTCTCCCGCGGCAGCGTGCTGTGGTCCCTCGCCAACATCGTCACCTGGCAGTTCACCGGCTACACCATGCTGGTGCTGATCGCCCAGCTCAAGGCGGTCCCCGGCGAGCTCTACGAGGCGGCGCGCATCGACGGCGCGAACGCCTGGCAGGTCGCCCGGCACATCAAACTCCCGCTGATCCGGCCCGCGCTCGTACTGACCTGCGTGTTCAGCATCATCGGCACCCTCCAGCTGTTCGCCGAGCCGATGGTGCTGCGCCCGCTCAGCTCCGCCATCGACTCCGGCTACACCCCCAACCTGCACGCCTACAGCGAGGCGTTCGTCGGGAACAACCAGCAGCTGGCGGCGGCCGAGGCGGTACTGCTGGCGCTGGTGGCGTGCGCCGCGTCGTTCGGCTTCCTCCGCCTCGTCGGCGGGCGGGGAAAGGAGCGCGGATGACCCGGCCCCCGCTCCGCCACCGCATCATCACCAATGCGCTGCTGGCCGTCGCCGCCCTCTACTTCCTGGTGCCCGTCTACTGGCTGGTCGTCTCCGCCACCAAGAACAGCGCCGACCTCTTCGGCACCTTCGGCCTCTGGTTCTCCCGCCATCCGCACCCCCTCCGCTACCTCGCCGAGGTCCTCACCCACGACCACGGCGTCTACGCCCGCTGGTTCGCCAACTCCCTGCTCTACGCCGGGATCGGCGCGGTCTGCGCCACCCTGCTCTCCGCCGCGGCGGGCTACGCGCTGGCCAAGTTCCCGTTCCGCGGGCGCGAGACGATCTTCAACGTGGTGCTGGCGGGGGTGCTGATCCCCGGTACGGCGCTCGCCCTGCCGCTGTACTTCCTCTTCAGCGCGATGGGCCTGGCGAACACCTACTGGGCGGTGCTCGTCCCCAGCACGGTCAGCCCCTTCGGCGTCTACCTCTGCCGGATCTACGCGGCCGCCGCGGTCCCCGACGCGCTCCTGGAAGCGGCCCGGATCGACGGCGCGGGCGAGGCCAGGATCTTCGGCGGGCTGGGGCTGCGGCTGATGACCCCCGCGCTGGTGACCGTCTTCCTCTTCCAGTTCGTCCACATCTGGAACAACTACTTCCTGCCGCTGGTCATGCTCTCCGACTCCGACCTCTACCCGGTCCAGCTGGGCCTGACCAGCTGGACCGGCTACGCGGACCGGCAACCGGTGCTCTACCAGTACACGGTGGGCGGTGCGCTGCTGTCCGTACTGCCGCTGATGGTGCTGATGACGGTCCTCCAGCGCTACTGGCGCACGGGGCTGACGGAGGGGAGCGTGAAGTCGTGAGGCGGGGGAGGGCGGCCGGACGGTAGGGCAGTAGGGCGTTCCGCCGTGGTCGCGGGGGTGGGACGGCAGGGGGGAGGGGCGTCTCAGGACCGCGCCTCGGCGTGCCCGTCCGGGCGTGACAGTATCGCTGTCATGACTACTTCCGACGCTGCCACGACCCCGCCCGCCTCGTCCGCTCCGTCTGCCTCGTCCGCTCCCGCCGGCGCCAAGCCGGCGCCCCGCGACCCCTGGGACCTCCCGGACGTCTCCGGCCTGGTGGTCGGCGTCCTCGGCGGCACCGGCGACCAGGGCCGCGGCCTGGCCTACCGGCTCGCCAAGGCCGGCCAGAAGGTGATCATCGGCTCCCGGGCGGCAGAGCGGGCGCAGACCGCGGCCGCGGAACTGGGCCTGGGCATCGAGGGCCTCGCCAACGCCGACTGCGCCCGGCGCAGCGACGTGGTGATCGTCGCGGTGCCGTGGGACGGCCACGGCAAGACCCTGGAGTCGCTGCGCGAGGAACTGGCCGGCAAGCTCGTCATCGACTGCGTCAACCCGCTCGGCTTCGACAAGAAGGGCGCCTACGCGCTGAAGCCGGAGGAGGGCAGCGCCGCCGAGCAGGCCGCCGCCCTGCTGCCGGACTCCCGGGTCACCGCCGCCTTCCACCACCTCTCCGCGGTGCTGCTCCAGGACCCGGAGATCGCGGAGATCGACACCGATGTGATGGTGCTGGGCGAGAGCCGCGCCGACACCGACCTGGTCCAGGCGCTCGCCGCCCGCATCCCCGGTATGCGCGGCGTCTTCGCCGGCCGGCTGCGCAACGCCCACCAGGTCGAGTCCCTGGTCGCCAATCTGATCTCGGTCAACCGCCGCTACAAGGCCCACGCCGGACTCCGGGTCACCGACGTCTGACGGAACCCGCCCCCTCTCCCTCCCCGAAGGGGGAGAGGGGGCGGAGGGCGGTCCTCCGCGGGCCATGGGGGACACTGGGACGGACCGTCCCATCCCCGACAGGAGCCCGCCCCATGCCCTCCCTGCCCCCGTCCGGCCCGGACCGGCGCCTTGCCGTCCTCGCCCTCGTCGTGTGCGTCCTCGCCGTCGCCGCGGCGGTCCTCTCCTTCGTCGAGGGCAGCTTCATCGGCATCGTCTGGGTCCTGCTGGCGGGCGTCTCCAGCAACATGGCGTGGTTCTACGTACGCAAGGCGAAGCTGGAGCAGGCGCGCCGCGCCGCGGCGTCGGGCTGACGCCCTACAGCGCGCCGGTCCGCGGAATCTGCGGTGCGCCCTGCCAGAAGCGGAAGAACTCCTGGCCCCAGTAGCTGTCCCAGGCGGTGACGCCCAGGGTCCGCAGGACGGTGTGGACCAGGTCGAAGAAGACCTGGTTGACCTCCGGCACCCACAGGAGCCCGAAGACCGCCAGCAGGCCGAACGGCGCGAACGGCTCGACCTGCCGTCGTAGGCCGGGGGACAGCCAGGGCTCGATCACGCCGTAGCCGTCCAGTCCGGGTACCGGCACGAAGTTCAGGATCGCCGCGGTCACCTGGAGCAGCGCGAGGAACGCCAGCGCGTAGCGGAACGGGTCCGGTACGCCGTCGAGGCCGTGCAGCCAGAACGGTGCGCTGACCACCGCCGCGAACAGGATGTTGGTCAGCGGCCCGGCCGCCGAGATCAGGCTGTGCCGCCAGCGTCCCCGGATCCGGCCGCGTTCGATGAACACCGCGCCGCCCGGCAGCCCGATCCCGCCCATGATGACGAAGATCACCGGTAGCACGATGCTCAGCAGCGCATGGGTGTACCTGAGCGGGTTCAGGGTGAGATAGCCCTTGGCGCCCACGGAGATGTCGCCGCTGTGCAGCGCGGTGCGGGCGTGCGCGTACTCGTGCAGGCACAGCGACACCACCCAGCCGGACACCACGCACACGAAGACCGCGAAGCCGGTGGCGGACGCCGCCCTTCCGCTCCAGACGGCCCAGCCGGACACCGCCATGACGGCGACGAGCGCGAGAAAGACCGGGCTGACGCGGCGGTCGGCGCGTGGGAATGCGGTGGTCATCGGTAGCGGGCTCCAGGGGTCTCGGGACGGGCAGCCCCGACCGTATCCGCGCTGCGGCGGTCGGCGCACGGATTCCCGGCGGCGGACCCGGAACCGTGCCCGGACCGCGTGCCCGCGCCGGGCCCGGCTCCTGACCGCCCGGATACGCCCGTCCACGGATGCCAGGACACCTGCGTTCCCCCGTCCCGGATCCCCGCGCCGAACCGGAACCGCCCCTACCGCCCGCTCGGTACGCGCGCACGCCCGGCATTGCACGACAATGGGCCGGTGCGTTACGGAATCCTCGGCACCACACAGGCCGGCCGGGCCGACGGCAGCCCCGTCGCCCTCGGCGGTCCCCGGCTGCGCGCCCTGCTCGCCGCGCTCGCGCTGCGCCCGGGCCGGGCGCTGACCGCGGACGCCCTGATCGCCGACGTCTGGGGCATGGACCCGCCGGCCGACGCGCCCGGCGCCCTCCAGGCGCTGGTCGGCCGGCTGCGCCGAGCCCTCGGCCGTACCGCCGTCGCTTCCGTCGACGGCGGCTATCTGCTGTGCGCCGAGCCGGACGCCGTCGACCTGCACCGCTTCGAGCGGCTTGCGGCGGAGGGCGGCCGGGCGCTCGACGACGCCGACCCGGCCCGCGCCGCCGTCCTGCTGGACGAGGCGCTGGCGCTCTGGCGCGGCCCGGCGCTCGCCGACCTGCCCGACGCGGCCGTCGAGGCGGCCCGCGCCGAGAGCCGGCGGCTGGAGGCCCGGCGCACCCGCCTCGCCGCCGATCTGGCGCTGGGCCGGGCCGCCCAGGCGCTGCCCACCCTCGTCGCGCTGTGCCAGGACAACCCGCTCGACGAGCCCCTCCAGGCCCTGCGGCTGCGCGCTCTGCGGGACGCCGGCCGCAGCGCCGAGGCGCTGGCCGCCTACGAGGAGATACGCAGCGAACTCGCCGACCGCCTGGGCGCCGACCCCGGCCCGGAACTGCGCGCCCTGCACGGCGCGTTGCTGCGGCCGGGGACGGTGCCGCGGGGCGCCGTGGCGGGCACCCCCGCGGCTCCCGCGGCCTACGGGATGCCCGGCCCCGACGGCGCTCCCACTCCCGGCGGTGCCCCCACTCCCCACGGCACCCCCGCAGCCCCCGTCGCCGCCGGCTCTCCGCTCGCCCCGCCCGTCCCGGCCGCGCGCCCCGGTAACCTCCGGGCGCGCCTGACCTCTTTCGTGGGGCGGGACCACGACCTGGCCGCGCTGCGGGGCGATCTGGCCGCGCACCGGCTGGTGACGCTGCTGGGGCCGGGCGGCGCCGGCAAGACCCGGCTGTCGCAGGAGGGCGCCGAGGCCGCCGCGGCGGCGCTGCCGGAGGCCTGGCCGCACGGCGTCTGGCTGGCGGAGCTGGCGCCGGTGGACGATCCGCGGACCGTGCCGGAGGCGGTGCTGACCGCGCTCGGGGCGCGCGAGACGGTCGTGCGCGGTAGCACCGCCGAGGGGCTGCGGGCCGCCTCCGACCCGACCGCCCGGGATCCGCACGCCCGGCTCGCCGAGCACTGCGCGGGCCGCCGGATGCTGCTGGTCCTGGACAACTGCGAGCATGTGATCGGCGCCGCCGCCGAGTTGGCGGAGCGGCTGCTGGCCGTCTGTCCCGGGGTGACGGTGCTGGCGACGAGCCGGGAGCCGCTGGCCGTGCCGGGCGAGGTGCTGCGGCCGGTCGAGCCGCTGCCGGACCCGGTGGCGCTGCGGCTGCTCGCCGAGCGGGGGGCCGCCGCCTCCCCCGGTTTCCGGGTGGCGGACGATCCGGCGGCCTGTGCCGAGATCTGCCGCCGGCTGGACGGGCTGCCGCTGGCCATCGAACTCGCCGCCGCCCGGCTGCGGTTGCTCACGCCGCGGCAGCTCGCGGACCGGCTGGACGACCGCTTCCGGCTGCTGACCAGCGGCAGCCGGACCGTGCTGCCGCGCCAGCAGACGCTGCGCGCGGTGGTGGACTGGTCCTGGGACCTGACCGACGAGCCCGAACGGGCGGTGCTGCGGCGGCTGTCGGTGTTCGCCGGCGGCTGCGACCTGGCCGCCGCCGAGGAGGTGTGCGCGGGCGACGGCGTCGACGCGGACGAGGTGGCCGGGCTGCTGGGCTCGCTGATCGACAAGTCGCTGGTGGTGGCGGCCCCGGGCGGCAAGGAGAGCGGCGTCGGCGGGATGCGCTACCGGCTGCTGGAGACGGTGGGGGAGTACGCCGGGGAGCGGCTGGACGAGGCCGGGGAGCGGACCGCGGCCGAGCGCCGCCATCTGGTCGCGTACCGCGAACTGGCGCGTACCACCGATCCGTTGCTGCGCGGCCCCGGGCAGCGGGCCGCTATCGACCGGCTGGAGCTGGAGCACGACAACCTGCGCACCGCGCTGCGCCGGGCGCTGGCCGCGGGCGACGAGCACGAGGCGCTGTGCCTGGTGCTGTCCCTGCAGTGGTTCTGGTCGCTGCGCGACCACCGCAGCGACGGCCACACCTGGGCGACGGCGGCCGGCGCACTCGGCCCCAACCCCTTCGTGCCGCCCGTCGAACCCGCCCCCGACCTCCACGAGCGGCCCATCGACAGCCCGCCGCCGATGGCCCCCGAGCAACTGCTGGAGGCCCGCCGCGAGGTGCGGCTGGTGGCGCTCTCCAGCGAGAACGACATGGAGGCGCTGCGCAGCCCGGAGATGAAGGAGGAGCTGGCGGGGATGCTGACCGCGTACCGCAGCGGTATGCCGCAGACCTGCAAGGTGCCCGGGGTCCTCTGGTACTTCGCGGTGCTGATCAGCGGTCAGTGGGAGGAGCTGTCGCGGCTGACCGACGGCGCGGTGCGCGCCTGCCGGGACTTCGGCTACGACTGGGAGCTGGCGTACGTCCTCCAGCTGCGCTCCAAGATCCTCAACGACCGCCCCGGCGGGCTGGCGCAGGCCACCGAGGACGCCGACGAGTCGCTGCGGATCTTCCAGCGGCTGGGCGACGCCTGGGGCGCGGCCGAGGCGCTGGCGGGGCGCGGTGAGTCCGAGGAGAAGCGCGGTGCGTACGCGCTCGCGGCGCGCGACTACCGGGCGGCGATGCTGCACGCCGAGGCGCTGGGCGCGCACGGCCAGACCCTGCTGCTGCGCACCCGGCTGGGCGCGCTGATGATCGAGGACGGCCGGCCGGAGGAGGGGGAGCGGATGCTGCGCGAGGTGCTGGACGACGCGCAGGACCGCAACAGCGGCCGGGACGCGGTGCCCTTCGCCCGGTTGATGCTGGCCATGATGCTGACGATGGCGGAGCGCTTCCACGAGGCCCGCGAACAACTCGAAGCGGTGCGGGAGGTGTTCGTCGCGCGCAGCCCGGACATCTTCCTGGGGCTGCTGGAGGCGATGCTGGTCTCGGTGGACGTGGCGGAGGGGCGGCACGGCGAGGACCTCCTGCTGCGGATGCGGGCGGCGCTGGAGCTGACCGGGGACTCCATGGCGCAGATGGTCGCGCCGGACCTGCCGGTGGTCCAACTCCTCACCGGCGCACGGGCGCTGATGGCGGTGCGTGGCGCGGCCGGCGCCCGGGACGCGGCTCGGCTGGTCGGTGCCTACGACGCGCTGCGGGCCGCCTCGCACGTGCAGCCGCTGGCCGTCCGCGACGACCGGGCCCGTGCGGAGCGCTCCGCCCGCGCCCTGCTGGGCGATCCGGCGTACGAAGCCGCGTACGCCGAAGGCGGTGCCCTCTCGATCGAAGAGGCCACCGCCCTCGTGTGACGCGAGCCGGGCGGAGGCAGGTCCCCTGCGGGGCGCGCGTCAGGTCTTCTTGCGGAACTTCGCGACCGCGAGCGGCATGGCCACGGCCGTGATGGCGACCGTCCAGCCGAGGGTGATCAGCGCCGGGTGTGCCACCGCGCCCTCGCCGTTGAGCAGCGCCCGGGCCGCGTCCGCCAGCGTGGAGAGCGGATTGACTTCGGTGAAGCCCTCCAGCCAGCTGGGCATCGACGTCGGCGGGGCGAAGATCGACGAACCGAACTGCAGCGGCATCAGCACCAGCATCGCCATGCCCTGCACCGCCTGCGGCGTCTTCACCGAGAGACCCAGCAGAATGAAGATCCACATCAGGGCGGCGCCGAAGAGCGTGGACAGCACGACCGCCCCGAGGAACTCCGGGATCGTGCCGCGGATTTCGAAGCCGAGCAGGAAGCCCATGCCGAGCAGGATCGCGATGGCGACCAGCATCCGGCCGATCTCGACGACGATCTTGGCTATCAGGACCGAGGACCGGGCGATGGGCATCGTCCGGAAGCGGTCCATCACGCCCTTGCGGAAGTCCTCGTTGACGCCGGAGCCCACCGCCATGGCGATGTTCATGCCCATCATCGCCATCATGCCGGGCACCAGACGCTGGATGTACTCGTGCTGGTTGCCCTTGCCGGCGATCGCGCCGCCGAAGACGTAGGTGAACAGCAGGATGAAGATCACCGGCATCAGCAGGACGTCGAACATCGACTCCGGGTCCTGCTTGATCTGCAGGGCGTTGCGCCGGACCAGCGCGCCGATGTGCCGCAGGTTGGCGCGGAGGCCGATCCGGCCCTCGTCGGCGCCGGGCTTGGCCAGGGGCGCCGTCATCGTCGCGGCACTCATGCCGATACCTCCGCGTACTGCTGGTCGTCCGACGTGCTCTCCGGGCGGTCCGCCTCGGAGGACTTCTGGCCCGTGATCGCCAGGAACACCTCGTCCAGGCTGGGCAGATGGGTGCTGATCCCGGCGAGCGCGAAGCCCTGCCGGCCGAGCACCGCGACGACCGCGGTCAGCTGCTCGTCGCTGATGATCGGGACGTTGACCACGCCCCCGTCGTGGTCGGCGGTGGCACCGGCGATGCCGTCCAGTCCGGCCTCGGCGATCACGCCGGCTATCCGGTCCAGCTCGCCCGGGTCGGTCGGCCGTATCTGCAGGGTGCGCCCGCCGACCTTGGCCTTCAGCTCGTCGACCCGGCCCTCGGCGATCACCCGGCCGCGGTCGATGACCGTCAGCTCGTCGGCCAACTGCTCGGCCTCTTCCATGTACTGGGTGGTCAGCAGGACCGTGGCGCCCTCGCGCACCATCCGCTGGACCTCCGCCCACACCTCGTTGCGCGTGCGGGGGTCGAGGCCGGTGGTCGGCTCGTCCAGATAAAGGACCGCCGGCCGGCCGATCATCGAGGCGGCGAGGTCGAGCCGGCGGCGCATCCCGCCGGAGTACTTCGCGGCCGGCCGCTTGGCGGCCTCGGTGAGCGAGAACCGCTCCAGCATCTCGTCGGCGCGCTTGCGGGCGTCCTTGCGGGACAGATCGAGCAGCCGCCCGATCATGTAGAGGTTCTCCCAGCCGGAGAGCTTCTCGTCGACCGAGGCGTACTGCCCGGTCAGGCCGATGGTGCGGCGCAGCGCCCGCGGCTGGCGCACCACGTCGAACCCCGCCACCACCGCGCGTCCGGCGTCCGGCACCAGGAGGGTGGACAGGCAGCGTACGAGCGTGGTCTTGCCGGCGCCGTTGGGGCCGAGCACGCCGAGCACGGTGCCTTCCCGCACGTCCAGGTCCACCCCGTCGACGGCTTTCACCTCGCCGAAGTGCTTGACCAGACCGCGCACCTCCACGGCGTTGCCGCCCTTGGTGGTTATCGTCTGTCGCGTCATGCCCTCCAAGGTGCCAGCCGCCACCGACAACGCGCCGACAGGCCGCCGACAGCCCCTGAGGAGCGGCTGTCGGCGGCCTGTCGGCCGGGCATCAGTGGAAGGTGTGCTCCTCGGCGGGGAAGGCGCCGCCGACCACGTCCTCGGCGAACGCCCTGGCCGCGCCGCCCAGCAGCTCCCGCAGCTGGAGGTACTGCTTGACGAACCGCGGCACCCGGCCGGCGTTGAGGCCCGCCATGTCGGTCCACACCAGCACCTGGGCGTCACAGTCCAGGCCCGCGCCGATGCCGACGGTGGGGATGTGCAGCGAGCGGGTCACCTCGGCGGCCAGCTCGGCCGGTACGGCCTCCAGGACGACCGAGAACGCGCCGGCGTCCTGCACCGCCTTGGCGTCCCGCAGCAGCTGCTGGGCGGCCTCCTCGCCGCGGCCCTGGACCGGGTAGCCGCCGTAGGCGTGGACCGACTGCGGGGTCAGCCCGACGTGCGCCATCACCGGGATGCCGGACGAGACCAGCAGCTCCACCTGGTGCGCGGAGCGCTCGCCGCCCTCCAGCTTGACGGCGCCGACACCGGCGTCCTTGACCAGGCGGGTGGCGTTGCGCAGCGCCTGGACCGGGCCTTCCTGGTAGGCGCCGAACGGCAGGTCGGCGACGACCAGGGCGCGCTTGGTGCCGCGCACGACCGCGGCGGACAGGATCGTGATCTCGTCCATCGTGACCGGCACGGTGGACTCGTAGCCGAGGTGGCAGTTGCCCATCGAGTCGCCGACGAGCAGGACGGGGATCCCGGACTCGTCGAAGACCGAGGCGGTCATCGCGTCGTAGGCGGTGAGCATCGGCCACTTCTCGCCGCGCTCCTTGGCGGCGGCGATGTCGCGGACCGTGATACGGCGCGAGCTGGTGCCCCCGTACAGCGACTTGGTGCTCTCCTTGTCGGCGGGCTTGGCGGTGGGCTCTGCGGTGGCCCCCGCGGCCGGCTTCTGGGCAGGCGAAAGCTGCGTCATGGTGACGGCTCCTGTTTCTCCATCTCGAAGCACCCTGACGGTGTCTCCGGACTCCCCACCATGCTGGCACGGCGTGCCGCAAAGGAAAAGAGGAGGGGTCCGCTGGTCCGGCCGGCCCAGTCCGGTCCGCCGTTTCATCGATACGGAACGGTTCCGTATCGATATCGGCGTATGGTGGCGCCATGGCCACCTCACCGCCCCCACCGGGCGCACCCGCCGCTCCACGGATTCCCGACCACATCCACCGCCGGCGCTGGGCGATCCTCTCCGTCCTGATGCTCAGCCTGCTGATCGTGGTGCTGGACAACTCCATCCTCAACGTCGCGATGAAGACCATCGCGACCCCGGCCCCCGGGGGCCTCGGCGCCACCCAGAGCGAGCTGGAGTGGGCGATCAACGCCTACACGCTGGTCTTCGCCGGGCTGCTGTTCACCTCCGGCCTGCTCGGCGACCGGATCGGCCGGAAGAAGGTCCTCCTCTTCGGCCTGGCCGTCTTCGGCGCCGGATCGGCGCTCGCCGCGGCCGCCGTCTCGCCCGCCGAACTGATCGCCTTCCGCGCGCTGATGGGGCTGGGCGGCGCCTTCGTGATGCCGGCCACGCTCGCGATCCTGATGAACGTCTTCGAGCGCGAGGAGCAGCCCCGGGCCATCGGCGTCTGGGCCGGCGGTGTGGGCCTGGCCATCGCCATCGGCCCGATCGCCGGCGGGCTGCTGCTCGACCACTTCTGGTGGGGCTCGGTCTTCCTGATCAACGTCCCGATCGTGCTGCTCGCGCTGGCCGCGATGATCCTCCTGGTGCCCGAGTCCAGGGACCCCGCCCCCGGCAGGCTGGACCCGGTCGGGGTGCTGCTCTCCGTCGTCGGCCTCGTCCTGCTGGTCTTCGGGATCATCAAGGGCGGCCAGCTCGACGACTTCGCCGCCCCCGAGGTGCTGGTCCCCGCCCTCGGCGGTCTGGCGGTCCTGGCGGTGTTCGTGGTCCACCAGAAGCGCAGCGACCACCCGTCCATCGACATCGGCTACTTCCGCAAGCCCGCCTTCTCGGCCGCCGTCGCCGCCATCGCGCTGGTCTTCTTCGCGCTGATGGGCGTCACGTTCTTCATCGTCTTCTACGTGCAGAGCGTGCGCGGCTACAGCCCGCTCCAGTCCGGGCTGCTGATCCTGCCGCTGGCCGCCGCCCAGCTGATCTTCGCGCCGCGGGCCCGGCTCGTCGTGGACCGCTTCGGGGCCCGTGCGGTGTGCACCTCCGGGATGCTGGTGGTGGCCGTCACGATGGCGGGGATGGGGATGCTGCGCACCGGTACCCCCCTCTGGGCCCTGGAGTTGCTGTTCTTCCTCCAGGGCACCGGCATGGCGCACATCATGCCGCCGGTCACCGTCGCGATCATGCAGTCGCTGCCGCGCGAGAAGGCCGGCTCCGCCTCGGCGCTCAACAACACCTTCCGGCAGGTCGGCGGCACCCTCGGCGTCGCCGTCCTCGGCTCGCTGCTCTCGACGACCTACCGCGACGGCATCCAGGGCACGCTCGACGCCCTGCCCGGGGTGCCGGGACCCGCCCGGGCCGCGGCCGGCGAATCCATCGAGGCGACGCTCGGCCTCGCCGCCCGGATGGGCCCGGCCGGCCGGCCGCTGATCGACTCCGCCCGCGACGCCTTCCTCCATGCCATGCACGTCACCGCGCTCGGCTCGGCCGCCGTCTCGGTGCTGGGGGCCGTGGTGGTCGCGGCCTTCCTGCCGGGCAAAATGGCTCCGGCTCCGCGCGCGGCGGAGCCGCGGGACGAGTGGAAGGCGGGCGCAGCACGATGAGCCGGGCGGCGGGAGACGGCGGGGCGGCGGCCGGGGCGGGCGCGGGTGCGGCGGCTCCCGGGCGCCGGGGCCGGCCGCGCAGCGCCGCGGCCGACTCCGCCATCATCGAGGCCGTGCTCCGGCTGATCGAGGACGGCTGCTCCATAGCTGAGCTGTCCATGGAGCGCATCGCCCGCGAGGCCGGCGTGGGCAAGGCCACCGTCTACCGCCGCTGGCCCGGCAAGAGCGCGCTGATGCTCGACGTGATGCGGTCGCTGGACGCCCCGACCCCTCCCCTGGACGGCACCTCCGTACGCGACGACCTGGTCTCCCTGCTGGAGTTCCTGCGCCGCCGCGGCCTGGCCAAGCGCAGCTCCGCCCTGCTGCGTACCGTCGTCAGCCACGTCCAGGCGCAGCCCGAACTGTGGGCGGAATACCACGAGACGGTCGTCCGGGCCCGCCACGAGGCCCTGCTCGGCGTGCTCCGGCGCGGGGTGGCCAACGGCGAGATCCGCGCCGACCGGGACCTGGACGCCCTCGTCGACCTCTTCGTCGGCCCGATGCTCGCCCGCGCCGTCCTCCACGACTGGAAGGAACTCCCCGAGGGGCTCTCGGAGGAGATCGTCGACATGGTCCTGGAGGGCGTACGGCCCCGCCCCGAAGCGGATCCGCCGGGCACGGTACGACCCTGAGCGGGCGCCGTATGACCGGGCGATGCCCGTTCTGTCACAGCCGCTGTCACGAAGGCCCGGGAGCGGAACCCGGGCGGCCCGGCGGCCCGTCCTCCCCGTCGAGAGGACACGCTTTCGGCTGAGCGTGCCGCGGGCCCGTCCACGGACCGGTGCGGTGCGGATCTAAGAACGTGTTTTACGAGCGTCGCCTAGGGTCGATGATCACAGGCGGGGCCGACCGGAGCAGGGCGGCAAGGCAGTGAGGACGGCGGAATGGCGCAGGCGTACGTGACGGAGCCGGGGCAGGACGAGGGGCCCGCCGGGGCCCGTTCCCGGGCCGCGCGGCTGCGGAACTGGTGGCGCCCCGAGGGGATGTGGCGGCGCGGCATCGTCCTGGCGGTGCTCGCGGTCGTCCTCGGGCTGGCGATGGTGCTGCACGCCCGGATCCCCAACACCGTGGGAAACCTGGGCAGTTTGGTGGAGACGTTCCTGCCGTGGCTGGGGCTGGGCGTCCCGCTGCTGCTGCTCTGCGCGGTGCTGCGCCGGTCGGCGACCGCGCTGGTGGCGCTGCTGCTGCCGGCCGTCGCCTGGGCCGGCCTCTTCGGCGGGCAGATCACCGACAAGTCGGGCACCGGCGGCAATCTGACGGTGCTGACCCACAACGTCGACGCGGGCAACCCCGATCCGGCGGGTACCGCACGGGACATCGTGGCGTCCGGCGCCGATGTGGTGGCCCTGGAGGAGCTGACCGGCGCCGCGCTGCCCACGTACAAGAAGGGCCTGGCGCAGGCGTATCCGTACCACACGGTCCAGGGCACCGTGGGCCTGTGGAGCAAGCGCCCGCTGACCGACGCCCGGCCGGTGGACATCAAGATCGGCTGGACCCGGGCGCTGCGCGCCACCGTCACCGCCGCCGACGGCGGGCAATTCGCCGTCTACGTCGCCCACATGCCCTCCGTGCGGGTCCACGTCGACAAGGGCTTCACCGCCAACCAGCGCGACGGCAGCGCCAAGGCGCTCGGTGACGCGATCGTCCAGGACCCGGTCCGGAAGGTCCTGCTCCTCGGTGACCTCAACGGCACGATGAACGACCGCTCGCTGGCCCCGCTGACCTCCCAGATGCGCTCCGCGCAGGGTGCCGCGGGCGACGGCTTCGGCTTCAGCTGGCCGGTCGGCTTCCCGATGGCCCGGATCGACCAGATCATGATGAAGGGGATCGATCCGGTCAAGGCATGGGTGCTGCCGGCCACCGGCAGCGACCACCTCCCGGTCGCGGCGACGGTCAAGATCTGACAGCTGCCGCCGACCCTTTTCGCCGCTGTGTGTCACAGCGTGACAGCCCGCTTCGGACGCCCGTCCGCAGCGGGCTTTTCACGTGCCGTTTTCACGCCGGAACGCCGCGGCTGAGAGACTTTGTTCCAAAAGTGTACTTAGCGCGCGGCGCACCCGCACGCGCCCACCCCACCCCGAAAGGCACTCCATGCCCTTGGCTCTGCTCGCGCTCGCGATCTCGGCCTTCGGTATCGGCACCACGGAATTCGTGATGATGGGCCTGCTGCCCGACGTCGCGGACGATCTGGGCACCTCCGTGCCCACCGCCGGCTACCTCGTCTCCGCCTACGCCCTCGGCGTCGTCATCGGCGCACCCCTGCTGACCGCCCTCGGCTCCCGCATCCCCCGCAGGCGGATGCTGGTGGCGCTGATGGCGGTCTTCACGGTCGGCAACCTCGCCTCCGCCTTCGCCCCCGACTTCGGCCTGCTGGTCGCCGGCCGGCTGCTGGCCGGGCTGCCGCACGGCGCGTTCTTCGGCGTCGGCGCGGTGGTCGCCGCCCGGCTGGTGCGCGAGGGGCGCCAGGCCCGCGCGGTCGCCACCATGTTCCTCGGCCTGACCATCGCCAACATCGTCGGCGTCCCCGCCGCGACACTGCTCGGCCAGCACCTCGGCTGGCGCGCCACCTTCCTCGTCGTGGCCGCCATCGGCCTGGTCGCGATGGCGTCCCTGGCCCGGCTGATCCCGCCGCTGCCGGCCGAGCAACCCACCGGGCTGGGCGGCGAGTTGCGCGCCCTGGCGCACCCCCAGGTGCTGCTCGGCCTGCTCACCACGGTCTTCGGCTTCGCCGGCATCTTCGCCGTCTACAGCTACCTCGCCTCGATGATGACCGAGGTCACCGGCTTCGCGGCCGGTACGGTCCCGGTCGTCCTCGCCCTCTTCGGCATCGGCATGACCCTCGGCGCGCTCGCCGCCGGACCGCTCACCGACCGGGCGCTGCGCCCCACCCTCTACGGGTCCCTGGCCGCGCTGGCGCTGGTGCTGGCGGCCTTCCACTTCACCGCGCAGGTCAAGTGGGCGGCCCTGGTGAGCGTGGTGGTCATCGGCGCCGTCGGGTTCCTGACCACCACCCCGCTCCAGATGCTGGTGATGAACAAGGCCCGGCAGGCCCCCACCCTGGCCGCCGCCTCCAACCAGTCGGCGTTCAACCTCGCCAACGCGGGCGGCGCCTGGGTCGGCGGGCTGGCCCTGTCGGCGGGCTGGGGCTGGACCTCGCCCACCCTGGTCGGCGCCGTACTGGCCGCGGTCGGCCTGGCCGTCGCCGTCGCCGCCGGACTGCTGGACCGCGGCGCGCCCGACGGCTCCCGCATCGTGGCGCACGGCACCGAGAGCGCCGGGAGCGCCGCTGGGGCCGCGCACGCCGGTAGCGCCGGTGACGCCGAGGGCGCGGCCGCCGGGGCCGTCAGGCCCCCTCTCTCCAGTGGTTCGTGATCGGCAGCCGCCGGTCCTTCCCGAAGCCCTTCGCGGAGATCTTGGTGCCCGGCGGGTACTGGCGCCGCTTGTACTCGGCGTGGTCCACCATCCGCAGCACCCGGGTCACCAGGGCCTCGTCGAAGCCCTGCGCCACGATCTCCTCGCGGCCCCGGTCGCGGTCGACGTACAGCTCCAGGATCCGGTCCAGCACGTCGTAGTCGGGCAGCGAGTCGGTGTCGACCTGGCCGGGGCGCAGCTCGGCGCTCGGCGGCTTGCCGATCGAGTTCTCCGGGATCGGCGGGGTCCGGCCGCGGTCGGCGGCGGCCTGGTTGCGCCAGCGCGCAAGCTCGTAGACGACGGTCTTGTAGACGTCCTTGATCGGGCCGTACGCGCCGACCGAGTCGCCGTAGAGCGTCGAATAGCCGCACGCCAGCTCGGACTTGTTGCCCGGCGCGAGCACCAGGTGCCCCTCCTGGTTGGAGATCGCCATCAGCGTCGTGCCGCGCAGCCGCGACTGGAGGTTCTCCTCGGCGAGCCCGGTCAGCTCCAGCGCCTCCATGTACGCGTCGAACATCGGGCCGATCGGCACCGTACGGAAGGCCAGCCCCGTACGGCGCGCCAGTTCGGCGGCGTCGGTGAGCGAGTGGTCCGACGAATAGCGCGAGGGCATCGCGACGGCGTGCACCTGCCCGGCGCCCAGCGCGTCGCAGGCGATCGCCGCGACCAGCGCCGAGTCGATCCCGCCGGACAGCCCGAGCACCACACTCCGGAAGCCGTTCTTGGCGACATACGCGCGCAGCCCGACGACCAGCGCGGTGTAGATCTCCTCGATGTCGTCCAGCCGCTCGGCCAGGCCGCCCGGGGTCTCCGGCTCGTAGGGCGGCAGCAGGTCGGGGGAGAGCACGACGTGGTCCACCCGCAGCCCGTCGTCCAGCACCCCGGCGGGCGGCTCGGCCGCGGCGGCCGGCAGCTCCAGATCGACCAGCACACAGCCCTCCGCGAACTGCGGCGCCCGCGCGATCACCCCGCCGTCCTTGTCGACGACGATCGAGTCCCCGTCGAAGACCAGCTCGTCCTGCCCGCCGATCATCGCCAGGTACGCGGTGGTGCAACCGGCCTCCTGGGCCCGCTTGCGCACCAGCTCCAGCCGGGTGTCGTCCTTGTCCCGCTCGTACGGGGAGGCGTTGATCGACAGCAGCAGCCCGGCCCCCGCGCTCCGGGTCGCCGGCACCCGGCCGCCCTCCTGCCACAGGTCCTCGCAGATGGCGAGCGCCACGTCCACCCCGTGGATCCGCACGACCGGCAGGGTGTCGCCCGGGACGAAGTAGCGGAACTCGTCGAAGACGCCGTAGTTGGGCAGGTGGTGCTTGGCGAAGGTGAGCGCGACCCGGCCGCGGTGCAGGACGGCCGCCGCGTTCTGCGGGGCGCCGGCCGGACGGCCGTAGCGGGGCCGGTCCTGCTCGCAGCGGTCGAGGTAGCCGACGACCACGGGGGTGTCGCCCAGGCCCTCCGCGGCCAGCCGGGCGGCCAGCGCGGGCAGCGCGGCGCGGCTCGCCTCGACGAACGACGGGCGCAGCGCGAGGTCCTCGACGGGGTAGCCGGTCAGCGCCATCTCGGGGAACGCGACGAGGTGCGCGCCCTGGCCGGCGGCGTGCCGGGTCCAGTGCACGATCGTCTCGGCGTTCCGGTCGATGTCGCCGACGCAGGAATCGATCTGATTGAGGGCGAGGCGAAGTTGAGGCACCCCGCCAGTGTAATCGTCTTTCTGACGCAATGGGGGTGTGCGACGGCGCGGAACGGTGGTGCGGTACGGCGCCGCCGCCGATTGGGCCGACCCGGTGCGCTCCACCGGGGCGGCCCGGGCGGTCAGTTCCGGCGGTAGCCGAGGACCGTCATCATCCCCGACTCCGAGTGGTAGATGTTGTGGCAGTGCAGCATCCACAGCCCCGGGTTGTCGGCGTCGAAGTCGACGGCGATGTTCTCGTCGGGCCGCACGATCGTGGTGTCCTTGAGCGGCCCGCCGTCCGGGAGCCGGAAGCTGTGCCCGTGCAGGTGGACCGGGTGCCACATCTTGGTGAGGTTGCGGAACTCCAGCCGCACCCGCTCGCCCTGCTCCACCGGATAGCGCTGGGACGGGGTGTACGGGCGGCCGTTGATCGCCCAGTTGAAGCGCAGCATGTTGCCGGTGAGCCGCATGTTCAGGGTGCGGTCCGGCCGCCGGGACCGGGCCCGTACGCTCTCGTGCGCCCGCAGCTTGTCGGCGGTCATCACATGCCCGTCCAGCTCCCTGAGCCGGTACCTGTCGTCCGGGTCCCGGCCGTTCGCGGTGCGCAGCACGGCGAGTGCGTGGCGGCTCTTGCCCTCGGCGAGCGCGACCAGCGGGAAGACGCCGTCCTTGGCGGTGACCACGACGTCGTAGCGCTCGGCCATGCCGATCAGCAGCGCGCCGGCCCTGGCGTGCTCGACGGGGTTGCCGTCGGTGTGCGTGATGGTCATGTCGTGGTCGCCCAGCGCGACCCGGTAGGCGGTGTCGCCGCCCGCGTTGATGAAGCGGATGCGGATGCGGTCGCCGGGCCGGGCGTGGAAGGTCTCCGGGTGCCGGTTCGTGCGCCCGTTGATGAGGTGGTACGGGTAGTCGATGTTGCCCGGCATGCTGCGCAGCAGGGTGCTGCGGGCTTTGTCGTCCAGGAGGCGGGAGGGGGGCCCGCCGTGGCCCGGCCCGGGGCCGCGCTGCTGGCGGAACGCCCCGCGGCTCGCCCGCTCCTCCGTGAACCGGTCGTCGTAGGGGAAGCCGTCCGCGCCCATGAAGCCCATGTCCAGGCCGGCCCGGCTGTAGTCCATACCGCGGCGGAACGCCTCGGACAGCTCCTCCATGTCCACCGGCGACGGGTCCGGCATCCAGTCGCCCCGGTCGTAGCGGTCGTATCGATCGTCACGGTCGTACCGGTCGTCACGGCCGCTGTGGTCGCCGTGGCGTCCGTGCTCTCCGCGGCCGTGACCGTGGCCGTCGTGCCGGTGGCCGTGGTCCGAGCCGTGGTCGTGCCCGTGCCCGTCGTGGCCCGCGCCGTGCCCGTGGCCGCCGTCGTGCGAGCCGCCGTCCCCGTCTCCGTCGTCGCCGTTCATGCCGTGCATGGGGTCCCGGCCGTGGTTCAGTTCCTTGAGCACGTTGTCCGGGTTGCTGCCGTCCACCCCGTCGAGCCAGTCGTCCAGCACGACGACCCACTCCTTGTCGTACGACAGCGGCTCCTTGGGGTCCTCGACGATCAGCGGGGCGTACAGCCCGCGGTCCTGCTGGACGCCGACGTGCGGATGCATCCAGTAGGTGCCGGGCTGGGTGACCCGGAAGCTGTAGAGGTAGGAGCCGCCGGGCCGGACCGCGCGCTGGGTGACGTCGGGGACGCCGTCCATGTCGTTGCGCAGGTGCATCCCGTGCCAGTGCAGCGTGGTGGACTGCGGCAGGTCGTTGAACAGGGTCACCGCGAGGGTGTCGCCGGCGGTGATCCGGACCTCCTTGCCGGGCAGGCGGTCGCCGTACGTCCAGGTGTCGACGGTGCGGCTGCCGATGTCGATCCGGGACTTCCGGGCGTTGACGTGCAGCGTGCGCACCGGGCCGGAGCCGCGCCGGGCCTCGGCCGCGGAGACCTCAGGGCCACGCGGGTCGACGTAGCCGGCCCGGTTGGAGCCGTGGTCGCCGTGGTCGCCGTGCCGGTCGTGGCCGTCGTGCCGGTCGTGCGGCCCGGGGCGGGAGGCGGCGGAGCTGGAGGCGGCCAGCAGGCCACTGCCGGCGACCGCGATGCCCGCGCCCAGCAGGGCGCGGCGGGAGTGCGTGGGAAGGGAATCCATGGGGTGAGCACCTCGTGGCGATGTCAGTGGAGCGGGGAGCGGCGGCGGGCCGCGGACTCCGGCAGGCGTCGTGGGTCCCCTGGACCGGGGGGTGTCCCGCGGTCGAACGGAGTCGGGACCGGGGAGTGCCGGGGGTCGTCGGGGGAGGCGCGGTGCGCTCCTGCGCACGCAGTCGGCGGTGGGGCGGGGCGCCGTCGGCGCGGCACCCGGGGTATCGGCCGGCTCCAGCGCGGCGGGTGGCCGCACCGGGCGGCGGCCTTGCGGTGTTCACCCATCGCAGACCTCTCGACAGCCGGGGACCCACGCACGCACCCTTGCTCCCGGGCCTGCCGGCCCCGGAGGTGGCCGCTCGCGCCGCGCTCGCCGCGTCCCGATGGCCATCCGCCTATTCTTGGCCTTCCCGTTCCTCCGGCATATCCGGCATTCCGGACGCGCCGACGGGACCACCCGAACACCAGGATGTCCGTGAGCCGCACCCGCCCCGCCACCCGCCGCCTCGCCGCCGCGCTCCTGCTGCTCGGCGCGGTCGCGTACACCGCCTGGGTCCTGGAGCTGGTGATCGCCACCGGACTGGACCCGGTGCGGGCGTACGTCAGCGAACTCGCCGCCGCCGACCAGCCGCTCGGCGGCCTCTTCCGCGCCACCGACCTGGTCGCCGGGCTGCTGGTGCTGGCCGGTGCGCTGACCGCGCTGACGGGGCCGACCGGGCCGACCGGTTCGGCATCCGCGGAGCGGCGGCCCTGGGCGGCGGCCGGCTGGGGCGCGCTGGCGCTGTTCGGCGGCGCCACCGCGGTCGATTCCCGGCTGCCGCTGAGCTGCGCGCCGACCAGCGACCCGGAGTGCGCGGCCCGCGAGACCGCCGGGCTGGTCCCGGCCACCCACACCGCGCACGCCGTCAGCAGCTCCCTCGCCATGCTCGGTGCGCTCGCCGCGCTGGTCCTGCTCACCGCGGCCGCCCGCCGCTACGGCAACCGGCCGGTGCTGGCCCGCTTCGGCCCGCCGCTGGTGCTGGCGGAACTCGCCGCCACGCTCTGGACCCTGGCCGCGGTCGCCGCCTTCTCCGCCGACCGCGGCACCTGGGCCCTCGGCGTCGGCCAGCGCCTCCAGGTCCTGCTGGTCGCCCTCTACGTCGCGCTGCTCGCGGGCTGCCTCGCGCGGCCGGGCGACGCCGCGGCCCGCCCCGCGCCCGCGGCGCCCCCGCACCCGGCCGCCCCCGGAGCCCCGGCCGTGACTCCGCCGGTCCCGCCGATTCCGTCGACCCCGCCGCGAGGAGAACCGTGAACCAGCCCGTACGGACCCGCCCCGCCCCCGGCCGCATGGTGCGGGTGGGCGGTCTGCCGCTGCACGTGCTGCGTGAGGGCCGCGGCCCGCTGTGCGTCCTCAGCGGCGGGCTCGGCATGGCCTGGTTCGACTGGGACGCGGTCGCCGCGCTGCTCGCCCCGTACCGCACCGTCGTCCGGTTCGACCGGCCCGGACTCGGCCTCAGCGCCGCCGGCCCCCGGCCGCCCGGCCTCGCCGCCGAGGCCGACCGGATCGCCCAACTCCTCGACGCGCTGGGCCACATGGGGCCGGCGACGGTCGTCGGGCACTCGCTCGCCGGCTTCCACGCCGAGGCGTTCGCCCGGCTGCACCCGGCCCGCTGCGCCGGTCTGGTCCTGGTCGACGGCAGCATCGAGGAGGACCCGCGGCCCCGCCTGCCGCGCGCGGTCCGCACGGCCTGGGCGGGCGGCCTCGCGGGCGCGCTGTCCGCCGCCGGGCTGCCGCGGCTGCTCGGCCCCGCCGCCCGCCGCCTGATCACCCGCGCCTCGACCGTCGGCAGCCACCCGCGGCACGGGTGGGAGCGCGCCGGATACCGCACCAGCCGGGTCCTGCGGGCGTGCGCCCTGGAGAACGCCACCTACCCGTACCAGGCCGCCGACCTCGCCGCGCTGCGCCGCCGGCGCCCGATGCCCGCCGTCCCGGTCGCCGTCCTGGCGGCCTACGACGGCAGCGAGGCGCCCCGCGAACTGCGCCGGCTGGAGCGCCAGCGGGCCCTGGCGGCGGAACTGGGCGGCCACTTCGCGGTCGCCGCGCCCGCCGGCCACCTGGTGATGGCGGACGCGCCGGGGGCGGTGGTCCGGGCGGTACTGGACCTCCCGTGAGGGGCGGGCGGCGCGCCCGCCCAAGGGAAGAGTGGACCGCCCCGCTCCCTGCCGCGGCGGGCGTTCGTGCACCCCCGGGGCGCGGAGGAACGCCGTGGCACGGGGCCCTCAACAGCCGGTCAACGGGGCATCTGGGGCCGTCCAAGACTGCGCCAAGCCGGCCGATTGCCGCGTCCCGTCGCACTGAGCGCGATGACTGCGGGAAAGATGCGCGAGGGGGGTCACGGGTCAGCGGTTCTGATTAAGGCCAAGGGTGCGTAATGTGACGGTAACCCCCTGACGTGATACTGGTGTGCCGGACCGCGGTGTTCCACGCGCGTGGACAGGCCGAATGACCTGCAAGGATTGGTGACCCATGGACAAGCAGCAGGAGTTTGTGCTCCGGACGCTGGAAGAGCGCGACATTCGCTTCGTCCGGCTGTGGTTCACCGACGTGCTCGGGTTCCTCAAGTCCGTGGCGGTGGCGCCGGCCGAGCTGGAGCAGGCGTTCGACGAGGGCATCGGGTTCGACGGCTCGGCCATCGAGGGATTCGCCCGGGTGTACGAGTCCGACATGATCGCCAAGCCGGACCCCGGCACCTTCCAGATCCTCCCCTGGCGCGCCGAGGCCCCGGGCACCGCCCGGATGTTCTGCGACATCCTGATGCCGGACGGTTCGCCCTCGTACGCCGATCCGCGCTACGTCCTCAAGCGCATCCTCGCCAAGACCTCCGACCTCGGCTTCACCTTCTACACCCACCCCGAGATCGAGTTCTTCCTGCTCAAGGACAAGCCCGTCGACGGCTCCCGGCCGATCCCCGGCGACTCCTCGGGCTACTTCGACCACACCCCGCAGAACGTCGGCATGGACTTCCGCCGCCAGGCGATCACCATGCTGGAGTCGATGGGGATCTCGGTGGAGTTCAGCCACCACGAGGGCGCCCCGGGCCAGCAGGAGATCGATCTGCGGTACGCCGACGCGCTCTCCACCGCGGACAACATCATGACGTTCCGCCTGGTGATGAAGCAGGTCGCGCTGGAGCAGGGCGTGCAGGCCACGTTCATGCCCAAGCCGTTCTCCGAGTACCCGGGTTCGGGCATGCACACCCACCTCTCCCTCTTCGAGGGCGACCGCAACGCCTTCCACGAGTCGGGCTCGGAGTACCAGCTCTCCAAGGTGGGACGCTCCTTCATCGCCGGCCTGCTCAAGCACGCCGGCGAGATCTCCGCCGTCACCAACCAGTGGGTCAACTCCTACAAGCGCATCTGGGGCGGCGCCAACCGCACCGCGGGCGCCGGCGGCGAGGCCCCCTCGTACATCTGCTGGGGCCACAACAACCGCTCCGCGCTGATCCGCGTCCCGATGTACAAGCCCGGCAAGATGGGCTCCACCCGGGTCGAGGTCCGCTCCATCGACTCCGGCGCCAACCCGTACCTGACGTACGCGGTGCTGCTCGCGGCCGGCCTCAAGGGCATCGAGGAGGGCTACGAGCTCCCGGCCGGCGCCGACGACGACGTCTGGGCGCTGTCCGACTCCGAGCGCCGCGCGATGGGCATCGAGCCGCTGCCGCAGAACCTCGGCGAGGCCATCGAGCTGATGGAGCGCAGCGAACTGGTCGCCGAGACGCTGGGCGAGCACGTCTTCGACTTCTTCCTGCGCAACAAGAAGCAGGAGTGGGAGGAGTACCGCTCCGAGGTCACCGCCTTCGAGCTGCGGAAGATGCTGCCGGTGCTCTGACCGGCGGTCGGCGCGCTTCTCTCCCCCGGAACGGCGTGGGGGCCTACGGCAGTTGGCGCAGGCCCCCACGGCCGTCCCACCCTCCCCCGTCGTCTCCGGGAGGAATTCACGGCGATGTCCGGCACCGCACATGCCGTCTGCACTTCCTTTTTGCGGAGTCCTCGAAGGTTTGAACGCCGCGCCGCGCATTCTCGACGGAATGCGTTGACGGAAAGTGCGGAGGGAGCGAAGTGGCGGAATGCCGTGACGGAATTCCAGGCTGGGAGACGGCGGCGATTCGGACGGGGGAATTGCGTTGCGGTCCGCCGGACAGCGGGATTTCCGTTATCGCGAATTCCTCGCCGAGGTGCCGACTTCGGATGCCGGGCGAGACGGCGGAGGGGCTGTGCGGGCGCATCGCCCTCCGCTGTCCGGCCCGAGCCCGTGCGGGAGACCCGTCACGCGCAGAGGAGGACGATGAGGCCCTTGCAGTCCCCGTCCTCCCCGTCGCCCCCGCCGTGGCCGCGGCCCTTGCCGTGGCCGTCCGCCGGGGCCTTCATGGCGGCGTGCGAGGCGGTGGCGACGTGCGAGGCGAGCGGCGTCAGGGCCGTCGCGGAGGCGGCGGTCGCCGACCCGGCCGCAAGAGCGATGCCCAGGGCAGCGCCGACCGTGAATATTCGCGAAACAGTCTTCTTCCGTTGATTCATCTTCGAAGTGCTCCTTTCTTCGGGCGATTTATCTAGCGGAGTGTTCACTCAATCACCATGCATGCTCCCGGGGCGGGTTTCGCCCGGAGTGCGGCCGATCGGGTGAAACGCAGGGAATCCGGCGAATCTGCTGTGGAAAGGGCCTGCGCCATGCGCCTTTCGCGGCTTTAATGGCCGACCTCGGCCCGATGGGTCCGATAAAGCGCGGTGTACCGCCGCCGTGCTTTCCCGGTCTTCCCGAGCCCTTCCGGGGCTTTCCGGGCCAGCCGGATGTGGCTTTCCGAGCCCTTCCGGGGCCGGTCCGCCCTTTCGCCGGTGCCTCCGGGGCGGGGAGGCGGAGGGCGAACTCCTGGCGCCGGCCCCGACGGGGATCGGCCGAACCGTCCGGAACCGCGCTCCACAGTGATCAGCGCCCTACGAGGGCGCCGGCGGAGCCGCTAACGTTGGCGGCCGGCCCCGCCGGCAGCGGCGGCCCCCGTGCCGGTCCGTCCGCGGTCCGTCCGAGGGCGGCCGACGACGACCGATGACGACAGCTCCGCCGCAGGTCAGAGGGCCCGCCGGTAGAGTCGTGTCAGGAGAGGAGCACCATGCGTCGATCCCTCCGCGACAAGGGGCAGGAGTGGGAGGAGTACCGCTCCGAGGTCGCCGCCTTCGCGCTGCGGACGACGTTGCCGGTGCTCTGAGCCAGGACCAGCCCCCGTGCCCGAGCCGACCAGCCACCGAGAGGCCGCCCCATGGCACTACCCGCTCCGCAGGGACGGCGGAGCAGCACCTTCACCCGGCTGCTGAGGCACGGTTTCACCGACCCCTCGGCCGCCGGAAAGCTGCTCGACGCCCCCGAACTCGCCTCCGTACGCGAGGACTCGGTGCTCCTCGAAGCGCTCGGAGCCACCGCCGACCCCGACCTGGCGCTGCTCGGCCTGGTGCGCCTGGTGGAGGCGCAGGAGCCGGACGAGCGGCAGGAACTGCTGGCCACGGTGGCCGCGGCCAAGCCGCTGCGCGACCGGCTGCTGGGGGTCATGGGCGCCTCCGAGGCGCTCGCCGACCACCTGGCCCGGCACCCGCGGGACTGGCGGTCGCTGGTCACGTACGAGTCGGTCGACCTGCACCCCACCACGCCCCAGTTCGAGCAGGCACTCGCCGAGGGCGTCTGGGGCGAGCGCGGCGCCGACCGGCCGCGTGCGGACGCGCTGCGCGCCGCCTACCGCCGCTGCCTGCTCGGCATCGCGGCCCGCGACGTGTGCGGCACCACCGATGTCGCCGAGGCCGCCGCCGAACTCGCGGACCTGGCCACCGCCACCGTTCGCGCCGCCCTGGAGATCGCCTACGAGGAGCAGCCCGGCGACGCCGCGCTGTGCCGGCTGTCGGTCATCGGCATGGGCAAGTGCGGCGGCCGGGAGCTGAACTACGTCTCGGACGTCGACGTCATCTTCGTCGCCGAGCCCCGGGAGAGCGCCGAGGAGGCCAAGGCGCTCCAGGCCGCGACCCGGCTCGCCGCCCGGATGATGCGGCTGTGCTCGGACAGCACGGTCGAGGGCACCATCTGGCCGGTCGACGCCAACCTGCGTCCCGAAGGCCGCAACGGCCCGCTGGTGCGCACCCTCAGCAGCCACCTCGCCTACTACCAGCGCTGGGCCAAGACCTGGGAGTTCCAGGCGCTGCTCAAGGCCCGTCCGATGGCCGGGGACGTGGCGCTGGGCCAGGAGTACGTCGACGCGCTGTCGCCGATGGTCTGGGACGTCGCCGAGCGGGAGAACTTCGTCGCCGACGTCCGCCAGATGCGCCGCCGGGTCGTCGAGAACATCCCCGCCGCCCAGGTCGACCGCGAGCTCAAGCTCGGCCCCGGCGGGCTGCGCGACGTCGAATTCGCCGTCCAGCTGCTCCAGTTGGTGCACGGCCGCAGCGACGCCACGCTGCGCAGCGCCACCACCCTGGACGCGCTGGCGTCGCTCGCGGCCGGCGGCTACGTGGGCCGCCAGGACGCCGCGGCCCTCGACGCCGCCTACCGCTTCCTGCGCACCCTGGAGCACCGCATCCAGCTCTTCCGGCTGCGCCGCACCCACCTGATGCCGGAGGACGGGGCCGAACTGCGCCGGCTGGCGCGGTCGCTGGGGCTGCGGACCGAACCGGCCGAGACGCTGCGCCGGGAGTGGAAGTGGCACGCCCGCGAGGTGCGCCGGCTGCACGAGAAGCTGTTCTACCGGCCGCTGCTGGACGCCGTCGCCCATCTGGAGCCAGGGGAGACCCGGCTGTCCGCCAAGGCCGCCGGCCACCGCCTGGAGGCGCTGGGCTACGCCGACCCGGTGGGCGCGCTGCGGCATCTGGAGGCGCTGGCGTCCGGGGTGACCCGCAAGGCGGCGATCCAGCGGACGCTGCTGCCGGTGCTGCTCGCCTGGTTCGCGGACTCCGCCGACCCGGACGCCGGACTGCTCAACTTCCGCAAGGTGTCGGACGCGTTGGGCAAGACCCCCTGGTACCTGCGGCTGCTGCGCGACGAGGGCGCCGCCGCCGAGAACCTCGCCCGGGTGCTGTCCGCCGGCCGGCTCGCCCCCGATCTGCTGCTGCGCGCCCCCGAGGCGGTCGCCCTGCTCGGCGCCGCCGACGGGCTCCAGCCGCGCGGCCGGGCCGCCCTGGAGCAGGAGGTGCTGGCCGCGGTGGGCCGCGCGGACGGCGCCGAGGCGGCGGTGGCGGTGGCCCGCGGGGTACGCCGCCGGGAGCTGTTCCGCACCGCCGCGTCGGACGTGATCGGCGCGTACGGTACGGAGTTCAGCCCGGCCGACAACGACCACGGCCATGCCGTCGACACGGTCGGCTCGGCGGTGTCCGACGTCAACGCGGCCACCGTCGCGGGCGCCCTGCGGGCCGCGGTCCGCGAACGGTGGGGCGACACCCTGCCCACCCGCTTCACGGTGATCGGCATGGGCCGCTTCGGCGGCCACGAGCTGAGCTACGGCTCGGACGCCGATGTGCTCTTCGTCCACGAACCGCGCGAGGGCGCCGACGAGCACGAGGCCGCCAAGGCCGCCCACGCGGTCGCCAACGAGATGCGCCGGCTCCTCCAGATCCCCTCCTCCGACCCGCCGTTGCTCATCGACGCGGATCTCCGCCCGGAGGGCAGGTCGGGCCCGCTGGTGCGCAGCCTCAACTCGTACGCGGCGTACTACCGGCGCTGGTCGCTGGTGTGGGAGGCGCAGGCGCTGCTGCGCGCCGAACCGGTCGCCGGGGACGTGGAGCTGGGGGAGCGGTTCATCGCGCTGATCGACCCGCTGCGCTACCCGGCCGAGGGGCTGGGCGACGACGCGGTCCGCGAGATCCGCCGGCTCAAGGCCCGGATGGAGTCCGAGCGGCTGCCCCGCGGCGCGGACCCGACCACCCACGCCAAGCTGGGGCGCGGCGGACTGAGCGACGTCGAGTGGACGGTCCAGCTGATGCAGATGCGGCACGGCTGGGAGATCCCCGGGCTGCGCACCACCCGGACCCGCGACGCGCTGGCCGCCGCGCACGCCGCCGGGCTGATCGGCACCGAGGATGCGCAGACGCTGGACGAGGCATGGGTGCTGGCGGCGCGGGTGCGCAACGCCGTGATGCTGGTCCGCGGCCGTCCCGGCGACACCTTCCCGGCGGACGGCCGGGAGCTGTCGGCGGTGGGCCGCTACCTCGGCTATGAGGAAGGCCACGTCGGGGACATGGTCGACGACTACCGCCGGATCACCCGGCGGGCCCGGGGCGTCATGGAGGAGTTGTTCTACGAGGGCTGAGCCCCGCGGCCGGCCTCGGACCCTCGGACGCTCACGTCCCTGACGCCCTCACGGACGCCCTCACGGACGTCCTCACGCCCGGAGCGGCTCCAGTTCCAGCTCCGGCTCCGGCACCACGTGCCGCGCCAGCCGGTGCGGCAGCGTCCCGTACCAGGCGAAGGCCAGCGCGACGCCGAAGGCCAGGCACAGCACCCCGCCCAGCGCGTCCAGCCAGAAGTGGTTGGCGGTCGAGACGATGACCGTCAGCGTCGTGGCCGGGTAGACCAGCCCCAGCACCCGGGCCCACACGGGCTTCGCCAGCAGCGCGATGGCGAGCCCGCACCACAGCGACCAGCCGATGTGCATCGAGGGCATCGCGGCGTACTGGTTGGACATCGAGGCGAGGTTGCCGGACGCCATCGAGCCCCAGGTCCCGTGCTGGACGACGGTGTCGACGAAACCGCCGTCCGGCATCAGCCGGGGCGGCGCCAGCGGGTAGAAGTAGTAACCGACCAGTGCGACACCGGTGGTGGCGAACAGCGCCAGCCGGGCCGCCGCATACCGCCCCGGATGCCAGCGGTAGAGCCAGATCAGCACGCCGATCGTCACGATGAAGTGCAGCGTCGCGTAGTAGTAGTTCATCGAGACGATCAGCCACGTCACCGAGTTCACCGCGTGGTTGACGGTGTGCTCGACGGCGATGCCCAGCGAGTGCTCCGCCCGCCAGATCCAGTCGGCGTTCTTCAGCGCCTGGGCCTTCTGCTCGGGCACCGCGTTGCGGATGAGCGAGTACGTCCAGTAGCTGACCGCGATGAGCAGGACCTCGAACCAGAGACGGGGTGTGCGAGGGGACCTCAGATGGGCCAGTGGCCCTCTGCCGGCCGGGCTGTCCGCGCGCTCCCCGCTGGGCACCGGGGGGGCCGACAGGTCGTCCAGAGTCCTCACATTCGTTTCACCCATAGGCAGACAGTCTGCCAGAAAGGGGATTGTCGCCGATCATCCCCGGGTCGGGTATGCGACCTCCCCCGATCCCTCCGGGGGAGGACACGGGTTCCCCCTAGGGGTCCCCCCGGGACACCTCACGCAAACCCGCCGGTCATCGGCAGGTCACCTCAGGAGTCCCTGCCGCCCCAACGGGCAGACCCTAAGCGCCCCGCGAAGGCCGGGGAATCTTCGCTACCTTGGGCCGCTTTGTCGGCTTTGCGTTCTTCGCTGCCTTTGTTGGTGTTGCCGGTTTTGTCGATGGCGTCGGTGTCGTCGATGGCGTCGGCGTCACCGGCGAAGCCTTCGGGGCGGACGCCGTCGAACCGCGCACCACCAGCTCGGGATGGAAGACGAACTCGCTGTGCGGTGCCGGAGTGCCCCCGATCTCCTCCAGCAGGGCGCGCACCGCGGCCTGGCCCATGGCGGGCACCGGCTGGCGGATGGTGGTCAGCGGAGGGTCGGTGAAGGCGATCAGCGGGGAGTCGTCGAAGCCGACCACGGAGATCTCCCGCGGGACGTCCAGCCCGCGTTGCCGGGCCGCCCGGATCGCCCCCAGCGCCATCATGTCGCTGGCGCAGACGATGGCCGTGGCGCCCCGCTCGATCAGTGCGCCCGCCGCGGCCTGGCCGCCCTCCAGGGTGTAGAGGGAGTGCTGGATGAACGGCTCCGCCGCGGCCGGCCCCATGTCCAACTGCTCCCGCATGCAGCGGAGGAACCCCTCGATCTTCCGCTGGACCGGTACGAACCGCTTGGGGCCGAGCGCCAGCCCGATCCGCCGGTGGCCCAGCGCGGTCAGATGCGTGACGGCCAGCTGCACCGCGGCGCGGTCGTCGGGGGAGACGAACGGCGCCTGCACCTTGTCGGAGAAGCCGTTGATGAGGACGAACGGCACGCCCTGGCCGCGCAGCCGCTCATAGCGCGTCATGTCGGCGGAGGTGTCCGCGTGCAGCCCGGAGACGAAGATGATGCCGGCCACCCCGCGGTCCACCAGCATCTCGGTCAGCTCGTCCTCGGTGGAGCCGCCGGGCGTCTGGGTGGCCAGTACGGGGGTGTAGCCCTGGCGGGTCAGCGCCTGACCGATGACCTGGGCGAAGGCCGGGAAGATGGGGTTCTCCAGCTCCGGGGTGATCAACCCGACCAGGCCGGCGCTGCGCTGCCGCAGCCGCACCGGGCGTTCGTAGCCCAGCACGTCGAGGGCGGCCAGCACGGACTGGCGGGTGGTGGCGGAGACGCCGGGCTTCCCGTTGAGAACCCGGCTGACGGTGGCCTCGCTGACACCCGCCTGCGCTGCGATATCGGCCAGCCGGGCGGTCATGGAACGGGACTGTACCGGTCGCATGTCAGATTGCCCACCAGGTGCAGCTGTCCCCCGGGACCACCGCGGAACCGTCGTCCACGGCCACCGGGGCGCTGGAGAGCAGCAGTTCGCCGGGCAGCGGGAGTTCGGCGTCCCGGCCCAGGGTGTTGACCGTGCACAGCATCCCGGCTCGGGTGAACGCCAGCACGCCCTCGGGGGCCGGCCGCCAGCTCATCTCCCCGTCGCCCAGCCCCGGCAGACGGCGGCGCAGGTCCAGCGCGGTGCGGTACAGCTCCAGAGTGGAGGACGGGTCGCCGGTCTGCGCCGCGACGCTGAAACGGTGCCAGTCGGCGGGCTGCGGCAGCCAGCTGCCGCCGTGGCCGAAGCCGTACGGCGGCCGTTCGCCGGACCAGGGGAGCGGCACCCGGCAGCCGTCGCGGAAGCCGTCCTGCCCGCTGGCCCCGGAGCGGCCGTCGGCTTCCTGCCCGTCGCCCGCGGCGCGGCCGCCGCGGAAGAACGCCGGGTCCTGGCGGACGTCGTCGGGCAGGTCGGTGACCTCCGGCAGGCCCAGTTCCTCGCCCTGGTAGAGGTAGGCGGAGCCGGGCAGGGCCAGCATCAGGAGGGTGGCGGCGCGGGCGCGGGCCAGGCCGCCGCCGAGCCGGGTGGTGTGGCGGACGACGTCGTGGTTGGACAGGACCCAGGTGGTGGGCGCGCCGACCGAGGCGGTCGCGGTGAGCGAGGCGTCGATGACCTGGCGCAGCGCCCCGGCGTCCCAACCGGTGTTCAGAAACTGGAAGTTGAACGCCTGGTGGAGTTCGTCGGGGCGGACGTAGAGGGCGAGGCGTTCGACGCTGGGGGCCCAGGCTTCGGCGACGCCGATCCGCTCGCCCGGGTAGTCGTCCAGCAGCCGGCGCCAGGTGCGGTGGATGGCGTGGACGCCGTCCTGGTCGAAGAAGGGGAGGACCTGTGAGCCGATGAGGCGGGCCTGTTCGCCGCGGCCGATGTCGGGGAGGCCGGGGGCCTTGACCATGCCGTGGGCGACGTCGATCCGGAAGCCGTCCACGCCCAGGTCCAGCCAGAAGCGCATGATGGCGGCGAACTCCTCGTGCACCTCCGGGCGGTCCCAGTCGAGATCGGGCTGCTCGGGGGCGAAGAGGTGCAGGTACCAGTCGCCGCGTTCGGTACGGGTCCAGGCCGGGCCACCGAAGACCGACTCCCAGTCGTTGGGCGGGAGTTCGCCCCGCTCGCCCTTGCCGGTCCGGAAGACGTAGCGCTGCCGGGCCAGCTCGGGGTCCCGGAACCACGGGTGCCGGTCGGAGGTGTGGTTGGGGACGATGTCGACGATCACCCGCAGGCCCAGCGCATGGGCGGCGCCGATCAGGTCGCCGGCGTCCTGGAGGCTGCCGAAGAGCGGGTCGACGGCGCGGTAGTCGGCGACGTCGTAGCCGCCGTCGGCTTGCGGGGAGGCGTAGAACGGGGTGAGCCAGACGGCGTCCACGCCCAGGTCCCGTAGATACGGCAGCCGTTCGCGCACCCCGCGCAGATCGCCGACGCCGTCGCCGTCGCTGTCGGCGAAGGAGCGGACGTAGACCTGGTAGATGACGGCGTCGCGCCACCATCGGGGACCTCGGCTCGGTCCGGCGGCCTGGGGGGCGGGGCTGGGGGAAGTGAGCTCCTGGGTCATCTGCCGTCCCTGTCAGGTCAAGAGGCGAAGGTGCTTCCACGGAGTCAACGCTCGGGCGGGCGGCGGGTGACGGGGGGAGGGGGCCGCGGGGGGTCCCGTTCCGGCCATCGCAGTGCAAAGTCTTCCAGCTTTCTTGCGGAAAGTTCCCGCAACATCTTTCGGTTTGTTTTCGGCGCTGTTACGTTCCAGACCGCCAACTGAGGCTTTTCCTAAGGAGTTCACATGCGGCGTGGCATACGTGGCGCACTCGCCACCGCGCTGGTAGCGGGCCTGGCACTGGCGGCGACGGCGTGCGGAGGCGGGGGTGGCAACGGCGGCGGCGCGGGCGGTGAACTGTCCGGAACCGTTACCTTCTGGGACACCTCCAACGATGCCGAGAAGGCCACCTACCGGAAGCTGGCCGAGGGTTTCCAGAAGGAGCACCCCAAGGTCCACGTCACCTATGTGAACGTCCCCTTCGGCGACGCCAACGCCAAGTTCAAGAACGCCGCCGGCGGCGGTGCGGGCGCCCCCGACGTGATGCGCACCGATGTCGCCTGGGTCGCCGACTTCGCCAGCCTCGGCTACCTGGCCCCGCTCGACGGCACCCCCGCCCTCGACAAGACCGCCGACTACCTCCCGCAGGCCGTCAGCTCCACGAAGTTCAACGGCAAGACCTATGCCGCGCCCCAGGTCATCGACACCCTGGGCCTCTTCTACAACAAGAAGCTCCTCAAGGACGCCGGCGTCCCCGTCCCCAAGACCTTCGCCGAACTGGTCGCCGCCGCCCCGAAGATCAAGGAGAAGACCGGCGCCACCGCCCTCTACCTGCGCGGTGACGACCCCTACTGGTTCCTGCCCTACCTCTACGGCGAGGGCGGCGACATGGTCGACGCGCACAGCAAGACCGTCAAGATCGACAACGCCGCCGGGGTCCGGGCGTTCCGCGCCATCAAGACCCTCGTCGACTCCAAGGCCGCCGTCACCGACGCCACCGACGGCCAGGAGAACCAGCTCAAGGCCCTCAAGGACGGCACCGTCGCGATGGCGATCGACGGCCCCTGGGACATCGAGGGCGCCCGCGCCGGCAAGGCCTTCCAGGACAAGAGCAACCTCGGTGTCGCCCCCGTCCCCGGCGGCAGCACCGCGCACGGCTCCCCGCAGGGCGGCTGGGACCTCTCCGTCTACGCCGGCAGCAAGAACCTGTCGGCCGCCTACGCCTTCGTGCAGTACATGAGCTCCGCGAAGGTCCAGCAGGAGACCACCGACAAGCTCAGCCTGCTGCCCACCCGCACGTCGGTCTACAACGTCCCGGCCGTCAAGCAGAACGAGATGGTCGGGTTCTTCAAGCCCGCCGTGGACGGCGCCGTCCAGCGCCCCTGGATCGCCCAGGGCAACTCCCTCTTCGAGCCGGTCAAGGTCCAGATGAACAAGGTGCTCACCGGCGCCGCCACGCCCGAAGCGGCCGCCAAGGCCACCGGTGACGCCTACCGCAAGCTGCTCAAGGACTACAAGTGACGCTCGCCGCAAGGGCCCGCCGTGCGCTCGGCACGCACTGGTACGCCTGGGCGATGGTCGCCCCGGTCGTCCTCGTCATCGGCGTCATCATCGGCTACCCCCTCGTACGCGGCGGCTACCTCTCCCTGACCGACGCCAACGAGGCCAATGTCGAGCGCTCGATCGGCATGAACCACATCCCCGCCACCTACCACTTCGTCGGCCTCGACAACTACCGGGCCATCCTCTCCGACGGCGTCTTCTGGAACCGCCTGGGCTGGACCGTGGTGTGGACCGTGGCCTGTGTCTCGCTCACCTTCCTGATCGGGCTCACGCTCGCCACGATGCTCAACCGGACGCTGCGCGGCCGCACCTTCTACCGCCTCGCGCTGATCCTCCCCTGGGCGGTCCCCGCCTTCATCTCCGTCTTCACCTGGCGGATGCTCTACAACGAGAAGAACGGCATCCTCAACAAGCTGCTGGCCGGCGGCGGCATCGACGCCGTCCCCTGGCTCAACGACCCGACCTGGGCCAAGCTCTCCGTCATCGCCGTCAACGTCTGGCTGGGCGTGCCCTTCATGCTCGTCGCTCTGCTCGGCGGACTCCAGTCCATCCCCGGCGAGCTCTACGAGGCCGCCGAGATGGACGGCGCCGGGCCCTGGCAGCGCTTCCGCCACATCACCGTGCCCGGACTGCGCGCGGTCAGCGGCACCGTGATCCTGCTCTCCACCATCTGGACCTTCAACATGTTCCCGGTGATCTTCCTGCTCACCAGGGGCGGCCCCGGCGACGCCACCGAGATCCTGGTGACCTACGCCTACCGCCTCTCCTTCGTCGACAGCCCCCGCGACTTCTCCGCCTCCGCCGCCTGGGGCGTACTGATCCTGGCGCTGCTCTCGGTCGTGGCGGTCGTCTACCGCCGGGCGCTGCGCAAGCAGGGAGAGGTGTGGTGACCATGGCCCGTCGACGCAACGAACGGCACTGGCTGGCCTCCGCCGGGCTGCACACCGCCCTGGCGCTCGCCGCCGCCATCGCGGTCTTCCCGCCCCTCTGGCTGCTGATCACCTCCTTCAAACCGAGGAGCGACGCCTTCTCCACCAGCCTCGTCAGCCACTTCACGCTCGCCAACTACACGCACGTGGTGGCGGACACGGAATTCCTGAGCTGGTTCGGGAACTCGGTGATCATCGTCGGGCTGACCACCGTCCTCGGCGTCTTCATCGCCGCCACCACCGGCTATGCCGTCAGCCGCTTCCGCTTCCCCGGGATGCGCCCGCTGATGTGGCTGCTGCTGATCACCCAGATGTTCCCGGTCGCGGTGCTGATCGTGCCGCTCTACAACCTCCTCGCCTCCCTCGGCCTGCTCAACCAGCCCGCCGGACTGGTCATCACCTACCTGACCATCGCCGTGCCCTTCTGCGCCTGGATGATGAAGGGCTTCTTCGACACCATCCCGGTGGAGATCGACGAAGCGGGCCGCGTCGACGGCCTCAACCCCTTCGGCACCTTCTGGCGCCTGGTCCTCCCGCTCGCCCGCCCCGGCCTCGCCGTCACCGGCTTCTACACCTTCGTCACCGCCTGGGCCGAGGTCGCCTACGCCTCCGCCTTCATGACCGGCGAGGAGAACCTGACGCTCGCCGGGGGCCTGCAGACCTTCGTCAACCAGTACACCAACGACTGGGGTTCGATGACCGCCGCCGCCGTGATCATCGCCGTACCGGCCGCGCTCGTCTTCGCCTTCGCCCAGCGCCACCTCGTAGCCGGACTGACCGCCGGCACCACCAAGGGATGACATGACCCGACAGCACAACGTCACTCCTGCGCCCACCACCAGGGGGAACACCGCTCCCGGCACCGCCGCCACCGCCGAATGGTGGCGGGACGCCGTGATCTACCAGGTCTATCCGCGCAGCTTCGCCGACGGAAACGGCGACGGCATGGGCGACCTCCAGGGCATCCGCAGCCGGCTGCCGCACCTTCGCGACCTGGGCGTGGACGCGGTCTGGCTCAGCCCCTTCTACGCCTCCCCGCAGGCCGACGCCGGCTACGACGTCGCCGACTACCGCGCCACCGACCCGATGTTCGGCACCCTCCAGGACGCCGAGGCCGTCATCCGCGAAGCACATCACCTGGGCCTCCGCATCATCACCGACATCGTCCCCAACCACTGCTCCGACCAGCACGAATGGTTCCGCCGCGCGCTCGCCGAGGGCCCCGGCTCGGTGCTGCGCGAGCGCTTCCACTTCCGCAAGGGCCGCGGCGCCAACGGCGAACTGCCGCCCAACGACTGGGAGTCCATCTTCGGCGGCCCCGCCTGGACCCGCCTCCCCGACGGTGAGTGGTACCTCCATCTCTTCGCCCCCGAACAGCCCGACTTCAACTGGGAACACCCCGCCGTCCAGGACGAGTTCCGCTCCATCCTCCGCTTCTGGCTGGACCTGGGCGTGGACGGCTTCCGGATCGACGTCGCCCACGGCATGGTCAAGGCCCCCGGCCTCCCCGACATCGGCCGCGGCGAACAGGCCCGCCTCATCGGCTCACAGGTCCTCCCCTTCTTCGACCAGGACGGCGTCCACGACATCTACCGCTCCTGGCGCACGGTCCTGGACGAGTACGCCGGGGAGCGGATCGGCGTCGCCGAAGCCTGGGCCCCCAGCGTCGAACGCCTCGCCCTCTACGTCCGCCCCGACGAACTCCACCAGGGCTTCAACTTCCACTACCTGAACACCCGTTGGGACGCGGAAGCGCTCCGCGACGCCATCGACTCCTCCCTCGATGCCATGCGCCCCGTGGGCGCGCCGACCACCTGGGTCCTGTCCAACCACGACGTCGTCCGCCACCGCACCCGGCTCGGCGGCGGCCTGGCCCGCGCCCGCGCCGCCACCCTGCTGATGCTGGCGCTGCCCGGCTCCGCCTACCTCTACCAAGGCGAGGAGTTGGGCCTGCCCGAGGTCACCGACCTGCCCGACGAGGTCCGCCAGGACCCGTCCTTCTTCCGCGCCAGCGGCCAGGACGGCCTCCGCGACGGCTGCCGCGTACCGATCCCCTGGAGCGGCACGGCGCCCCCGTACGGCTTCGGCGACGGCGGCAGCTGGCTGCCCCAGCCCGCGGACTGGGCCGCCCTCACCGCCGAGTCCCAGACCGGCGACCCGGACTCCACTCTGGAGCTCTACCGCAGCGCACTGGCGGTGCGCCGCAGCCACCCCGGCCTCGGCGCCGGCGACTCGGTCGAGTGGCTGGAGGCCCCCGCCGGCGTCCTGGCCTTCCGGCGCCCCGGCGGTCTCCTCTGTACGGTGAACACCACCGGCGAGGCGGTACGGCTGACGCTGCCCCCCGTCCGGCTCCTCCTCTCCTCCCGCGCTCCGTTCGTCCCCACGGCCCCTGCCGTCTCCACTCCGTCCGCCCTCGCGGCCCTCTCCTCCTCCCGTCAACCGTCCAACGCCCGCAGCGCGTTGGACGTTCCCGAAAATCTCGAAGTTTCCGAAATTCGTGAAATTCCCGCCGAGGCCACGATCTGGTGGGAGGAGTGACCCCGCGCCTCTCGGACATCGCCGCCCAGGCGCAGGTCAGCGAAGCCACCGCCAGCCGCGTCCTGAACGGCAAGGCGGGCGTCGCGGCGGGCACCCGGCAGCGGGTGCTCGCCGCGCTCGACGTCCTCGGCTACGAACGCCCGGTACGGCTGAAACGGCGGAGTGCGGGGCTCGTCGGCCTGGTCATCCCGGAGCTGACCAACCCGATCTTCCCGGCCTTCGCCCAGATCATCGAGCAGTCCCTGGCCGGCCACGGCTACACACCCGTGCTCTGCACCCAGATGCCCGGCGGCGCCACCGAGGACGAACTCGTCGAGCAACTGGAGGAGCGCGGCGTCACCGGCATCGTCTTCCTGTCCGGCCTGCACGCCGACACCGCCGCCGACCCGTCCCGCTACGCCCGCCTGACCTCCCGCGGTGTGCCCTACGTCCTGATCAACGGCTACAACGACCGCATCGACGCGCCCTTCGTCTCACCGGACGACGGGGCCGCGGCCCGTATGGCCGTACGCCATCTCGCCGAACTGGGCCACGAGCGCATCGGCCTGGCGGTCGGCCCGGCCCGCTACGTGCCCTCCCGCCGCAAGGCGGAGGGCTTCACCGCCGCGCTGGGGGAGGCGTTCGGCCTGTCGAGGGGGCAGGCCGAACGACTCGTCCGCCACACCCTGTTCAGCGTCGAGGGCGGCCATGCCGCTGCCGCCGCACTGCTCGACGAGGGCTGCACCGGCATCGTCTGCGGCAGCGACCTCATGGCGCTGGGCGTGGTACGCGCCGCCCGCCAAAGGGGACTTGAGGTCCCCGGCCACCTCTCCGTCGTCGGCTTCGACGACTCCCAGCTGATCGCCTTCACCGACCCACCGCTGACCACGGTGCGGCAGCCGGTACAGGCCATGGCGACCGCCGCGGTCGGCGCGCTCATCGAGGAGATCCAGGGAAACCCCGTACAGCGCACCGAGTTCGTCTTCCAGCCGGAGTTGGTCGTACGGGGGTCGACCGGCCCGCGGTGGGGGTGAGTGGCCGCGGGTCAGGCGTCCTGGGCGGCGTACGAGACGAACGCCGCCCAGGAACCGGCCGGGACGGCGAGCTGCGGCCCGTCCTGGTCCTTGGAGTCCCGGATGTGGACGGTGGTGGGGCAGGTGGCGATTTCTATGCAGTCGCCGGAGTCGCCGCTGCTGTGACTGGACTTGTGCCAGGAGAGGGCGATTTCTATGCAGTCGCCATCACCGCTGCTGCTGTAGCTCGACTTGTGCCAATCGAGAGCTATCTCCACGCAGTCGTCGCCGTCGCCACCGCTGTAGCTGCTCTTGAACCAGGCCAGTTCGGGGGTGCTGCTCATAGCGCTCCTCGGATCTGCATCAGCAGGCTCCGCGAGTCTCTGGGGGTCAGAGCCTGCGAAAGCAGTCTCGCATAACGCATTTGGAGGATGCTGAGCTCTTTCGGGTCGGAGATGAACAGGCCCGTGCGCTGGCCCTCGCAGTATCCGAACCACTCGTTGTCAGGGGTTTCCAGCAGCTGCATCGGCCCGTGTAACCCGGCGTGATCCTCTTGCACAAGTGGAATGAGCTGGATGTCTACGTTCCGCACCTCGGAGAGTTCGAGGACGTGGTCGATGAGCTGCCTGGTGACCTCCGTTCCACCAGTCCGGCGCAGGAACAGATGCTCTTCGAGGACGAAGCTGAACGTGGTGTTCGGGCGCTCCCGCAGGAGCTGCGTACGCTCGGACCGTGCCGCCCAACGGGTTCCGATCTCGTCGTCATCCAGGTGCGGGACCTGCTGCGTGAACAGCGTCCGCGCATACGCCTCCGTCTGTAACAAGCCGGGAACCAACCGGCATTCGTACGTGAAGAGGCTGATCGCCTGCCTCTCCAGCTCCGCCCACTCACGGAACCACCGCGCCAGTCCCGGCTGCCTCGACAGCCGCTTGGCCGCCTTCCGCAGCACTCCGTTCGCGTGGAGCGTGTCCTCCGAGCGGTCGATGAACTTCTTCGACGGGAGGCGTCGGCCCTGTTCGACGGAGCCGATGTAGTGCGCCGAGTACCGGATCGCCGGTGCCAGGGACTCCTGCGTGAATCCCGCGTTCTCGCGGAACCCTTGGTAGACGGCGCCGAAGGTGCGCAGACTGCCGGACGGCTCGGGCGGCTCGCCGCCGTCGTAGTGGTGGTCGGTGTTGCTGTCTTCCATGGTCGGGTGCTCCCGATGTCACTGGTACTGACTGCCCCGCAAGTCACCCATCGTTACGGCTGGTTACTCGTCCCGTCCACGTACTGAACTCGTACAGTTTCCGGAGTACGAGCTGAGTACCTGGCGTACGAGCCTGCTGACCAGCAGCGTTGGCGCCATGCCAGTCCAGCCGACCGTCGCCGTACGGATGTTCATGCAGCGTTTCAGCGCCACCCCGCGCGGGGCCCGTCTCGCGCGCCATCTCGCCGTCCAGCAACTCGATGTCTGGGGCTTCCCGTACGGCGGCGAGGTCTCGGACACCGCCGCCGCCATCGTCGGTGAACTCGCCGCGAACGCGGCCACCCATGGCCGGGTGCCCGGCCGGGACTTCGAGCTGCGGCTCCTGAAGCTGCCGGGCTCGGCCCGGCCGGGCACCCTGCGGATCGAGGTCGCCGACACGCGGACGGAGCGGCGACCGCCCGCCCCCTGGACGCTTGCTCCGCCCGCGCCCGCGCCCGACTCCGAGTCCGGCCGCGGGCTGATCCTCGTCGCCGCGCTCGCCACCTGCTGGAACGTCCTCGACCGGCCCCCGGTCGGCAAGATCGTCCGAGCCGATCTGGACCTCCCGGAGAGTAGGAGATGAGGAACGGTACGGGTCAGGCGGCCGGGCGCCGGGCGTGGAAGATGCCCCAGCGCAGCAGGTCCCGGCGGGTGATGTCGGTCCAGAGGGGCAGGTTGGTCAGCAACTCGTCGACGTAGGCGGGGCTGATGACGTCGCGCAGTTCGGCCGCGCGTCGCTGGACCTCCTCGTCGAGGCGTGCGTAGTGGGTGGTGATGTCCGCTGTGCGGTCCTCGAAGTCGACGTCCTTGAGGCCGAGTCCGGAGAGCAGGTCCAGATAGAAGGACGGTGTCGCCAGGGTCGGCATGGAGAGGCGGGAGATCGCGGGCCGCACGGCCTCCGCCGGGGTCTCCTCGGCCATCATGATGTCCGAGAAGACCACGGCGCCGCCCGGCTTGAGCACGCGTACGGCCTCGGCCAGCGCGCTCTCCTTGTCCGGCACATGGCTGAGGACCTCAAGGGACCAGACGACGTCGAACCGCTCCGCCTCGTAGGGCAGTTCGTTGAGGGAGCCGGTGACGACCTCGATCAGGCCGTCCAGTCCACGCCGGGCGTTGGCCGCACGGTGGCGCCGGTTGTGTTCGTCGCTGAGGTCGAGGGCCACGACCCGGCAGCCGAAGCGTTCGGCGAGCGCGCGGGCCGATCCGCCGTATCCGGAGCCGAGGTCGAGCACGGTCGCGTGCGGGCCGAGCAGGTCCGCGGCGTTGTCCGCCGCGTGCTCGACGGTACGGTGCGAGGCGTCCGCGATCGCCTCGTGCGGATGGGCGTAGACGCCGACGTGGATGTCCTCGCCGCCCCAGACGGCGTCGTAGAAGGCGTCGACGTCGCCGGTCTCGTAGTAGCTGCGGGTCGCGGCGTCGTGGTGCGTCGTGGTGCCGGTGGTGTCCTCGGGGTTGTCGATCATGGTGGGGGGATTCCCCGCTCTCGTCCGGGTAACTCACCCTGTCCGCACGCCTGGGTGACTATGCGCCAACTTGCCGCGTCACCGGCGAACCCACTCTCCCGAAGGCGCTTGGCACCGGCGAACCCACTCTCCCCGAAGGCGCTTGGCACCGGTCCGACCGGCCGGGCGCGTAGGGACCACCATCCGGTGGACCTCCGGCCGGCCGGACCGGCTACTACGGGAACGTAACACCGTTGCAATCTCTTGCGAAAGGTCTTGCAGCAATGGGGTCGCACGGATAGAACCAAGGGTCATGTCCTCCACCCCGCACCGCGCCCGCCGCCGCACGGCCGCCCTCCTCGCGCTGCTCGCCGGCGCGGCGGCCCTGGTCCTCCCGCCGCAGCCGGGCGCCCGTGCCGCCTCCGCCGACGGTCCGGCCGCGGCGCAGTGGATCGACCGCACCACCGTGGTCTGGAAGGACGCCCGACACGCCGACGCCCAGCTGGAGTTCGGCGACCCCGCGCGGCGGCCGGAAGCCGGCCGGCGGAGGGTAGCGGGCCGCATCCGGCTCACCCCCGGTACCTTGACCCCGGCCGAACGGGCCCTCTACCCGCACCTCACCGGCTACCCGGCCTTCACCGTCGACCCGCGCGATCGCGCGCTGGCCCCCGCCGCCCTGCGCGAACGACTGGTCGCCACCCAGCGCACCGCGGACGGACGGCAGACCGCGACCACCAGCGTCCAGATCCCCGGCATCCTGGACGACCTCTACGGCACCCGCGCCCAACACGCCGCCCTCGGGCCGGTGTTCCGCGCCGGCCGCCCCACGCTCTCCGTCTGGGCGCCGACCGCCCGTACCGTGGCGCTCGAACTGGACGGCCGCCCGGTCCCGATGCGCCGGGACGACGCGACCGGGGTGTGGAGCGTACGGGGCGAGCGCACCTGGGCCGGGAAGCCGTACCGCTACCTCGTCACCGTCTGGGCACCCGCCGCCGACAGGACCGTCACCAACAAGGTGACCGACCCGTACTCCACCGCGCTGACCACCGACTCCGCCCGCAGCCTGGTCGTCGACCTCGCCGATCCCCGCCTCGCCCCCGCCGGCTGGGCGACGCTCCGCAAGCCCGCGCCGGTGCCGCTGCGCCGGGCCCGCATCCAGGAGCTGCACATCCGCGACTTCTCCGTCGAGGACCCCACCTCCCGCCACCCCGGCCAGTACCTCGCCTTCACCGACACCCGCTCGGCGGGCATGCGGCACCTGAAATCCCTGGCCGAGGCGGGAACCTCCCACGTCCACCTGCTGCCGGCGTTCGACTTCTCCTCCGTCCCCGAGCGCCGCGCCGACCAGCAGCGGCCGGACTGCGACCTGCCCTCCCTGCCCGCCGACTCCGACCGCCAGCAGGAGTGCGTGGCGAAGGTGGCCGACCACGACGCCTACAACTGGGGCTACGACCCCCTCCACTACAGCGTCCCCGAAGGGTCGTACGCCTCCGACCCGTCCGGCACGGCCCGGATCGTCGAATTCCGCCGCATGGTGCAGGGGTTGAACGGCATCGGCCTGCGCACCGTCATGGACGTCGTCTACAACCACACCGCCGCGAGCGGCCAGGACGACCCGCACTCCATCCTGGACCGCATCGTCCCCGGCTACTACCACCGGCTGCTCGACGACGGCACCGTCGCCACCTCCACCTGCTGCTCCGGCACCGCGCCCGAACACACCATGATGGGCAAGCTCGTTGTGGACTCCGTCGTCACCTGGGCCAGGCAGTACAAGGTCGACGGCTTCCGCTTCGACCTCATGGGGCACCACCCCAAGGCCAACATCCTCGCCGTACGCAAAGCCCTCGACGCGCTGACCCCGGCCCGCGACGGCGTGGACGGCCGATCCATCATCCTCTACGGCGAGGGCTGGAACTTCGGTGAGGTGGCCAACGACGCCCGCTTCGTCCAGGCCACCCAGCGCAACATGGCCGGCACCGGCATCGCCACCTTCAACGACCGGGCCCGCGACGCGATCCGCGGCGGCAGCCCCTTCGACGCCGACCCCCGCGTCCAGGGCTTTGCCTCCGGCCTCTACACCGACCCCAACTCCTCACCCGCCAACGGCGATCCGGCCGCCCAGCGGTCCCGTCTCCTCCACTACCAGGACCTCATCAAGGTCGGCCTCACCGGCAACCTCGCCGACTACGCCTTCACCGACACCGCCGGCCGCCGGGTCAAGGGCTCCCAGGTCGACTACAACGGCGCCCCCGCCGGCTATGCCGCCGCGCCCGGCGACGCCCTCGCCTACGCCGACGCCCACGACAACGAAACCCTCTACGACGCCCTGGCCTACAAGCTCCCGCCCGGCACCTCCGCCGCCGACCGCGCCCGGATGCAGGTCGTCGCCCTGGCCACCGCCGCGCTCTCCCAGGGCCCGGCGCTCTCCCAGGCCGGCTCCGACCTCCTCCGCTCCAAGTCCCTGGACCGCAACTCCTTCAACAGCGGCGACTGGTTCAACGCCATCCACTGGACCTGCGCCGCAGACGTCCCCGGTGGCGCGGCGACCAACGGCTTCGGCCGCGGCCTGCCCCCGGCCGCCGACAACAAGGACAAGTGGCCCTACGCCAAACCCCTGTTGGCCGACCCGGCGCTACGTCCCGGCTGCGCCACCACCACCGCGGCCTCCGCCGCCTACCGCGACCTGCTCCGCATCCACGCCGCCGAACCCGCCTTCGACCTCGCGACCACCGCCCGCGTCCAGTCCGCCCTCTCCTTCCCGCTCTCCGGCACGGACGAGACCCCCGGCGTGATCACCATGCGCCTGGCCAACCTCGTGATCGTCTTCAACGCCACCCCGCACCGCCAGAGCCAGACCCTGCCCGGCCTCACGGGCCGGCCCTACGCCCTGCACCCCCTCCAGTCCCACGGCGCCGACCCCGTCGCGGCCACCGCGTCCTACGCCCCCGCCTCGGGCACCTTCACCGTCCCGGCCCGCACGGTCGCCGTCTTCCGCCAGGGCTGACCGGGCGCCGAGGAGAGGCTGGCGGGCCGGTGGCTCACGGGAACCTGTGGGGGCGGCACGCCCGCCCCCACCCCCGCTTCAAAGCCGCTTCTCCAACAGCGTCACGCCGTACCTGCTCCCCCCTTTCCCCTCCTTGAACGGCTGCTCCCCGACGACCTCGTAGCCCGCCCCCTCGTAATACGTCCGCAGCCGCGGATTGCTCGACACGCAGTCCAGCCGCGACCGCGTACGCCCCGCCTCCGCGATCCGCCGCTCGGCCCACGACAGCAACTCCCGCCCGGCCCCCGCCGGTGCGTGGGTGCGGTCCACCATCAGCCGGTGCACATACCCGGCCACCGGGGGCTGCGCGCCCCACGCGGGCTCGTCCCGCCACCACAGCTCGAAGCCGCCGACGACCCGCCCGGCCGCCTCCGCCAGCCAGACCTCCCCCTCCTTTATTCGCTCCCGGAAATGCGCCTCGTCCTTGTCACCCGGCTTCCACTGGTCGATGCCGTTGTCCACCATCCAGCGCGCGGCCCCGTCGTAGAGGCCGACGAGCACGGCCAGGTCGCGCTCCGCCTCGGCCGCCCGGTAAGTGATCTCATTCATGATCGGATTGTGCCGCACCCGCCCCGCCGGCCCCCGCCCGCGCAACGGAGACAGCTCAATTCGCCGTCCTGCCAACGACGTTACGCCGAGGGTCCGACAGTCGCCCTCCGCCGGCCATGCGCCCCCACTCCAGCGCAGGGCAGGGTCAGACCGGCTGCGGCAGCTCCATCAGCCGTCCCACCAGCTCCGCGAACATCCCGTCCGGCGGCTCGTCCGCCAGCATCCGGCGCACCACCTGCGCCATCCGCTCGTCGTACGCCGCGCTCACCCCCGCCAGCGCGACGAAGTCGTGCACCAGCTGCCGCTCCAGCTCGGCGCGCGGCACGCGCCGCCCGTCCAGCCACAGCAGCGCGGTGGTCTCGGCCAGCGAGACCCAGGAACGGATCACCAACTCCAGCCGCGGGGGCGCGTCCCGGACGTCGAGATGGGCGAGGATCTGCTCGTAGGCGGCCTGGCGTACACCGTCGATCAGTGCGCTGGTGCGGGTCGAGCCGATCGCCGGACCGCCGCGCATCAGCGCCGAGAAACCGGGGCCGTGCTCGTCCACGAAGTCGAAGAACCGCTCCATGACGCGCAACAGCCGGGCGCCGAGGGGCCCTTCGCGCGGCTCGACGAACCGGGCCGACAGCTCCTCGGCGGCGCGCCGCAGCGCGGCCTCGTAGAGCTGCTGTTTGCCCGGGAAGTAGTGGTAGACCAGCGGCCGGGATATCCCGGCCGCCTCGGCGATCTCGTCGATCGACACATCCTCGGGGGAGCGGTGGCTGAACAGGCCGAGCGCGACGGCGATGAGCTGCTCCCGCCGCTCCTCGACGCCCATCCTGCGGCGTGCCCCGGTCGTCATGTACTCACCCTAACGACCCGCCCCCGAGCCGCACCAGCGCACCGATCCGGTCCCGGAGCGTGCCACACGCGGGCCTGTTCGCTTACGACACCTCACCCGCCCACCCCCCGAAGGGGGGTGGGCGGCGGGGAAAAACGTGCGGCGGGGAAAAGCTGCGGCGGGGAAAACCTGGAGCCCGCCCCTACAGGTCCAGCACCAGTCCCTCCCCCCGGGCCGACCGCGAGACGCAGACCAGCAGCGAGTCCTCGCGTTCCGCGTCCGTCAGGAGTTCGTCGCGGTGGTCCACCTCTCCGGCCAGTACCCGCTGTCGGCAGGTGCCGCAGAAGCCCTGCTCGCAGGAGTACGGCAGGTCCGGGAGGGCCTGTTCGCGGAGGGCGCGCAGCACGCTGGTGTCCGCCGGGACCGTGACCGTACGGCCGGTGCGGCGCAACTCCACCTCGAACGCCACCTCTTCGGCCTGGCCTTCACCCGGGCCGTCCCCGGACCCCGGACCGGCCCCCGGGCCCGTCCGTGGCGCGAAGCGTTCGGTGTGCAGGCTCAGCCCCTCGGGGCCGTGGGGGAGCAGGTCGGCGACCGCGTCCATCAGGGGCTCGGGTCCGCAGCAGTACACGGCGGCGTGCGGGGGCGCGTCGGCGAGTGCCGCGGCCAGATCGGGCCGCCCCGCCGTGTCCTCCGCGACCACCGTCAGCCGCCCGCCACCGGCCCCGGTCAACTGCCCATCCCCCGCCAGCTTTTCGAGTTCTTCGAGGAAGGGCATCGACGCCCGCGACCGTCCCGCGTACACCAGGCGCCACGGAATCCCCTCCCTCTCGGCGTGCCGCACCATCGGGAGGATCGGGGTGATGCCGATACCGCCCGCGATGAAGAGGTAGGCGTGGCTCTCGTCCAGGGGGAAGCGGTTGCGGGGTCCGCGCACCTCGACCGTCGTGCCCTCGTGGAGCGCCTCGTGCACCTCGCGCGAACCGCCCCGGCCGTCCTCGATGAGCCGGGTCGCGATGGTGTACGCACCGCCGTCCGCCCGTGCGGCGTCGGCCGGTTCGCCGCACAGCGAGTACTGGCGCACGGTTCCGGACGGCAGGACGAGGTCGATGTGCGCGCCCGGTTCCCAGCCGGGCAGCCGCTCGCCCTCCAGGCGGAGTGCCACCACCCCGTCGGCCGCCGCCGTCCGTTCGGCCACCCGCAGCCGCAGCGGTGCCGCCCGGCCCCGTTCCCGGCCCCGGCCCGATATCGGCTCCTCCAGGGCGGGCAGCGGCCACAGCGGCGACCGCCGGATCCGCCGCCGCAGCGCCCGCCGGACGACCACCGCGGCCCCGGCGGCCAGCAGCACGGTCCGCAGGCGGGGGAGCGCGCGCGTACGCGGAGGCGGGGACGTGCGACCCGGTGCGGATATCGACGTCATGGAGCGGGCGGGCATCTCAGGCTCCTCCGGGGGCAGCGGCGGCGGTCGCGGCGGGCGAGCGGTCGAGATAGGCGATCGCCTGCTCGGTGCTGCCGTGCCGCGAGGGGTGGTACGCCCGGCTCAGGTACTGGGGTATGGAGCGGAGCATCGCCCCGGTGGTCGGCAGTACGCCCTGCCGTCCGCCCCGGAGGAAGTCCTTCACGGCGGCCCTGCCGTCGATCAGCGTGGGGTCGTTCTCCATGAAGAACCGGGTGCCGCGCTGCCACAGGAACACCAGGGCGCTGAAGGCCGTCGCCCAGGTGCGCACCCGCCGCCGGTAGCCGCCGTCCAGATGCACGAAGAGGTCGAAGGCCACCGAGCGGTGCTCGACCTCCTCCGCGCCGTGCCAGCGCAGCAGGTCGAGCATCGTCGGGTCGGCCCCCTTGGTGTCCAGCGCCTCGGCGTTGAGCACCCAGTCGCCCAGGAAGGCGGTGTAGTGCTCGATGGCGGCGATCAGGGCGACCCGTTCCATCAGCCACCACTGACGGGCCCTGCCCGGCGGCAGCGTCCGGTCGCCGAGCAGCTTCTCGAAGAACCAGTCGACCTGCGCGGTGTACGGGGTCGGGTCCAGGCCCAGCGCCTTGAGGCGCGGCAGGACGTCGTCGTGCGCCTGCGAGTGCATCGCCTCCTGGCCGATGAACCCGATCACGTCCGCCCGGAGTTGCTCGTCCCGGATGTGGGGCAGCACCTGCTTGTAGACGTGCACGAACCAGCGCTCGCCGGCCGGCAGCAGCAGGTGCAGGACGTTGATGGTGTGGGTGCTGGACGGATCGCCGGGGATCCAGTGCAGGGGGGTGTCCGCCCAGTCGAAGGCCACGTTCCGGGCCTTCAGCGGGGTGTGCTGGGACGCGACCGGCTGGGGCCGCAGCGGGGCCGTATTAGACATGGCGTCAATGTACTGACGGGTAAGGAATGCCGATACCCCCTGGACGCGGAAAAGCTCGCGGCGGCGGCCCACGCCCCGCCCCCGCCTCTCACCTCACCGCAGCGTCCCCACCTGGCCGCCGCCCGCCAGCCCGCCCTTCAGGTCCGTCCGGGCGTCCGGCTTCGCCGGCAGGGCCAGCAGCCGCCCCGCCGCGTGCCCCCGCACCCCGCCGCTCGCGGTGATCGACGTGACCCGGTCGCTGCCCGCCGCCAGCAGCCACCACGCACCCCCCTTCGTCTTCCACAGCACCCCGGCCAGCACTTGCGGCGCCCGCGGCCCGCAGGCCGTACCGCCCTCGGCCCGCGCCGTCACCGCGCCCGGCGCGTACCGCCGGTCGGCCGGCGCGGGCGGCTGGAACTGCGCCATCGTCCGGCTGCCCGCCCCGCGCCAGGTCTCCGCCCGGGTGCACAGCCAGGCCGCCTCGCCCGCACCCCCGGGCAGCGACTGCCGCGCGAACCGCCAGGTGTTCACGGTCTGCACGCCCCGCAGCCGTGCCCCGGGCAGCTGGCAGGCGGTACGCGCCCAGGCCGTACGGGCCTCCGGGCCCGAGACCTCGCCCGGCGCGGTGGGCCGCCCGTACGTGAGCCGGGCCGGTGTCAGCTCCCCGAGGTCGGTGAGCAGCTCCCCGGCCGCCGGGCCGCCCGGCTGCCCGTCCGTCCCGCCGACCGCCCGCAGCGCCGGCCACGTGGTGCAGGCGGTCCCGTCGCGCGGGGTCGGTACGGGGTCGGTCAGACCGTCCGGGCCGATCGGGATCGGCTGGCCCGCCGCGTCCGGCTTCAGCAGATCGACCAGCCGTACGGACCGCACCCAAGGGGCCGTCAGATAGCGGACGTTGCCCTGGGTGCGGCCCGCCACCAGGGCGAGTGCCGTATCCGCCGCCGCACCGTCCGTCCGTGCGAAGTCCAGCGCCGCACCGGTGCCCTCGTCCTGCCCCTGGCCGTCCGCCGCCTCGGCGTAGCGCACCGCCCGCAGGCCGTCGTGGAAGAGCACCACCACCGCGTGGTCCACCACGCCCGCGAACAGCAGTTGCGGCGGCCCGGCCGCAGGCCCCGTCGGGGTGCCGGGCGTCGCCGTGACCGGTACGCCGGCCCCGGGCCGCGCCCAGACCGCCAGCGCCCGCCGGAGCAGTGCCCGGTCGCCGGTCCGGTCGCCGCGGGCCGGCCAGGCGGCGAAGTCCTGACGCGCCGCGGTCTTCCAGGCGTCCGCCGGGGTGAGCGCCAACCTGCCCGGTTCCAGGGCGGCTTCGGAGGCGGTATTGCCCGCGTACGCCGGCGCCGCGGCGCCGTCCGGCCCCCAGCCGTCGCCCGGCATCCCCAGCAGCGCCCAGCACACCAGCAACGCCGCGCTCGCTGCCAGCGCCGCCCGGCCGTGCTGCCGGCGCCGGAGCAGATCGGTGGGCCGGGCCTGGAGGGCGCACGGGTCGAACTCCACCGACTCCAGCAGCGCCCGGTCCCGGCTCCCGGCCGGCACCGCCGCCCCGTCGGCCTCCGCCAAAGCCGCCCGGGAGTCCGCGACCCCCGCGGCCTCCAGCACCCGGCGCGCCTCGTGCGCCGTCAGCCGCTCCAGGTCGCGCAGGACGAACGCCGCCCGGCCCGGTGCGGAGAGCGCGGACAGCGCCTGGTCCAGGGCGAGTTCGTCGGCGCCGCCGGAGCGGGGGAAGAGCCGCAGGCCCCAGACCTGGGGGAGCGGTGCCGGCGGCAGACGCCGCCGCCCGGCGGCGAGTGCGGTGCGCAGCACCCGCAGCCGCATGAGCGCGTAACCGGGGTCGACGGCCGCCGCCGCGCCGTCGCGCTGGGCGGGCAGACCGGGACCGGACCCGGGGCCCGGCCGCCGCGGCAGGGCCCGCTGCACCACTCCGTGTGCGGCCAGCACCCGCCGGCCGCGGCTCGGGCCCGGCGGCAGGACCAGATACGCCAGCCGGGCCAGCCGGGGGTAGTGCTCGACCAGCGCCGCCTCGGCCTGCTCGACGTCGATGGCCTCACCGGCCTCCGCCGGGCTGCCGGGGGAGGTGCGGTCCGGACGCGGGGTTGCCGCCTGCTGCTGCTCCACATTCCGTGGAACGAGTGAATCCTGTGATGGTCACCGGGGTGCCGGGCCGCCCCGGACGGGTGACCGCGGCGCCTGCCCCCGGGCACCCGGGCCCGGGCGCGCCCCGGCCCGGGCCGCCGGGCGGCACCCCGCGACCCCGGCCACCGGGGCGGCGCCGCACGCCCGTGGCGTCACCGCGAGAGGTCGAACTCCCCGTCCCGGGCGCCCTGGACGAACGCCCACCACTCCGCCTCGGTGAAGCGCAGCACCACCTCGGGGTCCGTGGAATTGCGCATCGCGACCGCGCCGCGCTCCAGGAAGGCGATCTCCACCGCTTCCGCGTCGGGGGCCTCGCCGGGCGGGCGCTGCCAGGTGGCGTCGGAGATGTCGAGGCCGTAGAGCCATTCCTTGTCGGCTGCGGTGCCCATGTCGTTGCTCCCCTTGCTCGTGAACGTGCCGGTCAGCGTACGCGGCGCCCGGACGACCTTCCAGCCGCACAACCGGGCCGTACCGCGGTTCCCGCCACCGGAGTTGGCGGCGCGGAGGCGGTCGGGCGGACCGGGCCGCAGCCGCATCCACGGCTGCCGCCCGCCCGGCCCCGACCCACCGGACAGGCCCCGAGCCCCCATGCCGCGGCGACCAGTGTTCCGCGGAGCCTCATCCGCACGCTCCCTGGGCTTCACGTGCCCGGCCGCCGCACGCGGGGACAGTCTGCCGTGTAGGAGAACGCCAGGTCATTGGGTATGTGCACCCCGACGGGGTGTAACCAGCAGCACCTACGGAGGCTCTGATGAGCATGGCACCCACCGCGTCCGCCGGCAGCCCCGGACTCACCTCTCCCACCGCGGACGCCGCGGCCACGGACGCCGCCCCCTCTCCCGACTACACCGCCGAGATCGCCGACACCCCCGACCGGATCCGGGCCGCCCAGCGCCTCCGCCACCAGGTCTTCGGCGAGGAGATGGGCGCCGCCCTCGACACCCCCCTCCCCGGCCACGACATCGACGCCGTCGACGACCTCGCCGACCACCTCGTCGTCACCCACACCCCCACCGGCGCCGTCGTCGGCACCTACCGGCTGCTGCCCCCCGGGCGCAGCCAACGCCTCTACTCCGACGGCGAGTTCAACCTCTCCGCCCTGAACGCGCTGCGCCCCTCCCTCATCGAGGCCGGCCGCTCCTGCGTCCACCCCGACCACCGCGGCGGCGCCGTCATCAACGTGATGTGGGCCGCCCTCGCCCGCTACACCCTGCTCTCCGGCCACCGCTACCTCGCCGGCTGCGCCTCCGTCCCGCTCGCCGACGGGGGCACCGCCGCCGGACACGCCTGGGCGCTGGCCCTCACCCGCTACCCCGCCCCGGCCGGGCTCCGGGTCACCCCGCACCGCCCCTGGCGCCCCACCGGCCCGCTGCCCGAGCGCCCCTCCCTCGCCCAGCTCCCGCCGCTGCTGCGCGGCTACCTCCGGATCGGCGCGTGGATCGGCGGCGCCCCCGCCCACGACCCGGCGTTCGGCACCGCCGACTTCTTCGTCGTCCTGGACATGGAGCGCCTCGGCGACCGCTACCGCCGCTTCTTCCTGGGGGACCGGTGAACGGCCCCTGGGACGTCCGGTCCGTCTGCACCCCGCACTGCGCCGGCCACGCCGCCCCGCGCGTCCCGGCCCGCGAATCCGCCCGCCGCGCCGCCGCGTTCGCCACCGCGGTGCGCCGCGTGCTGGCCGACGGCGACCTCCTGGCGGATCCGGTACGGCTGCGCGCGCACGCCCGGGCGCTGCTGGCGGCGTTGGGGATCGAGGCGGAAGGGGTGGACAAGCTGGCGGCTGCCGGGACGGGAGCCGGCGGCCCCGGTACCCTCACCGTCCTCAACCACATCTCCTGGCTCGACATCGTCGCGCTGCTCGCCGCCGAACCGACGACCCTGCTCGCCAAGCGCGAGGTCGGCCGCTGGCCGGTCGTCGGCGGCCTGGCGCGCCGGGCCGGCACGCACTTCATCGACCGCACCAGCCCCCGCAGACTCCCGCACACCGTACGGGAGTTGTCCGACCTGCTCGCCGCCGGCCGCTCGGTGGCGGTCTTCCCCCAGGCCACCACCTGGTGCACCGCCGACCAGGGCGCCTTCCGCCGCGCCACGTTCCAGGCCGCCCTGGACGCCGGCGCACCGGTCCGCCCGCTGACGGTCAGCTACACCCAGCAGGGCCGGCCGAGCACCGTGGCCGCGTTCTGCGGCGACGACACCTTCGCGGCCTCCCTGCGCCGCGTCCTGACCGCCCGCGCACTGGCCGTACGCCTCACCGCCCACCCGGCGCTGCCCACCGCGGGCACCGCCCTGGACCGCAGGGAACTGGCGGCCCGCGCCGAACACGCCGTCCTCGGCCGCGGCACCGTGCGGCCGGCCGCGGCGGCGATCCGGCCGCCGCGGCTCGCGCCGCAGGCCCCGCCGCCGACCACCGGCCCGCCCCTCCGCCAGCATGCCTGACCGGTTCGCCCCCGTCCCCGCGACCCCGCTCGCCTTCAGCCTCTTCGACCAACTGGACCGCCTCACCGACCCGTTGCACGCCCTGCTCGGCTCCCCCTGGCTCTGGCTCGCCGTCCTGCTGATCGCCGGGCTGGACGCCCTGCTCCCGTTCATGCCGAGCGAGACCACCGTCGTCCTGGTCGCCGTGCTCATCGGCCCCGACCTGCCGCCGCTCGCCCTGCTCGCGGGCGTCGCGGCGGTCGGGGCGCTGGCCGGCGACTGCCTCGGCTACGTCGTGGGCCGCCACGCGGGCCCGCGCGCGATCGCCCTGCTGCTGCGCGGCGAACGCGGCCGAGCCCGCCATCTGCGCGCCCGCGCCCTGGTCGAACGGCACGCCGCCGTGCTGATCGTCGCCGGCCGCTTCCTCCCCGGCGGGCGGGTGGTCGCCACCCTCTCCACCGGCAGCGTCCGCTTCCCGCCGCGCCGCTTCGTCGCCCTGGACGCGCTGGGCGCGGGCATCTGGGCGCTGTTCAGCACGGCCCTCGGCGGCCTCGGCGGCGCGGCGCTCACCGACTCCCCGGTCAAGGGCCTGCTGCTGGCCTCCGGCGCCGGGCTGCTGGTGGCCGCCGGGGTGTCCACGCTGCACCGCCGCTGCCCGCTCCCGCGGGGCGGCGGTGAGGGGGCCTGAGCACCCTCACCGGCCGCCGCGCCTAGGCGCTTGGCACGTACTTGTACCCGACCCGCCGCACCGTCACGATCGACGACCGGTGCTCGGCGCCCAGCTTCCGCCGCAGCCGGGCGACATGGACGTCGACGGTGCGCCCGTCGCCGACATGCCCGTACCCCCACACCGTGGTCACCAGCTGGTCGCGGGTGTGCACCCGGTGCGGATGCGCGACCAGATGGGCCAGCAGCTCGAATTCGAGGTACGTCAGGTCCAGTTGCCGGCCCCGGACCTGCGCGGTCCGCCGCTCGGGGTCGATCCGTACGGTCTCGTCGCCGGTCCACCCCGGCGGTGCGGGGTCGGCGGGCGGCTGTGGGGCGGGGGCCGCCTCGGCCGGGACGAGGACGAGGTAGCCGACCATCGGCGGCTGGCCGGGCAGCGCGGGCAGGCTGTGTTCCGGCGCCGGGAGCCAGGTGGCGCCGGAGTTCAGCAGCTCGGCGACCTGCTGCGCACTGTGGCGCGGCGCCGCGGCACCCGGGGCGGCGGCCGGGCGGGCGGTGCTCCCGGCGGTGGCTTCGTCGGAGGGCACCGCGCGCAGCCGGTGGCGCTGGTGCGGCGGGTGCGGAACGGCGGCCGTGGCGGAACCGGCGGGAACGGTACGGAGATTCGTCATCGGAAGTCAGCTCTTTCGCGCAGGGGATCGTCGGGGGACGTCGTGCGCGCGGGCAGGGCTGGAGACACCGGTCAGCGGTGTCGGGAGGAGAGGTGCGGGCCCGCGCTCAGTGCGCGCGGCAACACAGACGGTCGAAAGCGTGCGCCTGCCGGGACGGCCAGAAAGGCTCAAGGTCGCTGCGACCCGTCGCGGTGTCGGTAAGGCTGGCCATGGACCTATTGAACCAGACAGCCGTTGTTCTGTCCTTCACACCACCTCCGCGGTGACGCGATCCCGCCGCACGCCGGCCGCACCACCCGCGGGACCGGCCAGGTCCCGCACCCGACTGCCCTTCCCCGCACCGGAGTTGCCCCTCAGGGCCGCCCCGAGGCGCCGTGCGCGGTGGCCGAAATCCGCCCCCGCGATCCCGGTGGCGCCCATCGCCATCCCGAGCGCCAGCGCCGCCAGATGCCCCGCGTCCGTGAACGTCCGGCCGCGGCGGACCACCGGCACCGCGGCCGGCACCAGCAGTGCGCCGACCGCCGCCAGCCGCGCGCCCCGGTGCGGGACCGTCGCCGCGAGGGCGCCGAGCGTGGCACAGAAGCCGTAGCTCGCCCCGACGTCGACGGCCCGCGCGGTGCCGCCGGAGCAGGAGCCCCGCCGGGCGCGCAGGCCCGCGTACACCAGCAGGCTGGCGCCGACGTGCCCGGCCGCGAACACCCCCGCGGCGCGCCCGGCGCCCCAACGGACCTCGGCCGTACCGAGGGTGGCCAGCAGCGCCGCGCCGTACACCGCCGGCAGCGGCTCCTCCACGAACGCCGCGCTGGTGGCGAGGGTGCCCCACCGGCCGGCCCGCAGGTTGGCGACATTGGTGGAGTGCGCGCGCAGCAGCTCCGCACGCCGCCGTCCCGGCAGCCGGCCGGTGGCATACGCCCCGAGCTGCACCACCCCCACATACAGCGGTGCCGCCCACGGCAGCGCCCCGCGCCGCACCGCTCGCCCCCGCGTCCCCACGCCGGTCCCTCCGCTCCGCTCAGTTCCCCGCCGGCAGTCGCCTGCGCCAGTCCAGCGGGGTGATCTCGACGACCGTGTCCGGATCGCCGTCCCACTCCACCGTCAGACCGACGCCGGTCAGCGCGTCCGCCACCGTCCGCCCGACCTCGGCGCGGTCCGCCCCGCCATCCTCGTACGCGCCGTACCGCACCGAAAGACCGTGTCCCCCGGCCGCGGCGGCGGTGTCCTGCTGGTGGAAGAAGACGAAGCCGCGGTCGGCCTCGGCGCGCTCGGCGCCGATCTCGCCGAGCGCGCAGTTGCTGCAGCAGGTGAAGTGCATCCGGGCGGTGAGCCCCTGCGCGTCCAGCGCGGTGAACGCCCGCTCGACCCGGTCGGCGTCGGTCACCTCGGGCCACTCCGCCTGCTCGGCCAGCCGCCGCTCCCACACGGCCGCGACGATCCGCCGCGCCTCGTCCCGGGTGACCGGCGTCTCCTCGGGATCGAAGGCGTCGCACACGCCCTGCACGACGTCCTCGAACGTCCAGAAGCCGGACCGGATGTCCTCAAGGGCCTGCTCCTCGGCCTGCTCGCGGGTCTCCGGGTCCAGACCGGGCGTGGAATACAGGTCCGCCGGGCGCCAGTCGAGCGCCGTGCGCCAGGTCTCGGCGCCGCGCGCCCACGCCAGGAAGACCGCTATCACCTCGTCGGCGTCGGCGGTCTCGGCCGTGAAGTGCCGGTCCGGGCCGCCGTCGCGGAACTCCACGGCGAACGGCCCGTCGCCCTCCCGCCAGGTCTGCACGAACACCTGGTCCTCGTCGGGCAGCCGCTCGACGACGACGAAGTGGTCGTCCTCGGCGCCGATCCGCCGCAGCAGGGCGGTCAGTTGGTCCGCGGTCGGCCGCGCGACGGCCGGCCCGCTCTCGGTCTTGGCGGTGATCGCAAGCATGACCCCAGCGTGCCACCCGCCACTGACAGCCGGCCCCGCGCGCCCGCGACCGGCGACCGACCGGCGCCGGGTGGTGCGGGCATGCGACGGGGCCGGACCCGCCGGGTCCGGCCCCATCTCACGCCTGCGCCACCGCGGTTCGGGCGCGGGCGTCACACCTGCTCGCGGCGCTCCAGCTCCGTGCAGCAGGTGTCCACGATCAGCCGCGTCACCACGTAGGGGTCCACGTTCGCGTTCGGCCGCCGGTCCTCGATGTAGCCCTTCTTCTCGACCTCGACCTGCCACGGGATGCGCACCGAGGCGCCGCGGTCGGAGGGGCCGTAGGAGTACTGGTCCCAGGGGGCGGTCTCGTGGGCGCCGGTCAGCCGCTCCTCGATACCGGTGCCGTACTCGCGGACGTGCTCCAGCGGCTTGCCGTCCGCGCCCAGCGCCTCGCAGGCGGTGATGATCGCGTCGTAGCCCTCGCGCATCGCGCGGGTGGAGAAGTTGGTGTGCGCGCCCGCGCCGTTCCAGTCGCCCCGGGCCGGCTTGGCGTCCAGCGACGCGGAGACGCCGAACTCCTCGGCCGTACGGTGCAGCAGCCAGCGCGCCACCCACATGTGGTCCGCGACCTCCAGCGGCGGCAGCGCGCCCACCTGGAACTCCCACTGGCCGGGCATGACCTCGGCGTTGATGCCGGACAGGCCGAGGCCGGCCGCCAGGCACAGGTCGAGGTGCTTCTCGACGATCTCCCGGCCGAAGATCTCGCCGGCGCCGACACCGCAGTAGTAGCCGCCCTGCGGGGCCGGGAAGCCGCCCTCGGGGAAGCCCAGCGGGCGCTCGCCCTTGAGGAAGGTGTACTCCTGCTCGATGCCGAAGATCGGCTCCTGCGCGGCGAACCGCTCCGCCACCGGGCGCAGCAGGGCCCGGGTGTTGGAGGAGTGCGGCGTGAGGTCGGTGTTCAGCACCTCGCACAGCACCAGCAGGTGGTCACCGCCGCGGATCGGGTCCGGGCAGCTGAACACCGGCTCCAGCACGAGGTCCGAAGAGTGGCCTTCGGCCTGATTGGTGCTGGACCCGTCGAACCCCCACCGCGGGAGCGTGGAACCGTCCGCCAGGATCTTGGTCTTGGAACGGAGCTTGGCGGTCGGCTGGGTGCCGTCGATCCAGATGTACTCGGCCTTGATGGTCACGGGGTCCTCTTATACGGGTCGGTGCGGGTACGCGTGCGGGCGTACCGCTGCACTCTCGCAACAGGCCGTTTCCCGTCCGTTGCCCGTATGTGAACCGCAGGTTACCCAGTCGGGCATCCTCTCATTCCACGGGAATTCACCATATATCAACCGGCCTTTCCGAACTCCCGTACACCGCCGCCGAATTGGCGCCTGCCGGTCTGCCGGCCTGCCCGCGGCGCGGCACCCGCCCGTAAGTGCGGCGGGTGCCGGCAGGCTCGGCTCGCCGCCGGGCGGGGCCCCGGGCCACCCCATGCCCCACCAGCCCTCACCACATGGCGATACTGGTCATGTTGCAAGGCAGGAACGCACCGGCCTGCCGCCGGAGGCGCCGGAGGCCGCCCGCACACGGGCCCCGTCCACCGGTACCCGCCCCGGCCGCACCCGCCCCTCTCCGCCCGCACCGAAGGAGCCCCGCATGGCAGCCGGCCCGGCCCCCGCCCCCGCCTTCACCAGCTACGTCGACATCGTCCTGGGGTCCCTCGCCCGCGACCCGGCCCGCGCCGTCCTCACCCCCGCCGACGGTCGCCCCGACGTCACCGCCGGCGCCTTACACGCCACCGTGCACCGCATGGCCGCCGTCCTCGCCGGCCACGGCATCGGCCGCGGCGACACCGTCTCCCTCCTCAGCGGCAACCTCCCGGAGGTGCTCGCCGCCCGGTACGCCGCCAACCTCATCGGCGCACGGGTGGTGTTCCTCTACGACGGCATGGCCGCGGAGACCCTGGCCCGTATCGCCGAGAGCGTGGAGACCGCGCTGCTGGTGGTCGACCCGGCGCTGTGCGACACCGCCCGCGCCCTGCTCGGCCATCTCACCGGCCCCCGCCCCCGGGCCATGACCCTCGGCCCGCTGCCCGGCCCCTCAGGGGAGCAGGCCCCGGGCTCCGCTCCCGATACGCCCGGCGACCGGGCGCCCCTCGGCCCCGACCTCCTCGCCGCCTGTGCCGCGCTCCCCGCCACCCCCACCGTGGCCGCCGCCGCCCGCCCCGAGGACGACTGGTGCATCCGCCACACCGGCGGAACGACCGGTATCCCCAAGGGAGTCCGGATGGCCCACGCGCCGTTCGCCGGGATGCTCGGCGGCCTCCGCCTGGAAGGCGCCGGCGACCCGCCCCGCCTCCTGGCCTGCACCTCGCTCGCCCACCTGGCGGGCATCATGGCCGACATCACCCTCGCGGCAGGCGGCAGCGTCGTCCTCCACCGCCGCTTCGACCCCACCGCCGTCCTGGCCGCCATCGCCCGCGAGCGCATCACCCACCTCTGGCTGCTGCCCCCGCTCCTCTACCGCCTCCTCGACGACCCCACCCTCCCCACCACGGACCTCGCTTCCCTCACCCGCATCACCTACGGGGGCTGCGTCGCCTCCCCGTCCCGGATGCGTCGCGCGGCGGAGGTCTTCGGGCCGGTCCTCTACGGGTGGTACGGCCAGTCCGAGGCGATGTCGATCACCGAGGCGGGCCCCGCGGACCACACCGCCCTCGCCGCCGACGGCCCGATGACCGTCGGCCGCCCGCTGCCCGGCGTCACCCTCGCCATCCGCGACGCGGACGGCCGGGACCTGCCGCCGGGAGAGCCCGGCGAGGTCCACGTGCGCTCCACCGGGGCGATGTCCGGCTACTGGAAGCAGCCCGAACTCACCGCGCAGGTCCTGCGCGACGGCTGGGTGCGCACCGGCGACGTCGGCCACCTGGACGCCGAGGGCCGCCTCTACCTCGTCGACCGCCTCAAGGACGTCATCATCGTCGTGGGCGGCCACGTCCATCCCGCGGAGATCGAGGACCTCCTCCACGCCCACCCCGCCGTCGCCCACTCCGCCGTCTACGGAGTCCGCACCCCCGACGACGCCGAGGAGGTGCACGCCGCGATCGTCCCCGCCCCCGGCCACTCCGCCGACGAGGTCTCGCTGTCCGCCCTCCGCGCCTACGTCACCGCGCACAAGGGCGCCCTGTACGCCCCCGCCGCGGTCCACGTCCTGGACGCCATCCCGCTGACCCCGGTGGGCAAGCCCGACAGGAAGCGCCTGCGCGCGACGGCCGCGACGGCCCCCTGAAACCCGCCCGCGCCACCGCCGCCCGCGGCCCTCAAATCCCGCCTGGCCAGCGGCTTTTGTCAGTGCCCGGCGGTAAAATGGGAACCAGTAAGTGAGGGTTCTCAACGCTCCAGGAGGTCTGCCGGATGGCCGCAGCCGCACTCATGACGAAGCCTCTCCCGACCCACCCGCTGCCCAGGAAACCGCTCCCCGCCGGATGGCCCCGTGAGCGGTACGAATCCCACAACCGCCGCCTGAAGGCGATGCGCCTGGCGATAGCCCTGCTCGACACCGGCGTCTACCGCCCCGAGCACGCCACCAACGGCAAGATCCGCACCACCGCCCTCGCCATCGGCGTCCACCGCCCCTCCGACACCACCTGCCGCCTGGTCCGCGCCCTGATCTACGACAACTGCTGACACCTGCCGATCGCCGCCGGCCCGGGGCTCCCCACGCCCCGGGCCGGTAGGTGTCCACCCCGGCCCCACGGCCGCCCTCGGGCGGCGGCGCAGGGGCGGCGGTGCGGCCGGTCAGCCCTCCGGCGGTGCGGCGATGCGGAGTCCGGGACTCCACGGAAGGAAGGACGACGAGGAAGCGCGGAATCCGACACCGCGGCCCGCGCCGTGGATTACCTTTCCCCCGTGGACCAGTTGATCTCCTCAGACCCGACGCACATAGGCCCGTACCGCCTGATCGCCCGCCTGGGCGCCGGCGGTATGGGCCTGGTCTATCTGGGCCGTTCCGAGGCCGGGCGGACCGTCGCGGTGAAGGTCGTCCAGGCCGAGCACGCACAACACCCGGAGTTCCGCGGGCGCTTCGCCCGTGAGGTGGCGGCCGCGCGGAAGGTGGGCGGTTCCTGGACGGCGGCCGTTCTCGACGCCGACACCGAGGCCGCCGTGCCCTGGGTGGCGACCCAGTACATCCCGGGGCCCGACCTGACCACGGTGGTGGCGAACGACTTCGGGCCGCTGCCCGACAACTCCGTGCGGGTGCTGGCCAACCGCCTCGCCCTGGCCCTGCAGGCGGTGCACGGGGCGGGCCTGATCCACCGGGACCTCAAGCCGTCCAACGTGCTGGTGACGGTGGACGGGCCGCGCGTGATCGACTTCGGTATCGCGCGGGCCATGGACAGCCTCGCCGGGGACAGCCTGCACACCCGCACCGGCATGCTGATCGGTTCCCCCGGTTTCATGTCGCCCGAGCAGGTGCGCGGTCTCGAACTCACCCCCGCCAGCGACGTGTTCTGCCTGGGCGCCGTGCTCGTCTACGCCGCCACCGGACGCCTGCTCTTCGGCGCCGCGGAGACCGGGCTGAACGCCCACCTCTTCCGGGTCGCCGAGGAGGAGCCGAACCTGACCGGCGTACCGGAGCCGCTGCTCGACCTCGTCCGCCAGTGCCTCGACAAGAACCCGGCCGAGCGGCCCACCCTCCAGCAGGTCGCCGCCCGCACGGCGGCCGACGCGCACGGGGACGCGGACACGGACGCGGACGGGGAATGGCTGCCGGGCGCCGTCCTGGCCCAACTCGGCCGTCACGCGGCGAAGTTGCTGGACTTCGCCCCCGAGACGACCGCCGGCACACCCGGTTCCGCGCCCGCCGACGCGCCGACGCCCGTCGCGGACCCGCGCATCCCCTCCGCGCAGCCACAGCCGCAGCCGACGGCACCCCCGCCGCCCGCGTACGCGCCCACCGCCCCGGCGCACGCCGTCCCCCCGCAGGGATTCGGACCGCCCCCGGGCATGGCCACCCCCACCTGGTCCGCGGCTCCGCCCGCACCGCCCGCGGCCTGGTCCCCACCGCCCGCGGCCTGGTCCCCACCGCCCGCGGGTTGGTCCCCACCGCCCGCCCAGGACTCGTCGGTCCCGCACCGTATGCGCTGGTGGGGCCTGGCGGTGGCCGCCCTCGTGCAGCTGATCGTGCTGCTCGACGCCACGTCCCTGCACATGGCGATGCCGGCGATCATGGCTGATCTGCACCTCCGCGCCACCGACCTGAAGTGGCTGTTCGCCGGCTATGAACTGGCCTTCGGCGGGCTGCTGCTGCTCGGTGGGCACCTCGCGGACCTGGTGGGCCGCAAACGGATGCTGGTCATCGGCCTGTCCGGTTTCGCGGTGGCCGCCGCGTTCGGCGGCCTGGCCGTCTCCTCCGGCATGCTGGTCGCGGCCCGCGCCCTGCAAGGCGTCTTCGCCGCGCTGCTGTCGCCGGCCGCACTGGCCCTGGTGGCGGCCGACTTCCCCGAGCCGAAGGCCCGCGGCAGGGCCTTCGGGATCTACGCCGCGATCGCCGTCGGCGGCTCGTCGGTGGGCCTGTTCGCCGGCGGCTGGCTGCTGGTGTCCCTGAGCTGGCGCTGGTGCCTGTTCGCCGACGTCCCCCTCGCCCTGATCGCCGTGATCGGCGCGGCCACCCTGGTCCACGACCGCCCCGTCCACACCGGCCCCCGCTTCGACGCCCCCGGCCTGCTGCTCGGCTCCGGCGGCATCGCCGCCCTCATCTACGGCTTCCAGCAGACGGGTTCGCGCGGCTGGACCGACCTCCTGGTGCTGGCGCTGCTCGCGCTCGGCACCGCCCTGCTGACCGCCTTCTTCTGGTGGCAGACCAGCGCGGCCACCGCGCTCCTGCCCCCGTACGCCATCAGGGACCGCGCCCGCGCCGGCTCCTTCGTCACACTCTTCCTGGCCGGCGTCGGCACGCTCGCCCTCTTCCCGACCCTGACGGGGTACCTGCAGAACATCCGCGGCTACTCCCCGAGCCAGGCCGCCGTGGCGATCCTGCCCACGGCCGTCGCCATCGTCATCGGCTCCACCCAGATCTCCGCCCGCCTGCTGCACCGCACCGCACCGCGCAACCTGATCGTGCCGGGCCTGCTGCTCACCGCGCTCGGTCTGGCGCTCCTGTCCCTCCTCACGCCCGACAGCGGGTACGCCACCCTGCCCCTGCCGGGCATGCTCCTCACCGGCCTCGGCCTCGGCATGGCCCTGATGCCGCTCCTCTCCCTCGCCACGGCCGGCCTCGCCGCGCAGGACTCCGGCGGGGGCGCGGCGGTGACCAGCACGGCCAACCAGGTCGGCGGGGCGCTCGGCACCGCGCTGTTCGGCAGCGTCCTGTCCTCGGCCATCGCCGCCCGCATGGAACGGGTACCCGGCCTCGGGCAGGGCTTCGCCGACGCGGCCCGGAACGGCCGGATCCTCAACCCGCGAGGAGTGCCACCACAGCTGGCGGCACACCTCACCAGGGCAACGCTGGGCGGCTACACCACCACCCTGTGGTGCTCGGTCGGCATCACCCTCCTCGCCGGCCTGGCCGCCGCCCTCCTCATCAGGTCCACCGCCCCCACGCTCCCCCAACTCCCCGAACCACCCCTCCCGCCCTACGCCCAGCCGCCCACCCACTGACCCGCCACCCCGGCGGCAGCACGCAACCACCCGAGAACCGCCCCCAAAGCCCCGCAGCCGTACGGACTTTCACCCCTCCACACGGCCCGACGGTCCCCGCCAGGCCACCTGCCCCTCCACCACCAGCACGAAAAGAGCCGCCGGCCGCGCCTCCCCGGAAGGGAGTACGCGGCCGACGGCCCAGAGACGGCCCAGGAGAGCGGAAACCCGCTCTGACCTGTGGCGTTCTTAGATGTCGAAGTACAGCTCGAACTCGTGCGGGTGCGGCCGGAGCTGGATCGGGGCGATCTCGTTGGTGCGCTTGTAGTCGATCCAGGTCTCGATCAGGTCGGAGGTGAAGACACCGCCCTGCTGGAGGTACTCGTTGTCGGCCTCAAGGGCGTCGAGGACGGCGGGGAGCGAGGTCGGGACCTGGGGGACGCCCGCGTGCTCTTCGGGGGCGAGCTCGTAGAGGTCCTTGTCGATGGGCTCGGCGGGCTCGATCTTGTTCTTGACGCCGTCCAGGCCGGCCAGGAGGAGGGCCGAGAACGCGAGGTACGGGTTCGAGGACGGGTCCGGGGCGCGGAACTCGACGCGCTTGGCCTTGGGGTTGGAGCCCGTGATCGGGATGCGCATGGCGGCGGAGCGGTTGCGCTGCGAGTAGACCAGGTTGACCGGGGCCTCGAAGCCGGGGACCAGGCGGTGGTAGGAGTTCACCGTGGGGTTGGTGAACGCCAGGAGCGAGGGGGCGTGCTTGAGGATGCCGCCGATGTAGTAGCGGGCGGTGTCCGAGAGGCCCGCGTAGCCCTGCTCGTCGTAGAAGAGGGGCGCGCCACCCTGCCACAGGGACTGGTGGACGTGCATGCCGGAGCCGTTGTCGCCGAAGATCGGCTTGGGCATGAAGGTGGCGGTCTTGCCGTTGCGCCAGGCGACGTTCTTGACGATGTACTTGAACTGCATCAGGTCGTCGGCGGCGGCGAGCAGGGTGTTGAACTTGTAGTTGATCTCCGCCTGGCCGGCGGTGCCGACCTCGTGGTGCTGGCGCTCGACCTGGAGGCCGGACTTCTCCAGCTCCAGGGAGATCTCGGCACGCAGGTCGGCGAAGTGGTCGACCGGCGGGGCCGGGAAGTAGCCGCCCTTGTAGCGGACCTTGTAGCCGCGGTTGTCCTCGCGGGCGCCGGTGTTCCAGGCGCCGGCCTCGGAGTCGATGTGGTAGAAGCCCTGGTTCGCGGAGGTCTCGAAGCGGACCGAGTCGAAGACGTAGAACTCCGCCTCGGGGCCGAAGTACGCGGTGTCCGCGATGCCGGTGGAGGCGAGGTACGCCTCGGCCTTCTTGGCGATGTTGCGCGGGTCGCGGCTGTACTGCTCGCCCGTGATCGGGTCGTGGATGAAGAAGTTGATGTTGAGGTGCTTCTCCTGGCGGAACGGGTCCAGGCGGGCCGTCGACAGGTCCGGGCGCAGCGCCATGTCCGACTCGTGGATCGCCTGGAAGCCGCGGATCGACGAACCGTCGAACGCCAGCTCCTCGTCCGGGTCGAACGCCGCAGCGGGGATCGTGAAGTGCTGCATCACGCCCGGCAGGTCGCAGAAACGGACGTCGACGAACTTCACGTCCTCATCCGCGATGAACTTCTTCGCGTCGTCGGCGTTCTGGAACATCCAACTCCTCCTAGCCCGGTCGGCCGGCCGGCGGACCCGGGGTTGCTACTCGGAGCGCGTCCATGTGCGGTGGCGCGCTTGCCCGACCATAGGCAGGCGGGATTTCCCAAGCATGACCCATTTGTTTCGCCGAGGTTAACCGGCGCGCTGTCGCCCCCGTCTCCCAGTGTGCGCCCTCGGAGCCCCGTCGAGCCGGTGTGCGAGGCCCACGGCAGCCCTCCGCGGAGGGAACGTATGCGGTCGCAGTACCGTGGACGGGTGGACAACAGGCAAGCAATGGGATCGTGGATCTCCGGGCCCCGTGCGGCAGCCGAGGACATGGGCGTCGACTTCGGTTACCGCGGGCAGCGCCTCGGGCTGCCCGAGGAGGGGCCGGGCTCGATCGCGCGGGTCGGCCGCCGCCTCGGCGCGCTCTTCATCGACTGGGCGCTGTGCCTGCTCATCGCGTACGGGCTGCTCAGCGGCGGCAAGACGCAGTCGGCGAGCAACTGGGCGCTGGTGGTGTTCGCCGTGCTCAGCGTGCTGACGGTCGGCACGGTCGGCTTCACACCGGGCAAGCGGCTGCTGGGCCTGCGGGTGGTCGCCGAGGGTGGCGGCCGGATCTCGCTGCCGCGGGTGCTGCTGCGCACGCTGCTGCTCGTCGTCGTTATCCCGGCCGTGGTCTGGGACCGGGACGGGCGGGGGCTGCACGACCGGCTGAGCCGTTCCGTGCAGGTGCGGATCTGATCCGTGGGCGCGGTGCTGATCGCCTGATCGCCGGCTCGGTTGGCCGTGTGCGGTGTGCCGTATGCCGCATGCGGTTCCCGTCGCAGGTCGCAGGTCGTGGGAGCCGTCGGTGCTGGAGGAGGGGGAGCGGCGGGTAGCTGCCCGGCTTCTCTCCTGGATGCGGCTCACCGGGATACGGCGAAGTGCTCTTCTCCCGGATACGGCTGGATGCCCGGATGCGGCTGTATACCCGGATACGGTGAAGCCCCGGAGCCAGCCTCCGGGGCTTCACCGTATTTCCGGCGCGTCGCGCGCGGTCAGCGCGTCTTGCCGCCGCCCTTGGGCATGCGCATGCCCTTCGACATCGGGCCCTTCGGCGGCGTTCTCCCAGGTGGCTCTTCCGCTCACTCTGCGCGTATAGCCCCTGACCTGGGGAAATGACGAAGAAGGTCAACGTACCTCGGCCCCCGTCCCGACCTGGTGTCGATGGCGGGGGCTGTGTTGTGCCGGAGGGGTAGCCGCGTGGATGCCTATCGGTTGCCCTGAGGACGCGCCAAGAAGTCATGAGCGCATCAATGTCGCCTCGGTGGTCGATGGTTGCAAGTCGAACCAATCTCCGAATTTTCTCTACGCCAGCCGAGTCAAGATCACCGAATCCGCGAATGTGGATGGTCGGGAAGTGTGAGAACTACCCAATGCGGAGTCGGCGTCTCAGCCGATCCGATCACCTCGACTACTAGGGAGGTTTCGATGGCCAGCAAGGTCGACGCGCTCGGCTGGGAGAACTGGGAGCGCATGTGGTTCTTCGTCGAGCAGGAATGCATCTTCTATAACGGCAAGCAGGGGACTGTCCGGGACCGCAAGAAGATCGGAGACATGTTCACTGCGATTCCTCAGTCGTTCCAGAACGGCATCGATGCCTTCGGGTTCGAGAACTGGGAGCGCCTGTGGTTCTTCAAGGGTGACCAGTACTGCTTCTACAACGCCAAGGCGCAGGAGGTTCGCGAGTCACGGAAGATCAAGGACCAGTTCACCAGGCTGCCGGACGACTTCAAGAAGGGGGTCGATGCGCTCGGGTGGGAGAGCTGGGAGCGTATGTGGTTTGTCAAGGGCGAGAGGATCGTGTTCTACAACGCCAAGGACAATGAGGTTCGGTCGGAGAATCTGCTGAAGCAGCAGTTCACCAAGCTTCCGCCCGCCTTCCAGAAGGGCCTGGACGCCTTCGGGTTCGAGAACTGGGAGCGCCTGTGGATGTTCAAGGGCGAGCAGTACTGCTTCTACAACGCCAAGGCGCAGGAAATCCGCGAGGTCAGGGACATCAAGGCCCAGTTCCCCGGAGTACTGGAGCCGCAACCGTATATGGCGTGACGGACGGGATTGAGCCTCGTTGGTGTGCCTGAGCACTGATGAGGTGACGAGCCACGTGAGCGGGCGCTGGATTGCCTGCGTTGGCTGCTGGCGCCACTGAAGAGGAACGGATGGACGCTGTCGGAGTAGGTCGGGCAGCTCCGACCGGACGGTGTCCAGCGCCTGCTCGACGACTCCGACGCCGATGCGGAGGGCCGGATCGGCTGCTCCGTGGTCAGCATTCGTCGACATCATGATGGCCGTCGCAGCCAAGAAGGCTGCTAAGGCGGGGCCCAGGGAGCAGAGGCCGAGGCTTCTGTCGACAAGGCCATCAAGTCGTCAGTCGAAGCTCTTGAGTCCTTGAAGAAGGAACGGGCCGAGCTGGAGGTGTGGCAGGCGGAGTCCCCGTCAGAAGGGCGGACTCGCGCCCAGAACGATTCTTGAGGCGTTTCTGAAGAAGGCCCGGACTGGAGCCGCCTGGTCCGAGTTGAACGCTGAGTACGGCTCTACGGGACTCATTGGGCACTGGAGGCGCGCTGGGTGGCCTGTGGCCGGTGGGCGCGCGTCATGGAGGCCCTGGAGGGCGTGGAGGGTGTTCCTGCCGCGCCGCGCTGGCCTCTCCCGCCATTGCGTATGACGGGAGAGGTGAAGCCGGGGGTCATCCTCGCGGCGAGCGTCCTCGCATGCCACGTCCAGGAATCGGGCCCTTCGGCACCGGCATGTTGCTCATCAGGTCGCCAAGTGCGCGCAGCCGGTCGTTGACCGCGGTGACCTGGGCGCCCGGCAGGACGCGCGGCAGCTTGAGCAGGTGGGTCCGCAGCTTCTTGAGCGGGACCTGGCCCTCGCCGTCGCCGACGATGACGTCGTGCACCGGGGCGTCGGCGACGGTGCGCGCCATCCGCTTCTTCTCGGCGGCCAGCAGGCCGCGCAGCCGGTTCGGGTTGCCCTCGCCGACCAGCACGATGCCGGCCTTGCCGACGGCCCGGTGGACCACGTCCTGGCTGCGGTTCATCGCGACCGCCGGGGTGATCGTCCAGCCGCGGCCGACGTTCTCCAGGACCGCCGCCGCCGCGCCGGGCTGGCCTTCCATCTGCCCGAAGGCCGCCCGCTCGGCGCGCCGTCCGAAGACGATCGCCATCGCGAGGAAGGCCAGGACGAAGCCCAGGACGCCTGCGTAGATGGGGTGGCCGATCACGAAGCCGATGGCGAGGAGAACGCCGAATACGACGATGCCCACGCCAGCGACGACTAGACCGACCTTGGAGTCGACCCGACGGGTCATCTTGTAGGTCAGGGCGATCTGCTTCAGCCGCCCGGGGTTCTCAGCGCCGGCAGCGCCGTCTGAGTTTGCCTTCCTCGCCATACAGCGAAGTTTACGTGGCGTGCGGACGACGGGTCGCCGCGGCCTCCAGTACGTACTGGGCGTCGGTCCGGTCCTTGGCGCGGCGGCGGTCCTCCAGGACCGACGTCCAGGCGTTGCGGCGGGCGGTGCGTTGGCCGCCGGCCAGCAGCACGGCCTCGACGGCACGCAGTGCACCGGTGACGGAGGGGATGGGGCGGGCGGTGGCGCGGAGCTGCGCGGCCTCCATGGTGATGGTCTCCCTCTGACGGTCGGACGGGCAGGAGCAGTACGTGTGGGAGGTGTCTTGCGGTGCGTGCATCCATCGTCACTGAAGGGTGTTACCAACGGATGACCTGCCGGTCAAACACCTATGAAACGTTGACGCGGCCCCACGCCCTCCAGCCTGGGGGAGTGCGGGCCGCGTCCTCACAGCATGTGCCACGTTTCACAAGATGGCGCGCCGGGCGCCTCAAACCGCCTGACTGGACGCCTCGACCTCGCGCCGCTCGACGGCCTGCTGGTAGAGGCGGCCGGCCCGGTACGAGGAGCGGACCAGCGGGCCGGACATGACGCCGGCGTAGCCGATCTCCTCGGCCTCCTCCTTGAGCTCCACGAACTCGGCGGGCTTGACCCAGCGCTCGATGGGGTGGTGGCGCACCGACGGGCGGAGGTACTGGGTGATCGTGATCAGCTCGCAGCCCGCGTCGTGGAGGTCCTGGAGCGCCTGGCTGATCTCCTCGCGGGTCTCGCCCATGCCCAGGATCAGGTTGGACTTGGTGACCAGACCGGCCTCGCGGGACTTGGTGATGACCTCCAGCGACCGCTCGTAGCGGAAGCCGGGGCGGATCCGCTTGAAGATCCGCGGGACCGTCTCGACGTTGTGGGCCAGCACCTCCGGACGGGAGGAGAAGACCTCGGCGAGCTGCTCGGGGACCGCGTTGAAGTCGGGGATCAGCAGCTCGACGCCGGTGTCGGGCATCGCGGCGTGGATCTGCCGGACGGTCTCGGCGTAGAGCCAGGCGCCGCCGTCCTCCAGGTCGTCGCGGGCGACGCCGGTGATCGTGGCGTACTTCAGGCCCATGGTCTGCACGGACTCGGCGACCCGGCGGGGCTCGTCGCGGTCCAGTGCCTGCGGCTTGCCGGTGTCGATCTGGCAGAAGTCGCAGCGGCGGGTGCACTGGTCGCCGCCGATGAGGAAGGTCGCCTCGCGGTCCTCCCAGCACTCGAAGATGTTGGGACAGCCCGCCTCCTGGCAGACCGTGTGCAGTCCCTCACTCTTGACCAGGCCCTGGAGGTGGTTGTACTCAGGGCCCATTTTGGCCCGGGTCTTGATCCACTCGGGCTTGCGCTCGATGGGGGTCTGGCTGTTGCGGACCTCAAGGCGCAGCAATCGCCGGCCGTCGGGCTTCGGCATTGACTGACCGTCGGGTGCGACTGCGGACACGTCGGCTCCCTAACAACTTCGATTCTTCGGCGTACACCAGGGTACGCCCGTCAAATCGCACGCATTTCCACGTGCGGGTGGTGCAGTGCCAACCTCGGAGGGGAGGGCGGCATTCCCGCGGCGGTGGCCGCGGGGTGGGGGCGGGCTGGGGGGCGGGCTCAGACGGCGCGGGGGAGGAGCTCGGCGTTCTCCAGGACGTCCCGCAGGTGGTGCTCGACGACCGGCAGGACCTCGGCGATGGTGATCTCGCGGCCCAGCTCGCCGGCGAGCGAGGCGACCCCGGCGTCCCGGATGCCGCACGGCACGATCTTGTCGAACGAGGTGTTGTCCGGGTTCACGTTCAGCGCGAAGCCGTGCATGGTGACGCCCTTGGCGACGCGGATGCCGATCGCGGCGAGCTTGCGGTCCTCGCGGCGCTGGCCGGCGTTGGACGGCGCGTACTCGGGGCCGTTCAGACGCGGGTCGAAGAGCTCGTCGCCGGTCCGCGGGTCGAAGTCCAGCTGGAGGCCGCCCAGCGCGGCCCGCTCCTCGGCCGCGCCGATGGCGTCGCCCAGGACCCATACGCCGCTGCGGCCCTCGACCCGGGTGGCCTCGACGCCGAACTCGGCGCAGACCCGGATCAGCGCCTCCTCCAGGCGGCGGACGTGCGCGACCACGTCGACCGGGCGCGGCAGCTTCTGGATGGGGTAGCCCACCAGCTGGCCGGGGCCGTGCCAGGTGATCTTCCCGCCGCGGTCCACGTCGACGACCGGGGTGCCGTCCAGCGGGCGCTCGTCGTCGGAGGTGCGCCGGCCCGCCGTGTAGACGGCCTGGTGTTCCAGGAGGAGACAGGTGTCGGGGACCTCGTCGGCGAACCGGGCGGCGTGGATCCGCCGCTGCTCCTGCCACGCCGACTCATACTCGACGGCGTCCGCCCCGAAGCCCAGATGCACAAAACGCAGCCCCTCGGGTGCGGGGGTCTCCCCCCGAGAGATCGCAGCCACGGCAGCTCCTCTTCGAACCTCTGTCGCAGTTCACTGCGACGTTTGATGCCACTTCTGATGCACTTCCGGTGCCTCCTGCGCCTCTGCAACTGTACGGCCGCCGTGCGCGCCCCCCGCAGGCGGCCGGTGCGCCGCCCGTCCGCTGACGCGCCCGTGCCCTGCTCACACGATCGGATGAACGCGGGGCGCAGGCCGCGAGAACGGCGCCGAAGGCCGTTACATTCACGCCGTTCCACAAGGGCGAAGAGCATGCCGGACAAGGTCAGTCGAGCCCGGCGGCCCGGCCCGGAAGGCAGGAGACCGGTAAAGCTGATGACGGAACGACCCCCGCACCACACGCCCAACCGCCAGCTCGCCGCGCTCATCGCCGAGGCGGGCTTCTCCAACGCAGGGCTGGCCAGACGGGTTGATCAGCTCGGTATCGAGCACGGCCTCGACCTGCGCTACGACAAGACCTCGGTGACCCGCTGGCTGCGCGGCCAGCAGCCGAGAGGCACCACCCCGGCACTGATCGCGGAGGTGTTCACCCGCCGGCTGGGGCGCCGGCTGTCCGCGCAGGACCTCGGCCTGGACGCCTGCGCGCCGGTGTACGCCGGGCTCGAATTCGCCTCGACCCCCAGCGAGGCGGTGGACATCGTCAGCGGGCTGTGGCGCAAGGACTCCGGCAGCCACGCCGAACTCCGCAAGATCGCCTTCACCCCGGCCGGGCTGGTGGTGCCCAGCCGGGACTGGCTGATCGGCCGCCCCGACGAGCGCGTCGCGCACGGGGAGCCGACCGCCGACGGCGTGGACCGGGTGCCCCTCCAGGGTGGCCGGATCTCGGTGCCCCGGCAGCGGGGGGCCGACCGCGTCGACCGCACCCAGGGCGGCCGGGTCTCCTCCGGGGACATCGCGGCGCTGCGCTCGGTCGGCGAGCTGTTCCGCGCCCTCGACCACGCCTACGGCGGCGGCCACGCCCGGCAGGCCCTGGTGCGGTATCTGGAGCACGAGGCCGAGCCGATGCTCCGCGGCACGTACGGGGAGGCCACCGGCCGGCGGCTGTTCGCCGCCGCCGCCGACCTGACCCGGCTGGCCGGCTGGACCTCGTACGACATCGCCGCGCACGGGCTGGCGCAGCGGTACTTCGTCCAGGCCCTGCGGCTGTCCCAGGCCGCCGGCGACCGGGCGTACGGCTCCTACGTCCTGGTGACGATGAGCCGGCAGGCCGTTTATCTGGGCCACGGCAGGGAGGCCGTCCAACTGGCGCGGGTCGCCCAGCAGGGCATCGGCAGCGGTGCCCCGCCCACCGTCCAGGCCCTGCTGCACGCCGCCGAGGCGCGCGGTCACGGCATCCTGAACGAGGTCCGGGCCTGCACCGCCGCGCTGGCCCGCGCCGAACGCGCCCTGGAGAGCGCCCGCCCCGGCGACGAGACCCCGTACTGGGCGCGGTTCTTCGACGAGTCCCAGCTCGCCGACGAGCTGGCGCACTGCCACCGCGATCTCCAGCAGTACCGCGCGGCCTCCCAGCACGCCGAGCGCTCCCTCCAGCTGCGCGCCGCCGGCTTCGCCCGCAGCCGGCTCTTCTGCCGGGTGGTGCTGGCCACCGCGCGGCTGGGCCTGGGCGAGCTGGAGCAGGCGTGCACTCTGGGCGCCGAGGCGGCCCTCCAGGCGTCCGAGATGCGCTCCGTGCGGGCCCATGAGTACGTCCGGGACTTCGAGCGCCGCCTGGAGCCGTACCGGGACGCGGCGGCGGTGCGCGGGTACCGGGACCGGGTGGCGGCGCTGGGTTGACCACGCCGACCCACGCCGTCGCGGACGGCCGGGCGGCGGACCGGGGCTCGCTCGGGGCCCTATGCCGCCGCCCCGACGGGGTCCGGTGCCGGGTGGGCGGGGAGGCCGAAGTCCTGGAGCAGTGCGCGGGCGGCGCGGCGGCCGGAGCGGAGGGCGCCCTGGAGGGTGCTGGTGTCGCGGTGGTCGCCGCAGACGTAGAGCCCGGCCAGTACCCGCACGGTGCGCTGCGGGTCGTGCGGCGCGGGCATCGCCGGTACCGCGTACGGGTTGTGATGGGCCGTCAGCAGCTGCCAGTCGTCGGTCCGGGCGCCGTGGATCCGGTCGAGCTGCGGCCGTACGGTCTTGTCGAGGACGGAGACCGGCAGCGACGCGGCGGGGCCCAGCACGGCGGTGGTGATCAGTGTCCGGCCCGGCGGCGTACGGGACGGGTCGATCGCGCCGGCGAGGTAGCTGAAGCCGATGGGGCCGTCCGTCGGCAGGATCAGCGCGGTGTCGCGACCGGGCGCGCCGCGGGTCCCGGCGGGGACGCCCGCGGTGTGGTGCAGCACGGTCACCGGGTGGAAGGCGGGCAGCCGCAGCCCCGGCAGCAGTTCGGCGGCGTCGCGCGCGCCGGTCGCCACCAGTACCGCCCGGCAGGGTATCCGCCCGTGCTCGCGGGTGCTGACGCCGTTGGTGGCGACGGAGGTGACCTGGACGGACGTCCGGACCGTACCGGGCGGCAGACCGGCCGCCAGCAGTTCCGGGACGGCCGAGGCGCCGCCGGCCGGCAGCGCCAGCCGCCCCTCCGCGAAGGCGCGCAGCACCTGGGCGGCCCCCCGGCTGGAGACCCGCAGCCGCGGATCGCACAGCAGCGCGCGCAGCAGCGGTCGCAGGAACGTGTCGTGGGTGCGCGGCGGGAAGGCCGGGCGGCCGGCCAGCGCGTCGCAGACGGAGCGGTCGGCGGACGGGGCAGCGGCGGCGGCCCGGTCCGTGCGGCGGTCGGCGCGCGAGAGGGCGCGCGCTGCGGACAGTGCGCCCCTTGTGCACCGCAGCGGGCTGATCCGCTGCGACCGCTGGCCGTTGTGGAGGGCCAGCCCGGACGCGAACGGGCGCAGCGCCAGCTCGCCCAGCCCCGGCGTACGGCGCAGCGCCACCGGGGAGACGGCCAGCGGACGGCCGCAGCGGTCCAGCCGGAAGCCGTCGAGCTCGTCGGTGGCGGACCGGCCGCCGACCCGTGGCCCGGCCTCCAGGACGGTGACCGAGACTCCGGCCCCGGTCAGATGGCGGGCGGCGGCGAGACCGGCCGGGCCGGCTCCCACGATGACGACGTCCACGGCCGATGCGGTGCGCAGCACATGCCCCTCCCGATGTCGGTCCCAGCGGCGGCGCACCCGTTCTCATGCCCGGTGCTGCCGCCGGGGATGCCGAGCGGTCTGTCCGAGGACCGTAGGGAGGCGGCGGGCCGGCCGACAGGGGCGCCCCGGGGGCGCACCGGCGCGCCCTGCGCCACGAGGTCCGTACGGCCGCTCCTACGACTGCTGTGCGGCCCGCACGGCGTCGATGATCCGCGGGTGCGCGAAGCCGAAACCGGAGTCCAGCAGCCGTCGCGGGACGATCCGCTGACTGCCCAGGACGTCCTCGGCGAACTCGCCCAGCACGAGCCGCAGCGCCGGTGCCGGGACGGTGAAGAGCGTGGGGCGGTGCAGGACATGGCCCATCACCGCCGTCACCTCGCGGTTGGTGACCGGCTCGGGCGCGGTGAGGTTGACCGGGCCGGAGAGCTCCTCGGTGGTGACGAGGTGGCGCAGCGCCGCGATGTGGTCCTGGAGGGAGATGAAGCTCCAGTACTGGCTGCCGTCGCCGAGCCGGCCGCCCAGCCCCAGCCGGAAGATCGGGAACAGCCGTCCCCAGGCGCCGCCCGAGCCCGCCACGACGAGTCCGGTACGGGCGAAGACCGTCCGGATGCCGGCGTCCGCGGCGGGCCGGGCGGCGTCCTCCCAGTCCACGCAGACCTCCGGCAGGAAGCCGCGGCCGGCCGGCCCGCTCTCGTCCGTGCGCCGGTCGCCGGTGTCGCCGTAGTAGCCGATCGCGCTGCCGGAGACGAAGACCCGCGGCGGGGTGTCCATCGAGGCCAGCGCGGTGGCCAGGGTCCGTGTGCCGTGCACCCGGCTGTCGCGGATCCGCTGCTTGTACGCGGCGGTCCAGCGGTGGTCGGCGACGCCCGCCCCGGCGAGGTGGACCACCGCCTCGCAGCCGGCCAGCCCGGCGGTGTCGACCTGCTGTCCCTCGGGGTCCCAGCGCACCTCGCCGGCCGCGCGCGGCGCCCGGCGGACGAGCCGGACGACGTCGTGGCCGTCCGCGCGCAGGGACCGTACGAGGGCCGTGCCGATGAGACCGGTCGAGCCGGTGATCGCGATGCGCATGGGGCCATACTGCCCGCAGTCGGCGACCGGCGCGCAGCGAGCCGGCCCACTAGCCCCGGAAGCGTTCCCAGAGGCGGGGGAATCGCTCGGCCAGCGCCGCGTCGTCCTCGAAGTCCACGTACGTGCCGACGGGTTCGGGCGGCGCCGGGGGCAGGCCCAGCTCGGGCATCACGGTGCCGGTCAGCTGCTCGTACGCCTCGTCGGCCGCGTAGCCCAGCTCCTCGGCGTCGCCGTCCACCTCCTCGTCGAAGTCGTCCAGCAGGTGGGCGAGGTGGTCCGGGTCGTGCAGCGCGCCCTCGAAGACCTCCCGCCCCTGGCCGATCAGCCAGCAGCGGAAGTAGTCGAAGACGTCGTCGCTCGCGCCGTCCAGCAGCAGCGCGGCGGCGGCCCACAGGTCCCAGGCGTACGCCCGGTTGTAGCGGGACTCGAAGTGGCGGGCGAAGTCCACGACGTCGTCCGGGTCGAGTCCGAGCAGCCGCTCGACCAGGGCGTCGGCCTGCTCCTCGGGGTCGCCCCCGCCGGCCTCGCGGGAACCGTCGACCAGTTCCCAGAACTCCATCTCGTCCATCACCGCTCCATGATCCGCCCTGCCGACCCGGCCCGCACGCGGAGTCCCCCGGATGCTGCGGGGTGCTGCACGGTCCGGTGAACCGTGGTGTCGGGAGCGGGGATCCGCCGGGTGACCGTGCCAAGCTTCCCTCGTTGTGCGGCTTGCAACGACGGCAGATCCTCCAGATCCCCCACAGCACTCCCCAATTTCGCGAAGGGCGCTTTCCAGCCATGCCCATGGACGAACGAACCCGGGCCGACGTCGAACGCGCCGAGGCGGCCATCGTCGAGCACTACCCACGGCTCGTCCGCCTCGCCTATCTCGTACTGCCACCGTCAATGGGCCGCCACCGCAAGGTGCTGACCGCGCACGGCCTGGTGCAGCGGGCGCTGCCGCGGCCCGGACTGCGCCGCCCGGCCGGTGCGCTGCCCGCCCAGCGCGGCGCAGAAGCCGGGGCCGGCTACGACCTGGTGCGCCGGCGGACCCTGGAGCTGGCGCTGGCGTACGAGAACCGCCAGGGGCTCGCCGTCCTGCTGCCGCCGGTGCCGTTCGTCTGGGGGCTGCGGCTCTTCCCGCGCGCCGGCGGCGCCGACGAACTCGCCCTGGACCAGGCGCTGTCGGCCGTTCCGGCGCCGGTACGGGCCGCCCTGGGACTGTGGCACCTGGAGGGGCTGGACGCGGAGGCGGCGCGCGCCGTACTGGAGCGGGCCGGGGTCCCGGACCCGGACGCGGCGCTGCGGGCGGCCGGGCAACTGGACCGGCAGACCGGGGCGCGGGCCGCGGCGCTGCTGAACTCCGGGGAGTTCGACCCCTGCACGGTGCAGGCCCGGCCGACGGATCTGCTGCGCCGCCGTCAGCGGGTGCGCGCGGCGGCCGTGATGGTGGCCGCCCTGGCGGTGGGCGCGGTCGCGCTGGCGCTGCCCGGCGGTGCCGGGGGAGACCGGGCCGCGACCCCCGCCCGGCAGGCCCTGGACCCCGGCCGGCTGCTGCGCGCCCCCAACGAGCAGTGGGCGAGGACCTCGCGGGTGGACTTCACGGCCTGGCCGCCGCGGGGCCGCGAGGCGGGCAACAGGGAACTGCTGGCGCGGGCGCTGCGGGTGTGGGCCGCGCTGCCCGCCGACGCCCGGATCACCACGACCCCCGGCACCTCCACCCGGCCGCCCGCCGAACCGCCGCGGCTGCTCTACGCGGGGCTGATCGACAACGTCATGGTGGTCGTCTTCCACGACGGCGAGCGGCTGGTGCGCTACGCCGAACCCGAAGGCGCCTCGCCCACCCTGCACTTCGCCCGGGTCGACGACGCGGACCTCACCTCGGGTGCCGGGCTGGTGATCGGCCGCGGCGACGGGTGGATGCGCTATCTGATCGCCCCGTGGGTCTCCGAGGTGGCGACGCGGGACCTGCTCGCCCCGGACGCCCCGCCGCACGGGCTGCACCTGGCCCCGGACGGGGTCACCGACCGCATCGCGACTCCGCCCGAGGCGGGCGGGACCTGCGGGCACTGGCCGGCGGCCGAGTTCCACTCGTCGCCGCGGATCGACGACAACCGCTCCTTCCTGGTGACCGACCTCGGCGAACTCGCGCCGGTGCATCTGACGTACCTGCCGCCGCCGTCCGCGGGCGGGGCCGGCTCGGGCGAGGCCACCGGTCCCGCCGCGCTGCACAGCTGGGCCCGCACCGCCTGCACCCTGCGGTCGCTGCGCGGCACCGGCGTACGGTCCGTCAACAGCTGGGCGTACGCACAGCAGGTCCTCCCGGAGAACGCCGGCACCGCGACCTGGGTCTGCAACCGTGCCGACACCTGGCGCGGACCCGGCCGGGCCATGGTCCAGTTCCAGCCGCCCGCCGGCGGGCCGAGGGACCCGGGGCGGATCACCGGCCGGGCGGTCGACACGGCGGTGTGCAGCCGCTTCGGCCGGCACGTCCTGAGCGATGTCCACTGGCAGGCGAAATCCGGGAAGTGGTACCTGCTCGCGGCGGGCAGCAGCCAGGTCGGCGGTATCGACGTCACGGGCGGCGTCCGGGCCAGCGCCGAGGCGCCGACGCTCGCCGTACCGGCCGCCCAGGACGCCCGGGCACAGGTCGCCGGCCGGCTGCGGGACGGCGGGAGCGTGCGCGCCCTCCGGCCGTGAGCGGCGGCGGGCCGGAGGGACATCAGGCGAGGAAACCGGCGAGGAAACCGGCGGGAAATCCGGACGGAGGGTGTCGGGATTCGCTGTCAGGGTCGCGGCGTACGGATGCGGGACACCTGACAGCGAGGAGTGGCGAACGTGGCGCACAACGAACCGGCGGCCCAGCGGGAAGCGGCGGAGCGTACGGGAGCGGCGCGGCGAACGGAGGCGGCGGACCCCGGCGGGCTGCTGCCGGCCGCCGATCTGACCGGGCGGGTGGCGCTGGTCGCCGGGGCCACCAGGGGCGCGGGCCGGGCCATGGCCGTGGAGCTGGGCCGCGCGGGCGCCCTGGTGTACGTGACCGGGCGGACGACGAGGGAGCGGGTCAGCGAGGTCGGCCGGGCCACCGAGACGATCGAGCAGACCGCGGAGCTGGTGACTGGGGCGGGCGGCACCGGCGTCGCCGTACCGACCGACCACCTGGAGCCGGAACAGGTCAGGGCGCTGGTCGAGCGCATCGACCGCGAGCAGGGCCGGCTGGACATCCTGGTCAACAGCCTCTGGGGCGGCGACCGCCTGATCGAGTTCGACACCAAGGTTTGGGACCTCGATCTCGCGGGCGGGCTGCGGATGTTCCGGCTCGGCGTCGACGCGCACGTCATCACCGGCCACTACGCGCTGCCGCTGCTGATCCGGCGCCCCGGCGGACTGGTCGTCGAGGTCACCGACGGCACCGCCTCCTTCAACCGCACCTACCGCGGCAGCCTCTGCTACGACATCACCAAGAACGTCCCGCACCGCATCGCCTTCGGGCTCGCCGCCGAACTGAAGGAGTACGGCGGCACCGCCGTCTCGCTCACCCCCGGCTTCCTGCGCTCCGAGGAGATGCTGGACCGCTTCGGCGTCACGGAGGAGACCTGGCGCGACGCGATCGCTAAGGAGCCGCACTTCGCCATCGCCGAATCCCCGGCTCTGATCGGCCGCGCGGTGCGGGCGCTGGCCGGCGACCCGGACAAGGCGCGCTGGAGCGGCCGTTCGCTCTCCAGCGGCCAGCTGGCGAAGGAGTACGGCTTCACCGACGCGGACGGCACCCGGCCCGACTGCTTCGGCTACTTCGAGGACGTCGTGCTGGGCGGCAGGGACGCGGGACCGGAGGACTACCGCACGCCGGCCGCGGCACCCTCCTCTCCCGGCGGGGCGTAGAGCGCGGCCGTCCGCCGGGCGGCCGCGGCGAACCGCTCCCGCAGCCCGGAGGGCGCGAGCACCTCGCCCTCCGGGCCGAGCGCCAGCAGCTGGGAGTAGGCGACCTCCGCGGACTCCACGGCGAGGGTGACCGTCAGCCGCCCCCGCCCGTCGGGACCGCCGGCCGCCAGCGCCGCCGCTACCGCCTCCCGGGCCGCGATCCGCTCGGTGACGTACGGGAGTTGGCGCACGCCCTGCGGGGAGAGCCGGAGGACCACCTCCTCGCGCAGCAGCGACCGGGCGAACTCCTGGGCGCGCTCGGCCCAGAACGCGGGCAGATCGAACCCCTCGTCGCGCCGGAAGCGATCGCCGGCGCGCCCCGGCCGCGGGGCGGCCCCCGCGGCGCCGGCCCGCTCGGGCGGCTCCGCCGGATCGGTCGCCCGGGCGGCTTCGACGGCGGTGAACCGGTCGACCCGATAGACCCGGAAGCCCGCCGACCGCCGGCCGTCGCACGGCGGGGGCGCGTCCCGCGGCGCCCCCGGACCGGTCGCCGCCGCGCGCCGGCCGTCGCACGCGCGGGCCGCCAGGTACCAGACGCCCGCCTTCAGCACGAGCCCGTACGGTTCCAACTCCCGTACCACTTCACGGTCCTTGCGGAGATAGCGGACCGTCAGCCGGCGGTCGTCCCACACCGCGTCGGCGATCGCGGGCAGCAGCGCGGGCGTCTCGGGCTCCTGATACCAGGCCGGCGCGTCCAGATGGAACCGCTGGGCGGCGCCCGAGGCGGCGTCCCGCAGCTCGGGCAGCAGCGCGGCGGACACCTTCAGGCGGGCGGCGGACGCGGCGTCCGCCAGGCCCATCTCCCGCAGGGCGGAGGGCACTCCGGACAGGAAGAGCGCCTCCGCCTCGCTGCGGCCGAGGCCGGTGAGCCGGGTGCGGTACCCGCCTGTCAGGCGGTAGCCGCCGGCCCGGCCGCGGTCCGCGTACACGGGCACGCCGGCCTCCGAGAGCGACAGGACGTCCCGGGCGACCGTGCGCTCCGAGACCTCCAGCTCCCGCGCCAGCTCACCGGCCGTCATCGACGGCCGGGACTGGAGCAGCAACACCATCCTGATCAGCCGTGCGGCACGCATGAATCCATCATGCCGCGCACCACTGACAACGCCCCGCGGCCGAGGAGGTGAGCGAGCCCCGTGCGAAGACCCCGGGCGCGGGAGGTGGTCTTCGCACGGGAGTTGGCGGGCGGGCGGCGCCCGGTGTCGGCCGGGGCCGCCCGCGTCCGGTGGGCGCGGTCACCAGGGCGGGACCGCGCGCGGGGTCACAGCCCGTAGCGCTCCCGGGCCTCCTTGACCGTCTCCGGCTTGACGTCGCCGCGCCGGGCCAGCGCCGCGAGCGCCTGGACGACGAGCGACTGCGGGTCCACGCCGAAGTGCCGGCGGGCCGCCTCCCGGGTGTCGGAGAGGCCGAAGCCGTCCGTCCCGACGGAGGTCCAGTCCTGCTCGACCCACTGGGCGATCTGGTCCGGGACCGCCCGCATCCAGTCGCTGACCGCGACGACCGGGCCGGGGGCACCGGCCAGCGCACGGGTGACGTACGGGACGCGGTCCTCGCCCTCCAGGCGGGCCGCGTCGCACTCCAGGGCGTCGCGGCGCAGCTCCGTCCAGGACGGGGCCGACCAGACGTCCGCGGCCACGCCCCAGTCGGCGGCCAGCAGCTGCTGCGCCTCCAGGGCCCAGTGGATGGCGGTGCCCGACGCCAGCAGCTGGAGCCGCGGGACGTCGGCGCCCTCTATGGAGACGGCTTGCCGGTAGCGGTACAGGCCCTTGAGGATGCCCTCTTCGGCACCCTCCGGCATGGCCGGCTGCACCTTGGTCTCGTTGTAGACCGTCAGGTAGTAGAAGACGTCCTCGGCGTCGGGGCCGTACATCCGGCGCAGCCCCTCCTTGACGATCACCGCCACCTCGTACGCGAACGCCGGGTCGTACGAGACCGCCGCCGGGTTGGTCGAGGCGATCAGGTGGGAGTGGCCGTCGGCGTGCTGGAGGCCCTCACCGGTCATCGTGGTGCGGCCGGCGGTGGCGCCGATGACGAAGCCGCGGCCCAACTGGTCGGCCAGCGCCCAGAACTGGTCGGCGGTGCGCTGCCAGCCGAACATCGAGTAGAAGATGTAGAAGGGGATCATCGGCTCGCCGTGCGTCGCGTACGACGTCGCGGCGGCGGTGAAGTCGGCGAGCGAACCGGCCTCGGTGATGCCCTCGTTGAGGATCTGGCCGTCCTTGGCTTCCTTGTACCAGAGGAGCTGGTCGCGGTCGACCGGGTCGTACGTGGAGCCCTTGGGGGAGTAGAGGCCGGCCGTCGGGAAGAGGGACTCCATGCCGAAGGTACGGGCCTCGTCCGGGACGATCGGGACCCAGCGCCGGCCGGTCTCCTTGTCCCGCATCAGGTCCTTGACCAGCCGGACGAACGCCATGGTGGTGGCGATCTCCTGGCTGCCGGAGCCCTTCTTCAGCGCGTCGAAGGTCTTGTCGGCGGGCATCGGCAGCGGCTTGGCCACGACCTTGCGGGCCGGGGCCGGGCCGTCGAGGGCGGTGCGCCGCGAGCGCAGGTACCGCATCTCGGGCGAGTCCTCGGCCGGGCGCCAGTACGGCACCAGGTCGCCGTCCAACGCGCTGTCCGGGATGGGGAGTTCGAGCAGATCGCGCATCGCGCGGAACTCCGCCAGGGTCAGCTTCTTCATCTGGTGGTTGGCGTTGCGGGACTCGAAGCCCGTGCCGAGGGTGTAGCCCTTGACGGTCTGCGCCAGGATGACGGTAGGCGCGCCCTTGTGCTCGACGGCGGCCTTGTAGGCGGCGTACACCTTGCGCGGCTCGTGCCCGGCGCGGGAGGTCTGGAACAGCTCCAGCAGCTTGGCGTCGGAGAGCTTCTCGGCGAGGGCCCGCAGCGACGCGCTCGCGCCGAAGAAGTGCTCGCGCAGGTAGGCGGCGTCGCGGGTGGCGTACGTCTGGAACTGCGCGTCGGGGGTCTCGCGGAGGCGCTGGAGCAGCGCGCCGTCGGTGTCGAGCGCGAAGACCTCGTCCCACGCCCGGCCCCAGAGGGCCTTGACGACGTTCCAGCCGGCGGCGCGGAACTGGGCCTCCAGCTCCTGCACGATCTTGAAGTTGGGGCGGACCGGGCCGTCCAGGCGCTGCAGGTTGCAGTTGATGACGAAGGTCAGGTTGTCCAGGCCCTCGCGGCCGGCCAGTGCCAGTGCGGCGGTCGACTCCGGCTCGTCCATCTCGCCGTCGCCCAGGAACGCCCAGACGTGGGAGTTGGCGGTGTCCTTGATGCCGCGGTGCTCCAGGTAGCGGTTGAAGCGCGCCTGGTAGATCGCGGAGAGCGGGCCCAGGCCCATGGAGACGGTGGGGAACTCCCACAGCCAGGGGAGGCGGCGCGGGTGCGGGTACGAGGGCAGGCCCTCGCCGCCGGCCTCCTGGCGGAAGTGGTCGAGCTGGTCCTCGGTGAGCCGGCCTTCGAGGAAGGCGCGGGCGTAGATGCCGGGGGAGGCGTGGCCCTGGATGTAGAGCTGGTCGCCGCTGCCGTCGCCGTCCTTGCCGCGGAAGAAGTGCTGGAAGCCGGTCTCGTAGAGCCAGGCCGCCGAGGCGAAGGTGGCGATGTGCCCGCCGAGGCCGAGCTTGGAGCCGCGGGTCACCATGGCGGCGGCGTTCCAGCGGTTCCAGGCGGTGATCCGGGCCTCCAGCGCCTCGTCACCCGGGAACGCGGGCTCGGCGGAGGTCGGGATGGTGTTGACGTAGTCCGTCTCCAGCAGCGAGGGCAGGTCGGTGCCCTCGGTGCGCGCGGTGTGCTCCAGGGCGCGGCGCATCAGGTACGCGGCGCGATGCGGGCCCGCTGCCTCGGCGACGGCGTCCAGCGACTCGCGCCATTCGGCCGTCTCCTCGGGATCGAGGTCCGGGAGCTGGTCGAGCTGGCTGTACGGCAGGCGCACGGGATCGGGCATGGGTGGCCCCTTTCCGGACGGGTGGGAATGCGAGTTCGGCAGGCATTCGGCAGGCAGGGGTGTCGCGCCCCAGCAGTCGACGATACGCCTCTGATCGATGATCGATCAACGCCCTCCGAGTGAATAACCGCAGGTCGGCACGGGGTGCCGCATTATGGGGCACCCCGTGCCAGCTCCGGAGACTCCCTCCGTTACACCCCGGAGCCCCGCCGGCACGCCATGGAACCGGCGGGGCCGCAACCGCCGTGACCCGCCGCGAGCGCGGCCGGCCGGGGCCTCACACGCGCGGTGCGCAGCTCAGCACATGCGCCTTCAGCAACGTGCCGATCTTCGGGTCGCGCCGCCGGAACGCGTCCACGATCTCCTGGTGGTCCTGGGCGTGCGAACGCGGCTCCGGGCTGAACCAGCGGATGGAGAGCGTCGTCCAGACCTCGACGCCCAGCGACTCCCAGGTGTGCAGCAGCACCGCGTTCCCGGCCGCCCGCACGATCTCCCGGTGGAAGGCCACCGTGTGCCGGACCTGTGCCTCGCCGTCGCCCGTCGCGTCCGCCTCGCGCAGCGCCGCCACCTCGCGCTCCAGCGCCGCGGTGTCCTCCGCCAGCCGTCCGGCCGCCAGTTCCGCGGCGACCTGCTCCAGCCCGGCCCGCACCGGGTAGCTCTCCTTGAGGTCGTCCGCGGTCAGATTCCGCACCCGGACGCCCTTGTTCGGCGCGGACTCGATGAGCTGGAGCGACTCCAGCTCCCGCAGCGCCTCGCGCACCGGGGTCTGGCTGACCTCCAGCTCGACCGCGATCCGCCGCTCCACGATCCGCTCGCCCGGCTGCCAGCGGCCGCTGACGATCCCCTCAAGGATGTGCTCGCGGATCTGCTCGCGCAGCGAATGGACGACGGGCGGGGTCATGACGTGCTCCTTCAGAGCGTGTGGGGCCCCATGGGGCAAAAAGGCCGGTGGGGGCCATTATCGGGGACGCGGACATGCGCAAGGGCCGACCCCGGCTCGTCAGGAACGAACCGGGGCCGGCCCCTTTGCACGGCTACGGCTTACGCGGGTGTCAGAGACCGATCTCGGTCTCGAACTCCGCCGCCTCCAGGATCTGCTTGACCGTGGTCAGGTAGCGGGCGGCGTCGGCGCCGTCCACCAGACGGTGGTCGTAGGAGAGCGCGAGGTAGGTCATGTCGCGCACCGCGATGGTCTCGCCGAGGTCCGGGTGGTTGATGACCACCGGGCGCTTGACGGTGGCACCGATGCCCAGGATGCCGACCTGGTTCGGAGGCACGATCACGGTGTCGAACAGGGCGCCGCGCGAACCGGTGTTGCTGATGGTGAAGGTCGCGCCGGACAGCTCGTCCGGGGTGATCTTGTTGGCCCGGACCTTGCCCGCCAGCTCCGCCGTCTTACGGGCGATGCCGGCGATGTTCAGGTCGCCCGCACCCTTGATGACCGGGGTCATCAGGCCCTTCTCCGCGTCCACCGCGATACCGACGTTCTCGGTGTCGAAGTAGGTGATGGTGCCCTCGTCCTCGTTGATCCGGGCGTTGACGACCGGGTGGGCCTTCAGCGCCTGGACGGCGGCCTTGACGAAGAACGGCATCGGGGAGAGCTTGACGCCCTCACGCTGCGCGAAGGCGTCCTTGGCCTTGTTGCGCATCCGCATGATCGCGGTGATGTCCACCTCGACCACGGAGGTCAGCTGCGCCTGGCCGTGCAGCGCCTTCATCATGTTGTCGCCGATGACCTTGCGCATCCGCGGCATCTTGACGGTCTGACCGCGCAGCGGCGACGCCTCGATGACCGGGGCGCCCGGCTTGGCGGCGGCGGCCGGCGCGGCCGGGGCCGGGACGGCGGCCTTGAGGGCCTCGGCGGCGGCGATGACATCCTGCTTGCGGATCCGGCCACCGACACCGGTGCCCTTGACCGTGGCGAGGTTGACGCCGTTCTCCTGCGCCAGCTTGCGCACCAGCGGGGTGACGTACGCGCCCTCGCCCTCACCGGCCGCCGGGGCGGGGGTGACGGGGGCCGGCGCGACCGGAGCCGGAGCCGCGGCCGGAGCCGGAGCCGGCGCGGGGACCGGGGCCGGGGCCGGGGCAGCGGCGGCCGGGGCGGGCGCCGCCGGAGCGGGCGCGGGGGCCGGGGCGGGCGCCGGAGCGGCGACCGGGGCCGGGGCGGCCGGAGCCGGGGCAGCGGCCGGAGCCGCACCCTTGACGCCGATCACCGCGAGCTTGGCGCCGACCTCGGCGGTCTCGTCCTCGCCGACCACGATCTCCAGCAGGACGCCGGAGGCCGGCGCTGGGATCTCGGTGTCGACCTTGTCGGTGGAGACCTCCAGCAGGGGCTCGTCCTCGGAGACCTCCTCGCCGACCTCCTTCAGCCAGCGGGTGACGGTGCCCTCGGTGACGCTCTCGCCGAGCGCGGGGAGGACGACGTCAGTGCCCTCGGCGGCGCCGGCGGGCGCGGCGACGGGGGCCGGCGCCGGAGCCGCGGCGGGCTCGGGCTGGGCAGCCGGGGCGGGCGCCGCGGCGGCGGCCGGAGCCGGAGCGGCGACCGGCGCACCGGTGCCGTCGTCGATGATGGCCAGCTCGGCGCCGACCTCCACGGTCTCGTCCTCGGCCACCTTGATGGAGGCCAGCACGCCGGAGGCCGGGGCCGGGATCTCGGTGTCGACCTTGTCGGTCGACACTTCGAGCAGCGGCTCGTCGGCCTCTACGCGCTCACCCTCGGCCTTCAGCCAGCGGGTGACGGTGCCCTCGGTGACGCTCTCGCCGAGCGCCGGCAGGGTTACGGAAACCGCCATGGTTTCTGTTGCTCCTTACGGAAAGTGCGGATGTGGTCGCGCCCGGGACTGGAATCAGTCGTGGGAGTGGAGAGGCTTGCCGGCCAGGGCCAGGTGGGCCTCGCCGAGAGCCTCGTTCTGCGTCGGGTGCGCGTGTACGAGCTGCGCAACCTCGGCCGGCAGGGCCTCCCAGTTGTAAACCAGCTGGGCCTCACCGACCTGCTCGCCCATACGGTCACCGACCATGTGGACGCCGACCACGGCACCGTCCTTGACCTGGACGAGCTTGATCTCGCCCGAGGTCTTGAGGATCTTGCTCTTGCCGTTGCCCGCGAGGTTGTACTTCAGAGCGACGACCTTGTCGGCGCCGTACAGCTCCTTGGCCTTGGCCTCGGTGATGCCCACCGAAGCGACCTCGGGGTGGCAGTACGTCACGCGCGGGACGCCGTCGTAGTCGATCGGCACGGTCTTGAGACCGGCCAGCCGCTCCGCCACCAGCATGCCCTCGGCGAAGCCGACGTGCGCGAGCTGGAGGGTGGGGACGAGGTCGCCGACGGCCGAGATCGTCGGCACGTTGGTCTGCATGTACTCGTCGACCAGGACGTAGCCGCGGTCCATCGCGACGCCCTGCTCCTCGTAGCCGAGACCGGCGGAGACCGGCCCGCGGCCGATCGCGACCAGCAGCACCTCGGCCTCGAAGGTCTTGCCGTCGGCGAGGGTGACCCGGACGCCGTCGGCGGTGTACTCGGCCTTGTCGAAGAAGGTGCCGAGGTTGAACTTGATGCCGCGCTTGCGGAAGGCCCGCTCCAGCAGCTTGGAGCTGTTCTCGTCCTCGACCGGGACGAGGTGCTTGAGGCCCTCGATGACGGTGACGTCGGTGCCGAAGGACTTCCACGCCGAGGCGAACTCGACGCCGATCACGCCGCCGCCCAGGATGATCGCGGACTGCGGGACGCGGTCGAGCGTGAGCGCGTGGTCCGAGGAGATGATGCGGTTGCCGTCGATCTCCAGGCCCGGCAGCGACTTCGGCACGGAGCCGGTCGCGAGCAGGACGTGGCGGCCCTGGACCTGCTGACCGTTGACCGCGACGGAGGTCGGGGAGGACAGCCGGCCCTCGCCCTCGATGTACGTCACCTTGCGGGAGGCGATCAGGCCCTGCAGGCCCTTGTACAGGCCCGAGATGACCTCGTCCTTGTACTTGTGGACCGCCTCGATGTCAATGCCCTCGAAAGTGGCCTTGACACCGAACTGCTCGCTCTCGCGAGCCTGGTCGGCGATCTCACCGGCGTGCAGCAGAGCCTTCGTGGGGATGCAGCCGTTGTGCAGGCAGGTGCCGCCGACCTTGCCCTTCTCGATCAGGGCGACGTCGAGACCCAGCTGCGCCCCGCGCAGCGCGGCGGCGTAACCGCCGCTACCGCCGCCGAGGATCACTAGGTCGAAAACGGTGCTGGCGTCGTTCGCCACGTCACGTCCTCCATGCATGGGTGCGCCGGAGCCGGTCGTCGATGACCGGACCGCGGCTGTTGTTCGGCCGCTTTAACTCGGCCCTGGGTAAGGGGGGCCCTGTCCTGCCGAGAACCCATCTTCGCACTTGTTCAACGAAGCCGGGACGCCGGGCCGGGCTCCGGACGGCCGATCCGCTGCCCGGACCGGGTTACCCAGCCATGCGAACGTGCGAATTTCGTTGAGGGCGAACGTGGCCGGACTGCCGGGCCGCTGTGGTAAGCGACGATACGGGACCGCGCGACGGCCCCGGGCGCATGGCCCGGGGCCGCAGGGGGCATATCCGGCGAAACGGCCGGGAGTCGGCCGGGAGCCGACCGGCGTCAGCCGAGGTCGCCGGCGGCGGTGCGCTCGGCCAGCCGCACCAGGGTGCGCACCGAGGAGCCAGTGCCGCCCTTGGGGGTGTAGCCCCAGGGCGCGCCCTCGTGGAAGGCGGGGCCGGCGATGTCCAGGTGCGCCCAGGTGATGCCCTCGCCGACGAACTCCTTCAGGAAGAGCCCGGCGACCAGGCCGCCGCCCATCCGGTCACCCATGTTGGCGATGTCGGCGACCGGGGAGTCCATCCCCTTGCGCAGCTCGGTCGGCATCGGCATCGGCCAGGACTGCTCGCCGACCTCCTCCGCGATCTCGTGGATCGCGGTGCGGAAGGCGTCGTCGTTGGCCATGATCCCGAAGGTGCGGTGGCCCAGCGCCAGCACCATCGCGCCGGTCAGCGTCGCCACGTCCACGATCGCGTCCGGCGACTCCTCCGAGGCCCGGGTCAGCGCGTCGGCCAGGACGAGCCGGCCCTCGGCGTCGGTGTTGAGCACCTCGACGGTCTTGCCGCTGTACATGGTCAGCACGTCGCCGGGGCGGGTGGCGGAGCCGGACGGCATGTTCTCGGCGAGCGCCAGCCAGCCGGTGACGTTCACCGGGAGGTCCAGCCGGGCGGCGGCCACCACCGCGGCGAACACCGCGGCGGCACCGCTCATGTCGCACTTCATGGTCTCGTTGTGACCGGCCGGCTTGAGCGAGATGCCGCCCGAGTCGTAGGTGATGCCCTTGCCGACCAGCGCCAGCGTCTTCTCCGCGTCGGCGTGCGTGTGGGCGATCCGCACCAGCCGCGGCGGCGCCTCGGAGCCCTGGCCGACGCCCATCAGACCGCCGTAGCCGCCCTTCTTGAGCGCCTTCTCGTCCAGCACCTCGACCTGGAGGCCGAACTCCTTGGCCGCGGCCTGCGCCTCGGCCGCGAACTGCTTCGGGTCCAGGGCGTTGGAGGGCGTGTTGATGAGGTCGCGGGCGCGGTTGATCTCCGCGGCCAGCGCCTGGGCGCGCTCGGCGGCGGCCTTGAACTCCTTGTCGCGCGGCTTGGCGCCGAGGATCGCGGCCTCGCCCAGCGGCGCCGACTTGGTGTCGTTCTTCCTGCCCGTGGCGGCCTTGCCGTTCTGGCCGTTGCTGCGGAACGCGGTGAAGGTGTACGCGCCGAGGAGGGCGCCCTCGCCCACCGCGGCGGCGGCCTCGGCGTCCTCGACCGGCAGGGCGAAGCCGGCCTTCTTGGTGCCGGCCAGCGCCCGGGCCGCGCTGCCCGCCGCGCGCCGCAGCGCCTCGTTCCCGTACGCCTCGCCCTTGGCCGGCGCGTCGCCGAGGCCGGTCGCCAGCAGGACCGGCGCCTTGACGCCGTCGGCGGTGGGCAGTTTGGTCACCTCGCCCTCGGCACCGGTCGCGCCGAGGGTCTCCAGCACGGCGGCGAGCTTGCCGCCGAACGCCTTGTCCACGGCCTCGGCGCCGGGGGCGACCACGACGCCCTTGGCGCCTTTGGCCACGCCGACGACGACGGCATCCGCACGCACCGTTGCGGCGGAAGAAGTACTGAGGGTCAGTGCAGTCACGGTGATGAAGGTCCTGTTCCGTCCGGGGATTCCGTTTCGCGCATAGCGCGCTGCTGCGGCCGAGCCTACGCTCGGTGGCGCCGCCAGGCCCGGCCGGTAGCGGTACCGGGCCGGGACCGGGCGCCCGGAAGGCGCACCTCCGGACGCGGAACGGGCGCTTCCCCGGGGGCGGTTGGCCGTCCCACGGGCCGTCAGCCCAGGGCCAGTACCACCAGTGCCGCGAGCCCCGCGCTCTCCGCGAGGGCGCCGAAGACATCGCCGGTCACCCCGCCGAACCGCCGCCGGCAGTGCCGCAGCAGCAACTCCCCGGCCGCCAGCCCGAGCACGACGGCGAGCGCGGTGTGCAGCGCCCCGGACGGCCCGAACACCCCGCCCGCCGCCGCGCATCCGGCCGTCACCAGCGCCGCGCACCCCAGCGCGGCCCGCACCGGAACGGTCTGCGCGACCGCCGCGCCCAGCCCCTCGGGGCGGGCCGCCGGCACCCCCGTACGGGACGCCAGGGTCAGCGCGCAGCGCGCGGTGACCGCCGCCACCGCCACCCCGGCCGCGCCGTACGCCCAGCCCGCCGCGTACAGCCGGGACACCGCCGCCACCTGCGCGAACAGGCAGAACAGCAGCGTGACGACCCCGAACGGGCCGATGTCGGACCGCTTCATGATGCGCAGCGCCTCGTCCGCCGGCTTGCCGCTGCCCAGCCCGTCGGCGGTGTCCGCGAGCCCGTCCAGATGCAGTCCGCGGGTGAGCACCGCCGGCACCGCCGCGCTGCCGACCGCGGCCAGCAGCGGGCCGCCGCCGAGCAGCAGCAGCGCCCCGCCGAGCGCCGCCGCGCACAGCCCGACGACCAGCCCGGCCAGCGGCGCGCACAGCATCCCGCCGCGGGCCGCCGCCCGGTCCCAGCGACCGACCCGCACCGGCAGCACGGTCAGCGTGCCGAACGCGAACCGCAGGGCGTCGGCGGGCGAAGGCGGTGCGGGCGGCGGGGGAGTGGAGGGCGCGGCGTCGTTCACCGCGGCAGGCTATCGGGGCGCCGCGGCGCGCCTACCAGGGGTGCTCCCGGCCGCTGGCGTACTGGGTGTCCAGCGGCTTGCGCGGGCGCCACCAGTCCCAGGCCACGCACAGCACCAGCACCACCAGCACCGCCGCCACATGCTCCTTGCCCGCGAGGTTGTTCTTGATGAACGCCACCTCGACGAGCATCGCGACGACCACCGCCACACACGTGAAGCGGGCCCGGTAGCGCCAGCAGACGAAGACCGCCAGGCCCACCACCGCCGCCGACGGGCCGGTGTCCACCACGAACTTGTCCGAGTCCGGCAGCCCGATCGGGCCGCCCGGGCCGATCCACAGGCCGATCCGCGCGTACATCGTCCCGGCGAGCGTGGCGGCGTACGCGACCAGCAGCGTCTGCCGCCAGCCGATGCAGATCTCCGCGATGCCGAACACCGCCAGGACCTGCGCCAGCGCGCCCCACACCGGGAGGTCCAGGGCCGGGACGAACAGCGACAGCGGGGTCCGCAGCAGCGCCAGCCACAGATGCTCGTACGCCTGGACGGAGCCGATGTTCTGGACCGCGTGGTAGCCCCACGACTGGTTCTGCACGAACTGGAGGACCAGCGTCAGCGCCACCGCGCCCAGCGTCATGGGGAGCGCCCGCAGTTTCGCCGCGGTCAGCGCCGACCACACGGTGCTCAGGAGCGGGCCCCACTCGGCGCCGGCGGCGCGACGCAGACCCGCCCCGGCCTTGCTCATCTCACGTTCTCCAGGTGCTTGCGGTTCAGCCACTTCGGCAGGCCGGGCGCTTCGAGGAAGCCCTCGGCGCGGCCCGCGGCAATACCGATCCGCAGCAAATCCGTGCTCTTTTCGAAGAGCATGTACCGGGGTTCCCAGATCGGCCGGTATTTCGCGTTGGCGCGATACAGCGATTCGATCTGCCACCACCGGGAGAAGAAACTGAGCAGTGAGCGCCACAGCCGCAGCACCGGACCCGCGCCGAGCCGCGACCCACGTTCGAAGACGGACCGGAACATCGCGAAGTTGAGTGAGATCTGAGTGATCTCCACCTCTTTCGCGCGCTGGATCAGCTCCAGCACCATGAACTCCATCAGCCCGTTCTCGGACTCCCGGTCACGCCGCATCAGATCCAGCGACAGACCCTTCTCACCCCACGGCACAAAACTCAGCAGCGCCCGCAACCGGCCTTCCGCGTCGCTGCATTCGAGCATCACGCAGCGCCCGTCACCAGGATCCCCGAGCCGCCCCAGCGCCATCGAGAAACCGCGCTCGGTCTCCCCGTCCCGCCAGTCGTCCGCCAGCCGCAGCAACTGCGCCAGTTCCTCCGGGGGGATGTCCTCGTGCCGCCGGATGCGGACCGTGTAGCCGGCCCGCTCGATGCGGTGGTACGCCTGCCGCACGGTCCGCATCGCCCGGCCGCCGAGGGTGAACTCCGCGGTCTCCACGATCGCTTCGTCGCCCAGTTCCAGCGCGTCCAGCCCGTGCCGGGCGTAGACGGTGCCGCCCTCCTCGCTCGCGCCCATCACCGCGGGCGCCCAGCCGTGCTCCCGGGCCTCGGCCAGCCAGCACTCGATCGCGCCCGGCCACGCCTCGGGGTCGCCCAGCGGATCCGCGGAGGCCAGCGACACCCCGCCGACCACCCGGTAGGTCACCGCCGCCTTGCCGCTGGGGGAGAACAGCACGCTCTTGTCGCGGCGCAGCGCGAAGTACCCCAGCGAGTCCCGGTCGCCGTGCCGCGCCAGCAGGGCCCGCAGCCGCTCCTCGTCGTCCGCGGTGATCGGGTCGGTGCTGCGGACGGTCCGGAACGCCGCCCACAGGACGGCCACCAGCAGCACCGTGCTGAGCACGTTGATCACGACATCGACCCAGTTCGGGGTGGAGATCCCGGGGAACCTGCTGTCGTCGGCGGCCAGCGACACCAGCCGCATCAGCCCGTACCGCCAGCGCTCGACGAACGTGGACGACCCGGCGGCGGCGCCGTTGGTGGCCGTCACCAGCACCGCCGCCAGCAGCGAGGCGGCCAGCAGCCCGCCGGCCGCGGTCAGCGCCGCCCGTTTCGGATTCGCCCGGTCGCCCCTGGCGTAGAACTCCCGCCGCCCGGCGACCAGCGAGGCCGCGAACAGCAGGGTCAGTACCAGCGACACCCAGTTCTGGGCGTGCGCGCGGAATTCCGGTGCGCTCACCATCGCGAAAAGGAGCACCAGCAGGAACAGCCCGGACAGCACCAGGTTCAGGATCCAGGAAGCCCGTTTGCGCCGCCGCAGCGTCACCGCCAGGAACAGGGAAAAGGCACCGGAGGCGAAACCGGCGGTGAGCAGATACGGGGTGAAGAACTCCTCGACGTTGTGCCGCCGGATGTCATTGCCGAACGACACCCACACCGCACTGAGGAAATTGACGAAAGTGATGGCGCGCAGATACCAGATACCGAACGCGGCACCGCGCTGTGACCAACGGCCGCGAGGGCGGTCTTCCTCCGGACTCAAGCGAAGTCTCCCGATAAAAGCGTGTAAAGCACGATCTTATGGGGAGCCACCGCCGGCCCGGCGCCGGTCAGCGGCGCACCGGCCCGGCGGTTCCGTCGCGTTCCGGCAGTTCCGCGGCCAGGGCCGCCGCGGCCCGTACCAGCGGCAGGGCGAGCAGCGCCCCGGTCCCCTCCCCAGCTGTGACGCCGTGATCGAGGAGAGGGTTGAGTGCGATCCGGTCCAGTGCCTTGGCCTGCGCCGGTTCGCCGCTCGCCTGCCCGGCCACCCACCAGTCCGGTGCGCGGAACGCCACCCGCTGCGCGACCAGCGCACAGGCCGCGGACACCACGCCGTCCAGGATCACCGGCGTCTTGCGCACCGCGCTCTGCAGCAGGAACCCGGTGATCGCGGTCAGGTCCGCGCCGCCGACCGTGGCCAGCAGCTCCAGTTGGTCGCCGAGCACCGGCCGGGCCCGGCGCAGCGCGTCCCGGATCGCCGCGCACTTGCGCATCCAGGCCAGGTCGTCGATCGGCCATCCGCCGCGCCCGGTGACCACCGAGGCGTCCGTGCCGCACAGCGCGGCGATCAGGGTGCCGGCCGCGGTCGTGCCGCCGACGCTCAGATCGCCCAGGACGACCAGGTCGCAGCCGGCGTCCGCCTCCTCGTCGGCGATCGCCATACCGGCCCGGAACGCCGCCTCGGCCTCCTGTGCCGTCAGCGCGTCCTCGACGTCGATCCGGCCCGAACCCCGCCGCACCCGATGCCGCGTGACCTCCTCCGGCAGCTCCGCCGGATCGCAGTCCACCGCCATGTCCACCACCCGGACCGGCACCCCGGCGCCGCGCGCCAGCACCGCCGCCGGACTCGCCCCGTCCAGTACGGCCCGCACCAGGTCCGCGGTCCCGCCGGCCGGCCGGGCCGACACGCCCAGCTGCGCCACCCCGTGGTCCCCGGCGAACAGCAGCACCCGGGGCTGCTCGATCGGCCGCACCGGCACCCGCTCCTGTACCGCGGCCAGCCACCCGCCCAGCTCGTCCAGCCGGCCCAGCGCCCCCGGCGGCACGGCCAGCCGGGTCCGCCGCTCCTCGGCGTCGCGGCGCACACCCGCGTCGGGGCGCTCGATCAGTTGGGCGAAGTCATCGAGGTTCAGGGCGCTCATTGGGCGCAGATTACCGGCAACGGGGCGCGGAGGGGGGCGCGCCTCCGGGAAGCTGCGCCGACGGATCGTCAGCCGGGCCGCGCCGGCAGGTCGTCGGGCCGTTGCGTCGTCGGGTACCGCATCCCGCCGACCGCGTACGGGCGGACGCCGGCCGCCGGGCCGGGCGCCGCCGTCAGCCGCGCAGCGTGAGCGCCTGGCCCGCGACGACCAGCAGCACCTGTTCGCACTCGGCGCCGAACGCGGCGTTCAGCCGCCCCAGTTCGTCGCGGAAGCGGCGGCCCGCCGCGGTCGCCGGCACCACCCCCGAGCCGACCTCGTTGCTGACCGCCACCACCCGCCGACGGGTCGCCCGGACGGCCGCGACCAACGCGTCGCAGCGCTCCCGCAGGGCCCGCCGCCCGCCGGCCTCCCAGGCCGCGTCGTCCCAGGCCCCCACCTCGTCCATGGCGTGCGTCAGCCACAGCGCCAGGCAGTCGATGAGCAGCGGCGGGCCGGCGGCGGGCCGCCCGTTGCCGGGGTCCGCACCCGGCCCGGGGGCGTCGGCGAGCAGCGGCACCAGGTCGCAGGTCTCCACCGTGCGCCAGCTGCCGGGGCGCCGCTCGCGGTGCAGCGCCACCCGCTGCGCCCAGTCCTCGTCGCCGTCCCGGGTGCCGCCGGTGGCCACGTAGAGCACGTCGGGGAACGCCACCAGCCGTCGCTCGGCCTCCACCGACTTCCCGCTGCGCGCGCCGCCCAGCACCAGCGTGCGGCGCGGCAGATCGGGCACCGCGTGGTACTCGCCGACCACCAGCGAGCCGCCGTCCGGCACCGTGCGGGCGCCCAACGCGGCCAGCCTGCGGTGCAGTTCGGGACCGGGCGGCACGCTGTGGTCGAGGTGTACCGCGACCACGTCCGTCGCCGCGTCCACCGCCCCGCTCGCCCGCAGCCGGGCCAGCGCGTCCGGCCGGGCCAGGACGTCGAGCAGCACCAGGTCGTACGGCCCGGTGCCGGCGGGCGCGTCGTAGCCGCCGTTCCCGGCGACCGCCCCGGCGGGCGCGGCCCCCGGCGGCAGGTACAGCAGCCGCTCTCCGCCCCCGCCCGCGACCTCGTAACCCGTCCCCGGTACGTCCACCGCGATCGCCCGCACCCGGTGCCCGCCCAGCAGGGCCAGCTCCCGCCCGTCCGCGATCCGGACCGGCTGCGGCAGCCCGGCCGGCACCTCCAGCGCCGGGCCGTCGTGCGGATGCGAGAGCAGCACCTGCCGCACGCCGGCCAGCGACCGGCCGGCGCGGGCGGCGGCGAAGGCCGGTCCCGGCGTCAGGTCGATGAGCAGCGCACCGTCGACGAGCAGCGCGGTCGCCGCCCGCGCCTCGTCGCCGACGGCGGTCGCACAGGCGGCACATGGGCAGTCGGGGCGCGGCAGCCCCTGCGGGGCCCCGGTGCCGAGGAGAGTCAGGTCCACCCGCCGAGTTTCTCGCGTCCCGCGGCGGTCAGCGCGCGGGGGCACCCCTCGACACGGCCGATAGGCTTTCGATCAAGCACGGAAGCTCGGCCCGGAAGCACGACGTACGACGACGTACCCGGTGGGATCCAGGAGGCGCACATGGCGTGGACGTGGCGGTTCGAGAAGGCGGACGGTTCGGAGGCGGTGCCCTCGGTGGAACCGGAGGAGTTCACGACCCAGGGGGACGCCGAATCCTGGATCGGCGAGGAGTGGCGGACCCTGCTGAACGGCGGCGTCGACCAGGTCCGGCTCTTCGAGGACGGCACCGAGATCTATCCGGCGCCGATGAGCCTGCACGCGGAGGCGGAGGCCGACGCGGAGTGACGCCGACCGGCGCCGGGTGGCGCCGGCTGACCCAGCCCGGCGCCGTCCGCCGCCGCAGGGATGCCCTGAGCCCGCGGGCTCAGGGCCGCTCGCCGCGCTTGACCTGCGGCTTGGGCAGCCGCAGCCGCCGCATCTGGAGCGTCCGCATGATCGCGTACGGCTTGGCGCCCTTGAGGTTCTCGTTGGGGAACTTCTCCTTGAGCCGCGCGCCCAGCCGGACCCAGATGATCACGGAGTCGATCGCGATCAGCGCGATGATCGCGGCCCACAGCAGCAGCGCGATGCTCTGGATCGACGGCACCCGGACCATGGTGAGCACGAGGATCACCACGGCCATCGGCAGGAAGAACTCCGCGACGCACCAGCGCGAGTCGATGTAGTCGCGCGCGAACCGGCGCACCGGTCCCTTGTCGCGCACCGGCAGATAGCGCTCGTCGCCGTTGGCCAGGGCCTCGCGCTGGCGGGCCATGTCCGCACGGCGCGCCTCCCGCTGGGCCTTGACGGCGTCCTTGCGGTTGCTCGGCGTCTGCGCACGCGAGCGGCGCTGCGACTGGGAGTCGCTGCGCTTGGGTGTCGGGCGGCCCTTCGGGGCCTGCGGGTCGCGGGGCTGCTGGGGCTGGTCCGCGCTCACCTTGGAGGTCGCGGCCTGCCCATCCTTCGAACGGCTTCGGAACACAACACCCAAGAGTACGTGGTCGTCGTGAATGGGCCACGGGCCGACGGGGAACGATCCGGCAACGGCACCGACCGCGGAGCGGCGACATAACGGGACGGGCCGGGCGTCGCACGGATTCCCCGGGCTCGCCCTACTCCCTGGGCGGGAGAAGCCGGACGGTCTGATCGTCCTGGAGGAGGAGCGCATCCGGGCCCGAACAGTGCGGTAATGGAACCAAGGCCCGTACTGTGGGGTCTGTAGATGTGCTGGAGCCTAAGCCCGATGCAAGTCGGTCAGAAGGGGGCGCGCGAGGCCCATGAGCGATGGTGTCATGAAGCGGATGGGGATGATCTTCCGCGCGAAGGCCAACAAGGCCCTTGACCGGGCCGAAGACCCGCGCGAGACCCTCGACTACTCGTACCAGAAGCAGCTCGAACTGCTGCAGAAGGTACGCCGCGGCGTCGCCGACGTGGCGACCTCCCGCAAGCGCCTGGAGCTGCAGCTCAACCAGCTCCAGGGCCAGTCCGCCAAGCTGGAGGACCAGGGCCGCAAGGCGCTGGCGCTCGGCCGCGAGGACCTGGCCCGCGAGGCGCTGACCCGGCGCAGCGCGCTGCAGCAGCAGGTCACCGACCTGGAGACGCAGCACCAGACGCTCCAGGGCGAGGAGGAGAAGCTCACGCTCGCCGCGCAGCGGCTGCAGGCCAAGGTCGACGCCTTCCGGACGAAGAAGGAGACGATCAAGGCCACGTACACGGCGGCCCAGGCGCAGACCCGGATCGGCGAGGCGTTCTCCGGCATCTCCGAGGAGATGGGCGACGTCGGCCTGGCGATCCAGCGCGCCGAGGACCGGACCGCGCAGCTCCAGGCCAGGGCCGGTGCCATCGACGAGCTGATGGCCTCCGGCGCGCTGGACGACCCGACCGGCATGGCCAAGGACGACATCACCGCCGAGCTGGACCGGCTGTCCGGCGGCAGCGACGTCGAGCTGGAGCTGCAGCGCATGAAGGCCGAGCTGGCGGGCGGCCCGTCCGCCCAGCAGCAGGCCATCGAGGGCGGCCCGGGCGGCGCCGCCCAGCAGACCCCGCAGCAGGAGCACCCGCGTCTCGACAAGCAGTGAGGGACGGCGGCGGTCAGCCTCCCGGCGATCACGTTGTTGATCGCCGCAGCGACCGCCGCCGGTACCGCCGGACCGCACCGAGGGAGACCGTCGTGATCGTACGGATCATGGGGGAGGGCCAGGTGAAGTTGGACGACTCCCACTTCATCGAGCTCAACAAACTGGACGACGAACTGCTCGACGAGATGGAGAGCGGCGACGAGACCGGCTTCCGGCGCACCCTCGCGGCACTGCTGGACGCGGTCCGCCGCCTGGGCACCCCGCTTCCGGACGATGCCCTGGAGCCCTCCGAGTTGATCCTGCCGGGCCCGGACGCCACGCTCGCCGAGGTCCGCGAGATGCTCAGCGACGACGGCCTGATCCCGGGCTGACCGGCCGCCCGGCAGCTCCACCCCAGCGCACTACGGACAGCGCCCCGGCCCCTCAGGGGGACCGGGGCGCTACCGTTTCCTCTTGTGACCGCCAGCCCGTCGCCCGCCCCCGCCCCCGCCCCCGCCGCGAGTGGCGGTCCGGCGCGCTGCGGTGCGGCGAGCGGCATCCCGGACGCCACCCGGGTCGCGCGGCTGCGCCAGTGGCACCGGACGCATGCGCTCGCGGTCGACGTCGCCGTGGCGGTGGTGGCGTTCGCGGCGATCCTGTGCGGGGCGGTGGCCGCGCCGCACGGTGCGCACGGCCCGCACTTCCCCGGCTTCGGCCTGCGCCACCTGACGGCCACGACCGTGGTGCTGGCCGCCCTCGCCTCCGGCGCGCTGGTGCTGCGCCGCCGGATGCCCCGTACGGTCCTGGCCGCGACCTGCGGGCTGACCGTCGTCGAGATCCTCGCGCAGTCCAGCGAGCCGCGCGTCCCGGTGGCCGGTTCCGCGGTGATCGCGCTGTTCACCCTGGCGTCCCGGACCGACCGGCCCACCACCTGGCGGGTCGGCGCGCTGACCGTCGTCGTGCTGACCGCCGCCGCGATGTTCTTCGGGCACCGGCCCTGGTACGCCCAGGAGAACCTCGCGATCTTCGCCTGGACGGGCATGGCGGCGGCGGCCGGTGACGCGGTCCGCAGCCGGCGGGCGTACGTGGACGCCATCCGCGAGCGCGCCGAACGCGCCGAGCGCACCCGCGAGGAGGAGGCCCGCCGCCGGGTCGCCGAGGAGCGGCTGCGCATCGCCCGCGAGCTGCACGACGTCGTCGCCCACCACATCGCCCTGGTCAACGTCCAGGCCGGGGTCGCCTCGCACGTCATGGACAACCGCCCCGACCAGGCCAAGCAGGCCCTCGCCCACGTCCGCGAGGCGTCCCGCTCGGCGCTGGAGGAACTCCGTGCCACGGTCGGCCTGTTGCGCCAGTCCGACGACCCGAAGGCGCCGACCGAGCCCGCGCCGGGCCTCGGCGTCCTGGACCAGCTGATCGACGGCTTCGTCCGCGCCGGCCTTCCCGTGGACCTGGAGCTGCCGCCCGCCCTCCCCCAGCTACCGCTTGGTGGGGGTGCCCCCGGCCCGCCGCCGCCCCGAGCGGAAGCGCTTCGCGCTGTAGCGACATCGCCGCACCCCCTGCCCGCCTCCGTGGACCTCACCGCCTACCGGGTCGTGCAGGAGGCGCTGACCAACGTCCGCAAGCACGCCGGCGAGGGCGCCCGCGCCGCGGTGCGGATCGTCCGCTCGCAGAGCGCGCTGACCGTGACCGTCCACGACGACGGCACCGGCGGCGTGGCGGGTGCGGCGGGCGACGAGGGGGAGCCGCACGGCAGCGGCGGCGGCCATGGTCTGATCGGGATGCGCGAGCGGGTCTTCGCGCTGCGCGGCACGGTCGTCACCGGACCGCGCCCGACCGGCGGCTTCCAGGTGCGGGTCACCCTGCCACTGAACGGCGCCCGCGCGGGCGAGACGACATGACCACGAGGGCGACGCCATGACGATCAAGGTGCTGCTGGCCGACGACCAGACGCTGCTGCGCAGCGCGTTCCGCATCCTGGTCGACTCCGAACCCGACATGACGGTGGTGGGGGAGGCGTCCGACGGCGCGCAGGCGTACGAGCTGACGCGCGCGGCGCGCCCCGACGTCGTCCTGATGGACATCCGGATGCCCGGTACCGACGGCCTGGCCGCCACCCGCATGATCAGCCAGGACCCGGAGCTGACCGGTGTCCGGGTGGTCATCCTGACCACCTTCGAGGTCGACGACTACGTCATCCAGTCGCTGCGGGCCGGGGCCAGCGGCTTCCTCGGCAAGGGCGCCGAACCGGACGAGATGCTGGGCGCGATCCGGGTCGCGGCGGCCGGGGAGGCGCTGCTGTCCCCCGCGGCGACCAAGGGACTGATCGCCAAGTTCCTTGCGCAGGGCGACGGTTCGGGCGAGGAGGGCCCCGCGGGACCGGGCTTCGAGCGGCTGGCCACGCTCACCGGACGGGAGCGCGAGGTGCTGGTCCTGGTGGCCGGCGGGCTGTCCAACGACGAGATCGCCGAGCAGCTGGAGGTCAGCCCGCTCACCGTCAAGACGCACGTCAACCGCGCGATGGCCAAGCTCGGCGCCCGCGACCGCGCCCAGCTGGTGGTCATCGCCTACGAGTCGGGACTCGTACGCCCACGGGTGCAGTGAGGGTGGAGCGGTCCGTACTCCGAACGCGGTACGGCCGCTGACCGGAAACCGACCTGCGAGCGAGGAAAACCGGCCTGGTCGTGGCGGAGGGTGTAGGTGGGCCGGTGCCGGCCCTTCCCCCGGGTCCGCGAGGGCCCCGCCGACGTCGTCCGACCTCCCCGGACTTTTCTGAACAGAAGAGAGACCCCACCCATGTCCTGGCTGTCCCGAATCAGCCTCGTACAACGGGGCCTGATAGCGCTGATGTCGATCGTCGCGATCGCCTTCGGCGCCATCGCGATCCCGCAGCTCAAACAGCAGCTCCTGCCGTCCATCGACCTGCCGATGGTGTCCGTGATCGCGCCCTACCAGGGTGCGTCGCCCGATGTCGTCGAGAAGCAGGTGATCGAGCCGCTGGAGAACGGCATCCAGGCGGTCAACGGCATCAAGAGCGTCACCTCGACGTCGAGCGAGGGCTCCGGCGTCATCATGGCGCAGTTCGACTACGGCAACGACTCCAAGACTCTCGTCGCCGACGTCCAGCAGGCCGTCAACCGGGCCCGTGCGAAACTGCCCAAGGACGTCGACCCGCAGGTGGTGTCGGGCGGTACGGACGACCTGCCCACCGTCGTCCTCGCCGTCTCGTCCTCGTCGAAGGACCAGCAGACGCTCGCCGACCAGCTCAACCGCAGCGTCGTCCCGGACCTGAAGAACATCGACGGGGTCGGCCAGGTCAACGTCAGCGGGGTCCAGAACCGGATCGTCGCGGTCACCCCCGACAACGAGAAGCTCGCCGCCGCCGGGCTGAACCCCGCGGCGCTCGGCCAGGCCCTCCAGGCCGGCGGTACGTCGGTGCCGGCCGGCGCCTTCGCCGAGAACGGGCAGAGCAGGACGGTCCAGGTCGGTGCCGGGTTCACCTCCGTCCAGCAGATCAGGGACCTGATGGTCGCCCCGTCCGCGGGCGCCGGCGGCATGGCCGGCGGCCAGGGCGGCCAGGGCGGCAAGGCGGTCCGGCTCGGTGACGTCGCCACCGTCCAGGAGACGTCGGCCACCCCGACCTCCATCACCCGCACCGACGGCAGGCCCAGCCTCTCCGTCACCGTGACGATGAACCAGGACGGCAGCGCCGTCGCCATCTCCGACGCGGTCAAGGGCAAGCTGGGCAAGATCCGCCAGGACCTCGGCACCGGCACCACCGTCACCATCGCCTCCGACCAGGGCCCGCAGGTCTCCAAGTCCATCGAGTCGCTGACCACCGAGGGCCTGCTCGGCCTGGCCATGGCCGTGGTCGTGATCCTGGTCTTCCTGCTCAGCCTGCGCTCGACCCTGGTCACCGCGGTCTCCATCCCGCTGTCCGTGGTCATCACGCTGATCGTGCTGTGGACCGGGAACCTCTCCCTCAACATGCTCACCCTCGGCGCGCTGACCATCGCGATCGGCCGCGTCGTCGACGACTCGATCGTCGTCCTGGAGAACATCAAGCGGCACCTGGGCTACGGCGAGGAGCGCCGCGAGGCCATCCTCACCGCCGTCAGGGAGGTCTCCGGCGCGATCACCTCCTCCACCCTCACCACCGTCGCGGTCTTCCTCCCGATCGGTGTGGTCGGCGGAATGGTCGGCGCCCTCTTCGGCTCCTTCTCCATCACCGTCACCGTCGCGCTGCTGTCCTCGCTGCTGGTCTCCCTGACGGTGGTGCCGGTCCTCTCGTACTGGTTCCTGCGCGCCCCTGAAATACCCGAAGGCACCGACCCCGAGGAGCTGCGCCGCGCGGCCGAGGAGAAGGAGACCCGCAGCCCGCTCCAGCGCCTGTACGTCCCGGTCCTGCGCTTCGCCACCCGCCGCCGCTTCACCAGCCTGCTGATCGCCGTGGTGATCCTCGTCGGCACCTTCGGCATGGGCCCGCTGCTGAAGACCAACTTCTTCGACCAGGGCAAGCAGGACACCCTCAGCATCAAGCAGGAGCTGAAGCCCGGTACCAGCCTGGGCGCGGCCGACACCCAGGCCAGGAAGGTCGAGCGACTGCTCGCCGGCACCAAGGGCGTCAAGGACTACCAGGTCACCGTCGGCTCCTCCGGCATGATGGCGGCCTTCGGCGGCGGCACCGGCGCCAACCAGGCCAGCTACCAGGTCAAGCTGAAGGACGCCTCGGACTCCGCCAAGGTCACCGACGACCTGCGGGCCGGCCTGGCCCGGCTCGGCCCGTCCATCGGCGACACCACCGTCACCGCGGGCGGCGCCGGCTTCGGCAACCAGAACCTGAGCGTGGTCGTCAAGGCCGGCGACCCCGCCGTCCTCAAGCAGGCCGGAGAGCAGGTCCGCAAGGCCGTCGCGGGCCTCGACCACGTCACCGACGTCCAGAGCGACCTCTCGCAGAGCGTGCCGCGGATCTCCGTCACGCCCAACGACAGGGCCGCCGCGGCCGGTTACAACCAGACCACCCTCGGCGCGGCCGTCGCCCAGGCGGTCGGCGGCACGCCCAGCGGCAAGGCCGTCCTGGACGACACCGAGCGCGACGTGGTGATCAAGTCGGCCCACCCGGCCACCACCGAGGCCCAGTTGAGGGACCTGCCGATCCCGACCCCGGCCGGGACGGCGAAGCTGGGCGACCTCGCCACCGTCAAGACCGTCCCCGGTCCCGTCCAGATGACCCGTATCGACGGTGCCCGCTCGGCGACCATCACCGCCAAGCCCACCGGCGACAACACCGGCGCGGTCTCCACCCAGCTCCAGAGCAGGATCAAGAGCCTGAAGCTGCCGTCCGGCGCCACCGCGACCATCGGCGGCGTCTCGCAGGACCAGTCCGACGCCTTCTCCTCGCTCGGCCTGGCCATGCTCGCGGCCATCGCGATCGTCTTCATGCTGCTGGTGGGCACCTTCAAGTCCATCATCCAGCCGCTGATCCTGCTGATCTCGATCCCGTTCGCGGCCACCGGCGCGATCGGCCTGCTGGTCGCCACCGGCACCCCGCTCGGCGTCCCGGCGATGATCGGCATGCTGATGCTCATCGGCATCGTGGTCACCAACGCCATCGTGCTGATCGACCTGATCAACCAGTACCGCGCGCAGGGCTACGGCGTCGTCGAGGCCGTCATCGAGGGCGGCCGGCACCGCCTCCGCCCCATCCTGATGACGGCGCTGGCGACGATCATGGCGCTGCTCCCGATGGCGATGTCCATCACCGGCGACGGCGGCTTCATCTCCCAGCCGCTGGCTGTCGTGGTCATCGGCGGCCTGATCACCTCCACCCTCCTCACCCTCCTCCTCGTCCCGACGCTCTACGCGATGATCGAACTCCGCAAGGAGCGCCGGGCGAAGAAGAAGGCGGCGAAGCGGGCGGAGAAGGACGGCACCTCGCCGGTGCCCGCCGACACCGACCGGCAGCCGGAGCCGGCCGGGGTGTGACGCCCCCGGCCCGCTGACGACCGGCGCGCACCGAGCCCCCGCCGCCTCCCCGCGAGGCGCGGGGGCTCGTCGTTTCCGGATGCGGCTGCCGGGTAACCGTTGAACGTCCGGGGCAGTTGACACCGCATGACCTCTGGCCAGGAATCTCCGCCGCCCCGCGGCCCCGTGGTTAGCGATCCCGGCCCCCGGGTACCGCCGTCGCGGGAGGCATCCGCATCCCGGAAGGGGGACTTCATGGGTAAGCACGGAGACGGCAGGGACGGCCGGGACGGCGACAAGCGGCAGAGCCCGAAAGAGTCCGACGGCCAGTGGAACAAGCCGGTGAGCGACCCGCCCAAGAAGAAGTAGCCGGGCGGCCCGCCATGTCCTCGCCGAGCCGGCTCCTGGAGATCCTGCGCAACAAGGGTGCCCTGACGCCGGATTGGGCGCCGACCGTCGCCGCCGTCGACCGCGCCCACTTCGTCCCCGATACGTTCGAAGTGGAGGGCCGCACCGTCTCCCGTTCCCGCGACGAGAGCGAGTGGCGGCGCATGGTCTACGCGGACCTGCCGCTGATCACCCAGCACAACGACGGTGAGCGGCGGGACGACGGGCAGGTCGGCTTCCCCACCTGCTCGACCTCCATGCCCTCCCTGATGCTGACCATGGACGACATCGTCCAGGACGGGGACGCGGTTCTGGAGATCGGGACCGGTACCGGCTACCACGCCGCCTGGCTCGCGCACCGCCTCGGCGAGGACCGCACGACGACCGTCGAGACCGACCGGGCCCTGTACGGCATCGCCCGCCGCAACCTCCAACGGGCCGGTCTGCGCCCGCACATGGTCTGCGGCGACGGCCTCGCCGGCGTCCCGGAACGGGCCCGCTACGACCGGGTCATCGCCACCTGCACGGTCCGCGACATCCCCTACGCCTGGGTGGCCCAGACCGCCGACGAGGGAACGATCCTCACCCCGTGGGGCTCCTCGTTCCACTCCTTCTCCTTCGCCACCCTCACCGTCCACGACGGCGAGGCGACCGGCGGCTTCTCGGGTCGCCCGGCCTTCATGTGGGCCCGGCAGCAGCGCCGTTCGTACGGCCGCGTCGAGGACTGGTACCACGGCGAACGGGGCGACACCGGGCGCACCGCCATCGACCCCCGCGTCCTGGAGAACGACCTCGACGCCCGCTTCGCCGTCGGCCTGCGCGTACGGGACGCCTGGCCGCTCCTGTACCCCGCCGACGACGGCAGCGACGAGGCCACCTACTGGCTCTTCGACGACGCCCGCACGTCCTGGGCCACCGTCGAGTACGTCCCCGGCCACGAGACGTACGAGACCGAGCAGTTCGGCCCGCGCCGCCTGTGGGACGAGGTCTCGGCGGCCTTCCGCGACTGGCTCGCGGACGGCAGCCCGCCGCGGGACGCGCACCGCATCACGGTCGGCCCGACCCGGCAGCGGGTCGGGACGGACTGACCGGAACGTGCCTCGGGGGGCGGCCGCCCGGCCGGCTACGGCAGCGCCAGCATCCGCTCCAGCGCCAGCTTGGCGAAGCTCTCGGTCTCCCTGTCGACCTGGATGCGGTTGACGACCTTGCCGTCCGCCAGGGACTCCAGCGCCCAGACCAGGTGCGGCAGGTCGATGCGGTTCATGGTCGAGCAGAAGCAGACCGTCTTGTCGAGGAAGACGATTTCCTTGTCCTCGGCGGCGAAACGGTTGGCCAGCCGGCGGACGAGGTTCAGCTCGGTGCCGATCGCCCACTTCGAACCGGCGGGCGCGGCCTCCAGGGCCTTGATGATGTACTCCGTCGAGCCGACCTGGTCCGCCGCCGCGACGACCTCGTGCTTGCACTCGGGGTGGACCAGGACGTTCACGCCCGGTATCCGCTCGCGGACGTCGTTCACCGAATCCAGCGAGAAGCGGCCGTGCACCGAGCAGTGGCCGCGCCACAGGATCATCTTCGCGGCCCGCAGCTCGTCGGCGGTCAGCCCGCCGTTCGGCTTGTGCGGGTTGTAGACCACGCAGTCGTCCAGGGACATGCCCATGTCCCGTACGGCGGTGTTGCGGCCCAGGTGCTGGTCCGGCAGGAAGAGGACCTTCGAGCCCTGCGCGAAGGCCCAGTCCAGCGCCCGCTTCGCGTTCGAGGAGGTGCAGATCGTGCCGCCGTGCTTGCCGGTGAACGCCTTGATGTCCGCGGAGGAGTTCATGTAGGAGACGGGCACGACCTGCTCGGCGACGCCCGCCTCGGTCAGCACGTCCCAGCACTCGGCGACCTGCTCGGCGGTGGCCATGTCGGCCATCGAGCAGCCCGCGGCCAGGTCGGGGAGGATCACCTGCTGGCCGTCGCCGGTGAGGATGTCCGCGGACTCGGCCATGAAGTGCACACCGCAGAAGACGATGTACTCGGCGTCCGGCCGGGCCGCGGCGTCCCGCGCGAGCTTGAAGGAGTCGCCGGTCACGTCCGCGAACTCGATGACCTCGTCGCGCTGGTAGTGGTGCCCGAGGACGAAGACCCGGTCCCCGAGCTTCGCCTTGGCCGCGCGGGCGCGCTCGACGAGGTCGGGGTCGGAGGGGGCCGGCAGATCGCCGGGACACTCCACGCCGCGCTCGCTCTTCGGGTCGGCCTCCCGGCCGAGGAGGAGCAGCGCCAGCGGGGTCGGCTGGACGTCCAGGGGCTGGGCGGTGGTCACGACACGCACCCTCTCTTCTCTGCAGACAGCTCTTTGGCACATGCCTTTTCGTCTATTTGACGCTATCTATCATAGCCGCTTCACGTCACTTTGACGATGGCCATCGTGTCGATGTGACGCATCAGCCCTCCGGCCCAGGAGCCGCGGGCGGCAGGCCGCGTCCGCGCGCCGGTGTGCGAGCATGAAGAAAGAGCAGAACACGTCACGCGCAGCCGGAATTAATCCGGGAAGCCACCGGTTGGACCTGTAGGCAACCGCTGGCAAGCCGTCCGTACAACCCGGGAGAGATGTAGATGAGCGTTCAGGACGAGACCACCGTCACCGACGGCATCATCCTGTCCGACGCGGCGGCGTCGAAGGTCAGGAGCCTGCTGGAGCAGGAAGGTCGGGACGACCTCGCGCTGCGGGTGGCGGTCCAGCCCGGCGGCTGCTCCGGCCTGCGTTACCAGCTCTTCTTCGACGAGCGCTCGCTCGACGGCGACGTCGTCAAGGACTTCGACGGCGTCAAGGTCGTCACCGACCGGATGAGCGCTCCCTACCTGGGCGGCGCCTCCATCGACTTCGTCGACACCATCGAGAAGCAGGGCTTCACGATCGACAACCCGAACGCCACCGGCTCCTGCGCCTGCGGCGACTCCTTCAGCTAAGGGGCCCGGGTCCACGACGCACACGGGCGGCGCTCGCCGAAGGAGCGCCGCCCGTGGCGTATCCGTATCCGCCGCCGGCCCGGCCTACTGCGCCGGGTTCCCCGTGTTCTCCGGGGTCTCCGGCTTCTCCGCCACCGCGCCGCCCGAGGCCGCGTCGACGACCTTCCGGCCGTCCAGCGGCTGCCGCAGCGTCACCGTCTTGGTGAAGTCCTTGGCGATCTTCACGCACATCTGGCCGGGGTGCGTGTCCTTCCCGGTGACCGTGATCCGCACCGCCGTGGCCGACTCCTGGGCGCTCGCCTCGTAGGTGCTGCACACCCCGCCCCAGAAGTGCACGGTCAGCGTCCTGCCGTCACCGCCGGCGGAGTAACGCTCCAGCCGCATCGCCGTCTGGCCGGGCTTCCCCGACGGCTGCGGGCCGCCGTCCGGCCGCCGCAGGTACTTCGGGTCCACCGCGACCCGGGCCAGGGTCGAGGTCGCGTCCTGCCCCTTCCCGGCGTCCGCCCGGCGCACCGTGTACAGCCACGACGGGACCAGTACCTGGCCGCCGTCCGCGTTCTGCGCCGAGAGCCCGAAGACCGCGCCGGTCACCTCGGCCGGCGTGCGGCCGCCCTGCGCGTTCATCCGGTCCAGCGTCTTCTGCGCGCTCAGCACGGGGTAGTCCGCGCCCTTGACGGGCTGCGCCAACTGCCCGCTGCCGCCCACGAGTCTGCCGTCCGCGCCCACCTGGAACGCGCTCTGCCAGCCGAGCGTCGGCAGCCCCCCGACCACCGGATCGGCCCGCACCGTCCGCACCGCGCCGACCAGCCCGCGCGCGTCCAGCCGGGCGTTCTGCTGGCCGAGCGCCGCCAGCACCGGCCGCGCCGCCGCCTCGGCCTTCGCCTCCGACACCGCGCCGCCGTCGCCCGCCGTCGCCCCGGTGTCCGCGCCGCCGCGGTACGAGGGGCAGCCAGGCGCCGTGGGGGCCGTGTCGTCCGCGCCACCCGAGATGTGCAGCGGGCACATCATCCGGCCCGGGGTGACCCGGTACGTCCAGGCGCCCGAGCCGGTCTTGTTCACTTCGAGGCTGGGACCGTGGGTGTCCTGGGGCAGCGCGCCGACCTTCCAGGTGGCACCCTCCGAGCGGACCTTTCCGGTCACATCCAGCGCCTTCGCCAGCCGTTCCACGGCCTGCCGGTCGACCTCGCCCTGCGGGCGGTACACGGGTGCGGACCCCGGCCCCCCGGGCAGTGTGCCCACCACCTTGTAGTGCGCCCCGCCCGGGGCGGGCTCCCCGACGGCTATCGAGCCCCCCGCGCCGCCCGTGCGGTCGTCCAGCGTGAGCGGCGGCGGACTGCCCTGCGCGCGGGCCCCCGCCGGGCCGGCCGCGCCGCCGGCCGCGGAGGCGGCCCAGTACGCCGCGCCGCCGCCGGCCAGCAGGACCGCGGCGGCCACCGAGGCGACCACCAGCGGGGTCCGCCGCCGACCGGTGGCTTCCGGGGTGTCCGGCGTGTCCGGGGTATCCGTACTGTCCTCGGTGTTCACCGCTTCGCTCCTTCGGCTCCGCAGAACATCTGACGTGCCACCCCGGGGCGGGGTGCACGCCGATGGGACGGAGCGGGGGCGCGGGCGGTTCCGTGCGCCTCAGTCGCCGTACTCGGACATCCCGTCCACGAGTGCGGCAGACTTCGCCGGGACCCGGATCCCGTGCAGGTCGGAGGGCCGGCCCGGCGCGGGCGCGGACCGCCGCCGGCCCGTCCAGTGCGCGGCCATCCGCGCGCAGTCCCCGCGGAGCTGGTCCAGCGACTCCGGCTCCTGCACCGAGGCGGCGGAGGGGCCGGGGTGTGTGACGGCTTTCACAGGCTTGGTCATACGAGGAACCGTACGCACCCCACGTCCGACGAGAAAGACCTACTATTGGGTAGTTTCGGCGGATCCGAGTGTCCTGGAATGGGCAGATGCAGGCCGACCCGCCGGGTAGCGTTGCCCTCCGTCCGCCAACCTCACGCCTTCCGCAGGAGCAGACCCGCCGTGCGTATCGCAGTCTCCGGCTCCATCGCCACCGATCACCTGATGACCTTCCCCGGCCGCTTCGCCGACCAGTTGGTCGCCGATCAGCTGCATACCGTCTCTCTCTCCTTCCTGGTCGACCAACTCGACGTCCGCCGCGGCGGGGTCGCCCCCAACATCTGCTTCGGCATGGGCCAGCTCGGCATCAGGCCGGTCCTGGTCGGCGCCGCCGGCACCGACTTCGAGGAGTACCGCGCCTGGCTCGACCGGCACGGCGTCGACACCCGCTCGGTGCGCATCTCCGAGGTCCTGCACACCGCCCGCTTCGTCTGCACGACCGACGCGGACCACAACCAGATCGGCTCCTTCTACACCGGCGCCATGAGCGAGGCCCGGCTGATCGAGCTCCAGGCGGTGGCCGACCGGGTCGGCGGACTGGACCTCGTGCTGATCGGCGCGGACGACCCGGAGGCGATGATCCGGCACACCGAGGAGTGCCGCACCCGCGGAATCCCGTTCGCCGCCGACTTCTCGCAGCAGATCGCCCGCATGGACGGCGAGAACATCCGCACCCTCATGGAGGGCGCCACCTACCTCTTCAACAACGAGTACGAGGCGGGGCTGATCGAGACCAAGACCGGCTGGACCGCCGAGGAGATCCTCGCCAAGGTCGGCACGCGCGTCACCACCCTCGGCTCCAACGGCGTCCGTATCGAGCGGGTCGGCGAGCCGGTCATCGAGGTCGGCGTCCCCGAGGAGAAGACCAAGGCCGACCCGACCGGCGTCGGCGACGCCTTCCGGGCCGGCTTCCTGGCCGGTCTGGCCTGGGGCGTCGACCTGGAGCGCGCCGCCCAGATCGGCTGCATGCTGGCGACGCTGGTCATCGAGACCGTCGGCACCCAGGAGTACGAGCTGCACCGCAGCCACTTCATGGACCGCTTCACCAAGGCGTACGGCCACGAGGCCGCCGCCGAGGTCCAGCAGTACCTGGTCTGAGCCGCCGGGTCAGCCGCGGCGCCGCACCACGTATGCGGCGCCGCGTTCCGCGGGCTCCTCGCCCACGTACTCCTGGCCGCGCATCGCGCACCAGGCCGGGATGTCCTGCCGCGCCGCCTCGTCGTCCGACAGCACCGTCACGGTCCCGCCGACCGGCACGCCGCCGATCGCCTTCGCCAGCTCGATGACCGGAATCGGGCAGCGCCTGCCGAGCGCGTCGACCACCACCCCGCCCGGCTCCTCTTCCGCCGCCGCCCCCGCCGTCTCCGCAGCTGTCGTTGCCGCCGCCGCGGGCTCCTCCCGCACCGGCACCCCGAACCGCTCCCGGACCGACCGCACCGCCTCCGGCAGCACCTCCAGGAACCGCTCCACATCCGCCTCGACGGTGCCGTACGGCAGCGAGACCCGGACGTTCCCCTCCGACAGCACGCCCATCGCGCGCAGCACATGGCTGGGCGTCAGCGTGCTGGACGTACACGACGAACCGGACGATACGGAGAATCCCGAGCGGTCCAGCTCGTGCAGCAGGGCCTCCCCGTCGACGTAGAGGCAGGAGAAGGTGACGAGATGGGGGAGCCGGTGCACCGGATCGCCGACCACCTCCACGTCCGGGACCAGTTCCGGCACCCGCGTCCGGATCCGCTCCACCAGCCCCCGCAGCCGGGCCGCTTCGTCCGGCCCGGACTCCGCCGCCGCCCGCAGCGCGCGCAGGGACGCCGCCGCGGCCACCACCGCCGGGAGGTTCCCGAACCCCGGGCTGCGGCCCGACTCCCGCTCGTCCAACGGCCCCTGGGGCGAGAACCGGGTTCCCTTACGGACCGCCAGCAGCCCCACCCCGGGCGGCCCGCCCCACTTGTGGGCGCTCGCCGCCAGCACGGACCAGGCGCCCGGCACCGTCCCCCAGGGCAGCGACTGCGCCGCGTCCACCAGCAGCGGCACCCCGGCCTCCCGGCACAGTGCCGCCACCTCCTCCACCGGCTGCTCGGTCCCCACCTCGTGGTTGGCGGACTGGAGGCAGACCAGCGCGGCGTCCGCACCCAGCGCCGCGGCGACCTCCCCGGGCGCCACCCGGCCCGTACGGTCCACCGCCACCTCGGTCAGCGTCCCGCCGGCCGCCTCGTGCACCTCGGCGGCGTGCAGGACGGAGGAGTGTTCGACGGCGGAGTGCACCAGCCGGCGGCCGGCACGCCGGCGGGCCGCCAGCGTGCCGAAGATGCCCGAATGCAGCGCGTGCGTCCCCGAAGGGGTGAACGTCAACTCGTCGGGCCGGCAGCCCACCGCCTCGGCGGCGGCCTCCCGCGCGGCGTCCAGCAGCATCCGGGCCCGCCGCCCCTCGCGGTAGAGGCGGACCGGGTCGGCCCACCCCTCGTCGAGCGAGGCGAGCAGAGCCTCCCGGGCGACGGGGTGCAGGGGGGCGGCCGAGGCGGCGTCGAAGTAGGGCACGTACGAGACGGTAGAACACCGGCCGCCGCGCTGCCGGGCAGGCCGTCAGATGCCTGGTGGGGGCGGCTGATCGGAGCCCCGGCGGACGGGCCGCGGAGCACGCGGCCACCCCTTAGGGGTGCCGCGCGGCGCGTTGGGCACCCTCCCCGCGCGACCCCAAATAGCGTCCAGTAGGGTTTGGTCCGCATAAACATCCAAACCCCTGCCCGACGCAGGGCGGCGACCGACCAGCGAGTAAGGCCGCAGCCGACCGCGCGGGCGAGACTCTCGGGAAGGCGCTACGTGAGTCCCAACGGCTCCGACCGCTCGTCGCGGCGCCCGATGCGGCGGAAGCTGCCGCAGGTGCTTGCTGCGGGCCTGGTCCTGGCGACCGCGACTGGTTGCACATACAAGGACTTCCCCCGCCTCGGCATGCCGACGCCCGTCACCGACGAGGCGCCGCGGATCCTCTCTCTTTGGCAGGGCTCCTGGGCCGCCGCCCTCGCAACGGGCGTGCTGGTGTGGGGCCTGATCATCTGGAGCGTGATCTTCCACCGCCGTAGCAGGACCAAGGTGGAGGTCCCTGCGCAGACGCGGTACAACATGCCGATCGAGGCGCTGTACACCATCGTCCCGTTCATCATCATCGCGGTGCTCTTCTACTTCACCGCGCGCGATGAGAGCGCACTCCTCAAGACCTCCAAGAAGCCGGACCACGTCATCAACGTCGTGGGCTTCCAGTGGAGCTGGGCGTTCAACTACCTGGAGAACGTGGGCGGCAAGAACGCGACCACGAACATCAACTCTCCGGAGCTGGCGGCCATTCCGGACAAGTGGAAGAAGGGTGCCCCGGCGAACGCCGACGGCGTCTACGACACGGGAACCCCGGCCACGCGCAACCCGCAGACCGGAAACCCGGGCCCCACGCTGTGGCTGCCGAAGGGCGAGACGGTCCAGTTCATCCTGACCTCCCGTGACGTCATCCACGACTTCTGGGTGGTGCCGTTCCTGATGAAGATGGACGTCGTCCCCGGGCACACCAACGTCTTCGAGGTGACCCCCAACAAGGAGGGCACGTTCAAGGGCAAGTGCGCCGAACTCTGTGGTGTCGACCACTCCCGGATGCTCTTCAACGTCAAGGTCGTTTCGCCTGCCCAGTACCGGCAGCACCTGAAGGACCTGGCGGCGAAGGGTCAGACCGGGTATCTGCCGGCGGGTATCAAGCAGACTGACCACGCCAGGAATGCGGAGACCAAGAACCAGTGAGCATCCTCAACGAACCTCAGGGTGCCGCCGCCGATACGGCTCCGGCAGCACCGCCCGTACGCAAGAAGCAACCCGGTATCGCTGCGGTCAAGTGGCTCACCACCACTGACCACAAGACCATCGGCACGATGTACCTGGCCACGTCGTTCGCCTTCTTCTGCATCGGCGGCGTCATGGCGCTCCTCATGCGCGCCGAACTGGCCCGTCCCGGCATGCAGATCATGTCGAACGAGCAGTTCAACCAGGCGTTCACGATGCACGGCACGATCATGCTGCTGATGTTCGCGACGCCGCTGTTCGCCGGGTTCGCGAACTGGATCATGCCGCTGCAGATCGGCGCGCCCGACGTGGCGTTCCCGCGGCTGAACATGTTCGCCTACTGGCTCTACCTCTTCGGCTCGCTCATCGCGGTCGCCGGCTTCCTCACCCCGCAGGGTGCGGCCGACTTCGGCTGGTTCGCGTACTCGCCGCTCTCGGACGCGGTGCGTTCGCCGGGCGTCGGCGCCGACATGTGGATCATGGGTCTGGCCTTCTCCGGCTTCGGCACGATCCTCGGTTCGGTCAACTTCATCACCACCATCATCTGCATGCGTGCTCCCGGCATGACGATGTTCCGGATGCCGATCTTCGTATGGAACGTGCTGCTGACCGGTGTGCTGGTCCTGCTCGCCTTCCCGGTGCTGGCCGCCGCGCTGTTCGCCCTGGAGGCGGACCGTAAATTCGGTGCCCATGTATTCGACGCGGCAAATGGTGGAGCACTGCTCTGGCAACACCTCTTCTGGTTCTTCGGCCATCCAGAGGTGTACATCATTGCCCTGCCGTTCTTCGGCATCATTTCCGAGGTCATTCCGGTCTTCTCCCGGAAGCCGATGTTCGGTTACATCGGCCTGATCGCCGCGACGATTTCCATCGCCGGTCTCTCGGTCACGGTGTGGGCGCACCACATGTATGTGACGGGCGGCGTACTGCTGCCGTTCTTCTCCTTCATGACGTTCCTCATCGCGGTTCCGACCGGTGTGAAGTTCTTCAACTGGATCGGCACGATGTGGAAGGGCTCGCTGTCCTTCGAGACGCCGATGCTCTGGGCGATCGGCTTCCTGATCACCTTCACCTTCGGTGGTCTGACCGGCGTCATCCTGGCCTCGCCGCCGATGGACTTCCACATCTCCGACTCGTACTTCGTCGTGGCGCACTTCCACTACGTCGTGTTCGGCACGGTCGTCTTCGCGATGTTCGCCGGATTCCACTTCTGGTGGCCGAAGTTCACCGGCAAGATGCTCGACGAGCGGCTCGGCAAGATCACGTTCTGGACGCTGTTCGTCGGCTTCCACGGCACGTTCCTCGTCCAGCACTGGCTGGGCGCGGAGGGCATGCCCCGGCGTTACGCGGACTACCTCGCGGCCGACGGCTTCACCACGCTGAACACCATCTCGTCGATCAGCTCGTTCCTGCTGGGCATGTCGATCCTGCCGTTCCTCTACAACGTCTGGAAGACCGCCAAGTACGGCGAGAAGATCGAGGTCGACGACCCCTGGGGCTACGGCCGCTCGCTGGAGTGGGCGACGTCCTGCCCGCCGCCGCGGCACAACTTCCTCACCCTGCCGCGTATTCGGTCCGAATCCCCGGCGTTCGACCTGCACCACCCGGAGATCGCGGCGCTGGACGCGCTGCACAACGGCCACGCGGGTGACAAGGCGCTGGCCGGCGGCAAGGAGGCGGGCAAGTGAAGATCCAGGGCAAGATGTTCATCTGGCTCTCCGTCTTCGTCCTGGCCATGGCGATCGTCTATGGCGTCTGGTCGAAGGAGCCGGCGGGCACCACCGCGCTGTTCCTCGCCTTCGGCCTGTGCATCATGGTCGGCTACTACCTGGCCTTCACGGCCCGGCGGGTCGACGCGGGCGCACAGGACAACGAGAACGCCGAGGTCGCGGACGACGCCGGTGAGCTGGGCTTCTTCAGCCCGCACAGCTGGCAGCCGCTCTTCCTGGGCATCGGCGGCGCGCTGGCCTTCATGGGAGTGGTCTTCGGCTTCTGGCTGCTGTACTTCTCCCTGCCGGTGATCCTCGTGGCCCTCTGGGGCTGGGTGTTCGAGTACTACCGCGGTGAGAACCGCACCCAGTAACGCACCTTCCGCGCTGCGCGCGGCGGACACGCCGAAAGGCCGGGCCCGGACACCCCATCAGGTGTCCGGGCCCACTCCGTTCGGCCCCACGGGACAGACCCGTTTGGAGTCTTCCAACGCGCCGGTACGGGCGGCTCTTCGTACGTTTGGGGCATGAACCACAGACCTCGAACCCGGACGGTGCTGAGCTGCGGCCTCCTGCTCGTACCCCTCGCGGTGAGCACTGCCGCGTGCGGGGGCTCGGCGTCGGAAACGCTCTCGACCGATCCCTACGACGCGAGTGACCAGATATCGGCCAACACCCCGGCCGACGGACGGAAGAAGGCGGACCCCGACAAGCCCCTCGAACTCGCGGTCAAAGGGGACGAGGCGCGTATCACGGACGTGACCGCCACCGACGCCACCGGCCGCTACGTCCGGGGGGAGCTGAGCGCCGACGGCAAGCACTGGCGCACCATCGCGCCGCTGGCCGCCGGCACGCGCTACTCGGTGCAGGTCAGTACCGAGGAGGAGGACGGCACCCCGGGCCGCAAGACCCTGGTGGTCAACACCAAGGACGCGGACGACCGGCTGACCGTCAAGTTCGGCCCGCAGAGCGGCCAGTACGGCGTCGGCCAGCCGGTCACCGCCGAACTCAGCAAGCCGGTCACCGACCCCAAGGCCCGGGCCGTCGTCGAGAGCGCCCTGAAGGTCGACTCCACACCGCGCGTCGAGGGCTCCTGGCACTGGGTGGACGGCAAGAAGCTGCACTTCCGCCCCAAGGAGTACTGGCCCGCCCACGCCACCATCGCCGTCCACAGCAACCTCGACGGCCTGAAGATCTCCGGCGGGCTCTACGGCGGCCCCGCCAAGCCCGTACGGCTCACCACCGGCGACCGGGTCGAGGCCGTCACCGACGCCGCCGCGCACCAGATGACCGTGCTGCGCAACGGCAAGTCGATCAACACCATCCCGGTCACCACCGGCAAGCCCGGCTTCTCCACCCGCAACGGCGTCAAGGTCGTGCTCGGCAAGGAGAGCTTCGTACGGATGCGCAGTGCCACCGTGGGCATCGCCGCCGGAAGTTCGGACTCCTACGACCTGCCGGTCTACTGGGCCACCCGGGTGACCTGGAGCGGGGAGTACGTGCACGCCGCCCCGTGGTCGGTCGGCTCCCAGGGCGCGGCCAACGTCAGCCACGGCTGTACCGGCATGTCCACCGGCAACGCCCAGTGGTTCTTCAACACCGTCCGGGTCGGCGACGTCGTCAAGGTCGTCAACAGCGGCGGCGCCACCATGACGCCGTTCGACAACGGCTTCGGCGACTGGAACATGCCCTGGAAGGAATGGCGGGACGGCAGCGCCCTCAAGAACAGGGCCTCCACCACCACAGGCGCGGCCGAGCGGGAGCAGAACCCCGCCGCTGACGCCCGGCTGCGCCCGCAGTTCTGAAGGCCGCTCAGCGGCCGCTCAGGGCCCCGCTCAGACCGGCGCCACGGCCTGCGCCAGACTGCGGCGGCGCAGCAGCCCGGCCAGCGCCTCGGCGAACGCCACCGGGTCGACGGGATGGGTCACCGCGGCGTCCGCGCGGCTCCAGGTGGCCAGCCAGGCGTCCTGCGGGCGGCCGATGAGCAGCAGCACCGGAGGGCACTGGAAGATCTCGTCCTTGATCTGCCGGCAGACGCCCATACCGCCCGCCGGCGCGGTCTCGCCGTCCAGCACGCAGACGTCGATGCCGCCCTGCTCCAGGGCCTCCAGGACGGCCGGTGCGGTGGCGCACTCCAGGATCTCGATCTCCGGGGCGTCGGGGGCCGGCCGCCGCCCGGCCGCCAGCCGGACCTGCTCGCGGGTGTTGGCGTTGTCGCTGTAGACCAGCACCGTGGCAGTCGCCTGCATCGTTCCTCCACTTTCGTAGCGGTACGGCTTGGTCAAACCGTTGCGCGATGCTACTCCCGGACGGGGCCCCGGCAGGAGATGCCGGACGCATCCGGGATGCGCCCGACGGCCTGTCAGGACCGGGGCTTCCAGGGCCGGCGAGCGGTGCCGCGGGGGACGCTTCCCCCCTTCGGGCGACCGCCGCGGAGGTCCGTACGAGCAGGGCATACGGCCTTGACACACCGAACGGCACCCCCCGGAGTGAGGGCGGGATAAGCGACCGACATAATGTCGGTCGTGGCGACAGCAACGACAGTAGAAACCGGGCACGCGCACCCGTCGGTCAATCGGCCGAACCTCACCAGCGTCGGAACCATCATCTGGCTGAGTTCCGAGCTGATGTTCTTCGCGGCCCTCTTCGCGATGTACTTCACCCTTCGATCGGTGACGGGCGAGGCGTATTGGAAGGAATCCGCCCATGCGCTGAATCTTCCGTTCTCCGCGACCAACACCACGATCCTGGTGCTCAGCTCGCTGACGTGTCAGCTCGGCGTTTTCGCCGCCGAGCGCGGTGACGTCAAGAAGCTGCGGACCTGGTTCGTGATCACCTTCATCATGGGTGCCATCTTCATCGGCGGTCAGGTCTTCGAGTACACCGAGCTGGTCAAGCACGAGGGCCTTTCGCTCTCGTCCGGCCCGTACGGCTCGGTGTTCTACCTGACCACCGGTTTCCACGGACTGCATGTGACGGGCGGTCTGATCGCCTTCCTGCTGGTCCTGGGCAGGACGTACGCGGCCAAGAGGTTCACCCACACGCAGGCCACCGCGGCCATCGTCGTGTCCTACTACTGGCACTTCGTCGATGTCGTCTGGATCGGCCTCTTCGCCACGATCTACCTGATCCGGTAACCGGTACCGGGCCTGTTGCCGGGCCCGCATTTCAGACAGACATAGCCAAAGCATCGACGCAGAAGATCCTGACACCGGGGTAATCCGTGAAAAAGCTCTCCGCACGACGGCGCCATCCGCTGGCGGCGCTCGTCGTCCTACTCTTCGCGCTGGCGGTCACTGGGGGGCTGTACGCCGCGTTCGCGCCGGCGGACAAGGCTCAGGCCGATGACACCGCCCAGTCTCTTGCCATCAAGGAGGGCAAGAAGCTCTTCGCCGTGGGCTGCGCAAGCTGCCACGGCACCGGCGGTCAGGGCAGCTCCAGCGGCCCGAGCCTGGTCGGCGTGGGCGCCGCCGCCGTCGACTTCCAGGTGGGCACCGGCCGTATGCCCGCCCAGCAGCCCGGCGCCCAGGTGCCGCGGAAGCGGAACATCTACAACAACGCCCAGATCGACCAGCTCGCGGCCTACGTCGCGTCGCTCGGTCCCGGCCCGTCCGTCCCCGACAAGTCGCAGTACAGCGCCGACGGGGCCGACATCGGCAAGGGCGGCGAACTGTTCCGCACCAACTGTGCGCAGTGCCACAACTTCACCGGCAAGGGCGGTGCCCTCACCAACGGCAAGTACGCACCGACGCTTGAGGGCGTGGACCCGAAGCACATCTACGAGGCCATGGAGACCGGCCCGCAGAACATGCCCTCCTTCGGTGACGGCACGCTGAGCAAGCAGAACAAGAAGGACATTGTCGCGTACCTCGGCGCCGTCGACAGCGATAAGTCCGCGAGCCCGGGCGGTATGGAACTCGGTGGTCTGGGCCCGGTGACCGAAGGACTCTTCGGCTACATCTTCGGCCTGGGTGCGTGTGTCGCGGTCGCCATCTGGGTCGCAGCCCGGACTACGAAGGCCAAGAAGTCATGAGTGAGACAGAAGAAAACCTTCCCAGTGAGCGGGAGACGGCTCACGAAGGTGCGCTGGCGAAGGCGGACAACCCCTTCGCCGACCCGGGGCTGCCGCCCCACGAGCACCGCGTCCAGGACATCGACGAGCGGGCCGCCAAGCGCTCCGAGCGCACCGTGGCGTTCCTCTTCGTGGTGTCCATGCTGGCCACCGTCGCCTTCATCGCGTCGTACGTGGCGATCCCGATCGACAAGATCGTCTACATCTTCCCGATCGGCCACGTCAGCGGGCTGAACTTCGCGCTCGGTCTGACCCTGGGTGTGGCGCTCTTCTGCATCGGCGCCGGCGCGGTCCACTGGGCCCGCACGCTGATGTCCGACGAGGAGGTCGCCGACGAGCGGCACCCGATCGCGGCCGCGCCCGAGGTCAAGGCCAAGGTCCTGGCGGACTTCGCGGACGGTGCCCGGGAGTCGCAGTTCGGCCGTCGCAAGCTGATCCGCAACACGATGTTCGGCGCGCTGGCCCTGGTGCCGCTCTCCGGCGTCGTCCTGCTGCGCGACCTGGGCCCGCTGCCCGAGAAGAAGCTGCGCACCACGGGCTGGAAGAAGGGCATCCGCCTGGTCAACCAGTCCACCAACCTCCCGCTGCGTCCCGAGGACATCGCGGTGGGCTCCCTCACCTTCGCCAAGCCCGAGGGCCTGGAGGAGAGCGACGAGGAGTTCAACGAGAAGATCGCCAAGGACGCCCTGATGCTCGTGCGGATCCAGCCGCAGAACATCAAGGACAAGCAGGAACTGGCCTGGTCGCACGAGGGCATCGTCGCGTACTCGAAGATCTGCACCCACGTCGGTTGCCCGATCAGCCTCTACGAGCAGCAGACGCACCACGTGCTCTGCCCCTGCCACCAGTCGACCTTCGACCTCTCCGACGGCGGTCGGGTGATCTTCGGTCCGGCCGGGCACGCCCTGCCGCAGCTGCACATCACGGAGAAGGACGGCTTCCTTGAGGCCGCGAGCGGCTTCGCGGAGCCCGTCGGCCCGAGCTTCTGGGAGCGCGGATGAGTAACGAGACAACCGCGACCACTGCGCGCCGTGGGCAGGCACCACGGGGCGAGCGGATCGCCGACTGGGCGGACGGCCGGCTGGGCATCTACAGCCTCGCCAAGGCCAACATGCGCAAGATCTTCCCGGACCACTGGTCCTTCATGCTGGGCGAGGTCGCGCTCTACAGCTTCGTCATCATCATCCTGACCGGTGTCTACCTGACGCTGTTCTTCCACCCGAGCATGGCCGAGGTCACCTACCACGGGTCCTACGTGCCGATGCACGGGATCAGGATGACCCAGGCGTTCGAGTCGACGCTGGACATCAGCTTCGACGTCCGCGGTGGTCTGCTGATCCGGCAGATCCACCACTGGGCCGCGCTGGTCTTCCTGGCCGCGATGATGGTCCACATGATGCGGGTGTTCTTCACCGGCGCGTTCCGCAAGCCGCGTGAGGTCAACTGGCTCTTCGGCTTCCTGCTGTTCGTGCTGGGCATGTTCACCGGCTTCACCGGTTACTCGCTCCCCGACGACCTGCTCTCCGGCACCGGTGTGCGGTTCATCGAGGGCGTCATCCTGGCGATGCCGCTGATCGGCTCGTACCTGCAGATGTTCATCTTCGGCGGCGAGTTCCCCGGGCACGACATCATCCCGAGGTTCTTCACGATCCACGTGCTGCTGCTGCCGGGCATCATGCTGGGCCTGCTGGTGGCCCACCTGATCCTCGTCATCTACCACAAGCACACGCAGTTCCCGGGCGCCGGCAAGACGAACAACAACGTCGTCGGCATGCCGCTGCTGCCGGTCTACATGGCCAAGGCCGGAGGCTTCTTCTTCCTGGTCTTCGGCGTCATCGCGGTGATCGCCGCGGTCGCCAGCATCAACCCCGTGTGGGCCATCGGTCCGTACCGGCCGGACCAGGTGTCCACCGGTGCGCAGCCGGACTGGTACATGGGCTTCGCCGAGGGCCTGGTGCGTGTCATGCCGGGCTGGGAGTGGAACTTCTGGGGCCACACCATCAACTTCGGTGTCCTCATCCCGATCCTGGTCTTCCCGCTGGTCCTGGTCGCCATCGCGGTCTACCCGTTCGTCGAGTCCTGGGTCCGCGGCGACAAGCGCGAGCACCACATCCTGGACCGCCCGCGCAACGTGCCCACCCGCACCGGGTTCGGCGTGGCCTGGCTGGTCGCGTACTTCGTGATGCTGATCGGTGGCGGCAACGACCTGTGGGCCACCCACTTCCACCTGTCGATCAACTCGATCACCTGGTTCGTCCGGATCGCGTTCTTCGTCGGGCCGGTGCTGGCCTTCATCGCCACCAAGCGGATCTGCCTGGGCCTCCAGCGCCGCGACAAGGACAAGGTGCTGCACGGACGCGAGTCCGGCATCATCAAGCGCCTGCCGCACGGTGAGTTCATCGAGGTGCACGAGCCCCTCGACCAGGAGCAGCTGCACTTCCTGACGCAGCACGAGCAGCCCGAGCCGATCGCCCTCGGCCCCGAGGTCGACGAGAACGGCGTCCGGCGCAAGCTCAAGCGCACGGAGAAGCTGCGCGCCAAGCTCTCCAAGGGCTACTACGGCGAGGACAACGTCATCCCGAAGCCCACCGTCGAGGAGTACAAGGAGATCACCAGCGGCCACGGCCACCACTGATCCCTGCGGGCGCCACCGCGCGCACCGCCGGTAGTACGCCACCCAGAGGGCCCCGTCCACGAAGAGGACGGGGCCCTTCGGCATGCCCGGGGCTCGATAGGGTGACGGCATACGCAGCAGACGAACCAGGAGCGTGGACCATGAACGTTGTGACCCCGGCAGGCGGCGGCAGCGTGGCGGACCACTCCTGGCCGGCCGTACTGAACGCCCTCCTGGAAGGCCGCGACCTCGGCGCCGACGACACCGCCTGGGTCATGGACAAGATCATGCGCGGCCAGGCCACCGACGCGCAGATCGCCGGTTTCGCGGTCGCGCTGCGCGCCAAGGGCGAGACCGTGGCGGAGATCACCGGGCTGGTGCGGGCGATGTACGCGCACGCCAGCCTGATCGAGGTGCCCGGCCCCAGCGTGGACATCGTCGGCACCGGCGGTGACGGCGCCAAGACGGTCAACATCTCCACCATGGCGTCGATCGTGGTCGCCGGCACCGGCGCCAAGGTCGTCAAGCACGGCAGCCGGGCCGCCTCGTCCGCCAGCGGCGCCTCCGACGTCCTGGAGAAGCTGGGCGTCAATCTGGACCTGAGCCCGCAACGGGTGGTGGAGGTCGCCGAGGAGGCCGGGATCACCTTCTGCTTCGCGGCCAAGTTCCACCCCGCGCTGCGCCATGTGGCCGCCGCCCGCGGGCAGTTGGGGATCCGCACCACGTTCAACGTGCTGGGCCCGCTGACCAATCCCGCCCGGGTCCGCGCCCAGGCGACCGGCGTCGCGGACGCCCGGATGGCGCCGATCCTGGCCGGGGTGCTCGCCGAGCGCGGCTCCTCGGCGCTGGTGTTCCGCGGCGACGACGGGCTGGACGAGCTGACCACGACCGCCACCTCCCGGGTGTGGATCGTGCGCGGCGGCACGGTCCGCGAGGAGCCCTTCGACCCGCGGGACGTCGGCATCGAGCTGGTGCCGGTGGAGGCGCTGCGCGGCGCCGACGCGTCGTACAACGCGGACGTGGCCCGCCGGCTGCTGGACGGGGAGACCGGGCCGGTCCGCGATGCCGTCCTGCTGAACGCCGCGGCGGCGCTGGCGGCGCTGGAGCCGTCGGACGCCCCGCTGGCCGAGCGGATCCGGACCGGTCTCGCGAAGGCCGCCGAGGCGATCGACTCGGGCGCCGCCAAGCGGGTGCTGGAGCGCTGGGTGGCGGCCAGCAACGCCTGACGCGAACGGCCAGGTGACGCAGGCCCCGGTCCGGGATGCGGACCGGGGCTTGCGCCATGTTGATCGTGTGGCATGATTCAGCCCAGGTCACGAGTGACAGCGACACAGGCCCCGGCCCGCTGTCCGGCAACCCTCCTTCCGTGGCGGGGTGCCCCGGGTGATGACCAGGTCGCAGGCAGCGAGGTCTGCGGCAAGCGCGGATCCCTCGCCAGGGATCCTGGTCCCCGAGGGAGTCCTTTCCGTGATGCAGCGAATGCGATAGGGCCCGCAGGCCCCCCTTCCGCACCCCTTCCCTCCTCTTCTGCCGAGGGTTTTCCTTCACGTTGCGGTGCCGCCGTGCGCTCCGGTGTTCCTCCATACGCCTGCCGACGCGCCCGCCCGCAGCGAATTCGCTTGCCTCTCACGGGAGTTCGCCATGTCCGTTTCCGCCGTTGCCGCCGACCCCTCCGTCTGTGCCCCGCTGCCCGTGCTGGGGCGCGATGTCCTCGTCCCGCTGGTGACCGGCGGCGAGGTCGACTACGCCGCACTGGACTACGCCGCCAGCGCCCCGGCGCTCCAGCGGGTCTGGGACGACGTGGCCGCCTACGCCCCGTACTACGGCAGCGTCCACCGCGGTGCCGGTTACCTCTCGCAGCTCTCCACCGACCTCTTCGAGAACGCCCGGAAGACGGTCGCCGACTTCCTCGGCTGCCGCATCGAAGGGGGCCTGGGCGAAGCCCAGTCCGGCAAGGGCGGTGGTGGGCGACGGGAGGGCGACCAGGTCGTCTTCACCCGCTCCACCACCGACTCGCTGAACCTGCTCGCCGCCGCGCTCCCGCAGGGCACCCGGGTGTTCGTCTTCGAGACCGAGCACCACGCCTCGCTGCTGCCCTGGGAGCACCGCGCGGACCTCGCGGTGACCTATCTGAACGCGCCGCGCACCCCGCGGCAGGCGGTGGACACCCTGGACAAGGCGCTGGCCGCCCGCGAGCCCTACGGCCCGGCACTGGTCTGCGTCACCGGCGCCTCGAACGTCACCGGTGAACTGTGGCCGGTCCGCGAACTGGCCGCCGCCGCGCACGCCCACGGCGCGCGGATCGTGCTGGACGCGGCCCAGCTCGCGCCGCACCACCCCGTGGACATCGCGGAACTCGACGTCGACTGGGTCGCGTTCTCCGGCCACAAGCTGTACGCACCGTTCGGCGCCGGCGTACTGGCCGGCCGCGCCGACTGGCTCCAGCAGGCCGAGCCGTACCTGGCCGGCGGCGGTGCCAGCCGGAAGGTCGCGCGGCGCACCGACGGCGGGGTGGACGTCGAGTGGCACACCACCGCGGCCCGGCACGAGGCCGGGTCGCCCAACGTCATCGGCGCCTATGCCATCGCCTCCGCCTGCCAGGCACTGACCGAGGCCGGCTTCGCGGGGCTGGTCGCCCGCGAGCAGGAGCTGATCGCCCGTGTCCGGGCGGGCCTTGCCGACGTTCCGGAGGTCCGGGTGCTCTCCCTCTTCGGCGATGACGCGCCGCGGGTGGGCGTCCTTTCGTTCGTGGTCGAGGGCTGGAACAGCTCGCACTTCGCGGCGGCGCTGTCCGCGGAGTACGGCATCGGCGTCCGCGACGGCCTGTTCTGCGCGCACCCCCTCGTCCGCACCCTGCTGGGCGGCAACCCGCAGGACCCGGGGGAATGCGGCGCCCCGGAAGCGGCCCCGGGGGAGCGGTCGCTGAACGCGATCCGGGTCAGCTTCGGCGCCGGGACCCCCGACGAGCACGTCGAGCGGTTCGTCCGCGCGGTCAGGGATTTGGTGACGAACGGTGCGCGGTGGAACTACCGCACGGAGGACGGCCGTTGTGTCCCGGTACGGAGTGCGTAGCTTGTCCCTCCCACGTGTTCGGCTTTCCCGCCGTGGGGGTTGCTCGCTTTTGCGCCTTCGGCGCGGGGTGTTGTCCGCTGCGCGGGGCTTTCGGGTGCGGTGGCGGTCCTCCGGGGGCGGTATGCAGGACTGCTTCGCTTTACGTCCTGCACACCGCCCCCTCCGGCCCGCCCCCTCCCGTGGGTGGGAGGAGAAAGACGGTGGATGGGGGCTTGGGCGAGTGGTCCGGTGACGGTCTCTTTCCACCCATGAACCGGCGCGGGCCCAGTCACGCGCGCCCCACCCGTCTCTTTTCCCACCCATTCACGGGAGGGGGCGGGCCGGAGGGGCAGGGTGTCCGGACGTAAAGCGAAGCAGTCCGGACACCCTGCCCCGCAGGACCGCCACCGCAGCCGACAGCCCCGCGCAGCGGCCCCGCCCGCCGCGTGGGGGTACCTCCCACGCGCTTCAGGCAGTGGGGGAGCAACGGCGCCGCACTCGGCAACGTGGGAAGCAGGCAAAGCGCAGCGGAGCCGCGCAACGGCGACAAACCCCCACGGCGGGAAAGCCGACAACGTGGGAAGCCAGCCAAGCGCCAGCGTCACGCGTCCAGGCCGATGGAGAACGCCGCCTCCAGGTCGTGCTGGGAGTACGTGCGGAAGGCGATGTGCGTCTCGGTGGAGGCTACGCCGGGGACCTTGCTGATGCGGCCGGGGATGACGTCCGCGAGCTGGTCGTGCTCGGCGACCCGGACCATCGCGATGAGGTCGTGCGCGCCGGTGACCGAGTAGACCTCGCTGACACCCTCCAGTGCGGCGATCTTCTCCGCGATCTCCGGGATCTGGTCCACGCTGGTCTTGATGAGCACGATCGACGTGATCACGGCTGGCTCTCTCCCTCGGTCGCGGGCCGGTTGTCCCTGGTCGCCCCCACAGTATCCCTCCCGTAGCGGGCCCAGGCGTAGAGGAAGCCGAGCGCGAAGCCAACGACATGGGCGAGGTAGGCGACGCCGGGGCCCGAGGGGTCGTGCCGGGCCGCCTGCCACTGGAGGAAGAACCAGAAGAGCAGGACGAGCCAGGCGGGGAAGCGCAGCGGCAGGAAGAACAGGAACGGGAAGACGCTGGTGACCCGGGCCCGCGGGAAGAGGAAGAGGAAGGCGCCCAGGACGCCGGAGATCGAGCCGGAGGCGCCGACCAGGGTCTGGTCCGAGGAGGCGTGCGCGGCGGCGTAGCCCAGCAGCGCCAGATAGCCGACGGTCAGGTAGAAGACGGTGAACGGGAGCCGGCCCATCCGGGTCTCGGTCATCCCGCCGAAGACGTACAGAAACAGTATGTTGCCGAGCAGATGCAGCCAGCTTCCGTGCACGAACAGCGCGGTGAGCGGGGTGATCAGGGCCTTCGCCGAGCCGCTCCACAGATCGAGCGGAATCACGCCCCAGTGCTCGAAGTACCGGGTCTGAGCCCGCAGCAGGGCGTCGCCGGTGCCGTATATCCGCAGCAGTCCGGAGGCCGGTCCGAACACGAAGACCGCGCAGCACAGCCCGATCAGCACGTTCGTCATCCGGGAGAACACCGCTCTCAGCGAGCGGGCGGGGTGGGCCGGCGCCGTCATGAAGTGATCATGACGCAATGCGGTGAATCGGGACAGAGTGCCTCGCCGCGTCCCGCCTCCCGGGCGGGCCCGCACCGGCCCCCCATCAGGCCGTAGGGTTACAGGAAGTACGTTGCGTAGTTCCGCAGTCCGACGGCGTACCGCGTGAACCGACCCCAGCACGAGCCCGACGAGCACGAAAGAGGACGACACCATGGCTGTTCCCTTGCCGACGGCCGAGACGCGGTGGCGCTGCACGCTGTGCGGCAATCTCACCCGTTTCGATGTGACCCGCCGGTCCAAGGTGGTCGAGTACGTGCACCTGGACCTGGCGGGAGAGCCGAAGGTGGAGGAGCGCGAGGTCCTCAGCGAGAGCGTCGAGTCCGTGCGCTGCCGCTGGTGCAACGCGGTCGACCAGATCGAGCTGGTGGACCGTCCGGGCGCGAGCGCCTGAGATCGGAGCGATGCAGCAGTGGTGGAACGTCCAGAAGGGGAGCCGGGAGCGGAGCGTGACGACGCCCCCGAGGGGATGGCCGACGACGTGCTCGACCAGCCGCTGCCCGAGGGCGTACGGCGCCGCGTCGTGGCGCTCACCGCGGAGTCGTTCGGCGCCCTGACGATCGCCGAACTTCCGCCACCGCTGCGGCAGTACGCCCGTTTCACCCCGACTCGTCGGGCCAAGTTCGCCGGCAACGCGATGGCCGCGGCGCTGGAGAGCGACCCGGTCTTCCGGCAGCGGATCGCCGGGAAGCTGCGCGAGTCCCAGCCCGAGCTGGCCGAGGCGCTGGAGCACGGCACCCCGCCCGCCGCCGCCGATCCGCTCGATGTCGCCGCGGCGGCGTACGTGCTGCGCCCCGAGGGCTGGGTCAAGCTGGTCGCGGCGGCGGGCGAGGAGGCGCAGCGGGCGCGTGCCGAACGGGCCGGCGAGGAGGTCGAGCGGGAACTGTCCCGGCTGCGCGAGGAACTGGTGCAGGCGCGCGGCGAGGCCCGTACGGACGCGGACCGGGTCCGGGCGGACCTGGAGGCGGCCCGCAAGGAGAACGAGTCGCTGCAGCGCAAGCTGCGCAGCGCGCTCAGCGACGTCAAGCGCGGCGAGGCGGCGGTCCGCAAGGCCGAGGCCGCGGTGGTCGAGGCGCGGGAGCGGGCGGCGGCCGAGCGGACCGCGGCGGACAGCGAGGTGCGCCGGCTCAGGGCGCGGATCGCGGAGGCCGAGGCGGCGCTGGAGACCAGCCGGCGCTCGGCCCGCGAGGGGCGCAGCGTCGAGGACATGCGGCTGCGGCTGCTGCTGGACACCGTGCTGGACGCGGCCCAGGGGCTGCGCCGCGAGCTGGCCCTGCCGCCGGCCGCCGTCCGCCCGGCGGACACCGTCGACGCGGTCGCGCCGGGCCGGATGACGCCGAAGGACATCGCGACCCGGGCGCTCTCCGAGACCGACCCGGCGCTGCTGGACCAGCTACTGGCCCTGCCGCAGGCGCATTTGGTGGTGGATGGCTACAACGTCACCAAAACCGGCTATCCGACCATGCCGTTGGAAAAGCAGCGATTGCGGCTGCTGGGTGGCCTCGCGGTGCTGGCCGCGCAGACCGGCGCGGAGATGACCTGCGTCTTCGACGGGGCGGAGCTGGCCGCGCCGGTGCTGTTGGCGCCGCCGCGCGGGGTGCGGGTGCTGTTCAGCAAACCGGGCGTGACGGCCGACGAGTTGATCCGCCAGCTGGTTCGGGCCGAGCCGCCCGGCCGGCCGGTCGTGGTCGTCTCCACGGACCGGGAGGTGGCCGACGGCGTCGCCAAGGCGGGCGCCCGGCCGGTTGCATCGGCCCTGTTGCTCAAGCGACTTGCACGAACCTGACATTTCACACTCGGCTTGTGATCGGGCTGTGAAAAATCGCTTGCGATTCGTACCGGAGCGTCAAGTACCGCTTACGGCCCGTGTGATGTTGGTAAAAGTTGGGGCCTGTGGCGCAGATTTTTCCCGTGAGGATTTGAAGCGATCACAGCTCGGTTACTAAGGTCGGCTCCGAACCTTCATAAGGGTGATCATCCAACCGGGGTGGTCAGTGAAGGTACCGCCGAGTCCGCGGCGTTCACGCGGAGCCGGGGTCTCACCCCCCCACTTCCCGGTAGGCGGCTGGAGGAAGAAGGAGCTCGCCCCCGTGGCGTCCCACCGTCGACCCAAGCAGCCGAGCCGTACTCGCGTGACCGTGCTCACCGCCACCGCAGCGGCGGCCGTCGCCCTCTCGTCCCAGGCGGCACACGCCGACCCGGGCCAGTCGAAGCAGGACGTCAAGTCCGAGGTCGACAAGCTCTACAGCGACGCGGAGGCGGCCACCGAGAAGTACGACGGCGTCAAGGAGCAGCAGGACAAGCTCCAGAAGGAGGTCGACGACCTCCAGGACAAGGTCGCCCGCGGCCAGGGTGAGCTGAACCAACTGCGCAAGGGCCTCGGCGCGGTCGCCTCGGGCCAGTACCGCAGCGGCAGCATCGACCCCTCGGTCCAGCTGTTCCTCTCCGGCGACCCGGACACCTTCCTCGAAAAGGCCGCCACCCTCGACCAGTTGAGCGGCAAGCAGGCCGAGCAGCTGAAGACCATCGCGGACAAGCAGCGTTGGCTCGCCCAGGAGCGCGCCGAGGCCGCGAGCAAGATCAAGGACCTCTCCGAGACCCGCAAGGCGCTCGGTGACAAGAAGGACGAGATCAAGGGCAAGCTCGCCAAGGCGCAGGAGCTGCTCAACACGATGACCGCCAAGGAGCGGGCGGCCATGCAGGCCGCGGACGACCGGGCGAACCGCAGCAACGACCGGGTCGATCTCGGCAACGACGTGCCGGCCTCGCAGCGCGGTGCCGCCGCGCTGTCCGCGGCCCAGTCCAAGATAGGTTCGCCGTACGTCTGGGGGGCCACCGGCCCGTCCTCGTTCGACTGCTCGGGCCTGACGTCGTGGGCGTACGCGCAGGCCGGCGCGTCGATTCCGCGCACCTCGCAGGAGCAGGCCAACGCCGGCACCCGGATCGGCTCCGAGAGCGCCCTCAAGCCCGGCGACCTGGTGCTCTTCTTCGGCGACCTGCACCACATCGGCCTCTACGCCGGCAACGGCATGGTGCTGCACGCCCCGAAGCCGGGCGCCGTGGTGCGCTACGAGTCGATCAACAACATGCCGTTCCAGTTCGGCGTGCGGGTCTGAAAAACCTCACAACCGTCGCAACCTGCCGCCCGATCGGGCGAATTGCGGCCTTCACGACTGACCTTCCGCTCCGCCGGTGACCTGCGAAGTCACCGGCGGAGCGGCTTTTCGGGGAGGTAAGGCCCTCTTTGGCCGGTGCCCCGCGGCGCGGTTACTGTCTGCCCTCGCAGCTGCCGGATCACCGACCGTCCCGCCCGGACGGCAGGGGCTGCACACGGAAGGAGTGCGGCCCTCGTGGTGTCCCATCGCCGTACCTCGCAGCGCGGCCAGACCACCTTCGCGTCGGTCACCGTCCTGTCCGCCGCCCTGGCGACCGCAGCCGCCGCGCTGTCGGCGCACCCCGCGAGCGCCGACCCCGCGGAGCAGCCGTCCGCCGGCCGGGAGAGCGCCGCCGCCCAGGTGGGCAGGCTCTACGAGGAGGCGGAACGGGCCACCGAGAAGTTCAACGCCGCCAACGCCCGGACCGGGGAACTGCGGGACGAGGTGGCGGCCCTGCAGGACCGCACCGCCCGCGCCCAGGAACGGGTCAACCGGATGCGCGACCGGCTCGGCGCGCTGGCCGCCGCCCAGTACCGGGCCGGCGGCATCGACCCCGCCGTGCGGCTGCTGCTCTCCGAACGGCCCGACAGCTACCTGGAGAAGGTGTCCGCGCTCGACCGGCTGAACGGCACCCGGGCCGGCGAGCTGCACCAACTCCAGTCCGCCACACGGGCGTTGGAGCAGCAGCGTCGGGAGACCGCCGGGAAGCTGGTGCAGCTGGAGGCCGGCCGCGAGGAGGTCGCGCGCCAGAAGAAGGAGGTCCAGCGCAAGCTGGCCACCGCGCAGCGGCTGCTGAACGCCCTCCCGCGGGACGCCAGGGCGGCCTACGACCGGGCCTCCCGGAGCGACGGCCGCGACGAGTTCATCCCGGACCTCACCGGGATCATGCCGGGCTCCGGCCGGGCCGCGGCGGCGGTCTCCGCGGCCCGGGCCGCGATCGGCTCCCCGTACTCGTGGGGCAGCGCCGGCCCCTCGGCCTTCGACTGCTCCGGACTCACCCAATGGGCCTATGCCCAGGCCGGCGTCTCGCTGCCGCGCACCTCGCAGGCCCAGAGCGGTACCGGGCACCGGGTCCCGCTGTCCCAGGCCCAGCCCGGCGACCTCGTCATCTACCGCTCGGACGCCAGCCACGTCGGGATGTACGTGGGCAACGGGCAGGTCGTGCACGCGCCCTACCCCGGCGCCAAGGTCCGCTACGACCCGGTCGGCATGATGCCGGTCTCGTCCGTCACCCGGCCCTGAGGCCCGCGCCCAGCGTTTTTGCGCCGGCCGGGCCGCCCGTACGATCGGGCGCATGCCGGAGCAAAGGGCGCGACGCGCGCGGCCGTGGTCGGCCGCAACGGCGGCCGGGTGCGCCGCGGTGCTGGTCGCCCAGCTCGTCGGCTGCGCGCCCTCGACCCGGCCGACCGACGAGTACCCCGGTGCCCAGCGGATGCTGGACGCCCGGGCGGCGGCCGTCCGGCGGCACGACGCCGCGGCCTTCCTGGCCACCGTCGACCCCCGGGCCGCCGGGTTCCGCGGCCGGCAGCGGCAGGTCATCGGCAACCTCGCGGCGGTCCCGGTCGCCGACTGGCACTACGACCTGGTCTCCACCGGTGCCTTCACGCTCCCGGAGGGCGGCACCGACCGGCGGCTGGCCGCGCAGGTCCGGCTCAGCTACCGCCTGAGGGGCTTCGACACCGCCCCGGTCACCTCCCTCCAGTACCTGACCCTGACCGAGCGCTCCGGCCGCTGGCTGGTCTCCTCCGACACGGACGGCGCGGCGGACGGCCGCAGTGGCACCGGCCAGCTGTGGGAGCAGGGCCCGGTGCGGGTGGTGCGCGGCCGGTACAGCCTGGTCCTGGGCGGTACGGGCAACCCGGCGCGGCTGCGGGATCTGGCGGACCGGGTGGACGCGGCGGTGCCCGCGGTCTCCGCGGCCTGGAAGGGGAAGTGGGCGGGGAAGGTGGTGGTGGAGGCACCGGACACCCTCGCCCGGATGGCGCAGCTGATGGGCGGCGACGACCCGACCGCGTACACCGGGATCGCGGCCGTCACCACCGGCGAGGCGGGCGCCTCGCCGGCCGCGCCCGCGGACCGGGTGATCGTCAACCCGGACGCGTACGAGGAGCTCAACGACCTGGGCCGCACCGTCGTCCTCACCCACGAGACCACCCATGTCGCCACCCGCACGCTCACCACGCCCGCCACCCCGCTGTGGCTCTCCGAGGGCTTCGCGGACTGGGTCGCTTATCGCGGCGTGCACCGCCGGCCGGCGGCGACCGCGCCGGAGCTCTCCCGGGCGGTGGCCGCCGGCCGACCGCCGCGGCGGCTGCCGACCGACGGCGACTTCGGCTTCCGGGCGGGCGCGGAGCGGCTGGCAACGGCGTACGAGGGCGGCTGGCTGGCCTGCCGGATGATCGCCGAGAAGTGGGGCGAGGCCCGGCTGATCGCCTTCTACCGGGACACCGGGCGCCGTGGGATCCGTACGGCGGCGGGGGCCGTGAGGGCGCCGATGGAGGCGCGGACGGCCGGCTCCGCGGCCTCGGCGTCCCCGTCGCCCGCGGTGGGCGGCGGCGACCGGCAGTCGGCCCGCACCGCGGCGGTGGACCGCGCGCTGCGCGATCAACTCGGCGTCGGACTGGCCGAGTTCACCGCGATGTGGCGCGCGTATGTGCAGCGCCAGCTGAAGTGACCGCGGGGCGCGCGCCCGGTACCCCGGCGCGCACCGTGGCGTCGCGACCGCCGCGGGTGGCCGCCCACAGCCGGCGGCAGGCGCTCAGCGAAGCGGTCACCAGCAGGCCGTTGCGGAGCAGCAGCAGGGTGATGCCCTGGGGGGTGCTGCCCACCACCTCCGCGAAGCAGATCGGGAACTCCAGCAGGGTGACCCCCGTCGCCAGCAGGACGAGGGCCGCCGGCCACCCCTGCCGGCTGCCCCGTACGGTCCGGCACACCGCGGCCAGCCCGACCAGCCACAGCAGGTACTGCGGGCTGATCACCCTGCTGGTGGTGGTGAACAGCAGGGCGGCGGTGAACGCGGCGTCGGGGAGCACCGCGGCGGTCAGCTCCCGGGCGCGCAGCCGCCACAGCACCAGCCAGCCCCCGGCGGCGGCGGTCAGCGCCAGCGCCAGGGCGCTGACCAACGTGACGCCGGGGCCGAGGAATTCCACCGAGCCGTAGTTGAGCAGCACCTCGCCGCCCCAGCCGAAGTGCCGGGCGATGTGGAAGACCAGCGCGCCCAGCGACTCGATCTCCGTACCCCGGTCGCGCTGGAAGGTGACGAACGCCAGCGCGCCCGGCGCCAGCGCCACGGCGCACAGCGTCAGCCCGGCGGCCCAGCCCGCCGCGTGGCCCCACAGGGCGCGCGCCCGGCGCCCGCGCAGCGGCGCCCCGGCCAGCAGCAGTGCCGGCCAGACCTTCAGCAGCGTGCCGAAGGCGATCAGGGCGCCCGCGACCCGGGGCCGCCGGACCGCCGCGTACAGGGCGGCGACGGCCACCGCGGTGACCATCAGGTCGTAGCGGGCGTACGCGGTCGGGCCGAGCAGCGCGACGCCGACGGTCCACACCCAGGCGCCGGCGGTGCGGTGCCCGGCCCGGTGCCCGGCGCGCAGCAGCAGCGCCAGCACCGCGGCGTCGGCGGCCAGGACCAGCACGGCGAACGCGGTGGCGTAGGGGAGGAACGGCAGCAGGCCGGGGGCCAGGACCGGCAGGGCGGCGGCCGGTGGGTACTGCCAGGTCACGTCGTCCAGGGGGAAGCTGCCGGACTTCAGGACCTCGGACCAGCCCTGGTAGATCATCGAGACGTCGGTGGTGACGTCGGGGCCGGGGAGCACCAGCACCCCCAGTACGCACAGCAGTAAGAGTGCCCGGGTCGCGGCCCATACCGCCACCGGGGGCCCCGCCGCGCGCGCCCTGCTGCCGGTGCTGCTCATCGTCTCCCCGTCGGTCGTCGGCCGCCCTGCCTGCATGATCATGATGACGCCGCCGGCCGGTCGCGCACATCGCGGACCGCCGGGTGGGCGTGCCGGGAGGGGTCCGGTCGGGTGTGCCGGGGCGCGCCGCTCGCGGCCGGCCGCCTACCCGGTACTGTCGGGCTCAACCGCCCGTACCGCCGGGGGCCGGACCGCCCGCCGGCGCTGCCCACCGACCCCGTCCGCCGAGAGACCGCCGTGCACAAGACCCTCATCGTCACCAACGACTTCCCGCCCCGGCCGGGCGGCATCCAGGCATTCCTGCACAGCATGGCGCTGCGGCTGGACCCCTCGCAGGTCGTGGTCTACGCCTCGACCTGGAAGCGGAGCGAGGAGGGTCGCGCGGCCACCGCCGCCTTCGACGCCGAGCAGCCGTTCCCGGTGGTGCGGGACCGTACGACGATGCTGCTGCCGACGCCCCGGGTGACCCGGCGGGCGGTCTCCCTGCTGCGCGAACACGGCTGCTCCTCGGTGTGGTTCGGGGCCGCCGCCCCGCTGGGGCTGATGGCCCCGGCGCTCCGTTCGGCCGGCGCCCGCCGCGTCGTGGCGACCACCCACGGCCACGAGGCGGGCTGGGCGCAGCTGCCCGCCGCCCGGCGGCTGCTGCGCCGGATCGGCGAGGGCACCGACACCCTCACCTACCTCGGCGAGTACACCCGCTCGCGGATCGCCGCCGCGCTCACCCCGGAAGCCGCCGCCCGGATGGTCCAACTCCCGCCCGGCGTCGACGAGAAGACCTTCCACCCGGGCTCGGGCGGCGACGCGGTGCGCGCCCGCCTCGGGCTCGCCGGCCGCCCGGTGGTCGTCTGCGTCTCCCGGCTCGTTCCGCGCAAGGGCCAGGACACCCTCATCGAGGCGATGCCGGCGGTCGTCGCGGAGGTGCCGGACGCGGTGCTGCTGATCGTGGGCGGCGGCCCGTACGAGGAGCAACTGCACGCCCTGGCAATGGAGAAGGGCGTCGCCGACGCGGTCCGCTTCACCGGCGCGGTCCCCTGGGAGGAGCTGCCGGCCCACTACGGCGCGGGCGACGTCTTCGCGATGCCCTGCCGCACCCGCCGCGGCGGCCTCGACGTGGAGGGCCTGGGCATCGTCTACCTGGAGGCGTCCGCCACCGGGCTCCCGGTCGTCGCGGGCGACTCGGGCGGCGCTCCGGACGCGGTCCTGGACGGCGAGACCGGCTGGGTGGTCCCCGGTGGCTCCCCGGCGGCCACCGCCGAACGCCTCGTCACCCTCCTCAAGGACCCGGAGCTGCGCCGCGCCATGGGCGAGCGCGGCCGTGCCTGGGTGGAGGAGAAGTGGCGCTGGGACCTGCTGGCGGAGCGGCTGAAGGCACTGCTGTAAGAACTGCCGCAGGAACGGCTGTGGGCGCCCTGCGGGAGCGGCGGATACGGCAACTCCGGGGGCGCACACAGGAATCCGCCGCCGCGGCGAGCAGCCACGACGGCGGATTCCGGTGGTTCCGGGCACTCGGCGCACCCTACGGGGGACCGGCCTACCCCCGGTAGATCGCCTCGATCTCCTCGGCGAAGTCCTTGGCCACCACGTTCCGCTTCAGCTTCAGCGACGGGGTGACATGGCCCGACTCCTCGGTGAACTGGTTCGGCAGGATACGGAACTTGCGGACCGACTCGGCCTTGGAGACCGCCGCGTTGCCGTCGTCGACCGCGCGCTGGACGGCGGCCAGCAGCTCCGGGTCGCCGGTGATGTCGGCGGGCTTCACGTCGGCCGGGTGGCCGTGCTCCTCGGCCCAGCGGGGGAGGAACTCCTCGTCGAGGGTGATCAGGGCGCCGATGAAGGGGCGCCCGTCGCCGACGACCATGCACTCGGCGATCAGGGCGTGGGCGCGGATGCGGTCCTCGATGACGACGGGGGCGACGTTCTTGCCGCCCGCGGTGACCAGTATTTCCTTCTTGCGGCCGGTGATGGCGAGGTAGCCGTCCTCGTCGAGGGTGCCGATGTCGCCGGTGTGGAACCAGCCGTCGGACAGCGCCTCCTGGGTGGCCGTCGGGTTGTTCCAGTACTCGCTGAAGAGGTGCTCGCCGTGCAGCAGCACCTCGCCGTCGTCGGCGATCCGGACGACGGAGCCGGGCAGCGGCTGGCCGACCGTGCCGATCTTCTGCCGGTCCCAGGGGTTGAAGGCGGTGGCCGCACAGGACTCCGTGAGGCCGTAGCCCTCCAGGACGGTGAAGCCGATGCCGCGGTAGAAGTGGCCCAGCCGCTCGCCGAGCGGGGCGCCGCCGGAGATGGCGTGGCCGGCCCGGCCGCCGAGGACGGCCCGCAGCTTGCCGTAGACCAGCCGGTCGAAGACCTTGTACGTGAACTTCAGCCCGAAGGACGGCCCGGCGGGGGTGTCCAGCGCGCGGCTGTAGGCGATCGCGGTCTCCGCCGCCTTGTCGAAGATCTTGCCCTTGCCCTCGGCCTGGGCCTTGGCGCGCGCCGAGTTGTAGACCTTCTCGAAGACCCGGGGGACGCCCAGGATCATCGTCGGCCGGAAGGAGGCGAGGTCGTCGGTGAGGTTCTTGATGTCCGGCGCGTGGCCCAGCTTGATGGGCGCCATGACCGAGGCGACCTGGACCAGCCGGCCGAAGACGTGCGCGATGGGGAGGAAGAGCAGGACCGAGGAGTCGCCGGTGCGGAAGAGCGGGCGCAGCCGCTCGACGATGTTGCCGCACTCCGCGAAGAAGCTGCGGTGGCTGAGCACGCAGCCCTTGGGCCGGCCGGTGGTGCCGGAGGTGTAGACGATCGTGGCGGGCGAGTCCGCGTCGGCCAGCGCGCTGCGGGCGTCGACCTCGTTGTCGGAGATGCCGTCGCCGGCGGCCCGCAGCCGGGCGATCGCGTCCCGTTCGATCTGCCAGACGTTCGCCAGGTCGGGCAGCCGGTCGCGGACCGACTCGACGGTGGCCTCATGGGCGGGCGTCTCCACCAGGCAGGCGACCGCGCCCGAGTCGCCGAGGATCCACTGGATCTGCTCGGCGGAACTGGTCTCGTACACGGGGACGGTGATGGCGCCGGCGCTCCAGATGGCGAAGTCCAGCAGCGTCCACTCGTAGCGGGTGCGCGACATCAGGCCGACCCGGTCGCCGGGCTGAATGCCGGCGGCCATCAGGCCCTTGGCGGTGGCGCGGACCTCGGCGAGGAAGGTGACGGCGGTGACGTCCTGCCACGTCCCGTTCACCTTCCGTCCCAGGACCGCAACATCCGGGTGCTGCGCGGCATTTCTGCGGATAAGGTCCGTCAGGTTGCCGTCCGCGGGGACCTCGTACAGGGCCGGAAGGCTGAACTCGCGCAAGACTGCTGCTCCTCGAAAGCGCCGGCGCCACGACGCTGTGTGCGCACCGGCTTGCGGTCCATGATCATGCGGGGGTATTGGACTGCCCGGACGTTACCCACCGGTATTGGTTTTGGGATAGGGGGTCGCGGCCAGATGTTCGATGCGTCACATGCTGGGGACACGTCATAAGACTGCACCGCGCAGACTAAACCAGGCCAATGGTGACCCGAAAGTAACCGCCGGGCACCGGACCGGCCTCCCGCCTCCGGGCGGAGGGATCTAGGGTGACGCCATGCGCGTGCATGTGGTCAGTGACGTCCATGGCAACAGCCGGGACCTCGCCGCGGCGGGGAACGGGGCGGACGCCCTGGTGTGCCTCGGCGACCTGGTCCTCTTCCTCGACTACGCCGACCACTCGCGCGGCATCTTCCCCGACCTCTTCGGGGTCGCCAACGCCGACACCCTGGTCGAGCTGCGCACCGCCCGCCGCTTCGACGAGGCCCGTGAGCTGGGGCGCCGGCTGTGGGGTGAGCTGGACCGGACCGGCGCGAGCCGCGAGGCGGTCATCGAGGGCGCGGTCCGACGGCAGTACGCCGACCTCTTCGCCGCGTTCCCCACCCCCACGTACGCCACCTACGGCAACGTCGACATGCCCCGCCTGTGGCCCGAATACGCCGGGCCCGGCACCACCGTCCTCGACGGTCAGCGGGTGGAGATCGGCGGCCGGGTCTTCGGCTTCGTCGGCGGCGGCCTGAGCACCCCGATGAGGACCCCGTACGAGATCAGCGACGAGGAGTACGCCGCCAAGGTCGAGGCGGTCGGCGAGGTGGACGTGCTGTGCACCCACATCCCGCCGGACGTCCCCGAGCTCTGCTACGACACCGTCGCCCGCCGCTTCGAACGCGGCAGCGCGGCCCTGCTGCACGCCATCCGCACCACCAGGCCGCGCTACTCCCTGTTCGGGCACGTCCACCAGCCGCTCGCCCGCAGGGCCCGGATCGGCAGTACGGAATGCGTCAATGTCGGGCACTTCAATGCGACCGGGACGCCCTACGTACTGGAGTGGTGAGCCCGGTGGCGGCGGCCGTCCGGCCCGTCGTTCCGGGCCTGCTGGTGTCGGTGCGGGTTCCGCCGCGCGGTAGCCTTCAGCAGCACAGACACCGCGTTTCAGCGGCCCGGGGACCGGCATGAATCGGCATGGAGGAGTCACGGCGATGGCCGAACACACCAGCTCGAACATCACGATCGAGGCGGCACCGGCCGAGGTGATGGGAGTGATCGCCGACTTCGACCGCTATCCGGAGTGGACCGGAGAGGTCAAGGAGGCCGAGGTGCTCGCCAAGGACGACCGGGGCCGCGCGGAGAAGGTGCGCCTGGTGCTGGACGCCGGCGCCATCAAGGACGACCACACCCTCGCCTACACCTGGACCGGCGAGGACGAGGTCAGCTGGTCGCTGGTCAAGTCGCAGATGCTGCGCGTCCTGGACGGCTCGTACCGGCTCGCCGCGCTGGAGGGCGGCACCCGCACCGAGGTCACCTACCAGCTCACCGTCGACGTCAAGATCCCGATGCTCGGGATGATCAAGCGGAAGGCCGAGAAGGTCATCATCGACCGGGCGCTGGCCGGGCTGAAGAAGCGCGTCGAGAGCGGCCCCGCGGCCCCGCAGGCGTCCGGCGACGAGGCCGAGAAGAACTGAACGTGCGGACCGTCCTCGTCACCGGCACCGGCGGCGCGGGCCGCACCACGCTCGCCGCCGCGACCGCCGTGGCCGGTGCCCGGCAGGGCGCGCGGACGCTGCTGCTCACGACCCAGAGCAGTGCTCCGGAGGTGGTGCTGGGCGCCTGCCCCGGTGTGGACGCGCCCGCCCCGATAGCCGCCGCCCCCGGTCTGCACGCCCGCCGGATCGACCCCGCCGACCGTTTCCGCCAGGAGTTCCTCTCCTTCCAGGAGCGCGCCGGCGCGGCCCTCGACCTGCTCGGCGCGGCCCCCCTGGACGAGGACGAACTCACCGAACTCCCGGGCTCCGAAGCCTTCGCGCTGCTGCACGCGCTGCGCACCGCCCACGCCTCGGGCGACTGGCAGCTGCTGGTCGTCGACGCGCCGCCGGCCGCCGAAACGATCCGGCTGCTCGCCCTGCCAGCCCAGGTCCGACGCTACCTCCGCCGCCTGCTGCCGCCCGAGCGCCAGGCGGCGCGCGCGCTGCGCCCGGTGCTCGCCCAGCTCGCCGGCGTCCCCATGCCGGCCCAGAAGCTGTACGAGGCCGCCGAGCGCTGGGAGAGCGAACTCGCCGCCGTCCAGCGGGTGGTGGACGCCCCCGGCACCTCCGTACGCCTGGTCACCGAGGCCGGCCCGGTCGCCGCCGCCACCCTGCGCACGCTGCGCGCCGGACTCGCGCTGCACGGCCGCCGCACCGACGGCGTGCTGGTCAACCGGCTGCTGCCCACCGGCTCCGCGGACCCCTTCCTCGCCGGCCTCTCCGGCAGCCAGCAGACCGCCCTCAAGGCGCTGCGCGACGAGTTCCCCGACGTCCCCGTGCACGAGGTGCGGCACCTGGGCCGCGACCCGCAGGGCATCGACGAACTCGGCGGGCTGCTCGACGGGCCGGCCGCAGCCGACCTCCCCGCCGACCACCCCGACCCCTGGACCGTCGAGGACCGGCTGGCCGCCGACGGCATCCTGGTGTGGCGGGTGCCGCTGCCCGGTGCCCGCCGGGAGGGCCTGGGCCTGGTGCGCCGCGGCGACGAGATCGTCGTCAGCGTCGGCCGTTTCCGGCGGATCCGCACGCTCCCCTCCGCCCTGCGCCGCTGCACCGTCTCCGGTGCCGGACTGCGCGACGGCGTCCTGGAGATCCGCTTCACCCCGGATCCGGACCTGTGGCCGCAGAGCGGCACAAGCGACTGAACCGCCCACCTCCCTTCGGGTACCGTCGGAGGTGTACCCGCCGTGCACAGCCCGTCCCGCAGTGCCGCGCGGCAGCGTTTCCCGGCCGTACCGGCCGTACCGCCTCGCAGCACCGCCCCGCCGCAGGAGTCCACGGAGTTCGTCATGAGTGATGCCACCGAGCGCCCCGCCGACCGCAGGGCCGAGCCCGACGCCGACGCCTGGTCGGCGGCCTGCGCCGAGGACCTCGCGGCGGAGCAGGCCCGCCGCCGGGACACCTACGGCCCCCAACCGGGCAGCGCCGCCGAGGAACTGCGCAAGCTCGCGGAGGCGGTGACCGACAAGCTCGCCGGGATCCAGCTGCCCGGCGCGCTCGGCGGGATGGCCGCGCAGAGCGCCGTCAACCAGCTGTTCCGGCAGGCCAAGGCCGCCGTGGAGCCGGTCATCGAGCGCAACCCCGATGTCTTCGACCACCTCGCGGCGGCCGGCTCCGAGCTGCTCGCCGCCTACCGCTCGGCGGTGGAGAGCAGCGAGCGCCGCTGGACCCGCGGCGCGGACACCGGCGATCGGACCGAGGGCCCGGCCGCCGGCCGGGACGACGATCCGCGCGACGACGGCCCGTCGGGCACCGAGCGGATCGATCTCGACTGACCCCCAAGGTCCTAAGGACCAGGGAGGGACCCCCTCCTCCGGTACGGTGGGTCCCGGCGGGGTTCGAGCGAAAAACTGAGGGACACATGGGACTCACCATCGGCGTCGACATCGGCGGCACGAAGATCGCGGCCGGCGTGGTCGACGAAGAGGGTTCGATCCTTGAGACGTGCAAGGTACCGACCCCGCAAGCCACCGATGAGCTGACCGAGGCCATCGCGGACGCCGTCCGCACGGTCGGAGCCGGTCATCATGTCGAAGCCGTCGGCATCGGCGCCGCCGGCTACGTCGACGAGAAGCGCGCCACGGTCCTGTTCGCGCCGAACATCGACTGGCGCCACGAACCGCTCAAGGACAAGGTCGAGCAGCGCGTCGGCCTCCCCGTCGTGGTCGAGAACGACGCCAACGCCGCGGCCTGGGGCGAGTACAGGTTCGGCGCCGGCCAGGGCCACAGCGACGTCATCTGCATCACGCTCGGCACCGGCCTGGGCGGCGGCATCATCATCGGCAACAAGCTCCGCCGCGGCCGGTTCGGCGTCGCCGCCGAGTTCGGCCACATCCGGGTCGTCCCCGACGGCCTGCTCTGCGGCTGCGGCAGCCAGGGCTGCTGGGAGCAGTACGCCTCCGGCCGCGCCCTGCTGCGCTACGCCCGCCAGCGCGCCTTCGCCACCCCGGAGAACGCCACCGCCCTGCTCGCGCTGGGCGACGGCACCCCCGAGGGCATCGAGGGCCGGCACATCAGCCAGGCCGCCCGCCAGGGCGACCCGGTCGCCATCGACTCGTTCCGCGAACTGGCCCGCTGGGCCGGCGCCGGCCTGGCCGACCTGGCCTCGCTGTTCGACCCGTCCGCGTTCATCGTCGGCGGCGGCGTCTCGGACGAGGGCGAGCTGGTCCTCGAACCGATCCGCAAGTCCTTCCGCCGCTGGCTGGTCGGCAACCAGTACCGGCCCCACGCCCAGGTGCTCGCCGCGCAGCTCGGCGGCAAGGCCGGACTGGTCGGCGCGGCGGACCTGGCCCGCCAGGGCTGACACGGGTGGTGGCCGAGCGCTCCGGACGTCCGGCGGCCGGTACGGGAGTTCCGGCCGGCGACGGCTCAAGTCCCGGGCCCGGCACGGGACTTCCGGAGTCCGGCGCGGGACTTCCCGAGTCCGGCACCGCGGAGGACGGCTCCGCGGTCGTCCGGGTGCTCAGCTACAACATCCGCTCCCTGCGCGACGATCGGGCGGCGCTGGCCCGGGTCATCCGGGCCTGTGCCCCCGATCTCGTCCTCGTCCAGGAGGCCCCGCGCTTCTTCCGCTGGCGCACGGCCGCCGATCGGCTGGCCCGCGCGAGCGGCCTGGTGTACGTCACCGGCGGCGCGACGACCGCCGGCCCGATGATCCTCGCCACGCTCCGCGGCCAGGTGGAGCGCACCGAGGACGTCCTGCTGCCCCGCACTCCCGGACTGCATCAGCGCGGTTTCGCCACCGCGGTGCTCCGCTTCGGCCGCGCCCGGCTCGGCGTCCTCAGCTGCCACCTCAGCCTCGACGCCCGGGAGCGCTACGGCCAGGCCGGGCTGCTGCTGGACCGGCTGGCCGCGCTGGGCGTGCCGTACGCGGTGGCCGGCGGCGACCTCAACGACCGCCCGGACGGCCGGAGTTTCCGCCGGGTGGCGGGCGTGCTGCGGGACGGCTGGGCCGCCCAGCCGTGGGGCGGCGAGTTCACCTCCACGCCCCGCGAGCCGCGGCAGCGGATCGACGCGGTGTTCGCCACGGACGGGGTGCGGATCCTCGGGTGCGGGGTGCCGCGGGGGCTGCCCGGGGTGCACGAGGCCGACCTCGTCCGCGCCTCGGACCATCTGCCGGTCCTGGCCGCCGTGCGGGTGCCCGCGGGCGGTCAGGCCCTGCCCGACCCCGATCCACCGGACCGGCCCTGAGGGAGCCCGGCCGCCGGACGGGCCGCGAGCCGGGGGCGGTTCAGACGACCGCCCCGCCGCCCGGGAGGTCGTCGTCCTCCTCGCGGTCGTTCTTCATGCGGGCCACGAGCGTGGCGAAGCCGCCCAGGAAGCCGCCGATGCCGAGGACGGTGATCCACCACGTCACCGGCTGCTGCAGGAGCATCATCACGACCAGCAGGAGCGGGCCGCCGAGGACCGCGATCCAGGCGAACTTGGTGGTGACGTCGGGGCTCGGCAGCGGGGGCGGCTCGGGCGGGGTGAAGTGGCCCTCGTCGGTCGCGTCGAAGTCGTCGTCGGAGGGTTCGGCCGCGGACCAGTCCCGCGGCCCCACACCGGGTGCGAAGACCACGAAGCTGCCGGGCCGGGAAGGGGGACCGGAGCTGCCGGGGCTGCCGGGGGCGTCGGGGAGGCTGTCGGCGGACGGGGCTTCGGCGGACGGGGCGTCGGGCTGCCGGCCGGCGTCCGCGGCCGCTTCCGGGTCCCGGCCGGCGGCCGCTTCCGGCTCCCGGCCGGCCGTGTCCGGTGCCCGTCCGCCGTCGCGCCCGCCGTCCAGGTCCGGAAACTCCGGCTGCTCCCCGTAGCCCGCGACGATCTCGGCCCAGGCGGCCTCTTCGTCCAGCGGGTCCCGGGGGTCGCGGGGGCTACGCTCCGCCACTGGCCGCCGTCCCCTCCTGGACCGCACCCGGCCCCGCCTCCGGGGCGAGCCGGGTGATGAAGGCGTGGCTGTCCCGGAAGATCCGCTCCGCGTCGTGGTCGAGCGTGGCGACGTGGTAGCTGCGCTCCAGGAGGGTGTGCCGGACGTCCGTGGAGGACACCCGGCTCAGGATGCGGTCCGAGTCGACGGGCGGGACGACGTGGTCCTGCGGGCTGGTCATCACCAGCAACGGCTGGGTGACGCGCGGGAGTTCGGAGTCGACCAGCTGGAAGAACCGGCGCAGCGAGTGCGCGGCGTGCAGCGGCACCCGGTCGTAGCCGACCTCCTCGGCACCGGGCTTGGCGATATCGCTGACGATCCCCTTGGTCGACCGCACGACATGGCGCAGCACCGGCAGCAGCGGCGCCGCCGCGTCGTGCACTTTGTTGCCCGGATTGACCACCGCCACGCCGCTGACGGCGTCGCCGTGCTTGGCGGCCAGCCGCAGGGCCAGCGCGCCGCCCATGGACAGACCGCAGACGAAGACCCTGCTGCACCGCTCGGTCAGCGCCCGCAGCTCCCGGTCCACCTCGGCGTACCAGTCCTGCCAGGTGGTGAGCTGCATGTCCTGCCACCGCGTGCCGTGGCCGGGCAGCAGCGGGACGGTGACGCTCAGTCCCTGGTCGGCGAGGTATTCCGCCCAGGGGCGCACGGACTGGGGGGAACCGGTGAAGCCGTGACATACGAGGACGCCGACCTCTCCGCCGTCACGGCGGAACGGCTCGGCTCCGGGAAGGAGCGGCACCGGGGAACTCCGATCGATAAGGGGCTGGCGGGTTACCTCAGCGTACGCGGAGTGACCGCGGCGGGGTAGGCCCTGCGCGGCCGCAGGGGCAGGTCGGGGGACCGGTGAGCGGCGCCTGCGGGACGCCCGCGCGGTCGCCGGCGAGCCGGTACGTCCCCTCGCAGCCCGGTCGCGGCGAGCGGTGCCCCACGAGGGGGTTAAGGTCTTTGCGTCACACACAGGAGGCAGTCGGTTGATCTACGGCGCAATGAAGTTTTCCATCGGCGGGCCGCTGAGGCTTGCGTTCCGTCCCTGGGTGGAAGGCATCGAGAACGTTCCCGCCGAGGGTCCGGCGATCCTCGCGAGCAACCACCTGTCCTTCTCGGACTCCTTCTTCCTGCCCGCGGTGCTGGACCGCAAGGTCACCTTCATCGCGAAGGCCGAGTACTTCACCTCCCCGGGGGTGAAGGGCAAGCTGACGGCCGCGTTCTTCAAGGGCGTGGGCCAGCTCCCGGTCGACCGCTCGGGCGCCCGCGGCGCCGGTGAGGCGGCGATCAAGAGCGGCATCGAGGTGCTGGAGCGCGGTGAGCTCTTCGGCATCTACCCGGAGGGCACCCGCTCCCCGGACGGCCGGCTCTACCGCGGCAAGCCGGGCGGCCTGGCGCGGGTGGCGCTGGCCACCGGGGCGCCGGTCATTCCCGTGGCGATGATCGACACCGAGAAGGTGCAGCCGCCCGGCAAGATCCTGCCCAAGATGGTCCGGCCGGGCATCCGCATCGGCAAGCCGCTGGACTTCAGCCGCTATCAGGGCATGGAGAACGACCGCTTCATCCTGCGCTCGGTCACCGACGAGGTGATGTACGAGATCATGAAGCTGTCCGGCCAGGAGTACGTCGACATCTACGCGACGGCGGCCAAGCGGCAGATCGCCGAGGCGGCCAAGGCCGCGGAGGCGAAGAAGAAGGCCGATGCGGAGCAGGCCGCGCAGGCCGGCGCCGAATAGACAGGACAGACGGGACCGACGGGCGGAGCCGAGGCCGGGGGCAGCGTGGCCCCGGCGAGGGGTGGGGGCCGGAATGACGGATGCCGACATACGGACGGTCGACGGCGGCGTGGCGGCCGGTGGCCGGGAAGCCAGGGGCACAAGGCCCCCGAAGGTGCTGCGGATGTCCGTCGAACTCCCGCTGTGGCGGGCGATCACCGGCTACCGCATCCTGACCCTCGGCTACGCCCTCTGCCTGTTCGCGCTGTCGTACGGCAAGTACGCCCACCCGCTGGGCGCCGCCGCCTACATGGGCGCGATCACCCTGTGGACGGCGCTGACCTGGCGCCGTACGACCTCCCCGGAGCGCTGCAGCCGGCGCTTCCTGGTCGCCGACCTCTGCTTCGCGGCCGGCGGCATCCTGCTGACCTCGGTGGTCGACACCCACGCCCGCATCATGGGCGGCGCGGCGACGCTGCCCTCCATATGGGCGGCGGGCGCGGTGCTGGGCTTCGCGATCAGGGGCGGCTGGAGGTGGGCCGCGGTGGCCTCCAGCATCGTCGCCGTGGCCAACCTCGTCGAGCGTGAGGAGCTGGCCCGGGACACCGTCCACAACGTGGTGCTGGTGTGGGTGGCCAGCGTCGCCATCGGCTATGTCGTCGAGGTGGCCCGCGCCAGTGAGCGCACCCTCGCCCGCGCGCTCCAGATAGACGCCGCCACCCGCGAGCGGGAGCGGCTGGCCCGCGACATCCACGACAGCGTGCTCCAGGTGCTGGCCATGGTGCAGCGGCGCGGCGCCGCGATCGGCGGCGAGGCGGCCGAGCTGGGGCGGATGGCCGGCGAGCAGGAGGTGGCGCTGCGCACCCTGGTCTCCGGCGGGCTGGTGCCGGCACAGCGCGCGGTCCCGCAGACCGGTGCGGCCACCGCCGACGCGACCGGCGCACGGCGTACCGCGCCGCCGGCGGCGCCCGCAGCCGGCGACCCCTGCGACGTCCAGGCGCTGCTCGCCCCGTACGCCGGTGCCGGGGTGACGCTCTCCGGGCCCGGCACGGCGGTCGAGCTGCCGGCCGCCGCGGCGGCGGAGCTGGCCGCCGCTGTCGGTGCCGCACTGGACAATGTGCGGGTGCACGCGGGGGCCGATGCCCGCGCGTGGATCCTGGTGGAGGACGAACCGGACGCGGTGATCGTGACGGTCCGCGACGACGGCCCCGGCATTTCCGAGGGGCGGCTCGCGGACGCCGAGCGCGAGGGCCGCCTCGGGGTGGCGCTGTCGATCCGCGGCCGGCTGCGGGACCTCGGCGGCAGCGCGGAGTGGGTCTCGGTCCCCGGCCAGGGCACGGAAGTGGAGCTGAAGGTTCCCAAGGGCGCCGCGCCCGGGGGAGGACGACGGGGGAAGGCATGAGCGTGAGCGAAGAGACGGCCCTGCGGGTCATGGTGGTCGACGACCATCCGATGTGGCGGGACGCGGTCGCCCGGGATCTGGCGCAGGCCGGGTGCGATGTGGTGGCGACGGCCGGTGACGGCCTCCAGGCGGTGCGCCGGGCCCAGGCGGTCGCGCCCGATGTGCTGGTCCTGGACCTGAACCTGCCGGGGCTGCCCGGCGTCCAGGTGTGCAAGCAACTGGTCGGCGCCGACCCGTCGCTGCGGGTGCTGGTGCTCTCCGCGAGCGGTGAGCACGCCGATGTCCTGGAGGCGGTGAAGTCCGGCGCGACCGGCTATCTGCTGAAGTCGGCGAGCACGGAGGAACTGCTGGACGCGGTGCGGCGTACCGCCGCCGGCGACCCGGTGTTCACGCCGGGGCTGGCCGGCCTGGTGCTCGGCGAGTACCGCCGGCTGGCCACCGAGCCGGTCCCGGCGACCGCCGACGAGCCGGGCGCCCCGCAGTTGACGGACCGGGAGACCGAGGTGCTGCGCCTGGTCGCCAAGGGCCTCTCGTACAAGCAGATCGCCGAGCGGCTGGTGATCTCGCACCGCACGGTGCAGAACCACGTCCAGAACACCCTCGGCAAGCTCCAGTTGCACAACCGCGTGGAGCTGGTGCGGTACGCGATAGAGCGCGGCCTCGACGGGGTGTGAGGCGGCCGTCCCTGGCGCCCGCCCCTGCCCGGCGGTGACCGCTTCCGCTCGTACGGGTGAACGCCTCGCGTCAACTCCCCTGAGATCAAGCGGAATCCGCGACTCACCCATCCCGGAGTGACCCAGCTCACCATTAGCGTGACGAGGGTTGGCTCATTGACGGCCGTGCGCGGCCATGGACGGGACGTAGGTGAAGCGATGCGGGTCGGAGTACTGACCGGTGGCGGCGACTGCCCGGGTCTGAACGCAGTGATCAGGGGCATCGTCCGCAAGGGCACCCAGGAGTACGGATATGACTTCGTCGGCTTCCGGGACGGCTGGCGCGGACCGCTGGAGGGCAACACGCTCCCGCTGGACATCCCGGCGGTGCGCGGCATCCTGCCCCGGGGCGGCACGATCCTCGGCTCGTCGCGGACCAACCCCTTCAAGCAGGAGGACGGCGTCCGCCGGATCAGGGAGACGCTGGCCAAGCAGGAGGCCGAGGCGCTGATCGCGATCGGCGGCGAGGACACCCTCGGTGTCGCCGCCCGGCTCTACGAGGAGCACGGCATCCCCTGCGTCGGCGTGCCCAAGACCATCGACAACGACCTCTCGGCCACGGACTACACCTTCGGCTTCGACACCGCCGTCGGCGTCGCCACCGAGGCCATCGACCGGCTGCACACCACCGCCGAGTCCCATATGCGGGTCCTGGTCGTCGAGGTGATGGGCCGGCACGCCGGCTGGATCGCCCTGCACTCCGGCCTGGCCGGTGGCGCCAACGTCATCCTCATCCCGGAGCAGCGCTTCGACCTCGGCCAGGTCTGCGCCTGGATCGACTCCCGCTTCAAGGCCAGCTACGCCCCGATCGTGGTGGTCGCCGAGGGCGCGATGCCCAAGGACGGCGACATGGTCCTCAAGGACGGCAGCACCGACTCCTTCGGGCACGTCCGGCTGTCCGGCGTGGGGGAGTGGCTGGCCAAGGAGATCGAGGCGCGCACCGGCAAGGAGGCGCGCACCACCGTCCTCGGGCACACCCAGCGCGGCGGCACCCCGAGTGCCTTCGACCGCTGGCTGGCCACCCGCTTCGGGCTGCACGCCATCGACGCGGTGCGGGACGCCGACTACGGCAAGATGGTCGCGCTGCGCGGCACCGACATCGTCCGGGTGCCGCTCTCGGACGCCACCGCCAGGCTGAAGACGGTCGACCCGGCGCTGTACGCCGAGGCCGGGGTGTTCTTCGGCTGAGCCGGGCCGTCCTCCCTCCGGGCGGCACCGTCGGGCGAGGGGCCGTATATTCGCCATACGCGACATATTCGCCATGTGCGACATATCCGGCCCATTGCTTCTACGGGGCACTGGCTTCCGCACACCACGCACCGGCGGGAGGGAACGTGGAGATCGTCGCATTCGGCGTGCAGGCGGACGAGCGGTCACTGCTGGAGAAGGCGTTCGACGGTCACCACCAGGTCCGCTGCCTGGACGTCTTCCTCAACCGCGACACCGCCCCCATCGCCCACGGCTACGAGGTCGTCAGCACCAGCGTCAACGACGATCTGAGCGCCGAGGTGCTGCAGACCCTCGCGGCCGGCGGCACGAAGATGGTCGCCCAGCGCTCCACGGGCTTCAACAACATCGATCTGGAGGCCGCGGCCGATCTGGGACTGACCATCGGCCGGGTCTCCTCGTATTCGCCCTACGCGGTCGCCGAATTCGCCTGGGCGCTGGCGCTGGCCGTGAACCGGCGGCTCGTACGGGCCGCCAACCGCACCCGGAACTTCGACTTCCGGCTGGACGGCCTGATGGGGCGCGATCTGCGCGGCCGTACCGCGGGCGTGGTCGGCACCGGCAGGATCGGCGAGGCGTTCACCCGGATCGCGCACGGCTTCGGGATGAACCTGCTCGGCTGCGACCTCGTCGAGAACCCGGAGTGCGTGGCGCTCGGCATGCGCTACGTCCCCCGGGAGCGGCTGTTCGCCGAGGCGGACCTGATCACCCTGCACGTCCCGCTGGTCGGCGACACCCGGCACCTCGTCGACGCGGCGGCGCTGGCCGCCATGAAGGACGACGCGATCCTGATCAACTCCAGCCGGGGCGGGCTGGTCGACACCGCGGCGCTGGTAGAGACGCTGAAGGCCGGCCGGCTCACCGGTGTCGGCCTGGACGTCTACGAGGAGGAGGCCGGGCTCTTCTTCTTCGACAAGTCCCTGGACGTCATGGACGACGACATCCTCGCCCGCCTGATGACCTTCGCGAACGTGCTGGTCACCTCGCACCAGGCGTACTTCACCGAAGAGGCGGTCGGCCAGATCATCACCACCACGGTGGCCAACGTCGAGGACCATCTGGCCGGCCGCACCAGCGAGCACATGCTGGTCACACGAGGACAGCTGCCAGCAGCTGCGCGGTGACCGAGGCGCCGTCCAGGGTCAGCACCGACTCGGGGTGGAACTGCACCCCGGCGAAGCCCGGACCGCGCAGCGCGTGCACCTCGCCGGTCGCCTCGTCCCGGCTCAACTCCACGCGGTGCATGGCGAGTTCGGCCGCCGTACGGTCGTCGCTGCGGGCCGTGAAGGTGTTGTAGAAGCCCACCGTCTCCGGCCGCCCGAAGAAGTCGATCCGCTCCTGTGCGCCCTGGAAGGGGACTTCCTTGCGGACGATCTCCAACCCCAGCTCGGCGGCGATGAGTTCGTGGCCGAGGCAGACACCGAGGAGGCCGTGACGATGTCCGGCGAGCAGCTCGGCGGCCAGCGCGCGCAGGAAGCGCATCTTGGGGTCGGCGGCGTCGGACGGGTCGCCCGGCCCCGGGCCCAGCACGACCGGGCCCCGGTGGGCGAGGGCCGCCTCGCGCAGCCCCGGCTCGTCGTAGCGGCGCACCGTCACCGTCAGCCCCGAGGTGCGCAGCAGGTGCGCCAGCATCGCGGTGAAGGTGTCCTCGGCGTCGACGACCAGGGCGTGGCCGCGCAGCTCGGCGGTCGGCGCGGCGGGCCGCATCCGTAGCCAGAAGGGCGCCAGCCCGGCGCGCCGGGCGTCCAGCGCGGCCCGCACCCGCGGGTCGTCGGCCAGCCGCGGCGGCCGGCCCCCGTCCGCCGGGCGCGCCGGGGCCTGCCGCACCCCCAGCGCGGTGAGCACGCCCGCCGCCTTCGCATGCGTCTCGGCGACCTCCGCGTGCGGGTCCGAGGCGCGCACCAAGGTGGCGCCGACCGGCACCCGCAGCCGGCCTCCCCCGGTGATGTCGGCGGTCCGGATCAGGATCGGCGAGTCCAGCGTCCGGCTCCCCGCGCCGCCGTCGCCGGGGGCGCGCCCGATGAGCGCCAGCGCGCCCGCGTAGTAGCCGCGGCCGTGCCCGTCGGGGCCCACCGGCTCGTGCCGCTCGATGACCCGGCAGGCGTTCTGCACCGGAGACCCGGTGACCGTCGCCGCGAACATCGTCTCCTTGAGGACCTCCCGCACGTCCAGGGTGGAGCGCCCGCGCAGCTCGTACTCGGTGTGCGCGAGATGCGCCATCTCCTTGAGCCGGGGCCCGACCACCACTCCGCCCCGGTCGCCGACGGTGCACATCATCTTCAGTTCCTCGTCCACCACCATCGACAGCTCCTCGGCCTCCTTGCGGTCGCCGAGGAACGCCAGCAGGCTCTCCGGGGTCGGCCCCTGCGCCGGGTAGCGGTAGGTCCCGCTGATCGGGTTCATCACGACCGTCGAGCCGGTCATCCGCACGTGCACCTCGGGGCTGGCCCCGACCAGGGTGCGCACCCCCGGCCGGTGCACCACGAACGTCCAGTACGCCCCGCGCTCGCCGGCCAGCAGCCGCCGGAACAGCGCCAGCGCGTCCGCCGCCGAGAAGTCCGGGATCTCGCCCTCGAACGTGCGGCGGATGACGAAGTTCGCGCCCTCGCCGGTGCCGATCTCGTCCCGCACCACCCGCTCGACGATCTCCGCGTACGCCTCGTCGGGCACGTCGAACGCCCCGCCCTCGACCCGTACGGCGTGCGTCGGGAGCGCCGCCAGCAGCTCCTCCAGCGGCAGCTCGTGGCACTCGGCGGGGCGCAGCACGGCCAGCGGGGTGCCGTCGTCGTGCGCCCCGAAGCCGCGCTCGCGGATCTGCCGGAACGGGACCAGCGCCAGCGCGTCGGTCACCGGCGCGTCCGGCACCCCCTCGCCCAGCGGGATGTCGGCCAGCCGCTCGACCTCGGTCACCTCGCCGATCAGCGCCTCGACGACGCTGCCGTCCCGCCCGGGGGCGAGGCGGCGCAGGAGGGCGAACGGCGGGCAGGCGGGGTCCAGCAGCCGCTGGACCAGCGCGGCGGCATCGGGCCGGATCTGGGGCTCGGGATGCATGGCGGTTCCTTCCGGGGGAGCTTCCGGTACGGAGGGAACGGCCGTGGGAACACCGAAGGCCGCCCCTCGGGCGGCCTTCGCGAAATCAGTGGATGTGCGCGCGAATCAGTGGGCCGCCGGATGAGCGGTCCACCACCAGTCCTGGTTCATCGCCGGTCGCGTGCACATGCCGGGAACCCTACCGGAACTTCCCGGACACGGTGTCTCACAGTCCGGATGCCGGACGGACACCCCTGCGGGACCCCGTAATGTGGGGGATGTGACCGTGAACGCTGAAACCCACGCCGGTGGCAACACCTGGCGAGACCTGCCCGCGGCGCAGCAGCCCGACTGGCCGGACCAAGAGGCTCTGCGCGATGTGATCGCGGAGCTCGAGTCCTATCCGCCGCTCGTCTTCGCGGGCGAGTGCGACCAGCTGCGCGAGCGCCTGGGAGCGGTCGCCCGGGGTGAGGCGTTCCTCCTCCAGGGCGGCGACTGCGCGGAGGCGTTCGACGCCGTCTCCGCCGAGCACATCCGCAACAAGCTCAAGACGCTCCTCCAGATGGGCGCCGTGCTGACCTACGCCGGGTCCGTCCCGGTGGTCAAGGTCGGCCGGATCGCCGGCCAGTACAGCAAGCCGCGCTCCAAGCCGACCGAGACCCGCGACGGCGTGACCCTGCCGACCTACCGCGGCGACTCCGTCAACGGCTTCGAGTTCACCTCCGAGGCCCGCATCCCGGACCCGCGGCGGCTCCAGCGGATGTACCACGCCTCCGCGGCGACGCTGAACCTCGTCCGCGCCTTCACCACCGGCGGCTACGCCGACCTGCGCCAGGTGCACGCCTGGAACCAGGACTTCGTGAAGTCCTCGCCCTCCGGGCAGCGCTACGAGGCGCTGGCCCGCGAGATCGACCGGGCGATGAACTTCATGAACGCCTGCGGGGCGGACCCGGAGGAGTTCCGGACCGTCGAGTTCTACTCGTCGCACGAGGCGCTGATCCTGGACTACGAGTCGGCGCTGACCCGCGTCGACTCGCGGACCGGCAACCTCTACGACGTCTCCGGCCACATGGTCTGGATCGGCGAGCGCACCCGCCAACTGGACGGCGCGCACATCGAGTTCGCGTCCCGGATCAGCAACCCGATCGGCGTGAAGCTCGGCCCGACGACGACCCCGCAGGACGCGCTCACCCTCATCGACCGGCTCGACCCGCACCGTGAGCCCGGCCGGCTCACCTTCATCACGCGGATGGGCGCGGACAAGATCCGCGACAAGCTGCCCGACCTGGTGGAGAAGGTCACCGCGTCCGGCGCGCAGGTCGTGTGGATCTGCGACCCGATGCACGGCAACACCTTCGAGGCGGCCTCGGGCCACAAGACCCGCCGCTTCGACGACGTGCTGGACGAGGTCAAGGGCTTCTTCGAGGTCCACAAGAGCCTCGGCACGCACCCGGGCGGCATCCACGTCGAGCTGACCGGCGACGACGTCACCGAGTGCGTGGGCGGCGGCGACGAGATCTTCGTCGACGACCTGCACCAGCGCTACGAGACGGCCTGCGACCCGCGGCTCAACCGCAGCCAGTCGCTGGACCTGGCGTTCCTGGTGGCGGAGATGTACCGCGACCAGTAGGGCGTGACGTACGGAAGTGGGGCGCGGATCCTGTGATCCGCGCCCCACTGCGTTGTGCCGCGTTGTCCAGCCCGCGCGGTCGCAGGTAAGGTAAGGGTAACCTCACTCAAGATCGGCTGGATCGGGTGAGCCGCCCTTACGGAGGTGACACCGCGTGTACGTCTGCTCTTGCTTCGGCATTACCGAGCAGCAGGTCCGCGAACACGCGGAGCGGGGCGCCTGCACGCCCCGCCAGGTCGCCTCCGCCTGCAAGGCCGGCACCGACTGCGGCAGCTGCGTACGCCGTATCCAGTCGCTGCTGGGCCGCGGTGCGTGCCCCCGGCGCGAGCTGATCGACAACGGCGCCCCCGACGCGCTGGGAGCGGAGCCCGAGCCGCTGGGTTCGGCGCCCGACGCGCCGCGTGCGGAGTCCGGGCCGCCGCGTCAGGCGCCCGACGTGCTGCTCGCGGCGAGTGCGCCGCCGGCCGCGGCGGCGGGCGCACCGGTGCCCGGGGACCTCCGGGCGGTCGCGTAGCCCTCAGCGTCGGCCGGCCGGTGCGCATGGCGCCGGGGCCTCAGCTCGGCTGCTCGATCAGCTGGGAGATGTAGAGCGCTTCCCCGAGCTTCTCGACCAGCTCCAGCTGGGTGTCGAGGTAGTCGATGTGGTGCTCCTCGTCGGCGAGGATGTCCTCGAAGATGTTCGCCGAGGTGATGTCGCCCTTGGCGCGCATGATCTCGATCCCGCGCTTGAGGCGGTCGATGGCCTCGACCTCGACCTGCCGGTCCGCCTGGAACATCTCGGTGACGGTCTGGCCGACGCGCACGTGGAACAGCCGCTGGTAGTTGGGCAGCCCTTCGAGGAAGAGGATCCGGTCGGTCAGGATCTCCGCGTGCTTCATCTCGTCGAAGGACTCGGTGCGGGTGTACTTCGCGAGCTTGGGCCAGCCGAAGTTCTCCTGCATCTTGGAGTGCAGGAAGTACTGGTTGATCGCGGTCAGCTCGGCGGTCAGCTGCTCGTTGAGGAATTCGATGACCTCGGGGTCGCCCTGCATGGCTGCGGGCCCCTTTCGCGCGGGAACTGGGAAGGTGCCGCGCATCCTCGCACCGCGCGGAGCGGAGAGTCCAGTAAGTTCACGCTTAGTAGGAGATGCCCGAATCTGTCCCTCCTGGTCATCGGCACCCTCCAGGGTCTGACACCATGGGGGCATGGGTCAGCCGGAACGCCACGAAGAGGAGCCTGTGCTCCCTCCGGGGCAGCGGCTGCAGCGGGGGTGGCCGGTGACGCACTACGGGCCGGTCCCGAAGTTCCGCCCCGAACGCTGGGAGTTCCGGGCCTTCGGCGCCACCGCGGACGGCGCCAAGCACTGCTGGACCCACGAGGAGTTCACGGCGCTGCCGTACACCACCGTCGTCGCCGACATGCACTGCGTGACGAAGTTCAGCATGCTGGGCGCCGAGTGGGGCGGGGTGCTGACCCGCACGATCCTGGAGCTGGCGCCGCCCGCGCCCGACGTCACCCATGTGATGGTGTGGGCCGAGTACGGCTTCAGCTCGAACCTGCGGCTGGCGGACTTCGCCGCGGACGACTGCATCTTCGCCACCCACCGCTCCGGGGAGCTGCTCACCGCCGAACACGGCTTCCCGGTCCGGCTGATCGTGCCGCACCTGTACGCCTGGAAGGGCCCCAAGTGGGTCCGCGGCATCGAGTACATGACGGCGGACCGCCGCGGCTTCTGGGAGGAGCGCGGCTACCACAACCTGGGCGACCCGTGGCGGGAGCAGCGCTACTCGTACCAGGAGGAGCCGGGCGAGGGCCCGGAGGTCTGAGCCCCGGGCCCCGGGCCCGGTCCGCGCCGGCGCGGACCGGGCGGCGGGTCAGCGCCCGCGCAGCTCTTTGAGGCGGGCCACGTCCGCGGCATGCCCCTCCGGACCGCCCGGGGTCTCGATCACCAGGGGGACGCCGCTGGTCGCGGGGTGGCCGAACAGCTCGGCGAACGGCTCCGCGCCGATGTGGCCGGCGCCGATGTTGGCGTGCCGGTCCTTGTGGGCGCCGACCACGTCCTTGGAGTCGTTGGCGTGGATCAGCCTCAGTCGGCCCTCGCCGGTGACCTGGACCAGCTCGTCCAGCAGCGCCTTCATCCCGCCCGGGGCCGCCATGTCGTGCCCGGCCGCGAAGGCGTGGCAGGTGTCGAGGCAGACGCCGAGCCGCGGATGCCGGTCCAGCGCGTCGAAGTACGGGCCGAGGTCCTCGGCCAGCGCGCACAGCGAGGCGCCCTGACCGGCCGTCGGCTCCAGCAGCAGCCAGGGGTCGTCGTCGTGCGTCAGCTCGTCCAGCAGGGGCCGCATCCGCTCCCGTACCTGCGCCAGCGCCGTCTCGCGCGGCCGGCCGCCGGTCGCCGAGCCGGTGTGCACGACCACGCCGAGCGCACCGATCTCCCGGCCGCGGCGCAGCGAATGCCGCAGCGACGCCACGGACTTGTCGACCGTCGCCTCGGTGTGCGAGCCGAAGTTGATCAGATACGGCGCATGGACGTACGCCGGAATCCCCTCCCGGTCGCAGCCGGCGCGGAACGCCTCGTCCTGCTCGGGGCTGCCGGGCGGCGTCGCCCAGCCGCGCGGGTTGGCGACGAAGACCTGGACGGTCTCGCCGCCCATCTGACGGGCGTACGGAAGGCCGACCTTGGCCAGGCCGCCGGCCACCGGCACATGGCCGCCGACCGGATTGCGTGCGCGGGCGCGCCCGGCGGCGGCCTCGGGGGACAGGGGAGTACTCACCCTCCCAGGGTGCCAGGTGCCCCGCGGGCGTCCGCGGGGCACCCGGTCCGGCGGCCGGCCGCTACAGCGCGCCCTTGAGCCGGATCGTGATCGTGCTGCCCTTGGGCGCCTTGTCCCCGGGGGCGACCGACTGCGAGTCGACGCTGTCCTGCGGGAACAGCAGCGGCTTGTGCACCTCGACCTTGAAGCCGAGGGCGGTCAGCTGCCGGGTGGCGTCCGCGGTGTTCTTGCCGCCGACGTCCGGAACGGCGATCATCTCCGGCCCCTTGGAGAGGGTGAGGGTGACCGTCTCGCCCTTGCCCAGGGTGGCTCCCGCGCCGGGCGACTGCTGGGCGACGGTGCCCTGGTCCTGCGGCGAGAAGACCGGCTGGTCGGCGATCTTCACCCGGAAACCGGCCTGTTGCAGCGCCGCCTCGGCGTCCGCCTGCGCGCTGCCGATCACCTTGGGCACGTCCACCGGCGAGCCCCGGCTGATCGTGATCCCCACGGCCGTGTCGGGGCGCCGCCGGCTGCCCGCCGCCGGGTCCGTGCGGATCACCGACCCCTTGGCGACCTCGTCGCTGAACTCCCGCGTCTCCGTGCCCGGCACCAGGCCGAGGTCGCGCAGCTTGCGCTTGGCGTCGGCGACCGGGGTGCCGGCCAGATCGGGGATCGCGACGCTGTCGGGGCCCCGGGAGACGGTGACGGTGACCGTGCCGGTACCGCGGATCCGCCGGCCGGTCGCCGGGTCCGTGGCCATGACGTGGCCGCGCTGCACGTTCGGGCTGAAGCCGCGCACCACCTTCACCCGCAGGCCCTCGTCGCGGAGCGTCTGCTCGGCCTTGGCCTGCGGCATGTCCAGCACCGCCGGAACGGTCGTGAACTGGCCGGAGTTGATGTACCAGACACCCGTGCCCACGCCGAGGACCAGCAGCACGGCCGCGAGCACCGTGAGGATCCGCCGCCGCTGGGGCCGGTCGGTGCGCGGGGCCGGCGCGGGCGGCGGCGGGCGCAGCCGCGTGGTCCGCTCGGCGGGCGGCGCCGCGTCCGGCGGCGGCATCTCCAGCCGGCTGGTGCGGTTCAGCTCCGCCTCCCCCTCGGCGGGCAGCGCCAGCTGCACACCCGCGGGGCGCGGTATCACGTTCGTGGGCTCGGAGTCGCCGCCGCCCGCGGGCACGTCCCTGGCCTGCGGCGGTACGAGATCCAGCTGCTCGTCGGTCAGCCGGGAGCGGGCCGACCGCGACCGGGACAGCAGCGCCACAGCGTCCTGCGGGCGGTCCTGCGGCTCGCGGGCGGCGGCCAGCGCGACCAGCTCGTCCAGCTCGGGTGCCAGACCGGGCACCAGCTCGGAGGGCGGGGTGATGTCGTCGTGCAGATGGCTGTAGAGGATCTGCGCCGCGGAGCCGCCCGTGTGGGGCTTGCTGCCGGTGAGCATCTCGTAGAGCACCACACCGCAGGCGTAGACATCCACCCGCTCGTCCGCGGTGCCGTGCTCCATCTGCTCGGGGGCGAGATACGAGACCGTCCCCAGGACCGAGCCCGTGGAGGCGGTGGTGTGCGTGTCGACCGCGCGGACCAGGCCGAAGTCGGCGACCTTGACCCGGCCGTCGTCGCCGATGAGCACGTTCTCCGGCTTCATGTCGCGGTGCACCAGGCCGGCGCGGTGCGCGGCGCCCAGGGCGGCGAGGATCGGCTCCAGGATGTCCAGCGCGGCCCGCGGCTGGAGGGCGCCGCGCTCGCGCAGCACGTCGCGCAGGGTGCAGCCGGCGACGTACTCCATCGCCAGGTAGACGTACGTCCCGTCGGTGCCCTGGTCGAAGACGCCCACCACGTTCGGGTGCGACAGCCGGGCGACGGACTTGGCCTCCCGGATGAAGCGGTCGACGAACGCCCCGTCCACGGCCAGGCTCGGGTGCATCACCTTCAGCGCCAGCACGCGGTCGAGCCGGGTGTCCACGGCCCGGTAGACGGTCGCCATCCCCCCGGCGGCGATGCGCGCCTGGACGCGATAGCGGCCGTCGAGCAGCTGGCCCACCACGGGGTCTCCCCCGCCGTAGGCCGGGGAAGGGTCCTGAAGCGTCGTATCCACGGCAGACGAGTCTACGAGCAAGCACGGACACCGCGAACGCCCCGGCCGCCGCCCCGGCGCACCTCGGCGGAGCGGCGGCCGGGCCGGCGGTGCGGGCAGGCCCGGCCGGAACGGCGGGGACGACCGGAATAAACGGGCGCGGGGCACCGTCTGCTCTCCAGGAGGGCGGTGGCAACGCACCGCGAGAAGAAGCGCTCGAACGCGTTCACACGCGACGGAACGGGACGAAGGGGGACGCCGGATGGCGACGCTGCGGATCGGTGAGCTGGCCCGGCGGACGGCCACCCCCGAGCGGCTGCTGCGCTACTACGAGGAGCAGGGCCTGCTCAGCCCCGACCGGCTGCCCAGCGGCTACCGCGTCTACCGGGAGTCCGACGTGGCGCAGGTCCGCCGTATCCGCACGCTGCTCACCTCGGGACTGAACACCGCGACGATCGCGCAGGTGCTGCCCTGCCTGCGCGACGAGGGCGACGGCCGGCTGGTGCCGACCTGCCCCGACCTCGTCGGCGAGCTCCACCGGGAGCGCGACCGGATCACCGGGTCCATCGAGGCCCTGCTGGCCTCCCGGGACCTGCTGGACCAGGTGATCACGGCCGCCCCGCGGGAGTTCGCGGACCGGGCGGGGGCGGCCCACCCGGTCCCCTGAGCAGCGCGGCCGCTGGTCAGAACGCCGGCCGCTCCGGGTCCAGCTCCGCCACGCCGTCCGTGGGCGAGGAGGCGTGGGCGAAGTGGCGGCGCGGGATCCGGCCCGCGCGGTGCGCCAGCCGGCCGGCCTCGACCGCGTGCCGCATCGCCGCCGCCATCAGCTCCGGCTCCTGCGCACGGGTCACCGCGGACGCCAGCATCACCGCCGCGCAGCCCAGCTCCATGGCCAGCGCGGCGTCCGAGGCGGTGCCCGCGCCGGCGTCCAGGATGACCGGTACGCCGGCCCGTTCGGTGATCAGCTGGAAGTTGTGCGGATTGCGGATGCCGAGCCCGGAGCCGATCGGCGAACCGAGCGGCATGATCGCCGCGCACCCGACGTCCTCCAGTTTGCGGGCGAGCACCGGGTCGTCGTTGGTGTAGGGCAGCACGGTGAAGCCGTCGTCCACGAGGATCTCGGCGGCGTCCAGCAGCTCGACCGGGTCGGGCAGCAAGGTGCGTTCGTCCGCGACGACTTCGAGTTTGACCCAGTCGGTGCCCAGCGCCTCCCGGGCCAGCCGCGCGGTGAGCACCGCCTCGCCCGCGGTGAAGCAGCCCGCGGTGTTCGGCAGCACCCGGATCCGGTGCCGCTCCAGTACGGACAGCACCGAGCCCTGCACGGTCGGGTCCAGCCGCCGCATGGCGACCGTGGTCAGCTCCGTACCGGAGGCGAGCAGCGCGCGCTCCAGGACGTCGAGGCTGGGCGCTCCGCCGGTGCCCATGATCAGGCGCGACTGGAAGGCGGTGCCGGCGATGGTGAGGGTGTCGTCGGCCACGGTCAGCCTCCCTGGACGGCGGTGAGGACTTCGACGCGGTCGCCGTCACCGAGCGCGGTGCCGGCCCACCGGTCGCGCGGCACCACGGTCTCGTTGACCGCGGCGGCCACTCCGCCGGTGGCCCGGGAGAGCGTCGCGACCAGCCGGTCGAGGGTCAGCCCGCCGGGAATCCGGCGGACCTCCCCGTTGACGGACACGGACACGGTGGCGGCATCGGGGACGTGGCGGGTGTCCGGGCTGTCGGGTGTGCCAGGGGCACCGGCGGCAGTCATACGGGCTGCTCCTCAAGGGCGCGGGGGCGCTCGGGGCCCTCGGCGGTAGGGCGAAAGCGCGCGGGGGAGAAGGGGCGGGCCACGTCCGGGAGGCTCCCGGTGGCCAGGACCTCGGCCATCGCCTCACCGGTGACCGGCGTCAGCAGCACGCCGTTGCGGAAGTGGCCGGTGGCCAGGTGGAGGCCGGGCAGCTCGGTCGGCCCGAGCAGCGGCGCGTTGTCGGGGGAGGTGGGGCGCAGCCCGGCGCAGCTCTCGATCAGCGGCAGTTCGGTGATCCCGGGCACCAGTTCATGGGCGTCCCGCAGCAGCTCGTAGACCCCGCCCGCGGTGACGGTGGTGTCCCAGCCGAGTTCCTCGCTGGTGGCGCCGAGGACCAGTTCCCCGCTCTCCCGCGGCACCAGGTAGACGGGGTTGCCCCGTACGACGGCCCGTACGGTGCGTGCCAGGAACGCCGCGCCACCCGGGAGCGCGTCCGGCATCCGCAGCCGCAGTACCTGCCCCTTGACCGGCCGCACCGGCGGCAGGACGGACGCGGGGACGCCGGCGAGCCGGCCGCTGTGGCTGCCCGCGGCCAGGACGACCTGGCCGGCCGACAGCCGTGTCCCGTCGGCGAGTTCGGCCCCCGAGGCCCGTCCGTCGCCCGTCGTCAGCCGCACCGCCCGGTCGCGGTGGAAGACCACTCCGGCGCGCTCGCAGGCGGCCATCAGCGCGCTCACCAGCCGCCGCGGATCGACCTGGTGGTCGCCGTCCACCCTGAGGCCGCCGCGCACCCCGGGGGCGAGCATCGGCTCCAGACGGCGGCACTCGCGCCCCGTCAGCCACTGCGAGTCCAGTCCCGAACGGGTCTGGAGGGCGTGCAGTTCGCGCAGGTGGGCGCGGTCGTCGGTGTCCAGGGCGACGACGACGGTGCCGCAGCGCCGGTAGCCGATCCGCTGCCCGGCGGCCTCCTCCAGCTCCTCCGTGAAACGCGGATAGCGCTGCGCCGAGGCGAGGTTGAGGCCCAGCAGGGTCTGCTCGCCGTAGTGCAGCTCGGTGACCGCGGCGAGCATGCCGCCCGCGACGCGGGCCGTGCCGCCGCCGGGCGCGGGGTCGGCCACCGCGACGCGCAGACCGCGGCCGGCCGCCCGCCAGGCGGTGACCAGCCCGATGATGCCGCCCCCGATGACCAGGACGTCGGGGTGCCCGGCAGGTGCCGCGGGCGGTTTCGGTGGTGTGGCGGATGGATGCATGGGCGTCCAGCCCCTCCCTTCGCCGGCATGACCCGGATCAGGTTCGTACGGTCGGAGGCCGGCCAGCCTCCCTCTCAGCCCGGTCCGTCCGGGCTCCCGCGAGTGCGTGTAGCCGCCACCCTAGTACGGGTCGCGATGCCCCGTAAGGGAGCGTCCTGGTCTGCCGCGGGCCGCCGCCGGGCGCCGCCGCGGGGGGCGGGTTCCGGCGTGACCGTCCGTGACGCTGTGCCAGAGATCTCCTTGCGCGCTGCTGCGAGCCGCGTCATCCGCCGTCCTAGAGTGATCGGGTGAGCGAGCAGAGCAAGTCTCCCCAGGCCCCTGACCGCACGCCGCGCGTGGTGATCGCCGGTGCGGGAATCGCGGGTGTGCAGACCGCCGTAGCCCTGCGCGAACAAGGCTGGCGCGGCGCGATCACGCTCCTCGGCGACGAGCCCCACCAGCCCTACGACCGTCCGCCGCTGTCCAAGGCGGTGCTCCTCGGCAAGGCCGACGGCTCCGCCTTCGACGTCGACTTCGCCGCCCTCGGCATCGACCTCCACCTCAGCAGCCCGGTCCGCGCGCTGCGCCCGGACGCCCACGAGGTCGACACCGCCGAGGGGCCGGTCCCGTACGACTACGCGGTGATCGCGACCGGCGCCGAGCCGATCACGCTGCCCGGCAGCGAGGGCCTGCCCGGCGTCCACCTGCTGCGCACCCTGGACGACGCCGAGCGGCTGCGGCCGGTGCTCGCCGCCCAGCACCGGATCGTGGTCGTCGGGGCGGGCTGGATCGGCGCCGAGTTCGCCACCGCGGCCCGTGAGGCGGGCTGCGAGGTCACCGTCGTCGAGGCCGCCGACCGCCCGCTGGCGGGCGCGCTGCCCGCCGAGGTCGCCGCGTACATGACCGACTGGTACGCGGACGCCGGGGCCGAGCTGCGCACCGGCGCGCGGGTCGCGTCCGTCGCCCCCGGCGAGGTGGCCCTTGAGGACGGCACGGTGCTGCCCGCCGACGCCGTCGTCATCGGGATCGGCGCCCGCCCCGCCACCGCCTGGCTGGCCGGTTCCGGCGTCGCCCTGTCGCCCGCGGACGGCTCCGTCCTCGCCGACGAGCAGCTGCGCACCTCCGTCCCCGACGTGTACGCGGTCGGCGACTGCGCCTCCTTCCCGTCGGCCCGCTACGGCACCCGGCTGCTGGTCCACCACTGGGACAACGCCCTCCAGGGGCCCCGCACGGTCGCCGAGAACATCGCCCTGGGAGAGGCGGAGGGCGTGGTCTACGACCCGGTCCCGTACTTCTGGTCCGAGCAGTTCGGGCGGTTCGTGCAGTACGCGGGCCACCACGTGGACGCTGACGAGCTGGTGTGGCGCGGCGATCCGGCCGGCGCCGCCTGGTCGGTGATCTGGTTGCGGGGCGGGCGGCTGGTGGCGTTGCTGGCCGTCGGCCGCCCGCGGGACCTGGCCCAGGGGCGCAAGCTCATCGAGCGGGGCGCGGTGCTCGACCGGGAGCGGGCGGCGGACGCGTCCGTACCCCTCAAGTCAGCGGTGCGGTAGGGCCCGTCCGTCCGCCTCTGACCGGTCGGGCAGGTCCCGGGCCGGCCGGTCACCCGCCGGTGTGCCCCGGGCCCCTGATGGCGAGGCCCGGCTACCGGCTGTCAGTGGGAGGTGGCACGCTTGTCCTGTGACCGAGATTGACGCAAACATCGATGGACTCGTCCCCGCCTGGCTCACCCTCCCCGACATCGCCGAAGAGCTCGGCGTCGAGGTGACCCGCGTCCGGCAGCTGGTCAAGGAGGGCCAGCTGATCGCGGTGCGCCGTGGCGAGAACAGGGTGCTACAGGTGCCCGCCGAATTCATCAAGGACGGCAAGGTCGTCAAGGGGCTCGTCGGGACGCTGACGCTGCTCCGGGACGACGGCTTCGCCGACGACGAGATGCTGGAGTGGCTCTTCACCGCCGATGACACCCTGCCGGGCACCCCGGCGCAGGCGCTGCGCGAGAATCGCGGCACGGAGGTGAAGCGCCGGGCACAGGCGCTCGCCGTCTGACGCGCACCGCGCGCCTCAGGCAACCGCACCAGCCAACCGCATCCGAGCGGCGTACGGGCCGGGCTCCGGCCCGTACGCCGCCGACCAGGGGAGAAAGCCGCCCGATGACCACCGCACGACAGGCCCTGTCCGACGCCCGGCTGTATCTGTGCACGGACGCGCGCACCCGCCAGGGCGACCTCCCGCAGTTCCTGGACGCGGTGCTGGCCTCGGGGGTGGACATCGTCCAGCTGCGCGACAAGGGCATGGAGGCCGGCGAGGAGCTGCGCCACCTGGAGGTCTTCGCGGACGCCTGCCGGCGGCACGGCAAGCTGCTGGCGGTCAACGACCGCGCGGACGTCGCCCATGCCGCGGGCGCCGACGTGCTGCACCTGGGACAGGGCGACCTCCCGGTCCCGGCCGCCCGCGCGATCCTCGGCCAGGACGTCCTCATAGGCCGCTCCACGCACGCCGAGGCCGAGGTGGACGCCGCGCTCGCGGAGCCCGGCGTGGACTACTTCTGCACCGGCCCCTGCTGGCCGACGCCGACCAAGCCCGGACGGCACGCCCCCGGCCTGGACCTGGTCCGGTACGCCGCCGCGCGCGCACCCGAGCGCCCCTGGTTCGCGATCGGCGGGATCGACGCCGGCAATCTCGACGAGGTGCTGGCGGCCGGCGCCCGACGGGTGGTCGTGGTCCGTGCCGTCACGGAGGCGGACGACCCGGGCGCCGCCGCGGCGGGCCTGGCCAAGCGGATCCGCACCTGGGGCGAGTGACCCGAGCCACCGGGGGCCATCGGGTTGCCGCGGGATGTCCACGTAGTGGACAGCAACCGGACGAACCCGGCATTACGTCGATGGCGGTTGGTGTCCGTCCGGGGTGTGGTTAACCTGCCGGTATGGCCCTAGGAACAGCTTCCACCAGGACTGATCACGCCCGGACCGTGCGCGAACTGCTCGCTTCCGGCAAGCGGTCTTATTCGTTCGAGTTCGCCGCACCGAAGACGGAGAAGGGCGAGCGGACCCTGTGGAACGCCATTCGCCGGATCGAGGCCGTCGCCCCGACCTTCGTGTCGGTGACGTACGGCGCCGGCGGCACCTCCCGTGACGGCACGGTGCGCGCCACCGAGCGCATCGCCACCGACACCACCCTCACCCCGGTCGCCCATCTGACCGCGGTGAACCACTCCCTGGCCGATCTGCGCAACATCATCGGTCAGTACGCCGACGCCGGGATCCGCAACATGCTCGCGCTGCGCGGCGATCCGCCCGGCGACCCCATGGGCGAGTGGATCAAGCACCCCGAGGGCGTCTCCTACGCCGCCGAACTGGTCCGGCTGATCAAGGAGTCCGGCGACTTCTGCGTCGGCGTGGCCGCCTTCCCCGAGATGCACCCGCGCTCGACGGACTGGGACACGGACGTGGCGCACTTCGTCGCCAAGTGCCGCGCGGGCGCCGACTTCGCGATCACCCAGATGTTCTTCTACCCGGAGGACTACCTCCGGCTGCGCGACCGGGTCGGTGCCGCCGGTTGCTCGACGCCGATCATTCCGGAGATCATGCCGGTGACGAACGTGCGGCAGATCGAGCGGTTCGCGCAGCTCAGCAACGCCGCGTTCCCGCCCGAGCTCGCGGCGCGCATCCTCGCCGTCAAGGACGACCCGGCGGCGGTACGCTCCATTGGCATCGAGTACGCGACGGAACTGTGTGCGCGCTTGATGGCCGAGGACGTTCCCGGGTTGCACTTCATTACCCTGAACCACTCCACGGCGACCCTGGAAATCTACGAGAATCTGGGGCTGCACCAGCGGCCCTGACCATGGTGGCCGGACTCCGGCGGAAGAGGGGCGCATATGGGCTGGATGATCCTCTACATCGCGTTCGCCCTGGTCGCCCTGTGGCTGCTCGGTGAGGTGCTCTTCCAGCACAAGGCCCGGCTGCGCTGGCGGTTGCTGGCCCTGACCGGATTCCTCGGGGTGGTGGCCGGCGTCCTCATCCCGTCGGTGGTCGTGATCGGCGTGGGCGCCGTCGCCTTCGCGGTCGGGCAGACCTATGTGACGCTCTCCTTCCGCCGCGGCTTCACCGCCGGCTGGGCGATCGGCGGCAGGCCCAGGGAGAACCGCCGGCGCCGGGCCCGTCCGTCCGGCGGGCGCGCCGCCGAACCGTCCCTGCAGGTCTCCGACGTGGAGGCGGTCCCGCCCGCCGACGCCGCGCCCGCCGACATCCCGCCCGCCGACACCGCGTTCAGCGACACCGCGTTCAGCGACACGGTGCTCAGCGACACCGCGCTCGTCGACGCCGCCGGCCAGGGCACCGCCGAGGAGCTGTACGCGGCCGGGAGCGGCTACGGCACCGGCGGCTTCGAGGGCCAGGACCCCTACGGGGCAGCACCGGACCCGGCCGGCTATGCCGCGCAGCCCCTCCCCGGCCAGGACGGCTCCGCGTACGGCGAGCAGTACGCCATGCCGTATCCGGGGCCGGATGCCGCCACCGTCTACGCCCAGGCCGACGCCAACGTCTACGCGCCGCAGCCGCTGCCCGACGAGACCGGTACCTACGGCATCTACAGCCTCGACGCCCGCGCCGCCCAGGCGCCCGCCCCGGCCCCCTCGCCGTCGTACGACCTCTTCGGCAACGCCGCCCACGACAGCGACGGCAACGGCTATGCCTACGGCGGCGGTTACGGCTCGCCCGCCGCCGGCCAGGACGCCTATGCCGACCCCTACCCGGCCTATGACGACGGTCTGCACCAGAGCCGGCAGGCGCCCTACTCGGACCCGTACATCGGCACCCAGCAGTACTCCGCGCACTACGACCCCTACGAGGAGCCCAGCCCCTTCGGCGAGGCTCCCTATGCCGCCCAGCACTACGACGGCCAGCACTACGACGCCCTGGGCCAGCCGCTGGGCACCCCCGGCCAGGGGTACGGCGAGGCGCCGCACGACGGGGTCTGGATGCCGCAGCAGCGCGATCCCCAACCTGCCGTGGAACAGCCGCCGTACCCGCCCCCTCAGCAGGGGTACGGCGAGCAGCACCACCACTACTGAGCCGCCGGCCCCCCGGGGCCGCGGCGGCGTCAGGTCGAGCCGTGCCAGTCGTCGCCGTTCACGATCAGGCCGGCGACGATCGCGCCGGACATCCCGGCGTGCGCCGGCCCGCCGCCCGGGTGGGACCAGCCGCCGACCGCGTAGAGCCCCGGTATCGCGGTGCGGTTGCCGGGGCGCAGAAAGCGCCCCTCCCGCCCCGCCAGCGCCGGCCCCGGCACCAGCCCGCTCTCCGTCGGCGGCACGATCTCCCGCCACAGCACCCGCTCCCGCAGGCCCGGTACCGCGGCATCGGCGACGTCGGTCAGCCGGTCCGCCTCGTCCGCCAGTGCCTCACGGTCGTACCAGTCGACGGGGCCGTGCGGGGCGACCGTGGCGGTCAGGGTGACCGCCTCATGGCAGTCGTCGGGCCGGGTGGCGGGGTCGTCGGGGCGCAGCACCGTCACCGTCGGCCGGGCGCAGGGCTCCCGGAGGCCGTGGCCGTCGCCGAAGACGCCCGCCAGCTCGGCCGCGCGGTCCGGTGCGTGGACCACGGTCCGGTGGACGGCCTCCTGCGGGCGGGCGCCGCGCAGCGCCAGACAGACCGTCAGCCGCGCGGTGGCCCGGTCTCCCGGCCCCGGATCGGGGCGGACCGCGTCCGCGCCCCACGGTTCCCGCCCGGCACACAGCCCGGGGAGCTGCACGGGGTCGACGCCGGCGACCACGAACTCCGCCTCGGCCAGCCGCCCGTCGGCCAGTTCGACGCCCGCCGCCCGGCCGTCCTTCTCGACGATCCGGGTCACCTCGGCGCCGAAGGAGAACTCCACCTTGCGCGCCCGGCAGCGCTCGTACAGCGCGTCGGCCAGCGCCCGCATCCCGCCGCGGACGTACCAGCTGCCGAAGGTCTGCTCCATGTACGGCAGCACGGCCGCGCTCGCCGGGGCGTCGCGCGGGTCGAAGCCGTAGGCCAGCGCATGGCTCTCCAGCAGGGCGATCAGCCGCGGGTCGGCCAGCTCGCGCCGGGCGACCTCCGCGAGGGTGGCGGTGGTGGGGCCCTTGCCGCGCCCGAAAAGGCCGCGCCGGCGCACCGCCGGATACGGGTCGCTCCCCAGGACCCGCCAGTCCGCCCACAGCGGCTCCTCCAGGAGCGGCCGGCGGGTGGCGTCCCACGCCTCGCGGGCGCGGCCCACCAGATCGCTCCAGCGCTCGCCGGCGCCGCCGCCCAGCGCCTCGTCCAGGGCCGCCAGGACCCCGGCGCGCGAGGCGTTCGGCAGCGCCACGGAGGTGCCGTCGGCGAAGACGTGCCGGCTCGCGGGGTCGACCTGGGTCAGCGCGACGCAGTTCTCCAGGGGCTCGCGTCCGGTCTTGAGGAACAGATCGCGGTAGACGGCCGGGAGATGCAGCAGACCGGGCCCGGTGTCGAAGGCGAAGCCGTCCCGCTCGAACCGGCGCAGCGCGCCGCCGTACGTCGCGTCGCGCTCGAACACCGCCACCCGGTGGCCCGCGACGGCCAGCCGGGCGGCGGCCGCCATCGCGCCCATCCCGGCGCCGATCACCGCAATCCCTGCCATGCCCGCGACTTTATCCGGCGGTACTGACAACGCCCGCCGCGGCCGCCCGCGCGGGCCAGCGGCGGGTCAGCCCGCGGGCGGCACCGCGTCGCCGGCCGGGGCCGCGGCCGTCCGCCGCTCCTCGCGGCGCTGCCGCCGGCGCCGCAGATGGCGGCGGATCCGCGACCACAGGAGGACCACCACCGTGATGCCCGCGGCCAGCAGCAGCGCCGCGACGACCGCCGCGATCACCGGGTGGAAGACGGCGAAGACGATGATCCCCGCGGCGCCCAGGTCCTCCAGCAGGCTCAGCACGATGTTGCTGGCGGGCTCCGGCGAGGTGTTGACCGCGATCCGGGTGCCCGCCTTGACCAGATGGCTCAGCAGCGCCGTGGAGCCGCCCACGGCGCCCGCCGCGAGTTCCGGCAGCGACCCGTTGTGCCCGGCCAGCAGCGCCGCCACCACACCGCCCGCGATCGGCCGGATCACCGTGTGCACGGCGTCCCAGACCGAGTCCACGTACGGGATCTTGTCGGCGACCGCCTCGCACACGAAGAGCACCGCCGCGACGATCAGGACATCCGGGCGCTGCAGGGCGGCGGGCACCTCGTCGGTGACGCCGGTGGCGCCGAGCAGGCCGAGGAGCAGGACGACGGCGTAGGCGTTGATCCCGCTCGCCCAGCCGCTGGTGAAGACCAAGGGAAGTACGGACACGCAGGAGATCGTAGGCGGTCGCCGGGGCCGGGCGCTCGGCCGCTGAGGCCCGGTGCTCAGCTTTGAGTATCCGTACTCAGACGCCGAGATGAGTAGGTACGCGGATGGGCCGGAACCCCCCTGGAAGGAAAAGTAGGGGCCACGGACGGGAAGCGGCGCCGCACCGCCGACACGGGGCGGCGGAGCGGCGCGGCTCCCGGACGTGACGGGGGATGTACGGGGGAGTACGGGGGAAACACGGGGGCAGCGCTGCCCTGGTCGGATCGACGGGGGAACGATCCGTGCCAGGGCAGCGCACCTGTGTGTACGGGGCGGCCGCGTTCCGCCGGCCGCCCGCCTCTCAGTCGGAGTGGCCGGTGACCCGCCCCTGGAGGAGCCGCGACAGCGCCGCGTGCACCTCGTCGATCGAGCGGTCCGGCTGGTAGGACTGCCAGTCCAGGGCGGCGACCAGCACCATCCCGAACAGCGCCGAGGCGGTCAGCGGGATGTCGATCTCCTCGCTCAGCTCCTCTCCGGCCACGGCGTCCCGCAGGACGTCCTCCACCACCGTGATGGCCCGCTGGCGCACCACCATCAGCGTGGACTGCCAGGCGCGGTTGGTGCGCCACAGTTCGGCGACGTAGAGCTGGGTGAGCGCCGGGTAGCGGGAGATGAAGTCCAGACCCGCCCGGATCATGGCGTCCAGCGCGTCGATCCGGGTGCCGCCCCGGTCGGCGACCTCGTCGGCGGCGGCCTGCAGAGAGGTCGCCAGCAGCTCGATGCCGTGCCGCAGCAACTCCTCGAAGAGAACGTTCTTGCTCGCGAAGTTGTAGTAGACGGTGCCCTTCGCGACGCCCGCCCGCTCGGCGATCTCGTCCACCGTGGTGGAGGAGAAGCCCTGTTCGGCGATGAGCGTGACCGCGGCTTCGAAGAGTTTGCGCCGAGTGGCGTCGCGGCGTGTGTTGGAGCTGTCCATGGAGGCGATTGTGCCGGTCGCGACGGATCGATGCGCAGCCCGCCGGGTGTCGGGCAGGGCTCCTGCGGGATGGGGGTACCTCCCAGCGGCAGCTGGGGGAGAGTGGGCGTTCACAGGCTCAGCTCCGGGTGCAGGTCCTTCATGCGCACGACCTGGCGGCCCCGTGCCGCCAGAGAGGTCAGCGCGAGCGCCCCGAGGGTGAACGCCGGCAGCACCGCACTGCCCTGCCATACGGGCGCGAGGTCGCCGCCCGTGATGAGCCGCCGCAGCCCGGCCACGATGTAACTCATCGGCAGGTAGGGGTGGATGGCCCCGAAGAAGCCCGGGCTGGTCTGCACCGGATAGGTGCCGCCCGCCGACGTCAACTGGAGCATCAGCAGCGCCAGGACGAGGATCCGCCCGGCCGGCCCGAACTTCGCGTTCAGCCACTGCACGATGGCCGAGAAGCACGCCGTGACCAGCACCAGGAAGCCGATCGTGCCGGCCGCCCTGACCATCTCCAGGCCGAGCGCGAAGTGCAGGACGGACATCAGCGCCGCGGTCTGGAGCACCCCGATGCCGAACACCGGCAGCCATCCGGACAGCGCCACCCGCCACGGGGACGCGCCCATCGCCAGCGCCCTCCGGTTGAGCGGCGCGATCAGCATGTACGCCACCATCGCGCCGACCCACAGGGACAGCGGGATGAAGTACGGGGCGAACCCCGTGCCGTAGTTGGGCGCCTTGTGGGCGGCGTCGGACGCCAGCTGGACCGGGTCGGACATCACCAGGGTGCGCGCGTCGCGGTCCTTCTTCCCGTAGTCGGGGATCTGCCGCGCCCCGTCGTGCAGCCCGCCGGCCAGTTCGGCCGAGCCGTCCGAGAGCTTGAACATCCCGCCGTCCAGCGTCCGCGCGCCGTCCTTGAGCCTGCCGACGCCGGAGTCCAGGTCGCTCATACCGGACGCGGCGCGCCCGGTCCCGTCGTGCAGCTGCTGGGCGCCGTCGTTGAGCCGGCCCGCGCCGGCGGCCAACTGGGCGTTGCCCGCGGCCAGTTTGCGGGCGCCCGCGGAGACCTGGTGGGCGCCGTCGTTGAGGTCGTTGATCTTCTGGACCGCGGCGTCCATGTCGGCGCCGAGGGTCGGTCCGTGCTGCGCCAGTTCGGCGGCCAGGGAGTGCAGGGTGGCCAGGTCGCGGCCCAGCTGGTCGAGGTTCTGCTGGTCGTGGACGTAGCCGCTGACCTCCTCGGCGGTGTCCGCCGCGGTGGCCGCCTGGTCCTTGATCTGCTTCAGCTCGGCGCAGGAGGTGTCCAGGGTGATGACGCCGTCGCAGCGCAGCCGGTAGTACGTGTCCAGGTGGTCGGCGATCCCCCGGGAGAGCTTCGCCCCCGTGGCGGCCGCGGCGGGCAGCTTGTCCAGGTGGTCGCGGACCGCCTGCGAGCCGTCGGCCACCAGCTGCGCCGCCTCGCCGATCTCCTTGCCGTGCGCCCGGATGAACGGCCCGACCCTGCCGACGAGCCCGTTGACCGTGTCGGCCAGCTGCTGGGTCCCGTCGGCCACCTGCCCGGCCCCGTCGGCCAGTTGGCGCGATCCGTCGGCGGCCGTACCGGCCCCCTTGGCGAGGTCGGTGCTGCCCTGGGTGAGCCGTCCGGCGCCGGCGTCCAGGTCGCCCAGGCCGCCGACCAGTCTGCCGCTGCCGTTCTTCGCGGTGCCCAGGCCGTCGGCCAGCCTGCCGGCGCCCTCCTTGGCCTGGCCGATGCCGTTCTTGAGCCGGTCGGCGCCGTCGGCGGCCTGTTCGGTCTTGCCGTGCAGGGTCGAGAACGAGACGAAGATCTTGTCCAGGAAGGTGCGCGAGGACTTCTCCGAGGCCGCCGAGCGGACCTCGGAGAACACCGTCCGGGAGATCTGCCCCACGATGTAGTTGTTCGCGTCGTTGGTGCGGACCTTGAGCAGGCCGGTCTCCGGGTGACTCCCCGAACTGGAGGCGATCTTCCGGCTGAAGTCCTGCGGGATGGACAGCGAGAGGAAGTACGAGCCGTTCTCGACGCCCCGGGCGGCCTCCTTGGCATCCACGTGGCGCCAGTCGAAGGTGTGGCTGTCGCGCAGCCCGTCGACGATGCCGTCGCCCGCCGAGATCCGCTTCCCGCCGACCTCGGCGCCCTTGTCCTCGTTGACCAGCGCGACCGGGATCCTGTCCAGCCGGCCGTAGGGGTCCCAGAAGGACCACAGGTACAGCGCGCCGTAGAGGAGCGGCAGCAGCAGGAGGGCGGCGAGCGCGGCGCGCGGCAGCTTCCCCCTCCCGAACCGCTTCAGCTCAAGCGCGGCCAGCTTCGGCGAGCGCATCGGCCGCTCCCTCCTCGTCGTCGTGCCCGCCGTCCACGGGGGCGTCGGCAGCGTCCTGCTCCGGGCGGCCGGTGCGCACCAGCACCACGCCCGCGGTGTTCTGCGGCGGCTCGCTGCAGACCGCGAGCACGGTGGTGCCGGCCGCCGCGAGGGAGCGCAGCATCGCCCAGGCCGCGGCGCGCTCCTCGTCGGACAGCTTCAGATCGGTGTCGTCGACGGCCAGCAGCCGTGGGCCGCCGATCATCGCCAGCGCCACGGTCAGCCGCAGCGCCTCCAGTCGCTCCAGATCGCGTACGGAGGTGCGGATCCCCTTGGGCAGCGTGTCCAGGTCCAGCCCGGCGGCGGTGAGTGCGGCGTCCACGAGGGCGCGGGCCGCGGCCCGGCGCTCCTGCCGCGGCCGCAGCAGCGTGCCGAGCGAACCGCCGAACCGGCCCTGCAGCAGGGCGCGTTCACGCAGATGTTCGCCTACGGTCAGCGCCGGATCGAGCTCGGCGATCCCGGGTACATGGGCGAGCGCGGTGACGGACCGGACCGCGGCCATCCTCTTGGGCAACGGCAGCCCGCCGACCTCGGCGGTGCCTTCGGCGGTCTTCATCCGGCCGGTGAGCGCGAGCAGCAGGCACGTACGGCCGGAGCCCGACGGCCCCTGTACGGCGATCAGCGCGCCGGGCTCCGCCGTGATGTCGATGCCCCGGAACGCCCATCCACGGGGGCCCTTGACGCCGAATCCCGCGGCCGTGACCGCCGCCCCGTGCGGGGTGCTGTCCACGATCCCTCCTTGAACTGACTGGTCAGTTCAAAAAGTATGGGGATTCCGCGGCCCATTCCGCAAGGGGTCCGGGCGATCCGTGCGAGATGCGCCGCGCAACCGCGCCCGGGCGGCGTCCCGTACCCCCCGGCAATACCCCTCGATTCGGACGAAAGTGCAGGTCAGGGCCGATTGTCAGTGGTGTACCTCACGATGGGGTCAGCGGTCCGAATCGGTATTCGGTCCTGAACCGGCATGCGACGACAGGAGGTTCGTCATGGCAGCTCGTCCCACCGCGGGCAGCTCCGCTGCGTACGGTCCCCCGAGCGATGTCCACCCCGTCCTGCGGCGGACGGCGGCGCCCTCCGCCGCCCTCGACCTGCTCGCCCAGGCCCAGCACGGCCTCGACGAGGCCCAGACCCTGGAGAGCTCCAACGAGCGGTTCGCCACGGCGCATCTGGCCGCGCTGCGCACCGCGGCCGCCGTCCTCGCCGTCCGCGGCCGGCCGGAGACCACCGTGCGCCGGAGGCAGCGTATCCGGAGCGCGTGGGACGTGCTGCCCGAGGTCGCTCCCGAACTGGCCGAGTGGAGCGCCCTGTTCGCGGCCGGCGCCGGCCGGCGGGCCAGGGCCGAGGCCGGCATAGCCGGCGCGGCCAGCCGCCGCGACGCCGACGACCTGCTGCGGGATGCGGAGTTGTTCCTGCACCTCGTGGAGCGGCTGCTGCGGATCCAGCCGGCACTCCCGCCGCAGCGCGCGGAGCGGGCGGTCTGAGCGCGGAGCGCGGGTAACGCAGCGCGGAGCGCGGGAAACGCAATCGCAGTGCGGGAAACGCAATCGCAGTGCGGGAAACGCAATCGCAGTGCGGGAAACGCAATCGCAGTGCGGGTAACGCAGCGCGGGGGGCGGGTAACGCAGTGCACAGCGCGGGAGATGCGGCGGGGGGGCGCATAGAGCCCGGCTCGGGCGGCGCGCCGCAGGAGTGGGCGCGGTGCGCCATGGGGACGGGGGCGCTGCGCCGCGGGGACGGAGGTGGCGCCTCGCGGCGATGTCCGTCGCCCGGTGCGGGCTGGGCACGGCGCCGGGCCGAATACGGAATAGGGTGGTGAGCGACTGGATGTTCATGCCCCCGCCGAGGAGCCACCCGCCGTGTCTGACCTGCTGCGCCCGCGCGCATCCCTTCGTACCGCCGTGGTCTGGGAGGTCCTCAAAGACGCCCTGGAGCGCCGGGTCAAGGCCGCCGGCCGCGACGCCCTGGACGTCCTCGACACCGGCGGCGGCAGCGGCAACTTCGCGGTGCCGGTGGCCCGCCTCGGCCACCGCGTCACGGTCGTCGACCCCAGCCCGAACGCCCTCTTCGCCCTGGAGCGCCGGGCCGCGGAGGCCGGGGTGGCCGACCGGATCAGCGCGGTCCAGGGCGACGCCCACGGCCTGTTCCAGGTCGTCGAGCGCGGCGGCTACGACGCCGTGCTGTGCCACGGCGTGCTGGAGTACGTCGACGACCCCGCGGAGGGCCTGAACAACGCCGCAGACGCGCTGCGCCCGGCCGGCACCCTCAGCCTGCTCGCCGCCGGCCTGGGCGGGGCGGTCCTCGCCCGCGCCCTGGCGGGCCACTTCACCGAGGCCCGACACGCCCTCACCGACCCCACGGGCCGCTGGGGCGAGGGCGACCCGGTCCCGCGCCGGTTCACCGCCGAGCAGCTCACCGAGCTGGTCACCGCCACCGGCCTCAAGGTCGGCGCGGTGCACGGCGTACGGGTCTTCGCCGACCTGGTCCCCGGCGTGCTCGTCGACACCGAGCCCGGCGCCATGGACGCGCTGCTGAAGCTGGAGGCCGCCGCCGCCGAGCAGCCCGCCTTCCACTCCGTGGCGACCCAGCTGCACGTGCTCGCCGAGCGCGACTGACCGCGGACGGCGGGCCCCGTGGTGGCCCCGACCACCGCGTGCGGTCGGCCACAGGCCACCCGAACAGCCCCTTCGCCCCGTATGATCGGGGTACGACGTTCCGGCATGACGGACTGGTGGGTGGGGAATGCAGCCAGCATCACCACCGGCCGCCGCGGCGGCTTGGCCAGTGAATTGGCGTAGAGGGGCGGGTTTCACGGGGGCGATTCCCTGCCTATCCTGAAAGGGTCGCACCCCGGTCGCCCCCCGCGACCGACGAGTAGGAGGACTCCGTGCCGCTCTCGGAGCACGAGCAGCGCATGCTCGAGCAAATGGAGCGAGCGCTGTACGCCGAAGATCCCAAGTTCGCGACAGCGCTTGAGGGAAGCGGGCTGCGTACGTACACCCGGCGACGGGTCTACCAAGCGGTCGCGGGCTTCCTGCTGGGTATCGCCCTGCTCATGGCCGGAATGGTCGCGCAGCAGATCTGGATCAGCGTGGTCGGCTTTCTCGTCATGCTCGGTTGTGCCGTTCTGGCCGTCACCGGGTGGCGCAAGGCCCCGAAGGCGGGCGAGCGGCGGGCAGCAGCGGGCTCCGGTGGCATCGGCGGGCCGGCGCGCCGGCAGGCCAGGCAGCGCCGTTCGATGATGGACCGTATCGAGGACCGCTGGCAGCGCCGACGCGACGAACAGGGCCACTGACCAGCAACGGCAAGTGGGCAGCGCTCCGTGTCCGGCGGGCCCCGATGCACCGATGTGTCGCTGTACCGACGTACCCACGCACCGCACGGATGTCCCACGATGTGCAACGGCCTGATCTCCTACGCCTGATCGCCCACCGTTTGATCTCCTTCGTTTGATCTCCCTTCGCCGAGTCTCCTCGTCACCCCGGATCGGCCCGAATACACCGGGCGAGAGGTGACCGGTGGGGGAACGGTTCTCCTCGGTGTGGGGGGAGCCCTTCCCGGTGCAGCGGTGAGTGCCGCCGGTGCCGCGGTGAGCTGCATGTTTGCACTGTGTGCCGTGGTGCTTCCCTGCGATGTCGTGGAGCTTCCCGCGCTGTTCCCTGGTGCTTCCCCTTGCTTCCCGTGCTGTCCGTGGTGCTCCTGTGATGTCGTGGTGCGGCCCCTGATCGTGTCGGGGACCGCACTACATTGCCCTGAGCCCCTGAGCCCCTGAGCCCCTGAGCCCCTGAGCCCTGAACCGCGAGCCGCGAGCCGCGAGCCGCGAGCGGGGAGTCGGCCAGGGGCCTGGGCCGGAGGGTCTCGTCCTACGCCCTGCCTGCCCGCCCGGCGCGTCCTGCCCGGCCCCTGTCTGGTCGCCGGCCTGTCACCGCGGTCGGCACGGCATCGCGCCCGGCGGGAGCCGGGGTGGGCCCTCGGTGTCCTGGGACGGTCCGCGGTGGCTCGCCCGGATTGCGACGCACCACGCGGCGGATGCGGGAGACGCCCTCCGCTCCGGCCCGGTGCCCACGGGCCCGGTAGCTGCGGCGCGCCCGGGCCCGAGCTGCTGCCACCCTCGCACCGGACGCCGTGCCTCCGCGCCCCGCGCACCCTCTCCACCGGTGACGGCGCAGTCACGCGGCGCACGGGCCTATGCCCGTGCGCCGCGCCGTCGGCGTGATCGGAGGGTGGCCGTGGCGCGCCGGACCGCGGCCACCGGGCGGCTGCCGCGGCCGCGCAGCAGCACGGCCGACCACCGGGCCGCGCAGGCCCACCGGAGGCGGGCCGCGGAGCGCGGGGCGAACCGGGCACGCAGGCGCAGGGCGCGGGTCGCCGCGTCCCGCAGGCCGGACCGCACCAGCCGGACGTCCGCGGCGAGCCCGGTCGCCGGCAGCGGCTGCGGGGCGTAGAGGACCTGCTCCACCGCCGCCGCGACGCGCTGGGCGGCACCGGCGGCGTCCGGTTGCAGTTCCCCGACGCGAATGATCCGGGCCGCCGCCTTGCGCGGGGTCAGCGACCGGTCCGGCAGGATGCCGAAGTCCCAGCCCGTGTCCAGCAGCTCCCGCCAGGCCGCGAGGGTGGCTGCCGCGCCGTCGCCGGCCGGTCCTCCGCCCGCCAGCCGCCGGGCGCGCGTGCGGGCCCGCCACAGCGGCGGTGTCGCGAGCAGCAGCACGACGAGCAGCAGCGCGGCGACCAGGCCCACCAGCGGCCAGGGCGAGGGGCCGCCGCCCGACGCGCCGGATCCGGGCAGGGCGGGCGCCGCCAGGCACGCCGCGCCGACCCCTGCCCGGTGCTCCCCGGGGCCGCAGGACGGGCCCGCGGACGGCTCGGACGAGGGGGCGGTGGACTGTGCGGGCTCCGGGGTGGGGCTGCCCGGGGCGGGGGCGTGCGAGGTGTCCGGGTAGGCGTAGTCCGGTACGCTGCCGCGGCTCGGCGTCGGCTCGAAGCGGGTCCAGCCGATGCCCTGGAAGTACAACTCGGGCCAGGCGTGCGCGTCCTTGAGACCGACCGAGGTCGTGCCGTCGGGCTGCTTGGTGCCCGGTGTGAAGCCGACCGCGACCCGGGCCGGGATGCCCAGGGTGCGGGCCATCGCCGCCATCGAGAAGGAGAAGTGCACGCAGAAGCCCTGCTTGTCCTCCAGGAAGCGGGCTATCGCCTCGGATCCGCTGCCCGCCCGGACCTCGGTGTTGTAGCTGAAGCCGCCGTAGAGCGCGAACCAGTCCTGGAGCTTGACGGCCTTGGCGTACGCGGTCGTGGCGCCGCGGGTCACCTGGCGGGCGGTGGTGCGGACGACCGCGGGGAGGGTGGCCGGCACCTTGGTGTACTCGCGCAGTATCGCGGCCGGCGGCGGCGGGGCATCGGCCAGCTGCTGGGCGGTGGGCCGCAGTTGGAGGCTCTCGACCTGGTATTGCAGGCCGTGGGTGTTCTGTCCGCGGTCGCCGACCAGCGTGCGGCCCTCGGGCTCGAAGCGCCAGCGGCCGGGGATGTCCACCTTGGACGCCGGGTACGGGAGGGGCAGCCAGTTCTGGGCGTACCACGGGGCGGTCGAGAGGGAGGTGTTGATCCGGGTGCTCGCCACCTCGGGGCTCAGGCCGACCGGGCGCGGCAGCTCGGCCGGGACGTCGGTGACCGTCCGCTCGGACGGCTTCCACGTCGTGCCGTCGAACTGGTCCAGCGCGACGATCCGCAGATACATCTCGCGGGTGTCGGCCGCGGTGGTGCGGTAGTTGAGGACCTCCCGGTCCTCCGGTTGGTTCAGGCTGTCCTGGAGCGAGACCAGCGGGTTGATCGCGGAGATGGTGCCGCCCCCGCCTCCCGGCCCGGCGGCGCCGGCGGCCGGGCCGAGCAGCCCGCCGCCCATGGACGGCAGCACGGCGGGCACCGCCAGTGCGATCCCCAGCGCCAGCGCGCCGATCCGGCGGCCCGTACGGACCGGGACCGGCGCCGGCCCGCCGCCGAAGCCCGGCCGGCCCGTGCCCGTACCGCGGAAGACCCGGCCCCACTGGGAGAGCCGGTCGCGGCCCTCGGCGAGCAGGAGCAGCAGATAGCCGGCGGCGGCCACCAGGAACCACAGCCAGCCCGAGCCGCCCTGGGACAGCCCGGCCGCCACCGAATAGAGCGCGAGCAGCGGCAGCCCGGCGGGTGCGGCGCTGCGGTAGGTGACCGCCAGCGCGTCCACGATCACGCCGATCAGCAGCACCCCGGCGACCAGCAGCAGCCGGATTCCCGGGGTGACGGGGGCCGGGATGGCGTACCGGCCGACGTCGTGCACGCCCTCCTGCACCAGACGGCCGAACGCGGCGACGGCGTCCGGGCCCGGCAACAGCCCGGCCACCGCCTGGTCGCGGGCGAACAGCACGGTCAGCAGCAGTACGCCCGCCAGCAGTTGCGCGCCGATGGTCAGCGGTCCGGCCAGCGGGACCCGCCGGGCCAGTGCTCCCACGCCGGTCACCAGCGCCAGCAGGGTCGCGGCCTGGAGCATCCAGCTGATCGGATCCACCAGCGGCAGCAGCGTGCACGCGGCGCACAGCGTCGCCACCATCGCGCACAGCGCCAGCCTCGCCCGGCCGCTCATGCTCCTGCCTCACTTCGTCCGGGAGCGCCGTTCACGCCCCACCTCCCGCAGCCGTGTCGGACGGATCCGCTCCGGCCGCGGGCTCCGAACCCGCTCCGGCCCGGTCCGCGGCCTGCCACAGCCCGGCCAGCGAAGCGCCCGGCTCCACCGGCAGCGCCGCCCAGCCCGCCTCGCGCAGCATCCGCAGCCGCTCGGCGACCGGTGTCTGCCCGTGGGAGAACCGGATCCCGCCGGGGTCGCGGGTCCAGGCGTCGCCGTCCAGGACGAACGCGATCGCGGTGCTGCCGTGGCGGCGTATCCGGCCGGCGACCGCCGCCTGTCGCTCGTCCAGGTCGCCGAAGAAGCCGATCAGCAGCCCTTCCGTGCCGCCGCGCAGCGCCTCGTACGCCGCGGCGAGGCCCTCCTCGTCGGAGTGCTCCACGATCGCGAGGCTGTCCAGCAGCAGGCCGGCAGTGTCGGCGGACTCGCTGCCGCCGCTGCCGGCCGGGCCGGGAACCGAGCTGCCGGTGTCCGTCAGCAGCCGCACCGAGAACCCCCGCTCCAGCAGATGCAGCGCGACCGAGGCGGCGCCGGCGACCGCCCATTCGAAGGCCGAGTCGGGCCCGGAGCCCTCGTGGGCGGCGGCCCGGGTGTCGAGCAGGACCGTGCAGCGGGCCTTCTGCGGCTGCTCCTCGCGGCGCACCATCAACTCGCCGTAGCGCGCGGTGGAGCGCCAGTGGACCCGGCGCAGATCGTCGCCGTGCCGGTAGCCGCGGGGGATGACGTCGTCCTCCCCGGCCAGCGCGAGCGAGCGGTGGCCGCCGTCCCCGTACCCGGCGGCCTCGCCGGTCAGCCGGACCGCGGGCAGCGGCTCGACCCGGGGTACCACCGTCAGGGTGTCGGAGGTGCTGAACGAGCGGGTCAGCTCGCACATGCCGAACGGGTCGGAGAGGCGCAGCTGCAGCGGGCCCAGCGGATACCGGCCGCGCAGGTCGGAGCGGACGCGGTACGACACCTCCCGCCGGCCGCCGGCCTCGACCCGGTCCAGGACGAAGCGGGGCCGCGGCCCGAGCACATACGGCACCCGGTCCTGGAGCATCAGCACTCCCGTGGGCAGCCGGGAGAGGTTCTCCATCCGCAGCCGGACGCGGGCCTCGGCGGCGGCGGAGACCCGGGCGGGGGAGAGGGTGCGGCTGCCCGAGACGCGGTAGCGGGTGCGGTGCAGGACCAGGACGCACACCAGTGGCAGCACCGCCAGCAGCAGACCGACCCGCAGCAGATCCGCCTGCCCGAGGAGATACGAGCACACCGCGGCGGCCAGCCCGGCGGCCAGGAACGACCGGCCGCGCGTCGTCAGCCCTCCGAGGGCCGAGCGCAGCCCGTCGGGCTCCGGGGTCCCCTCGCTCCCCCCGGCGGACATCACAGCTCCCGCGCGCCGGGCGGCTGCCGGCCGTGGACCTGCCGCCACTGCGGTGCGGACGGGTTCGGAACCGGGGTGCGCTGCACGATCTCCAGCACGACCTGCTCGGCCGTACGGCGGTTCAACTGGGCCTGGGCGGTGGGCAGGAGACGGTGCGCGAGCACCGCCGCCGCCAGCGACTGGACATCGTCCGGCAGCGCGAACTCCCGCCCGGCCATGGCCGCCGCCGCCTTCGCGGCGCGCAGCAGATGCAGCGTCGCTCGCGGCGAGGCGCCCAGCCGCAGGTCCGGGTGGCTGCGGGTGGCCGCCACCAGGTCCACGGCGTATCTGCGCACCGGCTCCGCGACATGGACCGCGCGCACCGCCTCCGTCAGCTTCACGATCTCGTGGGCGTGCGCCACCGGTTGGAGGTCGTCCAGGGGAGAGGCGCCGCCGTGTACATCGAGCATCCGCAGTTCGGCCGCCGGGCTGGGATAGCCGATCGACACCCGCGCCATGAAGCGGTCGCGCTGCGCCTCGGGGAGCGGATAGGTGCCCTCCATCTCCACCGGGTTCTGCGTGGCGACCACCATGAAGGGGCTGGGCAGTTCGTACGTCTGCCCGTCCGTGGTGACCTGGCGCTCCTCCATGGACTCCAGGAGCGCCGACTGGGTCTTGGGGGAGGCGCGGTTGATCTCGTCGCCGATCACGATCTGGGCGAAGATCGCGCCCGGCTTGAACTCGAAGTCCTGCCGCTGCTGGTCGTAGACGCTGACGCCGGTGATGTCCGACGGCAGCAGGTCGGGGGTGAACTGGATGCGGCGCACCGAGCAGTCGATGGACCGCGCGAGCGCCTTGGCGAGCATCGTCTTGCCGACGCCCGGCACGTCCTCGATGAGCAGATGCCCCTCGGCCAGCAGGACGGTCAGCGCGAGCCGTACGACCTCCGGCTTGCCCTCGATCACACCCTCCACCGACCGGTGAACCCGCTCGGCGGTGCTGGTCAGATCGCTGAGGCTCGCTCGTTCGTCATACGTCGTCACTCGGCCCTCCTCGGCCCGTTCCACGGGTGGCCGACGCCCCCTTGACGGACCCGGCCCTCCCCGATCGTGCATCGTCCCCGACCGCGGCCGGGGCGATGTCACCTACGCATTCTTGCCGCCCGCGCGGCTTCGCGTCATGGCCTGTGGATAACTCACACCGTCGCGCCGGGCCTATCCGGGCAAGACGGACAATCCCAGGTCGGGGGAGGGATGATCAGGCGGGATCGCCGCACGCCACGGTGGTCCCGCCCCGTGTCAGCTCCGCGGATCGATCTCCCGCAGCAGCCCCGTCGTCACGTCGAACACGAACCCGCGGACGTCGTCGGTGTGCGGCAGGAAGGGGGAGGTGCGCACCCGCTGCATGGACTGCCGGACGTCCTCGTCGAGGTCCTTGAACGCCTCGACCGCCCAGGTGGGCCGCTGCCCGACCTCGGCGGCCAGCTCGTGCCGGAAGTCCTCGGTCAGGCCCAGCAGGCCGCAGCCGGTGTGGTGGATGAGGACGACCGAGCGGGTGCCGAGCGCGCGCTGGCTGATCGTCAGGGAGCGGATGATGTCGTCGGTCACCACGCCGCCGGCGTTGCGGATGGTGTGGCAGTCGCCGAGCTCCAGGCCCAGCGCGGCGTGCAGGTCGATACGGGCGTCCATACAGGCCACCACGGCGACCTTGAGGACCGGCCGGGCGTCCATTCCGGGGTCGGTGAAGGCGGCGGCATAGCGCTGGTTCGCCTCGACGAGGCGGTCGGTGACGGTCTTGGAGGGCGGGGGCAACGGCTGCGACGCAGGTATGGGCATGGATTCACGGTAATCGCCGGTGGCTTGTTCAGCGCTATGTGAGGGCGGGCATAGGGGGCAACATCACAGCTTGTGAGGTAGTCCACATGCGGGTTCGCGCCGGGGCTCCAGGGGTGACGAGGCCGCGCGCGGCGACGTCCGCACGCCCCCGGCAAGCCGCCGCGGGACGCGCGGAACCGGTTGATTGACCGGGGCGGCAGGTGGACTAAAGTGGCGCGAAGTGGGAGGCGTGACGCTCTCCTTAAGGATCCCGGATCCCTCGCGTGCGTGAAATCCGTACGTACGGTTCGGCCTCCTCCCGCTCCACGGTCATCCGACGTCTCTTCCCCGTCGCCGGAGGGCCACTTCCCCTTCAGAGCGGGCGGGGACCAAGCGGTACGTGCGGCAACCCCCCAGCCAACGGCCGGGGACCCACCTGCCGCACACCATCGGAAGGCATATGAGCGAGCGCAGCGAGCGAATCAGGAAAAGGTGCGCGCTCCGCGCATGCAGGCCCGCCGAGCGCATCGAGGCCGCCGCATGAGCAGCAACACTCGTCACGTACCCGTCATGCTCCAGCGGTGCCTGGACATGCTCGCCCCCGCGCTCGCCGAGCCCGGGGCGGTCGTCGTCGACTGCACCCTCGGCCTCGGGGGGCACAGCGAGGCGCTGCTCTCCGCCTTCCCCGAGGCCCGCCTGGTCGCCCTCGACCGCGACCCGGAGGCGCTGCGGCTCGCCGGGGAGCGGCTGGCCCCCTACGGTGACCGCGCCACCCTCGTGCACGCCGTCTACGACGAGCTTCCCCAGGTCCTCGCCCGGCTGGGGCTGCCGCGCGTCCAGGCCGTGCTGTTCGACCTCGGGGTCTCCTCGATGCAGCTCGACGAGGCCGAGCGCGGCTTCGCGTACGCCCAGGACGCCCCGCTGGACATGCGGATGGACCAGACGACCGGCATCAGCGCCGCCGACGTCCTCAACACCTACCCGCCCGGGGAACTGGTCCGGATCCTGCGCTCCTACGGGGAGGAGAAGCAGGCCAAGCGGATCGTCTCGGCGGTGGTCCGCGAGCGGGCCAAGGAGCCGTTCGACAACAGCGCCCGGCTGGTCGAGCTGATCCGCGAGGCGCTGCCGCAGGCCGCCAAGCGCACCGGCGGCAACCCGGCCAAGCGCACCTTCCAGGCGCTGCGCATCGAGGTCAACGGCGAGCTGGCCTGCGTCGAACGGGCCGTCCCGGCCGCCGTGAAGGCGCTCGCGGTGGGCGGCCGGATCGCCGTGCTCTCCTACCACTCGCTGGAGGACCGGCTGGTCAAGCAGGTCTTCGCGGCCGGTGCCGGCAACACCGCGCCCCCCGGGCTGCCGGTCGTCCCCGAGCGCTACCAGCCCCGGCTGAAGCTGCTGACCCGCGGAGCCGAACTGCCCACGGAGGAGGAGGTCGCCGAGAACCGGCGCGCGGCCCCCGCCCGGCTGCGCGGCGCCGAGCGCATCCGCGAGGACATCGCGTGACACGCCAGGGGGGCCGGCCCCGCGGGAGGCAGCGCCTCGCCGCGCTGCTGCCCTCCGCCCCGCGGGGCGCGACGGCCGCGCGCACGCCCTTCGTGCTGCTCGTCGTGGTGCTCCTGGGGTCCGGGCTGATCGCCCTGCTGCTGCTCAACTCGGCGCTCAACCAAGGGTCGTTCGAACTCAGCAAGCTGGAGCGGAAGACCAGCGAGCTGACGGACGAGCAGCAGGCGCTCCAGCAGGAGGTGGACGGCTACTCCGCGCCGGACGAGCTGGCGCGCCGGGCCCGCAAGCTGGGCATGGTGCCCGGCGGCATCCCGGTCTTCCTGCTGCCGGACGGCACGGTCCGCGGCAAGCCGGGCGTGGCCGCGTCCGAGGGGGCGCCGCTGGCCGCGTCCGCCGAGCCGTCGCCGCTCGGCCCGTCCGGCGGGCCCCCGGCACCGGTCCCGCAGGCCGCACCGGTTCCGCAGACGGCGCCGGTCTCGCAGGCTGCGCCGGCCCCCGAGGCCGCGCGGATGCCGCTGAGCCCGCTCGCCCCCAGCACCCCGGGCGCCACCGCCTCCCCGGGCCCGATGGCCACCCCGGTGGTCCCGGCCGCCGTGCTCACCGACTCGCCGTCCCCGTCCGCATCCGCCTCGCGGGCGTCCGGACGCTCAGCCGCCCTCGCCCCGACGACCTCCGGCAGGTGACCCCGTGACGCCCGAGGCCGCACCCCCGTACGCCGCACCGGCCCCGCGGCCGTACGGCGGCGCCCCGCTCCCCGCCACCCCCGCGCACGCCCCGGAGACCGCGGTATGACCGAGCCCAGGGACCCCCGCCGCGTCCCGCGTCCCGCCCGGACCGGCAACGGGGCCGCTGCCCGCGGCGGGCGGCCCGCCGCCGGCCGGCGCCCCGCCCCCCGCCAGGGCACCTCCCGGTCCGGCGGCCCCCGGCCCCCCGCCGCGCGCCCCCGGCCGGTCGCCAACGCGCTCCGCCTGGGCAGCCCGCGCCCGCGGCTGCGGCTGGTCTCCCTGGCGCTGACGCTGGTGATGCTGGCCTTCGTCGTACGGCTCGTGCAGGTGCAGGCCGTGGACGCCGGGGCGTACGCCGCCAAGGCCAACGAGAACCGCTACGTCCCGGTCAAGCTGGCCGCCGCGCGCGGTGCGATCACCGACCGGGAGGGGGTGGACCTGGCCACCACCGTCGACGCGTACGACATCACCGCCGACCCGAGCCTGCTCGCCCCCGACAAGATCAAGATCAAGGGCGCGCCGCAGCAGGCCGCCGCGCTGCTCGCGCCGATCCTCGGGGAGTCGCGGGACACCCTCACCGCGAAGCTCGCCCGGCCCAAGTCCCGATACGCGCTCCTCGCCCGGCAGCAGACCCCCCAGGTCTGGCGGCGGATCAAGGACCTGCGCAAGTCCCTGGACGCCAAGGCCGCCGCCGCTCCCAAGAGCGCGCCCCGGCCGGACGTCCTGGTCGGGATCTTCGCCGACAAGCACAGCAAGCGCGTCTACCCGGGTCACGACCTCGCCGCCGGCGTCCTCGGCTTCGTCGGCGGCAACGGCAAGGGCGCCGGCGGCCTGGAGGCCCAGCTCGACAAGGAACTGGCCGGCAAGGACGGCAAGCTCGTCTACGCCCAGTCCGGCGGCCGGCGGGTGCCCACCGCCGACACCCAGGAGCACCCCGCCGTCCCGGGCACCGACGTCCAGCTGACCCTCGACCGCGACATCCAGTGGGCGGCTCAGCAGGCCATCGCCGACCAGGTCAGGAAGTCCCAGGCGGACCGCGGCTACGTCGTCGTCCAGGACACCCGCACCGGCGAGATCCTGGCCCTGGCCAACGCGCCCGGATTCGACCCCAACAACGTCGCGAAGGCCAACCCGGAGGCGCTGGGCAACGCCGCCCTCACCGACGCCTTCGAGCCGGGCTCCACCAGCAAGCTGATGTCGATGGCCGCCGTCCTGGAACAGGGCGTCGCGACCCCGTACACCCGGGTCACCGTGCCCAACCGGCTGCACCGCGGCGACCGGCTGTTCTCCGACGACGTCGACCACGCCACCTGGAACCTGACGCTCAACGGCGTCCTCGCCAAGTCCAGCAACATCGGCACGATCATGGCGGCCGGCCAGCTGGGCAAGACCCAGCCCCAGGCCAACCAGGTCCTCTACTCCTACCTGCGCAAGTTCGGCATCGGCCGGCCGACCGGCCTCGGCTTCCCCGGCGAGACGGACGGCATCCTGGCCAGACCGCAGGACTGGAACACCTCCCAGCAGTACACGATCCCGTTCGGCCAGGGCCTGTCCCTCAACGCGGTCCAGGCCGCCTCTGTCTACTCCACGATCGCCAACGGAGGCGAGCGGATCGCCCCCACCCTCGTCCGCGGCACCACCGGACCCGACGGCCGGTACGTGCCGGCCGCCAAGCCCGCCAAGGACCGCGTGGTCAGTCAGAAGACCGCCGAGACGCTCGCCACCATGCTGGAATCGGTGGTGGACGACGAGGAGGGCACCGGAGCGAAGGCGAAGATCGACGGGTACCGCGTCGGCGGCAAGACCGGCACGTCCAACCGGGTGGACCCGAAGACCGGCCGCTACCACGGCTACACCGCCTCCTTCGCCGGCTTCGCGCCCGCCGACAAGCCCCGTATCACCGTCTACTGCGCCGTGCAGAACCCCACCAAGGGCAGCTACTTCGGAGGCCAGGTCTGCGGTCCGGTCTTCCAGCAGGTCATGGCGTTCGCGCTGAAAACCCTCCAGGTCCCGCCGACCGGCGCCCCCGCCCCGCGGCTGCCGGTCACGTTCAAGCCAGGCGAATGAAAACGAGGCAACACCGCCGTGACGACGATCACTCCCGAAGGGCCGCACGAGCCCGGAAACAGAGCCCCGGCGAAGCCCTCTTTTCGCCCCGGGCCCGTTGTGCCCGGTACGCTCACCGCCGTGTCACAAGCTGATCAGTCCCAGAAAACCCAGCACGCGAAGAACGCGGAGAAGGGCGGCCCCGGCAGATATCCGGGTGCGCCCCGACCCGAGCAGGTCCGCCCCACCCCCCTGGCCGACCTCGCCGAGCAGCTGGCGACCCCGGTACCGGCCGGCGCATCCGCCGTCCAGGTCACCGGTATCACGCACGACTCCCGTGCGGTCCGCCCCGGCGACATCTACGCCGCGCTGCCCGGCGCCCGCCTGCACGGCGCGGACTTCGTCGCTCAGGCCGCCGACCTCGGCGCCGCCGCGATCCTGACCGACCCGTCGGGCGCCGAGCGGGCCGCCGCGACGGGCCTGCCGGTCCTGGCCGTCGACAACCCGCGCGGGCGGATGGGCGCCCTGGCCGTCTCGATCTACGGGGCACCGGGCGAGGACCTCCTCCAGATCGGCATCACCGGCACCTCCGGCAAGACCACCACCGCGTACCTCATCGAGGGCGGGCTGCGCGCGGCGCAGGCGGCCGAGGGCGGCGGCGGGCGCCGGGCGGGCGGGCTGACCGGCCTGATCGGCACCGTGGAGACCCGGATCGGCGACGAGCGGATCAAGTCCGAGCGCACCACCCCCGAGGCCACCGACCTCCAGGCGCTGTTCGCCGTGATGCGCGAGCGCGGGGTCCGCGCGGTGGCGATGGAGGTCTCCAGCCACGCGCTGGTGCTCGGCCGGGTCGACGGCTGCGTCTTCGACGTCGCGATCTTCAACAACCTCAGCCCGGAGCACATGGAGTTCCACTCCGGCATGGAGGACTACTTCCAGGCCAAGGCCCAGCTCTTCACCCGGGCCCGCAGCCGGGCCGGCGTGGTCAACATCGACGACGAGTACGGCCGGCGGCTCGCCGCCGGCGAGGCCGAGGTCCCGGTCACCACCTTCTCCGCGGAGGGCCACCCGGACGCGGACTGGCGCGCCGGTGACGTCGAGGTCGGCACGCTCGGCTCGACCTTCACCGTGCACGGCCCCGGGGGCCAGAAGGTGCGCGCCGCCTCCCCGATCGCCGGCCCGTTCAACGTCGCCAACGCGCTCGCCGCGATCGTCTCGCTGGTCGTGGCAGGCATCGACCCGCAGACCGCCGCCGACGGCGTCGCCGCGGTCCCCGGCGTCCCCGGCCGGTTGGAGCGGGTGGACGCCGGCCAGCCGTATCTCGCGGTCGTCGACTACGCCCACAAGACCGACGCGGTCGAATCGGTTCTGCGCGCCCTGCGGAAGGTCACCACCGGAAAGCTGCACGCCGTCCTCGGCTGCGGCGGCGACCGCGACCCGCACAAGCGCGCCCCCATGGGCGCCGCGGTGGCCCGCCTCGCCGACACGGCCATCCTGACCTCCGACAACCCGCGCAACGAGGACCCGCTCGCGATCCTGGCCACCATGCTGGCGGGCGCCGCGGAGGTGCCGGTCCACGAACGCGGCACGGTGCTGGTCGAGGAGGAGCGGGCCGCCGCCATCGCCGCCGCCGTCGCCCGCGCCGAGCCCGGCGACACCGTGATCGTCGCGGGCAAGGGCCACGAGCAGGGCCAGGACATCGCCGGAGTGGTCCGGCCCTTCGACGACCGCCAGGTGCTGCGCGCCGCGATCGAATCCGCGATGCCGGCGCAGAAGTCGCAGCAGTCACAGCAGCCGAACCACCAGGGATGACACACCGCCATGCGCGCACAATCCTCTTGTTGGCACTTCCTGCACGGCTCCGGGGGTGACCTGTGATCTCCCTGTCGCTCGCCGAGATCGCGAGCATCGTCCGCGGACAGCAGCACGACATACCGGACCCGGGCCGCGAGGTCACCGGGCCGGTCGTGGCGGACTCCCGTGAGGTCCGCCCCGGTGGCCTGTTCGTGGCCTTCGCCGGTGAGCGCGTCGACGGCCACGACTTCGCCGCCGGCGCGGTGGAGGCCGGCGCCGCGGCGGTGCTCGCCGCCCGCCCGGTCGGCGTCCCGGCGATCGTCGTCGACGACGTCGTCGCAGCTCTCGGCGCCCTGGCCCGCGCCGTCGTCGAGCGGCTGGGCACCACCGTCGTCGGTCTCACCGGCTCCGCCGGCAAGACCAGCACCAAGGACCTGATCGCCCAGCTCCTCCAGCGGCACGGCCCCACCGTGTGGCCGGAAGGCAACCTCAACAACGAGATCGGGCTGCCCCTGACCGCGCTCCGCGCCGATGCCGCCACCCGTCATCTCGTCCTGGAGATGGGTGCCCGCGGCGTCGGCCACATCCGCTACCTCGCCGAGCTGACCCCGCCCCGGGTCGGCGTGGTCCTCAACGTCGGCACCGCGCACATCGGCGAGTTCGGGGGCCGTGAGCAGATCGCCGAGGCGAAGGGCGAACTCGTCGAGGCGCTGCCCGCGGCCGAGGACGGCGGTGTGGCGGTGCTCAACGCCGACGATCCGTACGTCCGTGCCATGGCCTCCCGTACGAAGGCCCGTACGGTCCTCTTCGGCGAGGCCGAGGACGCCGCCGTACGTGCCGCGAATGTCCGGCTCAACGGCCTCGGACAGCCCTCCTTCACGCTTCACACACCCTCCGGGTGCAGCGATGTGACCATGCGGCTGTACGGTGAGCACCACGTGTCGAACGCGCTCGCCGCGGCCGCCGTCGCCCACGAGTTGGGCATGCCCGTAGACGAGATCGCCACCGCGCTCTCCGAAGCCGGCACGCTCTCCCGCTGGCGGATGGAGGTCACCGAGCGCGCGGACGGCGTGACGGTCGTCAACGACGCCTACAACGCGAACCCCGAGTCCATGCGAGCGGCGCTGCGTGCGCTGGTCGCCATGGGCGCCGCCGGCAAGGCACAGGGAGCTCGTACGTGGGCGGTGCTCGGTGAGATGGCCGAGCTGGGCGGGGAGTCACTCGCCGAACACGACGCGGTCGGGCGGCTGGTCGTCCGGCTCAACGTCAGCAAGCTCGTGGCGGTCGGCGGCAGGGAAGCGGCCTGGCTCGACATGGGCGCCAAGAACGAGGGTTCGTGGGGTGAGGAGTCGGTGCACGTGTCCGACACGCGGGCGGCGGTCGACCTGTTGCGCAGGGAGCTGCGACCGGGAGACGTCGTGCTGGTGAAGGCGTCCAGGTCGGTGGGCCTGGAGCGGGTGGCCGCGGCATTGCTGGCCGACGAGGGCGTGTCCGGCGCTGAGGGCGGAGCCGCGTCCCGATGAACTCGATGAAGCAGATCCTCTTCTCCGGAATGATCGGGCTCTTCCTGACCCTGATCGGCACCCCCCTGCTGATCAAGCTGCTGGCCAGGAAGGGGTACGGGCAGTTCATCCGCGATGACGGCCCCCGCACCCACGGCAGCAAGAAGGGCACGCCCACCATGGGCGGCATCTCCTTCATCCTGGCCACGATCATCGCGTACGTCGTCACGAAGGTGATCACCTCCAGCGATCCGACCTTCTCCGGCGTGCTGGTGCTCTTCCTCTTCGCCGGTATGGGCCTGGTCGGCTTCCTCGACGACTACATCAAGATCGTCAAGCAGCGCTCGCTGGGCCTGCGGGCGAAGGCGAAGATGGCCGGCCAGCTGATCGTCGGCATCGCCTTCGCGGTGCTCTCGCTCCAGTTCGCCGACCTCCGCGGCCAGACCCCCGCCTCGGACCGGCTCTCCTTCACCCAGGACTTCGGCTGGCAGATCGGCCCGGTGCTCTTCGTCCTCTGGGCGCTGTTCATGATCCTGGCGATGTCCAACGGCGTGAACCTCACCGACGGCCTCGACGGCCTGGCCACCGGCGCCTCGGTGATGGTCTTCGGCGCGTACACCTTCATCGGCATCTGGCAGCACCAGGAGTCCTGCGCCAACCTGATCACCGCGGGACCCGGCTGCTACGAAGTGCGAGATCCCCTCGACCTCGCGGTCGTCGCCTCCGCCCTGATGGGAGCCTGCTTCGGCTTCCTGTGGTGGAACACCTCACCCGCCAAGATCTTCATGGGCGACACCGGCTCGCTGGCCCTGGGCGGCGCGCTCGCCGGTCTGGCGATCTGCTCCCGCACGGAGATGCTGCTGGCCGTCCTCGGCGGCCTGTTCGTCCTGATCACCATGTCCGTGGTCATCCAGGTCGGATCCTTCCGGCTCACCGGCAAGCGGGTCTTCCGCATGGCGCCACTACAGCACCACTTCGAACTGAAGGGGTGGTCCGAAGTCCTTGTGGTGGTCCGGTTCTGGATCATCCAGGGCATGTGCGTGATCGTCGGCCTGGGCATCTTCTACGGCGGCTGGCAGGCGTCGAAGTGACCGGGAACGAGCCGCAGCACTCCCCCGACTTCGCGGGGATGCACATCACCGTGGCCGGTCTCGGCGTGAGCGGCGTCCCCGCCGCCCGCGCCCTGGCCGGCCTCGGCGCCCGCGTCACCGTCGTCAACAGCAGCGACGGCGAGCGCGAACGGGCCCAGGCGGCCGAGCTGGAGCAATGGGCTGCGGCGCGAAGCGCCTCCAGGGAGGGTGGTGGTGGGCGACGGGCGGGCGTGACCGTCCGGCTGGGCGACGGGGACACCCTCCCCGAGGGCACCGAACTGGTCGTCACCACCCCCGGGTGGAAGCCGACCAGCCCGCTCTTCCTGGCGGCCGAGCAGGCAGGCGTCCCGGTATGGGGCGATGTCGAACTGGCCTGGCGGCTGCGCGGACGGGACGGCAGGAAAGCCGCGCCCTGGCTGGCGGTCACCGGCACCAACGGCAAGACCACCACCGTCCAGATGCTGGCCTCGATCCTGAAGGCGGCCGGTCTGCGGACCGCCGCCGTCGGCAACATCGGCGTCCCGCTCGTCGACGTGGTGCTCGGCGAGGGCCGGGAGGACGCCACGTCCTACGACGTCCTCGCCGTCGAGCTCTCCAGCTACCAGCTGCACTGGGCACCCTCCGTACGGGCGCACTCCGCGGCCGTCCTCAACCTCGCCCCGGACCACCTGGACTGGCACGGCTCCATGGAGGCGTACGCCGCCGCCAAGGGCCGGATCTACGAGGGCAACACCGTCGCCTGCGTCTACAACGTCGCCGACCCGGTGACCGAGGACCTGGTCCGGGCCGCCGACGTCGAGGAGGGCTGCCGCGCGATCGGCTTCACCCTCGGCGCCCCGGGCCCCTCCCAACTGGGCGTCGTCGAGGGCATCCTCGTCGACCGCGCCTTCGTCGAGGACCGGCACCGGCAGGCGCAGGAACTCGCCGAGGTCTCGGACATCACGCCCGCGGCCCCGCACAACATCGCCAACGCCCTCGCCGCCGCGGCGCTGGCCCGCGCCTTCGGCGTCCCGGCCACCGCGGTACGCGACGGGCTGCGTGCCTTCCACCCGGACGCGCACCGCATCCAGCACATCGCGGACATCGCCGGCGTCACCTACATCGACGACTCCAAGGCCACCAACACCCACGCCGCCGAGGCGTCGTTGGCGGCGTACGAGCACATCGTGTGGATCGCCGGCGGACTGGCCAAGGGCGCGACCTTCGACGAGCTGGTGCGCAAGTCCGCCGAGCGGCTGCGCGCAGTGGTCCTCATCGGCGCCGACCGGGCGCTGATTCGCGAAGCCCTGGTGCGACACGCCCCTGATGTCCCGGTGGTCGACCTCGACCGGACCGACACTGGGGCGATGTCCGAGGCCGTACGGGAAGCGACCCGGCTGGCCGAGACCGGCGACACGGTGCTGCTGGCGCCGGCCTGCGCCTCGATGGACATGTTCGTCAATTACAACAAGCGGGGTGACGCCTTCGCCGACGCGGTGGGCGAACTGGCCGCCAACGGTCACTAGACGTTTCTCCCCGCTGCCGTCGCTGCCGGCGGCGAGCGCACCCGTGGAGGGGACGAGGATGACCGCCCGATCGGCGAGACCGGCGCAGTCGCGCCCGGTACGCCGGACCCCCGCGACGGTGCGCCCGCCGCGCGGCAGCCGGACCCCCGGCGGCCCGCGCGGGCTCTACGCCCGCGCACGGCGGGCCTGGGACCGCCCGCTGACCGCCTACTACCTCATCCTCGGCGGCAGCCTGCTGATCACCGTCCTCGGACTGGTGATGGTCTACTCGGCGTCGCAGATCAAGGCCCTCCAGTCCGGTCTGGCGCCGTCGTACTTCTTCCGCAAACAGCTGCTGGCGGCCGTCCTCGGCGGCGGGCTCATGCTGCTCGGCGCCCGTATGCCGGTCCGGCGGCACCGGGCGCTCGCCTACCCGCTGCTCGCCGGCTCGGTGTTCCTGCTGGGCATGGTGCAGATTCCGGGCATCGGGGTAGCGGTCAACGGCAACCAGAACTGGATCAGCCTCGGCGGCCCTTTCCAGATGCAACCGAGCGAGTTCGCCAAGATCGCGCTGGTCCTGTGGGCCGCGGACCTGCTGGCCCGCAAACAGGAGAAGAAACTCCTGACGCAGTGGAAGCACCTGCTGGTTCCGCTGACGCCGGTGACCTTTCTCCTGCTCGGGCTGATCATGCTCGGCGGGGACATGGGCACCACGATCATCCTCACCGCGATCCTCTTCGGACTGCTGTGGCTGGCCGGCGCCCCGACGCGGCTGTTCTCGGGGGTGCTGGGCGCCGCGACCGTGCTCGGCGCGCTGCTGATCAAGACGAGCGCGCACCGGATGTCCCGGCTCGCCTGCATCGCCGCCACCGATCCGGGCCCCGGCGACCAGTGCTGGCAGGCCGTCCACGGCATCTACGCGCTGGCCTCCGGCGGGCTCTTCGGTTCCGGGCTCGGGGCGAGTATGGAAAAATGGGGAGAACTCCCTGAACCGCACACCGACTTCATCTTCGCCATCACCGGGGAGGAACTGGGCCTGGCGGGGACGCTGTCGGTGCTCGCCCTCTTCGCGGCTCTAGGCTATGCGGGTATCCGCGTGGCCGGACGCACGGAGGACCCCTTCGTACGGTACGCAGCGGGAGGCGTGACCACCTGGATCATGGCCCAGGCCGTGATCAACATGGGTGCGGTGCTCGGCCTGTTGCCGATCGCCGGTGTTCCGCTCCCGCTGTTCTCCTACGGGGGCTCCGCCCTGCTGCCGACGATGTTCGCCGTCGGGCTGCTGATCGCCTTCGCGCGTGACGAGCCCGCCGCGCGGGCGACACTGGCCGCGCTGGCGAGGCGGAAGCCGGTTTTCGGCAGAAGACCGGCCGGGCTGAGATGGAAGACGATGAGACGGCGGCTCAAGAAGCGGCCGTCCGGAGAGCGGTGAATTTCGGTGCATGTCGTACTCGCCGGTGGGGGGACCGCCGGCCACATCGAGCCCGCGCTCGCCCTCGCGGACGCCCTGCGCAGGCAGGACCCCACCGTGGGGATCACGGCACTCGGCACGGAGAAGGGCCTGGAGACCCGCCTCGTCCCCGAGCGCGGCTACGAGCTCGGCCTGATCCCGGCGGTACCGCTGCCCCGTAAGCCCACCCCCGAACTGATCACCGTCCCCGGGCGGCTGCGCGGCACGATCAAGGCCGCCGAGCAGATCCTGGAGCGCACCAAGGCGGACTGCGTCGTCGGCTTCGGCGGCTACGTGGCGCTGCCCGGCTATCTGGCCGCCAAGCGGCTCGGGGTGCCGATCGTCGTGCACGAGGCCAACGCCCGCCCCGGCCTGGCCAACAAGATCGGCTCGCGGTACGCCACCTTCGTCGCCGTCAGCACCCCCGACAGCAAGCTGCGCGGAGCCCGCTACGTCGGGATCCCGTTGCGCCGCACCATCGCGACCCTGGACCGGGCCGCGGTCCGCCCCGAGGCGCGCGCCGCCTTCGGCCTGGACCCCAACCTCCCGACCCTGCTGGTCTCCGGCGGTTCCCAGGGCGCCCGCCGGCTCAACGAGGTCATCCAGGCCGCGGTCCCGGCGCTCCAGCGCTCCGGCATCCAGGTGCTGCACGCGGTCGGCCCGAAGAACGAACTGCCGCACGTGGACAACATGCCCGGGATGCCCCCCTATGTCCCGGTACCGTACGTGGACCGGATGGATCTCGCGTACGCCGCGGCCGACATGATGCTCTGCCGCGCGGGCGCGATGACCGTCGCCGAGTTGTCCGCCGTCGGGCTCCCGGCCGCCTTCGTCCCGCTGCCCATCGGCAACGGCGAGCAGCGGCTCAACGCCCAGCCGCTGGTCAACGCCGGCGGGGGCCTGCTGGTCGACGACGCCCAGCTGACCCCGGAGTGGGTGCAGGGCAACGTGCTCCCGGTCCTGGCCGATCCGCACCGGCTGTACGAGATGTCCCGCGCGGCCTCGGAGTTCGGCCGCAGGGACGCCGACGAGCTGCTGGTCGGCATGGTGTACGAGGCGATCGAGCGGCGCAACAAGTAGCGAACGAGAGAAGGCGGAGAGCGTGGCCGGACCGACCACCGCCAGGCGCGGCGAGAAGAAGTCAGCGTCCGGCCCGCCCGCTTCTCCGCCGTCGCGTTTCGGGCGCTTCCGGTTGCCGCGCCTGGGGCTGCGCCGGCCGGGCCGGCGCGGTGTGATCATCATTGCGGTACTCGCCGTGCTGCTGGGCGGGTTCGGCGCCTGGGCCCTCTACGGCTCGGACTGGGTCCGCCTGGAGCGCGTCGAGGCCACCGGCACCGACGTTCTGACGCCGAGCGAGGTCGTCGCCGCGGCGGCCGCCCCGATGAATTCACCGCTCGTCTCGGTGGACACGGGCGCGCTGGAGCGCCGGCTCCGCGCGAAGCTGCCACGCATCAAAACCGTTGACGTCAGCCGTTCCTGGCCGCACACCCTCGGTCTGAAAGTGACCGAAAGGACCCCGGAACTGCTGCTGCAAACGGACGGAAAGTTTGTGGAAGTGGACGGCGAGGGCGTTCGTTTCGCCACCGTGAGCACCGCGCTCAAGGGTGTTCCGCTTCTGGAAATGACCGCTTCCGACTCCCCGAGCCTGCACCGGTTCGGAACGGACCGATTGCTGCGTGCCGCGGTCGGCGTCGCCCGGGAGCTCCCGGCGGCCGTGCGCAAGGGTGTCCGCCAGCTCCGCGTGAGGTCGTACGATTCCGTGACCGTCGAACTCGCAGACGGCCGCACGGTGATGTGGGGCAGTCCCGACGAGGGTGCCGAGAAGGCGAAGGTGCTGGCCGCGCTGCTGAAAGCGGCACGTGACGCGCGCCACTTCGACATCTCGGTTCCCAGCGCCCCTGCGGTGTCGGGGAGTTGACGTACGTAGCCGCAGGCCAGCACCCTGGATGGCTACGACTATGGGTGATCACATAGGGTGAAAAGAAAAACGGGAGGTTCGGCGTGTTCGTTGAACGCGCGCGCCTTGTCGACTTAGTGTCTCGTTCCAAAGGGACCAGGGAACCAGGAACGCAGGCACAGTAACCCTAAACTTCAGGGTTAGGGTTCGGCTCGGCAAAACGGACCGTCCCTTCGGCATCAGTCGGCGTCCACACGCAATGTGCGGCGACGACACGTAAATCGAGGCGAGAGGCCTTCGACGTGGCAGCACCGCAGAACTACCTCGCAGTCATCAAGGTCGTCGGCATCGGCGGCGGTGGCGTGAACGCCATCAACCGGATGATCGAGGTCGGGCTCAAGGGCGTCGAGTTCATCGCGATCAACACCGACGCGCAGGCGTTGCTGATGAGCGACGCCGACGTCAAGCTCGACGTCGGCCGCGAAATGACCCGCGGACTCGGCGCCGGCGCCAATCCGGACGTGGGCCGCAAGGCGGCCGAGGACCACCGCGAGGAGATCGAGGAGGTCCTCAAGGGGGCCGACATGGTCTTCGTGACCGCGGGCGAGGGCGGCGGCACCGGCACCGGCGGTGCCCCGGTCGTCGCCAACATCGCCCGCTCGCTGGGGGCCCTGACGATCGGTGTGGTCACCCGGCCGTTCACCTTCGAGGGGCGCCGTCGCGCCAACCAGGCGGAGGACGGCATCGCCAGCCTCCGTGAAGAGGTCGACACCCTCATCGTGATCCCCAACGACCGGCTCCTGTCCATCTCGGACCGTCAGGTGAGCGTGCTCGACGCGTTCAAGTCCGCGGACCAGGTGCTGCTGTCGGGTGTCCAGGGCATCACCGACCTGATCACGACCCCGGGCCTGATCAACCTCGACTTCGCCGACGTCAAGTCCGTGATGTCGGAGGCCGGCTCGGCGCTCATGGGCATCGGCTCGGCGCGCGGCGACGACCGCGCGGTGGCCGCCGCGGAGATGGCGATCTCCTCGCCGCTCCTGGAGGCGTCGATCGACGGCGCCCGCGGTGTGCTGCTCTCCATCTCCGGCGGCTCCGACCTCGGGCTCTTCGAGATCAACGAGGCGGCGCAACTGGTCAGCGAGGCGGCGCACCCGGAAGCCAACATCATCTTCGGCGCGGTCATCGACGACGCGCTGGGCGACGAGGTCCGGGTCACCGTCATCGCCGCGGGCTTCGACGGCGGTCAGCCGCCGGCCCGCCGCGACGCGCAGCAGGCCGCGATGCCGGCCCCGAAGCGCGAGGAGCCCGCACCGGCCCCCAGCCGTCCGGCCGCGCCCCCGGCCGAGCCGCGTCCGGCGGCCTTCGGTGGTCTCGGCGCGGTCCCGCCCGTACGGGACGAGGCCCCGGTCACCTCCGAGACCTCGTCGCTGGGCGAGGTTACGGCCTCGCCGGCCGGCGGTCCCTCGGTTCCTCCGGCCCGTCCGTCGTACTCGGACTCCGCGGCCGAGGAACTGGACGTCCCCGACTTCCTGAAGTGACCGAAGCACCGAAGTGATAGGGCAACAGCACCACGAGAGCGGCGCGCACTTCGCCTTCACCGACAGGTGGGGCGGGGTGAGCGCCGCTCCGTATGAGCAGCTCAATCTGGGCGGCGCGGTCGGCGACGACCCCGCGGCGGTCGGCGCCAACCGCGCACTCGCCGCGAGGGAACTCGGCCTCGACCCGGCCGCGGTGGTCTGGATGAACCAGGTTCACGGCCGGGACGTGGCGGTGGTCGACGGACCCTGGCGGGACGCCGACATCCCGTGCGTGGACGCGGTGGTGACCGCGCGTCGGGGCCTCGCGCTGGCCGTGCTGACCGCCGACTGCACACCGGTCCTGCTCGCCGACCCGGTCGCCGGGGTCGCGGGCGCCGCGCACGCCGGCCGGCCGGGCCTGGTCGCCGGGGTCGTCCCGGCGGCCGTCGCCGCGATGGTAGGGCTGGGCGCCGAGCCGTCCCGGATCCTCGCCTACACCGGGCCCGCGGTCTGCGGGCGCTGTTACGAGGTACCGGAGGCGATGCGCGCGGAGGTCGCCTCGGTGGTCCCGGAGGCGTGGTCGACGACCAGCTGGGGGACCCCGTCGGTGGACGTCACCGCGGGCGTCCGGGCCCAACTCGCCGCCGCCGGCGTGCGGTTGCGTGAGGATTCCCACATCTGCACCCGGGAGTCGGCGGACCACTTCTCTTATCGGCGGGACCGTACGACGGGGCGGCTCGCGAGCTACGTCTGGCTCGGGGACGGCCCCGGCCCGAAGCCGGGAGGGGCTGCGCTGTGACGGACGACCGGAGAACGCAGCTGGCCGACAACCTGGCGCGGCTGGAGGATCGTATCTCCACAGCCTGCGCCAAGGCCGGTCGGCCGCGAGACGAGGTGACGCTGATCGTCGTCACCAAGACCTATCCTGCGAGCGACGTCCGGCTGCTCGCGGAGCTGGGGGTGCGTCAGGTCGCGGAAAACCGCGATCAGGAGGCGGCAGGCAAAGCAGCCGAATGTGCTGATTTGCCGCTGACTTGGCACTTTGTTGGTCAATTGCAGACCAATAAAGTGCGGTCCGTCGCCCGTTATGCCGGGATTATCCAATCGATCGACCGGCTCCGGCTCGTCACCGCGCTGTCCCGGGAGGCGGTGCGCGCCGAGCGGGAGCTGGGCTGTCTGATCCAGGTGGCACTTGACGCCGAGCCCGGCCGGGCGAGACGGGACACCGCCGATCGCGGCGGTGTGCCACCGGAGGGCGTGGCCGAACTCGGCGACGCGATCGCGGCGGCCCAAGGGCTGCGGCTGGACGGTGTGATGACGGTCGCACCGCTGGCCGGCCCGTATGCCGGACGCCAACTCGCCGCTTTCGAGCGGTTGGTGGAAATCTCATCCGACCTGCGCGCGACCCATCCTGCTGCCAACATGGTGTCAGCAGGTATGAGTGCGGACCTCGAGGACGCCGTTGCGGCCGGAGCGACACATGTGCGCGTCGGCACTGCGGTACTCGGAGTCCGACCACGGCTCGGGTAACGTCGCCAAGCAAGTCGGACCACAGCACAAAATATGGTCATTCCCGCAAAAAGCGGGTAGGCCGCGTGGATCCAAGGCCCCCGGTTACGGAGCCGATCCACCACAGAGCGGAGGACGCAGAGAATGGCCGGCGCGATGCGCAAGATGGCGGTCTACCTCGGCCTCGTGGAGGACGATGGGTACGACGGCCGGGGGTTCGACCCCGACGACGAGTTCGAGCCCGAGCTTGACCCGGAGCCCGAACGGGGGCGACGGCAACAGCATCAAGTACCCGCCGAAACGCGCCCGGAACGGGAGGAACCGGTCCGCGCCGCCACGCCTCCTGCGCAGCGTGAACCCGCTCCGCTCGCCGCGGAAAGCGGACGACCCGCGCGTATCGCCCCCGTGGCATCCATCACACCCGACCGTCCGAATCTGGAGAAGAACGCACCGGTGATCATGCCCAAGGTTGTGTCCGAGCGGGAGCCGTACCGCATCACCACACTGCACCCCCGGACCTACAACGAAGCCCGTACCATCGGGGAACACTTCCGTGAGGGCACTCCGGTGATCATGAATCTCACGGAGATGGACGACACCGACGCGAAGCGACTTGTCGACTTTGCGGCCGGTCTGGTCTTCGGACTGCACGGCAGCATTGAGCGGGTGACGCAGAAGGTGTTCCTGTTGTCGCCTGCTAACGTCGATGTCACGGCGGAGGACAAGGCCCGTATCGCAGAGGGCGGGTTCTTCAACCAGAGCTGAGACGCACCACCGGGCACACCAAGGCCATAGGGTCGGCACAGGAGCAAGGGGAGAGGGACGCGCGAGATGAGTATCGCTGGTCAGGTGATCTATATCGCGCTGTACTGCTTCCTGATCGTGCTGATCTTCCGGCTGGTGATGGACTATGTCTTCCAGTTCGCCCGTTCATGGCAACCCGGCAAGGCGATGGTGGTGATTCTTGAGGCCACCTACACTGTCACCGATCCGCCACTCAAGCTTCTGCGGCGGGTCATTCCGCCGCTGCGTCTCGGGGGCGTGGCGCTCGACCTGTCCTTCTTCGTATTGATGATCATCGTCTACATCCTGATCACCGTCGTGAGGTCGGTGTTGTTGGTGTGAACGATACGGTCTTGCCGATTGCCGACGACTACGTTGAGGTGAAGTAGAGATGCCGTTGACCCCCGAGGACGTGCGGAACAAGCAGTTCACGACCGTCCGCCTCCGAGAAGGCTATGACGAGGACGAGGTCGATGCCTTCCTCGATGAGGTCGAAGCCGAACTGACCCGCCTGCTGCGGGAGAACGAGGACCTGCGCGCCAAGCTGGCCGCCGCCACTCGTGCCGCCGCGCAGAACCAGCAGCAGGGTCTGCGCAAGGGTCCCGACCAGCAGCAGGAGCAGCAGCAGAGGCCGGGGGCTCCTGTGCCCGCCGCCATATCCGGTCCGCAGCCGGTCCCGCCGCAGCAGCAGGGGATGGGTGGCCCGCCCCAACTGCCCGGTGGTGCACCGCAGCTGCCGCCCGGTCCCGGTGGCCACGGCCCGCAGGGCCCGCACGGTCCTGGTCCGATGGGCCCCAACGGTCCGATGGGTGGCCCGCTGGGCGGCCCCGGCGGACCGCAGCAGCTGCCGCAGGCGGCCCCGCAGCAGGGCGGCCCCGGCGGTGACAGCGCGGCGCGCGTGCTGTCGCTGGCGCAGCAGACCGCCGACCAGGCGATCGCGGAGGCCCGTTCCGAGGCCAACAAGATCGTCGGCGAGGCGCGCAGCCGTGCCGAGGGCCTGGAGCGGGACGCCCGCGCCAAGGCCGACGCGCTGGAGCGGGACGCGCAGGAGAAGCACCGCGTGGCGATGGGGTCGCTGGAGTCGGCCCGCGCGACGCTGGAGCGCAAGGTCGAGGACCTGCGCGGCTTCGAGCGCGAGTACCGCACCCGCCTGAAGTCGTACCTGGAGAGCCAGCTGCGCCAGCTGGAGAACCAGGCCGACGACTCGCTGGCTCCGCCGCGGACTCCGGCGGCCGCTTCGCTGCCGCCGTCCCCGTCGATGGCGTCGGCCGGTGCGGGCACCATGGGCGGCAACCACACCATGGGTGGCGGCCAGTCCCTGGGCGGCAACCACTCGATGGGCGGCCCGTCCAGCGGCGGTCCGTCCTACGGCGGGCAGCAGCAGATGTCGCCGGCGATGACCCAGCCGATGGCACCGGTGCGGCCGCAGGGCCCGTCGCCGATGCAGCAGACGCCGTCGCCGATGCGCGGCTTCCTCATCGACGAGGACGACAACTGACGCCCGAGCGGCACGCGTAGTCGGCAATCAGGGCCGGGCCCCGAGGATCTCTCCTCGGGGCCCGGCCCTGTTTCGTGCCGTCGGTGCGGCGCAGGTCCGGTGCGGTGCGGTCGCGCATGTGGGGGGCGCGGCGGTGGTGCGCGGGGGGCGGACAAGAGCGAATGCCCCGGCGCGGAGTGCGCCGGGGCATTCGGTGCGGGCCGGAGCCCGGGTGTGCTGCGTTACGCCTTGCGGAGGTGGAACGTCAGGGACAGCGACTCGTCGGTGAAGGCCGGGCCGTACGACGCGTCCGGCTCACCGGCGGCGAAGTCGGTGGCCAGCACCTCGTCGGCGATGAGGGCGGCGTGGTCGGCCAGCGCCGTGCGCACGTCGTCGTCGGCGGTCAGCCAGCGCAGCGCGATCCGGTCGGCGACGTCCAGGCCGCTGTTCTTGCGGGCCTCCTGGATCAGCCGGATCGCGTCCCGGGCCAGGCCCGCACGGCGCAGCTCCGGGGTGATCTCCAGGTCGAGGGCGACCGTGGCGCCCGAGTCGGAGGCCACCGACCAGCCCTCGCGCGGGGTCTCGGTGATGATGACCTCGTCAGGGGCGAGGCTGACGGTCTCGCCGTCGACCTCCACGCTCGCCGTGCCCGCGCGCAGCGCGCGCGACAGGGCCGCGGCGTCCGCCCCGGCGACGGCCTTGGCGACCGCCTGGACGCCCTTGCCGAACCGCTTGCCCAGGGCACGGAAGTTGGCCTTGGCGGTGGTGTCCACCAGGGAGCCGCCCACCTCGGACAGCGACGCCAGCGAGCTGACGTTCAGCTCCTCGGCGATCTGGGCGCGCAGGTCCTCGGAGAGGTCCGCGAAGCCGTGGGCGCCGACCAGCGCGCGGGAGAGCGGCTGGCGGGTCTTCACCCCGGACTCGGCGCGGGTGGCGCGGCCCAGTTCGACCAGCCGGCGCACCAGCTGCATCCGATCGGAGAGCGCCGGGTCGACGGCCGCCTTGTCGGCGACCGGCCAGGAGGCGAGGTGGACCGATTCGGGGGCGTCCGGGGTGACCGGGACGACCAGGTCCTGCCAGACCCGCTCGGTGATGAACGGGGTGAGCGGGGCCATCAGGCGCGTCACCGTCTCGACGACCTCGTGGAGGGTGCGCAGCGCGGCCGGGTCGCCCTGCCAGAAGCGGCGGCGGGAGCGGCGCACGTACCAGTTGGAGAGATCGTCGACGAAGGCGGAGAGCAGCTTGCCGGCGCGCTGGGTGTCGAAGCCCTCCAGGGCGTCGGTCACCCCCTCGACCAGGGTGTTCAGCTCGCCGAGCAGCCAGCGGTCCAGCAGCGGGCGGTCGGCCGGAGCCGGATCGGCCGCGGACGGCGCCCAGTTGGAGGTGCGGGCGTACAGCGCCTGGAAGGCGACGGTGTTCCAGTACGTCAGCAGGGTCTTGCGGACGACTTCCTGGATGGTGTTGTGGCCCACCCGGCGGGCCGACCACGGCGAGCCGCCGGCAGCCATGAACCAGCGGACCGCGTCGGCGCCGTGCTGGTCCATGAGCGGGATCGGCTGGAGGATGTTGCCCAGGTGCTTGGACATCTTCCGGCCGTCCTCGGCGAGGATGTGGCCGAGGCAGACCACGTTCTCGTACGACGACTTGTCGAAGACGAGCGTGCCGACGGCCATCAGCGTGTAGAACCAGCCGCGGGTCTGGTCGATGGCCTCGGAGATGAACTGCGCCGGGTACCGCTTCTCGAAGAGCTCCTTGTTGCGGTACGGGTAGCCCCACTGCGCGAACGGCATCGAGCCCGAGTCGTACCAGGCGTCGATGACCTCGGGGACGCGGGTGGCGGTGAGCGCGCAGCCGTCGTCGGTGCAGGTGAAGGTGACCTCGTCGATGAACGGGCGGTGCGGGTCCAGGCCGGACTGGTCGGTGCCGGTCAGCTCGGACAGCTCGGTGAGCGAGCCGACGCAGGTGAGGTGGCCCTCCTCGCAGCGCCAGATGGGCAGCGGGGTGCCCCAGTAGCGGTTGCGGGACAGCGCCCAGTCGATGTTGTTGTTGAGCCAGTCGCCGAACCGGCCGTGCTTGACGGACTCCGGGAACCAGTTGGTGTTCTCGTTCTCCCGCAGGAGGGCGTCCTTGACCGCGGTGGTGCGGATGTACCAGGACGGCTGTGCGTAGTAGAGGAGCGCGGTGTGGCAGCGCCAGCAGTGCGGGTAGCTGTGCTCGTAGGCGACGTGGCGGAAGAGCAGGCCGCGGGCGTCGAGGTCGGCGACCAGCGCCTCGTCGGCCTTCTTGAAGAACTGGCCGCCGACGAGCGGCAGTTGCTCCTCGAAGGTGCCGTCCGGGCGGACCGGGTTGACCACCGGGAGGCCGTAGGCGCGGCAGGTCCTGAGGTCGTCCTCACCGAAGGCGGGGGCCTGGTGTACCAGGCCGGTGCCGTCGTCGGTGGTGACGTACTCGGCGTTGACGACGAAGTTGGCGCCGTCGAGGTCGACGAGCCGGAAGGGGCGCTCGTAGGCCCAGCGCTCCATCTCGCGGCCGGTGAACGACTCGCCGGTGGCCGTCCAGCCTTCGCCCAGCGCCTTCTCCAGCAGCGGCTCGGCGACGACCAGGTGCTCGGTGCCGTCGGTGGCGACGACGTACGTGACGTCGGGGTGGGCGGCGACCGCGGTGTTCGAGACCAGGGTCCAGGGGGTGGTCGTCCAGACCAGGAGGGCGGCCCGGCCGGCCAGCGGGCCGGAGGTCAGCGGGAGCCGGACGAAGACCGAGGGGTCGACGACCGTCTCGTAGCCCTGCGCCAGCTCGTGGTCCGACAGGCCGGTGCCGCAGCGGGGGCACCAGGGGGCGACGCGGTGGTCCTGGACCAGCAGGCCCTTGGTGAAGATCTCCTTCAGCGACCACCAGACCGACTCGATGTAGTCGGGGTCCATGGTGCGGTACGGATCGTCCAGGTCGGTCCAGTAGCCCATCCGCGTCGTCAGCTCGGCGAAGGCGTCGGTGTGCCGGGTCACCGACTCGCGGCACTTGGCGTTGAACTCGGCGATGCCGTACGCCTCGATGTCCTTCTTGCCGTTGAAGCCCAGCTCCTTCTCCACGGCCAGCTCGACCGGGAGGCCGTGGCAGTCCCAGCCGGCCTTGCGGTCGACGTGATAGCCCTGCATCGTGCGGAACCGGGGGAAGACGTCCTTGAAGACGCGGGCCTCGATGTGGTGGGCGCCGGGCATGCCGTTGGCCGTCGGGGGGCCCTCGTAGAAGACCCACTCGGGGCGGCCCTCGGACTGCTGGAGGGTGCGGGCGAACACCTTCTGCTCCCGCCAGAAGTCGAGCACCGCGTGCTCAAGGGCGGGCAGGTCTACCTGGGCGGGTACCTGGCGGTACTGGGGTTGCGGACTCATCGGGCTTCCTCCGGCGGACAGCTGCTGCGTTCTCCGTCCGGAGGGACGAGAGCCCTGGCTCCCGCGGTACCACCCTCCTTGGCGGTGCGGCTGCACCGCCCCCTCATTGGGGTCGCGCTGCCGGGTCTACTCGCCCGGGACGGTCCACGGCCCGTGGGCGGAGCCCACTGTCCCAAGCTTTCTTCCGGCGGCTCCGGGGTGATCTTCACGTCATGCACGCCCCCGGGCTCGCACCGTCCCCGGGTCGCTTGAGGCTGCGTATGACGCTACTCGTCCCATCAATGCCTTTCGCTTCGCCCAGTGTAAGGGGAGGCGCCGACAAGGGCCGACCGGATTTCCCCCGGGCCGACCCCGACCGCCCGCTCCGCCCGGTGGGTGACCCGAATGGCGATACGCCGGGCTCCGGGCCTCCCGGGCGGATTACGGGGCGGGGAGCGGGGCACAACCGAGGCAGACCGGACTTTCCGGGTCCGGTGGCGGGGCGGCCGGGCGGTGCGTCCCGTTGCCGCGTGCCGTGAGGCGATTTATCGTTCCCGTCACGATTCGCGAACAAGATCACATATGTGAAGGGGTCGCGGCCATGGTGGCGAAAAAGACCGCCGCGGAGAAGAGCACGACGCCCGCCGAACCCGCCGACGAGGCCGTCGCGCAGCAGCCCGCCCACAAGAAGGCGGCCGGGCACCCGGCGGCTCCCAGGAAGGCCGCCCCGAAGAGGGCGGCGGCGAAGAGGGCGGCGCTCGCCAAGGCCGCGGCGAAGAAGACCACGGCGAAGAAGACGGCCGCCGGGAAGAAGGCCGTGGACCACACACCGGGCGGAAAGGCCGCGGCGGTGGCGAAGAAGACGGGAGCCAAGACGGTGGTGGCGAAGAAGGCGGCGGACGTGTCCGCCGAGGAGCACGGCGCGGAGTCCGCGGTGCCGTCGGCGCGTACCGCCACGGCTCCCGGCGAGCTCGCCGTACGGCCGGGTGAGGACCCCTGGACGCCCGCGGAGGTCGCCGAGGCGCGGGCCGGGCTGATGGAGGAGGCGGGCCGGCTGCGGTCCGAGATCGTGGCCGCCGAGGACGCGATCGCGGGGCTGATGCGGGACTCCGGGGACGGCGCGGGCGACGACGAGGCCGACACCGGCACCAAGAACATCACCCGCGAGCACGAGCTGGCGCTGGCCTCCAACGCCCGCGAGATGCTGCACCAGACCGAGCGCGCCCTCGGCCGGCTGGACGCGGGCACGTACGGGCTGTGCGAGAACTGCGGCAACCCGATCGGCAAGGCCCGGATGCAGGCGTTCCCGCGGGCGACGCTGTGCGTGGAATGCAAACAGAAGCAGGAGCGGCGCTGACCTGACCCGGGAGCGGCTCGTGGCGGACGGGACCCATCCCGCCCGCCGCCGTACGCGTGTGCCGTACTCTCGTGGTCAGCCGGGCACGGCCCGGTGGCGGACTCGACGGGCTGAGGGACTCACACGTGGCAGAGGCGGAACGCATCACCGGTACGCCGGAATCCGAGCCGGGCTCCGGGGCGGAACCCGAGGCGGGATCCGAAGGGGGACGGCCGGCGGAGGGCGAGCAGGGCGCCGGGCGCGGCAGGCGGCGGATCGCCGCACTGCTCGTGGTGGCAGCGATCGTCTACCTGCTCGATCTGGGCACCAAACTGGCGGTGGTCGCCAAGCTGGAGCACCATGCGCCGGTCGAGGTCATCGGGACGCTGCTCCAGTTCGAGGTGATCCGCAACCGCGGCGCCGCGTTCTCCATCGGCGAGGCGCTGACGATCTTCCTCAGCATCATCGCGACCGTGGTGATCGTGGTGATCTTCCGGATCGCCCGCAAGCTCTACAGCCTCCCCTGGGCGATCGCGCTCGGGCTGCTGCTGGGCGGTGCGTTCGGCAATCTCACCGACCGGATCTTCCGCTCGCCGGGCGTCTTCCAGGGCGCCGTCGTGGACTTCATCGCTCCGGCGCACTTCGCGGTCTTCAACCTCGCCGACTCCGCGATCGTCTGCGGCGGCGTGCTGATCGTGCTGCTCTCCTTCAAGGGCCTGGACCCCGACGGGACCGTGCACAAGGACTGAGCGGCGGCGGAGCGGGCCGAGGCGCCCGGGGTCCGGGGCCCGGTCCGGGTGCCCGCCGCCGGGCAGGGCACCGTCGCGGGGCTGACATACTCGTGGGGTGAGCACCCTTCCCGAGATCCGCACCCTGCCCGTACCGGACGGCCTGGAGGGCGAGCGCGTGGACGCCGCGCTGGCCCGCATGTTCGGCTTCTCCCGTACGAAGGCGGCCGAGCTGGCCGCGGCCGGCAAGGTGCGGGTGGACGGCTCCGAGGTGATGAAGTCCGAGCGGGTCCGCGGGGGCGCCTGGCTGGAAGTCGAGATGCCGGAGGCCGCGCCGCCGGTGGAGATCGTCGCGGAGCCCGTCGAGGGCATGGAGATCGTGCACGACGACGATGACATCGTCGTCATCGTCAAGCCCGTGGGAGTCGCCGCGCACCCCAGCCCCGGCTGGACCGGCACCACCGTCATCGGCGGTCTGGCCGCGGCCGGTTACCGCATCTCCACCTCCGGGGCGGCCGAGCGGCAGGGCATCGTGCACCGCCTCGACGTCGGGACGTCGGGCCTGATGGTGGTCGCGAAGTCGGAGCGCGCGTACACCCTGCTCAAGCAGCAGTTCCGGGAGCGCACGGTCGACAAGCGCTACCACGCGCTGGTCCAGGGGCACCCGGACCCGATGAGCGGCACCATCGACGCCCCCATCGGGCGGCATCCGCAGCACGACTACAAGTGGGCGGTCACCGCCGACGGCAAGCCGTCGGTGACGCACTACGACCTCATCGAGGCGTTCCGGGCGGCCAGCCTGCTGGACATCAAGCTGGAGACCGGGCGGACGCACCAGATCCGGGTGCACATGGCCGCGCACCGGCACCCCTGCGTGGGCGACCTGACCTACGGGGCGGACCCGACGCTCGCCAAGCGGCTGGGCGTCGGGCGGCAGTGGCTGCACGCGGTCCGGCTGGGGTTCGAGCACCCCTCGGACGGGCGCTGGGTCGAGTTCGCGAGCGCGTATCCGGACGATCTGCAGCAGGCGCTGGACACGGTCCGGGACGAGAGCTACTGAGGGAAGTTCCGCCGACAAAGCGGGCATTCGTCCGCTTCGTGGCAGGCTTGGGTCGGAAATGATCGAAAACGACCCTGGAGCGACGCCACCGTGGACCAGCTGGCCCTGATCTTCCTCCTGCTGCTCGGGGCCGTGGTCATGGTTCCGGTAGGCGACCGGCTGGGGCTCCCGTCGCCGGTGCTGATGACGCTCGCCGGTGCGGTGCTGGCGCTGCTGCCGTTCGTGCCCAACGTCCAGGTGCCGCCGGAGTACATCCTGCCCATCGTGCTGCCGCCGCTGCTCTACGCGGCCGTCCAGCGCACCTCCTGGCGGCAGTTCACCGCCAACCTCCGGCCGATCTTCCTGCTCGCCGTGCTGCTGGTGTTCGCCACCACGGCGGCGGTGGCGGCGGTCGCGCAGGCGGTGGTGCCCGGGATGCCGCTGGCCGCCGCGGTGGTGCTCGGCGCGCTGGTCGCCCCGCCGGACCCGGTCGCCGCGACCGCGGTCGCCGGCAAGCTCGGGCTGCCCCGCCGGTTGGTCTCCATCCTGGAGGGCGAGGGGCTGTTCAACGACGTCACCGCCATCGTGCTCTACCACGTCGCGCTCGCCGCGGTGCTCAGCGGCACGTTCTCGGTGCCCGGGGCGGTGGGCTCACTGGTGCTGTCCGCGGTCGTCGCGACGGCGGTCGGGCTGGCGCTCGGCTGGGTGGCCAACAAGCTGATGGGGCTGCTGGGCGATCCGACGCTGCAGATCGGGCTGACGCTGCTGGTGCCGTTCGTGGCGTACGTGCTGGCCGAGGAGTTCCGGGGGTCGGGCGTGCTGGCGGTGCTGACCTGCGCGCTCTTCCTGGCGGAGTACGCGGTCGACGCCGACGACGTGCTGGGGCGGCTCGCCGGCTACACCTTCTGGGAGGTCGTCGACACCCTCGTCACCGGTGTCGCCTTCGGGCTGATCGGCCTGGAGCTGCACAACATCTTCGGGGCCGCGTCCGGCCGCTGGGGCCAGATGCTCGGCGCGGGGGCGGCGGTCGTCGCGGTGGTGGTGGCGGTGCGCCTGGTGTGGCTGCTGCCCGCCGCCTGGCTGGCCAAGCGGATGCACCGGCGCCGCGACATCGACGAGGACATCCCGATGAGCTGGCGCGAGACGGTCATCATGTGGTGGTCGGGGATGCGCGGGGTGGCCTCGGTGGCGCTGGCGCTGGCCATTCCGTACGGGGTGGACGGCGGCCCCTTCCCGGCCCGCGACGAGATCCTCTTCATCGCCTTCGCGGTGGTGCTCTCCACGCTGCTCGTCCAGGGGCTGACGCTGCCGTGGCTGGTGCGCCGGCTGCGGGTGCGGGCCGACACCGACACCGTGGACGCGCTGGAGCGGGAGCTGGCGCTGCGGGTGATCAAGGCGTCCAAGCGGCGGCTGCGGGAGATCCTGGAGGTCGAGGAGGTGGCCGAGGAGGTCGCCGACCAGCTGTCCCGCAGGGCGTACGACATCGGGGCCCGGATCGCGCCGGACATCGTCGACGACGAGCGGCGCGAGCTGTTCGAGAAGCGCATCACACGGATGAAGAAGGTGCAGCGCATCCAGGGCGAGATGCTGTCGGCGGCCCGGCACGAGGTGCTGGCGGCGCGCAGCGAGCCGGGCGCCGACCCGGAGATCGTCGACCGGGTGCTGCGCCACCTGGACATACGGAGCCTGCGGGGGACGCCGTAGGACGGGCGCCGGGAGCCGGCGTCAGCGGTCCGGGTCGTCGGCCCGCGGGTCCGGCCGGACCACGTGCAGCGTCTCGTGGGCGGACGGCGCGGGCGCGGTGGCGATCCGCGGCAGCGCGTAGGCGTGCTCGGTGCGCAGCCACTCGATCATCCGCTCGCGGACCTGGCAGCGCACCGTCCAGATGTGGTCCGAGTCCCGGGCGGTGACCAGGGCGCGCACCACGATGGTGGACGGCGTGGTGTCGGTGACCACCAGGCTCCAGGACCGGCCGTCCCACTCCGGGCACTCCTGGAGGATCTCGTGCAGCCGCTGCCGCATCTTCTCCACGGGCGCGGAGTGGTCGAGGTGGAAGAAGACCGCGCCGGTCATCTGGGAGCCGCCGCGCGACCAGTTCTCGAACGGCTTGCTGGTGAAGTACGAGACCGGCATCGTGATCCGGCGCTCGTCCCAGGTCCGGACGCTCAGGAACGTCAGGGTGATCTCCTCGACCGTGCCCCACTGGCCGTTCACGACCACGGTGTCCCCGATGCGCACCATGTCGCCGAACGCGATCTGGAGCCCGGCGAAGAGATTGCCGAGGGTGGACTGGGCGGCGACACCGGCGACGACGCCGATCAGCCCGGCCGACGCCAGCACCGACGTGCCGACCGCCCGCATCTCCGGGAACGTCAGCAGCATCGAGGCCGCCGCGACGACGACCAGCACGGCGGTGACCACCCGCTGGATCACCGTCACCTGGGTCCGCACCCGGCGCACCCGCGCCGCGTCGTGCCCGCGCGCCGCATAGCGGGTGTACGAGGACTCCACGATCGCCGCGGCGGCCCGTACGGCGAGCCAGGCGGTGGCCGCGATCAGCACCAGGGTCAGCGCCCGGCCTATGCCGACCGCGTGGTCCTCGACGACCGCGAGCCGGGTCTGGTCGTACGCCCCGCGCAACAGGGCCGTGCACAGCACGACTTGGAGCGGTATCCGGCAGCGCCGCAGCAGACCCCACAGCGGGGTCTCCGGGTGCCGGGTGTCGATCCGGTGCAGGGTGCGGTCGATCAGCCAGACCACGATGAGCGTGACCACGATCGAGCCGCCGATGACGACGATCGGGCGCAGCACGTCCTCCAGGGACACGGGACCCTCCTCGCTGCGGTGCGCCGCGCGGAGTGCTCCGCGGGCCGGTGCGGTGTGCTCGTGCAGGTCCCCTAGACCGTAGCTGGCACGATGGGGGAAGAGCGATCCAACCCCAGGGAAGTGATGTCAGTGCCCGCCTCCATCGAGCCCGCGACCAGCGGTTCCTCCACCATCGTGCTGTTTCATTCGGTGTGCGGACTGCGCCCCGCGGTGCACGCCGGCGCGGACCGGTTGCGCGCCGCGGGCCATGAGGTGATCGTGCCCGACCTGTTCGACGGCCGGACCGCGGACTCGGTCCCCGACGGCATCCTGATCAAGGACGAGATCGGCAAGGACGAGCTGCTCAAGCGCGCCATCACGGCCGTCGCCCCGTATTCCGACCGGGGGCTGGTCTACGCCGGCTTCTCCTTCGGCGGCGCGGTCGCGCAGAACCTCGCGCTGGGCGACGAGAAGACCCGCGGGCTGCTCCTGCTGCACGGCACCTCCGACATCGCCGAGGGCACGGTGGCCGACGACCTGCCGGTGCAGCTGCACGTCGCCGACCCGGACCCGTACGAGCCGCACGACTGGCTGAACGCCTGGTACCTCCAGATGCGCCGGGCCGGCGCGGACGTCGAGGTGTTCCGCTACGCCGGCGCCGGCCATCTCTTCACCGACCCCGAGCTGCCGGACCACGACGCGGAGGCGGCGGAGAGCGCCTGGAAGGTGGCGCTGGGATTCCTGGCCGGGCTCTGAGCCCGGGGCCGGGCGGGCGTCCGGTGCGCTCCGGACCGCCCGCCCGTGTCCCTCCCGCCACCGCCCCGGCGTTCACCCGCCGCCCGTCGGGTCCTTCTCGCCCGGGGCGACGCCCTGGCCGCCGCCGTTCGGCCCGCCGTTCTTCGCCGGGCCGAATTCCTTGTCGATCATCTTGCGGAAGGTGGCCTGCGCGAGCTGGTTGTACTGCTCCTGCGTCATCTGCTGCGGCGGGATCTCGGGCAGCACCAGCTTCTTGTCGCCGTGCATGAAGGTGGGGGTGCCCCGGACGCCCTTGCGGCCGAAGAGCGCCGTCATCTCCATCGCCCAGCGGTTGTAGGTGCCGTTCCGGACGGCCGTCTCGAACGCCTTGTTGCCCTTCAGCTCCGGGACGTCGCCGGCGACCTTGAGCAGCTCGGAGTCCTTGGCGTAGAGGTCCTCGCGCTCGTCGGGGTGGTACTTGGCCGAGTACAGCGCGGACTTGTACTTCAGGAACGCGTCCGGGCTGACGTTCAGCGCCGCGCCCAGCGCGCTGAGCGCCTTCTTGGAGCCCTCGCCGCCCGAGGCGCCGTCGATGAAGGTGTACATGGTGTAGCGGACCTTGAACCGGCCCTCGCCGAGGTCCTTGAGCAGCTCCTTGCCGGCGCTCTGCTCGAAGGCCGCGCAGGCCGGGCAGCGGACGTCCTCGAAGACCTCCAGGGTCTCCTTGGCGTTCTTGTCGCCGAGGAGGATCTCGGTGCCGTTCTTGCCCTGGGTGTGCGCCGGGGTGACCAGCTTGGCCTCCTTGGCGGCCTCCCAGCCGGTCGGCTCGTTCGCCTTGACCACGGCGAAGCCGATCCCGCCGGCGACCGCGAGGACGCCGATGACCGAGGCGGCCACGACGAGTTGGCGGCGCAGCCGGGCCTTCTTCTTCTCCCGCTCGCGCTCGGCGCGGATCCGCTCGCGCGCCGCCCGCTTGCCGGCCTGGTTGTCGGGGTTGCTCATGGGGGGGTGTCCGTTTCCTTGGGAACCTGCGGTGCTGCCGCCGGCCGAGGGCGGCACGGATGCTTCGGACGGCCGCCGGGACCGGCGGGCCGCGGCGCGCCACGCCGTGCACGAGGAGGAGCGGGCGGGCGGCGGGCAGGCCGCCGGCGGGACGCCCGGCGGGCAGCGGCGAGGGGGCGGTCCATCGAGGGGCCGGTGGCAGCGGGCCGGTGGAGTGGGCGGCCGGCCGCGTCGGCGAGGGGCCCGACTCGCCGCCCCGGCGCGGCAGATCGGCGGCGACGGGGCCGCCGGCCCGCCCGCGGCCGGGGGTGCGGCCGGAGCGCGTGTACGCCGCGGCGCAGACGCCGGCGCAGGCCGCGGCGGGCGTCGCGGGCGGTAACAGGGCGCGGGAGAGCAGGACTTGGGCGGTCGCGGACAGGGCGGCGCCGGGCGCGGTGAACAGCGTCGAGCACACCGCCCTGAGCCGGTCCCCGGACCAGGCCCCGGGCCGGGCCGCCGGACGGACTCCCGTCGCCTGCACGGTCGGGAGTCTGCCATGGGCACGACGGATCGTCGGGTCAAGATTTGGCATCGGCCGGTGTGCTCGGCACACCGGCCGGGGTGCCGGGGCGGTGCCCCGGCACCTACCGTTCCGGGCTCACAACTCCCGGTTCGGCGCGCCGGTTTCAGGACTTGAGGTTCTTGTCGACCATGGAGTTGAAGTCGGCGACCGTGGACGGCGCGACCTTGCCCTGCGGGCTGTCCGTGCCCAGCGTCGTGCCGTTCATCTTCAGCGTGGGAGTGCTGGTGACGTCCTTGTGGGAGTTGAAGGCGTTGGACATCGCCATCGCCCACGCGTTGTACTTGCCGGACTTGACGTCGTTCTGGAAGGCGGCGTTGCCCTTCAGTGCCGGGACGGTGTCGGCGACCTTGAGCAGGTAGCTGTCGTCCGCGAACTTGTCCGGGCCGGTCTCGTCCGGGTGGAACTCCTTCGAGTACAGCGCGAACTTGTACTTCAGGAAGGCGTCCGAGGAGACGTTCAGCGCGGCGCCCAGGGCGCTCAGCGCGTTCTTGGAGCCGGTGCCCTGGAGGTTGCCGTCCAGGAACGTCCCGATGTGGTACGACGCCTTGTACTTGCCGTCGCTGATGTCCTTCTCGACGGTCGCGCCCACGTTCTGCTCGAAGGCGGCGCAGCCGGGGCAGCGCGGGTCCTCGAAGAGGTCGAGGGTGTTCTTGGCGTCGGCCTTGCCGATGACGATGGTGGTGCCGTCGGAGCCGCTGGTGTGGGCGGGCGGGACCGCCTTCGCCTTGGCGGCCTTCGCCCAGACGTCGGCGGCCGAGCCGCCGGAGCTGCTGCCGCCGGAGTTGGCGACGGCGAAGCCGATGCCGCCGGCCACCGCCAGCACGCCGACGACCGCGCCGCCGACGATCAGCTGCCGGCGGGTCTTGTCCTTCTTGGCCTGCCGCTCGCGCTCGGCGCGCAGCCGCTCGCGGGCTGCCTGCTTGTTGGCCTGGTTGTTGCGGTTGCTCATGACTGTTCCTGCTCCGTGGGGTCCGTGGTCCAGGGGGGACGGGGGTGCGTGCTGTCGGCGGCGGCCGCGCCGGGGGGCGCCGCTCCGCGCGCTGCCGGGCCGGTGGGCCTCAGGCAGCGAGCGCGCAGGGCGGGCCGCGGCGCACCACGGAGTGCACGAGCAGGGGGACGGCACGGGCCGGGCGGGAGGTCCGTACGGGGGCGGGCACCGCGCGGCGCGGGGCGGCGGCCCGGACGATGACCGCGACCGCGATCAGCAGCGGGCGGAAGGCGAAGCCGGCCACCGCGCCCAGCAGCTGCGCCAGCGCGGCCTCGCCGCGGCGCAGCCAGCCGGCCGCCAGCAGCCCGACGGCCAGATGGACGGCGAGCAGCAGCAGCCAGGCCGGGGCAGGGGCGGTCCCTTCTCCCTGGGCATGGGCGAGCCGCGCCAGCGGGCCGCCGACCGGGCCGCCGCCGCACAGCAGCCCCATGCCCAGGGGCAAGGGACCGCCCATCGGGGCGCCGTCCGGTCCGTAGCAGGTGTGCTGGCCGATGCTGAAGACCACGTCGGCGGCCAGCTCCAGGGGGAGCAGCAGCGCGGCGATGCGCCAGTAGCCGCGCTCGCGGCCGGCCAGTGCGTAGGCGAGCGCGAACACGGCGGCGCAGAGCCCGGCGACGGTGGCCGGGGGCAGCGGCATGCGGGACAGCAGCACGTGGGACGCCGAGGACAGCGTCACGCACAGCGCCGTGAAGAGCGCCGCGCGCAGAGCCCGCAGATGTGCCGCCGAGATGTCCATTGGTAGCGAGTGTGCCATGCGCCGGGCTAAGTGGCTGCTAAGAAGGGGTGAAGCGGTGTGTAGGGGGAAAAGGGGACGAACGGCCGGTGACCGCTCGCGCACCAGTCCGGACGGGCCGGCGGCCCCGGGAGCCAGGTCCGGTGGGACGCGCCGCGGGGCGCCTCCGAGGTGTCCGGCGGGGGTGCGCGGGGGCTCGGAGCGAGGCCGGCTGTCAGTGCGGAGTCGTAGACTTCAACACCGCCCCATCCATCCCTCAGCGCACTGTTTTCCCGGAGGTTCAGCGCCCGTGGCCCCCTCGTCCAGGCCCCCTTTCACGCACCTGCACGTCCACACCCAGTACTCGCTGCTGGACGGCGCGGCGCGGCTGAAGGACATGTTCAACGCGTGCAACGAGATGGGCATGACGCACATCGCCATGTCCGACCACGGCAACCTCCACGGCGCCTACGACTTCTTCCACAGCGCGCAGAAGGCCGGGGTGACGCCGATCATCGGCATCGAGGCGTATGTGGCCCCGGAGTCCCGGCGCAACAAGCGCAAGATCCAGTGGGGCCAGCCGCACCAGAAGCGCGACGACGTCTCCGGTTCGGGTGGTTACACCCACAAGACCATCTGGGCGGCGAACAAGACCGGTCTGCACAACCTCTTCCGGCTGTCCTCGGACGCGTACGCCGAGGGCTGGCTCACGAAGTGGCCGCGGATGGACAAGGAGACCCTCTCCCAGTGGTCCGAGGGCCTGATCGCGTCCACCGGCTGCCCCTCGGGCGAACTGCAGACCCGGCTGCGGCTGGGCCAGTACGACGAGGCGCTGAAGTCGGCCGCCGAGTACCAGGAGATCTTCGGCAAGGACCGGTATTTCCTGGAGCTGATGGACCACGGCATCGAGATCGAGCGCCGGGTGCGCGACGGCCTCGTGGACATCGGCAAGAAGCTCGGCATCCCCCCGCTGGTCACCAACGACTCGCACTACACCTACGCCCACGAGGCGACCGCGCACGACGCGCTGCTGTGCATCCAGACCGGCAAGAACCTCTCCGACCCGGACCGCTTCAAGTTCGACGGCACCGGCTACTACCTCAAGTCCACCGACGAGATGTACGCCATCGACTCCTCGGACGCCTGGCAGGAGGGCTGCCGCAACACCCTCCTGGTCGCCGAGCAGATCGACACGACCGGCATGTTCGAGAAGCGCGACCTGATGCCGAAGTTCGACATCCCGGAAGAGGGCTACACCAACGTCACCTGGTTCAAGGAGGAAGTGCGGCGCGGCATGCAGCGCCGCTTCCCGGGCGGTGTCCCCGAGGACCGCCAGAAGCAGGCCGAGTACGAGATGGACGTCATCATCCAGATGGGGTTCCCGGGCTACTTCCTCGTGGTCGCCGACTTCATCATGTGGGCCAAGAACAACGGCATCGCGGTGGGCCCCGGCCGTGGCTCCGCGGCCGGTTCGATCGTCGCGTACGCCATGGGCATCACCGACCTCGACCCGATCGAGCACGGGCTGATCTTCGAGCGGTTCCTCAACCCCGAGCGCGTCTCCATGCCCGACGTCGACATCGACTTCGACGAGCGCAGGCGCGTCGAAGTGATCAGGTACGTCACCGAGAAGTACGGCGCCGACAAGGTCGCCATGATCGGCACCTACGGCAAGATCAAGGCCAAGAACGCCATCAAGGACTCCGCCCGCGTCCTCGGCTACCCGTACGCCATGGGCGACCGCCTCACCAAGGCGATGCCCGCCGACGTCCTCGGCAAGGGCATCGACCTGGACGGCATCACCAACCCCTCGCACCCGCGCTACAGCGAGGCGGGCGAGATCCGCGGGATGTACGAGAACGAGCCGGACGTGAAGAAGGTCATCGACACCGCAAGGGGCGTCGAGGGCCTGGTCCGGCAGATGGGCGTGCACGCCGCCGGCGTCATCATGTCCAGCGAGCCGATCGTGGACCACGCCCCGATCTGGGTGCGGCACACGGACGGGGTGACCATCACGCAGTGGGACTACCCCCAGTGCGAGTCGCTCGGCCTGATCAAGATGGACTTCCTGGGCCTGCGCAACCTCACCATCATGGACGACGCCGTGAAGATGGTGGAGGCCAACAAGGGCATCCAGCTGAAGCTCCTGGAAGTCCCGCTGGACGACCCGAAGACGTACGAACTCCTCTGCCGCGGTGACACCCTCGGTGTCTTCCAGTTCGACGGCGGCCCGATGCGCTCGCTGCTGCGCCAGATGCAGCCCGACAACTTCGAGGACATCTCCGCCGTCTCGGCCCTGTACCGGCCGGGCCCGATGGGCATGAACTCGCACATCAACTACGCGGAGCGCAAGAACGGCCGCCAGGAGATCACGCCGATCCACCCTGAGCTCGAAGAGCCCCTGAAGGAGACCCTGGGCCTGACCTACGGCCTGATCGTCTACCAGGAGCAGGTGCAGAAGGCCGCCCAGATCATCGCCGGGTACTCCCTCGGCGAGGCCGACATCCTCCGCCGCGTGATGGGCAAGAAGAAGCCCGAGGAACTGGCGAAGAACTTCACCATCTTCCAAGAGGGCGCCCGGAAGAACGGCTTCTCCGACGCGGCCATCCAGGCGCTGTGGGACGTCCTGGTCCCGTTCGCCGGCTACGCCTTCAACAAGGCGCACTCCTCCGCGTACGGCCTGGTCACCTACTGGACCGCCTACCTCAAGGCCAACTACCCGGCCGAGTACATGTCCGCGCTGCTGACGTCGGTGCGCGACGACAAGGACAAGTCGGCGGTCTATCTGAACGAGTGCCGCCGCATGGGCATCAAGGTGCTCCCGCCGAACGTCAACGAGTCCGAGGCGAACTTCGCCGCCCAGGGCGACGACGTCATCCTCTTCGGCCTCACGGCGGTGCGGAACGTCGGCCAGAACGTGGTCGACTCGATCATCCGCTGCCGCAAGGCCAAGGGGAAGTACGCCTCGTTCCCCGACTACCTCGACAAGGTCGACGCGGTCGTCTGCAACAAGCGCACCACCGAATCGCTGATCAAGGCGGGCGCCTTCGACGAGATGGGCCACACCCGCAAGGGGCTGACGGCGCACTACGAGTCGATGATCGACAACGTCGTCCAGGTCAAGCGCAAGGAAGCCGAGGGGCAGTTCGACCTGTTCGGCGGGATGGGCGACTCCGGCGACGGCGCTTCCGACGGTCCCGGCTTCGGGCTGGACGTGGAGTTCTCCGACATCGAGTGGGACAAGACCTATCTCCTCGCCCAGGAGCGCGAGATGCTCGGTCTCTACGTCTCCGACCACCCGCTGTTCGGCCTGGAGCACGTGCTCAGCGACAAGGCCGACGCCGCCATCGCCCAACTGACCGGCGGCGACTATTCGGACGGCTCGATCGTCACCATCGGCGGCATCATCTCCGGCCTTCAGCGCAAGATGACCAAGCAGGGCAACGCCTGGGCGATCGCCACCGTCGAGGACCTGGCCGGCTCCATCGACTGCATGTTCTTCCCGGCGACGTACCAGCTGGTGTCCACCCAACTCGTCGAGGACACCGTGGTGTTCGTCAAGGGTCGGCTCGACAAGCGGGAGGACGTGCCGCGGCTGGTCGCGATGGAGATGATGGTCCCCGACCTCTCCGAGGCGGGCGCCAACGCCCCGGTGACGATCACCATTCCGACGGTGAAGGTCACCCCGCCGATGGTGGAGAAGCTGGGCGAGGTGCTCAGCAGCCACCGCGGTTCGACCGAGGTGCGCATCAAGCTGCTGGGGGCTCGCAAGACCACGGTGCTCCGCCTGGACCGCCATCGGGTCACGGCCGACCCGTCGCTGTTCGGCGATCTGAAGGTGCTGCTCGGCCCGTCCTGCCTGGCGGGCTGATCCGCGGCGGGCCGCCTTCGGCCCGGCCCGTGCACTGAGGGGCGCGCCCGCATTCCGCGGGCGCGCCCCTCACGTCACCTGCCGCACACGTCAGTTGGGACGCCGGCGGGCGCCGTGGTGTCAGTTGTGACCGAACTTCCGCTGGTGCTTGCGTGCGACGTCCGCCGGGCTGCCCTGAGCCTGCGAGTGGGAGATGGCCTCGATGGTCGACTTCTCCGACTGCTGCTGGCCGCGTTCGGGCTGGCTCTCCTTGGGCTGCTTCCGGTCCTTCTTGTTCTTGGCCATGATCGTGCCTCCTGAGGGGGATCCTGGGATCGGCCGGAATCAGACTTACACGCCGGACACATCCCTGCATTTCGGGCAATTACCCTGCGTAATAGCGACAGTTACGCGCCGTACGCGGAATCACCGCCGAATCCGCCACGCCGAAGATCGAGTTCGCGCAGATAACCCCCGTTTGGTCGGGCAGACTCGAAGGAAGCCGAAGAGAACTCGTGCCACGGGCCGAGCCGGGGGGCGACCGGTACTTCAGCACCTCACGGAAGAGGGTGGAACGTGGACCGCTGCGTCGTCCTGGTGGACGCCGGGTATTTGCTCGGTGCCGCCGCCAGCCTGCTCGCCGGAGAACCCGCCCGTTCCCGGATCACCGTCGACCACGCCGCCCTCATCCAGGGCCTGCGCCAGCGCGCCGAGGCGGACACCGAACGGCCGCTGCTGCGGATCTACTGGTTCGACGGCGCCCCCGACCGCGTCCCGCAGCCCGAGCACCGCCGGCTGCGGGTGATGCCCCGGGTCACCGTCCGGCTGGGCGCCCTGACCCGCAGCGACGGGCGCTGGGCGCAGAAGGGCGTGGACGCCGCCATGCACGCCGAGCTGACCGAACTCGCCCGCAACCGCGCCTGCTCCGACATCGTGCTGGTCACCGGCGACGGCGATCTGCTGCCCGGGCTGATGTCCGCCAAGGAGCACGGCGTCGCCGTCCACCTCTGGGCCGTCCAGGCGGCCGACGGGGACTACAACCAGTCGGAGGACCTGGTCGCCGAGGCCGACGAGCGGCGCGTACTGGACCGGACCTGGATCACCCGCGCGGTCCGCCCCAAGGAACTCGGCGGCCCGTGCGCCCCGCCGCCCGCCCCGCGCCCCGAGATCGCAGCGATCCTCTCCGCCCCGCTGCCCGAGTCCGCGGTGGCCGCGGCGGCCGCCGCGGCCGGGCCCGGCCCGGACCCCGACGCCGGCGGCCACGGCGGCACCAACGGCACCGCCCGGCCCGCGCCCGGCACCGGGCGCGAGGAGGGCGAGGCGGGCTCCGGCGCCTCGCGGGGCGTCCCCACACCCAAGGACCTGGCCGGACTCGGCCGGGCGCACGCCGCGGGGCAGGGCCCCGCCGGCAACGGCGGCCAGCCCGCCGCCACCCCCGCCGCGACCCTGCGCTGGTCCTCCGACAAGGGCTGGGTCGAGCGCGGCGGCCCGCTCGGGGAGCCCTCCGAGACCGCCCTGCTGCCCACCCTCGCCCAGCTCACCAGCGCCGAGCAGCGCTGGGCCGACCGGGAGGAGGACATCACCGCGGTCAGCGGCGACCCCTTCGAGGTCGGCCAGGTCTTCGCCCGCCGCTGGACCGAGCGGCTCTCCGAGACCGCCCACCTCCAGCAGCTCTCGACGGAGTACCCGCGCATCCCGCACCGCATCGACGGCGAACTGCTGCGCTACGCCGCCCGGTTCGGGCTGCTCGCCCACAAGGACGACCAGATCGACGAGCACGACCGGTACGCGATCCGGGCCGGTTTCTGGCGCGAGGTCGACCTCCGCACGGCCGCCGGACACGCCCCGGCCGCGGACTGACCGGTGCGCCCGGCGGCCCGCGCCGCCCGGCCCCGCGGGCCGGGCGCCGGGCGGGGCGGCGTACCCTCGTAGCTCGTGAAGACGGGCGCAATGCAGGTGGAGCGCGGCGTGCCGGTGTGCGCCGTGCGGGACCTGGTCAAGACCTACCCCGCGCTGCGCGGGCGGCGCGGCGCGGCGCAGGCGCCTGCGGTACGCGCCAGTGACGGCATCACCCTCGACGTACGGCGCGGCGAGATCTTCGGGCTGCTCGGGCCCAACGGCGCCGGCAAGTCCACCCTGGTCCGCCAGCTGACCGGGCTGCTGCGACCGGACTCCGGGAGCATCTCCGTACTGGGCCACGACCTGGTCCGCCACCCCGAGCGGGCCGCCCGGCTGCTCGGCTACCTGGGGCAGGAGTCCACCGCGCTCGACGAGCTGACCGTCGCCCTGGCCGTGGAGACCACCGGCCGGCTGCGCGGCCTGGGCACCCGCGAGGCGCGCGCAGAACGGGACGCGGTGATCGACGAGCTGGGCCTGGCGGACCTCGCCGGTCGGGCGCTGAAGAAGCTGTCCGGCGGGCAGCGGCGGCTGGCCTGCTTCGCCACCGCGCTGATCGGCGAACGGCCGCTGCTGGTGCTGGACGAGCCGACCACCGGGATGGACCCGGTCGCCCGGCGTGCCGTGTGGGCCGCGGTGGACCGCCGCCGGGCCGAGCGCGGCGCCACCGTCCTCCTGGTCACCCACAACGTCCTGGAGGCCGAGAGCGTGCTCGACCGGGTCGCGGTGATCGACCGCGGCCGGGTCATCGCCTGCGACACACCCGGCGGCCTGAAGGAACTGGTGGGGGAGGAGGTCCGGCTGGAGCTGGTCTGGCGGGACCGCCCCCCGCTCGACGTCCCCGAGATCGCCGCCCTCGGTGCCGCCGCCCGCACCTCCGGCCGCCGCTGGACCCTCCGCCTCCCCGCCGACCAGGCCCGCTCCGCGGTCACCGCGGTCACCACGGGCCCCGCCTTCGCGGCCCTCGACGACTTCACCCTGGCCACGCCGAGCCTGGAGGACGTGTACCTGGCGTTGGGCGGGCGCGCTGAAGGATTGGTGAAGGCGTGAGGGGCGTCGGCGGCCGGCCGGGGGTCCGGGGGTTGCCCCCGGGGGATGGCGGTCTGGCGCTGGGCGGGCGCGCGGAGGGGCTGGTGAAGGCGTGAGCGGTGCGGCGCGCGGCGGCGCGCGGTCCGGGCTCCCGGCGACGATGCCGGGACGGCGAGACGACGACGAGAGCTGGGTGACGACGTGAGTGTGGTTCCCGCGCAGGCGGTGGCCGGGGCCGGGGCGTGGCCGGACGACGGCCGCGCCGCCCCGCTGGCGCCGCGGGCCCGGCTGCTGCCCGCACTGGGCGCCGTCTACCGGGCCCAGCTCTCCCGGGCCCGGGTCGCCCGGATACCGCTGCTGTTCGTCGCCACCTTCCAGTCCGTCGGGATCATGGTGCTGCTGCGCGGTGTGGTCAGCGGCGGCGACGCGGCCCGGTCGGTGGTATCCGGCTCCGCCGTGCTGGTCGTCGCCTTCGTGGCGCTCAACCTGCTGGCGCAGTACTTCGGCCAGCTGCGGGCCGGCGGCGGGCTCGACCACTACGCGACGCTGCCGGTGCCGCCGGCCGCCGTGGTGCTCGGGGCGGCCGGCGCGTACGCCTCGTTCACGGTGCCGGGGACGGTGGCCACCGCGGTCGTCGGCTCGCTGCTCTTCCAGCTGCCGATGGCCCATCTGTGGGTGCTGGTCGCCGTCGTCCCGCTGTCGGGGGCGGCGCTGTCCGGTCTCGGCGCGGCCCTCGGGCTGCTCGCGCCGCGCCAGGAACTGGCCACCCTCGGCGGCCAGTTGGGCATGTCGGCGGCGCTGCTGCTGGGCGTGCTGCCGGCCGGGCGGATGCCCGAGGCGATCGGCTGGGCGCGCGATCTGCTGCCCTCGACCTACGGGGTGGAGGCGCTGGCGCACAGCTTCGCGCCGCGTCCCGACTGGTTCGAGGTCTGCGCCGACCTGGGCGTCTGCGCCGCCGTCGGGGTGCTCTCGCTGGCCGTCGCGACCTGGGCCTACCGCCGGGCGGCGGCCCGGTGACCGGCGCGACGGGCCCGACCGGGCCTCCTGCTGCCGGGGCCACGGCGCCGACCTGGCACGATGACGGGGTGACCGCACCGCAGACGCCTCCCGACGGCCAGCCGTCCGAAGTACCGCACCCGTCCGATCCGGGCCCCGACGCCGCACCGGCCGGCGGCGGCCCCGAACGCGCCCGCGAGCTGCGCGAGGGCGCGCTGATCGCGCTGCTGGTGGCGCTGAGCGGGGCGCTGCTGGGGGTGCTGTGGGCCTGGCTGGCGCCGCGCATCCCGCTGGTCGCGGACACCCACAACGTCTACCTCAAGAACACCGAGGGCGAGGAGGCGATCGGCGCGGACGGCACCTTCGTCCTGCTGGGCCTGGCCTTCGGCGTGGTGACCGCCGCCGCGGTCTTCTACTTCCGGCGGCGCGGCGGGATCCCGCTGGTGGTCTCGCTGGTCGTCGGCGGGCTGCTGGGCGCCGGGCTCGGCTGGCTGGTCGGGATGTGGCTGGGGCCCACGTCGGACGTGGTCGCGCACGCCCGGCAGGTCGGGCCCGGGGTGGTCTTCGACGGCCCGCTGCGGCTGCAGGCGAAGGGCGCGCTGCTGGCCTGGCCGATCGCGTCGATGCTGACGCTGCTGGCGCTGGTCGGGCTGTTCGGGCCGCGCGACCCGGAGCCGGAGTGGCCGGACTGGTCCGACCGGCCGCAGCAGGAGTCGCACCACGAGCCGCAGCAGGAGTCGCACCACGAGCCGCGGCAGGAGTCGCAGCAGGAGCCACCGGCCGGCGGTTGACGCCCGGCCGGTGGGTCCTTCCTCCAGGACGTGCCTGCCGTGCCTCAGGACGGCCGGCGCCCGTGATTGGCCCGGCCCTTCCTGATGCGCCACTTCCGCTTGCGGGTCCTCTTCGACATGGCGTGCCTCCTCCCCGGTCGTAGCCGAGGAATAGCGAAGGGAGGCCGTGCCGTAAAGGGCGTGCGCCGGCCATGTCCGGCGGCGGTCAGCCGCGGGCGATCGGCGCGATCCGCGCGTCCGTCAGCGCGACCAGGTCGTCCGGCGCCAGCTCGACCTCCAGGCCGCGCCGCCCCGCCGAGACGCATACCGTCGGCCGGCCCTGCGCCGAGGCGTCGACGACCGTGCGCAGCCGCCTGCGCTGGCCGAGCGGGGAGATCCCGCCCAGGACGTAGCCGGTGCTGCGCTCGGCGGCCGCCGGATCGGCCATCGCGGCCCGCTTGCCGCCCACCGCGGCGGCCAGCGCCTTCAGGTCGAGCGAGCCGGAGACCGGCACCACGGCGACCGTGAGGGTGCCGTCGACATCCGCGAGCAGCGTCTTGAACACCTGGTCGGGGGAGACCCCGAGCGCCTCGGCGGCCTCCTCGCCGTACGACGCGGCGGCCGGATCGTGCTCGTAGGCGTGCACCGTGAACGGGACCCCGGACGCGGCCAGCGCCACCGTCGCCGGGGTGCCGCCGGACTGCTGGCCGCTCTTCCTGCCCTGCTTCGTCTTCTTCGCCACCGCGGTGTCGCCTCACTCGTACGGAACCCGGACCCGGGAGCGCGCGACCGGCACCCCCGCGCTGTGCGGCCGCCCGGACTCCCGGCCGCCGCACGTCAGTTGGGGCTGGTCGGCTGCCGGGTCAGGTCCACGGCCGGCAGCGACGGGAGCTTATCGAGCAGCGCCGACTCGTGGCGAAGCAGCTTCAGCTCCTGCCCGAGCCGGGCCGCGGTGTCCGGCGCCTCCAGCAGCTGTTGCTTGGCGGGCACGTCCAGGACGGCCGCCGCGGCGACGAGGTACGACAGCACCGACGGGTCGGCGGGCAGGTCCTGGCCGCTGGACAGGGTCCGCTCGTGTGCCCAGGCCAGCCGCTTCTGGTACGTGCGGAAGGCCCGGACGACGCCCGACGCCAGCACGCCCGCGCCCTCGCCCTGGTCCTCCGCCAGCTCCGTCAGCTCGGCCGTCAGATACGGGCCGGAGGCGTCGACCGAGTGCAGCCGGAAGCGGGTGGTGCCGGTGGCCAGGACCTCGTAGCCGGGGTCGGAGCCGGATCCGGCGGACTTCTCCCGGATGGTCGCCGCGTCCGCGACGCAGCCGACGGCGTGGAACGCCCGGATCGGCTCGTCGCCGAAGCCCGCGGCCGGGCCGTCGCCGGCCGGGAGGGTGGCGTCCGGCAGTCCGGGCGCGGTGGGCGCGACCTCGCGGCCGTCCCGGATGGCGATCACCGCGAACCGGCGGTCGTCCTCGGGCGCGGCCTGGAGATCGCGCATCATCGCCCGGTACCGCGCCTCGAAGACGTTCAGCGGGAGCACCAGTCCCGGGAACAGCACCGAGTTGAGGGGGAAGAGCGGCAGGCGAACGGAGGTCACAGCCGGTAAGCCTAGAGCCTGCGGCGGCGCGGGCCACCACCCCGTCCCCGTACCGGTGCTATTGCCGTTGCAGCAGCCGGGACGCACCGGTCGCCATGGTCGTCGCCAGCACCCACCCTGCCAGGATCATCACCGCCGCCACCCACTGGGCGAGGCCGGCCGGCGCCCAGAGTTCGCCCTGATGGAGATCGACCAGCGGCAGCAGCAGATCCAGCGAGTAGAGGTACGGGTTCCAGTGCGGCGCCTCGTCGTGCTTGAGGAGCGGTGGAGGATAGGCGGAGAAGTACGCGGTGCCGATCGCCCACAGGACCGCCATCCACAGCGCGGCCCGCCCCGGCCGGTAGCCGTAGGCCACCGTCCAGTCCTGGAGGAACCCCCACGCCTTCGCCGCCAGCGGCAGCGTCTCGCGGCGCCGCCGTTGCTTGGCCAGCTGCACCTCCCGGGCGTCCGCGTCCTCGCCCATCGCGCGCAGCGAGGCGGCCAGCATCTCGTACGGCTCGGGCGCGTACTCGGGGGTCGCCGCGGCCACCCACTGGAGCCGCTGCGCGAGCGGGAAGTGGCCGCGCGGGATCAGCGTCTCGTAGGAGAAGCCGGCCATCATCAGCCCGCCCAGCCCCGGCCAGCTCGCCGACTTGTCGACGAGGTTGACGACCCGGGCGCCGGAGAGGATCACCCGGCCGCGCTGCGGGCGCTCGCCCAGGAACCGCAACTCCGGGGTGTGGATGCGGCGCAGCGACAGCTCCTGGTCGGACTCCATCACGAACCGGGCGTGCTCCAGGTCCACCGCGTCCCCGAACCGCCCGTCGTCCAGCCGCACCCCGCCCTCGCACTCGAAGCGCTGCATCCGCGTGCCGCGCGCGGGGGTGTGGGTGATGCCGTACGGGGGTGTGGCGCCGCTGGAGAACGGGGAGTTGGCCAGGCCGGCGGCGGTCAGGTACAGGGTGCGCTCGACGGTCAGCTGGGGGGCGTTCAGCGCCCGGCGGCCGAACGGATTGCTCAGGTGGCTGCCGCGCAGGCTCAGCGACACCCCCACGGTGGCGCCGCGCAGCGACAGCTCGCCGTGCGACTCCAGCATCTCGGCCTGGAGGTCCTGGCCGACGGTCATCCCGTCCGCCGTGATCGAGCGGCCCTGCCGGTCCTTGTGCACCACGGCCTGGTTGAGCATCAGGTCGGTGCCGATGTGCGCGTCCGTCAGCCTGATGCCGGACTGCACCACGCAGCGCGGCAGGTGCAGATCGCCCTCGGTGTGCAGCCGGGCCGCCTCCAGCCGGGGTATCGCGCAGTTCGCCATCCGCAGCGTGGTGAACCGGCTCTCCGGCAGCAGCACCTCCGCCTCGAAGCGGCAGTCCCGCAGCTCCACGAATGGCTTGATCGTGCCGCCCGCAAGGTCGAGAGTGTCCGTTATGTACGCACCGGTCAGCTTGAGTGCGGAGACCCGGCCGGGCTGCGCCGGCGGCCCGTCGAGCAGCAGCAGCGCCAGTATCCGGGCCCGTACCCGGCGCTCCGGGCCCCACAGATGCTGCCCGTGCGGATCGTCGCGGGACGCCTCGCGGGTGTGCAGATCGCAGGTACTGCCGTTGCGGAACGCCTGCCACATGCTCCATTCCGCCGAGGTCAGTCGCAGGTCGGCGGGCGCGTCGCCGTCCCTGGCTCCGGTCACGGTGGATCCCCCTTGCTGTGCGTGCCTGTGTGCCGTGCGATGCCGGTGTGTGCCGTGCCGCGTACCGTGCTGCGGCCCCGCGGGGCCGCACTACCTGTTCGGACGCATCCCGGCGGCCGTCTTCCCGCCCGCCCCACGGATGCCCCCCGTACGCCCGCACCGTCCCCTTGCCCGCCTCGTGACCGGTTGAACACGCGTGGTCAGGGCCAACTCCGGTCAACTTCGCGGGGCCGGGTCGCGGCGGTGCGCGCCGTGCGTCACTGCGTATCACTGAGTGATACGGCCGCTCGGCCCCGAGAGCGGGTCTGAGACACTGGTGGGGTGATCTCCCGAATCGACCTGCGCGGTGACGCCCTCCCCGAGGGCGGCGCCCTGCGCGACCTGCTGCCCCGTGCCGAGTTCGACGTGGAAGCCGCCCTGGAGAAAGTGCGGCCCATCTGCGAGGACGTACGCCATCGCGGCACCGCGGCGCTGATCGAGTACGCGCGGCGGTTCGACGGGGTCGAGATCGAGCGGGTGAAGGTCCCGGCCGAGGCGCTGCGCGACGCCCTCGCCGCGCTGGACCCGGCCGTGCGGGCCGCCCTGGAGGAGTCGATCCGGCGCGCCCGGATCGTCCACCGCGAGCAGCGCCGCAGCGACGTCACGACGCGGGTCGTCCCCGGCGGCACGGTCACCGAGCGCTGGGTCCCGGTCGAGCGGGTCGGGCTGTACGTGCCCGGCGGCCGGTCGGTGTACCCCTCCTCCGTCGTCATGAACGTGGTCCCGGCGCAGGAGGCCGGCGTCGAGTCGCTGGCCGTGGCCTCCCCGCCGCAGGCGGAGTTCGGCGGCCTGCCGCACCCGACGATCCTGGCCGCCTGCGCCCTCCTCGGCGTGGACGAGGTCTACGCCGCCGGCGGCGCCCAGGCCATCGCGATGTTCGCGTACGGCACCGACGAGTGCGCCCCGGCCAACCTCGTCACCGGCCCCGGCAACATCTACGTCGCCGCCGCCAAGCGCCTCCTCAAGGGCCGGATCGGCATCGACTCCGAGGCCGGGCCCACCGAGATCGCCATCCTCGCCGACGACACCGCCGACCCGGTGCACCTCGCCGCCGACCTGATCAGCCAGGCCGAGCACGACCCGATGGCCGCCGCCGTGCTGGTCACCGACTCGGCGGAGCTGGCCGAGCGCACCGAGAAGGAGCTGCGGCCGCAGATCGCGGCCACCAAGCACACCGAGGACCGGATCGTGCCGGCACTCTCCGGCCGGCAGTCCGCGATCGTCCTCGTCGACGGCCTGGACGCCGGCCTGAAGGTCGTGGACGCGTACGGCGCCGAGCACCTGGAGATCCAGACCGCCGACGCCGCCGCGGTCGCCGCCCGGGTCCGCAACGCCGGCGCGATCTTCGTCGGCCCGCACTCCCCGGTGTCGCTCGGCGACTACTGCGCCGGCTCCAACCACGTCCTGCCCACCGGCGGCTGCGCCTGCCACTCCTCCGGGCTGTCGGTGCAGTCGTTCCTGCGCGGCATCCACGTCGTGGACTACTCGCGCGAGGCGCTGGCCGAGGTCGCCCACCATGTGGTGACCCTCGCCGAGGCCGAGGACCTCCCGGCCCACGGCGCGGCGGTGAAGGCAAGGTTCGGCTGGACGGTCCCCCAGAGCAAGTGAGCACGTACGTGACGAAGAACACCCCCGTGTCCAGGATGGACGAGCTCCCCATCCGGGACGAGCTGCGCGGCAAGTCCCCTTACGGCGCGCCGCAGTTGGACGTCCCGGTGCGCCTCAACACCAACGAGAACCCCTACCCGCTCCCCGAGCCGCTGGTCCGGCGGATCGCCGAGCGGGTCACCGAAGCCGCCCGGCAGCTGAACCGCTACCCCGACCGGGACGCGGTCGAGCTGCGCACCGCGCTGGCCGGCTACCTCACCCGCACCGCCGGCCATGAGGTCACCGCCGCCCAGGTCTGGGCCGCCAACGGCTCCAACGAGATCATCCAGCAGCTGCTCCAGACCTTCGGCGGCCCCGGCCGCACCGCCATCGGGTTCGAGCCCTCGTACTCCATGCACGGGCTGATCTCGCGCGGCACCGGCACCGGCTGGATCTCCGGACCGCGGTGCGACGACTTCACCATCGACGTCGAGGCGGCGAAGGCGGCCATCGCCGAGCGCAAGCCCGACGTGGTCTTCATCTGCTCGCCGAACAACCCGACCGGCACCGCCGTCGAGGCGGACACCGTCCTGGCGCTGTACGAGGCCGCACAGGCCGCCAGGGCGGACTCGGCCGGGGCGCTGGTCGTCGTCGACGAGGCGTACGGCGAGTTCAGCCACCGCCCCTCGCTGCTGCCGCTGATCGAGGGCCGGCCGAACCTGGTGCTCTCCCGGACGATGTCCAAGGCGTTCGGCGCCGCCGGGCTGCGGCTGGGCTATCTGGCCGCCGACCCCGCCGTGGTCGACGCCGTCCAGCTGGTCCGGCTGCCGTACCACCTCTCGTCCGTCACCCAGGCCACCGCGCTCGCCGCCCTGGAGCACACCGACACACTCCTGAAGTACGTCGAGCAGCTCAAGAGCGAGCGGGACCGCCTGGTCGACGAACTGCGGGCGATCGGCTGCCAGGTCGTCGCCTCGGACGCCAACTTCGTCCAGTTCGGCCTCTTCGACGACGCGCACGCCGTCTGGCAGGCGCTCCTCGACCACGGCGTACTCGTCCGTGACAACGGCGTACCGGGCTGGCTGCGGGTCACCGCCGGCACCCCGGCCGAGAACGACGCGTTCCTCGACGCGGTTCGCACGGTGTGGAAAGAACGCATCCTGAAGGAGAACAAGCGATGAGCGGGGCCACCGCCCGCGTGGGGCGCGTGGAGCGCACCACCAAGGAGACGACGGTTCTGGTCGAGATCGACCTCGACGGCACGGGCCAGGTCGACGTGTCGACCGGTGTCGGCTTCTACGACCACATGCTCGACCAGCTCGGCCGGCACGGCCTCTTCGACCTCAAGGTCAAGACCGACGGCGATCTGCACATCGACACCCACCACACCATCGAGGACACCGCCCTCGCGCTGGGTGCCGCCTTCAAGCAGGCCCTCGGCGACAAGGTCGGCATCTACCGCTTCGGCAACTGCACCGTCCCGCTGGACGAGTCGCTCGCCCAGGTCACTGTCGACCTCTCCGGCCGCCCGTACCTGGTGCACACCGAGCCGGAGCACATGGCGCCGATGATAGGCACCTACGACACGACGATGACCCGGCACATCTTCGAGTCCTTCGTCGCCCAGGCGCAGATCGCGCTGCACATCCACGTGCCCTACGGGCGCAACGCCCACCACATCGTGGAGTGCCAGTTCAAGGCGCTGGCCCGGGCCCTGCGCTACGCCAGCGAGCGCGACCCGCGCGCCGCCGGCATCCTTCCTTCGACGAAGGGCGCCCTCTGATGAACGGCCTGTCCACCGTCTTCATCCTCGTGGGCCTCTTCCTCGTCGGCGGGGTCTACTCCTTCTGGAAGCAGAAGCTGCCCAAGAGCGTCATCACGCTCATGGCCATCGCCTCCGGGATGTGCCTGGTCGCCGGTGTGATGCGGCTGGGGGTGTGGAATTGACCGCCTCGGCACCCCGTAAGAAGGTCGTCGTCTTCGACTACGGCTTCGGCAACATCCGGTCCGCCGAGCGCGCCCTGGCCCATGTCGGCGCGGACGTGGAGGTCACCCGCGACTACGACACGGCCATGAAGGCCGACGGGCTGCTGGTCCCCGGCGTCGGCGCGTTCGCCGCCTGCATGCGCGGTCTCAAGGAGGCCCGCGGTGACTGGATCGTGGGCCGCCGGCTGTCCGGCGGCCGTCCGGTGATGGGTATCTGCGTCGGGATGCAGATCCTCTTCGGCCGCGGCATCGAGCACGGTGTGGAGACCGAGGGCCTGGACGAGTGGCCCGGCACGGTCGGCCCGCTCAAGGCCGAGGTCGTCCCGCACATGGGCTGGAACACCGTCCGCGCCGCCGAGGGCTCGCGGCTCTTCGCCGGGCTGCCCGCCGACGCCCGCTACTACTTCGTGCACTCCTACGCGGTCCACGACTGGGAGCTGGAGGTCGGCAGCACCAGTATCGCCGCGCCGAAGGTCACCTGGGCCACCCACGGGGAGCCGTTCGTGGCCGCGGTCGAGAACGGCCCGCTGTGGGCCACCCAGTTCCACCCCGAGAAGTCCGGCGACGCCGGCGCCCAGCTCCTGACCAACTGGATCGAGACCCTGTGATGTCCCCCTCCGCGAAGCAGCTCGAACTCCTCCCCGCAGTGGACGTCCGCGACGGCCAGGCGGTCCGCCTGGTGCACGGCGAGTCCGGCTCCGAGACCTCCTACGGCGACCCGCTCCAGGCCGCTCTCACCTGGCAGCGGGCCGGCGCCGAATGGCTGCACCTGGTCGACCTGGACGCCGCGTTCGGCACCGGCGACAACCGTGCGCAGATCGCCGAGGTCGCCCGCTCCATGGACATCAAGGTGGAGCTGTCCGGCGGTATCCGCGACGACGACTCGCTGGCCGCCGCCCTGGCGACCGGCTGCACCCGCGTCAACATCGGCACCGCCGCGCTGGAGGACCCCGACTGGGTCGCCAAGATCATCGCCGAGTACGGCGACCGGATCGCGGTCGGCCTGGACGTGCGCGGCACGACCCTGCGCGGACGCGGCTGGACCCGCGACGGCGGCGACCTCTACGAGACGCTGGCCCGCCTGGACTCCGAGGGCTGCGCCCGCTACGTCGTCACCGACATCAACAAGGACGGCACCCTCCAGGGCCCCAACCTGGAACTCCTCAAGAACGTCTGCGCGGCCACCGACCGCCCGGTCGTCGCCTCCGGCGGCGTCTCCTCCCTGGACGACCTGCGGGCGATCGCGACCCTGGTGCCGGAGGGTGTCGAGGGCGCCATCGTCGGCAAGGCGCTCTACGCGAAGGCGTTCACCCTGGAAGAGGCACTGGCAGCAGTGTCGTAACGGTCAACGGGAAGGCGGCGTCATGACCATCGAGCGCGTACGGACCGACAGTCCCTGGGAAGAGACCCTTGGCTTCGCGCGCGCCGTGGCGGCCGGCGACCGCGTCCTGGTCGCCGGCACCCTGCCGCTGGTCGGCGGCGTCCTCCAAGGGGAGGGCGACCCCTACGTCCAGACCAGGGTCGCCTTCGGCAACGCGCTGGCGGCGCTCAAACCCTTCGGCCTGGGCGCCGCGGACGTGCTGCGCACCCGTGTGTACCTGACCCACCTGCGCGATGTGGACGCGGCCGGCCGCGCCCACCGCGAGCTCTTCGAGGCCGCGCCGCCCGCCGCGACCATGGTCGTGGTCTCCGGCTTCGTCGACTCCCGCGTACTCGTCGAAGTAGAACTAGAAGCCTTCCGGGACGCGTCCCGGGAAACTGTCAGAGAGGGCTGAACCGACATGACCCTGGCGGTCCGCGTCATCCCCTGCCTGGACGTCGACAACGGCCGCGTCGTCAAGGGCGTCAACTTCCAGAACCTGCGCGACGCGGGCGACCCCGTCGAGATGGCGAAGGTCTACGGCCAGGAGGGCGCCGACGAGTTGACCTTCCTCGACATCACCGCCTCCTCCGGCAACCGCGAGACGACCTACGACGTCGTCCGGCGCACCGCCGAGCAGGTCTTCATCCCGCTCACCGTCGGCGGCGGCGTCCGCACGGCCGAGGACGTCGACCGGCTGCTGCGCGCCGGCGCCGACAAGGTCGGCGTCAACACCGCCGCGATCGCCCGCCCCGACCTGATCCGGGAGATCGCCGAACGCTTCGGCAGCCAGGTGCTGGTGCTCTCCGTCGACGCCCGCCGCACCGCCGCGGGCTCCTTCGAGGTCACCACCCACGGCGGTCGCCGCTCGGCCGGCATCGACGCCGTCGAGTGGGCGCACCGCGCCGCCGAGCTGGGCGCCGGCGAGATCCTGCTCAACTCCATGGACGCCGACGGCACCAAGGACGGCTACGACGTGGAGATGATCGAGGCGGTCCGCAGGCACGTCTCCGTGCCGGTCATCGCCTCCGGCGGCGCCGGAAAGCTCGGCGACTTCGCCCCGGCGGTCGCCGCCGGCGCCGACGCGGTGCTGGCCGCCTCCGTCTTCCACTTCGGCGACCTGCGCATCGGCCAGGTCAAGGAGGCCCTGCGCGAGGCGGGGCACCCGGTCCGCTGAAGGACCGCCGGGCCGGGCCCGTCCAGCACGGCCCGGCCCCGCCGGTCAGCGCTTCCGGGCCGCCCGGACGAACTCCCGGTTCATCGTCGCGATGCTGAAGAGCGGTATGCCCTTCGGGCAGGCGGTGGCGCATTCGCCGGTGTTGGTGCAGCCGCCGAAGCCCTCGGCGTCCATCTGGCCGACCATGTCCAGGACCCGGGACTCCCGCTCCGGGGCGCCCTGCGGCAGCGAGTTGAGATGGACGACCTTGGCGGAGGTGAAGAGCATCGCCGAGCCGTTGGGGCAGGCCGCCACGCACGCGCCGCAGCCGATGCACTCGGCGTGCTCGAAGGCGGTGTCGGCGGCCGGCTTGGGGACGGCGGTGGCGTGCGCCTCGGGGGCGGAGCCGGTGGGCGCGGTGATGTAGCCGCCGGACTGGATGATCCGGTCGAAGGCGGAGCGGTCGACGACCAGGTCCTTGACGACCGGGAAGGCCGCGGCGCGCCAGGGCTCGATGTCGATGGTGTCGCCGTCGGAGAACGACCGCATGTGCAGCTGGCAGGTGGTGGTCCGCTCCGGCCCGTGGGCGTCGCCGTTGATGACCAGGCTGCACGCGCCGCAGATCCCCTCGCGGCAGTCGTGGTCGAAGGCGACCGGATCGTCACCGTCCAGGATCAGCCGCTCGTTGAGGGTGTCGAGCATTTCGAGGAACGACATGTCCGGCGAGACGCCGTCGACCTCGTAGGGGGTCATGGTGCCGGGGGCGGCGGCGTTCTTCTGGCGCCAGACGCGCAGGGTGAGCCTCATGCGTAGCTCCGCTGAGTGGGGTGGACGTACTCGAAGACCAGGTCTTCCTTGTGGAGGGTGGGGGCCGCGCCGGTCCCGGTGCCGTGCTCACCCGGGGGGCGATCCCCGGACCCCCCGTATTCCCAGGCCGCGACGTAGGAGAACGCCTCGTCGTCGCGGGCGGCCTCGCCGTCCGGGGTCTGGGACTCCTCACGGAAGTGGCCGCCGCAGGACTCGGCGCGGTGCAGGGCGTCGAGGCACATCAGCTCGGCGAGCTCCAGGTAGTCGACGACGCGGTTCGCCTTCTCCAGCGACTGGTTGAACTCCTGGCCCGTACCGGGCACCTTGATGCGGCGCCAGAACTCCTCGCGGATCTGCGGGATCCGGTCGAGGGCCTTGCGCAGCCCCTGGTCGGTGCGGGCCATCCCGCAGTACTCCCACAGGAGTTCGCCGAGTTCGCGGTGGAAGGAGTCGGGGGTGCGGTCGCCGTCGACGGCGAGCAGCAGGTTGAGCCGGTCCTCGGTCTCGGCCAGCACCTCCCGGACCACCGGGTGCTCGGCGGTGACGGCCTCCTGACGCGGGTGGCGCGCCAGGTAGTCGTTGATCGTGGAGGGGAGGACGAAGTAGCCGTCGGCCAGGCCCTGCATCAGCGCGCTCGCGCCCAGGCGGTTGGCGCCGTGGTCGGAGAAGTTGGCCTCGCCGACCGCGAACAGGCCCGGGATCGTGGTCTGGAGGTCGTAGTCGACCCACAGCCCGCCCATGGTGTAGTGCACGGCCGGGTAGATCCGCATCGGGACCGTGTACGGGTCCTCGGCGGTGATCCGGGCGTACATGTCGAAGAGGTTGCCGTACCTGGCCTCCACGGCCTTGCGGCCCATCCGCGCGATGGCGTCGGCGAAGTCGAGGTAGACGCCCTGGCCCCCGGGCCCGACACCACGGCCCTCGTCGCAGACGTTCTTCGCCGCGCGGGAGGCGATGTCGCGCGGGACGAGGTTGCCGAACGACGGGTAGATCCGCTCCAGGTAGTAGTCCCGCTCGTCCTCGGGGATCTCGGCCGGCGGGCGGCTGTCGCCCTGCGCCTTCGGGACCCAGATGCGGCCGTCGTTGCGCAGCGACTCGCTCATCAGCGTCAGCTTGGACTGGTGGTCGCCGGTGCGCGGGATGCAGGTCGGGTGGATCTGGGTGAAGCAGGGGTTGGCGAAGTACGCGCCACGGCGGTGCGCCCGCCAGATGGCCGTGGCGTTGGAGTTCATGGCGTTCGTCGACAGGTAGAAGACGTTGCCGTAGCCGCCGGACGCCAGCACCACCGCGTCCGCGACGTACGAGGTGATCTCGCCGGTGACCAGGTCGCGGGCGACGATGCCGCGGGCCCGGCCGTCGACGACGATCAGGTCGAGCATCTCGGTACGGGGGTGCAGCCGGACGGTGCCGGCCGCGATCTGCTGGGAGAGCGCCTGGTAGGCGCCGAGCAGCAGCTGCTGCCCGGTCTGGCCGCGGGCGTAGAAGGTACGGGAGACCTGGACGCCGCCGAACGAGCGGGTGTCCAGCAGCCCGCCGTACTCCCGGGCGAACGGCACGCCCTGGGCCACGCACTGGTCGATGATCTCGACGGAGATCTGCGCGAGCCGGTGCACGTTGGACTCGCGGGCGCGGAAGTCGCCGCCCTTGACGGTGTCGTAGAACAGCCGGTGGACGGAGTCGCCGTCGTTGCGGTAGTTCTTCGCGGCGTTGATGCCGCCCTGCGCGGCGATGGAGTGCGCCCGGCGCGGCGAGTCCTGGTAGCAGAACTGCTCGACGTGGTAGCCCTGTTCGGCGAGCGTGGCGCCGGCCGCGCCGCCCGCCAGGCCGGTGCCGACGACGATCACCGTGTGCTTGCGGCGGTTGGCCGGGTTGACCAGCTTCGCCTCGAAGCGGCGGGTGTCCCAGCGCTCGTGGACCGGCCCGGCGGGCGCCTTGGTGTCGGCGACCGGCGCGCCGGTCGCGTAGTCGGTGTACGAACTCATGTCAGCTCACTACTCCGGTCATCACGGAGACGGGGACGGCGATGAAGCCGGCGGTCAGGACGGCGGCGAGGACGTTCGCCAGGCCCTTGAGCAGCCGGTCGCGGCCGGGCCGGTTGGCGCCCAGGGTCTGCGCGGCGCTCCAGAAGCCGTGCCGGACGTGCAGGCCGAGCGCGAGCATCGCCACGATGTAGATCACGTCGCCGTACCAGGTGGAGAAGGTCGCCACGACGTTCTCGTACGGGTGGCCGGCCTCGGCGCGCGGGTTCACCGTCAGCGTCGTCAGGTCCAGGATGTGCCAGACGATGAACAGGCCGAGGATGACGCCTCCCCAGCGCATGGTGCGGGTGGCGTAGCTCGCGCGGCGGCGCTGGTGCGCATACTTGGCCGGGCGTGCGGCGATGTCCCGGCGGCTGAGCTGGTAGGCGGCCACCGCGTGCGTGACGACCGCGGCGACCAGCACCACCCGGGCGAGCCACAGGAACCACTCGTGGTGCAGGAAGGGCTCGCCGATGGTGCGCAGCCAGGCGGCGTAGGCGTTGAAGTCCGGGGGCCCGAAGAAGATCTTGAGGTTGCCCATCATGTGGACGACCAGATACAGCAGCATCACGATGCCGCTGACGGCCATCGCCGTCTTCTTGCCGACGGTCGAGCGCCACAGAACGCCCGTGAAGGACGGCCGTCGATCCGTCCTTGTGTCCAGTGCCATGGGTCCCGACGGTAGGGACGGTGCCGCCGATCAGTCCAAGACATGGTGCGGCTCATCTCGATAGGCGTGGCCTATCGTTGCTTTATATTCCCCTTATGCAGCTGCAGCAGCTCCGCTACTTCACCGCCGTGGCCGACACCCGCCACTTCACCCGCGCCGCCGAGCGCGAACACGTCGCCCAGCCCTCCCTGTCCCAGCAGATCCGGTCCCTGGAACGGGAGTTGGGCGCCGAGCTGTTCCACCGCGCGCGCGGCCACATCACCCTCACCGACGCCGGCGAGACCCTGCTGCCGCTGGCCCGCCGCATCCTCGCCGACACCGAGACCGCCCGCCGCGAGGTCCAGGAGGTCGCCCAGCTGCGCCGCGGCCGGCTCCGCCTCGGAGCCCCGCCCAGCCTCTGCGCCAGCCTCGTCCCCGATGTCCTGAGCGCCTTCCACGCCACCTACCCGGGCGTCGACCTGATCGTCACCGAGGACGGCTCCCAGGACCTCGTACGCGCGCTGGCCGACGGCGAGCTGGACCTGGCCCTGATCATCACGCCGCTGCCCGGGCAGGCCCCGGCGCTGGCCACCTCCGACCTGCTGCGCGAGGAGCTGGTGGTGGTCTCCGCCCCGGACCGCCCCGCCCCGGTGGGCGGCCGGCGCACCCGGATCCGCGTCGAGGACCTGCGCGGCCGGCCGCTGGCCATGTTCCGCCGCGGCTACGACCTGCGGGAATTCACCACCGCGGCCTGCCGGGCGGCTGGCTTCGAACCCACCTTCACCGTCGAGGGCGGCGAGATGGACGCGGTCCTCGGCTTCGTCCGCGCCGGCCTCGGCATCGCCGTCGTCCCCAGCATGGTCGCCGAACGCTCCGGGCTGCGCGTCACCCGCTTCGCCACCCCCGGCATGCACCGGGTGGTCTCCGTCGCGCACCGCGGCGACGTCTCCCCGCCGCGGGCCGCCCGCGAGCTGGAGCGCATCCTCATGAAGCACCTGGACCTGGGGACGTCCTGACACCGCCGGGCGGCGGGGCGGCGGGCGCGCTCAGACGCCCAGCCTCGCCTCCAGCACCCTGGCGACCGCGTCCTGGTCCCCGTCCAGCTCCACATGCGCCGCGTCCTGCCGCCCGAACGCGAACAGCGTCAGCTCGCCCGGCTCGCCGGTGACCGTCACCACCGGGGTGCCCCGGTGGGCCACCGCCGTCTGCCCGTCCGGCCGCCGCAGCACCAGCCCGACCGGCGCCTTCCGGCCCAGCACCCGCGCCGCCCGCTCCAGCCGCGCCCACAGCGCGTCCGAGAAGACCGGGTCCAGCTCGCGCGGCGCCCAGTCCGGCTGGGCGCGCCGTACGTCCTCGGCGTGCACATAGAACTCGACCGTGTTCGACGCCTCGTCGATCTGCTTGAGCGCGAACGGCGACATCCTCGGCGGCCCGGTCCTGATCAGCTGGATCAGCTCCTCGTACGGCTTCGCCGCGAACTCCGCCTGCACCCGCTCCAGCCGCGCCGCCAACGGCTTGACGAGGATCCCCGCGGACGCGTCGGCGCGCCGCTCGCGCACCACCACGTGCGCGGCCAGATCCCGCGCCGTCCAGTTCTCGCACAGCGTCGGGGCCTCGGGGCCCGCGCTCTCCAACAGGTCGGCCAGAAGGAGCCGTTCACGCTTCGCATGGGTCGACATACGGCCAGCCTACGACCGCCCGGCATCCCCTGCCACGGCGCGCCCCCGGCCGCCGCACCCGCCGGCCGTCAGCTCCGCAGCACCCATGTCACCACCAGCACGGCCGCCACCGCCGCCGCCGCGAACACCGCCACCAGCACCCGCACCGCGACCTTCGCGACACGGTCCGGGTCCGGCGGTGGCGGCGGCTCTGCCGGCGGCTGCTGATGCATAGCGGCAGCATGCCGCACGGCACAATGGACGCATGACCGGTTCTCCCACCTCGCCGCAGCTGGATCCCGCCATCGCCGCCCGCCTCAAGCGCGGCGCCGACGGCCTGGTCCCCGCGATCGCCCAGCAGTACGACACCGGCGAGGTGCTGATGCTCGGCTGGATGGACGACGAGGCGCTGCGCCGCACGCTCACCACCGGCCGCTGCACGTACTGGTCCCGCAGCCGCCAGGAGTACTGGGTCAAGGGCGACACCTCCGGGCACGTCCAGTACGTCAAGTCCGTGGCCCTGGACTGCGACGCCGACACCGTGCTGGTCAAGGTCGACCAGGTCGGCGCGGCCTGCCACACCGGCGACCGCACCTGCTTCGACGCCGACGTACTGGCGAGCGGGCCGGCCGGCGACCAGTAGGCTCCGCTCCCATGACCACGGGAACCACCGGCACCGCCAATCCGGACCTCGACACCTTCCGCACCCTCGCCAAGGACCGGCGGGTCATCCCCGTCACCCGGCGCCTGCTGGCGGACGGCGACACCCCGGTCGGGCTCTACCGCAAGCTCGCGGCCGAGCGCCCCGGCACCTTCCTCCTCGAATCCGCCGAGAACGGCCGTACGTGGTCGCGGTACTCGTTCATCGGCGTCCGCAGCGCCGCGACGCTGACCGCCCGCGACGGGCAGGCGCACTGGCTCGGCACCCCGCCGGTCGGCGTGCCCACCGGTGGTGACCCGCTCGCCGCGCTGCGCGCCACCGTCGAGGCCCTGCACACTCCCCACGACCTCATCGAGGGCGCGGGACTGCCCCCGTTCACCGGCGGCATGGTCGGCTACCTCGGCTACGACGTCGTGCGCCACCTGGAGCGGATCGGCGACTCCACCACCGACGACCTCCGGCTGCCCGAGCTGACCATGCTCCTCACCTCCGACCTCGCGGTCTTCGACCACTGGAGCGGCACGGTCCTGCTGATCGCCAACGCGATCAACCACAACGACCAGGAGACCGGCGTCGACGAGGCGTACGCGGACGCGGTGGCCCGCCTGGACACCATGGCCGACGACCTCGCCCGCCCCGCCCCCGCGAGCGCCGCCGCGCTGCCGCCGTCCGCGGTGCCCCCGTACAGCGGCAAGTGGGGCGCCGAGGCGTTCATGGCGGCCGTCGACGACGTCAAGGAGCGCATCCGGGCGGGCGAGGCGTTCCAGGTGGTGCCCTCCCAGCGGTTCGAAACCCCCTGCACGGCAAGCGCGTTGGACGTCTACCGGGTACTGCGCGCGACCAACCCCAGCCCGTACATGTACCTGTTCCGCTTCGAGGACGGCGACGGCGGCGCGTTCGACGTGGTCGGCTCCAGCCCGGAGGCGCTGGTGAAGGTCGAGGGCGGCCAGGCGATGGTGCACCCGATCGCAGGCACCCGCCCGCGCGGCGCGACCGTCCAGGAGGACCAGGCGCTGGCCGACGAGCTGATGGCCGACCCCAAGGAGCGCGCCGAGCACCTGATGCTGGTCGACCTCGGCCGCAACGACCTGGGCCGGGTCTGCGAGCCGGGCAGCGTCGAGGTCGTCGACTTCATGTCCGTCGAGCGCTACAGCCACGTCATGCACATCGTCTCGACGGTGACCGGGACGGTCGCCGAGGGCCGTACCGCCTTCGACGTGCTCACCGCCTGCTTCCCCGCCGGCACCCTCTCCGGCGCCCCCAAGCCGCGCGCGATGCAGATCATCGAGGAGCTGGAGCCGACCCGGCGCGGGCTCTACGGCGGCTGCGTCGGCTACCTCGACTTCGCCGGCGATTCCGACACCGCCATCGCGATCCGCACCGCCCTGCTGCGGGACGGCACCGCCTACGTCCAGGCCGGCGCCGGCATCGTCGCCGACTCCGACCCGGTCGCCGAGGACACCGAGTGCCGAAACAAGGCCGCGGCCGTGCTGCGCGCCGTGCACACCGCCAACCACCTGGGCACATGACCGGCCGCACCCCCGCGCGACGGGCCGCACCGGCCCGTAGGCGATAGTGGTACGCGTGAGTGCCGCACCCCAGTCCCGTACCGACACCGAGCCCGGCGGCGAGTCCGGCGCCGAGCCCGCGACCGCCCGGCCCGCGCGCAGTGCGATGCGCAGCCTCGCCCTCGCGCTGCTCCTCGGCGCCGCCGGCGCCGGCCTGGCACTGCTGGCCTCCGGCCGCACCTGGGCGCAGGGCAACGCGGTGCTGGCCCAGGGCGAGCTGCCGCGCACCGTGACCGGCGCCGATGTCACCGGCGTGCCCGGCGCGCTGGCCGTGGTCGGGCTGGCCGCGCTGGTCGCCGTCTTCGCGGTCCGCCGGACCGGCCGGATCGCGGTCGCCGCGCTGCTGGCGCTCAGCGGCCTGGGCGTCGCCGTCGCCGCGGCGCTCGGCAACTCCGACACCTCCGCGCTCCGCGAGAAGGCGTCCGACGCGGTCGGGATGACCGGTGCCGATGTGCATCACGTCACGCACACCGTCTGGCCGTGGGTCGGCGCCGGCGGCGGTCTCCTGCTGCTCCTCGCCGGCGTGCTGGCCCTGGTCTACGGGCGCTACTGGCCCGCGATGTCGGGCCGTTACGAGCGCACCCCCGGCGGCGCCCGCGGACCGCGGCGCGCCCCGGCGCCGCCGGACCTGGACCGCCCGGAGGAGATCTGGAAGTCCCTGGACCGCGGTGAGGACCCCACCCGGTAAAAGTGCTCCGCGCGCCATCGGTGACAATGGACGACGAGATTTCCGCGCCCGTACCCCGGCGCGACCGAGTAACGAGGAGCACTCAATGTCGAGCAGTGGCCACGGACACACCCCCGCCGCCTGGACCGGCGTCATCATCTCGTTCATCGGCTTCTGCGTCTCGGGAGCCTTCATCGTGATGGCGAACGTGCCCGGATTCTGGGCGGGCATCGTGCTGATCGGCGCCGGTGCCGTGGTGGGTGGCCTGATGCGCGCGGCCGGCCTCGGCCAGGAGCCCAAGCGCGCGGCGAAGCCGGTGGCCAAGGCGCAGCCGCAGGAGGGCTGAGTCCCCCGCTCGACACCCCCGGAACACCCCCGAAGGCGCCGCTTCCCGGCCCGTACGCCCGCCCACGGCGCACCGGCCGTCCGTGCCCGCCCCCCATATGGCGGCCGAGAAGCTGCGCCTTCGCGCATGCGGTAGCAGCATCGGCACCGTGAGCGATCCAGTGGTCCCGGCGCGGCCGGACGGATTCCGCGGCCCGCTGCGGCGTCTCGTCGCGCCGGTGGCCACGCTCGCAGCGCTCACCGCCGCCTTCGCCGGGGTCGGCGCCGTCGACCCCAACGAACCCGGCCACTACCCCGTCTGCCCGCTGCTGCACCTCACCGGCATCTACTGTCCGGCCTGCGGCGGCCTGCGCAGCGCCCACGCCGTCGCACACGGCGACCTCGCCGCGGCCCTGGGGGACAACGCCCTCGCGGTGGCCGGCTACGCCGCCTTCGCGCTCTTCTGGCCGGTCTGGTTCACCCGCGCCGCACGCGGACGCCGGACGGCCGGGCCGCGCCCGCGCCCCGGCCACTGGTGGGCGCTGGGCGGGCTGCTGCTGGCCTTCACCGCGGTCCGCAACCTCCCCTTCGGCGCCGGGCTGCACCCGTGAACCGCACACCGCGACAAATCCCCGCGAATCCTGGAGATGTCCAGGTAGTGGGACCGCGCTCCACCGGATGCGGGACCTGCGCCCCGCGGCGGATACCATCGGAGAACCAGCTGGGGCAGTGGTTGAGTCCCGCAGGTCACTGTCCCCTCCACCGTTCAAGAAGGAGGCCGCTCGCGTGAGCGTGCTCGATGAGATCATCGACGGAGTCCGCGCCGACCTCGCAGAGCGGCAGGCGCGCGTCAGCCTCGACGAGCTCAAGGAGCGGGCCCGCAAGGCGCGCCCGGCGAAGGACGGTGTCGCCGCCCTCAAGGGCGAGAGCGTCACGGTGATCTGCGAGGTCAAGCGGTCCAGCCCGTCCAAGGGCGCGCTCGCCGCGATCGCCGACCCCGCGGGCCTGGCCGCCGACTACGAAGCGGGCGGCGCCGCCGTCATCTCCGTACTCACCGAGCAGCGCCGCTTCGGGGGCTCGCTGGCCGACCTGGAGGCGGTCCGCGCCAAGGTCGACATCCCCGTCCTGCGCAAGGACTTCATCGTCACCGCCTACCAGCTGTGGGAGGCCCGTGCCTACGGTGCCGACCTGGCGCTGCTGATCGTCGCCGCGCTGGAGCAGGAGGCGCTGGTCTCGCTCATCGAGCGGGCCGAGTCGATCGGGCTGACGCCGCTGGTCGAGGCGCACGACGAGGAGGAGGTCGCCCGCGCGGTGGACGCCGGCGCCCGGATCATCGGGGTCAACGCCCGCGACCTCAAGACCCTTGAGGTCGACCGGAACACCTTCGCCCGGGTCGCCCCCGAGATCCCCGACCACATCGTCAAGGTCGCCGAGTCCGGGGTGCGCGGCCCGCACGACCTGATCGCGTACGCCAACGAGGGCGCCGACGCCGTGCTGGTGGGCGAGTCGCTGGTCACCGGCAAGGACCCCAGGACCGCGGTCGCCGACCTGGTCGCGGCGGGCTCCCACCCGGCGATCCGGCACGGCCGGGACTGACCGGCCGGACCGAGGAGACAGGGACCACCGACATGACCGCCGTCCGCCGCCGCCCCGAGGCCAAGTTCTCGGCGCTGCCCTCGTGGCACCGCGGCTGCCGGGCCCCCGCACGCCGGGTCCGCGGACGGCGGGTGCGGTACCACATCGGCTCCGAACCGGGCCAGATCAACGGGACGCGATGGCGCCCGGGGACCGCGCGCTGACGCGTCCGTCCCCGTAAGGGCGACGCGCCAGCGCGCAGCACCCGCCATGTCATCCCGATATACCGGACCTCCGGGGCGGTAGGCCCCGGTCGAGGAGTGCTCAGATGTCCTCCGGCAGTTCCCGTTTCTTCCTTCCCGACCCGGAAGGCCATGTGCCCAGCGCCGAGGGCTACTTCGGCGCCTTCGGCGGCAAGTTCATCCCCGAGGCGCTGGTCGCCGCGGTCGACGAGGTCGCCGCCGAGTACGAAAAGGCCAAGTCCGACCCGGCGTTCGCCGCCGAGCTCGACGAGCTGATGGTCAACTACACCGGGCGCCCCAGCGCGCTCACCGAGGTGCCGCGGTTCGCCGAACACGCCGGCGGGGCCCGGGTGTTCCTCAAGCGCGAGGACCTCAACCACACCGGCTCGCACAAGATCAACAACGTGCTGGGCCAGGCGCTGCTCACCAAGCGGATGGGCAAGACCCGGGTCATCGCCGAGACCGGCGCCGGCCAGCACGGCGTCGCCACCGCCACCGCCTGCGCCCTCTTCGGCCTCGAATGCACCATCTACATGGGCGAGATCGACACCAGGCGGCAGGCCCTGAACGTCGCCCGGATGCGGATGCTCGGCGCCGAGGTCGTCTCCGTGACGTCCGGCAGCCGCACCCTCAAGGACGCCATCAACGAGGCGTTCCGCGACTGGGTCGCCAACGTCGACCGCACCCACTACCTCTTCGGCACGGTCGCCGGCCCGCACCCCTTCCCGGCCCTGGTCCGCGACTTCCACCGGGTCATCGGCGTCGAGGCCCGCCGCCAGATCCTGGAGCGCGCCGGCCGGCTGCCGGACGTCGCCCTGGCCTGCGTCGGCGGCGGCTCCAACGCCATCGGCCTGTTCCACGCCTTCCTGCCCGACACCGGCGTCCGGCTGATCGGCTGCGAGCCCGGCGGCCACGGCATCGAGACCGGCGAGCACGCCGCCACCCTCACCGAGGGCACCCCCGGCATCCTGCACGGCTCGCGCTCCTACGTCCTCCAGGACGAGGACGGGCAGATCACCGAGCCGTACTCGATCTCCGCCGGCCTGGACTACCCGGGCATCGGCCCCGAGCACGCCTACCTCAAGGACACCGGCCGCGCCGAGTACCGCGCGGTCACCGACGACGCGGCGATGCAGGCACTGCGGCTGCTGTCGCGGACCGAGGGCATCATCCCGGCCATCGAGAGCGCCCACGCGCTGGCCGGTGCCCTGGAGGTCGGCCGCGAACTGGGGCCCGACGGGCTGCTGCTGGTGAACCTCTCCGGCCGCGGCGACAAGGACATGGACACCGCCGCCCGCTACTTCGGGCTGTACGACAACGCAGACCAGGCTGCCGAGACGGCGCGGAACGGCGAGGGGGAGAAGTGATGGCGGGCAACATCGAACTGCTGACGTCCGTGCTGGCCCAGGCCCGCAAGGAGGACCGGGCGGCGCTGGTCGGCTACCTCCCGGCCGGTTTCCCCACCGTCGACGGCGGTGTCCGGGCGATGACCGAGATGCTCGACGGCGGCTGCGACATCGTCGAGGTCGGCCTCCCGCACAGCGACCCGGTCCTGGACGGCCCGGTCATCCAGACCGCCGACGACATCGCCCTGCGCGGCGGCGTCAAGATCGTCGACGTGATCCGCACGGTCCGCGAGGTGCACGCCGCCACCGGCGCGCCGGTGCTCTGCATGACGTACTGGAACCCGGTCGACCGCTACGGCGTCGAGCGGTTCGCCGCCGATCTCGCCGAGGCGGGCGGCGCCGGCTGCATCCTGCCGGACCTGCCGGTCGAGGAGTCCGAGGCGTGGCGGAAGGCCGCCGAGCAGCACGGGCTGGCCACCGTCTTCGTGGTCGCCCCGAGCAGCCGGGACGAGCGGCTCGCCAAGATCACCGCGGCCGGCAGCGGCTTCGTCTACGCCGCCTCCCTCATGGGCGTCACCGGCACCCGCGAGTCCGTCGGCCGCGAGGCCGAGGACCTGGTGGCCCGCACCCGCGCCACCCCTGGTGCCCGTCGCGGACTCCCCGTCTGCGTGGGGCTCGGCGTCTCCAACGCCCAACAGGCCGCCGAGGTGGCCCGGTTCGCGGACGGGGTGATCGTCGGCTCCGCATTCGTCAAGTGCCTGCTGGCCGCGGAGGGCGACCTCGACGCCGGGCTCACGGCGGTCCGCACCCTGGCGGGACAGCTGGGCGAGGGCGTCCGCCGGAACGGCTAGGAGCGGCCCGCACGAGGGGGTGGATCCCCCGATAGGGCGAACATCGCGGCGGAGGGGTGCGGCAGCGCCCCTCCGCTTCGTTGTCCAGGGGCGTGAGCCAGAACCATGACAAAACGAGCAGTGCCCGCGAGCGGCTGCAGGCCCAGCGTGCCCAGGAGAAGACCCGCACCCGGCGGATCCGCCAGGCGATCGTCGGCGGATCGGTGGTGGCGGTGCTGGCGGTCGCCGGCGGTATCGCGGTCTGGGTGTCCTCCGGCGGCGGGTCCGGCAGCGTCGCGGACAGCGAGATCGTGCTCCCCAAGCAGGCCAGCGACGGCGACAAACCCGCCATCCCCGTAGGCCAGGCCAAGGCCCGCTCCACCCTCGTCGTCTGGGAGGATTTCCGCTGCCCGGCCTGCCAGCAGTTCGAGACCGGCTTCCGCCCGGTGATCCACGAGCTGGAGGACTCCGGCCAGCTCAGGACCGAGTACCACCTCGCCACCCTCATCGACGGCAACACCGGCGGCAAGGGCTCGCTGACCGCCGCCAACGCCGCCCTCTGCGCCCAGGACGCGGCCAGGTTCCGCGACTTCCACGACGTCCTCTACTCCCACCAACCGCCGGAGCAGGAAGACCGGTTCAGCGACAAGAAGTACCTGATCCAGCTGGCCGGCAAGGTCCAGGGCCTGGTCACCCCCCGGTTCACCAAGTGCGTCGACGACGGCACGTACAACGGCTTCGTGCGGAAGTCCCACGCCGCCTTCACCGAGGCCGGCTTCCACGGCACCCCGACCGTCCTGCTCAACGGCAAGGACCTCGCCAACGAGAAGAACGGCCAGGTCACCCCCGCGCACCTGAAGCAGATGGTGCTGGACGCGAACAAGGGCAAGCAGTCGGGCAAGAGCTAGCCGCCCGGGGCGGTGTGTACGGGCCGCCGGCGCGCCGGGGACGTTACGCAGCCGTTGCCGGGCAGGTTGTCGTCAACCCTGCCCGGCGCGGTAGCGTCGACCCTGCCATGGACCTCGCATTCATTCCCAGCCCGTCGACCGGTGTCGTCCATCTCGGCCCGATCCCGCTGCGCGGCTACGCGTTCTGCATCATCATCGGCGTGTTCGTCGGCGTCTGGCTCGGCAACAAGCGCTGGGTGCAGCGCGGTGGCCGCTCCGGCACCGTCGCCGACATCGCCGTATGGGCGGTGCCCTTCGGACTGGTGGGCGGCCGTCTCTACCACGTCATCACGACCTACGAGCCGTACTTCGGCAAGAACGGCCACCCCCTCGACGCCTTCAAGGTGTGGCAGGGCGGCCTCGGCATCTGGGGCGCCGTCGCCCTCGGCGCGGTCGGCGCCTGGATCGGCTGCCGCCGCCGCGGCATCCCGCTGCCCGCCTACGCCGACGCGCTGGCGCCGGGCCTCGCCCTGGGCCAGGCGATCGGCCGCTGGGGCAACTGGTTCAACCAGGAGCTGTACGGCAAGCCGACCGACGTCCCGTGGGCGCTGAAGATCAGCTCCGACCCGGCCATCGGGCGCATCGGCGGCACCTACCACCCGACGTTCCTCTACGAGTGCCTGTGGTGCATCGGCGTCGCGGCGCTGGTGATCTGGGCGGACAAGCGCTTCCGGCTCGGCCACGGCCGCGCCTTCGCGCTCTACGTCGCCGCCTACTGCGTGGGCCGCGCCTGGATCGAGTACCTGCGCGTCGACGAGGCGCACCACATCCTGGGCCTGCGGCTGAACGACTGGACCTCGGGGATCGTCTTCCTGCTCGCCGTGGCGTACATGGTGATCTCGGCGAAGAAGGCCCCGGGCCGCGAAGAGGTCGTCGAGCCGGGCGCGCAGCTCGCGGAGGGCGAAGAAGGCACGGGCGGTGCGGCAGGCGCGGCACGCGAGGAGGCCGCCGCGGGCGAGGGGTCCGCGGCCACCGGTCCGGCGGAGCGCGCCGAGGACGCCAAGGATGCCAAGGGCGCCGACGTCGATGCCCAGGACGCCAAGGGCGCCGACGACGCCGGGCCCGGGACGGGTGCTGCGGGGGCGAAGGACGGTGCCGCGGACGGTACGGCCGGGGGCGGCAAGGAAGCGGCGGAGGACTCCGGCAAGCATGCCGGGAGCGGCAGCAGCGGTACCGGGAAGCCCTGACCAGGCGTCCTGACGAGAAGCTCCGAGCAGGCGTCCTGACGGGTGTTCCGACGTCAGGACCTCTCATCAGGTCAGGGCCGCGGGCCGGTCACAGCGCCGGGCGGACTCGTTCACACCGGGTCGGCCCGGCGCTTCGCCGTTCGCCCGGCCAGTGCCAGCACCCGCCGCGCGCCCGCCACCACGGCCGGGTCCACGAACCGGCCGTCGGTGAGCGCCAGCGCCCCGGGCCGTGCCGCGGCGGCCCGCACGATCTCCGCCGCCGCCTCGGTCTCCTCCGCCGTGGGACGGTAGGCCGCCTCGATGACGGGCAGCTGGCGGGGGTGGATCGCGGCCCGGCCCAGGAACCCCAGCGCCCGGCCCCGTGCGCAGGAGCGCGCCAGCCCGTCGAGATCGCGGACGTCCGGATGCACCGACTGCGGTGGTGGCGCCAGACCCGCCGCGCGGGCCGCGACCACCACCCGGCCGCGCGGCCAGGCCAGCCCGGCCTCGTCCCGCAGCCCCAGTTCGGCGCGGAGATCGGCCTCGCCGAGCGCGATCCCGCGCACCGCCGGATGCGCGGTGGCGATGGTGTAGGCGTGCTCCACACCGAGCGCGGATTCGAGCAGGGCGTACAGCGCGGGGATGCGCGCCGGTGCGGTGGCCGGCGGGGCGGCGGTGGCGGTGGTGCCGGGCGGGGCGGCCCGCCCGGACGCCGCGGCGGCAGGCTCCGCGGACCGCACCGGATCCGTCGCCCAGGCCGCCGCCCGCAGCACGTCCGCCGGACCGTGCACCTTGGGCAGCCGCAGCCCGGCCAGCCCCGGCAGCGCGGCCAGGATGCGGATCTCGGCCGCGGCGCGCGGGCCGTCCAGCGCGTTGACCCGGACGTGCACCGGGGCCGGCCCGGGCGCGGGGTCGCTCAGCAGCTCGGCCGTGGCGCCCAGCGCGTAGTCCTTGCGGTCCGGAGCGACCGCGTCCTCCAGGTCGACGACGACCGCGCCGGCTCCGCAGCCGAGCGCCCGGGCGACCAGGTCCGGGCGGTCACCGGGCGCGTACAGCCAGGTCAGGGGAGGGACGCCGGGGTCCGGCCGCGGCCTCACAGCGCGCCGGCCGCACGCAGCTCGGCGATCTCCGGGGCGGTCATGCCGAGGCCGGTCAGCACCTCGTCGGTGTCCGCGCCGTGCGGGCGGCCCGCCCAGCGGATGGCGCCCGGCGTCTCGGAGAGCCGGAAGAGGACGTTCTGCATCCGCACCGAGCCCAGTTCGTCGTCCGGGATCTCGGTGAGCGTGCCGAGCGCCCGGTACTGCGGGTCCGCCAGCACATCGCGGATGTCGTAGACGGGCGCGACGGCCGCCTCCGCCTCCTCGAAGGCGGCCAGCACCTCGGCCCGGTCGTGCCGGGCGATCCAGCCGCCGACCGCGGCGTCCAGCTCGTCGGCGTGCCGGGCCCGCCCGGCGCCGGTCGCGAACCAGGGCTCGGCGGTGAGTTCGGGCCGGCCGACCAGCCGCAGCACCCGCTCGGCGACGGACTGGGCGGAGGTGGAGACCGCGACCCAGGAGCCGTCGGCGGTGCGGTAGGTGTTGCGCGGCGCGTTGTTGGCGGAGCGGTTGCCGGTGCGCGGCTGGACGTGGCCTAGCTGGTCGTACCAGAGGGGCTGCGGGCCGAGGACGGTCAGCATCGGCTCGATGATCGCCAGGTCGACGACCTGGCCGCGGCCGGTGGCGTCCCGCCCGCGCAGCGCGGCCATCACGGCGTACGACGTGGTCAGCGCGGCGATCGCGTCGGCCAGGCCGAACGGCGGCAGGGTCGGCGGGCCGTCCGGTTCGCCGGTGAGCGCGGCGAATCCGCTCATCGCCTCGGCGAGCGTGCCGAATCCGGGGCGGTGGGCGTACGGCCCGAACTGGCCGAAGCCGGTGACCCGGGCGAGCACCAGCCGCGGGTTGGCGGCGGACAGCTCCGCCCATCCCAGGCCCCACTTCTCCAGCGTGCCGGGGCGGAAGTTCTCGATGACGACATCCGCGCCGGCGGCGAGCCGGAGCAGCACGTCGCGCCCGCCGGGCCTCGACAGGTCGAGCGTCATGGCGCGCTTGTTGCGGCCGAGCAGCTTCCACCACAGTCCGACGCCGTCCTTGGCGGGGCCGTGGCCGCGCGACGGGTCGGGCCGGCGCGGATGCTCGATCTTGATCACCTCGGCGCCGAAGTCCCCGAGCAGGGTGGCGGCGAGCGGACCGGCGAACAGGGTGGCCAGGTCGAGCACCCGCAGCCCGGCCAGGGGGCCGGCGGTCGGCACGGCGGCGGTGGCCGGGGCGGGCCCGGACGCGCCGCCGGCGAGGAACGGGTCGGTCATGGTGCGGGGGCCTTCGGTCGGTGGGCGGGACGGGGGGAGTGCGGGTGCGCGGGGCCGCGGGAGTGCCGCGGGGCGCGGTGGCGTACTGCGAGTGCGGCGGTGCGGCGCGCGAGGGTGTCGAAGCCGACGCCGTCCAGCCCGCCGACGGTGGTGGTGAGCCGGTTGCGCAGCGGCGCGGTCCAGCGGGCGGGCAGCGTGGCGGGGGAGCCGGCGAGCAGTCCGGCGAGCGAACCGGCGGTGGCGCCGTTCGAGTCGGTGTCCCAACCGCCGGACACCGCACGGCAGATGGAGCCGGTGAAGTCCCCGTCGGCATGGGTGAGCGCGGCGGCCAGCAGTGCCGCGTTCGGCACCGCGTGCACCCAGTGGTGGTGCCCGTAGGCGTCGTGCAGCCGGTCCACCACGGCCGCGAACCCGGCGGCGGTGCCGGTCGGTTCGTCGTGCGCCGCCGCGATGCCGTGGCGCACCGCCCCGGCGAGCCGGGACCGCGGGGGGATCACCGCGAGTCCGGCCCGCAGCGCACCGTGCACGTCGTCGCCGCCGCCCGCCGCGGCCAGCGCGGCGGCCACGAACATCGCGTCGTACACCCCGTTCGCGGTGTGGCTGAGCGTGGCGTCCCGCCAGACCTGGGCGGCGGCGCCCGCCGGGTCGCCCGGCCGCGTCCAGCCGTGCACGTCCGCCCGGATGCGGGCGCCGATCCACTCCCGGAACGGGTTGCGGTGGCGGGCGGTCGCGGGTGGCTCGACGCCGTCCAGCAGGTTGCGGTACGCGACGCGCTCCGCGGTGAAGGTACGGCCCGCGGGCAGTTCGTCCAGCCACAGCCGCGCGAGGTCGGCGGTGCGGAATCCGGGGCCGTGGCGTTCGAGGAGGAGCAGGCCGAGCAGCGGGTGGTCGAGGTCGTCGTCCTCGGGCATGCCGTCGAGGGTCTCGGCGAGCGAGGTGGCCCGGCTGCGGCGGTTCCACGGGTACCGGGCGGCCACCGCCGGATCCAGCCCCTTGCCGGTGAACCACGAGTCCAGCGGCCAGTTCCCGGTCGACCGGGCGATCTCCCGGATGCCGGTGAGCGGCAGCTTCTCGACGGGCTTGCCGAGCAGGCAGCCCGCGGCCCGGCCGAGCCAGGCGGCTTCCAGACGGTCCGTCAGTTCCGGAAGCTCGGTAAGTTCTGGAGGGTCCTGAGGGTCCGGAGGGTCCTGAGTCAACTCGTCTTCAAGGAAGGGAAGTTGGGGGCAGAGCGCCGCGATCGCGTCCCGGTCGGTCGGTTCGTCGGCGGCCGACGGGCAGGGCAGCAGCGCGAGTTCGTCGAGCAGCCGGCCGGCGAGGGCGCGCAGCGCGGGGTCCGCCGGGCCGGGGGAGGCGCCCGCCCGCGCGGGGGCCGGTCCGCCGCCCGCCGCCCGCCACCGGCGCGCGATCCCGGCCGCGTCCCGCCCGTCCTCGGCCGCCTGCCGCAGCTCGTGCCCGACCAGGTCCTCGGGCTGTACCCAGGTGACCCGGAGCCCCGGCCCGGACCCGGGCGGGCGGGCCGCGCCCGCGCCGCCGTCCTTCACCGCCCGCTCACCTCCGCCCGCGTCGCGCGGGCCGAGATCGCGCCGAACGCCTGCTCGTGCCGGAGGTTGCGGGCCTGGTCGCGGGCGAAGACCTCGCGGGCGACGGCGGCCAGCGCGGTCGCCGGCGCGTGCAGATCGAGCCGGCTGGCGCGGGCGACCTCGCCGCTCCACTCGTCCGGTACCGCGGACGCGCCGGCCAGCGCGCCGGCCAGCGCCCCGCTCATCGTGGCGATCGAGTCGCAGTCGCGGCCGTAGTTGACCGAGCCGAGGACGGTGGCGCGGAAGTCGCCGTCGGCGACCAGCAACATGCCCAGCGCGATGGGGAGTTCCTCGACGGCGTGCAGCCGGGAGGGGCGGCGGGCACCCAGCGAGGGGTTGCGGTAGTCCGGGCCGACCGTGTCGAACGGCGCGACCGCCGCCCGCAGCGGCACCAGCGCCGACTCGTAGTCGGTGTGCGGCGCGGCGACGTCGCAGACCGCCTCGATCGCCGCGCGGGTACCGTCCTTCGCCAGCCGCAGCGCATGCCCGACGACCGAGGCGGGAGTGGCGTCCGGCAGGAACGCGGCGGCCACCGAGGCGGCGAAGACGCCCGCCGCCTCCCGCCCGTAGGAGGACTGGTGGGCACCGGAGAGGTCGATCGCCTCGGCGTAGGCCCGGTCGGGGTTGCCGGCGTTGACGATCCCGACCGGCGCCATGTACATCGCCGCACCGCAGTTGACGATGTTGCCGACGCCGGCCTCCCGCGGATCGGCGTGCCCGTAGTGCAGCCGCGCCACGATCCACTTCTCGGCGAGGAAGATCCGCTGCAACGGCAGCGCCTCGGCTTCCAGTTCGGGGATCCAGCGGGGGACGCTGATCAGGTCCGGGACGAGGTGGTCGGCGACGTCGTAGGCGTCGAGGTGGTCGCGCACCGTCTCGTAGACGCGGACCAGCGCATGGGTCATCAGGGTGTCGTCGGTGACGTGGCCGTCGCCCTTGTGGTACGGCGCGATCGGCCGGGCGGTGCGCCAGTCCTCGTGGAACGGCCCGACGATGCCCTCGACCCGGCCGCCGTGCCGGGCCACGATCTGCTCCGGCGTCCAGCCCTCCACCGGTCCGCCCAGCGCGTCGCCGACCGCGGCCCCGACCAGGGCGCCGGTCGCCCGGTCCTCCAGGGGCGCGGCCTCGGGCCGGTCGTCCGCGGCCCGCGGCCCCGGGGGCTCCGGGGGGCCCGGCGCGGCGGCCGGGGCCGCGGGCTCCCGGGCGGGTGCCGGGGCCGTGGCGGGCGTGGTCTCCGTCGTATCCGTCATGTGCGGGTGAGTCCTTCCACGGTGGGGGTGGGCGGTGCGGCCGGGTGGGGGTCCGGGACGGGTGCCGGTACCGGTTCCGGTGCGGCATGTGCGGCATGTGCGGCATGTGCGGCGAGCCGGCCGGCCAGCGCCACCAGGTCCGTCCCGGCCAGCCGCGGCAGCGCGCAGCCGGCGAGCACCCGGCAGGAGTCGCGCCAGGCGCGGGGGAGGGCGCCGGCGCCGCCGAGCGCCCCGGTCAGTGCCCCGGTCAGCGCGGGCGCGGAGTCGGCGACCCGGGAGAGGCAGGCGGCGGCCGGTACCGCCTCGGTGATCCGCCCGTCCGCCGCCAGGACGAGCGCCAGCGCCACGGGGACGGTGTCGGCGGCGGCGACGCCGTAGCTGTATACGTGGTCGACGATCTCGTGCTCCAGCGCGGGCACCAGCGCGAACGCCGCACCGGGGCGGCCGGGCCGCCCGTCGGCGAGCCGCGCGAGCCGGACCGCGTGCCGGGCGGCCCGGCCGATCTCGGTCTCCTCCGGCAGCTGGCCGAGCGCCGCGGCGACGCAGCCGGCCGCCGGTACCCCGCCCAGCGCGGCGGCGGCCGCGGCGGCCAGCGCCCGCGCGCCGTGCACCCCGTCGCCGTCCTGGGTGTGCCGCGCGTCGTACTCGGCCAGCGCGGCCGCGGCGGCCGGCGCGCCGGGGTGGACGGCGGCCAGCACGGCGGCCCGGACGCAGGCCGCGTCGTCGAAGAAGTGCGGGTTGTCGTGCCCGGCCGCGGGCGGTCGCAGGCCGGCGGCGAGGTTGGCCAGCCCGGCGCGTACCGAGATCCGGGCGCGCAGCGGGGGCGTCCCGCCGGCCGCCTCCGCCGGCCCCGCCGCCGTCTCTTCCGCCAGCGTGTGCCAGGCGCGGTCGAGGGCGGCCCGGACCCGGCGGGCCCACCCGGGGCCGCCGCCCGCGGCGAGTACCGACTCCGCGGTGAACGCGGCCCATTCGGCGTCGTCGGACGGGCCCAGCAGCAGCGGCGCGGGCCGCTGGTTGAGCGCGAACGGCACCGGGAGCGCGGTGCTCGCGGTCCGCTCGGCGACGTCGTCCAGCTCGCGGGCCAGCCGCCGGGTCCAGGCCGGCAGCAGGGCCGCCCGGTGCCGCGCCGCGGGCCACCCGGCGGCGTCCCCGGCGGCCAGGCCGAGCAGCAGGCCCTCGACGCGCGAGCGGGTGGGCTCCGCGCCGCCGGTGTGGGACCCGGCACCCGGCCCCGGAACCCGGGCCGCGCCGACGCCCGTCATCCGGCGCTCACCGCGGCCCCGGTGAGCGCCGTGGCCCCGCCCGCCGCCACCAGCAACTCCGCGACGTCCAGCACGTGGTACCCCGCCACCGACGGCAGGCAGCTGCCGCGCGCCGGGCCGATCGCGGCGGCCCAGGCGGCGGGGATCGCCGCGGCCCCGCGCAGCGCCCCCGCCAGCGCGCCGGCGACCGCCCCGGTGGTGTCCGCGTCGCGCCCCATGTTGACCGCGGTCAGCACCGATCCGGCGGGATCGCCGCCGGCCGCGGCGAACGCGCCGAACGCCAGCCCGACGGCCTCGGGCGCCAGATCCGCCCAGGGGTACCCGTCGACCACCACGGCGTTCCGCACCGCGTCCTCGGCGGCGCGCCCCGCGGCCCCGGCCCGGCGGGCCGCCGCCACCGCCCGCCGCAGCGACCGCCCCGTCCAGGAGTCCTCCGGTACGGCGGCGAGCGCGGCGGCGAGCACGGAGTCGGGGGAGTCGGCCGTCATCGCGGCGGCGACCCCGGCGGCCACCGCCCGCCCGCCGTGGATGCCCTCGCCGGTGTGGCTGACCGCGCCGTCCACGGCGGCCAGCCGGGCGGCCTCGGAGGGCCGGCCGGCCGCGAACACCCCGAACGGCGCGGCCCGCATCGCCAGTCCGTCGCTCCAGGCGTGCCGGTGCTGGGCGGAGCGCGGTGCGGCCAGGCCGCGGCGCAGGTTCTCCAGGGTGCCGCGTTCGCTGAAGCCGGCGCCGCGGAACGGCCCTTCGTCGCGGTCGGCCAGGCACCGGCGCCAGGCGGCCTCGACCTGCGCGGTGGTCAGCGCCGCACCGTGCGCGGCGAGCAGCAGGCCGGAGAAGACGGCGTACTCGGTGTCGTCGGTGCCGGCCGGGTCGTCCGTGACGAACCCCTCGATCCGCCCCCAGCGGCACTGGATCTGATGGGGTGTCAGGTTCTCGGCGGGGGCGCCCAGCGCGTCCCCGACGGCCAGTCCCAGCATCGCTCCACGCGCCCGGTCCGGTACGTTTCCGCCCACGCTGCCCGCCCTTCGGTCGTACGGCTCGGATGCGCGGCCCGGGACGACGCGGACCGCTGCCCCGTATCCGTGCCACGCGGCGGCCCGGCTCTCCTGCCCCGCGCGGCAGGGTCACCCGGTCGACCTCCCCCGGCCCCCGTGTGCGGTCGCCGCTCCGCCGGGCGAAACGGCCCGCGAGAGTCCCCGAAAACGCCGTGTGACCCGGATCTCAGGCCAGAGCTTGTCGCAAAACCGCAGGTCAGGCGGGTAAGTACGGCCTTCCTTGCTAGCGGCGGAAGGCAATTCGCGCATAACTTCGAGGTGTTGAAGGGGAAAGTGCCGCCATCGGCCCACACCTCGCTGAAGGGAGCAGGTCCCGACATGTCCGTCATGGAGATCATGGATGCCGCCGCGCCGACGCATGTGGCGCACCGCGACAATCACACCCACCGCGATGTGAACGGCGGCTGGCTGCGCCCCGCCGTCTTCGGTGCGATGGACGGCCTGGTGTCCAATCTCGCGCTGATGACCGGTGTCGCCGGCGGCGCGGTCTCGCAGCAGACGATCATCATCACCGGCCTCGCGGGGCTGGCGGCCGGTGCGTTCTCGATGGCCGCGGGGGAGTACACCTCGGTCGCCTCCCAGCGCGAGCTGGTGATGGCCGAGCTGGACGTCGAGCGGACCCAGCTGAGCAAGCACCCGAAGGACGAGCAGGCGGAGCTGGCGGCGCTCTACGAGTCCCGCGGGGTGGAGCCGGAACTCGCCCGGCAGGTCGCCGAGCAGCTGTCCCGCGACCCCGAGCAGGCGCTGGAGATCCACGCCCGCGAGGAATTGGGCATCGACCCGTCGGACCTTCCTTCTCCGGCCGTCGCCGCCGTTTCCTCCTTCGGATCCTTTGCGCTCGGCGCTCTTCTTCCTCTCCTTCCCTATCTTTTGGGAGCCTCCTCCCTCTGGCTCGCGGTGCTGCTGGCGCTGGTCGGACTGTTCGGCTGCGGTGCCGTCGTGGCGCGGGTGACGGCCCGCTCGTGGTGGTTCAGCGGACTGCGCCAACTGGCTCTGGGCGGCGCCGCGGCGGGCGTGACCTACGGCCTGGGAGCACTGTTCGGCACGGTCGTGAGCTGAGGCCCCGGAACGGGGAAGGGTTGACGTCCCCTACGGGTGACCGCATCATTACCGCGTTACTCAGCGGTTTCGGTTCGTTGACAGCCGGGCATAAGGCTCTGGCGTCGCGGGCAACGTCGCTCGCCGAACGCCGCCGTACGGGACGGCCCTGTTTCCGTCCGCGTCCCACTTGAGACTCACCGCATGCGCGGTGTCCGCATGTTGGAAGGCACTATCCGCTTTTCGAGAAGCGGGCCATCCTGTAACCTGCACGAAATTTCGCGGAGGGCCAACGTCGTCCCTCGGCAATGCCTTTGCCACGACGACGTTGGGAGAGCCGATGCGTTCCGCGTCCACGCACTCCGCGACCACCAGCAGCGCCAGCGCCGCCGCATGGTCGCCCATGGACGGGCGCCCCGCCCAGCAGGGGATGTACGACCCGCGTAACGAGCACGACGCCTGCGGCGTCGGCTTCGTGGCCACCCTCACCGGCGAGGCCAGCCACGCCCTGGTCGAACAGGCCCTGACCGTCCTGACGAACCTGGAGCACCGCGGTGCCACCGGCTCGGAGCCCGACTCGGGCGACGGCGCGGGCATCCTGCTCCAGGTGCCGGACGCGTTCCTGCGTGAGAACGTGACCTTCGAGCTCCCCGATGCCGGTGGCTACGCCGTCGGCATCGCCTTCCTGCCGTCCGACGCACACGAAGCGGCCGACGCCGTCTCACGGATCGAGACGATCGCCGGCGAAGAGGGCCTGGACGTCCTCGGCTGGCGGGTCGTCCCGGTCGCCCCCCAGCTGCTGGGCAACGGCGCCCGTGCCACCATGCCGGCCTTCTCCCAGCTCTTCGTGGCCGACGGGGAGAGCACCGGCCTGGCCCTGGACCGCAAGGCGTTCGCGCTCCGCAAGCGCGCCGAGCGCGAGGCGGGCGTCTACTTCCCGTCGCTGTCCGCCCGCACCATCGTCTACAAGGGCATGCTGACCACCGGCCAGCTGGAGCCCTTCTTCCCGGACCTGTCCGACCGCCGCTTCGCCACCGCCATCGCACTGGTCCACTCGCGGTTCTCCACCAACACCTTCCCGAGCTGGCCGCTCGCCCACCCGTACCGCTTCGTCGCCCACAACGGCGAGATCAACACCGTCAAGGGCAACCGCAACTGGATGCGCGCCCGCGAGTCCCAGCTGGCCTCGCGGCTCTTCGGCGGCGCGGACGCCGCACACGCCGACAACCTGGAGCGGCTGTTCCCGGTCTGCACCCCGGACGCCTCCGACTCCGCCTCCTTCGACGAGGTCCTGGAGCTGCTGCACCTCGGCGGCCGCTCGCTGCCCCACTCGGTCCTGATGATGGTCCCCGAGGCGTGGGAGAACTCCACCGCCATGGACCCGGCCCGGCGGGCGTTCTACCAGTACCACTCCACGATGATGGAGCCCTGGGACGGCCCGGCCTGCGTCACCTTCACCGACGGCACCCAGGTCGGCGCGGTCCTCGACCGCAACGGTCTGCGCCCCGGCCGCTACTGGGTCACCGACGACGGCCTGGTCGTGCTCTCCTCCGAGGTCGGCGTCCTCGACATCGACCCGTCCAAGGTCGTCCGCAAGGGCCGCCTGCAGCCCGGCCGGATGTTCCTCGTCGACACCGCCGAGCACCGGATCATCGAGGACGACGAGATCAAGGCGCAGCTCGCGGCCGAGCACCCCTACCAGGAGTGGCTGGACGCCGGGCTGATCGACCTCGCCGACCTCCCCGAGCGCGAGCACATCGTGCACACCCACGCCTCGGTCACCCGCCGCCAGCAGACCTTCGGCTACACCGAGGAGGAGCTGCGGGTCATCCTCGCCCCGATGGCCAAGACCGGCGCCGAGCCGATCGGCTCCATGGGCACCGACTCGCCGATCGCCGCACTCTCCGAGCGCCCCCGGCTGCTCTTCGACTACTTCACCCAGCTGTTCGCGCAGGTCACCAACCCGCCGCTGGACGCCATCAGGGAGGAGCTGGTCACCTCCCTGATCTCCTCCCTCGGCCCCCAGGGCAACCTCCTCGCGCCCACCGCGAGCTCCTGCCGCAGCGTGACCCTGCCGTTCCCGGTCATCGACAACGACGAGCTGGCCAAGCTCGTCCACATCAACGCCGACGGCGACATGGCCGGCATGAAGGCCGTGACCCTCTCCGGCCTCTACCGGGTCTCTGGCGGCGGCGAGTCGCTGGCCGCCCGGATCGAGGAGATCTGCGCCGAGGCCGACGCCGCCATCGCCGACGGCGCCCGGCTGATCGTGCTCTCCGACCGCCACTCCGACGCCGAGCACGCGCCGATCCCGTCGCTGCTGCTGACCGCCGCGGTCCACCACCACCTCATCGGCACCAAGACCCGCACCCAGGTCGGGCTGCTGGTCGAGGCCGGCGACGTCCGCGAGGTGCACCACGTCGCGCTGCTGATCGGCTTCGGCGCGGCGGCGGTCAACCCGTACCTGGCCATGGAGTCCGTCGAGGACCTGGTCCGGGCGGGGACGTTCCTGCCCGGCGTGGACGCCGACACCGCCATCAGGAACCTCATCAAGGCGCTCGGCAAGGGCGTCCTGAAGGTCATGTCCAAGATGGGCATCTCGACCGTCGCCTCCTACCGCGGCGCGCAGGTCTTCGAGGCCGTCGGCCTGGACGAGGAATTCGTCGCGAAGTACTTCCACGGCACCGCCACCAAGATCGGCGGCGCCGGCCTGGACGTCGTCGCCCAGGAGGTCGCGGCCCGGCACGCCAAGGGGTACCCGGCCTCCGGTATCGCCGCGACCCACCGCGCGCTGGAGATCGGCGGCGAGTACCAGTGGCGCCGCGAGGGCGAGCCGCACCTCTTCGACCCGGACACGGTCTTCCGGCTCCAGCACTCCACCCGTTCGCGCCGGTACGACATCTTCAAGCAGTACACCGAACGGGTGAATGGGCAGTCCGAGCGCCTGATGACGCTGCGCGGCCTGTTCTCCTTCGCCTCCGACCGGCCCGCCGTTCCCCTGGACGAGGTCGAGCCGGCGTCCGAGATCGTCAAGCGCTTCTCCACCGGCGCGATGTCCTACGGGTCGATCTCCAGCGAGGCCCACGAGACCCTCGCGATCGCCATGAACCAGCTCGGCGGCAAGTCCAACACCGGCGAGGGCGGCGAGGACCCCGAGCGCCTCTACGACCCCGCGCGCCGCTCCGCGATCAAGCAGGTCGCCTCCGGCCGCTTCGGCGTGACCTCCGAGTACCTGGTCAACGCCGACGACATCCAGATCAAGATGGCCCAGGGCGCCAAGCCCGGCGAGGGCGGCCAGCTGCCCGGCCACAAGGTCTACCCTTGGGTGGCGAAGACCCGGCACTCGACGCCGGGCGTGGGGCTCATCTCCCCGCCGCCGCACCACGACATCTACTCCATCGAGGACCTGGCCCAGCTGATCCACGACCTCAAGAACGCCAACCCGGCCGCCCGCATCCACGTGAAGCTGGTCTCCGAGGTCGGCGTCGGCACGGTCGCCGCGGGCGTCTCCAAGGCCCACGCGGACGTGGTCCTCATCTCCGGCCACGACGGCGGTACCGGCGCCTCGCCGCTCACCTCCCTCAAGCACGCGGGCGGCCCCTGGGAGCTGGGCCTGGCCGAGACCCAGCAGACGCTGCTGCTCAACGGCCTGCGCGACCGGATCGTGGTGCAGACCGACGGCCAGCTCAAGACCGGCCGCGACGTGATCATCGCGGCTCTGCTGGGCGCCGAGGAGTTCGGCTTCGCCACCGCCCCGCTGGTCGTCTCCGGCTGCGTGATGATGCGCGTCTGCCACCTGGACACCTGCCCGGTCGGCATCGCCACCCAGAACCCGACGCTGCGCGAGCGGTTCAGCGGCAAGGCCGAGTACATCGTCAACTTCTTCGAGTTCATCGCCGAGGAGGTCCGTGAGCTCCTGGCCGAGCTGGGCTTCCGCAGCCTGGACGAGGCCATCGGCCACGCCGAGATCCTCGACGTCGCCAGGGCCGTGGACCACTGGAAGGCGCAGGGCCTGGACCTGGCCCCGCTGCTGCACGTCCCCGAGCTGCCCGAGGGCGCCGTCCGCCACCAGGTCACCGTCCAGGACCACGGCCTGGCGAAGGCGCTGGACAACGAGCTGATCAGGCTCGCCGCGGACGCGCTGGCCGCGGACACCCCGGAGGCCGCCCAGCCGGTCCGCGCCCAGGTCGCGATCCGCAACATCAACCGGACCGTCGGCACCATGCTCGGCCACGAGGTCACCAAGAAGTTCGGCGGCGCGGGCCTGCCCGACGACACCGTCGACATCACCTTCACCGGCTCGGCCGGCCAGTCCTTCGGCGCGTTCCTGCCGCGCGGGGTCACCCTCCGCCTGGAGGGCGACGCCAACGACTACGTCGGCAAGGGCCTCTCCGGCGGCCGGGTCGTGGTCCGCCCGGACCGCGGCGCCGACCACCTCGCCGAGTACTCCACCATCGCGGGCAACACCCTCGCCTACGGCGCCACCGGCGGCGAACTGTTCCTGCGCGGCCGGGTCGGCGAGCGGTTCTGCGTCCGCAACTCCGGTGCCACGGTGGTCTCCGAGGGCGTCGGCGACCACGGCTGCGAGTACATGACCGGCGGCCGGGCGGTCGTCCTGGGCGAGACCGGGCGCAACTTCGCGGCCGGTATGTCCGGCGGCATCGCCTACGTCATCGACCTCGACCCGGACAACGTCAACAAGGAACTGACCGACGCGGTCCGCCCGCTCGACGACACCGACAAGCAGTGGCTGCACGACGTCGTGCGCCGCCACCAGGAGGAGACCGGCTCCACCGTCGCCGACAAGCTCCTCGCCGACTGGGACGCGGCAGCCGCCCGCTTCCGCAAGGTCGTCCCGGCCACCTACCAGGCAGTGCTCGCCGCCAAGGACGCCGCCGAGCGAGCCGGGCTCTCCGAGTCCGAGACCCACGAGAAGATGATGGAGGCGGCGACCAATGGCTGACCCCAAGGGCTTCCTGAACCACGGGCGTGAGAGCGCCAAGACCCGCCCCGTCCAGGAGCGCGTCAAGGACTGGAACGAGGTCTACCAGCCCGGCTCCCTGCTGCCGATCATCAGCAAGCAGGCGTCGCGCTGCATGGACTGCGGCATCCCCTTCTGCCACAACGGCTGTCCGCTCGGGAACCTCATCCCCGAGTGGAACGACTACGCCTACCGCGAGGACTGGACCGAGGCCAGCGAGCGGCTGCACGCGACCAACAACTTCCCGGAGTTCACCGGGCGGCTGTGCCCCGCGCCCTGCGAGGCGGCCTGTGTGCTGGGCATCAACCAGCAGCCGGTCACCATCAAGAACGTCGAGGTCTCCATCATCGACAAGGCGTGGGACGCCGGCGACGTCACCCCGCAGGCGCCCGAGCGCCTCTCCGGCAAGACCGTCGCCGTCATCGGCTCCGGCCCGGCCGGTCTGGCCGCCGCCCAGCAGCTGACCCGGGCCGGCCACACCGTGGCCGTGTACGAGCGGGCCGACCGCATCGGCGGTCTCCTCCGCTACGGCATCCCCGAGTTCAAGATGGAGAAGCGGCACATCAACCGCCGTATCGAGCAGATGCGCGCGGAGGGCACCAAGTTCCGTACGGAGGTGGAGATCGGCCGCGACATCGACGCCGCGAAGCTGCGCAGGCGCTACGACGCCGTGGTCATCGCCGCCGGCGCCACCACCTCCCGCGATCTGCCGGTGCCCGGCCGCGAGCTGAACGGCGTGCACTACGCGATGGAGTACCTGCCGCTCGCCAACAAGGTGCAGGAGGGCGACCTGACGGTCTCCCCGATCACCGCCGAGGGCAAGCACGTGGTCGTCATCGGCGGCGGCGACACCGGCGCGGACTGCGTCGGCACCGCCCACCGCCAGGGCGCCCTCTCGGTGACCCAGCTGGAGATCATGCCCAAGCCGGGCGAGGAGCGGAACCCGGGCCAGCCCTGGCCGACCTTCCCGATGCTCTACAAGGTCACCTCCGCGCACGAGGAGGGCGGCGAGCGGGTCTACTCCGTCTCCACCACCCACTTCGAGGGCGACGAGGACGGCAACGTCCAGTGGCTGCACCTGGTCGAGGTGGAGTTCAAGGACGGCAAGCTGGAGCAGAAGCCCGGCACCGAGCGGAGGATCCCGGCACAGCTGGTCACCCTCGCGATGGGCTTCACCGGCACCGACCAGGAGAACGGCCTGGTCGAGCAGTTCGGCCTGGAGCTGGACGCCCGCGGCAACGTCGCCCGCGACGCGGACTTCGCCACCAACGTCCCCGGCGTGTACGTCGCCGGTGACGCCGGGCGCGGCCAGTCGCTGATCGTGTGGGCCATCGCCGAGGGCCGCTCCGCCGCCCGCGGCGTGGACCGCTTCCTCACCGGAGCCAGCGCCCTGCCGGCTCCCATCAAGCCGACGGACCGCGCACTGACCGTGTGAGCGGCCGTCACCCGATGTCCCGTACAACGTCGTACGGAGGCATGGGGACCGGGTGAATCCCGGGACCCGTGTGCGGCGCCTGTCCCCTCCCCCGACCGGAGGGCAGGCGCCGCGCTCTTCTGTCCGGCACTCCTGGCCCGGCCGCTGCCGCTACGCGTCCCGCTGCGCCGGAAAGCGCCGCCCCAACTGCCGCGCCAGCTCCCGTGCGGGCGCCGGTGCGGCCGGTGGCGGGGGCGTGCGCGGCGGCCGGAAATCGTGTACCGGTGGGCGCCAGGCCGAGACGTCGACGGTGCCGTCGCCCAGCGGCAGCACCCAGCGCGGGTCCGCGTGCACCCGCAGCACCTGCGCCTCGATCTGCGTCCAGGCGCCATCGGTCACCGTGCGCTCACCGACCCTGCGCGCCTCCAACTGCACGGGGCAGTGCGCCAGTCGGGGCGGCCGTACCAGCTCGGACGGTTCCGTCCAGGGCGCCTGCTCCGCGTCGGTCCCGCTGCCGGCCCCCTCCTCGGCCGCCGCCTCCTTCGGGGGGAGGTTGAAGACGACGTCCGGCCGTACGGCGAGATTCTGCGCGGTCCGCCCGCGGGACGGCAGCCAGACACTCACCACCGGGCCGAGATCCCATCGGATCCGCAGCGTGACCAGCACGAACGTGCCGTCGTCGTTCTCCGTGGACAGCAGCGCCGGTACGACGGAACTGCTCTTCTCCAGCGCGGTTTTCATGCCCTGAGGATAGAAGCCGGACGATTCGGTTCTCACCGAAGTGTTATATGTGATTACGCTCTGCACATGAACCGATGGGACGCCGATCACGAAAGCACCGCGGAGACCCCCGACCTGGCCGCTCTCGCGGCGCTGCTCGCGGACCGTACCCGTGCCGCCATCTGCATCGCCCTGCTCGACGGCGGCACCTGGACCGCCGGTGAACTGGCCGAATACGCCGGGGTCGCACCGTCCACCGCGACCGAGCACCTCAACCTCCTGGTCTCCGGCGGGCTGTTGGCCGAGGAGCGGCAGGGCCGGCGGCGCTATGTCCGGCTGGCCGGGCCGCACACCGCGGAGACGCTGGAGAACCTCGCCGGGCTGGCCCCGTACCGCCCGGTCAGGATCCGCTCGCTGGCCGAGGCCAACCACCGGCGGGCCCTGCACCACGCGCGCACCTGCTACGACCACATCGCCGGGGCGCTCGGTGTGGCCATCGCCGAAACGATGACCGAACGCGGGCTGCTGGCACGGGAGTACGGCCTGGTGCTCACCACGGCCGGCGCCGACTGGCTGGCCGCCCTCGGCATCCCCGAGGCCGGCTACTCGCCGACCCACCGGGCGCACGTCCGCACCTGTCTCGACTGGACCTCGCGCCGCCAGCACCTCTCCGGCGCGGTCGGCGCGGCCCTCTACCGGCACGCGCTGGAGCACCGCTGGATCATCAAGGCCCCGGCCAGCCGCATCCTCGCGGTCACCGAGTCCGGGCGGGCCGCCTTCCGGGCGCAACTGGGGCTGCCCGCCGAGGTGCTGACGCCCACTCCGGCGGTGCTGCCGCCGCGCACCCCGTAAGGGGCGTCGGTCCGTGCCGACGTCGCCGACGGGGTCGATGCGGTCGTCGCCCGGCCGCCGCCGCCAGCGGCCGCGCGGGCGCCGTCGCGGACGTCACGGGGGCGGCGGCCTTCCCGCGTCACCGGCGGACCGGCACCTCACCGGCCAGGCGCAGAACGTCAACGGGGGCGCCCGCAGCACCCGTTGATCGCGCGCGCGTCAGGCGTCCGGGTCGACGAGGCGGGCCGGGAAGCCGCCGGTCGCGATCGGGCCCCAGCGCCGCGGCGTCACCCGGATCAGGGACTTGCCCTGCTTGCGCATGGCCGCGCGGTACTCGTCCCAGTCCGGGTGCTCGCCGGCGATGTTGCGGTAGTACTCGACCAGCGGCTCGATGGAGTCCGGGGCGTCGATCACCTCGGCCTCACCGTCGACCTGCACCCACGGGCCGTTCCACTCGTCGGACAGCACGAGCACGCTGACCGACGAGACCCGGCGGGCGTTGCGCGCCTTGGCACGTTCCGGATACGTCGACATCACCAGCCGCCCGGAGTCGTCCACCCCGCAGGTCAGCGGCGAGCACTGCGGGGTGCCGTCGGAGCGGCGGGTGAGCAGGATCGCGCGGTGCCGGGGGCGGACGAACTCCAGCAGGGCGGGCAGTTCGACGCGGGTGTTGGTGGCGATGGAAGGGCTCATGGCCGCGAGCCTAGGGCGTGGAGTGCACTCCAAGGCCGACAGCCGGGCCCGGCCAGCCGCCTGTCAGCCCTTCAGCAGCTGCCTCCCGGTGGCCGCGTCCACGATCTTGCGGCCCGCCAGCGGGCTCTTCAGCCGCACCTTCACCTTGTCGGTGGCCAGCTGCTCGGTGCACATCCCCTTCGCGCTCTTCTTCCTGCCCCAGCCGGTGACCACCACCAGGTCCTTCGACTCCAGGCTACGGGCGCCGAAATGGAGGTCGCAGGCGCTGTGGCCGACGGTCACCGTGATCTCCCGTACGCCGGTGCCCTGCGGGCGGTCGGCGCCGGCCAACGGGAGCAGCGCCTCCTGGCGGCCCGGCACGGGGGAGACCTTCGGCCAGTCCTGCACTATCTGGGCGGCCCGCCGGGCGAAGGCGTCCTGCGGCGCGGGCGGCGCCGCGGCACCCACCCGCTGGTCCCCCTTGGCGCAGCCGGAGAGCGCGACGGCGCCGGCCGCCGCCACGGACAGGACCAGGGCGGTCGTACGGATGCGGGAACGGGAGCGGTGAGCGGCGTACTGCATGACATGCCTCCTTGGGTCGCCGATGGGACGCGGCAGCGGCACGACGGGTTCCGCCCGGGACCTCCACCGGGCGCTTTCGCCCTCCGCTCAATCCGCCCACGGCACAAAGCGGAGACGGGCCGGACGCGCGGCGGCTAGCGTCCCGGACATGGACGCAGCACTCACCCGGATCGGCCGGCACATCTGGCAACTCCCCTTCCCCGTAGGGCATGTGTACCTCGTCGCGCTGCCCGGCGACGGCTACGCCGCCATCGACACCGGCATCCCCGGATCCGGCCCCGCCGTCCTCGGCGCCCTGGCCGAGCTCGGTGCCCCACCCGCCGCGCTGCGGCAGATCGTGCTCACCCACTGCCACGTCGACCACATGGGGTCGGCCGCCGAACTCGTCGACGCCACCGGCGCCCGGGTGCTGGCCGGCGCCCTGGACGCCCCGTACATCCGCGGCACCGCCCCCGAACCGCCGCCGGTCCTCGGCCCGGCCGAACAGCAGCTGCACGAAGGCATCATGGCGGGGCTCGCGGCCGGCGGGATGCCGCCGCTGCGCCACACCGAGGTCGACCGCGAGCTGCACGACGGCGACACCCTCGACGACTGGCACGAACCCGTACGGGTGCTGCACGTCCCCGGCCACACGCCGGGCGGCATCGCGCTGCACCTCCCGGAGAGCCGGCTGCTCTTCCCCGGCGACATCATCGGCGCCGACCCGGACGGCGCGCACGCGGTCCTCGGGCCCATGAACGTCGAACGCGCCGTGGCCGTCGCGTCGTTCCGGCGGCTGGCGGCCCTGGAGGACCTCGACACGGTCTGCGTAGCGCACGGCGGCCCGATCCGCTCCGGTGCCCGCGAGGTGCTGGCGGCGGCCACGCCCGAGGAGGACTGGCGCTGACCGGCCGGGCACGGACGCGGCGGGCGGCCGGTCAGGAGGATGCGCGCGCCACGGGGCGGAAGGTGCCGAGCCGGTGGACCGAGGGTACGGCGGCCGGGTCGCGGACGAGCCCGTCGACCAGCCCGGCGATCCGCTCCGGCGCGGCGGGCAACGGCCGTGCTGGACGGTGGAGTTGGGGTGGCCGGGGGAGCGGCGGGATCGGTCATGCCGCCGGGCGTCCTCGCAGAGGGGTCTGCGCCGGCGGTTCGCGGGCTCCGGGTACGGCCCCCGCGCAGTGACACGTGTAACGTCGGGCCCGGCCGCGCCGACCCTGGCCTGTCGGACAGGCCCTGCGGCGCGAACCCGGCGAGAGGGGCACGGTATGCAGCTGCACACCCATGAATGGGGGACCGGCGACCGGATCGCGGTGCTGGTCCACGGGATCATGTCCGACCACCGCACCTGGCACCGGGTCGGCCCGGCCCTCGCCGGGCGGGGCTATCGCGTCATCGGCGTCGATCTGCGCGGCCACGGCCGCAGTCCGCGCGGCGAGTACAGCCCGGAGCTGTTCGCCGACGACCTCGTGGACACCCTGCCGGCCGGCGCCGACGTCGTCATCGGGCACTCGCTGGGCGGGCTGGCGCTGTCCCTGGCGGCCGAGCGGCTGCGGCCGGCACGCGCGGTCTACAGCGATCCGGCGTGGTCGCTGACCGAGGCGGCGCAGCCGGTCGATCCCGCGGTGTTCGTGACGTTCAAGCGGGCCGAGCGCACGCTGGTGCGGAACTTCAACCCGCGCTGGGACGACGCCGACGTCGACGTCGAGCTGGCCACGCTCGCCGACTGGGACACCGGGACGGCCCTGGCCCTGTCCGGGCACCACCTGCGCGACCGGACGCCGCAGCGGCCGGTGGTCCCGTCGCTGGTGCAGATCGCGGGGGAGGGGTTCCTCTTCACGGAGGAGGCGGCGAAGGAGCTGACCGCCCGCGGATTCGAGGTCCGTACGGTGCGGGGCGCGGGGCACACCATCCACCGGGACGACCTGGAGGGGTTCCTGGCCGGGCTGGAGGGCTGGATCTGACCGGCCCGGCGTGCAGCTGACGTTGCGTCATTCATTGACGTGGCGTCAGGTATCGCAGTCCAGAAGGGTTCCGCACAGGCCGCAGCGGGCCTGGAGACGGCCGCGGACCGGGACGCGGATGCGCTGCCAGCAGGCCGGGCAGGGGAACGACACCCGCGCGGGGGGCCCGGCACCCGCCGCCGGTTCGAAGGCGTAGCCGTCGCCGGCGGCGGGCCCGGCGGTGCGCCCGCGCTCCCGGGCCAGCCGGCGGTCCTTGGCATAGCGGAGCCGGGCGGCCCAGCCGGCGGCGGCCAGCGGCGGGCGGCGGGCGTCCTGGCGGGCCCGCGCCCGCCCGGTGAGGTACGCCTCGTACGCCTGCGGGCTGGTGAACCACGGCGCCGGGTCCTCGTCGAAGAACTCGGCGCGCTTGGCGAGGACGTAGCCGAACTCCTCCGGCGTCAGGTAGCCGAGCTTCTGCGAGAACGGGCCGTGCTCGCGGTAGGCGTCCAGCAGCAGCCAGCCGGCGCCGAGGTAGGTGGTGGCGGTGTCGGTGAGGATCTCGTTGTCGCGGGTGCCGGGGAACGACAGGTCGAGCCGGTGCAGGTAGACGTGCGTCACCTCGTGGGCCAGGGCGGCGCCGATGTCCTTGCGGTGCTTCTTGAAGCGCTCGTTGAGCTCGACGAAGTACTCGGGGCCCGCGGTCAGTTCGACATGGGCGGCGTGCTCCATCTCGCGGAAGGTGATCACGATCCGGGCGTCCGGCAGCCGCAGCTGGTGGACCATGGCGCGGGCGACGCGCTGGGCGCCCAGGTGGATGTCCTCGGTGTCGTCGAAGGCGACGTCGACGGGCAGCACGCTGGTGCCGAAGGTGTCGACCGTGTCGCGGGAGAGGCGCCTGAAGAGGGCCGTGAGGGCCGCCCGGACCGTGTCGAGATGGGGGAATCCGTGCTGGATGTCGCTGCCGCCGCTGGCCATCCGGCCACTGTACGGCCCGGCGGGCGCGCCGGGCGCGGTCCGTACGGGGTCGGCGTGGTGCGGGAGTTGGCCGGATGTTGACCCGTGTCACTCCCTTCCCGCACTCCACATAATCGCAGGGCGCTTTACGGGTTCATTGCCAGCGGACCCGGACGCTCTGCGATGCGCTGCCGTTCTTCCCGTTTCCGCGGTGGCGCATGCGCCACCGTCCAGGGTTGCCATGAGCCTGCCATGGTGCGCTGCGCCCGGCCCGGCAAGCCCGGCGTGTACATCCACGCCGCGCTCCGCGGCGGCGCCTGCGGCTTCCTCCTCAAGGACGCCAGCCCCGCCATGCTCGTGGAGGGCGTCCGCGCCGCCGTCGGCGACTCGCTGGTCTCGCCCGCCATCACCCTGCGGCTGCTGCGCGAGTTGACCCCGGCCACCGGGCGGGGCGGCTGCGCCCGGCAGCCGTCCGAGCAGCTCACCGAGCGCGAGGAGGACGTCGTCCGGGCGCTGGCGAGCGGCCGGACCAATGCCGAGATCGCCGACGAGCTGTTCGTCTCGCTGTCCACCGTCACGTCGCATCTGGCGAACGTGCAGACCGAGCTGGCCGCCCGCAACCGGGTCGAGATCGCCGCCTGGGCCCGGGAGACCGGGCCGGCCACAGGCGGACCGTGACCGGCCGGACCGCCGGCCGCCGCGGCGGACCGCCCGGATGAGCCCGACGCCCGCTTCACCGCCCTGGACGGGACGCGGGCCGGCGCCGCCTTCGAACGGATCGAGACCGCCGGCGGCGAGGCGCTGGGCGCGATGCGCCGACTGGTACGGGTGCTGCGCGAGGACGAGGCCCGCGCCCACCCGGTGGCCGGTACCGCCCCGGCGGCGCCGCCCGACCGGCCCGGCCAAACCCCTGTGCGGCCCCCACCGGCCGTGCGGCAGCATGACTCCATGCCCGTACTGCAGCGCGCCGACGCGCAATCCCGAGCCCGGCTCATCGACGTCCAGCGTTACGACATCGCCCTCGATCTCACCCAGGGCGACGAGCAGTTCACCTCCCGCACCACCGTGCACTTCACCGCCCGCGAACCCGGCGACACCTTCGTCGAGATCCGCCCCGACACCCTCCACACCGCCACCCTCGACGGCCACCCCCTCGACCCCGCCACCCTCGACGACAACCGCCTCCCCCTCACCGGCCTCACCCCCGGCCCCCACGAACTCCGCCTCCACGCCACCATGCGCTACTCCCGCACCGGCGAAGGCATGCACCGCTTCACCGACCCCGCCGACGGCGAGAGCTACGCCTACACCCAGCTCTTCATGGACGACATCCAGCGCGTCTTCGGCGCCTTCGACCAGCCCGACCTGAAGGCAGTCTTCGCGCTCACCGTCACCGCCCCGCCCACCTGGACCGTCCTGGCCAACGCCCGCACCGAGCAGCAGGCCGACGGCACCTGGCAGGCCGCCCCCACCCCCCGCATCAGCACCTACCTCGTCGCCGTCGCCGCCGGCCCCTGGCACTCCGTCCGCACCGAGCACGCCGGCCTCCCCTTCGGCATCCACTGCCGCCGCTCCCTCGCCCCCCACCTCGACGCCGACGCCGACGAGATCCTCGACCTCACCCGCCGCTGCTACGACCGCTACCACCAGATCTTCGAAGAGCCCTACCCCTTCGACTCCTACGACCAGGCATTCGTCCCCGAGTTCAACGCCGGCGCCATGGAGAACCCCGGCCTGGTCACCTTCCGCGACGAGTTCGTCTACCGCTCCGCCGTCACCGACACCGAACGCCAGACCCGCGGCATGGTCATCGCCCACGAGATGGCCCACATGTGGTTCGGCGACCTGGTCACCCTCCAGTGGTGGGACGACATCTGGCTGAACGAGTCCTTCGCCGAATACATGGGCTACCAGGTCCTGTCCGAAGCCACCCGCTTCACCGACACCTGGACCGACTTCGCCATCGCCCGCAAGGGCTGGGGCTACGACGCCGACCAGCGGCCCTCCACCCACCCCGTCGCCCCCACCCCCGAAGACGTCCCCGACACCGCCTCCGCACTCCTCAACTTCGACGGCATCTCCTACGCCAAGGGCGCCTCCGCACTCCGCCAACTCGTCGCCTGGATGGGGGAGAAGGACTTCCTCGCCGGCATCAACGACCACTTCGCCCGGCACCGCTTCGGCAACGCCACCCTCGCCGACTTCCTCGACTCCCTGGCCCGCGCCACCGACCGCGACGTCCACGCCTGGGCCGCCCGCTGGCTGCGCACCACCGGCGTCGACACCCTCACCCCGGCCACCACCGAGGACCGCGACACCTGGCACCTGGACATCACCCACACCGGCAGCCGCCCGCACCGCATCGCCGTCGGCGCCTACGACCCCGACCCCGCCGACCCCGGCCGGCTCACCCTGCGCGACCGCTTCGAGGTGGACATCCCGCAGCAGGAAGGGCGGACCCGCCGGACCTTCTCCCGGCCCGCCCCGGCCCTCGTCGTCCTCAACGACGGCGACCTGACCTACGCCAAGGTCCGCTTCGACACGGCGTCCTGGCAGACCGCCGCCCGCTCCCTCTCCGGACTGCCCGCCCCGCTCACCCGCGCCGTCGTATGGAACGCCGCCCGCGACATGGTCCGCGACGGCCAACTCCCGCCCGCCGCCTACCTGGACGCGGCCCGCGAACACCTCCCGCACGAGACCGACCTGGCCATCGTCCAGGGCGTCCTCGCCTTCGCCCGCACCCAGATCGCCGACCGCTACCTCCCCCTCCCCGAACGCCACACCGCCCTCGCCACTCTCACCGGCATCAGCCGCGACCTGCTGCGCCGCACGGAAGGCCCCGCGAACGGCACCGGAGCGGGCCTGCGCCTCACCGCCGTACGCACCCTCATCGACAGCGCCACCAGCCACGAAGGCATCCAGGAGTGGCTCGACGACGGCAGCGTCCCCGGCGGCCCCGACCTCGACCACGAACTGCGCTGGCGCATCCTCGCCCGGCTCGCGGCACTCGGCGCCGCCCCCCTCGCCGAGCTCCGCGACACCATCGACGCGGAACTCGCCCGCGACCAGAGCGCCACCGGCCGCGAAGGCGCCGCCCGCTGCCACGCGGCCCTCCCCGACCCCGCCGCCAAACAGGCCGCCTGGAACGCCCTGTTCACCACCGGCGGCGAACGCACCGACGGCGGCGAAACCGGCACGCCCGCGGAAGCCGCCGAACCCGCCGAACTTGCCGAGCTCTCCAATTACCTCTTCACCGCGACCGCCGCCGGCTTCTGGGCCCCCGAACAGCACGACCTGCTCCGCCCCTACGTGGCCCGCTACTTCGCCGCCGTCCCCGCCCTCGCCGCCCGCCGCGGCCCCGCCCTCGCCAAGGCCGCCGGCCGCTACGCGTTCCCCGCCACGTTCGTCGAGGAGGAGACCCTCCGGCTCGGCGAGCGCTGCCTCGCCGACGCCGACCCCACCCCCGCCCTGCGCCGCACCCTCGCCGACCAACTGGACGATCTGCGCCGCGCGTTGCACGTCAGGGAAGCCGCCGCACAGCGGTAGGGCCCGTGCGGTGGGCCGGCCGGAAGGTCCCGGCCGGCCCACCGCACAGGGGTGCCGCCGGACCGGCAGCCGGCGGCACCCGAACACATGCGGGACAACCATCCCCCGAACGGGTGATCCCGGGGCAACCGGTGGATACCCGCCGTACCGGGACAGTAACTTAGGTCGGCCTAAGGTCTGTGCCCCGTCGCACCCAACTCCCGCTGAAGAAGAGCCTCTTGATGCCAGTTGCCCCTGCCGGCACCGCCCTCGCAGGCGGCACCAACGGCCCCCGCGCGCTCCGACCGCTCCTTGACACCGTCCTCGACGCCCTCACCACCGGCGCCCAGGACCGCTCCGGCCCCCTCCCGTCCGGCGGCCCGGACACCGTCGCCCGCGCCGTACGCGACACCTGCCTGCCCCTCCTCCCCGAACACGGCACCGGCCCGCACGCCGCCCTGCGCACCCTCGTCCACACCCTCGCCGCCGGCGCCGCCGACCCCGCCGACCCCCACTGCGCCGCCCATCTGCACTGCCCGCCGCTGGCCGTGGCCACCGCCGCCGACCTCGCCGCCGGCGCCCTCAACCCCTCCATGGACTCCTGGGACCAGGCCCCCGCCGCCTCCGAACTCGAAACCCTCACCAGCCGCGAACTCGCCGCCCTCGTCTACCCCCAGGCCGCCGAACCCGACGCCCTGATCACCACCGGCGGCACCGAATCCAACCAACTCGGCATCCTCCTCGCCCGCGAGGCCCCCCACCCCCCGCACACCAACGGCCCCCTCCAGATCGTCTGCGGCGCCAACGCCCACCACAGCATCCACCGCGCCGCCTGGCTCCTCGGCCTCCCCGAACCCGTCACCCTCCCCACCCCCGACGGCACCCTCGACCCCGACACCGTCCGCACCTGCCTCGCCGAACTCGCCGCCCGCACCGGGCCCGTCCTGCTCACCGCCACGGCTGGCACCACCGACACCGGCGCCATCGACCCCCTCCCGGCCCTCGCCGACCTCGCCGACCACCACGGCGCCCGCCTCCACATCGACGCCTCCTACGGCGGCCCGCTCCTCTTCAGCGACACCCACCACACCGCCCTCAACGGCCTCGCCCGTGCCCACACCGTCACCCTCGACCTGCACAAACTCGGCTGGCAGCCGGTCGCCGCCGGCCTCCTCGCCGTCCCCGGCCCCACCACCCTCGCCCCCCTGGGCCACCAGGCCGACTACCTCAACGCCGACGACGACACCGAAGCCGGCCTCCCCGACCTCCTCGGCCGCTCCCTGCGCACCACCCGCCGCCCCGACATCCTCAAGATCGCCGTCACCCTCAAAGCCCTCGGCCGCCAGGGCCTCGGCGACCTCGTCGACCGCACCCTCGCCGCCGCCCGCACCCTCGCCGACCTCATCGACGCCCACCCCCACTACGAACTCCACTCCCACCCCACCCTCACCACCGTCCTCTTCCGCCCCACCGACGCCGACGACACCACCCTCGCCGCCATCCGCCGCTCCCTCCTCACCGAAGGACACGCCGTCCTCGGCCGAGCCACCACCCCCACCGGCCTCTGGCTCAAGGCCACCCTCCTCAATCCCCACACCCAACCCGGAGACCTCACCACCCTCCTCAAACTCGTGGAAGGCCACACCCCCCGATGAACACCCCACCGCACACCGAACCCGAAACAGGCACCGGCACCCACGGCCCCGACGAACCCCTCGACCTCGCCGGCATCGGCATCGGCCCCTTCAACCTCTCCCTCGCCGCCCTCGCCCACCCCCTCACCCACCTGCGCACCGCCTTCTACGACCTGCACCCCGCCTTCCACTGGCACCCCGGCCTCCTCATCGACGGCGCCACCCTCCAAGTCCCCTTCCTCGCCGACCTCGTCACCCTCGCCGACCCCGCCAGCCCCTGGAGCTTCCTCAACTACCTCAAAACCCGCGAACGCCTCTTCCCCTTCTATTTCGCCGAGCGCTTCCACATCCACCGCGCCGAATACGACGCCTACTGCCGCTGGGTCAGCGAAAACCTCCCCACCCTCCACTTCGGCCACCAGATCGACGCCGTCCGCTGGAACCACGAACGCAGCCTGTTCGAAGTCGACTTCACCCAACTCGGCGCCGAAGGAGAAGCCGAAGCCCTCGGCCGCAGCTACGCCCGCAACCTCGTCCTCGGCATCGGCACCGCCCCCCACATCCCCATCCCCCTCCGCCCCCTCACCGAGGCCCCCGCCGTCCCCGTCATCCACTCCGCCGACTACCTCGACCACCGCGAACGGCTGCTCGCCGCCGAACACCTCACCGTCATCGGCGCCGGTCAGTCAGGCGCCGAAATCTTCCTCGACCAGCTCCGCGCCCGCCCCGCCGGCCGCGAAAACCTCCACTGGCTCGCCCGCACCCCCGCGTTCGCGCCCATGGAATACAGCAAACTCGGCCTCGAACACTTCACCCCCGACTACACCCGCTACTTCCACGCCCTCCCCGAACGCGTCCGCGACGAGCTCCTCCCCGCCCAATGGCAGCTCCACAAAGGCATCGACCACGACACCCTCGCCGCCATCCACGACGAGCTCTACCGCCGCACCCTCGACGGCGGCTGGCCCACCACCACCCTCACCCCCGGCGTCCGCGTCCGCACCGCGGGACGCGTCGGCACCACCAAAGTCGAACTCCACCTCGAACACACCCAGCAAGGCAGCCGCTCCCGCCTCACCACCGACGCCGTCGTCCTCGCCACCGGCTACCGCGAACGCCGCCTCGACACCCTCCTCGCCGCCCTCGACCCCTACCTCCGCCGCGACGCCTCCGAACGCCCCCGCATCGACGAACACCACCGCCTCGTCCTCGACCCCTCCATCACCGCCACCGGCTGCCGCATCTACGTCCAGAACGCCGAAACCCACACCCACGGCGTCGGCACCCCCGACCTCGGCCTCGCCGCCTGGCGCAGCGCCACCATCCTCAACTCCCTCACCAGCAGCACCGCCTACCCCCTCCCCAGCCGCACCGCCTTCACCACCTTCGGCCTCGCCCACCCCACACCCCACCGCACCACCCCCACCGTCCCCCGCCAGACCTCCACCCTCGTCCCCCGCCACTGAACGCCACCGCCCCTCCCACCCCGCCCGACACCGGACAGGAGGAGAGGGGCGGCACACCCGCAACCGACGAAATCGACCGGCCTCAGAACACCGGCTTCCCGGCCCGCGTCAGCCGCCAGCCCACCGAAGCGAACACCGCCGGATCGATGACCTTCTTCGCCTTCACCCACGCGATGATCGTGTTGCGGATCTCCTCCGAGTTCGACCACACCGACGTCGCCTTCGCCACATGCGGGAAACCACCACCGCCGTTCGCCCGGTAGTTGTTCACCGCCAGCACGAACTGCGCCTTGTCGTCCAACGGCTTGCCCTGATACCGCAGGTTCGCGATCCGCGAACCCGCCGGCTTCGCGATGTCGATGTCGTACGTGAGCCCGCCGATCACGTCGTAGTTGAAGTCAGGCGTGTTGTCCGCGTTCGTCAGCTTCTTCGGATCCACCGGCACACCCGGCGCCGTCTGCACGAAATACCGCGCCGAGAACTCCAGATAGTCCCGCAGCTGCGCCCCCGTCATCAGCCGCGCATCCAACGTGTTCTCGTACACGTACAGCCCCGCCACATCACGCAGCGACACCTGACCCGCCGGAATCGCCGCCGACCGCGAGAAGCACGCCGCCTGCGACAGCACCGGCAGCGAGGCGTACTTCGTACCGGCCAGCGCCGCCTTCACCGTGTCCACCTGCACGAAGTTGATGAAGTCGATGATCGGTGTGTCCTTGTACGGAGCCTCGGCCGCCGACATCGCCGCCTTGCACGTCCCGACCACCTGGTTCACGTACTTCACGACCGCCTGGTGCTCACGCCGCACCAGCCGCGCGATCTCCGGATCCTCCGCCGCCGTGTTGGCGTTGCGCACCTCCGCCGTGACCGACACCACCTCCCAGCGGCCCCGGCGCAACTCCACCTCGAAGTCGAAGACACTCAGCCGCATCCCCCACATCAGCGGCTCGGACAGCACCACACTGCGCCCCGTCTCCTTGTTCACCACCGTCCGGGACGCCACCTCCTTGTGCGTATGACCCACCAGGATCGCGTCGATACCCGGCACCTGCTCGGCCACCAGCGACGACGCGTTCTCCGGATACGGCAGCGCATCCCCGTACGACGTCGAACCGTCCAGACCCGAATGATCCGTACAGACCACCACGTCACAGCCGAGCGAGCGCAGCTTCGGCACATACACCTTCGCCTGCTCGACCAGCCCCGGGAACGTCATCTTCCCCTGCACATTGGCCTTGTCCCACACCGCGATACCAGGATTCGTCAGCCCCAGAATGCCCACCCGGATATCCCGGTGACCCGGCACCTTGATCCGCTTCACGACATACGGCGGAAACGCCGGCTTCAACGTCCGCGCATCCAGCGCGTTCGCCGCCAGCAACGGGAAATCACACTGCTCCTGGAACTTCCGCAGCACCGGAATTCCGTAATTGAACTCATGATTGCCGAGCGCCGCCGCGTCGTACCTCATCCTGTTCATCGCCAGCGCCATCGGATGCTTCGGACCGTGCGGCGCGGTGATCGGATCGACCCGCGCGTAGTAATACGACAGCTGAGTGCCCTGAATGATGTCGCCCGCGTCGATCAGCAGCGTACGATGCCGCCCCGCCTCCTTGCGGGCCTGCTCCACCAGCGTCGAGATCTTCGCCAGCCCGACATCGTTGTGCGCCGCGTCGTCATACTCCTTGTCGGTGAAATAGTCCCAGTTGAAAACATGCCCGTGCACATCCGTCGTGCCCAGCACCCGGAACGGGACCCGCTTGCCCCGCCCGCGCCCCGGCCGCCGCTCCGGCTCCTGCGCCTGCGCGGCCTGCGGCAGCGCCCCCGTGAGCGCCACCCCCGCACCGGCCGCGGCCGAACGCCCCAGGAACTTCCTGCGGTTGAACGACATATCGATTCCCCCAAGAGGTCAAATGGTCCCAATACGCCCAGTGGCACGCCGCTCAGGAACAACGCGCGTAGATTCGCGCGTAGATTGTGGCCCCAACCACCCCCGACGCAACAGCCCCACAACATTGCGAACAGGTGACTCCCCAGTGACCAGTTGGCCGGAAAGCCGGCACCGGCTGGCAAGCTGACACCATGACCCAGCCCACCCCGCACCTCCCCTACGGCACCCCCGACGCCCCCCGCCTCGCCGTCCGCGGCGAAGCCCGCCTCGAAGTCGACCCCGAAACCGCCCGCATCACCGTCACCGTCAGCGCCCGCGGCACCGACCGCAAAGCCGCCCTCGCCGACCTCACCCGCCGCAACGAACACGCCCTCACCCTCATCAAGAGCTACGGCGACGCCGTCGAAAAACTCGAAACCGGCAGCTTCACCCTCACCCCCCAGCTCACCGACAAGGGCCGCCACGAACGCATCCGCGCCTACCACGGACGCGTCACCCTCACCGCCACCCTCAACGACTTCACCGCCCTCGGCGAACTCACCACCCGCCTCGCCGACCTCGAACTCACCCGCGTCGACGGCCCCTGGTGGGCCCTGCGCCCCGACTCACCCGCCCACCGCGCCGCCCGCACCCAGGCCGTCCGCGAAGCCGTCCAGCGCGCCCGCGAATACGCCGAAGCCCTCGGCGCCCGGCTCGACGCCGTCCTGGAGGTCGCCGACGCCGGCGCCGAGAACACCGCCCCCATGCCCGCCCCCGGCATGCGCGCCTTCGCCGGCTACGGCGGCGCCGTCCAGGAATCCGCCCCCGCCCTCGACCTGGAACCCCAGCGCCAGACCGTCTACGCCCACGTCAACGCACGCTTCACCATGACCCGTCCCGCACTCTGAGACCACACCGCACGCGGGCGAAATTCCGCTCATCGGAGCGGCGTCCCGCGCATTCCATTACTTGTCAACAGCCTTTCACCAAGCGCTCGTTGAGCAGTCGCTTCTCCACAGTTCCCTACCGCCGGGTAAGTCATAGAGTCGAAACATGCGCCGAGCAAAGATCGTCTGCACACTGGGACCCGCCACCGACTCGTACGAGCAGATCAAAGCCCTCGTCGACGCCGGAATGGACATCGCCCGCTTCAACCTCAGCCACGGCACCTACGCCGACCACGAAGCACGATTCGACCGGGTCCGCAAAGCATCCGAAGAAACCCGTCGCAGCGTCGGCATCCTCGCCGACCTTCAAGGCCCGAAGATCCGTCTCGGCCGATTCCGCGAAGGCCCCGTACTTCTCGAACGCGACGACGAGTTCACCATCACCGTCGAACCCTCCGTCGAGGGCGACCGCCACCTCTGCGGCACCACCTACAACGGCCTCGCCGCCGACGTCACCCCCGGCGAACGCATCCTCGTCGACGACGGCAAGGTCACCCTCGAAGTCACCGCCGTCCAAGGACCCCGCGTCCACACCAAGGTCATCGAAGGCGGCATGGTCTCCGACCACAAGGGACTCAACCTCCCCGGAGTCGCCGTCTCCGTCCCCGCCCTCTCCGAAAAAGACCAGGACGACCTCCGCTGGGCACTGCGCTACGGCGCCGACATCATCGCCCTCTCCTTCGTCCGCAGCGGCCGCGACATCGAAGACGTCCACCGCATCATGCGCGAGGAAGGCCACTTCCTCCCCGTCATCGCCAAGGTCGAAAAGCCCCAGGCCGTCGAGAACATCGACGACATCGTCGCCGCCTTCGACGGCATCATGGTCGCCCGCGGCGACCTCGGCGTCGAAATGCCCCTGGAAACCGTCCCGATCGTCCAGAAGCGCGCCATCAAACTCGCCAAGCGCAACGCCAAACCGGTCATCGTCGCCACCCAGATGCTCGACTCGATGATCGACAACTCCCGGCCCACCCGCGCCGAAGCCTCCGACGTCGCCAACGCCGTCATCGACGGCACGGACGCCGTGATGCTCTCCGGCGAAACCAGCGTCGGCAAATACCCCACCGAAACCGTCCGCACCATGAGCCGCATCGTCGAAGCCGCCGAGGAGGACCTCCTCGCCAAGGGCCTCCCGCCGCTCACCGAAGCCAACAAGCCCCGCACCCAGGGCGGCGCCGTCGCCCGCGCCGCCGCCGACATGGGCGACTTCCTCGGCGCCAAGTTCCTCGTCGCCTTCACCCAGTCCGGCGACACCGTCCGCCGCCTCTCCCGCTACCGCTCACCCATCCCGCTCCTCGCCTTCACCCCCGACCCGGCCACCCGCTCGCAGCTCAACGTCAGCTGGGGCGTGGAGACCTTCCTCGGCCCGACCGTCAACTCCACCGACGAGATGGTCGCCCAGGTCGACGAGCAACTCCTCAAGATCGGCCGCTGCCAGAAGGGCGACACCGTCATCATCACCGCCGGCTCGCCCCCCGGAGTCCCCGGCTCCACCAACCTCGTCCGCGTCCACCACATCGGCGAGGACGACTCGCCCAAGTAACACCCCCTCCCGCACCTGAAGAAGCTGGGCCGAGGTACCTGACTGCCGTCCCTGTCAGTGCTTCGGCCCGATGTGTCTGTCCATGAGGGCGACGGAGGCTTTGCGGGCCACGGAGATGTTGAACGGGTCGCTGCCGCGGGCGAGGACGGTCCATTCGACGCCGACCTTGGTCAGCGTGTCGGAGCAGAGCTTGCGGATGTCATCGGACTTGTTGGTGAAGAAGTACCGCGGGTACTCGTAGCGCTTGCGCTCGCCGCCGACCATACGCGTCGTCCAGTTGGTGATCCGGCACCCGTCGGAGTGGATCAGACCGCGGAGGAACTCCCAGGGGTGCGCGTCGACGATCTCCTGCTGCCATGGTTCGAGGGCAATCTGCCGCTCGTGCTTCTTGCCCGGGCCGTGCTGGGGAAACATGCACCATAAGTGCTTCGAGTAGACCTTCACGTTGTGGCAGCCGGTCTTCCTGACGCGGCACACGGAGTTCTCGGGGAACACCGCCCGCATCGCGGCTTCGCATTCGTTCATGAGAACCGGCCAACTGTCGTCGCACGTGACCATGAGACTCGGAACGCGGTGCTCCGAGTACTGGATGAGGTGTCCGTCGCCGAGGTAGAGAGCCAAGAGGTAGGCGTAAGCCGCCCGATCGAGAGCACGCCCGTCGCACCGTGGGCACTTCGGGTTGTGAGCACCCGGGCACTCCCCGCGTTTGGCACGGTCCATGTGCCGCCAGTAGCCGATTGTGCCGATGGGGAGGCCCAAGGCTCGGGCCACATCCGCGTTCTTCGCCCCCGCGCGGAGTTGCGTGAGGGCCTTCTGTCGCACATCTGTGCCATGGGAGATCATGACGTCACTGTGCGTCATGGCTGATGAGCTTGGGGTGAAAACGTGCGGGATTCACGCGAAGGTGAAAATCCGCCTGTTCGGTGGTGCCGGGTGCGGGATTCGAACCCGCAAGCCCTTTCGGGCAGATGTGTTTGAGACATCCGTGTATGCCGTTCCACCAACCCGGCTGATGGCACAGACACCATACCGTGTGAGTAACGATGGCCGCCTCTAGGTAGGCTGCAATGGCACCACCTGCCAGGAACGAGGAGTCCCGTGAGCGCCGCCGAGCCCGAGCAGCCCGTCGTCGATGACGATCAGTCGCATGTCCCGCCGCTGACCACGCGCGTCGTGATCGCCGAGGACGAGGCCCTCATCCGTCTCGATCTCAAAGAGATGCTGGAAGAGGAGGGCTACACCGTCGTCGGCGAGGCCGGGGACGGGCAGACCGCGGTGGAGTTGGCCCGGGAGCACCGTCCCGATCTGGTGATCCTGGACGTGAAGATGCCCGTCCTGGACGGGATCTCGGCGGCCGAGAAGATCGCCGAGGAGAGCATCGCGCCGGTGCTGATGCTGACCGCGTTCTCGCAGCGCGAGCTGGTGGAGCGGGCGCGGGACGCGGGTGCGATGGCGTATCTGGTCAAGCCGTTCTCGAAGAGCGATGTCGTGCCGGCGATCGAGATGGCGGTGAGCCGGTTCACCGAGTTGAAGGCGCTGGAGAAGGAGGTCGCGGACCTCACGCAGCGGCTGGAGACGCGGAAGCTGGTGGACCGTGCGAAGAGCGTTCTGCAGACGCAGTACGGGCTGACGGAGCCGGCGGCGTTCCGGTGGATCCAGAAGACGTCGATGGACCGGCGGCTGTCGATGCAGCAGGTCGCGGAGGCGGTCATCGAGGATGCCGAGGAGAAGAAGCAGGCGAAGCAGCAGCAGAAGAGGGATTAGCGGCTGCGTGGAGTTGGGTGGGCGGCCCCGTACCGGCGATCGGTGCGGGGCCGTTCGCGTGTCCGGGGGTGGGTGGGGCGGCGGGGTTCAGTCCTCGCCGAGGTAGGTCTTGCGGACGGATGCGTCGTGGAGGAGGTGGGCGCCGGTTCCGGAGAGGGCTATGCGGCCGGTTTCCATGACGTGGGCTTCGTCGGCGAGGGTGAGGGCGGCCTGGGCGTTCTGTTCGACGAGCAGGATGGTGGTGCCCTGGGTGCGGAGTTCGCGGATGGTGTCCATGATCTTCTGCATCATGATCGGGGAGAGCCCCATGGAGGGTTCGTCGAGCATGAGGAGTTTGGGGCGGGACATCAGGGCGCGGCCCATGGCGAGCATTTGCTGTTCGCCGCCGGAGAGGGTGCCGGAGGGTTGTCTGCGGCGCCGGCCGAGGATGGGGAAGAGGTCGTAGACGCGGTGGATGTCGCCGGCGATGCCGGCGGTGTCCTTGCGGAGGAAGGCGCCGAGTTGGAGGTTCTCGGCGACGGTGAGGCGGGGGAAGAGGCGGCGGCCTTCGGGGGAGTGGGCGAGGCCGCGTTCGACGATCTTGTGGGCGGGGAGGTCGTTGAGGGGGCGGCCGTCGAAGGTGATCTTTCCGGTGCGGGGGGTGAGGAGGCCGGAGAGGGTGCGCAGGGTGGTGGTTTTGCCGGCGCCGTTGGTGCCGATGAGGGTGACGACCTGGCCTGCTCGGACGGTGAAGGTGATGCCTTTGACGGCGTGGATCCTGCCGTAGGCGACGTGGAGGTCCTCGACTTCGAGCAGGGGGGTCATGGGGTGGCTCCGGTGGTGTCGGCTCCGGTGTCGTCGGTGGGCGTCGGGGTTTCGTCCGGTGTGGTGGTGGGGTCGGTGGGGGTGCCGAGGTAGGCGGCGATGACGCGTTCGTCGGCCTGGACGGTGTCGGCGGTGCCTTCGGTGAGTTTGTGTCCTTGGACGAGGACGGCGACGCGGTCGCAGAGATTGAAGATGAAGCGCATGTCGTGCTCGATGACGAGGACGGCGGTGCCCTGTGCGCGGATGGCGTGGACGAGGTCCTGGGTGGCGCGGGTTTCCTGGGGGTTCATGCCGGCGGTGGGTTCGTCGAGGAGGAGGAGTCCGGGTTCGCTGGCGAGGGCGCGGGCGATTTCGAGCTTGCGTTGTTCGCCGTAGGGGAGGTTGCGGGCGAGGCGGTCGCGGTGGGCGGCCAGGCCGGTGAAGTCGAGGAGTTCCAGGGCGCGTTGCGCGCTGTCGCGTTCGGCTTTCCTGAAGCCGGGGGTGCGGAGGAGCGCTGACCAGAGTCCTTCCTCGGTGCGGGTGTGGCGTCCTACGAGGACGTTTTCGAGGACGGTCATGTTGGCGAAGAGGCGGATGTTCTGGAAGGTGCGGGCGATGCCGGCCTGGGTGACGAGGTGGGGTTTGCGGGAGAGGGGGGCGCCTCGGTAGCTGATGGTGCCTTGGGTGGGGGTGTAGAGGCCGGTGAGGCAGTTGAAGAGGGTAGTTTTCCCGGCGCCGTTGGGGCCGATGAGGCCGAGGATTTCGTGGGTGTTGATGGTGAGGTCGACGTGGTGTACGGCGGTGAGTCCGCCGAAGCGCATGGTGACGCCGGTGGCTTCGAGGACGGTGCCGGTGGTGGTTGTGGGTGTGGTCATGGTGGGTTACGCCTTTGCCTGGGTGGCGCCGAGGGGGGTGGTGGGGTCGGTGCGGCGCCGGTCGGGGGCGTCGGGGGCGGTGGGGTCGTGGAATTCGAGTTGTTTGCGGTGGTCGGGGATGAGTCCTTCGGGGCGGTAGCGCATGAGGAGGACGAGGGCGAGGCCGAAGAGGAGGAGTTGGTAGTCCTGGAGGAAGTCGAGTTTGGCGGGGATGAGGAAGAGGAGGGCGGCGCCGACGAGGGGGCCGCTGAGGGTGCCCATGCCGCCGAGGATGACGGCGGCGAGGAGGAAGGCGGAGTTGGGGGGTTGGGGGCCGGCGAACTGGAACTGTTCGGGGGTGGCGGTGGTGACGACGTGGGCGTGGACGGTGCCGGCGAGTCCGGCGAGGGCGGCGCCGAGGGCGAAGGCGAGGAGGCGTAGTCGGAAGCTGTTGATGCCCATGGCGACGGCGGCGGTTTCGTCTTCGCGGATGGCGATCCAGGCGCGGCCGATGCGGGAGTCGGCGGCGCGGCGGAAGACGAGGACGACGAGGGCGGTGACGAGGATCATGAGCAGGTAGTAGTTGCCGTAGGGGGCGAGGGGGGTGCCGAGGACGGAGTGGGGTCGGCCGAAGTTGAAGCCGAGGATTTCGAGGTTGGGGATGTTGGGGATGCCCATGGCGCCGTTGGTGAGGTCGGGGCCGGTGGTGCCGTTGAGGTTGAGCATGGCGATGCGGAAGATCTCGCCGAAGCCGAGGGTGACGATGGCGAGGTAGTCGCCGCGGAGGCGGAGGGTGGGGGCGCCGATGAGGACGCCGAAGGCGAGGGAGGCGGTGGCTCCGGTGAGGAGGGCTGCCCAGAAGGGGAAATGGAGGCCGAGGGCGGATTCGGGGGAGCCGGAGACGAGGGCGGCGGCGTAGGCGCCGACGCCGAGGAAGGCGACGTAGCCGAGGTCGAGGAGGCCGGCGAGGCCGACGACGATGTTGAGGCCGAGGGCGACGGTGGCGAAGATCAGGATGTTGGCGCCGACGATGGTGTATTGGTCGGTGTCCTGGGTGAAGGGGAAGGCCGCGGCGGCGAGGAGTGCGGTGGTGAGGGCGGCGCCGCGGTGCCGGTGGGTGAGTTGGGTGAGGCGGGCGGTGAGTCCGGCGCGGCCCAGGGCGGGGACGGCGAGTGCGACGAGGATGAGGTAGCCGATGAAGGGGGCGCCGTCGTCGGTGTCGATGCCGTAGGTGAAGGCGAGGAGTGCGGCGGCGTGGGTGGCGGCGATGGCCAGGATCTCGGCTCGGGGCGGGAGTTGGCGGGTGGGTGGCCTCAGGGGGGTGGTGGCGAGGGCGGCGGTGAGGCGCTGCCGGAGGCCGGTGGGGGGTGGGGTGGTGGGTTGGTCGGGGGGTAGGGCGAGGGCGCCGAGGAGGGTGGTGAGGGAGGTGATCGCGGCGGCGAGGCCGCCGGGTTCGAGGTTGACGAGGCCGCCGAGGTGGAGGGCGATGGCGGCGAGGGTGAACCAGGTTGTGGTGAAGGTGGCGAGGGCGGCGAGGAGGGTGGGGGCGTTGCGGCCGGCGGGGGTGAGCCAGCGCAGTCCGCGGATGCCGAGTGCGGAGGCGGTGAGGAGGAGGGTGAGGAGGGCGCCGGTGAGCGTGGTGAGTTGGAGGCCGGCGGGGGCGCCGTAGTGGGTGAGGTCGCCGGGGAAGTCGCTGGTCCAGGTCCAGGCGAGGGCGGTGGTGGCGGTGGTGAGGGCGCCGGCGGCGGTGGTGAGGCGGGCGGTCTTCTCGGGGAGGGGGAGGAGGCCGGTGGTGGTAGGGGTGGTGGTCATCGGTATCACGCCCGATCCGCGACGCGTTCGCCCAGGAGGCCCTGTGGTCTGAGGAGGAGTACGAGGATGAGGAGGACGAAGGCCCAGACGTCCTTCCAGGCTCCGCCGCCGAACTGCTGCATGCCGGGGATGTGCTCGATGTAGGCGGTGGCGAGGGCTTCGGCGATGCCGAGGACGAGGCCGCCGAGCATGGCGCCGTAGATGTTGCCGATGCCGCCGAGGACGGCTGCGGTGAAGGCTTTGAGGCCCATGATGAAGCCCATGCGGAACTGGACCTCGCCGGTGCGCAGTCCGTAGGCGACGGCGGCGATGCCGGCGAAGGCGGCGCCGATGGCGAAGGCGAGGACGATGATGCGGTCGGTGTCGATGCCCATGAGGCGGGCGGTGTCGGGGTCCTGGGCGGTGGCCTGCATGGCGCGTCCGCTGCGGGTGCGGGTGACGTAGAGGCCGAGGGCGGTCATGCAGAGGGGGGCGGCGAGGAGGACGAAGAGGTCGCCGCGTTGGACGGTGGCGCCGAGGAGGGTGAGGGCGTGGCCTGTGAACTGGGGGAAGACGCGGGCTTGTTTGCCGTCGGGGTACCACTTCCAGACGGCTTGCTGGAGGGCGATGGACAGGCCGATGGCGGTGATGAGGGGGGCGAGGCGGGGTGCGCCGCGCAGCGGGCGGTAGGCGAAGCGTTCGGCCGCGACGCCGACGAGGACGGAGACGGTGATGCCGCCGAGGAGCATGGCGGGGAGGGCGAGGGTGAGGCTGGTGCCGGTGGGGAGGGCGAGGTGGACGGTGAGGGCGCCGAAGCCGCCGACCATGAAGATCTCGCCGTGGGCGAAGTTGATGAGCTGGACGATGCCGTAGACCATCGTGTAGCCGATCGCGATGAGGCCGTACATCGCGCCGAGGATGAGTCCGTTGGCCAGCTGTTGCGGCAGTTCGGTCACCGCGGGGCCTCCGTGGGGTGGGAAGGTGTGGGTTTCCGTGGTGCCGGGGGCCGCGCCGGGGCGGGGGTGGGGGCCGGGCGCGGCCCGGAGCGCCGGGGCCGGTGTGGCCGGTCGGCTCGTGCCGTCAGCTTTTGTCGAACTTCTTGAATTCGGCGCTGAAGCGGGAGATCCAGGCGCCCTTGTCGACCTGGTAGGCGGTGATCATGGTGTTGGTGGTGTCGCCGTATCGGTCGAAGGCGACGTGGCCGGTGACGCCGTCGAAGGCGACCTTGTTCATGGCGTCGGTGACTTTTTTGCGGGCGTCGTCGGGGAGTTTGCCGTTGTTGCCGGTGACGACGTTCTTGACGGCCTGGACGAGTGCCCAGGTGGCGTCGTAGGTGGAGCCGCCGTATGCCTCGTACGCCTCTTTGAAGCCGGCTGCTTTGTAGTCGGCGATGAACTTCTTTGCGGAGGGGAGCTGTTCGACGGGTTTGCCGACGGAGGACGCGTAGTCGCCCTGGGCTTTTGTGTTGAGTTTGATGTAGTCGGCGCTGTACATGCCGTCGCCGCCCATGAGGGGGGCGGTGACGCCGCCGTCCTTGAGTTGCTGGCTGAGGGGGCCGGAGGCGGGGTATTCGCCGCCGTAGAAGACGAGGTCGGGGGCGGCGGCCTTGGCCTTGGCGACGACGGCTTTGAAGTCGCGGTCGTCGGGGCTGATGTGGTCGGTGCCGGCGATGGTGCCGCCGAGTCTGCCGAACTGGTCCTTGAAGGAGGAGGCGAGGCCGACGCCGTAGGTTTTCTGGTCGTCGATGACGTATGCCTTTTGGGCCTTGATCTTCTCCCAGGCGTACTGGCCGTCGAAGGCGCCTTGTACTTCGTCGGTGGTGGCGGTGCGGAAGTAGGTGGGGAACTGGCGGACGCGGTGGTTCTGCTTCCAGTCCTTGCCCTGGGTGAGGTCGGGGGTGGTGTTGGCCGGGGATATCAGGGTGAGGTTGTTCTGCTGGGAGACCTGCTGCATGGACTGGGCGACGCCGGAGTTGAGCGGGCCGACGATGCCGAGGACGTTTTTGTCGCCGGCGAGTTTGGTGGCGTTCTGCTGGCCGGCGTTGGGCAGTGCCTTGTCGTCGAGGGCTTCGAGTTTGAAGGTGATGCCTTTGACCTCGCCGGTCTTGTTGGCGGTGTCGACGGCGAGTTGGGCGGAGTTGCGGATGCCGAGGCCCAGGGCGGAGAGTTCGCCGGTGGTGGGGGCGTCGAGGCCGATGGTGACGGTGGTTTTCGCGCCGTCGCCGTTCTTGGTGTCGCTGCGGGTTCCGCAGGCGGTGAGGGTGAGGGCGCCGGTGGTGAGTGCGGTGGTGATGAGGAGCAGGGCACGGTGACGCACGATCTGTCCTTTCCCTGGCCGCGGCCACGGCTGTCGCCTGGCCGGATCGCGCGCCGGGCCCGTTTCGGGGCTGTGGGGGCGTCCGTGCTCGCAGTGCGCCCGGCGGCGCGGTGACTGGCGGTGAACTCTAGAGCGGTGTCGGGTGGGCCGGAACGGGCGCAGTCGAGGATGTGACGCTCTTGTTATGACCTTCGATGAGCGTTTTGCCGTGATGGTCCTTACCGTGGCATGTCCGCCGTGCGGAGGGTGAACTCGCACTTCCTCAGGGGAATTTGGGCTTCCGGGCCGGTTATGCCTCCGGCATCCGGAGGGTGCGGCCGGAAGCGGGCGGCTCGCGAGCCGCCCGCACGGCATGCGTGTTACGCAGCGTTACCGGAATGCGTGCGGCCCCGCCCCCGGAAGGCCGGGTGCGGGGCCGTGCCGGCGGGCGCCAGGGGCCCGCCGCGGTGGTGTGAGCGCGATGTCAGGAGCGGTAGAGGTCCTGGTCGACGTCGCGCAGCAGGCAGGTCAGCCGGGCGGTGCACACCCGCTTGTCCTGCTCGTCGGTGATGACGATTTCGTAGGTGGCGGTGGACCGGCCGCGGTGCACGGCGGTCGCGACACCGGTGACCAGCCCGGAGCGGACCCCGCGGTGGTGGGTGCAGTTGAGGTCGACGCCGACCGCGGCCTTGGTGGGGCCGCCGTGCAGCATGGACCCGACGGAGCCGAGCGTTTCGGCCAGTACGGCGGAGGCGCCGCCGTGCAGCAGCCCGTAGGGCTGGGTGTTGCCCTCGACGGGCATGGTGCCGACGACCCGGTCCGGGGCGGCCTCGACCACCCGCACGCTCATCCGCTCACCGAGGTGCCCCGCGGAGAAGAGCGACGGCAGGTCGACGCCGACGTCGGACCACTGGTCGAGGACCTCCTGCGGGAACTTGGTCGTGCTCTGCTCACCCATGGACTGCTCCGTTTCGCTCGGCCTCGCGCCCTCGGTCGCCGCGGATCCGCGGCCGTTCCTGTCAGGCCGCCGGGCGGGCGCCCGGCGCGGGGTTGTTCGTTCCCGGCCAACCGGGACGTGTCGGGATGTCGTGCGGCGGGTCAGCCGCGCCGCGCCGGCTCCAGCCGTACCACCACGGACTTGGCGGCCGGGGTGTTGCTGATGTCGGCGGTGTGGTCCAGCGGGATCAGGACGTTGGTCTCGGGGTAGTACGCGGCGGCGCAGCCGCGGGCGGTGGGGTAGTGCACCACCCGGAAGCCGGGGGCGCGCCGCTCGCTGCCGTCGGTCCACTCGCCGACCAGGTCCGCGTACGCGCCGTCCGCGAAGCCCAGCCGGCGGGCGTCGTCGGGGTTGACGAGCACCACGCGGCGGCCGTTCCTGATGCCGCGGTAGCGGTCGTCGAGGCCGTAGATGGTGGTGTTGTACTGGTCGTGGGAGCGCAGCGTCTGGAGCAGCAGCCGTCCTTCGGGGGCGGTGGGGTACTCCACGGGGGCGGCGGTGAAGTTGGCCTTGCCGGTGGCGGTGGGGAAGCTGCGGCTGTCGCGGGGTGCGTGCGGCAGGGCGAAGCCTCCGGGGCGGGCGACCCGGGCGTTGAAGTCCTCGAAGCCCGGCACCACGCGGGAGATCCGGTCGCGGATCACCGCGTAGTCCTTCTCGAACTCCTCCCAGGGGGTGCGGCTGTCCGGGCCGAGGACGCGCCGCGCGAGACGGGCGACGATCGCGGGCTCGGACAGCAGGTGCGGGCCGGCGGGCGCCAGCCGGCCGCGTGAGGCGTGCACCATGCCCATGGAGTCCTCGACCGTCACGAACTGCTCGCCGCCTGCCTGGAGGTCGCGTTCCGTACGGCCCAGGGTCGGCAGGATCAGGGCGCGGGCGCCGGTGATCGTGTGCGAGCGGTTGAGCTTGGTGGAGACGTGCACGGTGAGGCGGGCGCGGCGCATCGCGGCCTCGGTGACCTCGGTGTCGGGCGTGGCGGAGACGAAGTTGCCGCCCATCGCGAAGAAGACCTTCGCCTGCCCGTCGCGCAGCGCGCGGATGGCGCGGACCACGTCGAGGCCGTGCTCCCGGGGCGGCGCGAAGCCGAACTCCTTCTCCAGGGCGTCGAGGAAGGCCGGCGCGGGCCGCTCGAAGATGCCCATGGTGCGGTCGCCCTGGACGTTGCTGTGGCCGCGTACGGGGCAGACGCCGGCGCCGGGGCGGCCGATGTTGCCGCGCAGCAGCAGGAAGTTGACGACTTCCCGGATGGTGGGGACGGAGTGCTTGTGCTGGGTCAGGCCCATCGCCCAGCACACGATCGTGCGCCGCGACGCGAGGACCATGGCCAGGGCGCGCTCGATCTCCTGGCGGGTCAGTCCGGTGGCGCGCAGGGTCTCGGACCAGTCGTCGCCGGCGCGGGCCAGCGCCGCGAACTCCTCGAAGCCGTGGGTGTGTTCGCGGATGAACTCCTCGTCGACGGCGCCCGAGCCCGCGCCGGAGGCGCTCGACGAAGCTTCCAGGATGAGGCGGTTGAGGGCGCGGAAGAGGGCCTGGTCGCCGCCGAGGCGCACCTGGAGGAAGAGGTCGGTCAGGGCGGTGCCGCCGCCGGCCAGGCCGCGCGGGGTCTGCGGGTTCTTGAAGCGCTCCAGGCCGGCCTCGGGCAGCGGGTTGATCGAGATGATCTTCGCGCCGCCGGCCTTCGCCTTCTCCAGGGCCGACAGCATCCGGGGGTGGTTGGTGCCCGGGTTCTGGCCGGCGACGATGATCAGGTCGGCCTTGTGGAGGTCCTCCAGCAGCACGCTGCCCTTGCCGATGCCGATGGTCTCGGTGAGCGCGGAGCCCGAGGACTCGTGGCACATGTTGGAGCAGTCGGGGAGGTTGTTGGTGCCGAACTCGCGGGCGAAGAGCTGGTAGAGGAAGGCGGCCTCGTTGCTCGTACGGCCGGAGGTGTAGAAGACGGCCTCGTCGGGGGAGTCGAGGGCGGTCAGCTCCTCGCCGATGATGTCGAACGCCCGCTCCCAGGAGACCGGTGCGTAGTGGTCGGCGCCCTCGGCCAGGTACATGGGGTGGGTCAGCCGGCCCTGCTGGCCGAGCCAGTAGCCGCTGCGGGAGGCGAGGTCCGCCACGGGGTGGGCGGCGAAGAAGTCCGGGGTGACGCGCCGGAGGGTGGCCTCTTCGGCGACGGCCTTGGCGCCGTTCTCGCAGAACTCGGCGGCGTGCCGCTTGTCGCCCTCGGGCCAGGCGCAGCCGGGGCAGTCGAACCCGGTCTTCTGGTTGACCCGCAGCAGGGTGAGGGCGGTGCGGCGGACGCCCATCTGCTGCTGGGCGGCGCGCAGCGTGTGCGCGAGGGCCGGCAGGCCGGCGGCGGCGCGCTGGGGGGCGCTCACCTTCGGCGCGTCCTGGACAGGGTCCGACGCGGGCGGCTTGCCTGCCATGTCGCTCTCCCTTGAGCCGTGTGCCGGGTCCGCCCCGCCGGATCGCGGCGATCGTTGCCGTGCACATCTGATTCGTGCGCCTCCGATCCTGTCATGGACGGGGGCGGGGGAGTAGGGGGGATCTTGGAGTGCTGCCGGCCGCACTCCGGGCGCCCGGAAGGCCGCGGGCGGCGGGCCCCGGCGCGGCCCGGACGGCGGCCGGTGCCCCCGCCGCAGGCCGTCGCGGCGGGGATTGTCAGTGGGGCGTGGCAGGATCGGGGGCGTGGCAGCAAAGGCAGCGAAGAAGAGCGAAGCGACCGGCACCGAGGCGGCGGCGGGCGGCCGTCCGCGCCTGCTCCTGATGGACGGGCATTCCATGGCATACCGGGCGTTCTTCGCCCTGCCCGTGGAGAATTTCACGACCGCGTCGGGGCAACCGACCAATGCGATCTACGGCTTCGCGTCGATGCTCGCGAACACCCTGCGCGACGAGGCGCCCACGCACTTCGCGGTGGCGTTCGACGTCTCCCGCAAGACCTGGCGGTCCGAGGAGTTCCCCGAGTACAAGGCGAACCGCTCCAAGACCCCCGACGAGTTCAAGGGCCAGGTCGAGCTGATCGGCGAGCTCCTCGACGCCATGCACGTCAAGCGCTTCGCCGTGGAGGGGTTCGAGGCCGACGACGTCATCGCCACCCTGACCACCCAGGCCACGGCCCAGGGCTTCGAGGTCGCGATCGTCACCGGCGACCGCGACTCCTTCCAGCTGGTCTCCGACGACGTCACGGTCCTCTACCCGACCAAGGGCGTCTCCGAGCTGACCCGCTACACCCCCGAGAAGGTCGCCGAGAAGTACGGCCTCACCCCCGCCCAGTACCCGGACTTCGCGGCCCTGCGCGGCGACCCGTCCGACAACCTCCCCGGCATCCCCGGCGTCGGCGAGAAGACCGCCACCAAGTGGATCAGCCAGTTCGGTTCCTTCGCGGAGCTGGTGGAGCGGGCCGACGAGGTCAAGGGCAAGGCGGGGCAGAACCTCCGCGACCACCTGGAGTCGGTGAAGCTCAACCGCCGGCTGACCGAGATGGTCCGCGACGTCGCACTGCCCTGCGGCCCCGCCGACCTCACCCGCCAGGCATACGACCGCGAGGCCCTGAAGGTCTTCCTCAACGCCCTGGAGATCCGCAACCAGGGCCTGCGCGACCGGCTGCACGCCGTGGACCCGGGAGCGGAGGAGACCGCCGACCAGGCCGAGCCGGCCGCCGGCGTCGCCGTGGACGGCACCGTCCTCGGCACCGGCGAACTCGCCCCGTGGCTCGCCGAGCACGGCACCGGCCCGCTGGGCGTGGCCACCGTGGACGTCTGGACGCTGGGCAGCGGAAGCGTCGCCGAGGTGGCGCTGGCCGCCGCCGGCGGCCCGGCCGCCTGGTTCGACCCGGCCCAGCTGGACGAGGCCGACGAGCGCGCCTTCGCCGCCTGGAGCGCGGACGCCGCCCGCCCCAAGGTGATGCACAACGCCAAGGGCCTGATGCGGGTCTTCGGCGAGCACGGCTGGCGCATCGACGGCGTCACCATGGACACCGCACTGGCCGCCTATCTGGTCAAGCCCGGCCGCCGCTCCTTCGCGCTGGACGCCCTCTCCCTCGAATACCTGGGGCGCGACCTCGCCCCCGCCGCGGCCGGCGACGGCCAGCTGGCGTTCGGCGCCGACGAGGAGGCCGAGGCCGAGGCCCTGATGGGGCAGGCCCGCACCGTCCTCGACCTGGGAACGGCGTTCGGGACGAAGCTGGCGGAGGTCGGCGCCGCCGAGCTGCTGCGCGACGTGGAGCTGCCCACCAGCGAGCTGCTGGCCCGTATGGAGCGGGCCGGCATCGCCGCCGACGGCGGCTGGCTGGAGCGGATGGAGCAGCAGTTCGCGGGCGCGGTGCAGCAGGCCGTGAAGGAGGCACACGCCGCCGCGGGCCACGAGTTCAACCTCGGCTCGCCCAAGCAGCTCCAGGAGGTCCTCTTCGGCGAACTGGGCCTGCCCAAGACCAAGAAGACCAAGACCGGCTACACCACCGACGCGGACGCGCTGGCCTGGCTGGCGTCGCAGACCGACAACGAACTCCCGGTGATCATGCTCCGCCACCGGGAGCAGGCCAAGCTGCGCACGACGGTCGAGGGCCTGATCAAGACCATCGCCGCGGACGGCCGGATCCACACCACCTTCAACCAGACCGTGGCGGCCACCGGCCGGCTGTCCTCCACCGACCCGAATCTGCAGAACATCCCGGTGCGGACGGACGAGGGCCGGGCGATCCGCCGCGGCTTCGTCGTCGGCGACGGCTTCGCCTCGCTGCTGACGGCCGACTACAGCCAGATCGAACTGCGGGTGATGGCCCACCTCTCCGAGGACGAGGGCCTGATCGAGGCGTTCACCTCCGGCGAGGACCTGCACACCACCGTCGCCTCGCACGTCTTCTCGGTCGCCAAGGACGAGGTCGACCCGGAGATGCGCCGCAAGATCAAGGCGATGTCGTACGGCCTGGCCTACGGCCTGTCGGCGTTCGGCCTCTCCCAGCAGCTGGGCATCCAGCCCGACGAGGCCCGCAAGCTGATGGACAACTTCTTCGAGCGGTTCGGCGGCGTCCGCGACTACCTCCAGCGCGTCGTCGAGGAGGCCCGCGCCACCGGCTACACGGAGACGATGCTCGGCCGCCGCCGCTACCTCCCCGACCTCAACAGCGACAACCGCCAGCGCCGCGAGATGGCCGAGCGGATGGCGCTGAACGCCCCGATCCAGGGCACCGCCGCCGACATCGTCAAGATCGCGATGCTGCGGGTCGACACGGCCCTGCGCGCCGCGAAGCTGACGTCGCGGATGCTGCTCCAGGTCCACGACGAAATCGTGGTCGAGGTGGCCCCAGGGGAGCACACCGAGGTCGAGGAGCTGGTCCGCCGCGAGATGGCCGGCGCGGTCGAGCTGAGCGCCCCGCTGGACGTCTCGGTCGGCTACGGCAAGGACTGGGAGTCCGCGGCGCACTAGGTGTGCCGTCCGATGGGCCGGGGTCGGACCGCCCCCAGGCCCTTCCCGCCCCCGACCCCATCGGGCAGACCCCAGGGCCTGCCCCGAAGCGCAACAGGACGGCGCGTCCCCACGGCCCAACACGACGGCGCGGCCCGTGCTCATGGCACGGGCCGCGCCGTCGTGCGCAGGGGCCGGAGGTCAGGCCGCCGGCTCCGCACCCGCCCCCGACGGCTGCCCCGGCACGCCCCCGTCCGCCGCCCGCCCCCGAGGCGCGCGCCGCTGGAGGAGCCGCACGGCCAGCGCGTACCCCAGTAGTCCCGCCACGAGCCCCGCGCCCGCACCGAAGAGCAGGTCGGGGACATAGTCGAACCAGCCCACCGTCGCGCCGTGGACGGCATACGCCCGTGCGGTGCGGTAGGCGCCGCCGAGCAGCGTGCACACCACGACCGGCGCGGTCAGCAACAGCCGCAGCCGCAGCGCCGGTTCGGGCACCGCGGGTACCGGCGCAGCCGGTACGGCGGCTCCGTCGGGCCCGGCCGCCCCGGCGCCGGAAGCCGGGTCGCCGGCCGTCGTACCGCCCGGCTCGCCGCGCAGCACCGCCCACAGGAACCCCCCGATCCCCGCCAGCGCCAGCGCCGACGTCCCGTACTGGAGATACATGGCGATCGGCCGGTCGCCCACCACGGTGTTCAGCGCGGGCACCAGCTGCGTGCCCCAGCGGCCGGGGTGGGTGAAGGCGTCCCAGACGACATGCGTGACGGATCCCAGCACCGCCGACAGGAAGAACCAGCCCGCAAGCACCGCCCGTTCGCGGGTCCCGAGCGGCGTCCAGGGGCGACCGCGGGCGAAGGCGTGCAGCCGTCCCCGCCCGGCTCGCGGCAGCAGCGCCAGCAGCGCCAGCAGCGGTTCGCGCAGCAGCAGCCAGCCGCCGACCAGGGCCGCGGTGATCAGGACATCCACGGTCAGCACGCCGGGCAGGGAATGGGTGACCGTGCCGAACGCCATACCGCCCGGAACGACGGTGTCCGTGTAGAACGGCAGGTCCGGTGCGAAGGAGCCCGCGACCAGCGCGGAGGCGACCAACGGGCCGCGAGCGGCGCCGGTTTGCCGGATGAACGGAAGGACAGCGGCGGCATGACTGAGGGTGAACGGCATCTGCGGCTCCTCGATCGATTCGGATCATTATGTGACCGATGTGAGTGGTATATGTGGCCAAGCGGAGTGGTGGCCGTGCGGACCGAGTTGTCGTAGTGTCACCGGAGTTGGGCACCGGGGGCGCCCATGCGGCGTCCCGCACGACGGCGACGCACCACACGGCAGTCAGGCACCCGCGACAGGTAGGCGCGCGGCAGGTCAACGCGGAGGTACGGCACTGATGGCAGCCACATTCCGGCGGCGGCTCCAAAGGGGAGCGGCCTCGACGGCCGTGGCGGCACTGGCGCTTGCCTCCCTCACCGCCTCCCAGACACCGGGCGCCGCCGCCCGCGCCGCCCACCGGGAACAGGCCACCCCCACGCCGCCCGCCGACACCCCCATCGACGGCGGCTCGCCGTACTACACCGATCCGCCGCCCCGCAACAGCCCCGCACCGCCCAAGGGTTCGGGCCACTCCGGCGCCGGCAAGGTCGTCACCGGCCCCTCCCAGGCGGGCATCCCGGCCACCGTCCTCGCCGCCTACAAGAGCGCCGAGGCGCGCATCCACGCCTCGGCCCCGGGCTGCCGGCTGCCCTGGCAGCTGCTCGCCGCGATCGGCGAGGTGGAATCCGGCCAGGCCCGCGGTGGAGCGGTCGACGCCCAGGGCACCACCCTCCAGCCCATCCTCGGCCCGGCGCTCGACGGCCGCCACGGCTTCGCCCTGATACCCGACACCGACGGCGGTCGCTACGACGGGGACTCCGTCTACGCCCGCGCCGTCGGCCCGATGCAGTTCCTCCCGTCGACCTGGTCCAAGGGCGGCCCCGACGGCACCGGTTGGGGCGCCGACGGCAACGGCGACGGCATCAAGGACCCCAACAACATCTTCGACGCCGCCCTCGCGGCCGGCCACTACCTCTGCGCCGGTGGCCGCGACCTGACCGTACCGGCCGACCTGGACCGGGCCGTCCTCGGCTACAACGACTCCACCGACTACCTCCGCACGGTGCTGTCCTGGTACGCGTTCTACCGCAAGGGCACGTACGAGGTCCCGGACGGCAAGGGCACGGTCCCCGTACGGCGCGGCGGCACCGGACGGGGCGAGCAGGGCAAGCAGGGCGGCGGCGCGACGCACCCCGACCGCGGCGCCGGTGCCCCGAACGGCCGGCCCCCGGCGCCCGGAGGCACCCCGCACCAACCGGGCACCCCGGCCCCCACCCCGAAGCCCACGCCTACGCCCACGCCGAAGCCCACGCCCACGCCGACGCCCCCGGCCGAACCCGCGCCGCTCACCGCCCTCGAACGGGCCGGCGGCAAGGACGGCGGCGACGGCAAGGAGCTCACGGCCACCGCGGGCGGCGAGTTCGCCACCTCCCCGCAGGTCCGCGCCAAGGACGCCGCGGGCAAGCCGGTCGCCGGCGCCCCCATCCGCTTCACCCTCAGCGGCGACACCGCGGCCCGCTTCCCCGGCAACGCGACCGCCGTCACCGTCACCACCGGCAAGGACGGCCTGGCCACCGCCCCCCGGCTGCGCGCGGGCGACAAGGCCGGCGCCTTCGCCGTCCGCGCCACCGCCGTCGGCCGCGACGTGCCCCCCGTCGACTTCGCCGCCACCGTCACGGCCAAGCCGGCACCGAAGGCCGACACACTCGCCCGCACCTCCGCCAAGAAGCTCCGGACCACCGCCGGAACCGCCTACGCGGACGACGCCGTCGAGATCAGGGCCACCTACCGGGGCAAGGCCGCGGCCGGGGTGGCGGTCACCGCGACCATGGTCACCGGCGACCCGAAGAAGCCCGTGCAGAACGACAAGGGCCCGTACTTCAAGGACCCCAAGGCCACCGGCGCCGACAAGGACAAGCCGGTCCGCACCCTGACCACCCTCACCACGGACGCCGACGGCCGGCTCACCCTCCCGAAGATCTACACCGACGCCCACCCCGGCACGTTCCAGCTGCGGCTGACCACCGCCGACGGTGCCGTCCTCACCGTCGAACTCACCGTCACCGCACCGGCCGGCGCCTGACCGCACCCGGCCCCGCACCCGCCGCACCGCCGTCCCGCCCCCCGCCCCGGGGCGGGACGGCGGTGCAACGTGTTCTCATCTCCGCCCGCCGTTGCTACGGTGCCCCCGCCCTGACGCTGCATCAGCTCAGTTCTCCGGGAGGACCGCCATGCGCGCCCTGACAGCAGCCGCGGTCGGACTCGCCGCGGCGCTCGCCCTCGTCTTCGCCCTCACCGCCCTCGGCGCCCCCCAGGGCCACACCTCCCCCAAACCGCTGCTGACCACCGTCCCCGAGCACCCCTGAGGGAGGGACGCCACCGCCATGCCCCGAACCCCGCCCACCCGGCACCCCGCCCCGGCCAAGGGGATGCGCCGCACGGCGAGCCTCGTGCTGCTCGCCTTCGCCGTCTTCTTCACCGCCCTGTCCCCCCTGATGCGGTGGTACGCCTTCCCCCGACTCGCCAAGATCCCGCCCGGCCAATACCAGGACATGGTCCTGGAGGCCGCCCCCGCCACCCTCATCGACTACGGCACCATGAAGGCCAAGCAGGTCCCCAAGGTCACCATCGTCCAGACCCTCAAGGGCAACGTCGCCGAAGCCCGGCGCATCAAACAGACCGCCGGCCGCGACGTCGTCGTCTGGGACGCCCTCTCCTACGTGGCCGGCCCCGACGGCAACATGGTCTCCGAGGTCCCCGAGCGCTACATCTTCGACGCCCACTCCCAGGAACCCGTCCACGCCACCGGCGAGACGGTCGACGGCGACCCCGTACGCCGCGCCGGCATCGAGTACAAATGGCCGTTCCTCACCCAGAAGCGCGACTACACCTACTTCGACGCCCAGACCCGCACCTCCGCCCCCATCCACTACAAGGGAACCCGCACCTTCCACGGCCTGAAGGTCTACTACTTCGAGCAGACCATCCCCTGGACCAGGGTCCCGCTCCCCAAGAAGATGCCCGTCAAGGGCATCACCCCCCAGGCCGTCGAGAAAACGGGCACCACCCGCTGGTACACCACCACGCGGATGTTCTGGGTCGACCCCGTCACCGGCGCTCCCGTCAACGGCGAGGAAATCCACAAGGAAGAACTCCGCGGCGGCCAACTGCTGCCCGGCGGCGGCACCGTCACCGCCTTCGCCGGCCACGTCAGGATGCGGGACGACTACGTCAGGTCCACCGTCGCCCAGGTCACCGCCCAGCGCACCCTCGTCCTGCTGCTCACCAGCTACCTCCCCTGGGGCTTCCTGACCCTCGGCACCGCCCTGCTCGCCCTCAGCCTGCTCCTCGAAGCCCGCGGCCGGCACCCGCGGAAGGCGACCGGAGAAACGGAAACGGCGCAGGCAGCGGGCGTTGTCAGTGGCAGCCCGTAACGTGGAGGCATGGCATCGACACAGCATGTGACCACCCACCGGGCGCGCCGCCCGCACCACCCGGACCGGCAACGCACCGCCCGGAGGCCGCAGTCGACCCACCCACCCGCCCGGCCGTGGCCGCCGCGACACCGCCACCGCGCCGGACGGCCCCTCGCCCCCGTCACCCCCGCCGCAGCCGCGCCGCCGTGTGCCGCGTCGGCTCCGCCGTCGAAGGATCCTCCGGCCAGGGATGCTTGGGGTAGCGCCCCCGCAACTCCGCACGCACCGACCGGTAGCCGTCCCGCCAGAACGACGCCAGATCCGCCGTCACCGCCGCCGGCCGCCCCGCCGGAGACAGCAGATGCACCAGCACGGGCACCCGCCCGCCCGCCACCCGCGGCGACTCCCGCAACCCGAACAACTCCTGCAACTTGACCGCCAGTACGGGCTGTTCGCCCCCGTAATCCACCCGCACCCGCGAACCGCTCGGCACCGCCAGGCGCTCCGGCGCCAGCTCCTCGAACCGCACCGCCTCACCCGTCGCCCACGGCAGCAGCCGCACCAGCGCCCGCCCCGCGTCGACCCGCTCCAGGTCGGCCCGCCGCCGCGCCCGCCCGAGCTCCGGTCCCAGCCAGTCCTCCAGCCGCTCCAGCAGCGCCGCATCCGACACATCCGGCCACGGATCCCCCAACTCCCGGTGCAGAAACGCCATCCGCTCCCGCACCCCGGCCGCGTCGGCCGTCCACCGCAGCAGCCCCGGCCCCTCCCGCCACAGGCCGTCGACGACCGCAGCGCGCAGCAGCCCCGGATCCGGCGCACCCAGCGGCCGGGCCGCCAGCTCGATCGCCCCCAGCCGGGTCACCCGCCGCGCCACCACATCCCCGTCCGCCCAGCGCACCTCCTCCCCGGAGGAACACAGCGCCCCGGCCGCCGCGCGGGCGGTCTCCTCGTCGATCACCGCCGCGAGCCGGATCCGTGCGGACGCCGCCGCCACCGGCCGGTCCGCCACCGCCACCGCCAGCCACCGCGCATCCCGCAACCGCGACCCGTCACCGGCACCCGCCGGCTCGGCCCCGGTCCCGGACGCCATCAGATAACTCCCCGCCCCGCGCGCCCGCGCCACCCGCTCCGGAAACGCCAACGCCGCAACGAGACCCGCGACCGCATCGTCCGACCCCGCCCCAGCCCCGCCCGCCGAAACCGGCAGCCGATCCCCGGCCCCCGACGCGGCCCCCGCCCCGGCTTCCGGCTCGCCGACGGCCGACACCAGCCGTCGCGCCTCCTGCCGCCACCGCGCGGCGTACGCATCGCCACCCCGGCGCGCCGTCCGCCACGCCGCCGCCAGATCGTCCCCATAGGACCGCGGCGGCTCCTCGCTCAGCAGCGCCACGACCTCCGCCGCCCGCCGCACCCCCACCTCCCGCGCGCCGTCCAGCAGCGCACGGGCCAGCCGCGGATGCAGACCGAGCCGCGCCATCCGCACACCCCGCTCCGTCGCCCGGCCGGCCCCGTCCACCGCACCGATCGCCGCCAGCACCTCCCGCGCCGCCGCCAGCGCCCCGCCCGGCGGCGCGTCCAGCAGCGCCAGCCCCTCCGCCGACGGATCCCCCCAGCACGCCGCCTGCAGCGCGAACGCCGTCAGATCGGCCACCCTGATCTCCGGATCCGGGAACCGCGGCAGCCGCCCGTCCTCCCCCTCCGACCAGCACCGGTAGACCACCCCCGGCGCCTCCCGCCCGGCCCGGCCCGCCCGCTGCCGAGTCGCCGCCCGCGACGCCCGCACCGTCGCCAGCGCACTGAGCCCCCGCGCATGATCCCGCCGCGGCACCCGCGCCAGCCCGCTGTCCACCACCACCCGCACCCCCGGCACCGTCAGACTCGACTCCGCCACAGAGGTCGCCAGCACCACCCGCCGCACACCGCCCCCGCCGGCCAGCACCGCGTCCTGCACCTCCGCCGGCGCCCGCCCGTGCACCTGCAGCACCTCCGCGTCCACACCCGCCAACTGCCCCGCGACGCGCCCGATCTCGCCGACCCCCGGAAGGAAACACAGCACATCACCGGCCCGCTCACGCAATGCCCGCCGCACCACCCCCGCGACATGCGCCAGCAGCGCCGGATCCACCCGCATCCCGTGCGCCGGCGCCACCGGCCGCTCCGCAGGCGCCCATAGCACCTCCACCGGATGCGACACCCCCGCCGCCTCCACCACCGGAACCGGCCCCCCGGCACCACCCAGCAGCCTTGCCCACCCCTCCGCGTCCGTCGTCGCCGACGCCGCCACGAGCCGCAGCTCCGGCCGCAGCGTCTCCCGCACATCCAGCAGGAACGCCGCACACGTATCCGCGTCCAGATGCCGCTCATGGCACTCGTCCAGCACCACGACGTCCACCCCGGCCAGCTCCGGATCCCGCTGCAACCGCTGCAGCAGCACCCCGGTGGTCACCACCTCCACCGCCGTACGGGCCCCCGCGCGCCGCTCCCCGCGCACCGTGAAACCCACCGACCCGCCGACCTGCTCACCCAGCAACCAGGCCATCCGTCGCGCCGCCGCGCGCGCCGCGATCCGCCGCGGCTCGGCCACCACCACCCGCCGCCGCGGCCCGCCGCCCGTCAGCCCGGCGAGCTCCAGCGGCACCAACGTCGTCTTGCCGGTACCGGGCGGAGCACACAGCACCGCCGCGCCGGCCCCGTCGAGGGCGGCACGCAGCGCGGGCAGCGCACTGCGCACGGGCAACTGGGCAAGGGCGGCGGCACCAGGGGTACCCCCGGCGTCAGGGAGGGGGAGCGTCACGACCCCAGTCTGCCGCCCCGCAAACCGGTACCCGCCCGCCGCCCCGGCCCGGAGCCGCTACGCCGCCCCCGCCGTGCACACGAAGATCGCCGTCCCCGGGATCAGATGCCCGCGCAGCGGCGACCAGCCGCCCCACTCCTGGGTGTTCCAGTCGGGCCACTCCGGCTCCACGACGTCCTCCAGCCGGAAACCGGCCGCCACCACATCCCGCACCCGGTCGCCCAGTGTCCGGTGATGCTCCACGTACACCGCCCGCCCGGCCTCGTCCTGCTCGACGTACGGAGTCCGGTCGAAGTACGACGCCGCCACCGACAGCCCCTCCGGCCCCGGCTCGTCGGGAAACGCCCAGCGGATCGGATGCGTCACCGAGAAGACGAACCGGCCGCCCGGCCGCAGCACCCGCCGCACCTCCCGCAGCACCCGCACCGGATCCGCGACGAACGGCAGCGCCCCGTAGGCGGAACAGGCCAGATCGAAGCAGCCGTCGCGGAACGGCAGCGCCCCCGCGTCCGCCTCCACCAACGCGACGGCGTCCCCCTCCGCCCCGTTCGCGATCCGCAGCGCGTGCTGCAACTGCCGGTGGGAGAGATCCAGCGCCACGGGCAGCGCGCCCTGCGCCGCCAGCCAGCGGGAGCACTGCGCCGCGCCCGCCCCGATCTCCAGCACGCGGCGCCCCTTGAGTTCCGCGGCCGGACCCAGCAGGGCGGCGTCCGCCTCGTCGAGCCCCTCGGGCCCCCAGACGAACCGGTCGTCGCCGAGGAACGCTCCGTGCTCGCTCTGATACTCGTCCGCGTTGCGGTCCCACCAGCCCCGGCTGGCCCGGCTGCTCTCGGCGTCCGAGGCGTCACGGCGGGTCGCCTCCGGCTCGTACTCTTGGTTCATCGCGCCCGTCGTCGTAGTCTTCGCTGTGCTTGTCGCAGCGGGGGCCGCGAGGCTGTACGACCTCGCGGAACATCGCGTGTGCCGGTTATGGGGCGTTCCGCCCCGGGTGTGCGCCTTCGCGCATTGACCGTCTCCGGCTGCCCCCGTATGCTACAAGTTGCGCTGCGGGCCTGCGCGCCTCAGACGGAGCAGGCCGCGCTCGCATCTGTATGAATGTCCCCTCGGTTTTCGAGGCGTTTCGGGTCGCTCCGCCTTTGCGGGGCTTCCGGAGGGTGCGCCTCTGACGCTGTCCGGCTTATGCAGAGGCGATACCGGCTCTCGGCGTAGCAGTACCTACGACTTCAATGTCCGTACCGGAGCCCTTTCCCACATGACGAGCAGCACCGAGACCACCGCCACCACCCCGCAGGTTGCGGTCAACGACATCGGTAACGAGGAAGCCTTCCTCGCCGCGATCGACGAGACGATCAAGTACTTCAACGACGGCGACATCGTCGACGGCGTCATCGTGAAGGTCGACCGGGACGAGGTCCTGCTCGACATCGGTTACAAGACCGAAGGCGTCATCCCGAGCCGTGAGCTCTCGATCAAGCACGACGTCGACCCCAACGAGGTCGTCGCCGTCGGTGACGAGATCGAAGCCCTTGTTCTCCAGAAGGAGGACAAGGAAGGCCGCCTGATCCTCTCGAAGAAGCGCGCCCAGTACGAGCGTGCCTGGGGCACCATCGAGAAGATCAAGGAAGAGGACGGCATCGTCACCGGTACCGTCATCGAGGTCGTCAAGGGTGGTCTCATCCTCGACATCGGCCTCCGCGGCTTCCTCCCGGCCTCCCTGGTCGAGATGCGCCGCGTTCGCGACCTGCAGCCCTACGTGGGCAAGGAGCTCGAAGCCAAGATCATCGAGCTGGACAAGAACCGCAACAACGTGGTCCTGTCCCGCCGCGCCTGGCTGGAGCAGACCCAGAGCGAGGTCCGTCAGACCTTCCTCACCACCCTCCAGAAGGGCCAGGTGCGCTCCGGCGTCGTCTCCTCCATCGTCAACTTCGGTGCCTTCGTGGACCTGGGTGGCGTGGACGGCCTGGTGCACGTCTCCGAGCTCTCCTGGAAGCACATCGACCACCCCTCCGAGGTCGTCGAGGTCGGCCAGGAGGTCACCGTCGAGGTCCTCGACGTCGACATGGACCGCGAGCGCGTCTCCCTGTCGCTCAAGGCCACCCAGGAAGACCCGTGGCAGCAGTTCGCCCGGACCCACCAGATCGGTCAGGTCGTCCCGGGTAAGGTCACCAAGCTCGTCCCGTTCGGCGCGTTCGTCCGCGTCGACGAGGGCATCGAGGGCCTGGTCCACATCTCCGAGCTGGCCGAGCGCCACGTCGAGATCCCGGAGCAGGTCGTCCAGGTCAACGACGAGATCTTCGTCAAGGTCATCGACATCGACCTGGAGCGCCGCCGCATCAGCCTCTCGCTGAAGCAGGCCAACGAGTCCTTCGGCGCCGACCCGTCGGCCGTCGAGTTCGACCCGACCCTGTACGGCATGGCCGCGTCCTACGACGACCAGGGCAACTACATCTACCCCGAGGGCTTCGACCCGGAGACCAACGACTGGCTGGAGGGCTACGAGGCCCAGCGCGAGGCGTGGGAGCAGCAGTACGCCGAGGCGCAGCAGCGCTTCGAGCAGCACCAGGCCCAGGTCATCAAGTCCCGCGAGGCCGACGAGCAGGCCGCGGCCGAGGGCGCTGCGGCTCCCGCGGCGGCCGGTGGCGGCCAGGCCGGCGGCGGCAACGTCTCCGGTGGCTCGTACTCCTCGGAGTCGGCGGACAACTCCGGCGCCCTGGCGTCGGACGAGGCCCTCGCCGCGCTCCGCGAGAAGCTGGCCGGCGGCCAGAGCTGACGCTCCACCCCGCTGCGCACTAGCTAGCTGAAGGGCGAAGGCCCGCTCCCTCCGGGGAGCGGGCCTTCGTCGTATACGTCGCGCCGCAGGGTGGCACATCGCGGCGCACCGCCCTGCGGCGCACCGGCCAGGCTCCCTGCGGCCCACCAGAACGCCGGGCTGGAACGCCGGGCGGGAACGCCGGGATGGAACGCCGGGATGGAGCGCTGGGGAACGGGGGCGAACGCTGGGATCGGAATCTGCACGATGTCGCTCGTTGACCCTCTCGCCGGTCCTGCCGCCCGCACCGCCCGAGCTGCCCGTCCTGTCGATGTAGACCACCCTCACCCTTCCACGCCCTCCTGAGGCTCTGAGAGAAAGAGGCTCGAGAGGCGTCGTGGACGGCGGAGTTCTGGATGGCCCGCCCTTCCCGGAATCGCGAAAGTACACGCCCTCCGTGGCCAGGCCGCGAGCAGTGACCGCATCGAAATCGAAGACGACACCGGTCCGGACAGCCATCACGCTCCCCTCCCTACCGCTGGTAGGCGTTCCCCCTTGCCGGTCCAGTAGGCCGCCCTGTCCGGACGGACGTCGTGACGGTGCGGACGGTACCCGCTGCCAGGGACGGGCCGGCGGAGACTGCAGTCAGCGGCCGACCGGACACACATGTCAACTTCCCTTCCCTGCATGAACGTTGGGCGGACATGCAATTCGCGAGGGACGTGGCGAGCTGCAGGTGCGGACCAATGGGCGTGTACCTCGGGGTGGTTGGTGCAGCGACAACTCCACTAATTCACCCAGGTGTTGTGGGCGATCAGGGATGTGACCGGGACGAGGTGGGGATGAGGGTGGCCGGGGGAGCGGGGGTGGACGCGCGGCGTGGAAACGCGGGCGCCGAGGCGTGCGTCTTCGGACAGGCTTCGCTTGCGCGACGGGTCCGGGAATGCCGGGCCGGCCCCGGGCGTTCTTGCTCACGGACACGAGGAGGAGCGGTCACTGTGTTGGATCCCCAGGGGTTGTACGAATGGGAGCCGAGCGGGCTCGCGGCGGTTGAGGCGATCACCGCCAGGGACTCCGCCGGTCTTGTGCTGCTGTACCACTTCGACGGTTACATCGACGCCGGCGAAACCGGCGACCAGATCGTGGACCGGCTGCTGACCGGCCTGTCCCACCGGGTCGTCGCCCGTTTCGACCACGACCGGCTGATCGACTACCGGGCCCGGCGCCCGCTGCTCACGTTCGAGAGCCACCGCTGGACCGCGTACGAGATCCCCGGCATCGAGTTGCGGCTGGTCGAGGACGCGACGGGCGCCCCCTTCCTGCTGCTGTCCGGCCTCGAACCGGATGTGGAATGGGAACGCTTCGCGGCGGCCGTCCGCCAGATAGTCGAGCGGCTCGGTGTATGGCTCTCGGTCAACTTCCACGGCATCCCGATGGGCGTGCCGCACACCCGCCCCGTGGGCCTCACCCCGCACGGCAACCGCACGGACCTGATGCCGGGGCACGGCAGCTTCTTCGACGAGGCCCAGGTGCCCGGCAGCGCCGAGGCACTGATCGAGTTCCGGCTGGCCGAGGCGGGGCACGACGTACTGGGCGTGGCGGCGCATGTGCCGCACTACATCGCCCGGTCCGCGTATCCGGACGCCGCGCTCACGGCCCTCGAAGCGGTGACCGCAGCGACCGGCCTGGTGCTGCCGAACGCGGCACATGCGCTGCGCACGGAGGCACTGCGCACGCAGGAGGAGATCGAGCGGCAGATCTCCGAGGGCGACGAGGAACTGGTCGCCCTGGTAAGCGGGCTGGAGCACCAGTACGACGCGGTGGCCGGGGCCGAGACCCGGGGCAATCTCGTCGCCGAGCCGGTGGAGCTGCCCACGGCCGACGAGATCGGCCGGGAATTCGAACGCTTCCTCGCGGAGCGCGAATCCGACGGGGGCGGCGGACTCTGAGACCGGTGGGCGAGGGGCACAGCTGAAGGGAGGGGCAGGGCCGGAGGACAGCGACCGGGCGGGTGACCGAAGCTGAGGTGGCGGGCTCCGTGCCGGGCCGGGAGCCCGGGGACTTTACGGCCCGGCCCTTGAGGCCGGGACGGCGGGCCGTCGTACGCAGACAGCCTCGCGCTGCCCCGCCGAAGTATCGGCGTGGAGCGGTTCATGGCTGAGAGCCGGCCGGCGCGAGCATCAGCCGGCCCCGGACACCAGCCCATCCCGCGGGCCGCACACGGGGCGCCGCCCCGGCTCCGCGCTGCCCCACGGGCCGTATAGCGTGGGGCCATGGTGAAGGTGGGGCTGACCGGCGGGATCGGTGCGGGCAAGAGTGAGGTTTCGCGACTGCTGGCGTCGTACGGCGCGGTGATCGTGGACGCGGACAAGATCGCACGCGAGGTCGTCGAGCCGGGTACGCCCGGACTCGCCGCGGTCGTCGAGGAGTTCGGGGAGGACGTACTCGCCCCGGACGGGACCCTGGACCGGCCGAAGCTGGGCGCGATCGTGTTCTCCGACCCGGAGAAGCTGAAGGCGCTGAACGCGATCGTGCACCCGCTGGTGGGCGCACGATCCGCCGAACTCGAAGCATCGGCCGGCCCGGACACGGTGGTGATCCACGATGTGCCGCTGCTCACCGAGAACGGCCTGGCACCGCTCTACGACAAGGTCGTCGTCATCGACGCCGCACCGCAGACCCAACTGGACCGGCTGGTGCGCCTGCGGGGGATGTCGGAGGACGAGGCGAAGTCGCGGATGGCGGCGCAGGCCACCCGTGAACAGCGGCTGGCCGTCGCGGACCTCGTGATCGACAACGACGGTCCGCTGGAGGCCCTGGAGCCCCAGGTCCGTGAGGTGTGGGAGCGTCTGCGGGATGCCTGAAGCCGGGGGATAGCCTCACCGCCATGACAACTGACGATCTTGAGCCCAGGACCGCCGACACCGAACCCGGTTCCGCCCACGACGGCTCCGGACCGGCTCCCGCCGGGGACGCGTCACGCGCGCCGTCCGCCTCCTGCGCACCCTCCGATTCGGTCACGCCGTCCATGCCTCCCGCGCATCCCGTGTCCTCTGCATCACCCGCGCCCTCTCCCGCCTCGACTCCCGCGCCCTCTCCCGCCTCGTTCGTTGTCAACATCCCGGGCATCGCGGACGCCGACCTGGAGCCCGAGCCCCTCGACCCCCAACAGGTCGTCTCGGGCGAGCCGGTGGTGACGGGCAAGGCGCTGTGGGAGTCTCCGGACGGCCGTCAGATCCGCGGAATCTGGCAGATCACACCGGGTGTGGTCACAGACACCGAGGCGAACGAACTGTTCGTGGTCGTCAGCGGCAGAGCGACCATCGAGATCGAAGGCGGCCAGGTACTCGAAGTAGGACCGGGCGATGCCTGCGTCCTGCGCGAAGGCGACCGCACCCAGTGGACCGTGCACGAGACGTTGCGCAAGGCGTACCACATCAGCCTCTGACCAGCCTCTGATGGCGAGTGCACCGACGCCGGCGTCGGCGTGAGGGACCGACGTCGGTCGGGCGCGCGGGGATAGGACCGGCTCTGCCGGGGAATGCCGCGACAGACGCGAGTGTTGTGCCGCACGTACCACCGTACGGTGCATGGTCGCCTGCGGCCCTGCACCGACGACAACGGAGAGGAGACGGCCGTGCCTGAGCGCAGTCCCGAGACGCACGTCATCGACTACCGCGCCGCGGAGCAACTGCTGGCAGCCCGAGACCCGCGCGGTGCGATCCGGCTGCTGGATTCGGTCATCACCGCACACCCCGAGAACACCGCAGCCCGCTTGCTGCGCGCTCGCGCTTTCTTTCTCTCCGCTCAACTACGGCCCGCAGAGCTGGAATTCCAGATCGTACTGGAACGTGAACCGGACAACGCCTTCGCGCACTTCGCCCTCGGCCGCACCCTGGAGCGCGCCAGCCGCCCCGATGAAGCACTTCGCCACTTCCGCCTCGCAGCGGCCTTGGAGCCACGCCCCGAATTCCTTGCGGCTGCCCGTTTCGCCTCCAATGGGGATAACGGGGGAAGTAAGGTGTAGCGGGGGGTAGGTGGGTGGGGCTAGGGATGGTGGGGGAGTGGGGGCGGTTGCTGCTTGTTGTGAGCCTTTCCGCTCGTCCTCCCCGGGGGCCCGCCCCCGCCCCCCCCGCCCCCCCGCCCCCACCCCACCCCCGCGAACCCTCTCCACCCCTCCATCGCGCCCCCCACCCCAACCTCACCTCGCGCACCTGTCGCTTGGCGCCCGTGTACTGTGCCTCGCTTCGGTCTACTTCGCTCCACGTGCCGTGGCCGGCCTGGGGCCCGCGTGTCTTGTGGAGTCGAACCGGGCGTGCACGCCCAGCTGTTGGCGGTCACCGGTAGTCGAACTCCGCGCGGCGGTCGACCTCCGGGCTTGACCTTGACTCTCTGCTGCTCCAGCGCACCTCGCCACCAGTCGCAACCAGCCCCCTCCGCGACGGTTTCCGTGCGTGATGTGCCGTGCATGATGTGCCGTGCGTGAACCGTTGGGCGTGAGCCGCGCAGGGAAGTGCGGGTGGTGTGAACGGATCAGCAGGGCAGGCACTGCGTTGCACGCGTGGATCGCCTCGCGCTCATGCATCACCTCCTGGGATGGGAATGCGTCGCTGTGAAGTCGTGCTCGACGCGCTGCGCACAGCGCGTCGTGTGTGAGGCGCATCGCATGGTGGTGTGCTTGGCGCCTCGCCAGGCCATCGGCGTATCGCCCGCGCTCGACGCGTGAGCTGTGGTTGGCGGCGTCAATCAGCGCGTCGCTCGTGGGTGATGTCCGCCCGGCGGGCGATCGGCCGGTGATCCGCTACGGTCGTGAGCCGCGTCGGCGGCCCCGGTCGTTGCGCATGCCGAATACGTCGTTCCGGCCTCGGTCGGGCTCGTAGGGCGGTATGTCCCTGCCGGGCTGGTAGTGCGGTCCCTGGTGGATGTGGCGGATCACCATGGCCAGGTCCGTGACTGCTACCAATGCCAGGGCGGCGCAGGCTGCCGCCCATTGGGGACGGCCGACCATGACGAAGGCGACGGTCCCGGCGATGGCCCATAGCAGTCCCCACAACGCCAGCCCACACCGCATTCTCAGCGGGCTGCGTGCGTGCAAGGGCTCGTTTCCTGTGCGCATCGGCACCCATCTCCCCTCCCCAGCATCCTCCTGATCGACGCGTCAGTCACCTGTCCGCTGCGACCCGTCCTTTCCGCTCCTCCCGGTGGGTGGCCGTTGTCCGCCTCGCTTCGGCGGGCTCTCCGTGCGGTCCTTCTTCTTCTCCGACTCTGTGGGGCGTCCTGTGGGGCGCGGGTCGCCCGCCGGGTGGCTGTTGATCCAGGACAGGCCGCCGATGTCGAGCTGCGTTCGGGCGCGAGTCACCGCTACGTAGGCCAGGCGCGCCTCGTCGACGTCGATCGGGCCGGGGAGGGGCGTTCCGTCCTCGTCGGCCTCGTCGAGATCGTCGGGGCCGGTGAAGTCGTCCGCGACGCACACACTCGTCCACTCGCGGCCCTTGGCGCGATGGGCGGTGGACACCGTCACCTGGGCGGATTCTTCGGGGGACAGCCGGTCCAGGGCGTGCAGGACGGCTGCCGTGCCGTGCTCGTCGACCAGCTCCACCAAAGGCAGGAGATCACGCCCGGCCGGGTCGAACTCCGCGTACTCGCGGAGTTCCGCCCAGGACTCGAAGAGCATCAGCTCGGGGTGTGCGGTGCGCCGTCCCGATTCGAGGTCGTGGGCGGCGCGTGCCAGTGAGCGCAGTGCCTCGCCGCCGCCCGCGAGGGCGACCCGGTGGTTCGCTTCGAGCTGCCGTATCACCGCGACCATCGCCCCGACGTTCGTCCGGCACAGGATCGCCTCCGGGGTGTGGAGGGGGCGCAGCTCGGTGGTGCGGTGGGGTGATCCTGAGAGGCGGATGGGGGCGTCGACGATCGCCAGCCAGCGGTTGGCCTCCGCTGCGAGCGCCGGCCCGAAGCGGAAGGAGTGGGAGAGGCTGAGCTGCGTGCCGTCGAAGCCGGTCATGACGTCGCGGGCGCCGCGCCAGCCGTAGATGGCCTGTGCGGAGTCTCCGACCAGCACCAGTTGGGCGTGGTCGCGCTGGGCTGTGAGGACCTGCTCGACCACGGGGTTGGTGTCCTGGGCTTCGTCGAGGAGCAGGAAGTCCGCCGGGATGACGGGTTCGCTGAGAGCCCACATTTTGAGGTAGTGGTCGTGTTCGAAGCGGACGACGCCGTGGTCCGGGTTCTGCAGGTCAGCCCAGGCTTTGCGTGCGTAGGGCAGCACGAGGTCGGCGAGTTGGGCGTGGAGGGGTTCGGATTCGGCTCCTCTCAGGGGCGGGACGTGGTGGTGGGCGATGTCTTTGTCGGCCGAGTGGCAGAAGCGGGTGACGGTTCGCAGGGCAGTGTGGGAAAGGGCCTTGTTGTTGACCTTGCGTGGTCCGATGCGTAAGTACATGCCGTCGTCGATGCCGAGTGCGGCACCTGTGCGCCAGCCCGCCTGCCGTGGGGCGTTCATCCGTGCTTGGTAGTACCTGCCCACTGCGGCGTACGCGAGGGCGTGGGCGGTTCCGCAGGCGACTTCTGCGGGGAATGTGCGGGAGGCGTGGCGCGCGACGGTTCTGTTGAAGGCGATGTACCGGCCGAGCCGGCCCATTCGCTGTGCGGAGTGCGCGAGCATCGCGAGGGTCGTGGTCTTGCCGGTGCCGGCACCGGCCTGGATCACGAGATGAGCGCCAGTGGGGAACGCGTCGGCCGCGGCGGTCTGTTCGGGGGTGGGAGTGTGCATGAGGGCTCCTCGCCAAGAAAGGGTCATTACGGAGAGTGATTTACATTGCTGACTGTAACTGACTGTCGGGGTGGGGAGGGAGGGGGTTCCGCGGCCTGTGGATAACTTTCTCGCGTGCCCGCGGTGTGACAGCGCAGACCTTTCTGAGCTGGGGTTATGTGGCGTCGGCGCGCTTTCTCCCTCCCGCGTGCGGGGGCGGGCGGGGGTGCATCGCGGACGCATTGTCAGTGGCGTCTGCTTCGATCGGCATCACGCAGAGTTTCCGCGGCGCTAGTGCCGCGGACGGGCCGCGAGAGACGGGGGAGCGGACAGATGGGGATCACGTCGGCATGGGGCATCAGCCCGCACGACGACAGCGTCATCAGCGCGCTGGAGCCGCGTATGCGGCCGTTGATCGAGTCGGTCCGGGCCCTGCCGGAATCCCGCGAGCGATGGCAGCGCTGGGCGGCGGAGCCGCTGCCGGACTGGCGCGGCTGGTACGGGCGTGGCGGCGGGGCAGGCCGCGCTGCGATGCCGGAACGGGAGCGCGAGCGCATCGACGCGCTGATCGATTCGTTCCACGACCTCACGCGCGCGGGGCCGTTCGACGAGTTCTATGACGGCAGGGACGATGACGACGACTTCTCGATCCTCAACGACGTCTGGAGTGACGACTTCGGAGAGCTCGTCCCCTTCCTCGCGGTGCACTCCAAGGACTATGCGGTCCCGGCCCTCTTCCATGCGATCGGCAGCCGACGGGCGGCGCTGATACCGGGCTGGATCGGCAACTTCGTGCTCTCTGCGGAGCAGGTGCGCCAGAGCTTGCCGCAGATCGAGGCGGCCTTCTCCTTCACGGCGAAGCAGCGCGCCGCCGCCGAGGACCAGCTCTGGCTCGATGAGCGCCCGGGGGAGGAGAGCGTGCTCGACGGGCCGCTCCGCTGCTGGCGTGAGGCCGCGGCGCACGGCCTGGGGCTGTGCGGCGCCGCCGTGCATGTCTGGTGATCCACTGGGCCGGCCTCCGGGGGGGAGGCACGGCCGTCTGAACGACGAGGGGGAGAGCGTGCGTACGACCGTAGACTCGCAGGCCGGGGATGTCAGGGAAGTGAGCCGGGCGCGGTGGGCCCGGCGGGCGCCGCGATCGGCGCGCAAGGATCCGGAAGCAGCAGGGGACGGCATGGTGAGGCAGCGGGAGGCGGCGGTAGGGGCGCCCCGACCGCCGGTCGCCTCGCCCGCCGTGCGCGCCTCGGCGGCGGGAGGTGACGCCGGACTTTCCGTGGCCGTGGCGGAGTGTGCCGCAGTGTTCCTGCCCGCCCTCCCGCCGCGCGCCGGGAAGGTCGCCTTCTGGCGGCCCGATGGCGGACTGCTCCCCGAGGTTGCGGAGGGTGCGGCCGGCGGTGACGGGGCGGAGCCGGACGGCGCGGGTCCGGGAGGCTCCGGCGCCGTGCCCGGGCAGCTGACCGTTGCGCGGCGCCACGGTAACGGCGCGCGCAGCCGTACCGTCCCGGCTCTGCTGCTCTCGCTGCCCGAGGCGGTTCCGCTGCTGGTCCGCGCCCGGCATGATCCCGCTGCCCACCCGGCCGCCGCCTGCTGGGGCGCGGCCGCACTCCAGGCTCTGCATCTCGTCGCGCGCGGCAGACTGCTGCCGGGGCTGACCGCCGAGGACACCGACGCCTGGCGCGCCGGACCCCTCGACCCCGACGACGTTGCGCACCTCCGGGCCGTCGCCGCCGCCATGCCCGCCGAGGCGTATGCCGTGCCGCTCCCCGGCAGCCGACCGCTCCAGCTGCCTGATCCGTCCGATCTTGTGCGGCACTTCGTGGACGCCGTCGTCGACACCCTGCCGCGCACGCCCGCAGCCGAGCTGGTGGCCGGGGCTCCGTTCGCCGCGACCGCCCCGCAGTGCCTTCCCGGTGCCCGTGCGTGGGCCGCCGAGGTCGCGTCCGGTGTGGACGCAGGGGTGCGGCTCTCGCTGCGCCTCGACCTCGCGCCCCATCAGCTCTTCGACACCCGGGAGGACGGCCAGCCCGTCGACGCCGGGGAGGACGGCCCACCCGACGGCGATGACGACGGGTGGGGGCGGCCCCCCGGTGCGGCCGGAGCCGAGGAGCGCCGCGCGGCGGCGGCCGTGCTGCAGGTGCAGAGCCTCACCGACCCGACCCTGGTGGCCGACGCCCGTCAGCTCTGGGAGGGCGAGGGGGCCGATCATTTCGGGCCGCGGTCCCGTGTCGACACCCTTCTCGCGCTGCGCCGCGCCGCCCGCGTCTGGGCCCCGCTCACCCGCCTCCTGGAGCGGCCGGTGCCCGACGTACTGCCGCTCGGTGAGGAGGAGTTGTACGAGCTGCTGGGGGAGGCCGCGCCGCGGCTGGGCGCCGCCGGTGTGGCCGTCCACTGGCCCAGGGAGCTGGCCCGGGGGCTGACCGCGGCGGCGGTGCTCCGGCCCGCGCCGGGCTCGGCCGCGGACGGCTTCGGATTCTTCGACGCCGGCGAACTGGCCCAGTTCCGCTGGCAGGTGGCGATGGACGGCGTCCCGCTCACCGAGGCGGAGATGGACGCGCTGGCCGAGGCGCACCGCCCCGTCGTACGGCTGCGCGACCAGTGGGTTCTGGTCGACCCGGAGCTCGTCCGCAAGGCGCGCAAGCGCGAACTGGGCTACCTGGACCCGGCCGAAGCGCTTGCGGCGACGCTTGACGGCACCGCGGAGGTGGACGGCGAGGAGGTCGAAGTGGTGCCCCTGGGGGCCCTTGCCGCGCTGCGCGGGCGCCTCACCGCTCCGCCGGGCCCGCTGCCGCAGCCGCCCGGGCTGCGGGCGACGCTGCGCGACTACCAACTCCGCGGCATGGCCTGGCTCGACACCATGGCCGCCACCGGCCTCGGCGGCTGTCTCGCCGACGACATGGGCCTGGGCAAGACCATCACCGTCATCGCGCTCCACCTGCACCGCCGGCCCACCGAGCCCGTCCTCGTCGTCTGCCCCGCCTCGCTGCTCGGCAACTGGCAGCGCGAGATCGAGCGGTTCGCCCCCGGCACTCCGGTGCGCCGCTTCCACGGCGCCGGCCGCAGCCTCGACGGCGTGGCCGGCGGCTTCGTGCTGACGACCTACGGGACGATGCGCAGCAGCGCCGCCCAACTGGCCGGCCTTTCCTGGGCATGGGTGGTCGCCGATGAGGCGCAGCACGTGAAGAACCCGCGGTCGTCGACCGCCAGGGCGCTGCGCGGCATCAAGGCCCCGGCGCGGATCGCCCTCACCGGCACGCCCGTCGAGAACAACCTCTCCGAGTTGTGGGCCCTGCTGGATTGGACCACGCCTGGGCTCCTCGGCCCCCTGAAGACGTTCCGCGCGCTGCACGCCAGGGAGGTCGAGGGCGGCGAGGACCCGCAGGCGACGGAGCGACTGGCCAGGCTGGTGCGGCCGTTCATCCTGCGCCGCAAGAAATCCGACCCGGGCATCGCGCCCGAACTCCCGCCCAAGACCGAGACGGACCACCCGGTTCCGCTGGGCCGCGAACAGGCCGCGCTGTATCAGGCCGTCGTCCGCGAGACGCTCGCCCGGATCGAGGCCGCCGAGGGCATCGCGCGGCGCGGCCTGGTCATGAAACTGCTCACCGCCCTCAAACAGATCTGCAACCACCCCGCGCAGTATCTGAAAGAGGCCGCCCCCGGGCTCGCGGCCCGCTCCGGGAAGCTCGAGCTCCTCGACGAACTCCTGGACACGATCGTCGCCGAGGGCGGCGCCACGTTGGTCTTCACCCAGTACGTGGGCATGGCGCGGCTGCTCGAACGCCATCTCACCACCCGCGGGATCTCCAGCCAACTCCTGCACGGCGGCACCCCGGTGGCCGAGCGGGAGAAGATGGTCGACCGCTTCCAGGCGGGCCGGGTGCCGGTCTTCCTGCTGTCCCTGAAGGCGGCGGGCACCGGCCTGAACCTCACCCGCGCCGGACATGTGATCCACTACGACCGCTGGTGGAACCCGGCGGTGGAGGAGCAGGCCACCGACCGCGCCTACCGCATCGGCCAGACCCAGCCCGTCCAGGTCCACCGGCTGATCGCCGAGGGCACCGTCGAGGACAACATCGCCCAACTCCTCGCCGCCAAGCGGGCGCTCGCGGACGCCGTGCTCTCCGGGAGCGAGAGCGCGCTCACCGAGCTGACCGATGCCGAACTGGCCGATCTCGTGTCCTTGAGGAGGCCCGGATGAGTCCTGTCTTCCAGGGACGTCCCGGCGCCCCGCGGCGCACCGCCGCGGCGGACCTGCCCGCCCGCGCGGACCGTTCGCGCACGTTCCCGCCGCTGCCGGACCGCACCGCTGCCGGGGAGCCGTTCGCCGTGTCCTGGTGGGGCGGCGCCTGGCTGGCGGCGCTGGAGAGCACCGCACTCGACGGTGCCCGGCTCGCCCGCGGCCGGACCTACGCCCAGGACGGCCATGTGGACACGATCAACATCACCCCGGGGCGCATCCTGGCGACCGTACGGGGCAGCCGGCCCCGGCCGTACAGTGCCGAGATCCGCCTGGGGACGCTCCCCGAAGCGGGCTGGGACGCCCTCCTGGACGCCGTCGCCGCGGAGCCCGCGCACCTCACCGCCCTGCTGGCCAAGCAGCTGCCCCGCGCGCTGGCGGAGGCGGAGAAGGGGCTTCTCCCGGGGCCGGGCGACCTGGTGCCCCGGTGTTCCTGCCCCGACCACGGCAGGCCCTGCAAGCACGCAGCGGCGCTCTGCTTCCAGGTGGCCCGTCTGCTGGACGCCGACCCGTTCGTCCTGCTGCTGATGCGCGGCCGCGGCGAGCGGGAACTCCTCGACGAGCTCTCGCGCCGGCACACCGCCCACACCGCGCGGGAGAGCCGGACCCAGACCGTCCTCATGGCGACGCCGCTGCCCGGAGGCGGTGCATCCGCTGCCGCTCGCTCAGCGGTGGGACCGGGGCCGGCGGCCGGCCGGACGGGGGCGGCCGGGCCTGCCGGCGCGGTGGTGCCGGGCCCGCTCCCCACGGCCACGGAGGAGGCCGGGCAGGCCGCAGCGGCGGCATCGGCACCCCGCGGTGTCCTCGCCCGGGAAGCCCTGGCGGACCGCCCCAGGCCGCCGCTCCCGCCGCCCCCGGCGGTGCCGTCGGACCCCGGCCAACCGCCGGCCCTCCCGGACGCCGACGGGCTCCCGTTCCACGCGGCCACCCTCGAATTCCTGGCCGCCGACGCCGTGGCCCGCGCCCATGCCTGCGTCACCGCCGCCGGAGCCCCGGCCGCCGGGGGCGCGCGCCCGACCGCCCCCGGCCCCTATCCGGCGCTGCCCCCGTGGGAGGACGCCGTCCGCCTGGCCGCGACCGCCCACCCCACCGCCGGACTGACCGCCACCACCCGGGCCCTCTACCGCGACCTCGCGGCGACGACCGGCCGTAAGCCCGCGGACGTCGCCCGCTCCGTCGCCGCCTGGCGGCAGGGCGGCCGTGCGGGCCTCGCCGTGCTGGAGGCCACCTGGAACCCCCCGGCAGGCGACTTCGACCGCGCCCGCAGCGCGCTGCTGTCCGCCGGCCTGCCCGCCCTGCGCCCGCGCCACAACCACCTCACCGCCCCCGACCGCGGCATCCAGCTGCGCTTCGGCCACGACCACCGCTGGTACCCCTACGAATCCGAGCCCGGAGCCGAGGACTGGTGGCCCGCCGGGCCCGCGGACCCCGACCCCGTAGGCGCGCTGACCTCCCTGGTGGAGCGATGACTAACCTCAGGGCCGTGGAAGGTCTCGACACACTCACCCGATCCCTCGCGCAGCGCACCCCCGAGCAGCTCGCCGCACTCCTCACCCGCCACGCCGAGCCGCTCGCCCGCCGCCCGGCCCCCACCCAACTGCGTGGCCTGGCCACCGCGTTGTGGTCGTACGAGACCCTTCACCACCTGGTGCTGCACCTCGACCACCCCCGCCTGCAGGTGCTCGCCACCACCGCCCGCATCAGCCAGGAGCGCGCCGGCCGTGACGCCCCCGCGCCCGCCGCCCCCGCCCCGGGTGCCGACTATCAGTCCCTGATGGCGCACCGGCTGTCCTTCCCGCAGCTGGCCACCGAACCGGTTCCGCCTGAGGACGTGTACGCCGCGCTCGGGGCCGCCGCACCCGGCCCCGAGCGGAGCGCCGCCGAAGCCGCCCTCGAATCCCTCTACGCCGACGGGATCGCCGCGCCCGGCGAGGAGGGCGCCGTCGTCGTCCCGCCGCGCGTCGCGCAGCTCCTGGCCGCCCACGACCTGGGGCCGTTCGCCGCGCACGCCCCGATGCCGGTCCCCGACGACGCCCCCGGGCACCGCGACCGCCCCGGGGTGCCCGCCCCGCGGACCTCCCCGCACGACGAGTCCCAGACCGCCGCCGCACACCTGGCCACCACCCTGGAGCGCCTCCTCGCCTCCCTGGCCGAGCAGCCCGCCGCACTGCGCAAATCAGGCGGCCTCACCCTCCGCGAGATCAAACGCCTGGCCAAGGCCGCCGGCACCACCGAACCGCACACCCGCCTCCTCCTCGACCTCGCCCTCGCCGCCGACCTGATCGCGCTGACCCGCAGCCCGTCAGGGATCACCGCACTCCCCACCGGCGCCTACGACGACTGGCTCGGCAGCCCGCCGGGCGAACGCCTCGCTCCCGTACTGGCCGCCTGGTCCGGCCTCTGGGCCGTCCCCACCCACACCCCGTTCGGCGAGACCCCGACGGCCCTGGTCCGCGGACACGACCGGCACGCCCCCGCCCTCCGGTACGCCCTCCTGGCAGCCCTCGCCGACGTCCCCCCGGGCGCCGGAGCCCCGCTGCCGCCCCTGCCGCCCACGGAATCCCCGGAGCAGGAGGACGCCCGCGCCGCGCTGCGGCATCTCCTGCGCGCGGCGGACTGGCACCGTCCGCTCGGCGTCACCGAGCAGCCGATGGCCGAGGAGCGCGCCGCCCACACCCTCCACGAAGCGGCCCACCTCGGGCTCATCGCCCACGGCACCCTCACCCCCCTGGGCCGGGCCCTGCTCACCGACCCGCGGTCCCTCGAAGAGCCGCTGCGCGACCTGCTGCCGCCGCCCCTCGAACAGGCCCACTTCCAGGCCGATCTGACCGCCGTCGTCCCCGGCCGCCCCGCCGCCGCGCTCGCCGAACTGCTCGCCTCCGCGGCCGACATCGAGTCCGAAAGCCACGCCGTGACCTGGCGCTTCACCCCCGCCTCGGTACGCCGGGCACTGGACACCGGCCACACCGCCGACACCCTCGACGACGCCCTCACCACCGTCTCGGCGACCGGCACCCTGCCCCAGCCCCTCGGCTACCTCCTCCAGGACACCGCCCGCACCCACGGCCGGATGCGGGTGCTGCCCGCCGCCTGCTGCATCCGCTCCGACGACGAAGCCCTGGTCGGCGAACTCGCCGCGCACCGCGCCCTGCGGCAGCTCGGGCTGCGCGCCATCGCCCCGACCGTGCTGGTCAGCAGCCGCCCCCCGGCCGCCACGCTGGACGCGTTGCGCGCCGCCGGCTACGCACCCGCCCTGGAATCCGACACCGGCACCACCACCGTCGAGCGACTGCCCAGACACCGCACCAAGGCACCCTCCCCCACGCGCGATCCGGGCGCCCCGCTCCTCCTGGCCCGGCGGCTCCTGGGGCTCCCGGCGGAGCCCCAGGAGGCCGCCCGGACTGGAGGCGGCTGATCCGTTCCGCCCCGGGGGGCGCGGCCCGCGGGGCTACTCGTACTCCGTGCCGCCCTTGCGGGTCAGATACGCCCCGCCCACCACCTTGGCGATGGCCCGACCGCCCAACTCCGCGCTGTAGCGGTCCTCCAGCGTTCGGACCACCACACCCTCCCGGATGTGCACCGCCCGTCCCGACAGCGTCTCGCGGCCCTCGGCCAGCTCCATCACCCGCCGCGCGTCATACGGACCGCTGAACAGCGTCGGCACCACCGGAAGCCGGCCGTCCAGCACCGCCGTCAGCTCCTGCGGATCCAGCCAGCGCACCCGCCCACCGGTCTCCACCGCGACGTCGAAGACCGCGTACGCGGGCGTGCCACGGCGGCTGTCCGCGCCGTACCCGAGGTCCTGGACGCCGTCCCCGTACACCTCGCCGTAGACGCCGACCCGCGACGCCCCCAACTCCTGCGCGATGTCCGCCGCGACCCGGGCGACGCCGTGCCCGCGCACCGCCCGCCAGTACAGGTTCCCGGGATCCTCGGTCAGCGCCAGCCGCTGCGCACCCAGCCCCTTGGACGTCACCAGTACGCCGCCGTCCCCGGCGCGGTAGGTCAGGCAGCAGGCCGTACCGTGCACCTTCTCCGTCACCGCCACCGGCTCCCCCTCGGCAAACACCGCCGGATACCGCTTCAGGTTCTCGATATCGATCCACGGCAGCAGATCGGGCGCCGGCTCGACTGCCCCGCTCATCGAAATCGGCACCGGCGGCACCCACTTCACGATCCCGAGCCTCACCGCGAAATCGGTCCCGCTCCGGTGCGCCTGCGCCAGATCCACGCCCGCCAGCGCCCGGGGGCGGCAGACGACGCCCTGCGACAGCTCGCCGCGCAGCCGGATCGCCTTGACCCGGTTGGCCGCGGATCCGGCGAGCTTGCCGGTCAGGCCCAGTTCGGCCACCAGCTCCTCCGGAAGCACCGCCTGCTCGGGTACGTACACGGCGAAGTCGCCCGTCCGGTAGGCGCCCTTGGCGACGACCGCGCGGTACAGCCCCACCTGCGCCAACTCCAGCGCATCGGCATGGGGATGCTCGTGAATCGTCAGTTCCTCGACCGTGACGCGCAGCGTCGACATGCCCGTTCCCCGTTCCTGCGTACGGCATCGGGCGCCGCCCCGTGCGGCGCTCCGCCACCACCACTGTGATCGGGTCCCCATAACTCGGCGACCGAATTTCACTGTTGGCGACCGACCCTGACCGAGTGGCGGTCGGAGACGTGAGCGCCGCCGTCCGCCGCGTCGCGTTGTCAGTGGCGTCAAGTAGCGTTTCGGGTGAGGCGTCGACACGGCCGGTACGGCGTCGGAAGGCTCCGCCGGCGGCAGGCCGCGGCGGAGGACGGGACCGAAGTGGGGGAGCACACGGTGGGAGACGACGGGGCGGGCGACAGCCGGGTACGGAACGATTTCGGCGGGACGGCACACGGGCCGGTGATACAGGCCGAGGTGATCGAGGGCGGTGTGCACATCCAGACGGAGCGCCCCGCAACCCCGGTGCCACGGCAGGTGCCGACGGCTTCGGGGCAATTCGTCGACCGCGAGCCGGTCATGGCGGCCATCAACGGCTGGGTGGGCGACGGCGGCGGAGTGGCGGTGCTCAGCGGGCTGCCCGGAGTGGGCAAGAGCGCGGCCGTGCGGAAATGGGCACAGGAGGAGCGCGGGCGCTTCCCCGGGGGCGAGTTCTACGTCGACTTCGCCGAACTGCGCGCGCAGGCAGGAGGCGATGTCTCCGCCGGCGTGATCCGGTGCTTGCGGGCGCTCGGCGTCGAGGACTGCTATCTGCACGGGACGCTGGGCGAGTTGACCGCGATGCTCCGCACCAGGACGGCGGACAAACGGGTGCTCATGGTGCTGGACGATGTGACCGAGCCCGCGCAGGTCCGGGCACTCGTGCCGGGCGCCCCCGACAGCGTCGTGCTCGCCACGAGCCAGGCCGTGCTCGGCGAGCTGGTAGGGGCGGCCCACCTCATGCCGGTCGAACCACTGGCACCGGAGCACGGACTGCAACTGCTCCGCCGGCTGTGCGGGGAGGAGCGCATCGCCGCGGCCGAGGAGGGCGCCGCCGAGCGGATCGTGGCGAGCTGCGGCGGGCTGCCGGTGGCACTGGAGGTCGCCGCCGCGCGCCTGGTGATGCATCCACGTTTGCCCGTCGCGGCACTGGCCGATGAATTGGCAGATGACCGGCGCCGGTTGGACGCCCTGCGCCGGGGAAGGGAGCGCACCGTGTCCGCTGTGTTCGGGGTCGCCTACGCCGGACTGCCCGAGGACGTCGCGCTGCTGTACCGGCTGCTGGGGCTGTATCCCGGACGTCGCTGGGACGCCGAGACGGCCGCCGCCGCAGCCGGGACGGAGGCCGCCGCGGCAGCCGAACGGCTCGACGTCCTGGAGTCCGCGAGCCTGGTCACGGTGGCGGCCGACGGACGCTACGAGTTCCACGACCTGGTCCGGCTGCACGCCCGCGAACAGGCCGCCCAGGACGTGTGCGAGGACGAGCGCACCGCGGTCGTCCGCCGCACCGTGGACCATCTGCTCACCCGCGCCGCCCAGGCCGACCTGGCCGTCATGGGCCGCCGGATGCGCATCGGCACCTACGTCGACCGGCTGGACGAGACGGACCGGACGACCGCCTTCGGCAGCCGGGAGGAGGCGCTGGACTGGCTCGACGTCTGGCGCGGCGAACTGCTGTCCGCGCAGCAGGCCGCCGCCGGCCACGCCTGGCACCGTCAGGTCGCGGAACTGGCCGAGGCCCTGACCGCGCTCTTCCTCAACCGCAGATACCTCAACGACTGGGTCAAGAGCGGAGATCTGGGGGCCCGGCACGCCGCGGCGGACGGCAATCCGGCCGCCGAAGCCCGGCTGCGGGCGCTGCTGTCCCGCCCGCTGATGGACCGCGACGAACTGCGCCGCGCCCGCAAGGAACTGGACACGGCCGTCCAGCGTGCCGACGCGTCCGGGCACACGCTGCTGCGCGCATCCGTCCGCGAGTTCTCCGGCCGCTACTGGGACCGCTGCGATCCGGCCCGCGCCATCACCACCTACGAGGAGGCGATGACGTACTACCGCGCCGCGGGCGACGCACGCGGCATCGCCATCGGCCTGTATTTCATGGGCTGCGCACAGCACGCCGCCGGCCGCACCGACGAAGCGCACACCACCCTCCAGGACGCCCACGCCCGGTTCCTGGCCATCGACGACCGCCGGATGGGAGCGCGAGCGCTGGCCGCCCTCGGGGGCGTGCGACGCGACCTGGGGCGGGGCGAGGAGGCGGTGGCGGCGCTGGAGGAGGCCGTGCGCATGCTGCGGGAGCGCGGCGCCGTCCACTATGAGGCGCAGGTGTGCGAGACGCTGGCGGAACTGGCCGAGGAGCGCGGCGACCGGGCGCGGTGGCGGCGGTATGTGACGCGGGCGTGGGAGATATACGAGGCGGGCGGCGGGCCGCGCGCGGTGGAGCTGCGCCGCAGGCTGGCCGAGGCCGACGGCATGGATCCCGCGCAGGGGGGAGAGGAGGCGGGCGGCTAGCGCCCGCCCTCCCGGACAGTCCCTTGGGGACAGGGCAGGACAGGACAGGGCAAGGCCGGGCGGGAACCGGACCGGACTGCACTGCGGGTGTGGGGAGTTGACCCGTCAGCCGGTGGCGCCCGGCCGGTGGGTGCGCCGGGTGAGGTGGAGGGCGGCGTCCTCCGTGCGGTTGCCGAGAGAGAGGGCGACCAGGCCGTCCAGGGGGCGCCCCGCGCGCAGGCAGGCGTAGACAGCGGCGGCCAGCACGGCGGCGTCGTCCATGAGGCCGGTGGCGGACACCTCGACCGTCCGGCCGTCGGCGAGGCCGACCCGGCAGCCGCGGCCTGAGACGGCGGCCGCGGCGAGCAGACAGCCGGGGTAGCGGGCAAGGGTGTCTTCGATCCACCGGTCGGCCGCCACCGTGCACTCGGCCGGTGTGCGGCGGATCAGGACGGAGGCGCTCTCCGGCCATTGCCGGTCCTGTTCGTCGTCCGCGCACGAAAGATGCCGGAACGAGCCTTCGGGAGCATCGGCCCGCTCCACGGACGCATGGGCGGCGACGGCGGCCGGGGTGCGCTCGACCGACACCCGTGGACCGTCCGGCTCTTCGGAGAGGGAGGTGATCAGGTAGGTCGCGGTGACCGGCTCGGGACGGCCTTGCGGAACGGGCGGCTCCGGTGCCCGGCGCGGGGGTGGCGGACCGGCGGGTTCCGGCAGGCGCAGGAGGCCGTAGACGGCGGTGCGCAGCAGGTCCAGGGCGCGGCCCGGGGCGGCGAAGGCGTTCTCGCCGAGCTTCCGCAGCCGGTCGGCGGTGTCGTCGCCGGTCGGCTGCCCGGTGGCGAGGGCCCGTTCGATCTGGGGTCGCAACGGGGCCCCGGGGACCAGCCGCGGCGCGATCCGGCCCAGCTCCGCCATGGGAGTGCCCGCCACCGCCTCGTCCTCGCTGAACGCACCGAGCAGCAGGGGCGTACCGAGCGCGGCGCCGTAGAAGGTCACCGAGCCGTGGTCGCCGATCAGTAGGTCGGCGGCGAGCAGTGTGGCCTGCCAGCCCGCTGTCGGGGGGACGAGCAGCAGTCCCGCGGCACGGGCCGAGTCGAGGAGCGAGTGGAGGGCGTAACGGCCGTGGGCTGAGGTGATGTTGGGGTGGGTGATCAGTGCGACGGCGTAGTCGTCCAGGGGGAGTTCGGCCAGCAGCCGGGCAGGCAGTCCGGCGTCCCGGCCCAGGACCGAGCCGTCGCGCCAGGTGGAGCTGAGCATGATCAGCCGCCGGTCGTCCCCGACGCCGAGGGCCCGGCGGTAGCCTGCGCGCAGGGCCCGCCCGTCGAGCAGTGCGTCATAACAGGGATCGCCGACGAGGAGGGTCTGCCCGGAGGTCGCCGGATGGGCGGCGGCAAGCTGGGCGGCCTGGTCCGGGTGGGAGACCGCGAGCCGGGCTCGGCCACTGCGGAGCAGAGCGTCCGGTACGACCCCGGCGAGCCGGTCGCGGTCGCTGCGGGAGTCCGGGACGACCTTGTGGAAGCCGACGCCGTGCGGAAGGACCAGGACGGGCGCGGTGTGGTGCGCCGCGGCGAGGTCGGCGTTCTCGGAGGCCGTGATGATCAGGTCGGGGCGGATCCGCGCGAACTGCTGCCAGGGCAGGATGCGCGCACCGACCGAGCGGAGCAGGTCGTGCACACCGTCGTTGAAGGCCGAGGTCGGGTCGAAGGCGAAGACCAGGGAGACCCGCGAGTCGTCGCGCAGCACCGGGCGGAGAACGTCGAGGACCCGGACGGTGGAGGTGACGGTCCGCGCGACGGCCACCACGAGGCGCTCACCGGGAAACGTCCGCCAGCGCTCGGGGTCCTCGCCCACGGGCACCCGCAGCGGGGGCAGCAGCCCCTCAGCGGTGTCGCGGCCCTCCGCACACGGGCATTCGCAAGCGCACCCGCCCCCGGTTCGCGGTTCGCGGTTCGCGGTTCGCGGTTCGCGGTTCGCGGTTCGCGGTTCGCGGTTCGCGGCCAGGTTTCGTTTAGCGCGCAGCACCGGTGTCCGCAACCCCCTGCTGGTGAAGGAACTGGCCGTGACGGGGCGGGGTGCCGTCATTGCCCTGGGGAGGTCTCCCGGCGACCCACCGTAGTTCAGGGCCCGCGCGACGGGGCCGCCAGGTGCCCCGACCTCAGCCGCCGCCCGGCTTGCGCCGGCCCGCGCCGCCGATGCGCCGCCGCAGGCCGGTCGGCCCGAACCCGAGGGGACGGGGCAGCCTCCGGGGAGCCGGTTCGTCGCCGCTCACGGCGGCGGCCGACGGCTGCGCCGGGCCGGGCGCGGCGCCCCCGCGGGCCGCGGCAGCCGAAGCGGCCAGCATGGCCGAGACGGAGGACGGCGCCCCGGGAGTGCCCGAGCCCGGTGATCGCACCCCGGGCGGGGATGCGGCGGGGGATGGCACGGAAGCCGGGGCCACCGGGCGCGGCAGCCGGGCCACGGGAGCGGCGGGGGTCACCACATCGACGTAGGCGCGGCAGACCGGTGGCCGGCCGCCGGTGCCGCCCAGCACGCCGTGCAGGGCACCGCGTACGAAGCGGGAGGCCGGGGGCGGCGACGGCTCGCCGGTGCCGGAGGAGACGGCCTCGCCGGTGGCCAGGTCCCAGGGTGCCTGCACGATACGGCCGATGGCCTGCTGCACGCGGCGGGCGAGCGAGGGGTCGTCCATGCCGTATCGCCGCACCGCCTCGCGCAGCGCGGCGGCGCCGTGCGCGGCGACCGACAGCCCCTGGCCGCAGTCGGGGGTGACCGCGGCCACCGCGCCGCCCAGGGCGAGGAACCCGGTGGGCCAGCACGGCAGTTGCTCGTAGCGGTGGCGGCGGGCGGCGGTGTCGCGGGTCAGCCGTACCTCGCTCAGCGGCTCGGCGTCGGCGATGAGGTCACCGATGACCGAGTCCCCGATCGCACGGGCGAACGGCACGAACCGGTCGGCGCGTTCCGAGGGCCGTTCGCCGCCGGTGCCGCCACCGGTGAGGGTGACCAGCCAGCGGCCGTCCTCGATCGGCATCAGCGTCGCCGTCCGCGTCGGATACGGCCATTCCGGGGCCGGGCCGCCATGCTCACCGTCCAGTACGCGCGCGCCGTGGTCCGAACGGGCGGTGATCACCGGGATGTTGTCCGCTCCGGGAGGCGCGCGGAAGATGCGGGTCGCGGAGACGAGCCCGAAGTCCCGGACCTCCTCCGGGGCGGCCGGCAGGCCCAGGGCCGCCAGCCGGTCCGGAGTGGTGGAGCAGCGGCCGGTGGCGTCGACGACCAGGTCGGCATCCAGACGATACGTTTCGCTTGTGGTCGTGGAGCGGACCTGCACCCCGGTGACATGCTCTCCGGTGCCCGTCAGCCGCTCCGCCTCCGTGCCGTCGAGCACCGTGACCCCGGGGAGCGCCGGCACCTGCCGGCGGATGACCCGGTCGAGCAGATCGCGGGAGCAGGCGAACACATACCGCGGGCGCGCCCGGCGGCCTAACCGGCCCTGCGCGGAGGACGCGGCGGGCTCCGGCGGCACCGCGATCCGGCGGGCTCCCTCGGCCAGCCATGCCTCGACCGTGCCGGGCAGCACACTCTCCACGACCCGGGCGCCCTCCGACGCCAGCAAATGGGCGTGCCGGGGCTGCGGAAGGTCCGTCGGCAGCGCGGGAGTCCGCGGCAGCCGGTCCCGCTCGACCACGATCACATCGGCGTGCTCGGACAGTGCCGCGGCGGCGAGCATGCCCGTGAAGCCGCCGCCGAGGACCACGGCGAGATGCGGGTGCGTGAACTGGAGTCCGGCGCTGCCGGTGCTGCTCGACGCGTTCATGGGCAGTCCCCTTCTCGGCGGTGGCGCGCGATTCCCGGGTGGGACCGGGCCGCGTCCAGAAAGGGCGGTGCGGCATACGGCCGGGAGCGGCGGCGGCGCGCGGCGGCGATGACGGCGTCGGTGGCGGCGGTGAAGTGCGCCGTCAGCGACGGCAGGGAAGCGGACGCGGTCCGCAACATGCGCAGCGGTGCCGGTGGAAGCGGCAGAACTCTCTGTAGGTCCCGGCAGGCCGGCGCGAACGCCGGCCTGCCGCCCCCCGATTTCCCCATCATGATTCCCCCTCAGGCCGTGTCCGCCCCGCCACCTGCCCGGCCACGCCCTCCGCCACTCCCCGCCCGGAAGACCGGGTGGGGTGGGTGAGCACCACTGCCTCGCGCAATGCGCTCCGCCCCGGGGAACGCAGCCGTCACATCTGGTCAACGGCGGACACACGACCGGATCGTAGGCGGCGGCGATCACTTCCGGTACCCGAATGCGAGTGAGGGATGTGTGGGAGCCATCCGCCGTATACCGCTGGGTAGATCCGAAGCAAAACGGCGTAATGGGAGGAAAACGCCTCGCTCTTTTCTCGCGACGCGAGAAAGCCGATCGCAATGAGGCAGAAGGCGAACGACATTGGTCCGAGAAAGTCCGGATGGTTGGCGCGAAATGATCGGGTGGCCGCGGTCCGGTGGACGCCGTGCCTACCCTGTGCGAGCACCGCACTGGAGAACCCGAGGGAGAGTCGTGCGCGCGATCGTGATGCGAGAATTCGGCGGCCCGGACGTGCTGCGGCTGGAGGACGTCCCCGAGCCGGAGCCCCGCGGCGGGCACACGCCGGTCGACGTGACCCTGGCCGGCATCAACTACGCGGACGTGCACGTACGCGGCGACTCCTACCTCGCGCCGGTCGAGCTGCCGTACATCCCCGGCAACGAGGTCGTCGGGACGACGGACGGCGGACGCCGCGTCGTCGGGCTCACCCGCGGCGGCGGATACGCGGAACGGGCGCTGCTGCACCGCCGCGTCACCTGGGACGTGCCCGACGCCGTCACCGACGCCCAGGCCGTCGCGCTGGCCCTGCAGGGCAACAGCGCCTGGCATCTGCTGTTCACCGCGTTGCGCGTCACCGCGGGCGAGACCGTCGTCGTACCGGCCGCGGCCGGCGGGGTCGGCTCGCTGGCCGTCCAACTCGCCGCGCGCGCCGGCGCGAAGGTCATCGGCCTCGCCGGCTCCGCCGAGAAGCGCAGGCTGGTGGAGGAACTGGGCGCCCACGCCGTGGTCGACTCGACCGCCGCCGACCTGACGGAACGCATCCTGGAAGCGGCCGGCGGTCCCGTCGAGACGGCCCTGGAGATGACCGGCGGCGCCACCTTCGCCCGGACCCTGGCCGCCGTCGCCCCACGCGGCCGACTGGCCGTCTACGGCTTCGCCGGCGGCGAACTGGCGAGCGTGTCCACCCGGGACCTGATGGAGCGCTCCATCACCGTCTCCGGCTTCTGGCTGCCCCAGCTCTACGCGGACCGCACCGCACTGCCCACCTCCATGCGGGCGCTGTTCGACGCCGCCGCCGACGGCTCCCTCAAGCCGCTGACCGGCACCACCTACGCCCTCGGGGACGCGGCACGGGCGCACCACGACCTCGCCGCCCGCACCCCGACCGGGAAACTCGCCCTCGACGTCGCCCGATAGCCCCCGCGACAGGGGCCGCGGGGCGGCCCGCACCGCACATGCCGCGCGCCTTCGGGCGCGGACCACTGCCAGGGGAGAGAGCACACGATGGGCCGTCGCATCACGGCAGCGCAGTCCACGGCTCCGGACGCCGCGCCACACGCCGGCCGGTCCGGGAACACGCCGTCCACCGGTTCCCGGACGTCCGGATCCAGCCATGCCGAGCGGGTCTTCCTCGTCCAGGCGGCCTTCGCCGAACTCGGCGGATCCGCCCACGGACCGGGGGAGATCGCCGAGGTCACCGGCCTGGACGACTCCGTCGTCTACCGGATCCTGCAGTCCGGGATCTACCAGCGGATCTTCGAGCGGGTGGACCGCGGCCTCTACCGGCTGCGGACCTCCGCCGCCCAACTCGCCTTCACCGCCCTCGACCACCGCCTCGACGGCGCCCAGACGGTGCTCCGCGAACTGCGCGCGGCCACCGCCAACGGGCTGGTCTTCCTCTACATGGTGGCGCCGTTCTCCGGCGCGCAGCGGCAGTGCGTCGACATGGCCGTCGGCGATTCCGACCTGGCCGAACTGGGCATGACGCCGCGCGACGTGCTGTCCGTGACCCGCTCCCTGCGCACCGGCGCCTCCGGGCGGACGATCCTCGCCTACCTGCCGGCGGTCCTGCAGCAGCGGGTGCTCGCCGAACCCGTCCCCGAACAGGCCGGCCCCGGCGTCTACCGGGACAACGACGCCCTGCTGGCCTCCCTGGCGGAGGTCCGCGACCTCGGCTACGCGCTCGGCTACGAGGAGTGCATGGCCGGCTGGAACTCCTGCGCGGCGCCCATCATGTGGGACGGCTCGATCATGGGAGCGGTGCTGCTGCTCAAGCTCAAGTCCGTCATGCCGGTGGCTCCCGACAGCGTGATCGAGGCGACGAAGGAGGCGGCGGCCGAACTCAGCCGCTACGGAGCGGCCCGCCCGGCCGCGGACGACGCCTGAACCGCGCCGCCCGGCCCACCGGCTGTTCATGAGGCGGCCCGCCTCTCTACCGTGGCACCGGCAGCAGGACCACGCACACACCACGTACAAGGGGGTCTGATGGAAGCGGAATTGGTGGCGCTCGCCACGGCGGGGGCGACGACGCTGGTGCAGCAGATGGCCACGGAGGGCTGGGCGACGGTCCGCCGGCGGATGGCGGCCTTCCTCGCCAGGCGCCGGGGCACGGACGACGACGCGGCCCTGGAGGAGCAGTTGGAGGCGGCGAGCACCGATGTGGCCATCGCCCGCCAGGACGGCGACGAGGCCGTGGTGACGGGGGTGACCGCGGTCTGGCAGGCGCGGCTGCGGCGGCTGCTGAGCGAGGACCCCGAAGCGGCGGCCGAACTGCGGGCCCTGCTCGACGAGGTGGCCCCTCGGTGGGAGGGCGTCACGCTGCGGGACGTCCACAACACCATCAGCGGCGGTGAGATGCACGGACCGGTGATCCAGGCCGGTGTCATCCTCGGCACGTCGGGTAACCGGCCGCCCTCCGGCTGACCCCGCGCGCCCGGCACCCGGCGGCCGGGCAGAATGGCCGGGTGCGGCTCGAAGCGATCACCTGGGAACGGCTGACCGAAGCGCTCGCCGGGCGCATCGCCGCGACGACGGCGAAGGACGGGAGTCCCTGGCTGCGGGTGGCGGTCGACGGGGCTCCCGCCGCGTCCCCCGGAGACATGGCCGGGCGGCTCGCCGAGGCGTTGCGGCTCCGGGGGCGGCCGGTGCACAAGGCCGACGCCCACGGCTTTCTGCGCCCCGCCTCGCTCCGGCTGGAATACGGGCGAGAGGACCCGGACGCCTACCACGACGAGTGGTTCGACCGGCAGGCCCTGTGGCGCGAGGTGTTCCAGCCGTTGGATCCGGGCGGCACCGGGCGGGTGCTGCCGGATCTGTGGGATCCGGTGGCGGACCGCGCGACGCGCAGTGCGTACGTCGAACTGCCGCCCGGTGGCGTGCTGTTGCTGCACGGTCCGCTGCTGCTCGGACATTGGTTTCCCTTCGATCTCTCCGTGCACCTGAAGCTGTCGCCGGCCGCGCTCGCCCGCCGCACCCCCGAGGGCGAACGGTGGACACTGCCGGCGTTCGCGCGCTACGACGCCGAGACCCGGCCCGAGGAAGCGGCGGATGTCGTCGTACGGGCCGACGATCCGCTCCGGCTGGCCTGGAGCGGCCCGGCCGGCTGACCGGGCGGCCTCAGCGGAGCTGCCGGATCTCGCCCCGCACGCGGTAGAACCCGCCCGAGGCGGGGGACAGCCCCTCGACGACGTACCGCACCCCGGGCCGGCGTATGTGGCGCGGGAACTGGACGTTCCAGGACGGCTCGTAGCCCTCGGAGACCACATGCACCCGCAGGCGGCCGCCCTCCTGCACGCACTCCACGACGATCCCCGAGGCCGAGGCGTGCGTCACCGTCTCGACCGTCGCGGACGGGGTGTAAGTGGGCAGCGCGGCGGCCGACTTCACATCCCGGGCGACCGGGACGGTGCCCGCGCGGGCGGCGGCGACGGCCGCGTCGCCCGCGTCCACGCACACCAGGGAGCCGTCGGTGGTGACCAGATACAGCTTCTCGTCCAGATACTGCATCGACAGCGCCGATCCGCCGCCGGTGCCCAGCTTCCACAGGCGGGTGCCGTCCGCGGCGAAGCAGTACACGGAGGAGGCCGAGTCGCCGGCGAAGACATACCGGCCGCCCGGGGCGGTGGCGCACGCGTACACGACCGCGTCGCAGCGGTAGGTGGCCTCCAGCGCCCCGCCGCCCTTCGCCAGCCGCTGCACGACGCGCCGGTCGGTGCCCGCGTAGACGGCGTCGTCCTCCTGCCAGCCGAACAGCACGGCGCCGGTGGTCGGGGTGTGCCACAACTCGCCGCTGCCGTCCGCCGCGTACGCCGTCACGCCGCGGTGGTGGCCGTGGTAGACGGCGTGCTCGTCGCGCCGGACCATCCAGGCGTCGGTACCGCTGCTGCGGCGCGACCACTGGTACTCGTCCTCGTGGTCGATCACCGTCAGCGTGCCGTTGCGGTCGGCGACGTTGAGGACGCCCTCGCGGATGTCCAGCCAGAAGATGTCGGTGTCCCGGTCGATGACGTAGGCGGCGAACGGGAGCTTGGAGGAGAGGTCGTAGACCGTCCCGTCGTCGCAGCCGGCGTAGATCCAGAAGTCGTCCGCCACCAGGCACTTGACGCCGTCCGGGAGCTGATAGCGGGCCAGCACCTCGCCGTCGTGGCCGAGCGTGAAGACCTCGCCGTTCTGATTGCCCACCCAGCAGCGGTCCTCCGCGACATGGATGCCGAACGCGGCGGCGCCCGTACGGAACCGCCACAGCACCGGCGCGACCGCCCGCGCCGTCGACGGCGCCGACCCGACCTGGCGGCGCGTCACCGGCCGGGCGGTGCGCTGCCCTTGGACGGCCGGCGCATAGCCCTTGCGGATCTTCTCGCCGATCTTCCTGGCTGCCGCGGCCTGCGCCTTCTCCCGCGTCGGGAACGCCGAGGTCTGCGACTGACCGGCCGCGCCGATGCGTCCGTAGCGCACCGAGACGACGGTGTCGTGCACCGCTACCTCATAGAACTTGTGCGCTCCGCCGCCCTCTTGGGACAGCTCCAGATACGTCGTGGTCTCGGACATGGCGCTCCCTCCCGGGCGGTCGCAGCGACCGCCCCCCGTTGTGAAAAACCGTACGGGCGACCACTGACAATCGACCGCGAGCGGCCGAACGCACGCCGCTGAACAGCGGGTTCGGCGAGGCGGCTAGCGTGAGGGGGTGACTGCATCCAACTCGCTCCACTCACCCTCGGCCGGCGGCGTACACCCGCCGCCCGGCAGCCAGGGCCCCACCGCGACCGTGGAGGCCCGGCCACGCGCCGTCGGCGCCGTGACGATGACCTACGCCCCCGACCCGGACGGCGCCCCGGACCCCGGCGAGATCGTCTGGACCTGGGTCCCCTACGAGGAGAACGACGGCCGGGGCAAGGACCGGCCGGTACTGGTCGTGGCCCGGGAGGCCGCCGGGACACTGCTGGCCGTGCAGCTGTCCAGCAAGCGGCACAACGACGACCGGGACTGGGTGGCCATCGGCTCCGGCCCCTGGGACCGCGAGGGGCGCGACTCCTGGATCGCCGTGGACCGGGTGCTGCGGGTGCACCCGGCGGGGATGCGCCGTGAGGCGTGCGCACTGGACCGGGGGCGCTTCCACCTCGTCACCAACCGGCTGCGCGAGGTCTACGGCTGGCGCTGAGGGACCGCCGAGGCGCCGTACCGGGGCCGCTCCCGCACTCCGCGGCCGGCCCCGGGACGCGCGCCCGGGGAACGGGCGCCGGCCGGGTCAGGCGTCGGCCAGCGCGAGGATCCTGGTGACGGTGTTCCAGTTGCGCGCCGTGGCCGTCACCCCGAGCCGTGCGCGGCCCACCGCCTCGGCCAGCTTGGAGCGGCCGACGCCATCGGGGCACCACAGGAACAGCTCGCGTCCGACCAGCCGGAACCGGTCCGGAGCGAAGGCGGTGGGGTCGAGCGCGTCCAGCCTGGCCGTGTCGGACGGCACCGCCGACAGAAACGTCACATGCAGGCTCTTGGGCTCCGGAACAGCCAGCGGGAAGGGGTTCGCGGCGACCGCGGCGGCCAGCTCGTCGCGGGTCCGCACGACCACCGGCACGGACAGGCCCAGCTCGGCGGAGATCCGCGCCTCGATCGCCCGGGCCGTCTCCTCGGGCGTTGTGCCGGGGTCGGCGAAGACGATGTTCCCGGTCTGCAGCAGCACCTGGACGTCCTCGAAGCCCAGGGACCGCGCCAGCTCCAGCTGGCGGGCCTTGGGGAAGGAATTGTGGCCCCCCACGTTGATGCCGCGGAGCAGGGCGATCTGACGGGACATGGCACGGCCCTTCATGGAGCGGTTTTCGGCTCACGGAACGGTCTCCGCGAGGAACGGGCGGGATCAGGAGGGGGCGGAATTGATCGGAAGAGAGGAGAAGGGGTCAGAAGAGGGGGGCCGGGAGGACGCCCTCCAGGGCCAGCAGCAGCCGCTTGGTCTCCAGACCCCCGCCGAAGCCGCCGATACCGCCGTCGCTGGCCACCACACGATGGCACGGGACGACCACCGGGAGCGGATTGGAGCCCATAGCCGCACCCACCGCACGGGCGGCGCCCGGCTCCCCGACCCGGTCGGCGAGGTCCTGGTAGCCGACCACGCTGCCGTAGGGGACGCCGTCGGCCAGTGCGTGCAGCACCCGTGCGTGGAACCCGGAGGACAGCGACCAGTCCAGCGGGACGGTGAAGGCCCGCAGCTCACCGGCGAAGTACGCGCCGAGCTCGGCGGCGGCCGTCGCCAGATGGGGTATCCCCGAGGCCGGCGGCCCGCCGAAGGCGTGCTCCAGGCGGGCCTGCGCGCGCCGGGCCACGCGCTCGTCGGCATGGAACACGACCTGGGCCAGCCCCTCCCGGGTCGCCGCCAGCAGCAGCGGCCCGATGGGGGTCTCGACGCGTTTCCAGCCCCAGTCGCGGCGGGCCGGGCGGGCCGCCTCCGGACCCGTGTCCGGCGACGTCGCCGGGGCTGGAACCTGCTCTGAGTTCGTCACGTGATCAGGGTAGGGCGCGCCACCGACAACGCGGCCGGGAACGGACCGGCGGCCGGCGCCCCGGCGCGCTCAGTCGTCGCCGTCGTCCAGCGCGTCGCGCACCACGTCGGGCTTGTTGCTGATGATCCCGTCGACACCCAGGTCGGCGTATTTGAGGGTGGACGGGCGGTCGTCGACGGTCCAGGCGAAGAGGTCCAGACGGTAGCGGTGCGGGCCCCTCAGCGCGTGCACGGCGTGCACGTACTGGTGGGTGACGGCCGTGTGCGGAGGGTTGATCTGGTCGCAGAACTTCGCGTACTTGGGGAGGTCGGCCACCGGGGGGCTGCCGAGGAAGCCCGTGGTGAGGGCCGGGTTCAACTGGTGGACCTTCTTGAGGCTGTCGGCGTTGAAGCTCTGGACGATCAGACGGTGCTTGATGTGCCGCCGGTCCAGCCAGCCGTCGTGGCGCAGCTCCTGGAGGGCCTGGCGCTCGATGCCCGGGTAGAGCTCCGGGTTCTTGAGCTCCATCAGCAGCCTCTGCCTGTTGTGGTCGACCTCGTTCAGGTACTTCCTGAGGGTGGGCACCCGCACGCCCTTGAACTTCGCGCCGAACCAGCTGCCCGCGTCCAGTTTCTCGATCTCGCGGAGCGTGAAGGTACCGACGTTCCACGGGGAGCGGCGCGGGAACAGCTTCCTGACGTTGGTCGTCCTGGCCAGCGAGGTGTCGTGCAGGACGACCAGCTGTCCGTCTTTGGTGCGCTGGACGTCGTTCTCGACCCAGGTGATGCCGAGCCGGCGGGCCGTGTCGATCGAGGCGAGGGTGTTCTCGGGCGCGTACGCCGCGGCGCCGCGGTGGCCGACCACCACCGGCGGGTGCCCATGGGACGCGGCCTGGGCATCGGCCGGCAAGAGGACGAGCGCGGACAGACCCATGAGCGCACCGGTGGCAACGGTGGTGACGGGGCGAATACGCATACGGACTCCTCGTGACGTCGTGGAAGTGAGCTGACGTGAAGTGAGGTGAACGGGGGCGGACGGATGGAGGCTCGCAGCCGGGCCGAAGCGGGGGAGTCGGGCGGTGGCCGGGCGCTGAACGAGAAGTGGCCGGTGTTCCGTGCGGGGCGCCGTAGTCGCAGGATGCCCGGAATGACCGTGCAGCTGACGTACGCCCCGACGTCGTCCAACTTGCCGGAGCCGCGGCATCCGCGCATCTCGGCCGACAGATCGTCACCCTTCGCGCACTTGAATGGTTTTACCCGTCGCACCGATGGCGTAGCGCGCCGGCCGGATGCGGCGGCGGGGGCCCTGCCGGCTCCGTGGCCGGTCGTGCCGTGACCGGGCGTGCGGGTCCGGCGGCGGATCGGCCGGGGCGACCGGGAGCGGGAACCGGCGGCGCCCCGGCCGGCCGGCGCGCCGCCGCAGCTCGCCTCTGCCCGTCATCCCCCTCACAAAAACGCAGGTCAGAGCATGTGTGACGCCGATTGTCAGTGGCGGGTCGTACGGTGGACCCCATGCGGCCTGTATCAAAGATCGAACGCACGGTGGCGCCTTTCGAGGTCGTCAGCTCGTACCAGCCCAGTGGTGACCAGCCGGCGGCCATCGCCGAGCTGGAGCGGCGCGTCCGCGGGGGTGAGAAGGACGTCGTCCTGCTGGGTGCGACCGGCACCGGCAAGTCGGCGACCACCGCGTGGATGATCGAGAAGCTGCAGCGCCCCACCCTCGTGATGGCGCCCAACAAGACCCTCGCGGCGCAGCTCGCCAACGAATTCCGCGAGCTGCTCCCGAACAACGCCGTCGAGTACTTCGTCTCCTACTACGACTACTACCAGCCCGAGGCGTACGTCCCCCAGTCCGATACGTACATCGAGAAGGACTCCTCCATCAACGAGGAGGTCGAACGGCTGCGCCACTCCGCGACGAACTCGCTGCTCACCCGGCGCGACGTCGTCGTGGTCGCGTCGGTGTCCTGCATCTACGGCCTGGGCACGCCGCAGGAGTACGTCGACCGGATGGTGCCCCTGAAGGTCGGCGACGAGATCGACCGCGACCAGCTGCTGCGCCGCTTCGTCGACATCCAGTACACCCGCAACGACATGGCGTTCACCCGCGGCACGTTCCGGGTCCGCGGCGACACCATCGAGATCTTCCCGGTCTACGAGGAGCTGGCCGTACGGATCGAGATGTTCGGCGACGAGATCGAGGCGCTGTCCACCCTCCACCCGCTGACCGGCGAGGTCATCAGCGACGACCAGCAGCTCTACATCTTCCCCGCCAGCCACTACATCGCGGGCCCCGAGCGCATGGAGAGGGCCGTCGCCGGGATCGAGGCGGAGCTGGCGGACCGGCTCGCCACCCTGGAGAAGCAGGGCAAGCTGCTGGAGGCCCAGCGGCTGCGGATGCGCACCACCTACGACATCGAGATGATGCGCCAGATCGGCTCCTGCTCGGGCATCGAGAACTACTCGATGCACATGGACGGCCGCGAACCGGGCTCCGCGCCCAACACCCTCATCGACTACTTCCCGGACGACTTCCTGCTGGTCATCGACGAGTCGCATGTCACCGTCCCGCAGATCGGCGCCATGTACGAGGGCGACGCCTCCCGCAAGCGGACCCTCGTCGAGCACGGCTTCCGACTCCCGTCCGCCCTGGACAACCGACCGCTGAAGTGGGAGGAGTTCCTGGAGCGCATCGGCCAGACCGTCTATCTGTCCGCGACGCCCGGCCCCTACGAGCTCGCCCGCGGCGACGGCTTCGTGGAGCAGATCATCCGGCCGACCGGCCTGGTCGACCCGGAGGTGGTCGTCAAGCCCACCGACGGGCAGATCGACGACCTGGTGCACGAGATCCGCAAGCGCACCGAGAAGGACGAGCGCGTCCTCGTCACCACCCTCACCAAGAAGATGGCCGAGGACCTGACGGACTACTTCCTGGAGCTCGGCATCCAGGTCCGCTATCTGCACAGCGATGTGGACACCCTGCGGCGCGTGGAGCTGCTGCGCGAGCTGCGGGCGGGGGAGTACGACGTCCTGGTGGGCATCAACCTCCTCCGGGAGGGACTGGACCTGCCCGAGGTCTCCCTGGTGGCCATCCTGGACGCCGACAAGGAGGGCTTCCTGCGGTCCGGTTCGGCACTGATCCAGACGATCGGCCGCGCGGCGCGGAACGTCTCCGGCCAGGTGCACATGTACGCCGACAAGGTCACCCCGGCGATGGAGAAGGCCATCGAGGAGACCAACCGCCGCCGCGAGAAGCAGCTCGCGTACAACAAGGCGAACGGCATCGACCCGCAGCCGCTCCGCAAGAAGATCGGCGACATCGTCGCCACCATCGCCCGCGAGGAGATCGACACCCAGGAGCTGCTGGGCTCCGGCTACCGCAAGGGCGCCGACGCCAAGGACGGCAAGACCAAGGCACCCGTCCCGGCGCTCGGCGGGAAGGCCGGCAAGGCGGCGAAGGGCAAGGGCGGCAAGGCCGCCGCGCCCCTGACGGACCGCCCCGCCGCCGAACTCGCCGAGATGATCGAGGAGATGACGGAGCGGATGCGGGCCGCCGCGGCCGAGCTGCAGTTCGAGGTCGCCGCCCGGCTCCGTGACGAGGTGGGCGAACTGAAGAAGGAGCTGCGGCAGATGAGGGAGGCCGGAGTGAAGTAGGGGGCAAGGGGGCACGCCCGCCGGCTGCCACGGCCGGCCACGCTCTGGGCGCTGGCGCGGCCCGGCGGGCGGGTCTGCGCCAGATGGCGGTGCGCCCTCGCGCCGCGGACGCGCTGGCGCCGGATGGCGATCCAGGCGCGCGTCCGCTGATCGTCCATGGCTCCCGCACGGCTTCGACGACCGTGCGCCGACCTGGCGGCCGTCCGGCTGATGGGGCCCGCCGCCCGATGGGGGGCCTGCCGACGGGGTCCGTCCTCGGGGCGCACCCCCGAGGACGGCACCGGCACCCGTGCCGGCTCTGATGACGGCACCCGTACCTGTCCGGGCAGGGAACCCTGCCCACCGCACCCCACTTGAACAGGTGTTTTGGGTTTTCCTTTACTGTCTCATGGCTTTCCTTTACTCTTCTTTGTGCGAGGGGCCCGAGACCCCCGGCAGCGACGACGCTGTGTGTGCCGTACGACCATGCCGGAGGAGCAGTGGACGTTTCCCTGACCCTGTGGGTGCTGACCTTCCTCGGTCTGGGTGCCCTGATCGCCGTCGATTTCTTCATCGGCGGACGCAGACCCCATGAGGTCTCCCTCAAGGAGGCCGGAATCTGGACCGCGGTCTGGGTCGCGCTCGCCGCGCTGTTCGGGCTCGGCCTGCTGGTGTTCGGCGGGGGCGCGCCGGCCGGCGAGTTCTTCGCGGGCTTCATCACCGAGAAGTCGCTGAGCGTCGACAACCTCTTCGTCTTCGTCCTGATCATGGGCAAGTTCGCGGTGCCGGCGATCTACCAGCAGCGGGTGCTGATGGTCGGCGTGCTGATCGCCCTCGTACTGCGGGCCGGCTTCATCGGCGCGGGCGCCGCGATCATCGCCAACTTCTCGTGGGTGTTCTACCTCTTCGGCGCGTTCCTCATCTGGACCGCGTGGAAGCTCATCCAGGAGGCGCGCGCCGGGGAGGAGGACGAGGAGTTCGAGGAGAACCGCTTCCTGAAGGCGGTCGAGCGGCGCTTCCCGTCGACCGACCGCTACCACGGCACCAAGCTGTTCGTGGTCGAGAACGGCCGCCGGCTGATGACGCCGATGCTGATCGTCATGCTGGCGATCGGCACCACCGATGTGCTGTTCGCGCTGGACTCCATCCCGGCGATCTTCGGCCTCACCCAGGACCCGTACATCGTCTTCACGGCCAACGCCTTCGCCCTGATGGGCCTGCGGCAGCTGTACTTCCTGATCGGCGGGCTGTTGAAGAAGCTGGTCCACCTCTCGTACGGCCTGTCGGTCATCCTGGGGTTCATCGGCGTCAAGCTGGTGTTGCACGCCCTGCACGAGTCCGGGGTGGCCGTCCCGGAGATCAGCATCCCGGTCTCGCTGGGCGTCATCTGCGCGGTGCTGGTCGTCACGACCGTCACCAGCCTGCGGGCCTCGAAGCGGCAGGCGGCGGCCGATGCGGCGGCCGGGCAGGACCCGGCGGCCGTGGCGGCCGGCGAGCAGGTCCGCGGCTGACGCACCGGGCCCGCCGGCCGGATTTCCGCCGTCGGGCCCGGAATTGCGGGCTCCGCCGCTACCAGCCGCGCTCGCGCCACTCCACGAGATGCGGCCGTTCGGCGCCGAGCGTGGTGTCGGCGCCGTGGCCCGGATAGACCCAGGTCTCGTCCGGCAGCCGGTCGAAGAGCTTGGTCTCCACGTCGTCGAGCAGGCTGGTGAACCGCTCGGCGCTGCCCCAGGTGTTGCCGACGCCGCCGGGGAACAGGCAGTCCCCGGTGAACAGGTGCGGAGCGCCGTGCGGGTCGTCGTAGACCAGCGCGACGCTGCCCGGGGTGTGCCCGGCCAGATGGCGCGCGGTCAGCGTGACGCGGCCCACCGTGACCGTGTCGCCGTCGTCGAGCAGGACGTCCGTGGGGACCGGGATCCCCTCGGCGTCGTACCGCCCCGCGTACGTCCGCGCACCCGTCGCATCGACCACCTCGCGCAGCGCGCCCCAGTGGTCGCCGTGCTGATGCGTGGTGACCACGGACGCGAGGCCGCTGTCGCCGATCAGGGTGAGGAGGGTGTGCGGTTCGGCGGCGGCGTCGATCAGCAGCTGCTCGTCGGTCGCACGGCACCGCAGCACATAGGCGTTGTTGTTCATCGGACCGACCGCGACCTTCGAGATCATCAGGTCGGATAGCTCATGCACGTCGGCCGGTCCGCCGACCTTCACTGCTCCGCTGTAACCCATGGGATCAACTCTAGAGCGGCGGGACGACCGGCAACGGCGAGCCCTGGGTGTCCAGTCCTGCACCGTCGGCACGCCCCGTCAGCCAGCCGACCAGGGAGGCGGCCGGGCCGGTCACCACCACGGGCGCGGCCTCGGTGCCGTCACCGGAGCCGGTGCGCCAGGTGCGGCCGTCGCCGGTCCGCAGCTCCAGGGCGGGCAGTGCCGGATGCCCGGCGAATTTCACGGCGGCCAGGAAGTCCAGCTCGCTGTCCAGGAAGGCGGGCGGCAGCTGCTCCACGGCGTAGCCGACACCGAGGTCGACGTGGTGCAGCTCGACCTCTGCCAGCCGGCGCAGCGCCAGCCGGTCGGCCCGCTCGACCACGCCGTTGCGCATCTCGACCCGGAACGCCCGGCGCTCTTCCGGAAGCGCCTGCGCCGCCGCCGCGAACCGGGCCGCGCTCTCCCGCAGGTCCTCCAGATGGGCCGCCAGCGGGCGGTCGGCGTCCCGCTCGATATCGCCGTCGCGCGCCGCCGCGCTGGCGTACATCGGGGTGCGGACGTCCGTACGGGCCCAGGTCAGGAGGTTGACCAGCGCGTCCGCGTTGCGTGCCAGATGGGCCAGGACATGGCCGCGGGTCCAGCCGGGCAGCAGGGACGGTTCGCCGATCGCGTCGTCGTCGAGCTTGCTCAGCGAGATCAGGAGCCGGTCGGTGGCCTCGTGGACAGCGGCCACATCGCGTGGGAAGTCAGGGGTGGTCATGCTCCGACGCTAGCGCCAGGAAGGCGAGTTCGGGAGTCGGCCGGCGGCGGTCCGGGCGGATGCGGGGTGGTGCCGGCGGCGCGGGTGGTGCGCAGGGCGCGGAAGCGGCGGGCGGGGCGCCGCCCCCGTGGTGCGATGCCCAGGGGGCCGTCCGAAGCCCCCGGGCCCCCTCCCGCCGGGGCGCCGCGCCCCGCACCGGCCCCGCCGGCGCCCGTTTCCCTCAGGCCACCGCGCCGTCGGGCACGCCGAACCACCGCCGCAGTGCCGCGTCCAGCTCGTCGTACGCCCCCGGGGCGCCGGCGGCCCAGGCGGTGCAGCCGTCCGGACGCACCAGCAGGCCGGCCAGCTCCGGCCGCTGCGGGCAGTCGGCCGTCAGGACCCGCACCCGGCGGCCGTAGCCCGTCGCGCGCTTGGGCAGGTCGGGGTCGCCGGTCAGGTCGAGCAACAGGCCCTGGCCGCCGTGCAGGTGGTCCGCGAGCCGGCTGCCGTCGGACAGCTCCAGGTCGGGGGCGGTCCGGCCGGTCAGCGGATGGCTGCCGGGCAGGTCGTAGCGCTGCCAGACGCCGGAGATCTTCTTGGCGAAGAAGGTGGTGGCGGCGCTGGTCAGCGACAGTTCCGCGATCACCTCGCGCAGCGCCCGGGCGTGGGATTCGGGCCGCATCAGCGCCACTTGGGCCCGGGTCCACTCCAGCACCCAGGCGCCTATGGGGTGCCGCTCGGCGGTGTACGTGTCGAGCAGCCCCTCCGGAGCCCAGCCGTGCACCGTGGCGGCCAGCTTCCAGCCGAGGTTCATCGCGTCGCCGATGCCGAGGTTGAGGCCCTGGCCGCCGAACGGCGAGTGGACATGCGCCGCGTCGCCGGCCAGCAGCACCCGGCCGCGCCGGTACTCGGGCACCTGGCGGGCGTTGTCGGTGAAGCGGGTGGCCGTGTGCACCTTGGTGATCGTGACGTCCTGGACGCCGGAGACGTGGCGCAGCGAGGTCTGCAACTCCTCGGCGGTGATGGGCGCGTCACGGTCCGCGGGCGGTCCGTCGAACTCCACGGTGAGGATCCGGCCGGGCGTCGGCCCGTGGACGTAGGTGCCGGTCTCGGTCCAGTTCCAGCCGGCGCCCAGGGCTTCGGAGCCGGTCATCTCCACGACGGCCTGATGGCCGGTGATCTCCGGGTCCGTACCGGGGAACGGGAATCCGGCGAGCCGGCGCACCGTGCTGCGACCGCCGTCGCAGCCCACCAGCCAGCCGGTGCGCAGCGACCCCTCCGAGGTGTGGACGGTGACACCGTCCTCCTCGGTGTCGAAGCCGGTCAGCGTCACCCCGCGGCGCAGGGTGACGCCCGACTCGGCGGCGCGGGCGGCGAGCACGCGCTCCAGGGCGTCCTGGGGGATGAGGCCGACCTCGGCGGCGGGACCGGGCGTGCCGAAGTCCGGGTCGGACTCGTCCAGGAGGTCGCCGCGCAGCATGATGCCCGCGAAGTGCCCGGCGAACCGGGGCGCCGGCGTCACCCCGGAGACGCCGGCGGCCTGCCGCTGCCGCATGAAGGAGCTGAACCGCTCCATCGCGGCGTCCTGCACCTCCCGGAGGGCGGGCAGCAGCCCGCGCCGGTAGAAGGCTTCCGCGCTGGGGGAGTTGATGGCCCCCGCCTTGATCGTCGGGTCCACGTCGGTCAGCCGTTCCAGGACGGTGACCCGGACATCTGCCAGTGCCAGTTCGCAGGCGAGCATCAGCCCCACCGGGCCGCCCCCCACCACGACTACGTCTGCGTCATGTGTCATGAGCGTCAGTGTAGTGACTAAAAATTTGTTCCGGCTACAATTTTTCGGGAACGGTTCCTCGGCAGGTGGGAGGCTTGGTGGCGGAGAACGAGCGGGGCGGCGGTGCGGCGGCCGGTGCCGGGCCGGAGGCCGGGTGCGCGGAGGAGAACGGCCGGCTGACGCTGCGCGAGCGCAAGAAGCTGCGCACCCGGCAGCGGATCTCCGGGGAGGCGACGCTGCTCTTCATCGAGCGCGGCTTCGACAACGTCACCGTGGCCGAGGTCGCCCGCGCCGCCGAGGTGTCCACGATGACGGTCTTCAATTACTTCCCGCGGAAGGAGGACCTCTTCCTCGACCGGATCCCGGAGGCCGTGGAGCTGATCGTCCGCGCGGTCCGCGGGCGCGGCGCGGACGAGTCGCCGCTGGCCGCGCTGCGCCGGCTGCTGCTCGACCTGCTGGCGCGGCGGCATCCGCTGGGTGCGGTGGGGGAGGGGTTCGAGTACTTCTGGCGCACGGTGCTGGACGCGCCGGCGCTCCGGGCGCGGGCGCGTGAGGCGGTCGAGGAGATCGAGGGCACGCTGGCCGGGCTGCTGGCCGAGGCCGCCGGGGGCGATGCCGAACGGCCCGGGTACGACCACCGGCTGGCCGCGGCGCTGATCATCGCCGGGTGCCGGGCGGCGTACACGCAAGCCGCGGCCCGGGCGCTGGCGGGTGACTCCGCGGACGCGGTGGCCGTTGACCAGGAGGCGGTGATCCGGCGCGCCTTCGACGCGCTGGAGCGGGCGCTGCCGGAGGGCGCCGGGGGTGGGTCCGCCGGGAGTCGGATGGCGTAACGCCTGGTCGGAGGGGCGGGAAGGGTACGGGGTCGCCACACGTTTGGGTGAAGAGGGCTTGCGAGGCCCGTAAATCGAATGCGCGTGCTATAGGCTCGTGTATGGCATCACACAGACACTGCCGTGGAGGCCCCCCTACCCTTGGTCGGGGGCCCCGCTCCGCTCCGCCGCCTCTGCTCATTCACCGTGCGGCGGACGCAGCCCCGCGGCTCCCGCCCCTCTCCAAGAAAGGTGCCGACCGGCGTGGCCGACCGTCTCATCGTCCGTGGCGCTCGCGAGCACAACCTCCGCAACGTCTCGCTCGACCTCCCCCGCGACTCCCTCATCGTCTTCACGGGGCTCTCCGGGTCGGGCAAGTCCTCGCTCGCCTTCGACACGATCTTCGCCGAGGGGCAGCGGCGCTATGTCGAGTCGCTCTCCTCCTACGCCCGGCAGTTCCTCGGGCAGATGGACAAGCCCGATGTGGACTTCATCGAGGGCCTGTCCCCCGCGGTCTCGATCGACCAGAAGTCGACGTCGCGCAACCCGCGCTCGACGGTCGGCACGATCACCGAGGTCTACGACTACCTCCGGCTGCTCTTCGCCCGTATCGGCAAGCCGCACTGCCCCGAGTGCGGGCGGCCGATCGCCCGGCAGTCGCCGCAGGCCATCGTCGACAAGGTCCTGGAGCTCCCCGAGGGCAGCCGGTTCCAGGTGCTCTCCCCGCTGGTGCGCGAGCGCAAGGGCGAGTTCGTCGACCTCTTCTCCGACCTCCAGACCAAGGGCTACAGCCGCGCCCGCGTCGACGGGGAGACGATCCATCTCGCCGAGCCGCCGAAGCTGAAGAAGCAGGAGAAGCACACCATCGAGGTGGTCGTCGACCGCCTCACGGTCAAGGAGAGCGCCAAGCGGCGGCTCACCGACTCCGTCGAGACCGCCCTCGGGCTCTCCGGCGGCATGGTCATCCTGGACTTCGTCGACCTGGACGCCGACGACCCGCAGCGCGAGCGGATGTACTCCGAGCACCTCTACTGCACCTACGACGACCTCTCCTTCGAGGAGCTGGAGCCGCGCTCCTTCTCGTTCAACTCGCCCTTCGGCGCCTGCCCGGACTGCACCGGCATCGGCACGCGCATGGAGGTCGACCCCGAGCTGATCATCCCCGACGAGGACCGCTCTCTGGACGAGGGCGCCATCCACCCCTGGTCCGGCGGCCACACCAAGGACTACTTCGGCCGGCTGGTCGGCGCGCTCGCCGACGCCCTCGGATTCCGTACGGACATCCCGTGGGCCGGGCTGCCGCAGCGCGCCAAGAAGGCCCTGCTGTACGGCCACAAGACCCAGATCGAGGTGCGCTACCGCAACCGCTACGGCCGCGAGCGGGCGTACACCACCGCCTTCGAGGGCGCCGTGCCGTTCGTCAAGCGGCGGCACAGCGAAGCGGAGAGCGACAGCAGCCGGGAGCGCTTCGAGGGCTATATGCGCGAGGTGCCCTGCCCGACGTGCGAGGGGACGCGGCTCAAGCCGATCGTGCTCGCCGTGACGGTCCAGGAGAAGTCGATCGCCGAGGTCGCGGCCATGTCGATCAGCGACTGCGCCGACTTCCTGCGCTCGATGAAGCTGAACGCCCGCGAGAAGACCATCGCCGAGCGGGTCCTCAAGGAGGTCAACGAGCGGCTGAAGTTCCTGGTCGACGTCGGCCTCGACTACCTCTCGCTGAACCGCGCGGCCGGCACCCTCTCCGGCGGCGAGGCCCAGCGCATCCGCCTCGCCACCCAGATCGGCTCCGGCCTGGTGGGCGTGCTCTACGTCCTCGACGAGCCGTCGATCGGCCTGCACCAGCGCGACAACCACCGGCTGATCGAGACCCTGGTGCGGCTGCGCGACATGGGCAACACCCTGATCGTCGTGGAGCACGACGAGGACACCATCAAGGTCGCGGACTGGGTCGTCGACATCGGCCCGGGCGCCGGCGAGCACGGCGGCAAGGTCGTCCACAGCGGCCCGATGAAGCAGCTGCTGGCCAACAAGGAGTCGATCACCGGCCAGTATCTGTCCGGCAAGAAGGCCATCGCGACGCCCGACATCCGCCGCCCCGCCGACCCGGCCCGGCAGCTGACGGTCCACGGCGCGAAGGAGAACAACCTCCGCGACATCGACGTCTCCTTCCCGCTCGGAGTGCTCTCCGCCGTCACCGGCGTCTCCGGATCCGGCAAGTCGACGCTGGTCAACGACATCCTGTACACCCACCTCGCGCGCGAGCTCAACGGCGCCAAGTCGGTGCCCGGCCGGCACACACGGGTCGCCGGCGACGACCTGGTCGACAAGGTCGTCCATGTCGACCAGTCGCCGATCGGCCGCACCCCGCGCTCCAACCCGGCGACCTACACCGGCGTCTTCGACCACGTCCGCAAGCTCTTCGCGGAGACGATGGAGGCGAAGGTCCGCGGCTATCTGCCGGGTCGCTTCTCCTTCAACGTCAAGGGCGGCCGCTGCGAGAACTGCTCCGGCGACGGCACGATCAAGATCGAGATGAACTTCCTGCCGGATGTGTACGTACCGTGCGAGGTCTGCCACGGCGCGCGCTACAACCGCGAGACGCTGGAGGTCCACTACAAGGGCAAGTCCATCGCCGAGGTGCTGGACATGCCCATCGAGGAGGCGCTGAGCTTCTTCGAGGCGGTGCCGACCATCGCCCGGCATCTCAGGACGCTCCATGAGGTCGGCCTCGGCTACGTCCGGCTCGGCCAGTCCGCGCCGACCCTCTCCGGCGGTGAGGCGCAGCGCGTCAAACTGGCCAGCGAGCTCCAGAAGCGCTCCACCGGCAGCACCGTCTACGTCCTCGACGAGCCGACCACCGGTCTGCACTTCGACGACATCAGCAAGCTCATCAAGGTGCTGTCCGGGCTGGTCGACAAGGGCAACACGGTCATCGTCATCGAGCACAACCTCGATGTGATCAAGACCGCGGACTGGGTCATCGACATGGGCCCCGAGGGCGGCAACGGCGGCGGCACGGTCGTCGCCGAGGGCACCCCGGAGCAGATCGCCTCGATCCCGGCCAGCCACACCGGCAAGTTCCTGCGGGAGATCCTCGGCGACCGGGTCAGCGACGCGGCGCCGGTGACCGGGACGGCCAAGAAGCCGGCCGCCCGGAAGCCCGCCGCGAAGAAGACGGTGGCCGCGAACGCCGCGGCGAAGAAGACCGTGACCAGGTCGGCCGCCGCCGGGGCCGCCGCGTCCAAGCCGGCGGCGAAGAAGGCCGCCGCCAAGAAGACGACGACGCGGGCCCGCAGGGAATCCTGACGCACCGTCAGTCACGGGGGCGGAGCCGGGCAGGACCCGGCTCCACCCCCGTGGCGCGTCCCGGGCCCGCCCGTCGGGCCGCCGCTACGCCGCCAGCTCCGCGGCGAACGGCGGCTCCGCCCCCGCCCGCGAGCAGGTGACTGCGGCGGCGCGGGCGGCGAAGCGGAGGACGTCCTCCCAGGCGTCGGCGGCGAGGTAGGCGAGCGGGCCGTACGCCAGCGCGTCATGGGCCGCCAGCCGGTGCAGCAGCGCCGCGTTGACGGTGTCGCCCGCGCCGATGGTGTCGACGACGGCGACCCGCTCACCGGGCACCGTCAGCACCTCGTGGCCCTGCGTCACCACCGCGAGCCCGTCGCCGCCCCGGGTGATCACGACCGCCGCGGGCCCCGCGTACAGCCACCGCCGGGCGGCAGCGGTGACCGCGGCCCGGTCCGCGTCCCGGCCGGCGCCGGTCTCCGCCCCCGCCAGCCACAGCGCGTCCTCCTCGGACAGCTTGAGCAGCGAGAGGTGGGGCAGCCAGGAGTGGAAGCGGGCCCGGTAGGCGTCCGGATCGAGGATCAGACCGGGCCGGACATTGGGATCCAGCGCGGTGAACACCCCGCGCCGCGCCTCCCGTTGGAGCAGCGCCTCGTACGCGCTCGCGCCCGGCTCCAGCACCAGTGAGCAGGTGCCCAGCGAGAGCGCCCGGACCGTTTCGGGCAGCGCGGGCGGCAGAGTGAAGAGCCGGTCGGCGGTGCCGTCGGCGTAGAAGCCGTAACCGGCCGAGCCGTCCGCGCTGATGTCCGCGACGGCGAGCGTGGTCGGCTCCGGGCCGCGCTGCACCAGCGAGGTGTCCACCCCGCTGCCGCGCAGCCCGTGCAGCAGCGACTCCCCGAAGGCGTCGGTCGAGACCCGCGAGCAGAACGCGGTGGGCGAGCCCAGCCGCCCCAGTGCGATCGCGGTGTTGTACGGACCGCCGCCGCGCCGCGGCAGCAGCGCCGGCAACTGGCCTTGCGGGGAAGGTTCCTGCTGGCTGGGTACGAGGTCGATCAGCGCCTCGCCGGCGACGACGATCACGGGGTGCGGGTCCTTTCCTCAGCGGCCGGGGAGCCGGCCGGGGGCATGGCGGACGGAGCGGGTTCGGGGCAGCCGCACGACGTGCGGTGCACGAACGCGCAGGGCAGGCGGACGGTACGGGGCGGCCGGTCCGGGTCGTCCAGACGTGCCAGCAGCAGTCGGACCGCCGCGGCCCCCAGCTCCTTGCTGGGCTGGGCGATCGCGGTCAGCCGGGGCGTGAAGAGATCCGCCCAGGAGAAGTCGTCGAAGCAGGCCAGGGCGATGTCGCGGGGCACCTCCAGGCCCAGGTCGTGCAGGGCCTGGAGGGCGCCGATCGTCATCGCGTTGTTGGCGGTGATGATCGCGGTGGGTGGTTGCGATGAGGCGAGCAGCCGGCGGGTGGCGTCCTGGGCGCCCGCCGCCTCGGAGTTGCCGCCGGCCAGCAGCTCGGGCACGAACGGCAGCCCGCGGGCGCGCAGCCCCTCGCGGTAGCCCCGGACCCGCTCGGTGGTGGTGCTCAGGCCGGGCAGCCCGGCGACCAGGCCGATCCGGGTGTGCCCCAAGTCGGCGAGGTGCTCGACGAGTTGGCGCACCGGGCCGGTGCTCTCGGCGCAGACCTGGTCGTGGCCGTCGCCGACCAGCCGGTCGAGGAACACGGTGGGCACCTTGCGCCGGGCCAGGTACCCGACCATCTCGGCGGGTTCCGCGGACGGCGCGACGATCATGCCGTCCACCCGCCGCTCGTGCAGCAGCCGGACGACCGTGCGCTCGTGCCGCGGATCGTCGTGCGGATCGGCGATCAGCAGACTGTGGCCGGCCTCCAGGGCGCCGGCCTCGACGCCCTGGAGGATCTCGGTGAAGTACGGGTTGCTGATCGCGGACACCGCAAGGCCGATGGAGCGGGTGCGGGAGGTGACCAGCGAGCGGGCGAGGGTGTTGTGGGTGTAGCCGAGTTCGTCGATGGCGGCCAGCACCGCGGCCCGGGTGCCGGGGCGCACCGGCCGGGTGTCGTTCAGCACGTGCGAGACCGTGGCGACGGAGACGCCCGCGCACCGTGCCACATCCACCATCGTCGTCATCCGGCTCTTCCCTCCCCGACTCGGAGCGGACGGCACACAGGTCGCGTCCGCCGGCCGAAGTCCCTCACAGTACGTCCGTCGGAGACCAAACGTAAACGCTTGCGTAAGCGTTTACGTTTGGTCTGGTTCCTCTACAGCCCGCGCCGGTCGGTGGGAACGCGGCGCAGCGCGGAGACCCGCACGGTGCCGACCCGGCTGCGCGGCGACACCGCGGCGTCGGGGGAGGAGCCGCTCGGCGGGCGCCGGGGCCCCGCGGAGGCGGGGGAGTCCGTGCCGGTATCGTCGGGGACCGGAATCCACTGACGGCAGCCGCCGCCCCGCGCCCTCCTGGAGCAGCCATGAGCCAGCCCCCCGCCCGCCGAACCGTACTGCGCGGGGCCGCGCTCGCCGGTGCCGCCGGCTTCGGGCTGGCGGCCTGCTCGTCGGGGGGCTCGGGCGCGGACGCGTCGGCGGTGCCCACCAAGCCGGTCGATCTGGGGGCCGCCGCCGATGTCCCGGTCGGCGGCGCCAAGCTCTACCGCGAGGACCGGCTGGTCGTTTCGCAGCCCGCCAAGGGCGAGTTCAAGTGCTTCAGCGCCAAGTGCACCCACGCCGGCTGCATCCTGTCCGAGGTCCAGAAGAAGGAGGGCAGCTGCCCCTGCCACGGCAGCCGCTTCGACGTGACCACCGGCCAGGTCATCCAGGGCCCGGCGGCCGAGCCGCTGCCGGAGGTGCCGGTCAAGGCCCAGGGCGGCAAGCTGATCGCCGGCTGAGCGGCCGTACGGGGCGCGCCGCCCGGCTCACCTCCAGTCCCAGGCGATCCCCACGATTCCGGGCCGCACGCCCTGCTCCACCACGTGGACGGCGTGGTGCCGCCCGCTGAGCGTCAGCTCCTGCCGGCCGCCGCGCGGGGCGCCGGCCGACGCCTGGGTGAAGCGGTGGCAGCGCACCGGCAGCGCCGCCTCGTCGAAGCGCACCTGGAGGACGTACTGGCCGCCGGCAAAGCTGAAACCGCGCACGTACTCGGCGCTCGGGCCGCCGCTGCCGTCCTCGAAGGCGTAGCCGAAGACATGGGTGTCCCCGGCGCGCAGCCGGGTGTCGAAGAGCAGCTCGGCGACCACCACCCCGGTCTCCGCGTCGCCGCGCACCCGCCCCAGCCGGCAGTTGTCCGCGGCCCGCACCCGCACCCGGGCCGGATCGCAGCCCGCGTCGCCGCGGTGGATGGCGATGTAGCGGTCGACACCGTCCCGGTGGGCGCGCACCACCTGGAGCGACTCCCGTTCGCTCAGCTCGCGGTGTGCCCCGATCCGTACCCGCTCGTGGTGCCCCACGGTGTGCAGTCCGCCGTCCGCCGGGGTCCCCAGCTCGGCGAACAGCTGCTGGAGGGAGCCGGCCGGCGCCACCAGCGAGCGGTAGGTGCGGGCGGCCGGCCGCCCGGCCTCCGGGTGGGTGCCGTCCTCGGGCACCAGGAGGCGGTGCAGCGACCGTGCGGGCAGCCCGAGGACCTCCTCCAGGGCGCGCACCGCCCGCAGTGACTCGGGGCGCTGCGGCCGGCGTGCGCCCTGCTGCCAGTAACTGAGGCTGGTCACTCCGATGTTGATCCCGCGCTGGGCGAGCTTGTGCTGGACGCGGGTGAGCGCGAGACCGCGTGCGGTGAGCGCGCTGCGCAGGGCCAGATGGAACGGACCGGTACGCAGCAGTTGTGCCAGTTCGGCCGATTCGGGGGTGTTGTGTGCGATATCGGGAGTGTTCTGTGCGATGTCGGGAGTGTTTTGTGCCATTGCCTCGATCCTCCGGCGCGCGGGTGAACGTTCACAACCGGTTCACACGGCGCGCGCTCTCCCTACCGTTTCACTGCAGTACGCCGGGCACCGGCCGTTCACACCCAGGCCCGTTCGTCCACACCCCCATGTCACCTCGCATTGAAGCGTGTTGACCTGCCTGCGACAACACCCGATGCTCCTCAGCAGCATCCGGATGCGCTCCTCTCCCCCTCACCCCACGTTCGGGAGGAACGCCATGACCCGTGCACCCCTCGTCCGCCGTTCGCGCCGCAGATGGCTGTCGGCCGCGGCGCTCACCGCGGCGGCGCTGGCCGCGCTCCCCGGGACGGCGGCCGCCGCTCCGCAGGCCGCCAACCGCCTCGACATCAGCATGCAGGCCCAGCAGAAGACCAACTGGTGCTGGGCCGGATCCGGCAACACCATCGCGTCCTGGTTCGGCCGGAACTACAGCCAGACCCAGTTCTGCAACGCCGCCTTCGACCGTCAGCAGGGCACCGACTGCCCCAACAACCAGGCCACGCTCGGAAATGTGCAGACCGCATTCGACTGGATGGGCATCAATTCTGGCTCGTATGTGACCGGCTATCTCCGCTACGGCACCGTGCAAAACGAGATCAACGCCAACCGCCCCATCGAGACCCGCATCCAGTGGTCCTCCGGCGGCGGCCACATGCACGTCCTCTACGGCTACGACACGTCGAGGAACTGGGTGTACTGGGGCGACCCATGGGCCTCCAACAACCGGTACAACTGGGGCGACTTCGACTACTACGTGAACGGCAGCTCCTTCTCCTGGACGCACTCCCTCTACCGGATAGGAGCCTGAGGCCATGACGAAGCGCATCGCCGTACGTGCCGCCGCCACGGGGACGCTCGCCGCCGCCCTCGTCGGCCTCGCCCCGTGCACCGCGCTGGCCGCCCAGGTGCCCGCCCCGCCGGTCCCGGTCCGCGCGAGCGTGGCCGCCGCCCACGATGTGGCCGCCGCCCCCGCGACCGTGGCGGAGCTTACCCGCTTCTTCGCCGCCGACAAGGCCCGCGGCGGCTCTCGCGCCGCGGTGCCCGCGCGCACCGCCCCGCACATCGAGGGCGCCACCGTCCCGGTCTACGTCCTGTCGCCGGACTTCGTCCGCGGCAAGGCCGACGCCCCCGTCGCCCGCCTGGAGTTCCTCGCCAGCAAGGCGGTCGCCGGTGACGGCCGCACGGCGTCCGTGTGGACCGTGCAGCGGGGTACCGCGTGGACGGTCGTCAACATCGCCAGCGGCGACGACGAGACCCGCTACGCCGCGGCCGGGGCCGCCCGGGACGCCGCGGGAACGGTTTTCCACGAGCCGCAGATCGACGCCTGGTACGTCCAGCGCGGCGACCGCATCGAGCCCCTGGACGCGGCGGCCCGCAAGGCCGTGGGCGACCGCGGAACCACCGTCGCGGCCTACCGGAAGCGCGTCGAGAAGGCGTACGGCGACAAGCTCCCCGGCTCCGCGTACGACAAGCGGGGCGAGGCGGGCGGCTACGGCCCGAAGGCCGCGCAGGGCCCCGCAGCGGATGCCGCCGCCCGGGCCGCGGGCAGCCCCGGCGCGCCCGTCGAGGCCGACACCGTGGCCGGCGACAGCATCCCGGTCGCCGCCGCCTCCACTGTGGCGGGCGTCGCGGCCCTGCTCGCCCTGGGCCTGTCGGGCGCTGCGGCCCTGCGGCGGCGCAGGGAGGAGCGCTGAGGGGGGTCGGAGAAGCGCTGAGGCGCTGCTGAGGCGCCGTTGAAGGGGGGCGGCGGGGGCGGGAGGCCGGCCGCTCGGCCACCGGCCGGATTCTTCCCCCGCCCCCTCCCCCTCCTCCCCCTTCGGGGGGAGGGGGCGGGGGGTGGGTTCGGGGGTGGGGGGACCCGAGCCCGCCCCGAACCCACCACCCGCCCCACCACAATCCCCACCCCACCCCGCCCCCGAACCCCCTCCTCCTCCCCCTCCGCCCCTCCCCATCCCACCCCCACCCCCGCCGACTGGCGCCGTGATTGTCAGTGGCGGTCAGTAGGGTGGTGGGCATGGCAGACCCCAGCAGCTACCGACCCAAGCCGGGACAGATCCCCGACTCGCCGGGGGTCTATAAATTCCGCGACGAGCACGGCCGGGTCATCTACGTCGGCAAGGCCAAGAGCCTGCGCCAGCGCCTGGCCAACTACTTCCAGGACCTGGCCGGCCTCCATCCGCGTACGCGCACGATGGTCACCACCGCCGCGTCCGTCGAGTGGACCGTGGTCTCCACCGAGGTCGAGGCGCTCCAGCTCGAATACACCTGGATCAAGGAGTTCGACCCCCGGTTCAACGTCAAGTACCGCGATGACAAGAGCTATCCGTATCTCGCGGTGACGCTCAACGAAGAGTTCCCCCGCGTCCAGGTGATGCGCGGCGCCAAGAAGAAGGGCGTGCGCTATTTCGGCCCGTACGGGCACGCCTGGGCCATCCGCGAGACCGTCGACCTGATGCTGCGCGTCTTCCCCGTAAGGACGTGCTCCGCGGGCGTCTTCAAGCGCTCCGCCCAGATCGGCCGCCCCTGCCTGCTCGGCTACATCGGCAAGTGCTCGGCCCCCTGCGTCGGCCGGATCTCTCCTGAGGAGCACCGCGAACTCGCCGAGGAGTTCTGCGACTTCATGGCCGGCCGCACCGGCGCGTACCTCCGTCGCCTGGAGCGCCGGATGCAGGAGGCGGCCGAGGAGATGGAGTACGAGCGCGCCGCCCGGCTGCGGGACGACATAGGCGCGCTCCGGCGGGCGATGGAGAAGAGCGCCGTGGTGCTCGCCGACGCCACCGACGCCGACCTGATCGCCGTCGCCGAGGACGAACTCGAAGCCGCCGTCCAGATCTTCCACGTCCGCGGCGGCCGGGTGCGCGGCCAGCGCGGCTGGGTCACCGACAAGGTCGAGGCCGTCACCACCGCCGGCCTCGTGGAGCACGCCCTCCAGCAGCTGTACGGGGAGGAGCAGGGCGACGCGGTTCCGAAGGAGGTGCTGGTCCCGGCGCTGCCCGAGCCGGTCGAGCCGATCGCCCAGTGGCTCTCCCAGCGCCGCGGCTCCCTGGTCTCGCTGCGCATCCCGCAGCGCGGTGACAAGAAGGACCTGATGGCCACGGTCGGGCGCAACGCCGAGCAGGCGCTCGCCCTGCACAAGACCAAGCGCGCCTCCGACCTGACCACCCGCTCCCGCGCCCTGGAGGAGATCGCCCAGGCCCTCGGCCTGGACACGGTCCCGCTGCGTATCGAGTGCTTCGACATCTCGCACCTCCAGGGCGATGACGTCGTCGCCTCGATGGTGGTGTTCGAGGACGGTCTCGCCCGGAAGAGCGAATACCGCCGCTTCCAGATCAAGGGCTTCGCGGGTCAGGACGATGTGCGCTCCATGCACGAGGTCATCGGCCGCCGCTTCAGGCGCTACCTCCAGGAGAAGCAGAAGTCGGGGGAGTGGACGCAGGAGCCGTCCGACGGCGCCCCCACGGAGGCCGACGGCGTCCCCACGGAAGCCGGCGCCCCCGCCGAGACCGGCGCCCCCGCCGAGACCGGCGCCCCCGCCGAGACCGGCCTCCCCACGGAGGTCGATGGCGCCCCGGACGCCGTGGACGGCCGCCTCACCGACGACGACGGCCGCCCCAAGCGGTTCGCCTATCCGCCCCAGCTCGTGGTCGTCGACGGCGGCGCCCCCCAGGTGGCGGCGGCCCGCCGCGCCATGGACGAGCTCGGGATCGACGATGTCGCGGTCTGCGGCCTGGCCAAGCGCCTCGAAGAGGTCTGGCTGCCCGATGAGGACGACCCGGTCGTGCTGCCGCGCAGCAGCGAGGGGCTCTATCTGCTCCAGCGGGTCCGCGACGAGGCGCACCGCTTCGCGATCACGTACCAGCGCAGCAAGCGCACCAAGCGGCTGAAGGCGTCCCCGCTCGACGCCGTCGCGGGGCTGGGCGAGACCCGCCGCCAGGCACTCCTGAAGCATTTCGGTTCGTTGAAGAAGCTGCGGGCCGCGACGGTCGACGAGATCTGCGAGGTGCCGGGGGTCGGCCGCAAGACCGCCGAGACGGTCGCCGCGGCGCTGGCCGCGGCGGCGCCGTCCGCCCCGGCGGTGAACACCGCCACAGGAGAGATCATTGAAGATGACGAGGCCCCGCCGGCCGCGTTGTCAGCAGAACGGGGGCAGGACCGATGAGCAGCACACCGCACGACATGCAAGAACCCGAGCGATCCGAGAGATCCGAGAGAGATTCCGAGAGAGATGGTGCACAGGTGAGTACGGGCACGATGCGCGAAGCCGACCAGGGCGAGAGCGCCGCGATCCCCGAGCTGGTGATCATCTCCGGCATGTCCGGCGCCGGCCGCAGCACGGCCGCGAAGTGCCTGGAGGACCTCGGCTGGTTCGTCGTCGACAACATCCCGCCCGAGCTGATCCCGCCGATGGTAGAGCTGGGCGCCCGCTCGCAGGGCAACGTCGCCAAGATCGCCGTCGTCGTCGACGTCCGCGGCCGTCGCTTCTTCGCCAACCTCAAGGCATCCCTGGCCACCCTCGACGCGCAGAACGTCAAGCGCCGCATCGTCTTCCTGGAGTCCTCCGACGAGGCCCTGGTGCGCCGCTTCGAGTCGGTCCGCCGCCCGCACCCCCTCCAGGGCGACGGCCGGATCGTCGACGGCATCGCCGCCGAGCGCGATCTGCTGCGCGAACTGCGCGGTGACGCCGACCTGGTCATCGACACCTCCAGCCTGAACGTCCACGAGCTCCGCGCCAAGCTGGACGCCCAGTTCGCCGGCGAGGAGGTCCCCGAACTCCGCGCCACGGTCATGTCGTTCGGCTTCAAGTACGGCCTCCCGGTCGACGCCGACATGGTCGTCGACTGCCGCTTCATCCCCAACCCGCACTGGGTCCCCGAGCTGCGCCCCTTCACGGGCCTGAACGAGGAGGTCTCGAACTACGTCTTCAACCAGCCGGGTTCCAAGGAGTTCCTGGACGGGTACGCCGAACTGCTGCGGCTGGTCGCCGAGGGCTACCGCCGCGAGGGCAAGCGCTATGTGACCATCGCCGTGGGCTGCACCGGCGGCAAGCACCGCAGCGTCGCGATGTCCGAGAAGCTGGCCCGCCGGCTGGTGTCCGAAGGCGTCGAAACGGTCGTCGTCCACCGGGACATGGGGCGCGAGTGACCGCCCGTACGCCGCGGCTGCGCAGGGTCCGCCGCTTCGTCCCCAGCGGCCGTACGTCGAAGGGAGCCACCCCGAAGGTGGTGGCGCTCGGCGGCGGTATGGGCCTGTCCGCCTCGCTGGCCGCCCTGCGCCGCATCACCGGGGACCTGACCGCCGTGGTCACCGTCGCCGACGACGGTGGCTCCAGCGGCCGGCTCCGCGACGAGCTGGGGGTGCTGCCGCCCGGCGATCTGCGCAAGGCGCTGGCCGCGCTGTGCGGTGACGACGACTGGGGCCAGACCTGGGCCCGGGTGATCCAGCACCGCTTCACGAGCGAGGGCGAACTCCACGACCACGCGGTCGGCAATCTGCTGATCGTCGCCCTGTGGGAGCAGCTCGGCGACCACGTCCAGGCGCTGGACCTGGTCGGCAAGCTGCTGGGCGCGCACGGCCGGGTCCTGCCGATGTCGGCGGTGCCGCTGGAGCTCCAGGCCCAGGTCAAGGGCCTGGAGCCGGAGCACCCGGATGCGATCTCCACGGTCCGCGGCCAGGCCACCGTCGCGCTCACCCGCGGCGAGGTGCAGTCCGTCCACGTCGTCCCCGAGGATCCGCCGGCCGTCCCCGAGGCGGTCGCCGCGGTGCGCGACGCCGACTGGGTGGTGCTGGGCCCCGGTTCGTGGTTCTCCTCGGTCATCCCGCATCTGCTGGTGCCCGAACTGCGCGAGGCCCTGGAGGAGACCAAGGCCCGGAAGGTGCTCTCGCTCAACCTCGCGCCGCAGCCCGGCGAAACCGATGGCTTCTCCCCGCAGCGTCATTTGGAGGTTTTGGCCCGACACGCCCCTAAACTCGCCTTCGACGTGGTGTTGGCCGACAAGGCCGCGGTGCCCGACATCGACGGTCTGACGGTTGCCGCCAAGCAGCTGGTGGGCAGCGAGGTCGAGCTGGCCGTGGTCGCCGCGCAAGGAGACGACGCCCGGCCCGGTGCCGGCGGAGCTCCCGACCGGCACGACCCGGAACTGCTGGCAGCCGCGTACGACCGTATTTTTCGGATGCATGGAAGGATCGGCCCATGGCGATGACGGCTGCGGTGAAGGACGAAATCTCCCGGCTTCCCGTCACCCGGACCTGCTGCCGGAAGTCGGAGGTCTCGTCGATCCTGCGGTTCGCGGGTGGTCTGCACCTGGTCAGTGGCCGCATTGTGATCGAGGCGGAGCTGGACACGGGCATCGCCGCCCGGCGGCTGCGCAAGGACATCCTGGAGATCTTCGGGCACTCCTCCGACCTGGTGGTGATGGCCCCCGGCGGGCTGCGGCGCGGCAGCCGCTATGTCGTCCGCGTGGTGGCCGGCGGCGACCAGCTGGCCCGGCAGACCGGCCTGGTCGACGGCCGCGGACGTCCCATCCGGGGCCTGCCCCCGCAGGTGGTCTCCGGCGCGACCTGCGACGCCGAGGCCGCGTGGCGCGGCGCCTTCCTGGCGCACGGTTCGCTGACCGAGCCGGGCCGCTCCTCCTCCCTGGAGGTCACCTGCCCCGGTCCCGAGGCCGCCCTCGCGCTGGTCGGCGCGGCCCGCCGGCTCGGCATCGGCGCCAAGGCCCGCGAGGTGCGTGGAGTGGACCGCGTCGTCGTCCGTGACGGTGATGCGATCGGCGCGCTGCTGACCCGGCTCGGCGCCCACGAGTCGGTGCTCGCCTGGGAGGAGCGGCGGATGCGCCGCGAGGTCCGGGCCACCGCCAACCGCCTCGCCAACTTCGACGACGCCAACCTCCGCCGCTCCGCGCGCGCCGCGGTCGCCGCCGGCGCCCGGGTCCAGCGGGCCCTGGAGATCCTCGGCGAAGAGGTCCCCGAGCACCTCGCGGCGGCCGGCCGGCTGCGCATGGAGCACAAGCAGGCGTCGCTGGAGGAGCTGGGCGCCCTGGCCGATCCGCCGCTGACCAAGGACGCGGTCGCCGGGCGGATCCGCAGGCTGCTGGCGATGGCCGACAAGCGCGCCCAGGACCTCGGTATCCCGGGCACCGAATCGAACCTCAGCGAGGAGCTCGCCGACGGGATGGTCGGCTGACCCGGAGCGCCCCTCGTCCCCACGCGCCCCCGGCACCCGCATTGGGTGCCGGGGGCGCGTGCGTGCGGACGCCCTGGGGCGGCGCGTGTGCGCGCACGACAGAGGGGCTCGAAGCCGCTCACCTGAGCATCTTTGGGCGCCGATGTCAATGTCACGTACGTCTCTTCCAGGGGGTAGGGTCGTAGGCGGTCGGGGACAGCCCATACAGCTCGCCGGTAACCAAAACCGGCGTACCAACGAGGAGATCGGTTCGTGACGATCCGCGTAGGCATCAACGGATTCGGCCGCATTGGTCGCAACTACTTCCGCGCGCTCCTGGAGCAGGGTGCGGACATCGAGATCGTCGGTGTCAACGACCTGACCGACAACGCCACCCTGGTCCACCTGCTGAAGTACGACAGCATCCTGGGCCGCCTCAACGCCGAGGTCAGCCACACCGACGACACCATCACGGTCGGCAACCAGACCTTCAAGACGATGGCCGAGCGCGACCCGGCCGCCCTCCCGTGGGGCGAGCTCGGCGCCGACATCGTCATCGAGTCCACCGGCATCTTCACCAAGCGCGAGGACGCCGCCAAGCACCTCGCCGCCGGCGCCAAGAAGGTCCTGATCTCCGCGCCCGCCAAGGGCGAGGACATCACGATCGTGATGGGCGTCAACCAGGAGAAGTACGACGCGGCCAACCACCACGTCATCTCCAACGCCTCCTGCACCACCAACTGCGTGGCGCCGATGGCCAAGGTTCTCGACGAGAACTTCGGCATCGTCAAGGGCATGATGACCACGGTCCACGCGTACACCAACGACCAGCGCATCCTGGACTTCCCGCACTCGGACCTGCGTCGCGCCCGCGCCGCCGCGGAGAACATCATCCCGACCTCGACGGGTGCCGCCAAGGCCACCGCCCTGGTCCTCCCGCAGCTCAAGGGCAAGCTGGACGGCATCGCCATGCGCGTCCCGGTCCCCACCGGCTCGGTCACCGACCTGGTGCTGGAGCTCGACCGCGAGGTCAGCAAGGACGAGATCAACACCGCCTTCCAGAAGGCCGCCGAGGGCCAGCTCAAGGGCGTGCTGGAGTACACCGAGGACCCGATCGTCTCCTCGGACATCGTGAACTGGCCGGCCTCCTGCACCTTCGACTCGCAGCTCACGATGGTCCAGGGCAAGCAGGTCAAGGTCGTCGGCTGGTACGACAACGAGTGGGGCTACTCCAACCGTCTCGTGGACCTCACGGTCTTCGTCGGCGGCCAGCTCTGACCCTGCCCGACGGCGGGCACGGCACCGGAATGTGAGGACGGGGTCCGTAGGGCGCGAGAACGCGTCGTACGGGCCCCGTCCCATGGCGGATAAAGTCCCTTGACGGACTACAACGGAGTCACTTCACATGAAGACGATCGACGATCTCGCCAAGGAGGGCGTTGCGGGCAAGCGGGTCTTCGTCCGCGCCGACCTCAACGTCCCCTTGGACGGCACGACCATCACCGACGACGGCCGGATCCGCGCCGTCGCCCCGACGATCGCCAAGCTCAGCGCGCTGGGCGCCAAGGTGATCGTCGCCTCCCACCTGGGCCGTCCCAAGGGCGCCCCGGACCCCGCGTTCTCGCTGGCCCCCGCGGCCGAGCGGCTCGGTGAAATCCTCGGCACGAACGTGGCGTTCGCGACCGACACGGTCGGAGAGTCCGCCCGGGAGGTGACCGCGGGACTGGCCGACGGCCAGGTGGCGGTCCTGGAGAACCTCCGCTTCAACGCGGGTGAGACCAGCAAGGACGACGCCGAGCGCGGTGCCTTCGCCGACCGGCTCGCCGAACTCGCCGACCTCTACGTCGGCGACGGCTTCGGTGCCGTGCACCGTAAGCACGCCTCGGTCTTCGACCTCCCCCAGCGGCTGCCGCACGCCGCCGGCGACCTGATCGCCACCGAGGTCGGTGTCCTGAAGAAGCTCACCGAGGAGGTCAAGCGCCCCTACGTGGTGGTGCTCGGCGGCGCCAAGGTCTCCGACAAGCTGGCCGTCATCGACAACCTGCTCAAGAAGGCCGACCGCATCCTGGTCGGCGGCGGCATGGCGTACACCTTCCTGGCGGCCAAGGGCCACGAGGTCGGCATCTCGCTGCTCCAGAAGGACCAGATCCCGGTCTGCCTGGAGTACCTGGCGGAGGCCGAGAAGCGCGGTGTGGAGTTCGTGCTCCCCGTCGACGTACTGGTTTCGGCCGAATTCCCGGACCTGAAGACCAAGGCCCCGGCCGACTGGGCGGTCGTCGCCGCGGACGCCATCCCGGCCGACAAGGAGGGCCTGGACATCGGCCCGAAGACCCGCGAGCTCTACGCCGCGAAGCTCGCCGACGCGGGCACCGTCTTCTGGAACGGCCCGATGGGCGTCTTCGAGCACCCCGACTACGCGGGCGGCACCCAGGCCGTCGCGCAGGGGCTGCTGGACTCGTCGGCCTTCACCGTCGTCGGCGGCGGCGACTCGGCCGCCGCGGTGCGCCTGCTCGGCTTCGACGAGAATGCTTTCGGCCACATTTCGACCGGCGGCGGCGCCAGCCTCGAGTACCTCGAGGGCAAGACGCTCCCCGGCCTCGCCGCTCTGGAGGACTGAACAACCGTGAGTGACCGCACCCCGCTGATGGCGGGCAACTGGAAGATGAACCTCAACCACCTGGAGGCCATCGCCCACGTCCAGAAGCTCGCCTTCGCCCTCAACGACAAGGACTTCGACGCCGTGGAGGTCGCGGTCCTGCCGCCCTTCACCGACCTGCGCTCGGTGCAGACCCTGGTCGACGGCGACAAGCTCAAGATCAAGTACGGCGCTCAGGACCTGTCGGCGCACGACTCCGGTGCGTACACCGGTGAGATCTCCGGCGCGATGCTGGCCAAGCTCAAGTGCACGTACGTGGCCGTCGGCCACAGCGAGCGCCGCCAGTACCACGGCGAGGACGAGGAGATCTGCAACGCCAAGGTCAAGGCTGCCTTCAAGCACGGTCTGACCCCGATCCTGTGCGTCGGCGAGGGCTTGGACGTCCGCAAGGCCGGCAACCAGGTCGCGTACACCCTCGCCCAGCTCGACGGCGGCCTGAAGGACGTGCCCGCCGCGCAGGCCGAGACGATCGTGATCGCCTACGAGCCGGTGTGGGCCATCGGTACCGGCGAGGTCGCCACGCCCGAGGACGCGCAGGAGGTCTGCGGTGCCATCCGCGGCCGCCTCGCCGAGCTGTACAGCCAGGAGCTGGCCGACAAGGTCCGCATCCAGTACGGCGGCTCGGTCAAGTCCGGCAACGTCGCGGCGATCATGGCGCAGCCGGATGTCGACGGCGCCCTGATCGGCGGCGCGGCGCTGGACGCGGACGAATTCGTGAAGATCGTCCGCTTCCGCGATCAGTAGCAGCTATGACGACGGGCCCGGCCCGTCGTACCCTGTCGGGGCCGGGTCCGGCGTCTTGAGCGCCGCTCCCGGCCCCGCACCATTGGTCTTCGGTGGAAGACCGGCACGTTCCGTCCGTCAGTCCTAGAGAGTTGGTCCAGCCGTGGTCATCGGATTCTCGATCGCCCTCATCATCTTCAGCGTGCTGCTGATGATGCTGGTGCTCATGCACAAGGGGAAGGGCGGCGGCCTGTCCGACATGTTCGGTGGCGGTATGCAGTCCTCCGTCGGCGGCTCCTCGGTCGCAGAGCGGAACCTCGACCGCATCACCATCGTGATCGGTCTGCTCTGGTTCGCGTGCATTGTCGTGCTCGGCGTCCTGATGAAGCTCGGCAGCTGACATACCGTCGGAGACGCGGCCTATCATGAAAGGCAGCGTCCTGGGACGGGTAACTCGTGTCACTGGACGCGCGTTGGGCCTTACGTAGACTGGGGCGCCCGCAGCGCGCGGCTGTGAGAGGCATTGCAGCACCATTACGCAGGGAGTTACGACCGTGGCAAGTGGCAACGCGATCCGAGGAAGTCGGGTCGGGGCGGGGCCGATGGGGGAGGCCGAGCGTGGCGAGTCCGCGCCGCGCATCCGCATCTCCTTCTGGTGCTCCAACGGGCACGAGACGCAGCCCAGCTTCGCCGGCGATGCGCAGGTTCCGGACACCTGGGACTGCCCGCGCTGTGGTTTCCCGGCCGGCAAGGACCGGGACAGCCCGCCGGACCCGCCGCGCACCGAGCCGTACAAGACCCACCTCGCCTACGTCCGGGAGCGCCGCAGCGACGCCGACGGCGAGGCGATCCTGGCGGAGGCGCTCGCCAAGCTCCGCGGCGAGATCTGACGGACGGCAGCGGACGAGAACGCACCACGAACGGCCCGGCCGGAGGGACACCCCCTCCGGCCGGGCCGTTCGCGTGGTCCGCACCGGTCAAGCCCCCTGGGCGAGGCGCCGTCAGGGCGCCGCCGGGCGCCCGCGGACGTTCTGAGGCAGCGGATCGGGAAGGTGCCCGAGGCCCGTTGTCAGTGCTCGCCCGTACGGTTTTTCGTAGGCGCTGCTGCCGCGGATCCGCAGGCGGTTCCGCGGCAGCAGGAGGCGTACGGGGGGTGGCATGACGGGCACGGAAGCGGGCGGTGCGGCGGGAGTTGGGGCGCTCGCCTGGCGGGGCGGGTTCGGGCGGCTGTGGAGCGCGGCGGCCGTCTCCCGCTTCGGCGACGCGCTGCGCGGCACGGCGCTGCCGCTGCTCGCCTACGGGCTCACGGATTCGCCGCTGCTGATCTCGCTGGTCACCGTCTGCGGCTTCCTGCCCTGGCTGTTCTTCGGGCTGATGGGCGGCGCGGTCGCCGACCGGGTCGACCAGCGGCGGGCGATGTGGGCGGTCGATGTGCTCCGCGGGCTGCTGGTGGCCGGGTTCGCGCTGGCGGTGGCGCTCGGCCGGGCCCGGATCGGCCTGCTGCTGGCGCTTGCGTTCGCGCTGACGACCCTCCAGACGCTCTTCGACAACGCCGCCACGGCCCTGCTGCCGTCGGTGGTGCCCAAGGAGTCGCTGGGGACCGCCAACGCCCGTCTGATGACCGGCCAGGAGCTGGTCGGCCGGTTCGTCGGCGGGCCGGTGGCGCCGGCGCTGATCGGGTCGGCCGCCGCGCTGCCCTTCGCGGCCGACGCGGCGACCTATCTCGTCGCCGCCGCCCTGGTGGCCTCGCTGCGGACCGCCGCGCCGCCCCGGCCGCGGGCCGCCGCCGGGCGCACCCTCCGGCGCGAAATCGCCGACGGCATACGGGCGTTGTGGCGCGACCGGGTGCTGCGTGTGTTCTGCCTGTCCGTGGCGCTGGGCAACATCGGCATCGGCGCGCTGATCGCGACGCTCGTCGTGATCGTCAGGGGCTGGCTGGGCGCCGGGGACGTCGGCTATGCCGTGGTGACGACCGGATACGGCGCCGGGACGGTGCTCGGCGGGCTGCTGGCCGGCCGAGTGGTCGCCGCGGCGGGCGGCCGGGCCCGCACGCTGCTTCTCGCCGGGCTGCTGCAGAGCGCGGTGCTGGTGTCCTTCGGGACGGTGCGCGCGCTGTGGCCCGCGGCCCTGGCGCTGGGCCTGTTCGGCTTCGCCGGCGCCGTGTGGAACGTCCTGGAGACGACGGTGGTCCAGCAGGGCAGCCCGGACGGGATGCTGGGCCGGATCGGGTCCGCGTTCCGCACGGTCTCCATCGCCGGGACGCCGCTGGGCGCGCTGCTCGGCGGTGCGGTCGCCGCGGCCCTGGGAGCCAACGCCCCGGCGCTGCTGGCCGCCGCGCTGGTGGGGCTGGGCACCCTCGTGCTGATACCGGCTGTTCGGGCCGGCGACAGCACTTCGTCCGACAGCGGACAGATACCTCATACCGTGCCCTGATCAATTAGGTTGGAGGATGGCGGGGCCGCTACGAGACGAAGAAGGCTGATGTCCGAGATGAACGCAGAAGGCCGCAGCAGGCTCGACCAGTTGCCCGAGTGGACCGCGTTGCGCAAGCACCGCGAGCAGCTGGGGGAGGTGCACCTGCGCGAGCTGTTCGCCAAGGATCCCGACCGCGCCCGGCGGTTCACCCTCCAGGTCGGCGATCTGCACCTGGACTTCTCCAAGCACCTGGTCACCGACGAGACGCTGCGGCTGCTGCGCGAGCTGGCCGCGGCGACCGGGGTGGCCGAGCTGCGGGACGCCATGTTCCGCGGCGAGAAGATCAACATCACCGAGAACCGCTCCGTGCTGCACACCGCGCTGCGCGCGCCCGGCTCGGCCGTCATCACGTCCGACGGCGTCAACGTCGTCCCCGCGGTGCACTCCGTCCTGACGAAGATGGCCACCTTCGCCGACCGGGTGCGCTCGGGTGACTGGAAGGGCCACACCGGCCGGCGCATCAAAACGGTCGTCAACATCGGTATCGGCGGCTCGGATCTGGGCCCGGCGATGGCGTACGAGGCGCTGCGCGCCTACACCCACCGGGACATGCAGTTCCGCTTCGTGTCCAACGTGGACGGCGCCGACCTGCACGAGGCGGTGCGCGATCTGGACCCGGCGGAGACGCTGTTCGTCATCGCCTCGAAGACCTTCACCACCATCGAGACGATCACCAACGCCACCTCCGCCCGCGACTGGTTGCTCAGCGGCCTGGGCGCCGGTGGCGAAAATGCCGTCGCCAAGCACTTCGTGGCGCTGTCGACCAACGCCGAGAAGGTCGCGGAGTTCGGCATCGACACGGTCAACATGTTCGAGTTCTGGGACTGGGTCGGCGGTCGCTATTCGTACGACTCCGCGATCGGCCTGTCGCTGATGATCGCGATCGGCCCGGAGCGGTTCCGCGAGATGCTGGCCGGCTTCCACCTCGTCGACGAGCACTTCCAGTCCGCCCCGCCGGAGGAGAACGTCCCGCTGCTGCTGGGCCTGCTGGGGATCTGGTACGGCAACTTCTGGGACGCCCAGTCGCACGCGGTGCTGCCGTACAGCCACTACCTCTCCAAGTTCACCGCCTACCTCCAGCAGCTGGACATGGAGTCCAACGGCAAGTCCGTCGACCGCCAGGGCCATCAGGTCAACTGGCAGACCGGCCCGGTCGTCTGGGGCACGCCCGGCACGAACGGCCAGCACGCCTACTACCAGCTGCTCCACCAGGGCACGAAGGTGATCCCGGCCGACCTCATCGGCTTCGCCCGGCCGGTCGACGACCTCCGGCCCGGCCTGGTCGCCCAGCACGACCTGCTGATGGCCAACCTCTTCGCGCAGGGCCAGGCGCTGGCGTTCGGCAAGACGCCGGACGAGGTGCGCGCCGAGGGTGTGGCCGAGGAGCTGGTGCCGCACCGGACGTTCCGCGGCAACCACCCCACCAGCACGATCCTGGCGTCCGAGCTCACCCCGTCCGTACTGGGCCAGTTGATCGCGCTCTACGAGCACAAGGTGTTCGTCCAGGGCGCGGTGTGGAACATCGACTCCTTCGACCAGTGGGGCGTCGAGCTGGGCAAGGTGCTCGCCAGGCGCGTCGAGCCGGCGCTGACCGAGGGCGCCGACGTGCCGGGCCTGGACGCGTCCACCGCCGGACTGGTCGCCAAGTACCGTGAGCTGCGCGGGCGTTGATCCCGTACGCCGACGGCCCCACACCCGCGGAGGGTGTGGGGCCGTCGGTGTGTCAGCGGCTCAGGACGACGCCGGCGGGTAGAGGCTGCGCGGCAGTTGGGAGGCCGCCGCCTCGTCCAGCAGCCACAGCGTCCGGCTGCGACCCCGCGCACCGGCCGCCGGTGCCTGGACCTCCCCGGCACCGGAGAGCGCGATCGCCGCGGCCCCGGCCTTGTCCTCGCCGGCCGCCAGCAGCCACACCTCGCGTGCCGCGCGGATCGCCGGCAGGGTCAGCGTGATCCGGGTCGGCGGCGGCTTGGGCGCGCCGTGCACACCCACCACCGTCCGGTCCCGCTCGTAGACCGCGGGCAGTTCGGGGAACAGCGAGGCGACATGGGTGTCCGGGCCGACGCCCAGCAGCAGCACGTCGAAGGACGGCACCGGACCGTGGTCCTCCGGCCCGGCGGCGGCGGCGAGTTCGAGGGCGTACTCCTCGGCCGCCGCGTCCGCGTCGTTGCCGAAGCGGCCACCGGCCGGCTCCATCGGGTGCACCCGCGCCGGGTCCAGCGGGACGCCGTCCAGCAGCGCCGCGCGGGCCTGGGTGTAGTTGCGCTCCGGGTCCCCGTCCGGCAGGAACCGCTCATCGCCCCACCACAGGTCCAGCCGGGACCAGTCGACGGCGTCCCGGGCGGGCGCCTCGGCGAGGGCCGCGAGCAGCCCGTTGCCGTTGCGCCCGCCGGTCAGCACGACGGAGGCGGAGCCGCGGGCCGCCTGGGCGTCCACGATCTTGGTGATCAGCCGGGCCGCCGCGGCCTTGGCCATCAGCTCCTTGTCCCGGTGGACGACGACCTGCGGAGTGCTCACTTGGCGGCTGCCTTCTTGGCGGGCGCCTTCTTCGCCGCCGCCTTGGCCGGGGTGGTGCCCGCGTCCGCGGACGTGCCGGCCGCCGGTGCCGCCTGCCGGTCCGCCGCGGCCGGTGCCGCCGGCTGCCCGTCCGGCTGGCCGATCCGCTCCACGCCGTACTTCAGCGCGGCGGCGTAGATGTCGTCCGGGTCGAGCCGGCGCAGCTCCTCGGCGAGCAGCTCGGAGGTCTCCCGGCGCTTGAGCGCCACCGCGCGGTCGGGCTGGCCGCGCATGGAGAGGGTGGCCAGCGAACCGTCCGGGCGGTCCAGGACGATCGTTCCGCTGCCGCTGGACTCCAGCCGTACCGCGGTGAGCCCGGGGCCCGCCGAGACGGTGCGCTGTACCGGCACGTCCAGCCTGCTGGCGAGCCACATGGCGAGCAGCTCGCAGCTCGGGTTGAACTCCTCGCCCTCGACCACGGCCGAGGTGACCGTGCACGGCGACTGGTCGAGCGCCGCCGCCAGCATCGAGCGCCAGGGCGTGATCCGGGTCCAGGACAGATCCGTGTCACCCGGGGTGTACGTGTCGGCGCGCGCGGACAGCTCCCGGATGGGCTCCTCGGAGGCGTAGGCGTCGGTGACCCTGCGCTGCGCCAGCGCGCCGAGCGGGTCCTTGGCCGGGTCCAGCGGGGCGTTGACGGCCCACCAGACCACCACCGGGGCGTCCGGCAGCAGCAGCGGCAGCACCACGGACTGGGCGTGGTCGATCGCCTCGCCGTACAGCCGCAGCACCACCGTCTCGCCGGTGCCGGCGTCCGTGCCGACCCGCACCTCGGCGTCCAGGCGTGCCTTGGCGCGGTCGCGCGGCGACCGGCTGACCCGCTTGACGACGACCAGGGTGCGCGAAGGGTGTTCGCGGGACGCCTCGTTGGCCGCCTTCAGGGCGTCGTAGGCGTTCTCCTCGTCGGTGACGATGACGAGGGTGAGCACCATGCCGATGGCCGGGGTCCCGACCGCGCGGCGGCCCTGGACCAGCGCCTTGTTGATCTTGCTGGCCGTGGTTTCCGTCAGATCGATCTTCATGGCCGACGCCAGCTCCGTCCGTCTCGTGCGAGCATTTCGTCCGCCTCGTCGGGGCCCCAGGTGCCCGCCGGGTACTGCGCGGGCTTGCCGTGCTTGTCCCAGTACGTCTCGATCGGGTCGAGGATCTTCCAGGAGAGCTCGACCTCCTCCAGGCGCGGGAAGAGGTTGGCGTCGCCGAGCAGCACATCGAGGATCAGCCGCTCGTACGCCTCGGGGCTGGACTCCGTGAAGGACTCGCCGTACGCGAAGTCCATCGACACGTCGCGCACCTCCATCGAGGTGCCGGGCACCTTGGAGCCGAACCGCACGGTCACGCCCTCGTCCGGCTGCACCCGGATGACCAGGGCGTTCTGCCCCAGCTCCTCGGTGGCGGTGTGGTCGAACGGGGAGTGCGGGGCGCGCTGGAAGACCACCGCGATCTCGGTGACCCGACGGCCCAGGCGCTTGCCGGTCCGCAGGTAGAAGGGGACGCCCGCCCAGCGGCGGTTGTCGATCCCGACCTTGATCGCGGCGTAGGTGTCGGTCTTCGACTTCGGGTCGATGCCGTCTTCCTCGGCGTAGCCGACGACCTTCTCGCCGCCCTGCCAGCCGGCCGTGTACTGCGCCCGGACGGTCTCCTTGCCGAGGTCCCTGGGCAGCCGGACGGCCCCCAGCACCTTGGTCTTCTCGGCGACCAGCGCGTCCGCCTCGAAGGAGGCGGGCTCCTCCATGGCGGTCAGCGCGAGCAGCTGGAGGAGGTGGTTCTGGATGACGTCGCGGGCGGCGCCGATGCCGTCGTAGTAGCCGGCCCGGCCGCCGATGCCGATGTCCTCGGCCATGGTGATCTGGACGTGGTCGACATAGCCGCGGTTCCACAGCGGCTCGAACATCGTGTTGGCGAACCGCAGCGCCAGGATGTTCTGGACCGTCTCCTTGCCCAGGTAGTGGTCGATCCGGAAGACCTCGTTGGGCGGGAAGACCTCGTGGACGATCCGGTTGAGCTCCTGGGCGCTCGCCAGGTCGTGGCCGAACGGCTTCTCGATGACCGCGCGGCGCCAGGAGTCCGCCTTCTGGTCGGCCAGCCCGTGCTTCTTGAGCTGCTGGACGACCTTGGGGAAGAACTTCGGCGGCACTGACAGGTAGAAGGCGAAGTTGCCGCCCGTGCCCTGCGCCTTGTCGAGCTCGTTGATGGTGTCCTTGAGCGTCTCGAAGGCTTCGTCGTCGTCGAAGTTGCCCTGGACGAAGCGGCAGCCCTGGACCAGCTGCTGCCAGACCTCCTCGCGGAACGGCGTGCGGGAGTGCTGCTTGACGGCCTCGTACACCTCGTGCGCGAAGTCCTCGTCCTCCCACTCGCGGCGGGCGAAGCCGACCAGCGAGAAGCCCGGCGGCAGCAGCCCCCGGTTCGCCAGGTCGTAGACCGCGGGCATCAGCTTCTTACGGGACAAATCGCCCGTGACGCCGAAAATGACCAGGCCCGACGGCCCCGCGATACGCGGGAGCCGTCGGTCCGCGGCGTCACGGAGCGGGTTAGCTCCGTGTGAACCAGACAAGGGAGATCAGCCCTCCGAGGGAGCGAGGCGCGACAGCTCCGCCTCCGTCGACTTGAGCAGGTCGTTCCAGGCAGCCTCGAACTTCTCCACGCCCTCGTCCTCCAGGAGCTGCACGACGTCGTCGTACGAGATCCCGAGTGCGGCGAGCGCGTCGAGGTCGGCCTGGGCGCCGGCGTAGGTGCCGCGCACCGTGTCGCCGGTGATCTCACCGCGGGCGGCGGTGGCCTGGAGCGTGGCCTCCGGCATGGTGTTGACGGTGCCCGGGGCGACCAGCTCGTCCACGTACAGGGTGTCCTTGTACGCCGGGTCCTTCACACCGGTCGAGGCCCACAGCGGACGCTGCTTGTGGGCGCCCGCCTTGTCGAGGGCGGCCCAGCGCTCGGTGCCGAAGACCTCCTCGTACGCCTGGTACGCCAGGCGCGCGTTGGCCAGGGCGGCCTTGCCCTTGAGGGCCTTGGCCTCGTCCGTGCCGATCTTCTCCAGGCGCTTGTCGATCTCGGTGTCCACCCGGGACACGAAGAACGAGGCCACCGAACGGATCAGGGACAGGTCCAGACCCGCCGCCTTGGCCTTCTCCAGGCCGGCCAGGTAGGCGTCCATCACCTCGCGGTAGCGCTCCAGCGAGAAGATCAGCGTGACGTTGACGCTGATGCCCAGGCCGATCACCTCGGTGATGGCCGGCAGGCCCGCCTTGGTGGCCGGGATCTTGATCAGCGTGTTCGGGCGGTCCACCAGCCAGGCCAGCTGCTTGGCCTCGGCGATGGTGGCCTCGGTGTTGTGGGCCAGGCGCGGGTCGACCTCGATGGAGACCCGGCCGTCCTGGCCGCCGGTCGCGTCGAAGACCGGCCGCAGGATGTCGGCGGCGTCCCGGACGTCCGCCGTCGTGATCATGCGGATGGCCTCGTCGACGGTGACCTTGCGGGTGGCGAGGTCGTGGACCTGCTGGCGGTAGCCGTCGCCCGCGGAGATCGCCTTCTGGAAGATCGACGGGTTGGTCGTGACACCGACGACGTGCTGCTGGTCGATCAGCTCGGCGAGGTTGCCGGACGTGATGCGCTTGCGCGACAGGTCGTCCAGCCAGATCGCGACGCCTTCGTCGGAGAGGCGCTTGAGTGCGTCTGTCATGGGTTCTGCATCTCCTACTTGTCGTATACGGGCGTCAGCGCGCGGCGGCGGCCAGCGATTCCCGGGCGGCGTCGGCCACCGCTTCGGGAGTGAAGCCGAACTCGCGGAAGAGGAGCTTGCCGTCGGCCGAGGCGCCGAAGTGCTCCAGGGAAACGATCCGGCCGGCGTCACCGACGTAGCGGTGCCAGGTCAGGCCGATGCCGGCTTCGACGGCGACACGGGCCCTGACCGACGGCGGCAGCACGCTGTCGCGGTATTCCTGGTCCTGCTCCTCGAACCACTCCACCGACGGCATCGACACCACGCGGGTCGGGACGCCCTCGGCCTGGAGCTGCTCACGGGCCGCGACGGCCAGCTGCACCTCGGAACCGGTGGCGATGAGCACGACCTGCGGCTCGGCGGTCCGGCCGTCGGCCCCTTCGGCCTCGAAGCGGACGTAACCGCCCTTGACGGTGGCCTCGTTGGCCTCGTAGGTCGGCACGCCCTGACGGGTCAGCGCCAGACCGTGCGGGGCGCCCACGCCGAACTCCTTCGTCCAGCGGCGCATGATCTCGCGCCAGGCGATCGCGGTCTCGTTGGCGTCGGCCGGGCGCACGACGTTCAGGCCCGGGATGGCGCGCAGTGAGGCCAGGTGCTCGACCGGCTGGTGGGTCGGGCCGTCCTCGCCCAGGCCGATGGAGTCGTGCGTCCACACGTACGTCACCGGCAGGTGCATCAGTGCGGACAGTCGGACGGCGTTGCGCATGTAGTCGGAGAACACCAGGAAGGTGCCGCCGTACACACGGGTGTTGCCGTGCAGCGTGATGCCGTTCATCTCCGCGGCCATGGAGTGCTCGCGGATACCGAAGTGGATGGTGCGGCCGTACGGGTCGGCACCCGGCAGCGGGTTGCCCTCCGGCAGGAACGACGAGGTCTTGTCGATCGTGGTGTTGTTCGACCCCGCGAGGTCGGCCGAACCGCCCCACAGCTCGGGGATGATCGCGCCCAGCGCGTGCAGCACCTTGCCGGACGCGGCGCGGGTGGCCACGGACTTGCCGGTCTCGAACGCGGGGACGTGGTCCTGCCAGCCCTCCGGCAGCTCGCCCGCGGCGATCCGGTCGAACTCGGCGGCGCGCTCGGGGTTGGCGGTGCGCCAGGCGGCGAACGACTTCTCCCACTTGGCACGGGCCTCGCGACCGCGGTCCTGGGCGGCACGGGTGTGCGCCAGCACCTCGCCGGCGACCTCGAAGTCCTGCTCCGGGTCGAAGCCCAGCACGCGCTTGGTGGCGGCGACCTCTTCGGCGCCCAGCGCGGAGCCGTGCGCGGCCTCGGTGTTCTGGGCGTTCGGGGCCGGCCAGGCGATGATCGAGCGGGCCGCGATGAACGAGGGGCGCTCGGTCTCGGCCTTGGCGGCCTCCAGGGCCCTGGCCAGCCCGGCCGGGTCCAGGTCGCCGTTGGGCAGCTGCTCGACGCGCTGGACGTGCCAGCCGTACGCCTCGTAGCGCTTGAGGGTGTCCTCGGAGACCGCGGTCTCCGTGTCGCCCTCGATGGAGATGTGGTTGTCGTCCCACAGCAGGACGAGGTTGCCGAGCTTCTGGTGGCCCGCCAGGGAGGACGCCTCGGCGGCGATGCCCTCCTGGAGGCAGCCGTCACCGGCGACGGCCCAGATGGTGTGGTCGAAGGGCGAGGTGCCCTGCGGCGCGTCGGGGTCGAACAGGCCGCGCTCGTAGCGGGCGGCCATCGCCATGCCCACGGCGTTGGCGACGCCCTGGCCCAGCGGGCCGGTGGTGGTCTCCACACCGGCGGTGTGGCCGTACTCCGGGTGACCGGGGGTCTTGGAGCCCCACGTGCGGAAGCTCTTGAGGTCGTCGAGCTCCAGGCCGTAGCCGGCCAGGTAGAGCTGGATGTAGAGCGTCAGGCTGGAGTGGCCGGCAGAGAGGACGAACCGGTCGCGGCCGGTCCAGTCCGGGTCCGCGGGGTCGTGCTGCATCAGCTTCTGGAACAGAACATAGGCGGCGGGAGCCAGGCTCATGGCCGTACCCGGATGGCCGTTACCGACCTTCTGCACGGAGTCCATGGCCAGCACACGGACGGTGTCCACAGCCCGCTGGTCCAGTTCGGTCCACTCGAAATCTGTGGTGGTCGGCTTGTTGCTCACCCTGAGTCAGGGCTCCTCTCCACATGTCGAATGCCGCGGACGGTATGTCCGCCAGGCGGTGTCGAGCCTACCCCCGTGAATGCACGCGCCTTTTCGACGCTCAGTCGGTGGAAACGGCGCTCAGTCGGGTAGGCCGCGATCACGGGAACTTGTCGCTTAGGGCAACTGAATCGGCACTTCAGGCATTCCCGGCGCCAGGGGCGACGCCATACGACCAGACTGCCGGGCGGCCGTCGCGTTCGCCTCCCGAACGCCGGGCGAACGGCCGGGGAAAGCTCGGGGGATCCTTGGGACATTCCTCCGGGAGCCGCCCGCCGTCACCCCGCGGCGGGCGGGCCAACACGACGGCACCCCCGCGAAGATCGCCGTATGGCCAACGTCTAAAGTGGCGTGGTAAGCGCAAGCCCCACCGGGTCACCACGCCGACGGGGCTTGCTGGCCTTATCTCCGCGGCTCACGCCGCTGACGTTACTTCCAGGGGTGTGCGTGACGGCCGTCGAATCCCGTCCTGCGGGGGCGCTCTCTCAGGTCCCCGGGAGTCCCGGTAACCGGCCGTTCGGCCCCCGGCTCAAGGCGTTCGTGGCGCTGACCAAGCCGCGGGTCATCGAGCTGCTGCTGATGACCACGGTGCCGGTGATGTTCCTGGCGGCCCGCGGGGTGCCGGACCTGTGGCTGGTGCTGGCGACCTGCGTCGGCGGCTACCTCTCCGCCGGCGGCGCCGCCGCGTACAACATGTACCTGGACCGCGACATCGACGCGATGATGGACCGCACCTCCCAGCGCCCGCTGGTCACCGGCATGGTCTCGCCGCGCGAGTGCCTGGTCTTCGCGACCGTCCTCGCGGTCGGCTCCACCGCCTGGTTCTGGTTCCTCGTCAACCCGCTGTCGGCGATGCTGTCCCTCGGGGCGCTGCTCTTCTACGTCGTCGTCTACACGATGATCCTCAAGCGGCGCACGTCGCAGAACATCGTCTGGGGCGGCATCGCGGGCTGCATGCCCGTCTTCATCGGCTGGTCCTCGGTGACCAACTCCGTCTCCTGGGCCTCGTTCGTCCTCTTCCTCGTCATCTTCTTCTGGACGCCGCCGCATTACTGGCCGCTGTCGATGAAGGTCACGGACGACTACAAGCGGGTCGGCGTGCCGATGCTGCCGGCCGTGGCGGGCAACAAGGTCGTCGCCCGGCAGATCGTCGTCTACAGCTGGGTGATGGTCGCCGTCTCGCTGCTGCTCCAACCGCTGGGCTACACCGGCTGGTTCTACACCGCGGTCGCGGTCGCCTGCGGCGCGTTCTGGCTCCGTGAGGCGCACGCCCTCCAGTCCCGCGCCAAGGCCGGGATCACGGGAGCCAAGCTCAAGGAGATGCGGCTGTTCCACTGGTCCATCACCTATGTCTCGCTGCTGTTCGTCGCCGTCGCCGTGGACCCGTTCCTGCGCTGAGTTCCTGCGCCGAGCGTCACTCCCGGCAAGCCTTCCTCGTTCCATTACCCGCGGGTAGCATGCTGTTCATGGCAGACACCCAGCAGGCGGACGAGCAGGCGGCGGACGGCGCGGCGTCCGCGACCACGGCGGACACGCGGGCCGACAAGCGGACGGCCAAGCTCGCCGGGCAGATCCGCGCCTTCGCCAAGACGCACGGCGGCAGCGCCGAGGGCCAGCTCGCGCACATCGGCCGCGGGCGCACCCGCATCGCGCTGGTCGGCGCCAACGGCGAGTGGGGCAACCTCGTGGCGGACAGCTACGACAGCGCCAAGGGCGCCGCGGACCTGGCCGGCATCACGCTCCAGGACGACTTCGACGGCGAGCTGGCCGCCAAGGTCCGCACCGGCCCGTACGAGTGGTCCCGGATGGCGGGCATCCAGGTGGGCGGCCCGGCCAACCCGTGACGCTCCCCTGGTGGACGGGCCCCGGTGCCGTGCGCCGGGGCGCGCCGCCCGCTACCTCACCACCCGCTCGCCCGTTAAGCCCACCAGGCGCGGCGATTCGGCCACGCCTGGCGGACTGACGGCTGGGAGGGGCGGATGGAGGGACTGCCACCGCTCGTCGACCAGTACAGCCACGGCGCCGTCCACGGAGAACTGGGCCTCGGGTCCTTCGAGGCGCACCTGGCCACCGCGGTCGGCGCCCAGGGCCCGGCGCCCGCGGGCACCAGCTACTTCGACACCCGCACCGGTCTCGCGATACGCCGCTGGTGCCCCCCGTTGCTCGGCCTGGAGCCGCACTGCCCGCCGGTGCGTTATCTGGCCCGCCGGCGCGAGGTGGGCGCCTTCCACGCCGGCCGGCTGCTGCTCCGCGGCGCCGGCATCGGCACGTACCTGCTGGAGACCGGCGCCCGCAGCGAACTGACCTCGGCCGCCGAACTGTCCGCCGCCGCCGAGGCCCGCGCCCACGAGGTGGTCCGGCTCGAACCGCTCGCCGAGCAGGTCGCCGACACCTCCGGCAGCGTCGACTCCTTCATCGGCTACACCGCGGAAGCCCTGTACGCCGCGGCCCAGCACGCCACCGCGTTCGCCTCCGGCGCCATGTACTGCGAGGGCCGCGCCCCGGACGGCGGCGAGGTGCGGCGCGCCGCCGACCGCTGGCTGCGCGGGCGCCGCCCCGGAGGCCGGCTGGCGGAGCCGGCGCTCGTCCGGCACCTGCTGTGGAGCGCGGTGGCGACCGGGCTGCCGGTGCAGCTGCACTGCCCCGATCCGCGGCCCCTGGCGGACTTCCTGCGGGCCACCGCCGGCCTCGGCTCGGATCTCGTCCTGCTGCCCGAGACCCCGCACCACCGGCGGGCCGCGCAGCTCGCCGCCGTGCACTCCCATGTCTACGCGGACACCGGGCCGGACCCCGAAGAGGCCCTCGGCCAGGCCCCGTTCGGCAAGCTGCTGTTCTCCTCCGGAGCACGCGGGCTGCCCGAGCTCTACGTCACCGGCGCGCGGTTCTTCTTACGCGCCATGGCACGCGTCATGGGGGAGTGGACCGCCGAGGGGCTGTGCGCCGCCTCGGACGGCCGGCGGATCACCGAGATGGTCGGCTCGGGCACCGCCCGGCGGGTCTACCGGCTGCGGGCCGGGGACTCGCCGGACACCTGGTGACTAGGCGGCCGGCTGCGGTTCCAGAACCTCGAGGCGGTCGGCCGGGCCGGGTACGGCCGGGACCGGACCGCGCTCGCGCAGCGTGAGGAAGACCCGCAGGACGGCGATCCAGACCAGCGTCGAGCCGAACATGTGGAGTCCCACGACGAACGCCGGCAGGCCCAGGAAGTACTGGACGTAGCCGAAGACGCCCTGGAGGGCGAGGACCGCGAACAGCTGCAGGACCGCCTTGCGGGGCGCGGCCGGGGCCTTAACGGCGCGAAGCGTGAACCACAGCGCGACGCTCAGGCCGACCACGATGTACGCCAGGTCGACGTGCAGCTGGGTGATCTCCCGCCAGTTCACCGCGATGCGGTGCACCTGGCGGGCGTCGCCGGCGTGCGGGCCGGAGCCGGTGACCAGGGTGCCGACCACGGTCAGCGCGCCGGACGCCAGGACCAGCAGCCACGCCAGCTGGCGCACCGGGCGGGCCACCAGGTCGCGCGGCTCCTCGTCGCCCTCGCAGGCCCGCTGCCAGGAGAGCACGGCGACGGTGAGCAGGGCGGTGGAGAGCAGGAAGTGGGCGGCGACGATGTACGGGTTCAGCCCGGTCAGCACGGTGATGCCGCCGACCGGCGCGTTCGCCAGGATGATCCAGAACTGCGCCCAGCCGAGCTTGGTGAGCGACCGGCGCCGGGGCTGCTGGGCGCGGGCGGCGATGATGAACACCCCGACGACCGCGCAGAGCACGTACGTCAGCATGCGGTTCCCGAACTCGATCAGGCCGTGCACGCCCATCGCGGCGGTCGGTGTGAGACTGCCCGGGGTGCACTGCGGCCAGGTCGAGCAGCCCAGACCGGAGTCGCTCAGCCGGACCGCCCCGCCGGTCACGACGATGACCACGGCCATCACGACGGTGGCGAGCGCGGCCCGCCGGACGAACCGTGCGGACGGCTGCCAGCGACGGGCGATCAGCTCAAGGGGATTCAGCGTGTTCGGCACGCGTGCCATCGTAGGCAACGGCTTGTGCGCGTTTTCACGAGGGTCCGGTTTGCCGCCTCCGGCCGGCGGTGGGGAGGGTGTTTGCCGAGGTGGGGGCGTACGTGGGCCCGGTCCGGCGGTTCCGGCCGGGACGGGCCGCGGGCGGCCTACTCCCAGCGGAAGAACTTCGCCGCGGCGCCCAGGCCCACTACCGCCCAGACCGCCAGGATGCCGAGGTCTGCCCAGGGGATCCCGGCCCCGTGCTGGAGCACCGTGCGCAGTCCGTCGGAGAGTGCGGAGATCGGCAGCAGCCCCAGCACCGTCTGCGCGGCCTCCGGGAACTTCGCCAGGGGGACGATGACGCCGCCGCCCACGAGGAGCAGCAGGAAGACCAGGTTGGCGGCGGCCAGGGTGGCCTCCGCCTTGAGGGTGCCGGCCATCAGCAGGCCCAGGCCCGAGAACGCCGCGGTGCCCACGAGGAGCAGCAGGACGACGGAGACGGGGTTGCCGCGCGGCGACCAGCCCAGCGCGAAGGCGACCACCGTCAGCAGGACGACCTGGAGGACCTCGGTGACCAGCACCGCGCAGGTCTTCGCCGTCATCAGCGCCCAGCGGGGGAGCGGTGAGGCGCCCAGCCGCTTGAGGACCCCGTAGCGGCGCTCGAAGCCGGTCGCGATGGCCTGGCCGGTGAAGGCGGTGGACAGCACGGCGAGCGCCAGGATGCCCGGCGCGAGGAAGTCCACCGACTTCCCGGCCCCGGTGTCGATGATGTCGACGGCGGAGAACAGCACCAGCAGCAGCGTCGGGATGACGACGGTCAGCAGCAGCTGCTCACCGTTGCGCAGCAGCATCCTGGTCTCCAGGGCCGCCTGTGCGCGGATCATCCGCGGCAGCGGGGCGGCACCCGGCCGAGGGGCGAACGTTCCGGTCCCGGCGGTCATGCGCGCAGCTCCTTCCCCGTGAGCTCCAGGCTGTGCCGTCCCGGGGTGCGACCCCCGGACCCCCGGCCGAAAGGCGAGTGACCCCGCGTCATGCGCGCAGCTCCTTCCCCGTGAGCTCCAGGAAAACGTCCTCAAGAGTGTGCCGTTCGACGGCTATCGAGTCCGGCATCACGCCGTTCTGGGCGCACCAGGAGGTGACGGTGGCCAGGAGTTGCGGGTCGATCCGGCCGTTGACGCGGTAGGTGCCGGCGGTGAGTTCGGTGGCGATGCTGTCGGCGGGCAGGGCCTTGAGGAGCGAGGCGATGTCCAGACCGGGGCGGCCGGTGAAGCGGAGGCTGTTCTCGGCCCCGCCCTTGCACAGCTCGTCGGGGCTGCCCTGGGCGATCACCCGCCCGCCGTCGATGATCGCGACGTCGTCGGCGAGCTGCTCGGCCTCGTCCATGAAGTGGGTGGTGAGGACGACGCTGACACCGTCGGCGCGCAGTTCGCGGACGAGGTCCCAGGTGGCGTGCCGGGCCTGCGGGTCCAGGCCGGCGGTGGGCTCGTCCAGGAAGACCAGCTCGGGGCGGCCGACCACGGCCATCGCCAGCGCGAGGCGCTGCTGCTGGCCGCCGGACAGCCGCCGGTAGGGGGTGCGGCCGCAACTGCCCAGCCCCAGCCGGTCGATGAGGTCGGCCACGTCGAGCGGGTGGGCGTGCAGGGTGGCGGTGTGCCGGAGCATCTCCTCGGCCCGGGCGCCCGCGTAGACGCCGCCGGACTGGAGCATCACGCCGATGCGCGGCCGCAGCGCGGCGGCGTCGGCGACCGGGTCCAGGCCCAGTACGCGGACCCGGCCGGCGTCCGGGCGGCGGTAGCCCTCACAGGTCTCGACGGTGGTGGTCTTGCCGGCGCCGTTGGGGCCGAGGACGGCGGTCACCGAGTCGCGGGCGACGGTGAGGCCGAGCCCGTCCACGGCGGTCTTGGCCCCGTACCGCTTGACCAGGCCGACGACCTCGACGGCAGGTTCCCGGCCGGGGGGTCCCCCCGCCGAAGGAAGGGGGCGGGTCTGGGGGTCGCCCCCCGGGGAGGTACTGCGCATGGCGGGCAGTCTACGGAGCGGGGCCGGGTGGCCGGGAGGGGGGCTCGGGTACGGTCCGGGGGCCGGGTCGCTGGGACGGCGGTGCGGGTGGCGGCGGTCTTCGGCCATCGGCGCGGCGTCCGCGGAGTGCCCCGGGGGCGTGCGGCGGGCCGGGGTGACGAGGCCGCGTCGTCGCAGGCCGGAGGGCGTTTCAGGGGTCCGGGGCGAGTGCGGAATTAGGTAACCCTAAGTGATCGAGGCCACCAGTCCGTGATGTGAAACAGGCTTGAATCGCTTTGGCGAATTACGCAACAATGGCGTTGTGAAATACGCGAGTGAGGATCAGGAGAGGCCAGCGGTCCAGCCGACCGCCGACCCGGTTTCCTCCGCGCCCGAGCGGCCCGCGCAGGCCGGCCCCGCCCCCGCGCCGCACGACGAGCAGCAGGGCACCCGCAACCGCGTCGCCCGCTCGATCCTCGACCACGGTCCGTCCACCGCGGCCGAGCTGGCCCTCCGCCTGGAGCTGACCCAGGCCGCCGTCCGCCGCCATCTGGACGCGCTGGCCGCGGAGGGCGTCGTCGAGCCCCGTGAGAAGCGGGTCTACGGCACGCGGGGCCGCGGCCGCCCGGCCAAGGCGTTCGCGCTCACCGACTGCGGGCGGGACGCCTTCGACCAGGCGTACGACCAGCTCGCCTCCGACGCGCTGCGCTGGATCGCGCAGAGCGCGGGCGGCGGGGAGGAGGGCGAGGCGGCGGTCGCCGCGTTCGCCCGCGCGCGCCTCGCGGCCCAGGCCGAGGGCTACCGCAAGGCGGTCGAGGCCGCCGATCCGGAGGCCCGTACGGAGGCCCTGGCGAAGGCGTTGACCGCGGACGGGTACGCTGCTACGGCGCGCAGCGCGCCCAATCCCCAGCTCGGTGAGCAGCTCTGCCAGCACCACTGCCCGGTCGCCCATGTCGCCGAGCAGTACCCGCAGCTGTGCGAGGCGGAGACCGAGGTCTTCTCCCGATTGCTCGGGACCCACGTACAGCGACTTGCCACCATCGCCCACGGCGACGGAGTGTGCACGACCTTCGTCCCGAAGGCCGGGGCCGGCAAGGCGACGCACGGCAGCACCGCTCACAGCAGCACCACGAAGACCACCACAGCATCTGCAAGCACGGCCGGGAGGAACCCCGCATGACGCTCCCCACGGAGACTGCTCACCCTGAGCTCGAGGGCCTGGGCAAGTACGAATACGGCTGGGCCGACTCCGACGTGGCCGGCGCCTCGGCGAAGCGCGGTCTCTCCGAGGAGGTCGTCCGCGACATCTCGGGCAAGAAGGACGAGCCGGAGTGGATGCTCAAGCTCCGCCTCAAGGGCCTGAAGCTGTTCGACAAGAAGCCCATGCCGCAGTGGGGCTCCGACCTGTCGGGCATCGACTTCGACAACATCAAGTACTTCGTCCGCTCCACCGAGCAGCAGGCCGCCTCCTGGGAGGAGCTGCCCGAGGACATCAAGAACACCTACGACAAGCTGGGCATCCCCGAGGCGGAGAAGCAGCGCCTGGTCGCCGGTGTCGCCGCGCAGTACGAGTCGGAGGTCGTCTACCACCAGATCCGCGAGGACCTGGAGGCGCAGGGCGTCATCTTCCTGGACACCGACACCGCGCTGAAGGAGCACCCCGAGCTCTTCCAGGAGTACTTCGGCACGGTCATCCCGGTCGGCGACAACAAGTTCGCGTCGCTGAACACCGCGGTGTGGTCCGGCGGCTCGTTCATCTACGTCCCCAAGGGCGTCCATGTGGACATCCCGCTCCAGGCGTACTTCCGCATCAACACCGAGAACATGGGCCAGTTCGAGCGGACCCTGATCATCGTCGACGAGGACGCCTACGTCCACTACGTCGAGGGCTGCACGGCGCCGATCTACAAGTCCGACTCGCTGCACTCCGCGGTCGTCGAGATCATCGTCAAGAAGGGCGGCCGCTGCCGCTACACGACCATCCAGAACTGGTCGAACAACGTCTACAACCTGGTCACCAAGCGCGCCGTCGCCTATGAGGGCGCGACGATGGAGTGGGTCGACGGCAACCTCGGCTCCAAGGTGACCATGAAGTACCCGGCGGTCTACCTCATGGGTGAGCACGCCAAGGGCGAGACGCTGTCCATCGCCTTCGCGGGCGAGGGCCAGCACCAGGACGCCGGCTCCAAGATGGTCCACATGGCGCCGAACACCTCCTCCAACATCGTCTCCAAGTCGGTGGCCCGGGGCGGCGGCCGGACCTCCTACCGCGGTCTGGTCGAGATCGGCGAGGGCGCCGCGGGCTCCAAGTCCAACGTGCTGTGCGACGCGCTGCTCGTGGACACCATCTCCCGCTCGGACACCTACCCCTACGTGGACGTCCGCGAGGACGACGTGTCCATGGGCCACGAGGCGACGGTCTCCAAGGTCAGCGAGGACCAGCTGTTCTACCTGATGGCGCGCGGCCTGAGCGAGCAGGAGGCCATGGCGATGATCGTCCGCGGCTTCGTCGAGCCGATCGCCCGTGAGCTGCCGATGGAGTACGCGCTGGAGCTCAACCGGCTGATCGAGCTGCAGATGGAAGGCGCGGTCGGCTGACGCCGGTCCGCACGCAGCGACTGACTCCCTGAACGCAGAAAGCGAGCGCAACGACAGCCATGGCTGAGGCTCAGAACATCCCGGCGGGTTCCACGACCACCGGCTCCATCGCGGTGGCCGCGGAGTCCACCGTCGCCACCCGGATGAGCGCCCCGCCGTCCTACGACGTGGCGGACTTCCCGGTGCCGCACGGCCGCGAGGAGGAGTGGCGCTTCACGCCGCTCGCGCGGCTGCGCGGTCTGCACGACGGCAGCGCCGAGGCCGGCGGTCCCGACCTGAAGGTCGACATCACCGCGCCCGACGGCGTCACCCACGAGCTGGTCGACCGCACCGACCCGCGGGTCGGCAAGGCCGGCAAGCCGGTGGACCGGGTCGCGGCCCAGGCGTACAGCTCGTTCGAGAAGGCGTCGGTGGTCACGGTCCCCAAGGAGACCGTGCTCACCGAGCCGATCCGGATCACCGTCCACGGCGAGGGCGGCACCGCCTACGGCCACCAGGTCGTCGAGCTGGGCGCGTTCGCCGAGGCGGTCGTGGTCATCGACCACACCGGTGACGCGGTGCTCGCCGCCAACGTCGACTACCTCCTCGGCGACGGCGCCAAGCTGACCGTCGTCTCCGTGCAGGACTGGGACGACACCGCCGTCCACTGCGGCCAGCACAACGCCCTGGTCGGCCGGGACGCCACCTTCAAGTCCGTGGTCGTCACCTTCGGCGGCGACCTGGTCCGCCTCCACCCGCGCATCGACTACGCGGGCCCCGGCGGCGAGGCCGAGCTCTACGGCCTGTACTTCACCGAGCAGGGCCAGCACCAGGAGCACCGCCTCTTCGTCGACCACGACACGCCCAACTGCCGCTCCCACGTGACCTACAAGGGCGCGCTGCAGGGCCAGGACGCGCACGCGGTCTGGATCGGCGACGTCCTCATCCAGGCGGCCGCCACCGGCACGGACACCTACGAGCTCAACCGCAACCTCGTCCTGACCGACGGCGCGCGGGTCGACTCGGTGCCCAACCTGGAGATCGAGACCGGCGAGATCGTCGGTGCCGGCCACGCCTCGGCGACCGGCCGGTTCGACGACGAGCAGCTGTTCTACCTGATGGCCCGCGGTGTCCCGGCCGACGAGGCGCGCCGCCTGGTCGTCCGCGGCTTCTTCGCCGAGCTGGTCCAGCAGATCGGCCTCCCGGACGTCGAGGAGCGCCTGATGAACAAGATCGAAGCCGAGCTGGAAGCGTCCGCGGCATGACGTACGTACGCGCAGCGGCGCTCAGCGAGCTGGAGGAGGACACCCCCAAGAGGGTGGAGATCGACGGTACGCCGATCTCGCTGGTCCGCACCGAGGGCGAGGTGTTCGCGATCAACGACATCTGCTCGCACGCGAACGTCTCCCTGTCGGAGGGCGAGGTCGAGGACTGCTCGATCGAGTGCTGGCTGCACGGCTCCAGTTTCGACCTGCGTACCGGCAAGCCGTCCGGCCTTCCCGCGACGCGCCCCGTCCCCGTATACCCCGTAAAGATCGAAGGGGACGACGTGCTCGTCTCCGTCACCCAGGAGTCCTGAGTTCCCCATGGCAACGCTTGAGATCCACGACCTGCACGTCTCCGTCGAGGCCGAGAACGGCCAGCGCGAGATCCTGAAGGGCGTCGACCTGACCGTGAAGCAGGGCGAGACGCACGCCATCATGGGCCCCAACGGCTCCGGCAAGTCGACCCTCGCCTACTCCCTCGCGGGTCACCCGAAGTACACGATCACCGGCGGCACCGTCACCCTCGACGGCGAGGACGTCCTGGAGATGTCCGTCGACGAGCGCGCCCGGGCCGGCGTCTTCCTCGCCATGCAGTACCCGGTCGAGGTGCCCGGTGTCTCGGTCTCCAACTTCCTGCGCACCTCCGCCACCGCGATCCGCGGCGAGGCCCCCAAGCTGCGGCTGTGGGTCAAGGAGGTCAAGGAGGCCATGGAGCGCCTCCACATGGACCCCTCGTTCGCCGAGCGCAACGTCAACGAGGGCTTCTCCGGCGGTGAGAAGAAGCGCCACGAGATCCTCCAGCTGGAGCTGCTCAAGCCGGCCATCGCGATCCTCGACGAGACCGACTCCGGCCTCGACGTCGACGCGCTGCGGATCGTCTCCGAGGGCGTCAACCGCGTCCGCGAGACCGGCCAGGTGGGCACCCTGCTCATCACCCACTACACCCGGATTCTCCGCTACATCAAGCCCGACCACGTCCACGTCTTCGCCAACGGGCGGATCGCCGAGTCCGGCGGCCCCGAGCTGGCGGACAAGCTGGAGGCCGAGGGCTACGAGGCATACGTGAAGGGTGGTACGACCGCGTGACACAGCTGCCGGGCCTCCTCGACACAGAGGCGATCCGCAAGGACTTCCCCCTTCTGGACCGTCAGGTCCACGACGGGAAGAAGATCGTGTACCTGGACAACGCGGCGACGTCGCAGAAGCCGCGCCAGGTCCTCGACGCCCTGAGCGCCTACTACGAACGCCACAACGCCAACGTCCACCGCGGCGTGCATGTGCTCGCCGAGGAGGCCACGGCGCTGTACGAAGGCGCGCGCGACAAGGTCGCCGCCTTCATCAACGCGCCCAGCCGGGACGAGGTGATCTTCACCAAGAACGCCTCGGAGTCGCTCAACCTCGTTGCCAACATGCTGGGTTGGGCCGATGAGCCGTACCGCGTGGACCGCGAGACCGAGATCGTCATCACGGAGATGGAGCACCACTCCAACATCGTCCCGTGGCAGCTGCTCTCGCAGCGCACCGGCGCGAAGCTGAAGTGGTTCGGCATCACCGACGACGGCCGCCTCGACCTGTCCAACATAGACGAGATCATCACGGAGCAGACGAAGATCGTCTCCTTCACGCTGGTCTCCAACATCATGGGCACCGTCAACCCGGTCGAGACGATCGTCCGGCGGGCCCAGGAGGTCGGTGCGCTGGTGTGCATCGACGCCTCGCAGGCCGCGCCGCACATGGTCCTGGACGTCCAGGCGCTGCAGGCCGACTTCGTGGCCTTCACCGGCCACAAGATGTGCGGCCCGACCGGTATCGGCGTGCTGTGGGGCCGCCAGGAGCTGCTGGAGGACCTGCCTCCGTTCCTCGGCGGCGGCGAGATGATCGAGACGGTGTCCATGCACTCCTCGACCTACGCGCCCGCGCCGCACAAGTTCGAGGCCGGTACGCCCCCGATCGCGCAGGCCGTCGGCCTCGGCGCGGCCGTGGACTACCTCACCTCGATCGGCATGGACAGGATCGCCGCGCATGAGCACGCGATCACCGAGTACGCCGTCAAGCGGCTGCTGGAGGTCCCCGACCTGCGCATCATCGGCCCGAGCACGGCCGAGGACCGCGGGGCGACGATCTCCTTCACGCTCGGCGACATCCACCCGCACGACGTGGGCCAGGTGCTGGACGAGCAGGGCATCGCGGTCCGGGTGGGGCACCACTGCGCGCGTCCGGTCTGCCTGCGGTACGGAATTCCTGCGACCACGCGGGCGTCGTTCTATCTGTACTCCACCCCGGCCGAGGTCGACGCCCTGGTCGAGGGCCTGGAGCACGTCCGCAACTTCTTCGGATGAGGACAGGACTGACTGAGTCGTGAAGCTGGATTCCATGTACCAGGACGTCATCCTGGACCACTACAAGCACCCCCATGGGCGCGGTCTCCGGGACGGCGATGCCGAGGTGCACCACGTCAACCCCACGTGCGGTGACGAGATCACGCTGCGCGTGCGGCTGGAGGGCACGACGATCGAGGACGTGTCCTACGAGGGCCAGGGCTGCTCCATCAGCCAGGCCAGCGCGTCGGTGCTCAACGACCTCCTGGTCGGCAAGCAGCTCGGCGAGGCGCAGCGGATCCAGGAGACGTTCCTGGAGCTGATGCAGTCCAAGGGCCAGGTCGAGCCCGACGACGCGATGGAGGAGGTGCTGGAGGACGCGGTCGCGTTCGCCGGCGTCTCGAAGTACCCGGCGCGCGTGAAGTGCGCACTGCTGAGCTGGATGGCCTGGAAGGACGCCACGGCCAAGGCCCTCTCCCAGGAGGCGAAGACCGCATGACCGACACCCCCGCCACCACCACCACCAAGCCGGCCTCCGAGGAGGAGGTCCGCGAGGCGCTCTACGACGTCGTCGACCCCGAGCTGGGCATCGACGTCGTCAACCTCGGCTTGATCTACGGCATCCACATCGACGACGCCAACATCGCCACCATCGACATGACGCTGACCTCCGCGGCCTGCCCGCTGACCGACGTCATCGAGGACCAGGCGAAGTCCGCCACGGACGGCATCGTCAGCGAGCTGAAGATCAACTGGGTCTGGATGCCCCCGTGGGGCCCGGACAAGATCACCGACGACGGCCGTGAGCAGCTGCGCGCGCTGGGGTTCAACGTCTGACCGATCCGCCATCGCGATACGGCCGTGCCCGCCAGTCACCCCTGGCGGGCACGGCCGTTCCGCATTCCCGTGCGTCCCGTGCGTCCCGGGCTTTTCGTGGCGCGGTTATGTACGCCCGTACGCATCGCTGTGTACGCTCGTACGCATGGTCTATCTGACGCTGGCCGGGGCGATCCTCTCCGAGATCCTGGCGACCACGGCGATGAAGTACAGCCACGGGTTCACGAAGCTGTGGCCGTCGGTGGGCACCACGCTGGGGTATCTGGTGGCCTTCGCGCTGCTCGCGCGGACGCTGAAGTCGATGAGCGTGGGAACGACCTATGCGATCTGGTCCGGGGCGGGCACGGCGGTCATCGCGGCGATCGGGATGGTGTTCCTGGGGGAGAGCACCAGTTGGCTGAAGATCCTCGGGGTGCTGCTGGTCATCGCCGGGGTGGTCGTGCTGAATCTGGACGGTGCGCACTGATGGCGCGGCGCTACGACCCGGACCGGCGGCAGCGGATCATCGACGCGGCGATCGCGGTGGTCGGCGAGCGGGGTATCGCCGGGCTCAGCCATCGCGCGGTGGCGGCCGCCGCGGATGTGCCGCTGGGCTCGACGACGTATCACTTCGCGACGCTGGACGAGCTGCTGGTCGCCGCGCTGCGGCAGGCCAACGGCGGGTGGCTGGAGGATTTCGCACGCTGGGTGGCGGGGATCGATCCGGCGGTGCCGCTGGCCGACGAGGTGGCGCGGCTGGTCGAGGAGACGCTGGCCGGCGACCGGTCGCGGGTGGAGCTGGAGTACGAGCTGTATCTGGCGGCGCTGCGGCACGAGGCGGTGCGGCCGATCGCGGCGGAGTGCCTGGACGAGATGGTCGCGCTGCTCGGGCGGCGGATCGGGGACCCGGCCACCGCGCGGGCCGTGGTGGCGTTCGCCGACGGGCTGGTCCTCCAGCATCTGCTGACCGGCCGGCCCTTCGAACGGGCCCTGGTCCGGGACGGGTTGGCCGGCGTGCTCGGCTGAGGCCGGGGCCGCGGCGCGGGACGGCGGCGGGGGCGGCCGACTCGTGCGAGCGCACGAGGGCGGTTGTGCGACCCTACGGGCGCGGACCGATCGCTGAGACCGGTTCGCCTCGGCGGGCGACCTCCGGTTAGGTTTCCGGCATGACCGATGCTGCTGTTTCCGTTGATTCTCCCCGTACGACCGGCGCCGTCGCCGCCGGGCTCGCCACCGTCACCTCCGACGGCACTGTTCTCGACACCTGGTACCCCAAGCCCGAGCTGGTCTCCGCGACCGCCGAGGGCCTCGGCCCGGCCGGCACCGAGCGGCTGTCGGACGACCGAGCCGCCGAGCTGCTGGGCGGCGCCGTCCGCAAGGCGATCGGTCCCGACCCGGTCCGCGAGGTGGAGGTCGTGGCCGTCCGCACGGTCATCACCTCGCTCGACGACAAGCCGCTGGACGCGCACGACGCCTACCTGCGCCTGCACCTGCTGAGCCACCGGCTGGTCAAGCCGCACGGCCAGAACCTGGAGGGCGTCTTCGGGCTGCTGACCAACGTCGCCTGGACCTCGCTCGGCCCGGTGGCCGTCGACCGGCTGGAGACGGTGCGGTTGAACGCCCGCGCCGAGGGCCTGCACCTCCAGGTCACCAGCGTCGACAAGTTCCCGCGGATGACCGACTACGTGGCGCCCTCCGGCGTGCGGATCGCGGACGCCGACCGGGTGCGGCTGGGCGCCCACCTCGCGGCCGGCACCACCGTCATGCACGAGGGCTTCGTGAACTTCAACGCCGGCACGCTGGGCACCTCCATGATCGAGGGCCGGATCAGCGCGGGCGTGGTGATCGGCGACGGCAGCGACATCGGCGGCGGCGCCTCCACGATGGGCACCCTGTCCGGCGGCGGCAAGCAGATCATCTCGATCGGCGAGCGCTGCCTGCTGGGCGCGGAGTCCGGTATCGGTATCGCGCTGGGCGACGAGTGCGTCGTCGAGGCCGGTCTCTACATCACGGCCGGCACCCGGGTCACCATGCCCGACGGCCAGATCGTCAAGGCGCTGGAGCTGTCCGGCGGCGACAACATCCTCTTCCGCCGCAACTCCACCACGGGCGCCGTCGAGGCCCGCCCGAACAAGGCGGTCTGGGGCGGTCTGAACGAGATCCTGCACAGCCACAACTGAGCACTCGCCACGGCGGGTCCGCGGCCCGGTGGGACTCCCGCCGGGCCGCGGGCCGTTCGCCGACAGGGTTGCGGCCATGTGTGATCTTGTGGCGGGGATGCGGTGTCCGGGCCGGGGCAGCGCCGGGTCGCCGGCCACGGCCGGTGGTGGGGCTTCGGGCTGCTGCCCGCGCTGATCGCGCCGGTGCTGTACGCCGCGGCGCTCACCGCGCTCGCCCTCTGGTCCGGCGATCTCGCCGCCTGGGCTGGGCCACGCCGTTCGCCGACGGCTGGGGCGCCGCCTGGCAGGGGCTGCCGCGCGGGCTGTTCGTGGCGCTGCTTGGCGGGGCGACGCTGCTGGTGCGGGATCTCGTACCGGAGCCGGCGGCGGGGGACCCGGAGGAGGGGCAGGGGGCACGGCTGCCGGGCGGCGGAGCCGCAGCTGCCGCCGCAGAGCGGGCCGGGGCGGTCCGGAGCCCGTCCGCGGACCGGCTGGTGAGGGCGGCGGCGGTACGCCCGGGAACGGCGAACGGCCGCCGCACCGGAGTGCGACGGCCGCTCGGCCTCACTTGCCCATCACGGGTCAGTCAGCCTTGCGCGCCCGCGGCTTCAGGTCCTGGGTCCGCTCGGCCGCGGACTCCTCCGACCGGGGACGGTGCTGGTCGGAACGCCGCTCCGCGGCGCGGTCCTTGTTGCCCGACTTACGGTTCTGCGACTTCGGCATCATGACTCCTTCTGTCTCGCCGAAACAGTGCTTACGAGCCCAGTACGCCACCCCCGGGCGCGGTTGGCGTCCGGACGTGGGCCAGGGGAGTGACAGCCGGTCACACAGGGTGGTCGGGGCTCGGTACGCGGCATCCGGGGGTCGCGGGTCGTGGCCGCCGGTCGGGCCCGCGTACGCGGCCCTGCCGCGCGCGGTGCCGTGGCCGGTCCGCGTCGGTGCCTTGCCGGGGCGTACGGCGGGACGGCGTGCATGCCTGCGCGGAAAAGGGGGGAGGAGGGCGTGGCGGAGCCGGGCCGGCGCGCGCTACGCGCGTCAATTCCTGGTGCGCGCAAGGGAGTTGTCAAGGTTTTCCCGGTGGACGGGGGCGTACCGGGGAGGGAACCGCCCGAGATGGGGAGAATTCCGTCTACGCTTGGGCGGCGCACGAGCCGTAGTCCGTTCGAGGAGCTGAGCCAGATGTCCGCAGACCGCCCGACCATGCCGCCGGTGCGGCTGCACTCCGAAGCGGAGCTGGCCCGTGACGCACTGAGCGCTCCGCTGATGGCGCGGGCCGCCAAGCTGGCCCGCTGGGCCGAGAGCGGCGTCCCGGTCGGGGTGGGCGGCGAGATCCTCCACGAGCCGCTGGCCGCCGCCACCGAGCACCTGGGACTGGCCGGGGACGAGGACGGGCTCGCGTACACCGCCGAGGCGTGGCAACTGGCGGTGGACACCGGGCTCGTGGAGATCACGGAAGAGGAGGACGCCGAGGACGGCGCGGAGCTGCCGGACGGCGCGGCCGTCGGCACCGCCACCCCGGGCGACGAACTCGCGCTGCTGACCTCCGGCAGCCCGCAGGACGTCCTGGACATCTGGCTCGGCGGCATGGAGACCGTGCTCGCCGACGCTGTCGCCCCCGACCTCTCCGACATCGCCGACCAGCTCGCCGAGGGCGGCGACCTGGACCTCGACGCGATCGACTGGAACCCGGAGGAGGAGGCCGAGCTGCTGGACGGCATCCTCGGCAACCTCTACCTGCTCAGCGCCCTCAACGAGTCCCCCGACCAGGACGTCCCGCTGCCCGCGCTGGCCGCTTCCATGATCGTCCCGGACGACATGGACGAGCCCACGGACGACATCCTCGAAGAGGTCTCCGCGGCGATGATGCGGCTGGACGACCAGTTCCGCGTGCTGGAGCCGATCGGGCTGGTCGCCTACCGGCCGGTCGACGAAGCGCTCATCGAGGAGCTGGACGAGGACGGCGAGACGGTCTCCGCCGCCCAGCCGCTGGACGACGAGGACGTCTCCCGCTACGGCATGGTCCGGCTCACGCCGCTCGGCGTCTGGGCGGTCCGCGCCCGGATGCTGGACGCCGGGGTGCACGCCCCGGCCGTCGGCGACCTCACCGACAAGGGCGCCGACGTCCTCCTGGAGGCGCTCCCCGAGTACCCCGAGACGCTCGCCCAGGCCGAGTCCGAGCAGTGGCTCGCCGCCCGTACGCCCCTGGACGCCGCCCGGGACCTGCTCGCCGCCGCCCGCGGCGACGACGAGCGGGCCCCGCTGCGCCGGCTCGCCGCCCAGCAGACCCTCTCGCTGGTCGCCCCGGACGCCGAGCCCGCGCTGCGCGAGGTGCTCGACGACCGGCAGCTGGGAGGGCTGGCCCGGGTCTGGCTCGCCGAGCGCGGTCTGCCCGGCATCCCCGAGCCGTCCCAGGACATGATCTTCTGGCTGACGGTGGACACCATCGCGGCCCAGCTGGACAGCGTGGACGAGGAGGCGGCGGCCGAGCTGCGGGACCTCGTCCAGGGCCTGACCGAGCAGCACAGCGGGTTCTTCGACGCGGCCTGGCGGGTGGACCACCCGGCCACCGCCGACGTCCTGGAGGCCATGGGCCGGCTGCACCCGGACAAGAAGGCCGCCAAGGAGGCGCGCAAGGCGGCCTTCAAGGCGCGGTCGCGGCGCTCCGGCTGAGTCCGCCGGGCAGTACGCGCGGTCCCGGGCGGCCGGGGAGCGGGGCAACCGCTCCCCGGCCGCTTCCCGTATGCCGTGCCGCGTTCAACCGGTGTTCGGGGACGCACCGGAGTCCGGCCGGTTCACCGGGCCGGTCTTCTCGCCGGACGGGCGGACGCTGTTCGGCCGCCTCCAGGAGCCGGGGATCGCGGTGGCCGTCACGGGTCCGTGGCGGCGGGCGCCGCACCGGCGGGCGCCGCGGCGGTGATGAGGTAGTAGTCGAGCAGACCGGTCTGATACGCCGCCAGGTAGTGCCGCGGCCACTTGTCGCGCAGCTCCGGCCGCTCGGCCATGTAGCGGTCGTAGCTCTCCCAGACCCCCTCGCCGACCGGCGTCACCTCCACGCTGCGCAGCCCGGCTGCGGAGAGCGTCGCGGCCACGTCGTCGACCAGGTGCGGGACGTCCAGGCCGTCGGCGTACGGGGGCAGCAGCTCCGGCAGCACCGGGACGGCCTCCTTGATGCGGGCGAAGAAGGTGGCCAGCGCGAACTGGCCGTCCGGGCGCAGCACCCGCGCCGCCTCCCGGGCGAACCCGGCCAGGTCGCGGAAGTGCTGGGCGGCCTCGACGGAGTACACGAAGTCGACCGAGCCGTCCGGCAGCGGCATCTGCTGGGCCGGGCCGAGGACGAAGTCCAGCCGGCCGGCGGCGGTGCCCGAGGGCCCGGCGTGCAGCAGCTCGGCGTTGGCCTCCCGGGCGCGGGCGATCTGGTCGGGATGGGCGTCCAGGCCGATCACCGACCCCAGGCCGAACTCCTTCAGCGCCAGCGCGCAGCCCAGTCCGCGCCCGCACCCGACCTCCAGGGCGGTGCGGCCCCGCGGGCGGTCGAAGGTGTCCAGCACCAGGCGGTAGAGGTCCTGCTCGCTGCGGATCCGGTCGTCCTCGGTCAGCGGGCGGTCCGCGGCCTCGGGCAGCCAGGCCCAGTAGCCGAAGTTGATGAAGCCGCCGGCGAAGGCCGGAGCGGTGCTGAGGTCGTGGTCGCCGTACGTCTCGGAGACCCGGTCGGGGATGTCCGGACGCGCTGCGCCGTCCGGGTGGTCCGGGCGCGCGGGGTGACCGGGTTCGCCGGCCGGGGGCGGCTGCTGGGTCATCGGACGCTCCTCGTCTGTGCCGTGGGGGGAAAGCGCCGAGGGGGCGTGTGGGGCGGAATCTTGGGCGCGTGCGGACGTTGAAGGGGAGGTGAGCTCGACGACAGGGACGACACAATTTTCGATCCTCGACCGCTCCCGCACCAGGGCTGGTCACCCGCCCGCGGAGGCGCTGCGGGACACGGTGGACCTGGCGCGGTATGCCGAGCGGCTGGGCTACCACCGCTTCTGGGTCTCCGAGCACCACGGCGTCCCCGGGGTCGCCGGCTCCGCGCCCACGGTCCTGGCCGCCGCGGTGGCCTCGGCGACCTCCGCCATCCGGGTCGGTACGGGCGGGGTGATGCTGCCCAACCACCGGCCCCTGGTCGTCGCCGAGCAGTTCGGGGTGCTGGAATCGCTCTTCCCCGGGCGGATCGACATGGGGCTGGGGCGGTCGGTCGGCTTCACCGGCGGGATCCGCCGGGCACTGGGCGCGGAGAAGGACGCCGCGGAGGACTTCGGGGACCGGCTCGCCGAGCTGACGGGCTACTTCACCGGCACTCAGACCGTCCATCCGCAGGTCCACGCCCGGCCCGCCGAGGGGCTGGCGGTGCCGGTGTTCGTGCTGGCGACCGGCGCGGGCGCGGGCATCGCGGCCCGGTCCGGGCTCGCCCTGGTCATCGGCGACATCCGGGGCCGGCAGGCGATGCTGGACGCGATCGCCGGCTACCGCGACGCGTTTCGCCCCTCGGCGCTCTGGGAGCGGCCGTATGTGGTGGTCTCCGGGACGGTGGCGGTGGCCGCCACGGAGGCGGCGGCGCGGCGGCTGCTGGTGCCGGAGGCGCGGGCGCTGGCGTACTCCCGTACGCACGGGGTGTTCCCGCCGCTGCGGCCCCCGGAGGAGGACGGTGGGGAGCCGATGTCCGCGCGGGAGCGGGAGTTCTACGAGTCCGCGCTGCGCGGACACGTGCACGGTACGGAGGAACAGGTCGCCGACGCCCTCGGCACGCTGATCGAGCGCAGCGGGGCGGACGAGGTACTGGTCACCACCAGCTCCTACGACCGCCCGGCGCTGCTGGAGTCCTTCGAGCGGCTGGCCCGGGTGGCGGGGCTGGCGGGCCGGGACCGCCCCGGCGCGGGGCGCCCCTGACGGGCCCGCGGCCCGGCCGGGCGGTCCGCGCCGGGCGCGCGGGGCTAGAGCGCCGCGGCGGCGGGCTTGACCATCCCGCGGACCGTACGGGCGTCGACGAACTCGCCCAGCGCGGTCATCTCCCACTCGCCGGAATGCCGGCGGACCAGCTTGGCCATCATCACGCCGGTCCGCTGCTCCGCTCCGGTCAGGTCGAAGCGGACCAGTTCCTCGCCGGTCTGTGCGTCCGTCAACCGGCAGTAGGCGCTGGCGACTTCGGAGAACTTCTGGCCGGAGAAGGAGTTGACCGTGAAGACCAGGCCGGTGACCTCCGGGGGCACCCCGCCGAGATGGACGGTGATGGCCTCGTCGTCGCCGGCGCCGTCCCCGGTGAGGTTGTCGCCGGAGTGCTGGATCGCGCCGTCGAGGATCGTGAGCTTGCCGAAGTAGCAGCTGTCGACCTTGCCGCGGTCCGGGCCGTAGGCGATGACGGAGGCGTCCAGGTCGATGCTCCGGCCGTGGCGCGCGGGCTCCCAGCCGAGGCCCATCCGGACGGAGCCGAGCACCGGGCGGCCGGACTTGACCAGCGAGACGGTCTGGTTCTTCCGGAGGCTGACCCGGCCCTTGTCGAGGTTGACCGTGCCGGCGGCGGGCGGCTGCGCGGCGGGGGCGCCCTGTGGCGGCGGGGCGAGGGGGGCCGGGGCGCCGGTGGGCGGTCCCCACGGGGTGGCAGGAGCCGGGGGCGCAACGGGGGCCGGAGGCGCGGGGGGTGCCGGGGGCGCGGGGGGTGCCGCGGCCCGCGCGGGCTCGGCGGCGGCCGGCGGGGCCGCCGGTTCCTCGATGCTCACGCCGAAGTCGGTGGCGATCCCGGCGAGCCCGTTGGCGTACCCCTGGCCGACCGCGCGGACCTTCCAGCCGCCGCCCCGCCGATAGATCTCCATGACCACCAGCGCCGTCTCCGTGCCGAGCCGCGACGGGGTGAACGTCGCGAGGACGGCGCCGCTGTCCGCGTCGCGGACCGTGCCGGTCGGCTCGGTGCCCGCGAAGGTCCTGCCGGGCGCGTCCAGGCTCGCGGTGACCATGACCTTCTCGACGCCCGCGGGCACCGCGGCGGTGTCCACCGTGATGGTGTCACCGGCACCGCCGGCCGCCGCGGTGTGGGTCACCCCCGGTCCCGCGGGCTGGTTGTAGAAGACGAAGTCGGCGTCGGAGCGCACCGTGCCGTCGGCGCCGAGCAGCAGGCCCGACACGTCCAGCCGCACCGGGGCGGTGACGGCCACCGCCACCCGCGTGGAGCCGAGCGGACGGTTCGCGCCAGGAGTCATAGCGGTCATGACGGTCCCAACGGTTGGCGATCGGCCGCGGTTCCGTCGCCGTGGCCCGGACGGTCCGGGCCGGTACCGGCCCGGTGGGTCAGCGCCGGCTGCGGGAGCTGCCGAAGAGCAGCCGGTAGGCGATCAGCAGGACCAGGGCGCCGGCGACGGCGGCGATCCACATCGACGGGTCGTAGAAGTCCTTCGGTATCGGACGGTGCAGGAAGCGGGTGGAGAGCCAGCCGCCGATGAAGGAGCCGGCGATGCCGATGAGGGTCGTGCCGACGATCCCGCCCGGGTCCCGTCCCGGCAGCAGGACCTTGGCGATGATGCCCGCGATCAGGCCCAGTACGAGCCAGCTGACGATGCCCATGATGCGTTTCCTCGTTCCTGCGTGGTGTGCTGCCGCGGTGTTCCGTGGCGTTGTGCCGCGGCGTTCGCAGGCAAGGACGCGAGGGGGTGGCGGCGAGGTTCCGTACGGTGGCGGAATGCCGTTGATGCCGTTGATGCCGTTGATGCCGTTGATGTGAAGGATGCCGTCAGTACGGCCAGATAGGCGGGTTCGTACAGAAGGCTCCGCCGAGGTGGGCGTGGTCGGGGTCGTCCGGGTCGAGTTCCCCCTGGGCGGCGATCAGTTCGGCGGCGTACGGCTCGGAGTCGTCCCGGGGCGCGTAGCCGAGCGCGCGGGCGGTGGTCAGATCCCACCACAGGCGGGTGTTGGCCGAGGAGGCGTAGGCGACCGTGTGGCCGACGTGCTCGGCGGTCAGCGCGGCGTGCAGCAGCCGGGCGCAGTCCGCCGGGCTCAGCCAGATGGACAGCATCCGCACGGTGGTCGGCACGGGGAAGCAGGAGCCGATGCGCAGCGAGACGGTCTCGATGCCGTAGCGGTCCCAGTAGAGGGCGGCGAGGTCTTCGCCGAAGCCCTTGGAGAGCCCGTAGAAGGTGTCGGGGCGGCGCGCGGTGCCGACCGGGATGGCGGCGGAGCCGTCCGGCGGGCGGGGGGTGAAGCCGACGGCGTGGTTGGAGGAGGCGAAGACCACGCGCCGCACGCCGGCCTCGCGCGCCGCCTCGTACAGCCGGTACGTCCCCTCGATGTTGGCCCGCAGGATCTTCTCGAACGTCGACTCCAGGGAGATGCCCGCGAGATGGATGACCGCATCGACCCCGCGGACCGCCGCGCGCAGCGCCTCGGTGTCGGCCAACTCCGCGGTGATGGCGTCCGGTTCACCCTCGATGGGCCGCTGGTCGAAGAGCCGCAGCCGGTAGCCGTAGGGCGGCAGCAGCTCCCGCATCAGGGTGCCGACTCCACCGGCGGCGCCGGTGAGCAGAACGGTCCGGGGTCGGGAGGACGGGGAAGGCGGGGGAGGAGGGGAGGACTCGAAGGAAGGGGAAGAAGGGGGCGGCGTCATGGGCGGCTACTCCTCCGGCTGAGCTGCAAGGCCGTGTGCGCGGACGGGATTCAGATATGTGGAGACGGTAGGGAGTCGGATCATGGCCGGTCAAGACGCTTGACGTACCGCTCAAATCCGCTGGCGCGGCGCGGGTTTGGGACCCTTGACCCGCTCGGGACGGCTGCAATACCGTGACTGCCCACGCCGAATGTTCAGGGATATGGACGTCGAACATAGGTGTATACGAGAACTCGCGTGCGTACGCCAGGGAGATCCCGTGACCGCACCGCCTCCCCCGGCTGCCGCCGGGCGGCGCCCCCAGCTCGCCGACCGCCTCGACGGACTGCTGTTCTTCCCCGTGACCGCCTACGCCCCCGACGGCGCCCTGGCCCTGGACGCCTTCCGCGCCCATGTACGCGGCGGTATCGAGGCCGGCGCGGGCGCCGTCTTCGCCTGCTGCGGCACCGGCGAGTTCCATGCGCTCACCCCCGAGGAGTACGCCGAGTGCGTCGCCGCCGCCGTCGCGGAGGCCGCGGGCCGCGTCCCGGTCGTCGCCGGCACCGGCTACGGCACCGCGCTCGCCACCCGGTTCGCGCACCTCGCGCACACCGCCGGCGCCGACGGACTGCTCGCCATGCCCCCGTACCTCGTCGCCGCCGACCAGCCCGGACTGCTGCGCCACTACACCGCACTCGCCGCCGCCACCCCGCTGCCGGTCATCGTCTACCAGCGCGGCAACGCCGTCTTCGAGCCCGCCACCGTCGCCGCCCTGGCCCGCACCCCGGGCGTCATCGGGTTCAAGGACGGCCTGGGCGATCTCGATCTGCTCCAGCGCATCATCAGCGCGGTCCGCACCGACGCCGCCGGCCGGCCCTTCGTCTACTTCAACGGCCTGCCGACCGCCGAACTCACCGGCCTCGCCTACCGGGGACTGGGCGTCCGCCTCTACTCCTCCGCCGTGTTCGCCTTCGCCCCCGAGATCGCGCTGGCCTTCCACCGGGCGCTGGCGGCCGGCGACCACGGCACCGTCACCCGGCTGCTGGACGGCTTCTACCGGCCGCTGGTGGAACTGCGCAACGTGCGCCCCGGATACGCCGTTTCGCTGGTCAAGGCGGGCGTACGGCTGCGCGGCGGACCGGCCGTCGGCGGGGTCCGGTCACCGCTCAGCGACCCTGAGCCCGCACACGTAGAACAGCTCGCCCGGCTCGTCGAGCACGGCCTGGCCCTCGTCTCGGCCGCGCCCGGGGCCGGTGCCTGATGCGGGCCGGCGCCTTCCTCTACCCCTGGGACGTCATCGGTGACCCCGACGCCCCCGCCCGCCTCGCCGCCCTCGGCGTCCGGCAGGTCACCCTGGCCGCCGCCTACCACTCCACCCGCGCGCTGACGCCGCGCCACCCCCGCCACCGCGTCGTCACCGCCCGGCACGCCGCGGTCCTCTACCCGCCGGACCCGGCCCGCTGGTCCGGCCGCGCGCTGCGTCCCTACACCCAGGACTGGGTGCCGGGCCCGGACCCCTTCGGCGAGGCCGCCGGGATGCTGGCCGGCGCCGGCCTGGAGGTGCACTCCTGGGTCGTGCTGGCCCACAACTCCCGCCTGGGCGCCGACCATCCGTCGATCGCGGTCCGCAACGCCTACGGCGACGCCTATCCGTGGGCGCCGTGCATCGCCCGGCCCGAGGTCCGCGACCATCTCGTCACCCTGGCCGCCGAGGCGGCCGTACGGCCCGGTGCCCGGGGCGCGGAGCTGGAGTCCTGCGGCTGGTACGGGTTCGCGCATCTGCACGGGCACGACAAGACCGCCGGGGTCGGGCTGGACGGCGCCGCGGAGTATCTGATGTCGCTGTGCTTCTGTGCGGTGTGCGCCCGGGGTTACGCCGAACTCGGCGTGGACTGGGCGGAGTTGAGGGCCCTCGTGCGCGGGGCGCTGGAGCCGGTGTGGGCCGGGCGGGCGAGCGCGTCCGGCGCCGGCCGGGCGGCGGAGTGGTCCGCGATCGAGGCGCTGCTCGGCGACGGGCCGGCGGACGTGGTGCGGACCTGGCGGGCGCGGGCGGCGGACACCCTCCAGCGGGCGGCGGTGCGCGCCGTACGGGAGGCCGCGGCGGAGGCGGGAGCGGGCTTCCGGGTGCTGCTGCACGCGGACGGGGCCGCGCACCGCTGCGGGGCGAACGCCGGGGTGGACCCGGCGGCGGTGCTGGCCCACGCCGACGGGGTGGTGGTGCCGTGCACGGGGGGCGAGGCGGCGCGGGCGGACGCCCTGGCGCCGTTCGCGGCGCGTCCGCGGACCGCCTGCGTGGCCGCCAACCTCACCGTGGTGGCCGGGATGGGCGGCAGCCCCGGCACCCTGGCCGCCGACGCCGCGCACGCCGCGTCCCTGGGGGCGACCGAACTGCGGCTCTACCACGCGGGGCTGGCCGGAGACGCCGATCTGGCGGCCGTACGGGGGGCGTTGCGCGCGCCGAACCGGTCCGGCCGGGGCCTGGCCCATGGCAGCGGCGGGGCATTCTGACTGTCTGTCAGATGTCCGAAGACCACCACGTTGCCGAGGTATTCCTGCCGGGCCCGGTTGAAGCCGCCGCCACAGGTGATCAGCCGGATCTCGGGGCGGGCGGCTTCGCCGTAGACCTTCTCGTCGGGGAAGTGCCGCCCGTCGTAGACCTCGACCGCGTCGACGGTGAAGACCGCCGTGCGGCCGTCCCTGCGCAGGATCTGGACGGTGCCGCCCTTCGCGAGGGAGCCGAGGCGGTAGAAGACGGCGGGGCCCTCGCGGGTGTCGACATGGCCGGCGACCAGGGCGGTTCCGATGGCGCCCGGCGGGGTGCCGTCCCCGTACCAGCCGGCCAGGTTGCGGTTGCCGGCCGGCGGCGGGGCGAGGCTGCCGTCCGCGGCCAGGCCCAGCCGCACCAGCGGCGCGTCGATGTGCAGCGACGGCACCCTGACGCGGACCGGCTGCGAGGCCGGGAGCGGCGGGGCGGCCGGCGGTCGGGCGCCCGGCGGCCGGGCGGGGAACCCCTGGGCGGCGGACGGCTGGGGCGGGGGCGTGGTGTCCTCGCTGCCGTTGGCGACGAGCCAGCCGCCGGCTATGAGCGCGGCGGCGGTGACGCCGGCTATGAGGGCGCCGGCCCGGCGCGACCGCCGGGCGCTCGGGATCCTGGGCGGGCCCGGCCCGCTCCCTCCACCCCTTCCGGAGGGCGGCGGAGGAGCGGGCCGGGCACGCCGTACGGGGCCGTCGGACGGCACGGGCCGACCCGGCGGCTGATCAGTACCGGCCACCACCCATGCGGCGGCGCCGGACGACCCAGATGCCGCCGGCGGCAGCGGCCAGCAGCACGCCCGCGCCGGCCGCGATCTCGGTGGTGTTGCCGGAGTTCTCGCTGGTGGAGCCCTCACCGGTCTTCATCTTGCCCTTGGGCGGCATGGTGGAGCCGGGCTTGGCCGACATGGAGGCGGTGGGCATCTCCTTGGCCGGCATCGAGGGCCCGGTCTTCTCCTTGGCCGGCATGGACGGCGAGGCGCTGTGGCCCGTACCGCCCTGGCTGCTCGGGCTGCTGCTCGCGCCGCCCTGCATCCCGACATGGACCGTGCCGGTGATCTCCTTGCCGTTGCCGCACTTGCCGCCGACGCCGTAATTGCCGTCCTTGACACCGGACTTGATCTTCATCTGACCCGTCAGGGTGCCCTTGTTCGCACCCGCGGCGAGCTTGACCGAGCCGGCACCCAGGGTGCCGGCGTCGACGTTCGCCGATTGACTGCTCCCGCAGTCCTTGGTGGAGAGGGAGACCGTGGAACCGGCCTTGGCCGTGCCCGGCGAGACCTCGATCGCGCCGAAGTCGCCGGCGTACGCGGCGGCGGTGGACAGGCCGAGCGCGGCAGCGGACAGCGCGGCACCGGTGAGCAGTCGCGTGGGACGCATGGGAAGAACCTCCGCGAAGCGCGGATGTGGCACACCTCCGTGCCACAGGGAAGTCGTTGGAGTTCCGCGCCTCCACCATCGAGATAAGCCCTCGCACGGCGAAACGGCCTGCTGGCCTACGGTGAACGGGTGAGCGACGGTGCGACCGGGCCGGTCGGGTGCGCCGTACGGGTGGCCGGGGGCCGCGTCACCCCGGCCGGACGAAGCCGCACTCGTACGCGGCGATCACGGCCTGGGTGCGGTCCCGTACCCGGAGCTTGGCCAGCACCCCGGCGACATGCGTCTTGACCGTGGCCGGGCCGACGCCCAGCCGGTCCGCGATCTCGGCGTTGGTCAGCCCGGCCGCCATCAGCCGCAGCACCGCGCCCTCCCGCCCGGAGAGCCGGTCCCGCAGCGCCCGCGCCGCATCAGGGGGCGCGGCGCCGGAGGTCCGCTCCCCGGCGTGCCGGGCGGCGAGTGCGCGGACCGCCGCCGGGAACAGCAGTGAGTCGCTGCGCGCCACCAGCCGTACGGCCTGCACCAGTTCGTCCGCCCGGGCGCGCTTGAGCAGGAACCCGCTGGCCCCGGCCCGCAGCGCGTCATAGACGTAGGAGTCGTTCTCGAAGGTGGTGACGACGATGACGCGGGGCGGTTCCGCCATCCCGGAGAGCACCCGCTCGGTCGCCCGGATCCCGTCGGTGTCGGGCATCCGGACGTCCATCAGCACGACGTCCGGGCGCAGTTCGCGGATCAGCGAGACCGCCTCGGCGCCGTTCGCGGCCTCACCGACGACCTCCATGTCGGCCTCGGCGCCCAGGATGGCGCGGAGCGCCGTACGCACCATCCGCTCGTCGTCGGCGAGCACGACACGGATCACGGCGAGCCCGTCCCGGTGTCGGCCGCCGCCATCGGCAGCCGGGCGGTGAGCCGCCATACGCCGTGCTCGGCGGCGGCCGAGGCGTGGCCGCCCAGCAGCCGGGCCCGTTCGGCGATACCGCGCAGGCCGCGCCCGCCGCCCGGACGGGCCGGCGGGCCGGGCGCCGCACCGGCCGCGGCCGTCGGATTCTCCATCGTCAACGCCAACTCCCCCTCGCTCACGCGGATATGGACCCGCACCGGAACCGGTCCGGCGTGCCGCAGTGCGTTGCTCAGCCCCTCCTGGACGATCCGGTACGCCTCCCGGGAGACCACCGGCGGCAGTCCCGCGTGGTGCCCCGCGGTTTCCAGCGTGACGGGGACTCCCGCCGCGCGGGTCCGGTCGACCAGGGCGTCGAGGCCGTCCAGGGTGGGCGCGGGAGCGGCCGGCGTGCCGTCCCCGCCGTCCTGCTCCTCGCGCAACAGGCCCAGTACGGTGTCCAGTTCGGCGACCGCCGTGCGGGTGGTGTCCTCGATGGCGGCCAGCGCCTGGCGGGCGAACTCCGGGTCTGTGTCGAGGACCCGGCGGGCCGCTCCCGCCTGGAGGGTGACCGCGCTCAGAGCGTGGCCCACCGCGTCGTGCAGCTCGCGGGCGAGCCGGTTGCGGGCGGCGAGTTCGGCCGCGCGGCGTTCCGCGGCGGCCAGCCGGTCGGCCGGGGAGGGACCCAGCAGCGCCGGTGCCCAACGGGCCAGGAGCCTGCCGGCTCCCCAGGCGGTGCCGAGCACCAGCGCCAGCAGCGCCAGCCCGGTGAGCGGCGCCGCCGGGCCCTGGACGGCCCGCGGCCACCCCAGGGAGGACAGCCCCAACGGGTCGGCGGTGAACGGCGTCAGCAGGAGCAGTACGGCGGCCGGCGGCGCGGCCAGCGTCATCCCGCTCACGATCCCGCCGGTCAGCAGGTGCGCCACGAACCACAGCGCGGTACGCCGCCGGGCGTCCCGCGCGGCGGCCGGTCCTTCGGCCAGCAGCTCCGCGGGCACCCCGCACAGCGACCGCACGGCGGCCACCTCCAGGGGCCGCAGCAGCGGGAAGGCCAGCGCCGCCAGCGCGGCGAGCGGCAGCGCGCAGCCGAACGCGGCCAGCTGCCAGAGGAGACTGCGCAGCGGGTCGGCGCCGTCCACGAGGAGCGGCAGCGCCGCCGACGCCAGCAGGAAGAACGGCATCAACAGCGCACCGCCCAGGACGAGATGGACCCAGCGCCGGACCAGGGTGCCCGCGGTCAGTCGCACCGTACGGCTCCGGGGCGGATCCCGGCGGGCCCGGAGGCGGCGCCGTCCGCCGTGTGCTCCGGCCCGCCCTCCGAACGGCGTTGCGCGGCGCGCTCCGCGAAGAAGTGGGCCCCGGCGACGGCGACCAGCATCCCGACGATCATCTGCACAGCGTAGGTGAGGCTCATCAGCGGGTCGGGCAGCTTCGGATCACCCGCCGGGACGGGCAGTGAGGTCAGCATCATCCAGCCGCCCCAACAGGCCAGCGCCCCCGAGCCGATCCAGGCGGCGACGAGCGGTACGAGCAGCGGTACCCGCCGGCCGCGGCCGAACGCGAGCAGCAGCACACCCGCGGTCATCAGCACGGCGAACAGCACGTACCCCGCGTCGTTCAGCCGCGCGTCCAGATCCCGGGCCGCCACCCGCGCCGGGCTGAGACCGGCCGTGCCGCCCGCCGCCCACAGCAGGTGCATCACGGCGGGCAGCAGGGTGAGCACCGCCGCCACCCCCGCGGTCAGCCGGCGCGCGGACCGGGTGGGGCTGTCCGGGAGCGCCTGCAGCGGGCCGCGCCACAGGTGTCCCCAGCGCTCCCGGGCGTAGGGCGCGAAGAGCGCGACCAGCGCCAGCGCCTGCACGATGAAGCCGGTGTAGACGACGGTCCACACCCACGGCGCGAGCAGCGCTCCGGGGCCGTCGCCGCGCGCCCCGGGCCGGCCGTGCAGCATCCCGGCCAGCACCTGCGCGGGGAAGACCGCGACGATCGGCGCGAGCAGCCCGGTCGCGCACCACGTAGGGAGGCCGAGCAGCCAGGCCGGCACCCGCCGCCCCCAGGGCCGGGTCAGCAGGAACGCCAGCACGACCACCGCGGCGTCCATCAGGACGGTGAGCGCGTTGAACGCCATCAGGGAGCCGCCGTCCCGGAGCAGCGGACTGCTCCGGGGGATGCCGAGGTGGCTGCCGGCGAGCCAGGCGATCTTGAGCGAGAGGTAGGGGAGGCAGGCGGCGACGGCCGTCGCGCGCAGGACGGCGCGGACGGTGCCGGGAGCCGGTGCGAAAGCCGGTGCGGTGCGGTGCGTCATGCCGTCCAGGCTTCCGGGAGCCCGCGCGCACCGCGTCGTCCCCGCCGGCGATCCGCCTCCGCCGCACGGGGGAGGCGGGGGTGGCGGCCGGGATGATGCCGCGCCCGCCGCCCCGTCAACCCCCAGGCCGCCCGGGGTGGTTCACAGTCGCCGGGTGGCCAGGGCCAGCCGGTCCCGGGCGTCGAAGAGGGCGTCCTTGATGGTCTGCTCGTGGGCGGGGGTCAGCCGGGCCACCGGCACCGAGCAGCTGATCGCGTCCCGGGCCGGGGTGCGGTACGGGATCGCCACACCGAAGCAGCGCAGGCCGAGGGTGTTCTCCTCGCGGTCGACCGCGAAGCCCGCCTCGCGTACCGCCCGCAGCTCCTCGATCAGCTCCTCGCGGTCGGTGAGGGTGTGCTCGGTCAGCGCGGCCAGGGTGGGCGGCAGCATCGTCCGCACCTGGTCGTCGGTGTACGTGGCGAGCAGCGCCTTGCCCAGGGACGTGGAGTGCGCGGGGAGCCGGCGGCCGACGCGGGTGAACGGGCGCAGGTAGTGCTGGGACTGACGGGTGGCCAGGTAGACGACGTTGACGCCGTCCAGCCGGGCGAGGTGAATGGTCTCGGTGGTGTCGTCGGAGAGCCGGTCCAGGGTGGGCCGGGCGGCGGCCACCACCTCGTCGCCGTCGATGTAGGAGGTGCCGACGAGGAGGGCGCGGACGCCGATGCCGTAACGGGTGCCGGTGGCGTCGGTCTCCACCCAGCCGAGGTCGACCAGGGTGCGCAGCAGCATGTAGAGGCTGGACTTGGGGTAGCCGACGGCTTCCTGGACGGAGGCGAGGCTGTGCATACCGGGGCGGCCCGCGAAGTATTCGAGCAACTCCACCGTCCGCACCGCGGACTTGACCTGTGCTCCACCGGGCTCGGCAGCTGACATCGCCCTTGACCCCTTTGTTCGGACAGCCATAGAGTCCCAGGGATTCACCATCCGGGACAGTGTTCAGCATATCGAACGCCGTCCGGTGGGCGGCAAGGCTCAGTGCGGCAGGACTTCGCCGAGGAGGATGCACGGTGGCAGCAGCGGCACCAGTCTGGAGCGTCGACCCCCGAACCGGGAAGCGGCGGGAGCGGGTTGCGCTGGAAGCCACAACCGACGCCGTGGACACCGCGGTCCGCGCGGCGCACACCGCCCGCGGCGCGCTCGCCGACCGCCCCCCGCGCGCCGCCCTGCTGCGCCGCGCCGCCGACCTGCTCGACGCGGCGGGGGAGGAGATCGTCGCCGCCGCCGACGCGGAGACCGCCCTCGGCCCCGCCCGCCTCACCGGCGAACTGGCCCGCACCACCTACCAGTTGCGGTCCTTCGCCGCCATCGTGGACGAGGGCGGGTTCCTCGACGTACTGATCGACCGCCCCGACCCCGGCCTCACCCCGCCCCGACCCGACCTGCGCCGCTACAAGATCCCGCTGGGCGCCGTGGCGGTCTACGCGGCGAGCAACTTCCCGCTCGCCTTCTCCGTGCCCGGCGGGGACACCGCCAGCGCGCTCGCGGCCGGCTGCCCGGTCGTCGTCAAGGCGCATCCGGACCATCCGGCGACCTCCGAGCTGTGCGCCGGACTGCTGCGCCGGGCGGCCGTCGAGACCGGTCTGCCGGCGGACGCGGTGGGCCTGGTGCACGGCTTCCGGGCCGGTGTCGACCTGGTGCGCCATCCGCTGATCGCCGCCGCCGGCTTCACCGGCTCGGTGCGCGGCGGCCGTGCCCTGTACGACGCCGCCGCGGCCCGCCCGCACCCCATCCCGTTCCACGGCGAACTGGGCAGCCTCAACCCCGTCGTGGTCACCGAGGCCGCCGCGGTCGAGCGCGCCGAGCGGATCGGCGCCGGGCTGGCCGGCTCGATGACGCTGGGCACCGGGCAGTTCTGCGTCAAGCCGGGCCTCGTACTGGCCCCCGAGGGGGCGGCCGGCGACCGGCTGCTGGCCTCGCTGGCCTCGGCGGCCGCGGCGACCGAGGCGGGTGTGCTGCTCGACCACCGGATGCGCGACGCGTTCCTGGACGGCGTCCGCGACCGCACCCGACTCCCCGGCGTCCAGGCACCGTTGGCCCCCGGCGACGGGGACGGCGAACACACCGTCGGCGCCGGCTTCCTCACCGTCGCGGCCGCCCGGCTCGCCGACGGGGGCCCGCACGACCTGCTGCTGGAGGAGTGCTTCGGCCCGGTCACCGTCGTCGCCCGCTACGCCGACGACGCCGAGATCGGCGCCGTCCTCGCCCGGCTCCCCGGCAACCTCACCGCCACCCTCCAGCTCGGCGACGCGGAGAGCGCCGGCACCGACCCGGCGGGCCGCGGCGCCCGCCTGCTGGCCGAGGTCACCCCACTCGCCGGCCGCGTCGTCGTCAACGGCTGGCCCACCAGCGTCGCGGTCGCCCCCGCCCAGCACCACGGCGGCCCGTACCCGGCCGCCACCTCCACTTCCACCTCCGTCGGCGCGACCGCCGTCGAACGCTGGCTCCGCCCGGTCGCCTACCAGGACACCCCGCCGGCGCTGCTCCCGCCGGAGCTGCGGGACGGCAACCCGCTGGGGCTGCCGCGCCGGATCGACGGCCGGGCAGAGGGTGCGTAGGGCCCCGCAGGTGCACCCCGAGACCCGCGACCCCGCCCTCCAGGTCCGCTCCGCCACCCCCGCCGACCTGGAGCCCATCGCCGCCCTGCACACCGCCGCCCGCGCCGCGTACCTGCGCGGCCGGGTGCCGGACGCGCCCTTCGACACCCCCGCCGAGCACGCCCGGTGGCGGGACGCCTGGGCCCGGGTGCTGCACCAGGAAGGGACCCCGTCGCTGTGCGCGATACGCGGCGGCACCGTCGTCGGCGCCGCCTCGTACCGCCGCCGCACCGACCCCCGCGGCACCGTCGCACTGCACCAGCTGCACGTCGACCCCGCCCACTGGGGCACCGGCGTGGGCCGCGCACTGCACGCCGCCTGCCTGGACGCCTGGCGCACCGCCGGATTCTCCCGGGCCGTCCTCGACGTGCTCTGGCACAACCACCGCGCCCGCGCCTTCTACGCCCGCCTCGGCTGGGGCCCCGACCCGGACCGCCGCCCGGCCCCCGACGCCAGCCACCTCACCCTGACGCTCGCCCTGCCCGGCCGGGACGGCCGGCCGGTTCCCGCCGGGCCATGATCTGCAGCCGCTCGGCCGTCCGTCCGCTCAGCGTGCGGACCGTCTCGCGCCGCTCCCGCACCACCGAGAACCCCGCCGACCGCACCAGCTCCCGCAGCCGCTCCGGCGGATGGTGCCGGAAGACCCCGCCCTCGTCGGTCGCGAACACCCCGAACGTCCCGTACCGCTCCGCGAAGCGCCCGTAGCGCTCCTGGTTGTGCGCGTCGGCCTGGAGCGGCACATCGCTCAGGTACAGCACCCCGCCGGGGCGCACCAGCCGCCCCAGCTCCCCGGCGATCGCCCGCTGCTCCGCGTCCTCGGGGACACAGGTCAGCACCGCGAACAGCAGCGCCGCGTCGAAGCTCGCGTCCCCGAACGGCAGCGGCAGACCGGGCCGGTGCAGCAGCTCCAGCCCCGGGTGCTCGCGCCGCCCGCGCGCGATCAGCGCCGCGGACGGGTCGACCCCGCACACCGCCCCGTACCCCAGCCCGGCCAGCTCGGCGGTGAGCCGCCCGTAGCCGCAGCCGTAGTCCAGCACCCGCGCGGCGGGCGGCACGAACTCCGCCAGCAGCGCCGGGTCGAGCGGGTGGGTGAAGGTCTTGGCGGCCCCGGTCGTCTCCCAGAACCGGTCCGGCCCCTGCGGCGATGGCGTGGTCATACCGGGACGGTACCCGCGGAATACTCCGCAATCCTGCGCTGTTGGACCAGGTCACACCCGCACGCCCGCTCCCACCGAGCACGACGAGGAAAGCCAGCCACTCCATGCGCGTCGAAATCTGGTCCGACATCGCCTGCCCCTGGTGCTACATCGGCAAGGCCCGCTTCGCGTCGGGGCTCGCCGCCTTCGCGCACCGCGACGACGTCGAGGTCGTCCACCGCTCCTTCGAGCTGGACCCGAACGCCCCGGCGCCCACCGACATCCCCGTCCTCGACATGCTCGCGCGGAAGTACCGCGTCACCCGCACCGAGGCCGAGGCGATGGAGGCCCGGGTCGCCGAGGCGGCGTCCGGCGAGGGCCTGGACTACCGCTCCGACCGCATCCACGGCAACACCTTCGACCTGCACCGTCTCCTCCACCTAGCCAAGGACCACGGCGTCCAGGACGCCCTGCTGTCCGCCCTCTACGACGCCAACTTCGCCCAGGCCCGGCCGCTCGGCGACCCTGCCGAGCTGACCCGGATATCCGTGGCCGCCGGCCTTCCCGCCGACGAGGTCGCCCGCGTGCTGGCCGACCCGGACGCCTACGCCGAGGCGGTGCGGGCCGACGAGCGCGCCGCCGCCGAGCTCGGTGCCACCGGCGTGCCCTTCTTCGTCATCGACCGCCGCTACGGCGTCTCCGGGGCCCAGCCCGCCGAGGTCTTCCGCCAGGCCCTGGAGCGCGCCCACGCCGACGGCGCCGTGCGGATCCTGCCGGCCGGCGACGCGGAGGTTTGCGGCGACGAGGGCTGCGCCGTCCCGGAACGGTAGGGCCGCAACGGGACGGTCCGGCGCGGCTCCCGTGAGATGGACGCCGCGCTGTTCGCCGAGCACAGTGGGGCCATGCTGCGATACGAGGCACTGGGCGGGGACGAATTCGCCCCCGAGACGGTCTACCTGAACTCGGCGTCCAGCGGGCTGCTGCCCGCGCGGAGCGCCGCCGCGCTGCGGGAGGCGCTGACGGAGTCGGCGTCGTACGGCACGATGGGGCGCGACTACTTCGCTCCGGCCACGGCCGCGCGGCGGGCGTTCGGGCGGCTGACGGGGGTGCCCGAGGAGCGGGTGGCCCTGGGCAGTTCGGTCGCGGTGCGGTCGGCGTTCGTGGCGGCCTCGCTGCCCGCGGGCGCCGAAGTGCTGGTCGCCGAGGGGGACTTCAGCTCGCTGGTGAACCCGCTGGCGGCGCACCCCGGCTGCACGGTCCGCGCGGTACCGCTGGAGGCGCTCGCCGAGGAGGTACGGCCCCGGACGGCACTGGTCGCGGTGAGCGCGGTACAGGCGCTGGACGGCCGGATCGCCGACCTGGCGGCCGTACGGGAGGCGGCCCGGGCGCATGGGGCGCGCACGTACGTCGACATCACACAGTCCGCCGGATGGCTGCCCCTGGACATCGCCGGCTTCGACTTCGTGGTGTGCGGGGCCTTCAAGTGGCTGCTGTGCCCGCGCGGTACGACGTTCCTGTACCTCGGCGGCGACGCGGCCGACTGGCCCCCGGCGGTGCACGCCGGGTGGGTGGCCGGGGAGGACGTCGGCGAGTCGAACTACGGGGTGATCGGCCGGCCGGCGGCGACCGCCCGGCGGTTCGACGAGCCGTACGCGTACTACTCGTACGTGGCCGCCGAGCACTCCCTCGGCCTGATGGCGGAGGTGGGGGTGGCCGCGGTGCACGCGCACAACACCGCGCTGGCCGACCGGTACCGCGCCGGGCTGGCCGAGGCCGGCTTCCCCTCGCGGCCGGCGCCCGGCTCCGCGATCGTCTCCACCCCGGGGCTCGCCGGCGCGGAGCCGCGGCTGGCCGCGGCCGGGGTGCGGATCGCGGTGCGCGGCGGGCTGCTGCGCGCCTCGTTCCACCTCTACAACTCGGCGCGGGACGTGGAGAAGGTGCTGGCGCTGCTGCGTGAGGCGTGAGGCGTGAGGCGGGCGGGGAGCCGGGGAGCGGGGGAGCCGGGGAACACCGGGAAGACGCCGCGGTCCCGGGACGCAGAGGTGAGGGCCAACATCTCGTCTCTGTGGGCGAGTTACCGTCCGCGCGCCGGGACGGCGGCCCCGTCGACCGCAGTTGAGAGGCCGTCAGTGACCACCGCGTGCGCGGTGGACCGACCGTCCGGCGGGTCGGCACCGCCGACGCCCGGTCGGAACGCGCCGTGGCCGCCGCACGGTCGATGCCGTGCGGCGGCCAGGAGCGCTCCGCGCCGTCCCCGGTACGCGGTCGTGCGCCAGCGCACCGGCGTGCCCCTACTTGACGGGAACGAACGGGGCCCGCGCCCCGATGTACTCCGGGCGCCGGACCGGCGCCGCGAACGGCTCCACGGCGGCGTTGTCCACGCTGTTGAAGACGATGAAGACGTTGCTGCGCGGGTACGGCGTGATGTTGTCGCCGGAGCCGTGCATGGCGTTGCAGTCGAACCACGTCGCCGAGCCGGCCCGGCCGGTGAACAGCCGGATGCCGTGCCGGTCCGCCATCTTCGTGAGCACCTCGTCCGACGGGATGCCCGCGTCCTGCATCTGGAGCGACCGCTTGTAGTTGTCCTTCGGCGTCTCGCCCTCGCAGCCCACGAAGTGCCGGTGCGAACCGGGCATGATCATCAGGCCGCCGTTGGTGTCGTAGTTCTCGGTCAGCGCGATCGAGACCGACACGGTGCGCATGTTCGCCAGACCGTCCTCGGCGTGCCAGGTCTCGAAGTCGGAGTGCCAGTAGAAGCCGGAGGCACCGAAGCCGGGCTTCACGTTGATCCGCGACTGGTGGACGTAGACGTCCGAACCGAGGATCTGGCGGGCCCGGCCGACCACCCGCGGGTCGCGGACCAGCCGGGCGAACACCTCGCTGATCCTGTGCACTTCGAAGACGGACCGGACGCTCTGCGACTTCGGCTCGACGATGGAGCGCGGGTCGGCGCGCATCGCCGGGTCGAGCACCAGCCGGTCCAGCTCGGCGCGGTACACCGCGACTTCCTCTGCCGTGAGCAGCTCCCCGATGGCGAAAAAGCCGTCGCGTTCAAAGTCGCTCAGCTCGGACGGCGCGAACGGGCCGGCCGTTCCGGGCTGCGACCACACCACCGGGTCCTTCCGCGGGGTGATGACCTCTGTGGTCCCACGGGTCGGGTACAGGTCGGCGGTGCGCTCGGGTGCGGTGGTCATGGTGGTGCCTTCCTCTCCTCTCGGACGGAACGTGGTTCTCACGCGCGCGGTGCGTTGCCCTCCTCACCGCTGCCGGACGGGGCGGGGAGGGGGGCCGGTGGCCGGTCTCAGCCCGCCTCGGGCTCCGGGTCGGGTTCGGTGAGAAGGGGGTAGACCCCGTTCTCGTCGTGGTCCTCGCGGCCGGTGACCGGCGGGTTGAAGACGCACAGGCAGCGGAAGTCCTTCTTGATCCGCATGGTGTGCTTCTCGTGCCCGTCGAGCAGGTACATCACACCGGGCGTGATGGTGTGCTTCTCGCCGGTCTCGTCGTTGGTCAGCTCGGCCTCGCCCTCGACGCACACGACGGCCTCGATGTGGTTCGCGTACCACATCGAGGTCTCGGTGCCGGCGTAGAGGACGGTCTCGTGCAGCGAGAAGCCGACCCGCTCCTTGGCGAGCACGATGCGCTTGCTCTCCCAGGTGCCGGACTTGGCCTTGACGTGGCGGTCGGTGCCTTCGATGTCCTGGAACGATCGGACGATCACGGTGAGTTGGTGCCTTTCTGTGGAACGGTCGGGAGCTCTCGGTGGATCAGGCGCAGTCGCGGACCGCGCGGGCGAGGATCCGCAGACCCTCGTCCAGCTCCTCGGGGGTGGTCGTCAGCGCGGGCAGCAGCTTGACGACCTCGCTCTCCGGGCCGGAGGTCTCGATGAGCAGACCCAGCTCGAAGGCGCGCTTGGCGATCTTGCCGGCGAGGCTCTTGTCGGCGCACTCCATGCCCCACACCAGACCGCGGCCGCGGTACTCGACGAAGGTGTCCGGGTGCGCCTCGACGATGGCCTTGAGGTGCGACTCGACGATCTCACCGCGGCCGAGGGTCTGCTTCTCCATCTGACCGTCGGCCCAGTACGTGTCGAGCGCTGCGGCGGCGGTGACGAAGGCCGGGTTGTTGCCGCGGAAGGTGCCGTTGTGCTCGCCCGGTTCCCAGATGTCCAGCTCGGGCTTGAACAGCGTCAGCGCGAGCGGGAGCCCGTAGCCGCTGATGGACTTCGAGACGGTGACGATGTCCGGCACGATGCCCGCCTCCTCGAAGGAGAAGAAGGCACCCGTACGGCCGCAGCCCATCTGGATGTCGTCGACGATCAGCAGCATGTCCTGGCGCTCGCACAGGTCGGCGAGGGCGCGCAGCCACTCGGCGCGGGCCACGTTGATGCCGCCCTCGCCCTGCACGGTCTCCACGATCACGGCCGCGGGCTTGTTGAGGCCGGAGCCCTGGTCCTCCAGCAGCCGCTCGAACCAGAGGAAGTCGGGGACCTGGCCGTCGAGGTAGTGGTCGAACGGCATCGGGGTGCCGTGCACCAGCGGGATGCCGGCGCCGGCCCGCTTGAAGGCGTTGCCGGTGACCGCGAGGGAGCCCAGCGACATGCCGTGGAAGGCGTTGGTGAAGGACACGATCGACTCGCGGCCCTTGACCTTGCGGGCCAGTTTCAGCGCGGCCTCGACGGCGTTGGTGCCCGTCGGGCCCGGGAACATGACCTTGTAGGGCAGGTCGCGCGGGCGCAGGACGATGTTCTGGAACGACTCCAGGAAGGCCCGTTTGGCCGTGGTGGACATGTCCAGGCCGTGGGTGACGCCGTCCCGCTCGATGTAGTCGATCAGGGCGCGTTTGAGGACCGGGTTGTTGTGCCCGTAGTTGAGCGACCCGGCACCGGCGAAGAAGTCGAGGTACGCATGGCCGTCCTCGTCGAACATGCGGCTGCCCTGGGCGCGGTCGAAGACGGTGGGCCAGCCACGGCAGTAGCTGCGCACCTCCGACTCCACGGTCTCGAAGACGCTCAGGTCGGGCTGGGTGATGGTCACGGCAGGCTCCTGGGAGAAGAAAGCGGAGGGGGAGAAGTCCGGGGGTGGATCGGGTGGGGCGGTGCGGCTCCCGTGTGGTTCACGGGTTCGGGCGGTGGTCCCGCACGGCCGCTGCGGCATGGTCGGTGCCGCGCGGCCCTGGGGCCGTCGTCAGCGTCCGGGGCGGGACGGTGGACGGAACGGGCCTATGAGGTTCAGGACCTCCGGCTCGTGGCCCTGCTCCGGGAACAGCCCCGCGTCGAAGAGCACCTCGCGCTTGACCGGCACCGAGTGCCGCTCGGCGAAGGACGCGAACAGCCGGTTGGACGCGGCGTTGTCAGGGGTGATGGTCGTCTCGACGAGGGATATGCCCTGTTCGTCCATGACGCGGGTGGTCAGCCCGTCCAGGAGCGCGGCGGCCAGCCCCCGTCCGCGGTGCGCGCCGTCGACGGCGACCTGCCAGACGACGAGCGTGTCCGGGCGCTCGGGGCGGACGTAGCCGGTGACGAAGGCGGCCGGCTCGCCCTCCGCGTCACGTGCGACGACGGAGGTGGCGGCGAAGTCGCGACACCACAGGAGGTAGCTGTAGGAGGAGTTGAGGTCCAGTGCCTTGGAGTCGCGGGCGATGCGCCAGATCGCGGCTCCGTCCTCCACGCGCGGGGTGTCGAGCTTGAAGCCCTCCGGAATTTCCCTGATTTCGCTTCGGGCACCTGCATGGTCTGCTTGTGCGGCGGTCATGGAAATTAAATTTACCGAGGGAAAAAGGAAAATGCATCGCGGGCAGGGGTTACATGGGACTCCTCTTTGTGTTATCACGCGGGGGCGCGCGAGCGCGCGGTGCGTCGGCAAGATGTCTCGATTTGACCCGAAAGTTCGGGGCGAAACGGACACGCTGTGTAGTCGGTCACAGCTCCGTAACGGCGATGAGATGCGTCCGAATTACGGGACTTGACGCTAGCGAAATCTTGGCGTTTGAGGTGCGGAAAAGCGGGCAGAAGAATACGGGAAGCTACGCTTCTGCGAAATGGTAATTCGCCGGTGGAAGATGCCCGGAGCAGTTCACCGCAAGGTACGCCGGAAGTCTTGCCGGCGACATATGAGAAGCCCCGTGGGAAGGCGCGTGAGAAGCCGCGGGTGATTATGGGGCGGCCGGTCGAATACGACCCCCGGGTATGCTCCGGTCCGCCATGGCCCACGGCTCGGCCGCACGCATAAAGTGCCTGCATGACGTCCATGAGCGATGGTGCGGTGCTGCACCTCAAGGGGAGGGTCCTCGTCGGGCCGGACGACGTACGCGACGAGCTGTGGGTGGTCGACGGCCGGGTGACCTTCGAGCGGCCGGCGATGGCACGCGATGCCATGACCGTCGCGGGCTGGGTGCTGCCGGGCCTGGTCGACGCCCACTGCCACGTCGGACTGGACGCGCACGGCCCGGTGGACGCCGCCACCAGCGAGAAGCAGGCGCTCACCGACCGTGACGCCGGCACCCTCCTGATCCGGGACGCCGGATCCCCCTCCGACACCCGCTGGATCGACGACCGCGCCGACCTGCCGCGGATCATCCGCGCCGGCCGCCACATCGCGCGCACCAGGCGCTACATCCGCAACTACGCGCACGAGATCGAGCCCGAGGACCTGGTCGCCTACGTCGCCCAGGAGGCCCGGCGCGGCGACGGCTGGGTCAAGCTCGTCGGCGACTGGATCGACCGCTCCACCGGCGACCTGGCGGCCTGCTGGCCCGCCGGCGCCGTCGAGGCCGCCATCGCCGAGGCGCACCGGCTCGGCGCCCGGGTCACCGCCCACTGCTTCGCCGAGGAGTCCCTCGCCCCGCTCGTCGAGGCCGGCATCGACTGCGTCGAGCACGCCACCGGCCTCACCGAGGACACCATCCCGCTCTTCGCCGAACGCGGTGTGGCGATCGTCCCGACCCTGGTCAACATCGCGACCTTCCCGCAGCTCGCGGCCGGCGGCGAGGCGAAGTTCCCGCGCTGGGCGGACCATATGCGCCGGCTGCACGCCCGCCGCTACGACACCGTGCGCGCGGCCCACGACGCCGGGGTGCCGGTCTTCGCCGGTACCGACGCGGGCGGCTCGCTGCCGCACGGCCTGGTCGCCGACGAGGTCGCCGAGCTCATGAAGGCCGGGCTGTCCGCCGTCGCCGCCCTCTCCGCGACGACCTGGGGCGCCCGCGAGTGGCTGGGCCGCCCGGGGCTCACCGAGGGCGCCCCGGCCGACCTCGTCGTCTACGAGGCCGACCCCCGGGCCGACGTCCGGGTGCTGGCGGCGCCGCGCCTGGTGGTCCTGCGGGGGCGGGCCATCGGCTGACGGGCGGTGCCCGGTGCCGCCCGCGGCACCGGGGCGGCACCGGGCGGCCGTGCGCCGGCCGCGTCGCGGAGCCGGCCGCCGCCATGCCGGCCTCTGGCCTCCGTCCGATGCGTCGAGGCGCTCGAATAAGGGCGCGAAAACCACCCCTTGGGGTGAACTGCCTCTCCATTTCCTCCTGTTCACCCTCCGTACGTACACGATGTGCGGGTCGAGGTCGCCGGCCCGCGCGATGTCCCCCATTGGCGCGGTCGGCGGCTCCATCTCTCTCGTGGGGGTTCCACACACGTGTTAACCAGTTCCGCCGGCTCCTCCGGCGTGTCGCGGCGGCTCGGCGCGGCCCTGGCCGCCGCCGCGCTGACGGCCGGTCCCGTCGTCGCCCTCGGCGCCGCACCCGCCGCGTACGCCGCCGGCAACGACGGCCGTGGCGACGGCACTTCGGGTGCGGCCGTGCTGCGCACCGGCCTGGACGTCGGGCTGCTCGACAAGTCGCTCCGCGTCCCGCTGCGGGCCACCCTGAACGACGTGCACGCACCGGCCTCGGCCGGCAGGACCGCGCTCACCGTCACCCTGGACGGGATCGACCAGGGCCGGCCGTTCAGCGTGCTGCGGGCCGATGTCGCCACCGCGCGGGCCACCGCCGACGCCGAGGGCGCGAAAGGCTACGCCAACCTCGTGCACGCCGCGGTGCACCTGCCGGGCCTCCCCGCGCTGCCGCTGATCGAGGTCCAGCAGGTGACCTCCACGGCGGAGTGCCGGGCCGGGCAGCACCCGCGGGCCACGTCGCAAGTGCTGGGCAGCGTCCAGGTGCTGGGCAAGCGGGTCACGCTCGGCGCGAGCGGGACGACGGCGGTCACCGTGCCGGGGGTGGGCGACGTACGGCTCGATCTGTCGCACAAGGCCGTGACGTCGACGAGCGCCGCGGCGACCGCGCTCCAACTCCGGGTCTCCGTCAACCCGTTGAAGCTCAATGTGGCCGAGGTGCACGGCCAGGTGACGCTGGCGCAGGCCACCTGCACCACCCCGCACGGTACGGCGCCCGGCACACCGGAGAAGCCCGGGGAACCCCAGGGCGGCGCCGGCGGCACCCGCCCGGCCACGCAGAACCTCGCCGAGACCGGCGGCAGTTCGGCCACCCCGTATGTCGCCGGGGGCGCGGCCCTGCTGGTCGCCGCCGGCGCCGGATCGCTGATCCACGCCCGTCGCCGCCGCGCCGCCGCACCGGGCGGGCGCGGCTGACAGGACCCGTACGCCGTGCCGGTGCTGTGGGGGCTCCGGTGCGGGGTACGGACCGGAGGCGCGCCGGGTGGGCCCGCGCGGCGCGCCTCCCCTCGCCGGGGTCCTGGTCGGAGCGTGGTCCGGCCGGGGCCCCGGGGAGACCCTCCGGGCCCTGGGGCCCGTCCGATGGGTCGGGGTCGAACAGGCCCTAACCCAGGGGCTGTTCGGCGAGTACGTCCGCCAGTGCGGCCCCCAGACGGTCGGTGGTGGCCCGGTCCCGTACGGCGAGCCGCAGCCAGTCGGGGCCCAGGCCGGGGAAGGTGTCACCGCGGCGCACCGCGAAACCGCGCGCCCGGAGTCCGGCGCGTACCGCCGCGGCACCGGGCAGCCGGACCAGGACGAACGGGCCGGCGGCCGGGCCGACCGCCCGCAGCGCGGCGAACTCGCCCAGCCGGGCCAGCAGATGGGCCCGGTCCCCGGCGATCTCCTCGGCCGCGGCGGCGGCCTCGGCGAGCGCCGCCGGCTCGCAGCACGCCTCGGCGGCGGCCAGCGCCGGAGTGGAGACCGGCCACAGCGGCTGGGCCCGCTCCAGGGCCGCGAGGGTGTCCTCGGCGGCCAGCACGTAGCCGATGCGCAGACCGGCCAGCCCCCAGGTCTTGGTGAGGCTGCGCAGCACGATCAGCCCCGGCAGCCCGCCCACCCGCCCGGCCAGCGACTCCCGTTCACCGGCCACCGCGTCCATGAACGCCTCGTCCACGACCAGGGTGCGGCCGGGCCGGGCCAGCCGCTCCAGCACGGCGGCGGGATGCAGCACGGACGTGGGGTTGGTGGGGTTGCCGACGACGACCAGATCGGCGTCGGCGGGCACCGCGGCCGGGTCCAGCCGGAAGCCGTCCGCCTCGGTGAGCAGCACCCGCCCGACGTCGTGCCCGGCGTCCCGCAGCGCCGCCTCGGGCTCGGTGAACTGCGGGTGCACCACGACCGGCCGGCGGGCCCGTACGGCGCGCGCGATCAGTACGAACGCCTCCGCCGCACCCGCCGTCAGCAGCACCCGACCCACCGGGAGCCGGTGCCGGGCCGCGACCGCCCGGCGGGCCGCCCGGCCGTCCGGATACGCGGCGAGGCCGTCCAGCGACGCGGCGATCCGGGCCTTGAGCCAGGCCGGGGGAGTGCCGGTGCGGACGTTGACCGCGAGGTCGGTCAGCCCGGTCAGCGGGCCGTCGGCGCCGCGCACCTCGGCGTCGCCGTGGTGCCGCAGATCCGGTTCGGGGTGCGGCGGGCCCGGCTCGGGCGGCGCGGTGACCGCCGGATACGGCGCGGGCCGGGTCACGGCTGGCCCCCGGTGCCCGCCACCGCCGGCGGCACCGCGCCGAACGGCGGCCGGGCGTCCCCCGCCGCCGTCCGGCCGCCGCCCCGCGCCTCGTCCGCCAGCGTCGCGCGGTAGCGCTCCATGACCACCTGGGCCAGCTCCGGCACCGGGCCGATCACCTCCGCGCCGATCACCTCGGTCCACGGGTTCGCCGCCGCCCAGCCCTCGGCCTGCATCCGCAGCCGCTCCAGGAGGTCGCCGGCGAAGAAGAAGTACGGCAGGACCACGATGCGCATCGGGCCGGTGGCGCCGGGCGCCGCGGTGGCCAGCGTGCGGCACCGGTCGAGACCGGCCGGCACGTCCGGCGCGGTGAGGGTGACGAACGCGGTCTCCACACCCGCGAAGCCGCGCCCCTCCCACAACAGCCGGGCGGCCCGCACCACTTCGGCGTTGGCGTACGGGTCGGCCGCGCCCCGCCCCACCAGCAGCACGGTCGTCCGGGCCCGGTCCTGCGGCCGCCGCGCGCCGCCGCCCAGCGCCTCGTCCAGCCGCCGCTCCAGTACGGCGAGGAGCTTGGGGTGCGGCCCCAGCTCGGCGGCGCAGTCGTAGCCGACCCCGGGGTGCGCCGCGGTCGCCGCCGCCAGCGCGTCGGGCAGGCTCTCCCGCAGCGGCCCGGTGGGCGCCGGCAGCAGGGGGACGCCGACGATCCGCGTGGCGCCCCGCCGGACGAGTTCGCCGACCGCGGCGGACACCGGCCGCGGCGACGCCGCGGCGCCGAAGAACCCGCCGGCGACGGGCACTTCGGGATGGCGCACGGTGAGCGTGCGGACCAGCGCCTCCAGGGCGTCGGTGGCGCCTTCGTGACGCGTGCCGTGACCGGCGATGAGCAGTGCGGGAGGGGTGGTCACAACGTCTCCTTGCTACCGGGGGTTTCACCGACGGGCCTGCTGCCGTCGACATCCGCCGTCCGCCGGTCCGCGCCGGGGCGGGGCGGACCGGGGGAGGGCAAGACGATATCCGCACCGGCCGGTCGGGCGGCGGTCGCTCCCTCCGTACCGGAGGTAATGGCCGAACTGCCCCAAGTGTCCGCGCCGGTGGGCGCGGCGAGGGCACAGGTGGCCATCGGCGGCCGGCCGTCCGGCGCGGAGGCGCGCTTCCCGGCGATCAGCCGGGCGCCCGGCCCGGCGGCCAGCAGGGCGGCGGCCTCGGCGACGCTCGGGGTGCCGGCCGCGGCCCGCACGGCGGCGGACGGTGCCGGTACCGGTACGGCTGCCAGCGCCGCCGCCGGATACGACCGCAGCGGCACCCCCAGCCGCCGGGCCGCGCCCAGCAGTCCGGGCTCCGCCGCCTTGGCCGTGACCGTGGCCAGCGCGGCGAGCGCGGCCGGCGGCCGGCCCGCCGCCGCGAGCACGGCGCCGATCAGCTCCAGCACCTCCGCCTCCGGGACGCCGCGGCGGGCGCCGACCCCGGCGATCAGCGCGGGCGCGGGCCGCCCGGCGCCGGAGTCCGCCGCGCGGTGGCCGCAGTCCGGCACCGGGCTCCTCACCGGCCGAAACCGCCGGCAGGGCCGGGCGCGTTCACCGGCTGCCGCCCGCGAGGGCCGCCGGCCCGCGCCGCACCGCGGAGTGCACCAGCCGTACCGCCAGCGACGGTTCGGCGGCCCAGTGGACGTGCAGGTACGAGGCGTGCACCCCGCCCGCCACATAGCCCTCCACGGTGCGCGCCGGGTGCGTCACGCCCCACGCCGGGGACGGGCCGGCGCCCGGCTCCAGCGCCGTGCGGTGGAACTCGTGGCCGCGCACCCGGGTCCCGGCCACCGCCAGCGCGTTGTCCTGGAGAGCCACCGCCTCCCGGTAGCCGAGGGTCAGCCGCTCCGTCATCCGGGCGTCGGCGGGCAGCACCCCGCACATCGGCTTCCCGTCGAGCGACCGGGCGAGATACAGCAGCCCGGCGCACTCGGCGGTCACCGGAGCCCCGGAGGCGGCCAGCTCCGCCACCGCCGTCCGCAGCGGCGCGTTCGCCGACAGGTCCGGCGCGTACACCTCGGGGAAGCCGCCGCCGATCACCAACCCCCGCGTGCCGGACGGCAGTCGCTCGTCGTGGAGCGGGTCGAACGGGACGACGTCGGCGCCCGCCGCGGTCAGCAGCTCGGCATGCTCGGCGTACGAGAAGGTGAACGCGGCACCGCCCGCGACCGCGATCAGCGGCCGGCCGGCGGCCGCCGCCCCCGCGGACCGCCCGGCCGGAGGCGTCGCGGTCGGCGCCGCCGCGACCGCGTCGATCTCGGCTGCCGGGTCCCACGCCCCGGCCGGCAGCTCCGGCACGTTCCGGGCGAGCGCGAGCAGCGCCGCGAGGTCGCAGCCCTCGCGCACCCGGGCGGCCAGTTCCGCGACCGACTCCACCGCCTCGGCGCGCCGTTCGGCGACCGGCACCAGGCCCAGGTGCCGGGACGGCGTACGGGCCTGCCCGGTGCGGCGCAGGGCACCGAGCACCGGCACCCCGGAGGAGCCCATGGCGTCCCGCAGCAGCTCCTCGTGGCGGTCCGAGCCGACCTTGTTGAGGATCACCCCGGCCAGCCGCACCTCCGGGTCCCACGACGCGAAGCCGTGCACCAGCGCGGCCACCGACCGGGACTGCGACGACGCGTCCACCACCAGCACCACCGGCGCCCGCAGCACCTTCGCGATCTGCGCCGTCGACGCCAGCTCGCCCATCCCGGACGCCCCGTCGAACAGCCCCATCACGCCCTCGACGAGCGCCAGGTCCGCGCCCGCCGCACCGTGCAGGAACAGCGGCGCGATCCGCTCCGGGCCGCACAGGTAGGCGTCCAGGTTGCGGCCGGGGCGGCCGGTGGCCAGCGCGTGGTAGCCGGGGTCGATGTAGTCCGGCCCCACCTTGTGCGGCGAGACCGTGAGCCCCGCCTCGGCGAAGGCGGCCATCAGGCCGGTGGCCACCGTCGTCTTCCCGGCGCCCGAGGACGGCGCGGCGATCACCAGCCGGGGGACGGCGGTGCCGCTCATGAGGTGCTCACCATTCGATGCCCCGCTGGCCCTTCTGCCCCGCGTCCATCGGGTGCTTGACCTTCGTCATGTCCGTTACGAGGTCGGCGAAGTCCAGCAGCGGCTCGGGGGCGGCCCGCCCGGTGATGACGACATGCTGCGTACCGGGCCGGTCGCGCAGCACCGACACCACCTCCTCGGTGTCGATCCACCCCCACTTCAGCGGATACGCGAACTCGTCCAGCACCAGCAGCTTGTAGGTCTCCGCGGCCAGATCCCGCTTGACCTGCTCCCAGCCCTCGCGCGCCGCCTCCTCGCTGGAAGAGATGTCGCGCTGGACCCAGGACCAGCCCTCGCCCATCTTGTGCCAGGCGACGGTGCCGCCCTCCCCGGAGTCGCCGAGCACCTTCAGCGCCCGCTCCTCGCCGACCTTCCACTTCGCCGACTTCACGAACTGGAACACCCCGACCGGCCAGCCCTGGTTCCAGGCCCGCAGCGCCAGCCCGAACGCGGCGGTGGACTTGCCCTTGCCCTGGCCCGTGTGGACCAGGACCAGCGGGCGGTTGCGGCGCTGGCGGGTGGTGAGCCCGTCGTCCGGTACGACGGACGGCTGTCCCTGCGGCATTACGCGGCCTTCCTGTTGACGTGATCCCGGCCCCGGCCGGCATCGCCGCCGGCGCGAACGGGCCTGCCCTGCACGGTCCGTACGAGCGCGGAGACGCTGTCCGCGCGCAGTTCGTCGAGGGTGACCGCGGGACCGCCCAGGTCCCGTGCCAGTCCGGCGGCCAGCCCCAGCCGGACCGGTCCCGCCTCGCAGTCCACGACCACCGACGCGGTGCCCTCGGCGGCCAGCAGCCGCGCCGCGCGGCCGGCGCGGACCAGCGGCTCCGCCCCGCCGGTGGCCCGGCCGTCGGTCACCACCACGAGCAGCGGGCGGCGGGACGCGTCCCGCATCCGCTCCACCCGCAGCACCTCATGGGCCTTCAACAGCCCCTCCGACAGCGGTGTACGGCCGCCCGTCGGCAGCTGCTCCAGGCGCGCCGCGCCCGCCTCGACGGACGACGTCGGCGGCAGCGCCAGCTCCGCTCCGGAGCCCCGGAAGGTGACCAGCCCGACCTTGTCCCGCCGCTGGTAGGCGTCCAGCAGCAGCGACAGCACCGCCCCCTTGACCGCGCTCATCCGCCTCCGCGCCGCCATCGACCCCGACGCGTCCACGACGAACAGCACCAGGTTGCCCTCGCGCCCCTCGCGCACCGCCTCGCGCAGATCGTCCCGGCGCACCACCAGCCCGGGCCCGCGGCGCCCGCGCGCCCGCTGATGCGGCGCCGCGGCCTGCACCGTGGCCGCCAAGTGCAGCCTGCCCAGGGCCCCTTGGGGCCGCCGCGAGCCGGTCGTCCGGCCGTGCGCGGTACGCGCCCGCGACCGGCGGCCGTCCGCGCCCTCGCCCAGCCCCGGCACATCCAGCCGCCGGGTCCGGAACGGCTCGGCGGCGCCCACCGCCGCCTGCTCCCGCCCCGGCCCGGACGCGGCCGGCTCGGCCTCCGGCTCCCGCTCCGGGCCCTCGGGGCGGGCCGGCGGCTCCGCCTCCTGCTGGCGCGGCAGGTCGAGCCCCGGCGACTCCTGCGGTCCGCCGTCCTGAGGGGGCAGTCCGCCGGGGCCGCCGCCGGGACCGCCGTCCGGACCGTCCGGCTCCGGACCGTCCGGCTCCGGACCGTCCGGCTCCGGACCGTCGCCGCCGTCGCCGTCCGGCTGCTGCCCGGCCGTCTCCTCCAGCACCTCGTCGAGCTTGTCCTCGTCAAGTCCCGGCGCGTCGAAGGGGTTCCGCCGCCGCCGGTGCGGCAGCGCCAGCAGCGCGGCCTGCCGTACGTCCTCGGACCGCACCTCCGTGCGCCCCGCCCACGCCGCGAGCGCACTCGCCGTGCGGGCCATCACGATGTCCGCCCGCATCCCGTCCACCTCGAACGCGGCGCAGGTCGCGGCGATCTGCCGCAGCGCGGCGTCGCCCAGCTCCACCGACGGCAGCACCTCCCGCGCCCGCGCGATGCGCCGGCGCAGCTCCCGCTCCTCGTCCGCCCAGCGCGCCGCGAAGCCCGCGGGATCGGCGTCGTACGCCAGCCGGCGCCGCACGACCTGCACCCGCTGCTCCGGCTCCCGCGACGCCGCGACCTCCACGGTCAGCCCGAACCGGTCCAGCAACTGCGGCCGCAGTTCGCCCTCTTCGGGGTTCATGGTGCCGACGAGCAGGAACCGGGCGGCGTGCCGCACCGAGACGCCCTCGCGCTCCACGTACGAGGCGCCCATCGCGGCGGCGTCCAGCAGGAGGTCGACCAGGTGGTCGTGGAGCAGATTGACCTCGTCGACGTACAGCACGCCCCGGTGCGCGTCCGCCAGCAGCCCCGGCTCGAACGCCTTCACGCCCTCCGACAGGGCCCGTTCGATGTCCAGCGCGCCCACCAGCCGGTCCTCGGAGGCACCGACCGGCAGCTCGACCATCCGCGTCGGGCGGTCCTCACCGGCGGCGTCCGACCCGTGCGGGCCGTCGGGGCACCCGGGGTCCGGGGCGGCGGGCGCGCAGGCGAAGCGGCAGCCGCCGACCACGTCCACGGCCGGCATCAGCTCCGCCAGACCGCGCACCATCGTCGACTTCGCGGTGCCCTTCTCGCCGCGCACCAGCACCCCGCCGATGGCCGGCGAGATGGCGTTCAGCAGCAGGCCCAGCCGCATGTCGTCCATGCCGACGACGGCGGTGAACGGGTACTGCCGGGTGGTGTGCTGCGTGTTGTGCGTCGTTGTCATGCCGTGTCGTCCTCCACGTCGCCGGCCGCCTCCGGTCCTGTCCACTGCGTACCCCTCACGGCGCCCCCGGCGGGACGAACGGCAGCCCCTCCGGCACCCCGTCCTCGATCAGCCGCAGCAGCGCCGCCGTGTCCGCGTGCTCCTCGATCAGATCCCCCAGCCGGTCCAGCTGCTCCTCGCGCAGCGTGCCGAAGCGGGTGTCCGGAGCCGGTACGAACCGGCGGCCCGCCACCCGCGCCACCTCCCGCAGGAACGCCCGCCGAAAGCCGTCGCTCTCCAGCGAGCCGTGCCAGTGCGTGCCCCACACGGAGCCCACCCGGCAGCCGTCCAGGAAGGCTTCCCCGCCGCAGACCTCGGCCACACCGTGATGGATCTCGTAGCCCTCGACGCGCTCCCCGAGTGCCTCGCCGACCGGCCGCGCCAGGCACTTCTCCCGGCCGAACCGGACGCGTACGGGCAGTAGCCCCAGCGCGTCCACCTTCCCCGCCCGCGACTCGACCTCGTCGTCGATGTGCTCTCCGAGTACCTGGAAGCCGCCGCAGATACCGAGCACCGGGCGGCCCTCGGCGGCCCGCCGGGCGAGCGCGTCCGCCAGCCCCCGCTCGCGCAGCCAGGCCAGCGCCCGCACCGTCCCGCGGGTGCCCGGCACCACCACCAGGTCGGCGTCGGCGAGTTCCTCGGCGCGGTCCACGAACCGCACCACCACACCCGGCTCCGCCGCCAGCGCGTCCACGTCGGTGAAGTTGGACATCAGCGGTACCGCGCACACCGCGACCCGCAGCACGTCCGCGCCGACCGGCGGCGCCACGACGGACTCGCGGACCGCGCCGCGCAGCGAGACCCGCAGCCCGTCCTCCTCGTCGATTCCCAGCCCGTGCGCGTACGGCAGCACGCCGAACGTCCGCCGGCCGGTGAGCCCGCGCAGCATCGCAAGGCCCGGCTCCAGCAGGGAGACGTCCCCGCGGAACTTGTTGACCAGATAGCCCGCGACCAGCGCCTGGTCCTCCTCGGACAGCAGCGCCGTGGTCCCGAAGAACGACGCGAAGACGCCGCCGCGGTCGATGTCGCCGACCACCACGACCGGGATCCGCGCCGCCCGGGCGATGCCCATGTTGACGATGTCGGTCCGCCGCAGATTGATCTCCGCGGGGCTGCCGGCGCCCTCGCAGATCACCGCGTCGTACGTCCGCCGCAGCTCCGCCAGGCAGTCGGTCACCGTCCCCAGCAGCTGCTCCCGCCCGCTCCCGTACGCCGTCTCGCCCGGTGACGTGTCCGGCCGCGGCGCCGCGGGCCCGGCCGTGCCGAAGTACCCGCGCGCGCTCAACTCGCCCACCGGCCTGCCCAGCAGCACCACCTGGCTGCTGCGGTCGCCGCCCGGCTTGAGCAGCACCGGGTTCATCAGGGCCGTCGGCTCCACCCGTGCCGCCGCCGCCTGCATCGCCTGCGCCCGGCCGATCTCCGCGCCCTCGCGGGTCACGAACGAGTTCAGCGACATGTTCTGGGCCTTGAACGGCGCCACCTTCACGCCCTGCCGCACCAGCCAGCGGCAGATGCCCGCCGTGACCACGCTCTTGCCCGCGTCCGACGTCGTACCGGCCACCAGCAGCCCGCCACCGACGCCCCCACCGGGCCCCACGCTCCGCCCGCTCAACGGGTCCTCCTCATGTCCGCACACCCCGGCGGCACGTGGCCGCGAGCCGCCCCGCGACCGTCACGCCCAACGCCAGCAGGCCCACCCGCCGCGACAGCCGCACCGCCCGCTCGATGTCGGGCACCGCTGCCGGCCGCGCCCCGCCGTTGAGCACCGGGCGGTGCTCCACCCGCCCGCCGTACGCCAGCGTGCCGCCCAGCCGGACGCCCAGCGCGCCCGCGAACGACGCCTCCACGGGGCCCGCGTTGGGGCTCGGGTGCGCCCCGCCGTCGGCCCGCCAGGCCCGCAGCGCACCGCGCCGGTCGGGGCCCGCGAGCACCGTCAACGCGGCGGTCAGCCGGGAGCCCGGCCAGCCGGCCACGTCGTCCAGCCGGGCCGCGGCCCAGCCGAAGCGCCGGTAGCGCGGAGACTTGTGACCCACCATCGCGTCGAGCGTGTTCACCGCCCGGAACGCCACCAGACCGGGCACCCCGCCCAGCGCGCCCCAGACCAGGGCGCCCACCACCGCGTCCGAGGTGTTCTCGGCGACCGACTCCACCACCGCGCGGGCCATCTGCGGCCCGTCCAGCGCCTGCGGATCGCGCCCGCACAGATGCGGCAGCCGCTCCCGCGCCACGTCCAGGTCGCCGGCCGCCAGCGCGCCGCCCACGGCCCGCGCCTCCCGCCCCAGCGACGTGCCGCCGAGGACGGCCCACACCGCCGCCGCGGTCAGCGCCACCCGGGCTCCTCGGCGGTCCCGTACGGCGCGCTCCAGCAGTGCCGCGCCGACGGCCGCACCGCCCGCGCACAGCACGGTGTGCGCCGCCCCGTACCCGCGGTGGTCGCGCCACAGCCGGCGCTCGACGGCGCCCGCGGCCCGGCCGAACGCGGCCACCGGATGGCCCCGCCGGGGATCCGCCGCGATCAGGTCGCCGAGAAAGCCGAGGGCCGCGCCGCACGCGTACCCCGCGTGTTCGCCGCGCATCGGATCAGACCGCCGTCACGCCTCGAAGGGACCCCGCGCAGGCGGGGAGCGAACGTCTCGTACGGCGGCATCGCGAACGGCAGCCCGGCATGGCGGTATGTCCTCACTCAGGGTCCGCGCCCTGGCTCGACGTGACGGCGACAAGAGTCTCCTGGCTCCCCGGATCGGCGCCTCCCCCGGCCTTCCAGCCCGCGAGCGGCACCCGTGGGTGACCCGAGCCGTGACCTTCTGTGGAGGAGCGCTCCCCGGTGACAGTGGCGGGACCGCGCCGGATTCTCACCGGACTTCCTCAGCTGTCGCCGATTGGCCCGGGTAGTCCACCACGCCCCGCGAAGGCCCGTCAACTCACCTTTGACCTGCGACGCGGCCCCGCCGCGGGCCCTGTGTCACAGACCACAGGGTGGTGCCGGTGTCACGCACGGTTGCCCACGGGACTGATCCCGCGTCACTATCTGAGGCACGGCGGGCGACGGGGCCTGCCGGAAGGGGGCCGGGGGATGCCGGAGAGCGCCGCACGGGACGAGGTCCGGGAAGCGACCGGAGACGAGATCCGCATCAGGATCACGGGCACCAACAATCCGCACCAGGACATCGAGGACCTGAAAGCGTGGCTGGAGCGCGAGCCCTGGCTGGCGCGGCGGCCGCACGACTGGGACCGGCGGCCCCGCCCCGCGGACGAACGCGCCGCGCGGGCCCCCGGTGACGCACCCGACCTCCACGACATGGCGATCGGCGTCGACGACCTGGTCCTGGTGGTGGTCGGCGCGGTCGTCACCGAGGTCACCAAGTCGCTGGGCATCGCGTTACGGGAGTGGCTGCGGCGGCGCAAGGAGGCGCGCGAGGAGGGCGAGCAGCCCCGGGTGTCCGTCGGCACCGGCGCCGGCCTCCGCCAGATCGACGGCGCGGACCCGGAAGAACGGCCCGCCGGCCCGGGCCCGGCCCGGCCCGGCCCCCACAGCGCGGCGGACGAGGGCGGCAGCACCGGCGAGGACTGACCCGGATGTCCGAGTACGACGCACGGGGCAAGACGAACCGGGCGCTGCTGATCTGCGTCCACGACTACGAGACGCACCCCGCCCTGCCCGCCGTGGAGGCCAACGCCGACGAGCTCAGGCGCGCGCTGACCGGCCCCGGCACCGACCTGTTCACCGCGGACGAGGTCGTCGTCTGCCGGCCCCGGGAGCCCGAGGAGCTGAGCCGGGCGCTGAAGGCCGTCGCCGATGAGGCGCGCGGTCTGCTGCTGGTGCACTTCTCCGGCCACGGCTGGGTCGGCAGCGACGGCGGCGACCTCCGGCTCCTGGTCGGCGCCTCGGACCACCGGCACCGCCACACCACGGTCTCCTGGCAGGACGCCGTCCTGTCCTGCCTCGACAGCGCACGGGCCGACCGCATCGTCGTCATCCTGGAATGCTGCTACTCCGGCAACGCCGACGGCGCCTTCCACGCCCTGCGCAAGCCCATGTCGCTGCTGATGGCCGCGCAGCCCAACCGCCGGATCTTCAGCGGCGACGAACCCGCCGGCGGCACCCCCTTCACCCGCGCCGTGGTGCGGATCCTCGAAGAGGGCATCCCCGGCCGGCGGTTCGTCACCTTCGAGGACCTGGCCGCCGCGCTGCGCGACCGGCTCGCCGACGAGCGCACCCCGATGGGCGAGGTCTGGGAGCCGCGCGCCGCCAAGCAGAACACCCTCGACGACGTCATCCTCTCCTTCGCCACCCCCGAGGACCGGCCGCCGACCCCGCCGCGGATCCGCCGGCGCCGCTGGCTCAACCAGCACGTCGTCCGGCCCGTACGGCGCCGCCTCCGGCTCCTCGTCGCGCTGTGCACCGCCCTCGTGCTGGCCGCCGCCGGCCTGGTCGCCCACCGGGTGCTGAGCCCGCTCCCGGACTGCCCGCCCGCCCTGGAGCTGCGGCTGCTCACCGCGCCCGAGGCCGAACCGGCGCTCCGCCAGGCCGCGTTCGCCTACGAGATGTCCGACGCCGACACCCGCCCGCTGGCCGGCGAGGGCGACCTCCCCGACGGCTGCCGCCGGGCCCAGATCACCGTCTACTCCGCCGCCAAGGACCAGATCGACCAGGGCTTCGCCGCCGCCGACCGCTGGCAGGGCGAGGCCCGCGGCGGCACCGGCCGGGGGAACGACGCGGCCAAGGGCGCCGACCCCCTCTACCGCCCCGGACCCCAGCCCGACCTCTGGATCCCCGAATCCACCGCCGACTACGAAGAGGCCCGCCGCGGCATGCCCCCCAAGGGCTCCCCGGCCACCCTCCACGACACCGGCCCGGTCGCCTACAGCCCGCTGGTCGTCGGCATCCCCGCCGGCAAGCGCCCGGCCGACGTCGAACAGGTCGCCCCCTGGCAGGACCTGCTCACCGGCACCGACAGCCGGCACGGCGACCTCAGGCTGCTGCGCCCCAGCCCCGTGCTCTCCGGCACCGGCCTGCTGCACACCCTCGGCCTCTACCTCGCCGGCGACGGCTCGCGCATCGACCCGTCCAGCGCCCCCGACCCCGCCCTCGTCCGGGACGCCGAGAGCCGGCTGACCGCGCCCGGCAGCCAGTACGCCGGCAGCACCGAACTGCTCTGCTCGCTGCGCCCGGACGCGGGCCCGGACGCCGGCCCCGGACGGCCCGGGGGCGGCCGGGGCGCCGGCTCGGCGCCACTGGTCTCCGAGAAGTCCCTCGCCGACTACAACCTCGGCCGCGCCACCGGCAGTTGCCCGGCCCTCGCCCGGCCGCCGGCCCCCGGCGACCGGTACGCCGCGTACTACCCCAAGAACGTCCCGGCCCTCGACCACCCGCTGATCCGGGTCGACTGGAGCGGCGCCGCCGACGCCCCGACCCGGCAGGCCGCCGTCGCCCGCTTCGCCGACTGGCTGCGCGCTCCGGACGGCGGCCGGCCCGTCCTCTCCCGCCAGGGCTACCGCGGGGTCCCCGGGAAGGACGGCACGACGCCCCGCCCCGCTTCCGGCTCCCCGCTCCTCGACACCGCCGCCGACATCGACCTCGCCGCCCCCGTCACCCCCTTCACGGCCGGGCCCGACCAGGTCGGCCGGGTGCTGGCCGGCTACGACCGGGCGCAGCGCGCCAGCCGCCTGCTGATCCTCATGGACACCTCCTCCTCGATGGCCGACGGCGGCAAGCTCCCGGTCGCCACGGCGGCGGCCGGCCGGGTCCTGGAGATGGTCGGCGCCCGCCACACCTACGGCCTGTGGACCTTCCCGGACCGCACGCACCCCGGCAGTCCCTACGCCGTACGCCGGATCGTCCCGCTCGGCAGCGCCGACCCGGCCCCCGGCAAGGCCGCCCTCGACCGGATCGCCAAGGGCGAACTGGTCGACCACGGCGCCCCGATGGAGGAGGCGCTGACCACCGCGGTGGCGGAGCTGAAGAAGGCGGACGGCGGCAGCGGGGGCAACAGCGCCGTCGTACTGCTCCTCGACGAGGACGACGGGGCGGCCGGGCGCGCCCCCGGCGTGGAGCAGAAGCTGGCCGAACTCCTCAAGAACGGGCCCCCGGTGCCGGTCCTGACGGTGGCGATGGGCCGCTCCGGCTGCGACACCTTCGCCCTCCAGGGGCTGGCCCGCGCCTCCGACGGCCAGTGCGTGACCGGCGGTCCGGACGCACCGGATCTGCTGGCCGGACTGGTCGCCTCGATCGGCTCCGCGGGCACGGGGGACCGGTGAGGGCCCGCGCGGCGCTGCCCGCCGCCCTCCTCGCCCTGCTGGTGACCGCCGCGGCCGGCGGCTGCACGTCCGGACCGCCGCACCCCGAGGAGGGCGCCATCGTGCTGGCCACCGGCAGCGACCTGAGCAGCTCCGGGGTCCGCCAGGACCTCATCCACGCCTGGGAGCGGCGCACCGGCCGCACGGTGCGGATCGTGAAGCTCCCGGACACCGCGGACGGCCAGCGCAGCCAGCTGCTGGCCGCCGGCCAGTCCGGCAACAGCGGCTACGACGTGCTGAACATCGATGTGGCCTGGACCGCCGAGTTCGCCGCGGCGGGCGTCATCCGCCCCTGGGGCCCGAGCCTGGACGGCGACTTCCTCCCCAGCGTCGTCAAGACCACCCGGTACGACGGCAAGGTCTGGGCCGTCCCCTTCAACACCGACGCCGGGCTCCTCTACTACCGCAAGGACATCCTGCACGACTACGGATACGACCAGCCCCCCGGCAACTGGGGCGAGTTGAAGAACATCTCCGTCCAGGTGGCGGGCGCCTACAACCGCAAGGCCAGGGCCGCCAGGACCGCCGCCGGCGGGACGCAGGCCGCGGCCGCCCCCACCCTCTACGGCCTGGTCGCCCAACTGCGCCCCTACGAAGGGCTGACCGTCAACACCCTGGAGTCCGCCTGGGCCAACGGCGGCGATCCGGAGGCGACCAGCTTCACCAAGGGCGAGCAGGTCGGCTCGCTCCAGCTCGGGGTCACCGCGCTCAAGGACCAGCTCGACTCGATCATGCCGCACGAGGCCACCGCGATGGACGAGACCGAGAGCCGCCGCTGGTTCGCCGACGGCCGCGCCCTGTTCATGCGCAACTGGCCGGTGGAGTACGCCTCGGTCGCCGAGAAGCTCAGGCCCGGCGTCCAGTTCGACGTCGCCGAACTGCCCGGCCGGCCCACCGACGGCCGGCGGATCTCCGTGCTCGGCGGCCAGAACCTGGCGATCGCCGCCGACAGCACCCGCCCGGCCGGCGCCCGCTCGCTGATCGCGGCGCTCACCGACCCGGAGAGCGAACGCTGCCTGCTGGAGCGCGGGTTCGCGGCCACCCGGGCCTCGGCCTACGGCACCGGGGCCGCCACCCCGCGCTGCCCGCTGCCGCCCGGCGACGCGCAGCGCGGCGAACACGGCGCCACCGGCCGGCCGCCGGTCCCTCCGGGCCAGGAGCCGCCCTACACCCGGACCCTCTACGCGGCCCTGCGCGCCGCCGAACCGCGCCCGCGCAGCGCCCACTACCAGACCTTCAGCAAGGTCGTGCAGATCCGGGTCTCCGAGTACCTGAACAGCACCGGCGGTACGGCCATCGCGGACGAGCTGGCCCGGGAGGCGGACGAGGCGCTCAGCGGACGGAACGGCTGACCGGCCCCGCCCAGGGGCGGAAAAGCGCCACAAGCCAAAAAGAGCCACAAGCCAGAAAAGGGGAACGGGGCGCCCGGTGGACGCCCCGTTCCCCTTCGTAGCGGAGGACGTGTGCTCAGGTGGCCACGATCAGATAGATCCCGTACGTCACCGCCACCGCGCACAGCGCGAAGGCCGCCAGCGCTCCGGCCCGCGCGCCGGTACCCGGTGCCGTGGTCGCCCCGCCGTCCGCGGCCGGCTTGCGGGACGTCCCCACGATTCCGACGGTGAACAGGCCCACGATCCCGACCGTCACCACGAGGGTGACGCCGAAGACCTGGCCGAGAGCTGCCCAGTCGATGTGCATGGTGTGTTCGTTCCTTCGGTGAGGGCCGCTAGGAGGTGGCCGTCGCGGGCTGCGCCGGCTGCGCCGACGGCGTCGGCTGCGCGGGCGGGGCGGCGGCTTCCGCCGCGGTGGCCGCGGCGGAAGCCGGGGCTGCCGGGGCCGCCGGGGCGACCGTGCCCGCCGGGGGAGGGGCGACGGTCTGCAGCGCGGCGGTGACGACACCCACCGGCTCCGCGGCCGGGCCCTCGTTGACGTTGGTGTGGTCGATCGGCTTGCGCCGGGAGGCCGCCCAGATGCCGCCGCAGACCGCGAGCGCGCACACCGCGACCGCGGCGACGCCCCAGTTGCCCTGGTCGGCCAGGAACGCGGCACCCGCCGAGACCAGTCCGGCGGCCGGCAGTGTCAGCGCCCAGGCGGCGACCATCCGCCCGGCCGTGGACCAGCGCACCACGCCGCCCTTGCGGCCCAGCCCGGAGCCCATCACGGCACCGGAGCAGACCTGGGTGGTGGAGAGCGCGAAGCCGAGGTGGGAGGAGGCCAGGATGGTGGCCGCGGCGCCGGTCTGGGCGGCGAAGCCCTGCGGCGGCTGGATGTCGGTGATGCCCTTGCCCATCGTGCGGATGATGCGCCAGCCGCCCAGGTAGGTGCCGAGCGCGATGGCCAGACCGGCCGAGGCGATGACCCACATCGGCGGGTCGGAGTGCGGCGCGATGACCCCGCCGGTGATCAGCGCGAGGGTGATCACGCCCATCGTCTTCTGGGCGTCGTTGGTGCCGTGGGCCAGCGAGACCAGCGCGGCCGAGGCGATCTGGCCGGCGCGGTAGCCCTTGGCGGTGTCCGCCTCCTCGCGCCCCCGGGCCAGCCGGTAGGTGAGCCGGGTCGCCGCCATCGAGGCGAGGCCCGCGACGAACGGCGCGGCCACCGCCGGGATCAGGACCTTCATGACGACGGCCTCGCCGTGCACCCCGCCGGTGCCGACGGAGACCACGGTGGCGCCGATCAGACCGCCGAAGAGGGCGTGGGAGGAGCTGGAGGGGAGTCCGGCGAGCCAGGTCACCATGTTCCAGACGATGGCGCCGACCAGACCGGCGAAGATCACTTCAGGTCTGATGCCGGCGCTCTCGTCGATGATGCCGCCGGAGATGGTCTTGGCCACCTCGACGGACAGGAACGCGCCGACAAGATTGAGCCCCGCCGACATCGCCACCGCGGCTCTGGGTCGCAGTGCCCCGGTGGAAATGGTGGTGGCCATTGCGTTGGCCGTGTCGTGGAAGCCGTTCGTAAAGTCGAACACCAAGGCCGTGACGATCACGATCCCGATGAGAAGCGTGATGTGTTCCATTCACCCAGGCAATCAGTTCGATGGGCAGTGTCGCTCGGGACCGTACGGACGGTGGGTGAACGGGAGGTGAACTCGGCCGGGCGCCGCGATGACACCACCGCAGTGTTCACGCGGAGGTGTCCCACGCACCACTTCCGCCTCATCCGTCCGCCATCTTCTCGTGTTCGGCCAGGGCCCGGGTCCGGGGGTCCTGGCCGCCCGGCAGCGGGCCGTTCGGTCACGGGTCATGGGTCCCCCTGGGCGATGCGATGGGAGGGGTGCGGCTCACTCGACGCTAGGGGATGATCACCACAAGACGGTCGAAGTCCGGCCAAACGCCCGCACTGGTACAGCTATCCCCTTGTGGGGGATACCGGGCGGACGGTGCGATGGCGTACGGGGCCCGGCCTGCCCGTACCGTGTCGTGCACCGCGACCGCCTTTCCGCTTTTCTGCCGCACCGCGCCGGAGGACGCCATGAAGGACCACCCCGACCACCTCGCCGCCGCCTGGAGCGAACTCGTCGCCACCGCCCGCCGCACGGTCGCCGACGGCCTCGTCGTCGGCACCTCGGGCAACGTCTCGGTACGCGTGAAGGACCTCGTCCTCGTCACCCCCAGCGGGATCCCCTACGACCGGCTCGGCCCCTCGGACACCACCGCGGTCGACCTCGACGGCCGCCAGATCATCGGCAGACTCCGCCCGACCAGCGAACTTCCGCTGCACCTCGCCGTCTACCGCAGCACCCCGGCCACCGCGATCGTGCACACCCACGCGCCGCACGCCACCGCCGTCTCCACCCTCGTCCCCGAACTCCCGCCGATCCACTACATGGCCGCCGCGCTCGGCGGCCCCGTACGCGTCGCCCCCTACGCCCTCTACGGCAGCGACGAACTGGCCGCCCACATGCTCGACGCCCTCCGCGACCGCACCGCCGCCCTCCTCCAGAACCACGGCACCGTCGCCTACGGCGCAAGCCTCGACCAGGCGCTGGAGCGCACCGCCCAACTGGAGTGGATGTGCCGGGTCTGGCTCACCGCCAGCTCCGTGCCCGGCCGCACCCCCAGCCTGCTGTCGGCCGCCCAGCTCGACGCCGCGGGGGACCGGCTGCGCGGCTACGGCCAGCGCGCCGGGCACCCCGCCTAGCCCCCGGCCCGGGCCCGCGCGGAGCGCATCGCCGCTGGTCCGGCGGGCCGGCGCGGCGCCCGGTGGCCGGGTCCGGCGGCGCTGCGCACACTGGGAAGGTGCGACTGGGAACCGTGGCGGCGGCGACCGCCATCACCGCGATCGGTGCCGGTGCCGCCGCCGTGGCGGTCGGGCGGTACGCCAGCGACGTTGCCCTGAAACCGTCGCCCGGCCGTCCGCTCCCCGGCGACTCCCGCCTCACCGTGCACTCCGCCGACGGCGGCCACGTCATCCTCACCCGCAGCCTCGCGTCCCTGCGGCCCGGCATCTACGGCCTCGCCGGCGCCGGCTGCCACGCCGTCGCCGGCCCCGTCGTGCACGGCGTCCCGCACCCCCCGGACGCCGTCGTCCGCCGCCTGGAGCGGGTCACCCACGGCACCCTGCGGCCCGGCACCCGGATGCGGATGACCCCGCAGGTGCACATCGGCAACCCCCACGACGCCCTCGGCATCGCCTGCGCCGACGTCGACGTCCCCGGTGAACTCGGGCCGCTGCCCGCGTGGTTCGTGCCGGGCGTCCGCGACACCTGGGTCATCACCGTCCACGGCATCGGCACCACTCGCGAACACCCCATGGTGGTCATGCCGTTCCTGGCCCGCCACCGCCTGCCGGTCCTCGACCTCGCCTACCGCAACGACCTCGGCGCCCCGCGCTCCGCCGACGGCATCCACCACTTCGGCGACGCCGAATGGCGCGACCTGGACGCCGCGATCCGCTACGCCGTCCGCTACGGCGCCCGCACGGTGATCGTGCACGGCTGGTCCACCGGCGCCACCATGGCGCTGCGCGCCGCCGCCAACTCCGCGCTGCGCGACCGGATCTCCGGGCTCGTCCTGGACTCCCCGGTCCTCGACCGGCACGCCACCGTCCGCGCGCTGGCCGCCGCCCGGCACGTCCCGCGCGCCCTGCTGCCGCTGGTCGTCCGCGCCGCGGAGGGCACCACCGGACTCCCCGTGGACCGCCCGGCCGACGCCCCCGACCCCGAGGCGCTCCAGGTCCCCACCCTGCTCTTCCACGGCCCCGGCGACACCCTCGCCCCCTGGGCGGCCTCCCGCGACTTCGCCGCCCGCCGCCCCGACCTGATCACCCTTCAGCCCGTGCCGCACGCCCCGCACGCCGCGATGTGGAACGCCGACCCGGACCACTACGAGGAGATCCTGCGCCGCTTCCTGACACCGCTGATGTAGCCGGCCGGGGGAGGCGGGCGGCGGCCTGCGGGGCCCCTCCCGGACCCGCCGCGCCCGCGCCGGCCACCGGACGGTGACGCCGGGGCGTACGCGGGGACAACTCCCCATATCGGGGGTGGGTCGGCCGGATGGCGCGGGTCCGGCAGACCGCAGGACGGGTTCCGATTGGGCTTTCGGGCCGTCAGCGGCAAGACTGCTCCCGTGACGTCCCGTACTCCGCGCGACTCCCGGCTCCGACTCGTCCCACGCCAACCGATCGCCGCCGCCCGGCGGGCGGTGAGCACCCGGGCCGCCCGCCCGGCGCCCCGCCCGCCCGAGGGCACGCCGCCGCCCGCGGAACTGGCCCGCCAGGCCCGTGCCGTACTGGCCGGCGCGGCCCGGCTCGCCCGCTGGGCCGACGGCGCCGCCGGCACCCTGCGGGCCGGCCCGGACGGTGCGCTGCCGCAGGAGGCCGTCTCCCGCGCGGCCGCGGCCCTGGGGCTGACCCCGGGGCAGGTCCGTGCCGACTGGGACCGGGCCCGGCTCGCCGGACTCGTCGAACTCCACGACGGCATCGCCCGCCCCGGCTGGCGGCTGCGCGCCTGGGACCGCGACGACACCGCGGTGCTGCGCGGCTGGGTCGCGCTCTTCGACGCCTGGTCGCTGGCCCTGCCCACCCCGGCCGGGGCCGGGCCCACGATCGTCGCCGAGGTCGTCGAGGCGGTACCGCAACTGCTGTCCCTGCTGCACCTGTCGGCCGGGCCCGTACGGCTGCCGGTGCTGCTCGACATGCTCGACCAGCGCGTCGCCGAACTGCGCACCGAACGCTGCGAGGTCCCCTACGGTCACGACCCCGCCCCGGACGGTGCCGGTGCCACGGGGACGGCGAGCGACGCCGCGGGGGCGTCGCTGGCCGAACTCCTGGGCTGGGCGCTGGACGCGCTGCTCGCCGTCGGTGCGCTGGTGCCGCCGGACGGTGCGCCCGAAGGCTCCCCCGAGGGCGGCCACCGCGGGCCCGAGGCCCGGATGACGCCGCTCGGCAACTGGTCGGTGTGGGTCAAGCTGGAGCAGATCTGCGTCGCCGCGCAGAGCCCCGCGGGCCATATCGAGCAGTCCGCGGAAGCGATGCTGCGCGGCTGCGCCCGGCTGACCCCGGGACCGGCCCGCGCCGAATACCGCGCCTGGCTCGCCGCCCGCTCCGTGGGCGCCGCCGTCGAGGAGCTGCTGACCGTGGCCCGCGGCGAGGACGCGCTGCTGCGGGGGCTGGCCTTCGAGGCGCTGCGCGCGGTCGGCGCCCCCGCCGAGCCCGCCGTCCGGGCCGTCGCCGACGAACCGGGCCTGCGGCCCTACGCCCTGCTGTGGCTCGTCGAGCACGAGGGCGGCGACCCGGAGACCGCTCCCGACGTCCTCACCCGCGAGGAGTCGACCTGGCTGTGGGTGGACACCGCGGCGGCCGTCGCCGACCACGGGGAGACCCAACTCCTGGTCCGGCACCTGGACTCGGCGGTCCAGGGCTCGGTGCCGCGCCTGCTGGAGGAGGTACGCGCCGTCGGCCACCCGCGCACCGTGCAGGTGCTGGTGGCGCTGGCCGCGGCGCACCCCGACCCGGCGCTCGCCAAGGCCGTCCGCCGCGCGGCCTTCCAGGTCCATACGGGCGGGGCGTAGGGCCTGTCGGAGGCGCCTGGCTCGGACAGGCCCTACGCCACCGCCCCGCCGCGGCCGGGCGGTGGCGGGTCAGTCCCCCGAACCGCCCGGTGTGTACGTCCCGAAGCTCCAGATGTTGCCCTCCAGGTCCCGGGCCATGTAGTCGCGGGAGCCGTAGTCCTGGTCCGTGGGCGGCATCAGGATCTCCACCCCGGCCTGCTCGGCCCGACGGAAGTGGGCGTCGGCGTCCTCGACGACGACATAGACGCCGGCCGGCCCGGCCTCGCCCATCGCCTCGTCGAAGAGGCCGCCGCGGCCCTTCGAGCCGAGCATCACCGTGCCGTTCCCGTAGGACAGTTCGGCGTGCAGCACCGTGCCGTCGTCGGTCTCGTACTTCGCGCCGACGGTGAAGCCGAACGCCTCCGTCAGCTGTTTGATGGCGGCCGGTGCGTCCCCGTAGAGCACCGTCGGGTACATCGTCGGCGTACCTGCCATGCTGATCACCGCACCTCTCGCGTGGTCGCGACGAAGCCCGGCGACCGGGCTTCTGTGTCTTGGCTCACAGTCTTGCACCGGGGTCTGACAACGCCGGGAAAACAACTTGCACCGGCCCGTTAGACTGCCTGCATGGCAGTTCTCCTCTGGGTTCATTAGACGGCGTAGACCGCTCTCGGACCGTCCGTCCAACCCGCCGTCTTCCTGCCCTGGAGTTTTTCCGTGATCACCGCTTCCGGCCTTGAGCTGCGTGCCGGCGCCCGAATCCTCATCGAGTCCGCCTCCTTCCGCGTCGCCAAGGGCGACCGCATCGGCCTGGTCGGCCGCAACGGCGCCGGCAAGACCACCCTCACCAAGGTCCTCGCCGGCGAGGGCATCCCGGCCGGCGGCTCGGTCACCCGCTCCGGCGAGGTCGGCTATCTGCCCCAGGACCCGCGCACCGGCGACCTGGACGTACTCGCCCGCGACCGGATCCTCTCCGCCCGCGGACTGGACGCCGTGCTCCGCAAGATGCGGGAGAACGAGGACCGGATGGCGAACGGCAAGGGCGCCACCCGCGAGAAGGCGATGAAGAAGTACGAGCGCCTGGAGACCGAGTTCCTCACCAAGGGCGGTTACGCCGCCGAGGCCGAGGCCGCCACCATCGCCGCCAGCCTCGGGCTGCCCGACCGCATCCTGGGCCAGCCGCTGCACACCCTCTCCGGCGGTCAGCGGCGCCGCGTCGAACTGGCCCGGATCCTCTTCTCGGACTCCGACGTCCTGCTCCTCGACGAGCCGACCAACCACCTCGACGCGGACTCCATCGCCTGGCTGCGCGACTACCTGAAGACCTACCGCGGCGGCTTCATCGTCATCTCGCACGACGTCGACCTGGTCGAGACCGTCGTGAACAAGGTGTTCTACCTGGACGCCAACCGCTCGCAGATCGACGTCTACAACATGGGCTGGAAGCTCTACCAGCAGCAGCGCGAGGCCGACGAGAAGCGCCGCAAGCGCGAGCGCGCCAACGCCGAGAAGAAGGCCGCGGCGCTCAACTCCCAGGCCGACAAGATGCGGGCCAAGGCCACCAAGACCGTCGCCGCCCAGAACATGGCCAAGCGCGCCGACAAGCTGCTCGCCGGCCTGGAGGCGGTGCGTGCCTCCGACAAGGTCGCCAAGCTGCGCTTCCCGGACCCGGCGCCGTGCGGCAAGACCCCGCTGACCGCCGAGGGCCTGTCCAAGTCGTACGGCTCCCTGGAGATCTTCACCGACGTCGACCTGGCCATCGACAAGGGCTCCCGGGTCGTCATCCTGGGCCTCAACGGCGCCGGCAAGACGACCCTGCTGCGGCTGCTGGCGGGCGTCGAGACGCCGGACACCGGCGAGGTGCGCCCCGGCCACGGCCTCAAGCTCGGCTACTACGCCCAGGAGCACGAGACCCTGGACCCGGACCGCACGGTCCTGGAGAACATGCGCTCCGCCGCCCCGGACATGGACCTGGTCGACATCCGCAAGACGCTGGGCTCGTTCCTCTTCTCCGGGGACGACGTCGACAAGCCCGCCGGGGTCCTCTCCGGCGGCGAGAAGACCCGCCTCGCCCTGGCCACGCTGGTGGTCTCCTCCGCCAACGTGCTGCTGCTCGACGAGCCCACCAACAACCTCGACCCGGCCAGCCGCGAGGAGATCCTCGGCGCGCTGCACACCTTCACGGGCGCGGTGGTCCTGGTGACGCACGACGAGGGCGCGGTCGACGCGCTCGCACCGGAGCGGATCATCCTGCTGCCCGACGGCGTCGAGGACCTGTGGGGCCAGGACTACGCGGACCTGGTCGCGCTGGCCTGACCCGGACCGTGCCGGTCCCGGCGGATGGATCATGCCGGCTGGATCATTCGGCTCAGCCCTGATCCATCATCTGAGTGAGAACGGCTCGTACCCCGGCGAGCCTGCGACACCCTCCCGTGCCCTCGGGGCCCGGCCGTCACCTTTTCGGCCGCATACCGTCTGACCTGCCCGTTCTCGCGGACGGAGGGGCCGGGACGCCCCGAGCGGCGCGCGGAACGGGGAATTCCGGGCTCCCCGGGCGCGCGCCGGACGGCAAAGGATGTCTCACAGACCTTGCGGAATGGGTGGCCAGGAAGCCGGGGAGGGGTGATCATGAGAGTCCAGAGCGCACTTCCCACGAGGAGGCACGGGTGGCCGAGACTCTGAAGAAGGGCAGCCGGGTAACCGGCGCCGCGCGCGAGAAGCTCGCGGCAGACCTGAAGAAAAAGTACGACTCCGGAGCGAGCATCCGGGCGCTGGCCGAGGAAACCGGCCGCTCCTACGGATTCGTGCACCGGATGCTCAGCGAATCCGGTGTGGTCCTCCGCGGTCGCGGCGGAGCCACGAGGGGCAAGAAGGCCGCCTCGGTCTGACGGCCGCGACTCCGGGTGCAGGCGGTGCCCCCCGGCCGTCCGAGCAGTCGGCCGGGAGGTTACCGTTCAGTCACTTACGCACGCAGGTGCGGCTGGCTGACTCGGAGGCGCCCTCATGACTCTGCTCGACAAGCACGGTGTCCGACTGGCCGTGGACGAGGCGATCGCCACGGTGACCCTCGCCAACGCGGCCAAGCGCAACGCACAGTCGCCCGCCATGTGGCGGGCGCTGGCCGAGGCGGGCTCGCTGCTGCCGGGAAACGTACGGATCGTGGTGCTGCGCGGCGAGGGCAAGTCCTTCTCCGCGGGCCTGGACCGGCAGGCGTTCACGCCCGAGGGCTTCGACGGCGAGCCGTCGTTCCTCGACCTGGCGCGCGGTACGGACGGTGAACTGGACGCCACCATCGCCGAATACCAGGAGGCGTTCACCTGGTGGCGGCGCAACGACCTGGTGTCCATCGCCGCCGTCCAGGGGCACGCCATCGGCGCGGGCTTCCAGCTCGCGCTCGCCTGCGATCTGCGGGTCGTGGCGCAGGACGTCCAGTTCGCCATGCGCGAGACCAGCCTGGGGCTCGTACCGGATCTGACCGGTACCCACCCGCTGGTCGGGCTGGTCGGCTACGCCCGGGCGCTGGAGATCTGCGCCACCGGGCGCTTCGTGTACGCCGAAGAGGCCGAGCGGATCGGCCTCGCCAACCTCGTCGTCCCCGGTGACGCACTCGACGCCGCGGTGTCCGACCTGGCCGCCGCGCTCACCGCCGCGCCCCGGGACGCCGTCATCGAGACCAAGGCCCTCCTGGCCGGCGCCGCCGGCCGCACGTACGAGGAGCAGCGCCGCGCCGAACGGGCCGCCCAGGCCCGCCGGCTGCGGGACCTGGCGGGCGTCGGGGAGTAGAGGGGACCAGGGCCCTTCCGACCCCGACCCATCGGACGGACCCTGGATCGGACGCATGCGTGCCGCGTCTGTCGGCCGTCGTGTGCGGCGGTGTCCCGGGGCGGGCCCGTACCGCGTGCCGCGGCCGGATGCGGCACTCCGCTGCCGCGTCCCCGGAGCGGGCCCGGGGAACCGCACCTACTGTGGGGAGCGGAGCGGGTGGCCCGCTCCCCCTCGGGCGGCTCGGAAGGGACGCACCGCGATGACCGAGAGCCAGCACCGCGCGGCCGCGGCGAAACCGCCGGTGAAGCGGGGTGGCGGCGACCCCGGGGCGCGGGGCCGCACCACCATCGCCGACGGTGTCGTGGAGAAGATCGCCGGGCTGGCGGCCCGCGATGTGCTGGGCGTCCACGCGATGGGCAGCGGTCTGGCCCGCACGTTCGGCGCGGTCCGCGACCGGGTGTCCGGCGGCAGCCGGTCGGCCCCCGCGATGCGCGGGGTGAAGGCCGAGGTCGGCGAGGTGCAGACCGCGCTGGACCTGGAGATTGTGGTCGACTACGGCGTCGCCATCGCGGACGTGGCGCGGGCGGTACGGGAGAACGTCATCTCCGCCGTGGAGCGGATGACCGGTCTGGAGGTCGTCGAGGTCAACATCGCGGTGAGCGATGTGCAGCTGCCCGAAGAGGAGGACGAGGCGGACGAGGCGGACGGGGCCGGTGCACCCGAGCCGCGGCTCCAGTGACCTCGCCCGGCCGCAGCGGTAGCGAAGGAGCGCACGATGAGCATGGCCGTGGTCGGTCTGGTGGCCGGGATGGCGCTGGGCTTCGCCGGATACTTCGGGGGGTTCGGCGCGTTCGTCCTGGTGGCGGCGCTGGGCGCCGTCGGGTTCATGGCCGGCAGACTCTTCGAAGGGGACCTGGCGGCCGGGGACTTCTTCCGCGCCCCCCGCACCGGGGACCGCGACGGCCGGCGGCGGTGAGGTCGGGTGGCGGCGGTGTCCGCGCCGGCCGGTGCCGCCGGCGTACCGGCGGGTGAGCGGGGCGCGACGGTGGTCGCCGACCGGGTGGTGGCGAAGATCGCCGCACGGGCGGCCCGCGAGGCGTTGCGCGCCGCGTGCCCCGGCGACCCCACCGACGCGCACGCGACGGTGACCGTGCGGCGCCGCGATGTCCGGCCGCCCTTCGGCGAGGCCCGGCTCCACCTCGCCGTGGAGCTCGGCTATCCCGTCGACATCGGTGTGCACGCCCGGCTGGTGCGCCGTCATGTCACCGAGCGTGTACGGGAGTTGGCGGGCATGGCGGTGTCCGAGGTGGCGGTGCGGGTCGAGCGGCTGCACTCCCCGCTGCTCGCGGACCGGGAGTGGGTGCGATGAGCGGGGCCGGCGACGCGCGGCCGGGCGCCCGGCGGATGCCCGCACCCGGTGAACGGCCCGGTGCCGCGGGCGGGTTGACCGGGCCGGCAGGGAATGCGCGGCCCGCCTCGGGCGGCGCGCTCCCGGACACCGGGCCGGCCTTCGGCGGGCGCGCCGGCCGCTTCTGGTCGGCCCGCCGGGTGCCGTCGGCGCTGGTCGCCCTGGTGCTGCTGGCCGCCGCGGGCCTGCTGCTGTACGACGTGGCCGCGGTACGCGCCCACCGCCCCGCGGCGGCCTGGCGCCGCGGGCTGGCGGACGAACTGGCCACCCGCCACCTGGACGACCCCTGGGTGCAGGCCGGCGCGGCAGCCGCGGTGCTGCTCGGAATCTGGCTGATCGTGCTGGCCGTCACCCCCGGTCTGCGGGCGGTGCTGCCGATGCGGCGCACCGCGCCCGGGGTCCGGGCCGGGCTCGACCGGCCGGCCGCCGCGCTGGTGCTGCGCGACCGGGCCATGGAGGTCGCCGGGGTGCGATCCGTGCGGATGACGGTCGGCCGCCGCCGGGTGTACGCCCGGGCCGTCGCGCACTTCCGGGAACTGGGCGCGGTCCGCCGCGATCTGGACACCGCGCTCGGCGACGGGCTGCGGCACCTGGGCCTGGCGCACCGGCCGGCGCTCACCGTCTACGTCCGGCGCCCGAGGAAGGGGTGACCGCGCCGTGCCCCGGGCCCGCGCGACGGTCAACCGGCTGCTGCTCGGCCTGACCGGCGCCGTGCTGCTGGCGGCCGGCGGGCTGGTGCTGCTGGGCGGCCTCGACCTGCCCGCGCGGCTGCACCTCGGCCTGCCCGGCGGAGAGCCCTGGGCCCGCCCCGGCGCCGTCCTCCTCTCCGCCCGCGACCGCACCCGCTGGACGGACCGCGGCTGGTGGTGGCCGGCCGTCATCGCCGCCCTGGTGGTCCTGGTCCTGCTGTTCCTGTGGTGGCTGCTGGCCCAGCTCCGGCGGTACCGGCTCGGCGAGGTCCTGGTCGACAGCGGTGACGGCGAGGGCGCGCTGGTCCGCGGCCGGTCCCTGGAGACGGTCCTGACGGCCGACGCGGAGTCCCTGGACGGCGTCGAGCGGGCCGTCGTCCTGCTGACCGGGCGCCGCACGGAGCCGCGGCTGCGCGCTCTCCTGGCCCTCGCCCCGCACGCCGATCCCGGCACCGTGGTGCTGCGGCTGTCCGACGAGGCGGTGGCCCACGCGCGGACCTCGGCGGGCCTGGCCCGGCTGCCCGCCGAGGTCCGGCTGCGGGCGGTGCGGCACCGGCCGGAGCGGGTGAGCTAGGGCCGGGTCCGTCGGGTCGTTGCCGGGCCCGCAGCGCTCCCTTCGCCACTGCCGGGCGGTATCCGCAGGCCCTGCCGGGCGGTGGTCCCACGGCGCGTTGCCCCACCGCCCCACGGCTCCGCGGCCGAGCCGCACCCGCCCGGCCGCCGCGGCCCGTCCGGCCCCGGCCCATCGGACCGGCCCCGGGTCCGTCCGCGGCGCCCTGCTCAGAAGCCGTGGCGCGCGCCCCCGTCCACCGGGACCATCACCCCGGTGATGTACGAGGCGGCCGGCGACAGCAGGAACGCGGCGGCGCGGCCGAACTCCTCGGGGCGGCCGTAGCGGCCCAGGGGGATGGTGGCGGAGTTGCGGGCGCGGGTGCCCTCGGGATCGCCGGAGAGGGAGTCGAGCTGGGTCATGCGGTCGGTGGCGATCCGCCCGGGGAGGACACCGAGGACCCGGATGCCGCGCGGGCCCAGCTCGTCGGCGAGGGACTTGGCGAAGCCGGCGAGGCCGGGGCGCAGGCCGTTGGAGATGGTGAGCCCGGGGATCGGCTCGTGGACGGAGCCGGAGAGGACGAAGCCGATGACGCCGCCCTCGTCGAGCACCGCGGCGGCCTCGCGGGCGAGCCGTACCGCGCCGAGGAAGACCGATTCGAAGGCCGTCCGCCACTGGTCGTCGGTGTTGTCGGCGGTCGTTCCGGGGGCCGGGCCGCCCACGCTGATGAGCACGCCGTCCAGTCGGCCGAAGCGTTCGCGGGCGGCCGACACCAGGCGGGCGGCGGATTCCGGGTCGGCGTTGTCGGCGGCGACGCCGAGGGCCCGGTCGCCCAGGGCGGCGGCGGCCTTGCCGGCGCTCTCCTCGGTGCGTCCGGTGACGACGACGTTGGCGCCGTCGGCGACCAGAGCGCGGGCGGTGGCGAAACCGAGGCCGCGGGTCGCTCCGGTGACGAGATATGTCCGGTCGGTCAGTCCAAGATCCATGGCCCTAGTCTGCACCCGTCGCGCCGAGCAGCTCGAACGCGGTTCCCACCAGGCCGATATGGCTGAACGCCTGGGGAAAGTTGCCCAGTTGGCGCCCGGCGACCGGGTCGTACTCCTCGGAGAGCAGCCCCACGTCGTTGCGCAGCGCCAGCAGCCGTTCGAACAGCTCGCGCGCCTCCTTGTGGCGGCCGGTCAGCCGGAGCGCGTCGGCGAGCCAGAACGAGCAGACCACGAACGTCCCCTCGCCGCCCGGCAGCCCGTCGACGGAGCCGTCCGCGGTGCTGTAACGGCGTACCAGACCGCCGGTCGTCAGCTCGCGGCGCACCGTGTCGACGGTGGAGCGTACCCGGGGGTCGTCGCCCGGGAGGAAGCCGACGCGGGGGATCAGCAGCGTCGCGGCGTCCAGTTCCGCCGAGCCGTAGAACTGGGTGAAGGCGCCGCGCTCGGCGTCGTAGCCCCGTTCACAGACCTCCCGGTGCACCTCGTCGCGCATCGCCCGCCAGCGGTCGACGTCCCCGCTGAGCTTCGGGTCGGCCTCGATCGCCCGCACCGCGCGGTCGGCCGCGACCCAGGCCATGACCTTGGAGTACACGAAGTGCCGGCGCGGGCCCCGGATCTCCCAGATCCCCTCGTCGGGGTCGCGCCAGGTGGCCGCCAGGTAGTCGACCAGCGTCCGCTGGATGCTCCAGGCGTGCGCCTCGGCCGGCAGCCCCGCTGTCCGGGCCACGTGGAACGAGTCGATCACCTCGCCGTAGACGTCGAGCTGTCGCTGCTCGACGGCGGCGTTGCCGATCCGCACCGGACGCGAGTCGGCGTACCCGGACAGCCAGGGCACCTCGGCCTCCGGCAGCCGCCGCTCCCCGCCCAGCCCGTACATGATCTGGAGGTCGGCGGGGGCGCCGGCCACCGCGCGCAGCAGCCAGTCCCGCCAGGCGCCCGCCTCGTCCAGATACCCGGCGGAAATCAGGGAGTTCAGGGTCAGGCTGGCGTCGCGCAGCCAGCAGAAGCGGTAGTCCCAGTTGCGTACCCCGCCCGGCTCTTCGGGGAGCGAGGTGGTGGGGGCCGCGACGATGCCGCCGGTGGGCGCGTAGGTGAGCGCCTTGAGGGTGATCAGGGAGCGGATCACGGCGGCGCGGTACGGACCGGTGTAGCGGCAGCGCGCGGACCAGTCGCCCCAGTCCTCCAGGGTGTCCTCCAGCGCCTGGAAGGGGTCGATCAGGTTCGGGCGGGGCTCGTGCGAGGGGTGCCAGGTGAGGACGAACGCGGCGCGCTCGCCCGCCGCGACGGTGAAGTCCGAGCAGGTGCTGAAGTCCTTGCCGTAGGTCCGGCCGCCCGCCGGGGTGCGCAGCCACACGGAGTCCGGCCCGGCGATCGCGACCCGGGAGCCCTCGGCGGCGCGCATCCAGGGCACCACCCGCCCGTAGTCGAACCGCAGCCGCAGCACCCCGCGCATCGCGACACTGCCGTGCAGCCCCTCGACGATCCGCACGACGTCGGGCATCCGGTCGCGCTGCGGCATGAAGTCGGTGACCCGGACGCTGCCGGTGGGGGTCTCCCAGACGGTGTCGAGGAGGAGCGAGTCACCGCGGTACGAGCGCCGCGCGCGGGCCTCGGGGGAGTGCGGGGCGAGCCGCCAGTGGCCGTTGTCCGTATCGCCGAGGAGCGCGGCGAAGCAGGCGGGGGAGTCGAAACGGGGCAGGCACAGCCAGTCGATGGAGCCGTCGCGGCCGACGAGCGCGGCGGTCTGGAGATCGCCGATGAGTGCGTAGTCCTCGATGCGTGGGTGCACTCCGCGCCTCTTTCCCGCCCGGCGGGAGCGCTACTCGGGGGTGGCGGCCGTCCGGGCTACGGGTTCTGCCGGGGCCGGCGGCGCAGCGTCGCCGGCTGCCTCAGTCTCTCCGGATCCGGCGGATCGCGCAGACCGCCCGGGGTCCGCCGGCGGCGCCGCGTCGCCGGCCGCCGCCCCACCCTCCGCGGGCTCCGCGGCGCCCTGTGCCGCCTTGGCCGCGGTTTCCCGCCGGTCGCGGCGCTCCCGGCGCACCAGGACGATCCAGCCGACCGGTACCGCCGCCGCGAACAGCCACCACTGGATCGCGTACGCCATGTGCGGGCCGATGGAGTCATGGTCCGGTTCGGGCACCAGCTCGGGGGTGTTCCCCGGCGACCTGGGCGCGGTCTGCTCGATGTAACCGCCGAGCATGGGGCGGCCCACCCGCTGCGCCTGCTGCCTGCTGTTGATCAGCATGACCTGGCGGGGCGGCAGGCCCTTGGTGTCCTTGATGCCGCTGACGGCGGTGGTCTCGTCGGCCATCAACCGGCCGGTGACGGTGACCGTGCCCTTCGGTACGGCCGGGACGTCGGGGAACTTGGTGAGGTCGTTGCCCGCCGGGATCCAGCCGCGGTTGACCAGGACGGCGTCGCCGTTGCCGAGGACCAGCGGGGTCAGGACGTAGTAGCCGATGGTCTGCTCGTCGGCGGCGGTGCGCTGGCGCACGACGACCTCGTGCGCGGTGTCGTAGCTGCCGGTGGCGGTGACCCGGCGCCACATGTCGCCGTGCGGCAGGTCCCGGCCGACGGCGGCCAGGCCGGTGACCGGCACCGGCGTGGCGGCCAGGTTGTCGGCGATCAGGGTGTTCTGCGCCACCTTGTGCTGATGGCGATGGAACTGCCAGAAGCCCAGCTTGATCATGACCGGGATCAGGACGAGGCCCACGAGGGTGAGGATCACCCACTGCCGGGTCAACAGGAAGCGGTACACGGCTGCGACGGTACCTCGCGGGCCTCGGGACGCCGGGGCCGGGGGTCCCCCACCGCGGCGGGGCGAGGGGCCGCCGGGCCCCGGTCAGACCCGGTCGACGATGCCCACCCGTCCCGCCGAGCGGGCGCAGTGCGCACCGCAGTACCACTGCCCCTCGGCCTCCACGCCCTGCCCGATGATCTGCACCCGGCAGTGCTCGCAGATCGGCGCCATGCGGTGGATCGCGCAGGAGAAGCAGTCGAAGACGTGCACCGCGCCCTGCGCGTGCACCTCGAACGTCATGCCGTAGTCGTTTCCGCAGACCTCACAACGTGCCATGCGCCACAGCGTGCGGTGGGGGCCCGCATGGGGCGAGGTGCCGGCGGGTGTGTTGGCCGGGCTTCACCCGGACGCAGGCGCCCCGCCCGCCGGCTCGACGTCCTGGAGCAGCTGCATGAAGGCCGCCTCGTCGACGACGGCCGTGCCGAACGCGGCGGCCTTGGCGGTCTTGGACGTCCGGGCTTCCGGGTCGTTGGTCACCAGCAGACTGGTCAGCCGGGACACGCTCGTCGCCACGTGCAGCCCGGCCTCGATGGCGCGGTCCTCCAGCAGCTCGCGGTCCACGGACGTGTCGCCGGAGAACGCGACCCGCATGCCCTGGACGAGCCGGCCGCCCGCCTCGTAGCGCCCCGGGTTGGGATAAGGGCAGGCCGGCCGCTTGCGGGAGGGCCGCCAGGAGGTGGGGCGGTACGCGGACCCGGCGGCCCGCTGCCGGGGCGCGGCGGAGTCCGACCACTCCGTCAGCGGCTGGCAGGTCAGCAGCGGGAGCCGCAGGTTCTGCCGGGCGGCCCGGCGCAGGCTGGGGCGGAACGCCTCGGCCAGCACCCGGGCGTCGTCCAGGGCGTGGTGGGCGCGCTCCTGCACGACGCCGTAATGGGCGGCGAGGGACTCCAGTTTGTGGTTGGGCAGCGGCAGGCCCAGCTCCTTGGACAGGGCGATGGTGCACAGCCGCTGGCGCACCGGGGCGGTCGCCGCGGCGCGGGCGTACTCCCGGGCGATCATCGACCAGTCGAACATGGCGTTGTGCGCGACCAGCACCCGGTCGGCGAGGCGGCGGGACAGCTCGGGGACGATGTCCGGGAACAGCGGCGCGCCGTCCAGCACCTCGCTCGTCAGACCGTGGATCCAGACCGGGCCGGGGTCGCGCTGCGGGTTGACGAGGGTGTACCAGGAGTCCTGGAACGCGCCCTGTGCGTCGAGTTGGTACACGGCGGCGGAGATGATGCGGTCGTCGCGGGCCAGGCCGGTGGTCTCCACGTCGACCACCGCGTATCCCTGGGGATACCCGGACGGCCAGTCGGCCGGCGGCGTCTGCGGGCCCGGCTGCTGCCCGATCTTCGGCGCGATCGGGGGAGCTGCTGCCATGCGGTCTTCGAGCATGGTCACTGAGGATACGGGCCGCCGCTGACAGCCACCGAACCGCCGTGCGGCGCACACCGGCCGCGCGCGGCCGGTGTGCGCCGCTACGCCGGGCCGAGCAGCGACGCCACCAGCGCCTCCAGGGACACCCGGAAGAGATGTCCGGCGTCGGCCGGCGCGGCCAGCGCGCGGGCCAGCGCCGGATCGTGCCCGGCGGTGGGGGCGTCCCACAGCTCGCCCTCGCTCGGGTGCTGTGCGGGCGACCGCTCGCGGTTGCGCTCGACCAGGACGAAGCCCACCACCTGGAACTGGACGGCGCGTACCGCCTCGGCGGCCCGTTCGCCGCGCAGCCCGGCGGCGTGCATCTCGTGGACCAGCGCCTGCTGCGCGGGCAGGAACATCCGCTCCGTCAGGCCGCGTTCGTGCACCATCGCGATCAGTTGGGGGCGCTCGCGCAGCGCGGTGTGCAGCGCGCGGGCGACCGAGACGACGCGCGCCTGGGGAGTGCTCCCGGTCGGCCGGATCTCGCCCATCTCCTGGACGGTGCGCTCCACCAGGGCGTCCAGCAGGGACTCGCGGTTGCCGACGTGCCAGTAGATGGAGGTGACGGCGGTGCCCAGTTCCGCGGCGAGCCGGCGCATCGTCAGGGCCTCGGGACCGTGTGCCCGGATCAGCCGGGCGGCGGTCCGGAGGACTTCCTCACCGGTCAGCGCGGTACGTGTCATAGCACCCCACTATCTCCCAACTCCGGCTGCCGCACGGCTCTTTACCCTTCATCGTGCACGGTGTAACTGTGTTACAGGAGCCTCGAACGACCCCCGCGAGTCCCGGATGACGAAGGGTGGTACGACATGGCACGCATACGCTACGGAGCGCGCACCGAGGCGGAGATCGCCGCGACCCGCGCCGCCGGCACCAAGCTCCCCGACATCTGGTCCACCGGAGTGGTGGCCCTCTGGGAGACCGACCCGGACGCGGTCGCGGCGGTGCTGCCGCCCCCGCTCAAGCCCACCGCCCGCCCACTGGTCCGGGCCACCATCAGCACCGTCGACCTGCCCGGCTATCCGCTGGGCGCCGGCTCGGTCGCCGTCGCGGCCGTCCACAACGGCACCGAGGGCTGGTATCCGCTGGTCATGCCGATGACCCACGAACGGGCCCTGACCGGCGGCCGTGAGGTCTTCGGCGAACCCAAGAAGCTCGGCGAGGTCACCGTGGAGCGCGCCGGCCTGGTCGTCCGCGCCGCCCTGGCCCGGCACGGCATCGCCTTCGTCGAGGTGCGCGGCGCGGTCGGCGGCCCGCTGCCCCTCCCCGAGCCGGAGTACCGGACCGACTTCTACTTCAAGTTCCTGCCGGCCGTGGACGGTTCGGGATTCGACGCCGACCCCGTACTGGTGCACTGCCGGCGCCACGAGAAGGTCCGCAGGCTGGAGCGCGTCACCGGCGACGTGGTCCTGCGGGAGTCGATGTACGACCCGGTCGCCGACCTGCCGGTGCACACCCTCGTCGGGATCACCCTCGGCGAGAAGACCACCGACCAGAGCGGCACCGTCGCCGAACGGGTCGACGGCCGGGCCCTGTTGCCGTACATCCACCAGCGCTACGACGACCCGATGCAGACCCTCGACGGGCCGCCGGAAGGCAGTGTCCGGTGAAGGGCGGTGCCTGATGGAGCTGCGGACCGGACAGGTCGCGGTGGTCACCGGCGCCGCGAGCGGCATCGGCCGGGCCATGGCGCGCCGCTTCGCCGCCGAGGGCCTCAAGGTCGTCCTCGCCGACGTCGAGGAGGCCCCGCTGCGCGCCACCGCCGACGAGCTGCTCGCGGACGGCGCCGAACTCCTGGCGCGCACCGCGGACGTCGGTGTACGGGAGGACGTCGAGGCGCTGGCCGCCGCCGCGTACGAGACCTTCGGCGCCGTCCATGTGCTGTGCAACAACGCGGGGGTGGGCTCCGGCGCCGAGGGCCGGATGTGGCAGCACGACCCCGCCGACTGGCAGTGGGCGTTCGCGGTGAACGTCTGGGGCGTCTTCCACGGCGTCCAGTGCTTCCTGCCGCGGATGCTGGCGTCCGGCGAACCCGGCCACGTCGTCAACACCTCCTCCACGGACGGCGGTGTCGCCCCGCTGCCCACCGCCTCCGTCTACGCCGTCACCAAGGCGGCCGTGGTGACGCTCACCGAGTCGCTGTACGCGCACCTGAAGGCCGAGGGTGCCCCCATCGGCGCCTCGGTGCTGTTCCCCGGGCCGCACATGCTCCGCACCGGGCTGTGGGAGTCGCACCGCAACCGGCCCGCGCGCTACGCCAAGTCCCGCCCGCGCAGGACGCCTTACCGCAGCCTCGCGGAGTGGGAGGCGGCCATGAAGGAGGCCGGGCAGGAGGTGGCGTTCACGCCAGTCGAGGACGTCGCCGAGCAGGTCGTGGACGGCATCCGGGCCGGCCGCTTCTGGATGCTGCCGGCCGCCGAGCACACCGACGCGCAGATCCGGGCGCGGTCGCGGTCGATGCTCGACCGCGCCGACCCGTCGTATCTCGAACGCTTCATCCTCGACCGACGCGACTGACACGAACGACGCGATGGACACGCGCGTCGTGATCGACGCGAACGACGCGAACGACGCGAGTGACGCGAGTGACATGAGTGGCGCGACCGACTCGACCGACGAGTGAGGGAACGGCATGACCGACCTGACCCACGACACCGACCCGCACCCACACCACCAGGACCCGTACCTGGTCATCTCCTCCGACTGCCACGCAGGACTGCCCACCGAGGAGTACCGCCCCTATCTGGACCCCCGCTTCCACCGCCCCTTCGACGAGTTCCTGGCCGGCCGGGACGCCCGGCGCGCCGCGATGACCCGGCTCGGCGTCCGCAACGAGACCTTCGCCGCCAAGTGGTTCGAGGACAACGAGGAAGGGTTGCGCGGCGGTTGGGACCCGGCGCAGCGGGCCAAGGAACTGGACGGCGACGGGGTCGCGGCCGAGGTCGTCTTCCCGGACGCCGACGCCGTGGACAGCTCGACCGCCGCCCCCTTCGGCGTCGGCCTCGGCCTCTCCGGCGACCAGGACCCGGAGCTGGGCATGGCCGGTGCCCGGGCCCACAACCGCTGGCTCGCGGAGTTCTGCGCCACCGACCCGGAACGGCACTGCGGCGTCGCCCTGCTGCCCGTCACCGGCGACATCGACGCGGCGGTCGACGAGATCCACCGGGCCCGGAACGCCGGCCTCGGCGCGCTGATGATCCCCGCCATGTGGGGCGGCAACGCCCCGTACCACGACCGGCGTTACGACCCGGTGTGGGCCGCCGCGGCCGAGACCGGGATGCCGGTCCTCACCCACTCCGGCGCCGCGCCGCGCGAGGAGTACGGCGACCACCTGGGCATCTTCGTCAGCGAGGTCACCTGGTGGCCGGCCCGCCCGCTGTGGTTCCTGCTCTGGTCGGGCGTCTTCGAACGCCATCCCGGGCTCCGCTTCGGCATCGCCGAGTCCGGCTGCTGGTGGCTGCCGAACCTCCTGTGGTTCATGGACCGGCTCTACCTGGGCGCGCACGGCGGCAAGAAGCTCTCCCCCTTCGCCGAACTGAAGCGCCCGCCGCACGAGTACCTGGACCGCAACGTCTTCGTCTGCGCCACCAACACCAAGCGTCGCGAACTGGCCCAGCGCTACGAGATCGGCGTCGACAACATCCTCTGGGGCAGCGACTACCCGCACCCCGAAGGCACCTGGCCGCGGACCCGGGAGTGGCTGGCCGACACCTTCCACGACATCCCGGTCGCCGAGACCCGCCGGATGCTCGGCGAGTCCGCCGCCGACGTCTTCGGCTTCGACCGCGCCGCGCTCGCCCCCCTGGCGCGGCGGATCGGCCCCACCCCGGCGGACCTGGGCCAGCCCGCCGACCAGGGACCGGTGGCGGCGTCCTGGCGGCGCGCCCGCGACACCGGCCGCCACTGGCTGACCGGCCACGACTTCCCGTACACAGGAGTGACCTCATGACGGCAGCACACCGCGGCGACCGCACCACGGCATCCCCCACGAGCGACCCCCTCGCGGCGCCCGGCGCCCGCTACACCGTCATCTCCGCCGACTGCCACGCGGGCGCCGACCTCCTCGACTACCGGCCGTACCTCCCGTCCCGGTACCACGAGGAGTTCGACGCCTGGGCCGCCACGTACGTCAACCCGCACGAGGACCTGCTCGCCGACACCGCCGACCGCAACTGGAACTCCGCCCGGCGGCTGGCCGACCTGGAGGCCGACGGCATCGTCGGCGAGGTCGTCTTCCCCAACACCATCCCGCCGTTCTTCCCCAGCGCCTCCCTGATGGCACCGGCGCCCACCGGCGAGGAACTCGCGCTGCGCTGGGCCGGCCTGGGCGCCCACAACCGCTGGCTCGCGGACTTCTGCGCACAGGCCCCCGGGCGCCGGGCGGGCGTCGCCCAGATCCTGCTCAACGACGTCGACGAGGCGGTGCGGGAGGTCCGCCGGGCCAGGGAGGCCGGCCTCACCGGCGGCATCCTGCTGCCCGGCACGCCACCCGGCTCCGGCCTCCCCGAGCTCCACTCCCCGGTCTACGACCCCCTCTGGGCCGTCTGCGCGGAACTCGGCGTCCCGGTCAACCACCACGGCGGCTCGGCCTCCCCGCCCCTGGGCGACGAGCCCGCCGCCCGCGCGGTCTTCATGGTGGAGACCACCTGGTTCTCCCACCGCGCCCTGTGGCACCTCGTCTTCGGCGGTGCCTTCCGGCGCCACCCGGACCTCACGCTCGTCCTCACGGAGCAGGGCTCCGGCTGGATCCCGGGCGTCCTGGACATGCTGGACTACTACCACGGCCGGCTGGTCGCCTCCGCGGCCCGCGCCACCACCGCGGAGTCCCGGTTCGGGGCAGGGCTGGCCGACGCGATGGGCGCGAGCCCCGGCGAGGTCTGGCGGGCCAACTGCTACGTGGGCGCCAGCTTCATGCGCCCTCACGAAGTCCCGCTGCGCGACCGCATCGGCCTGGACAAGATCATGTGGGGCAGCGACTTCCCCCACGACGAGGGCACCCACCCGTACTCCCGGCAGGCCCTGCGTGCCGCCTACGCCGGTCTGCCGCCCGCCGAGGTCGCCGCCATGACCGGCGCCAACGCGGCCCGCGTCTACGGCTTCGACCTCGCCGCCCTGGCCCCCGTGGCGGCCCGCGTCGGACCCACCGTCGAGGAGATCGCCGAGCCTCTGAAGGAGCCGCCGGCCGACGCGACCAGCCCGGCCTTTGCCGAGGGGGCCGCACTGCGGGTGTGGTGAGCGCCCCCGCCGCCCGGCGGGGGCTACCGGCGGTACGTCCCCGCCGGGAAGCTGACAGCGCGTCTTACATACTTCTCGGTAACAACCCCTAGCGGTAGCCCCGTCACCGCACTTATGGTGCGGGGCATGCCGCACCTGCCCGATGTCGTGTTGTGGTCCGTGCCCGCCTTCGTCCTGCTCACCGTCGTCGAGATGGTGAGCTACCGCCTGCATCCCGACGACGACGCCGAGGGGTACGGGGCGAAGGACGCCGCCACCAGCGTCGGCATGGGGCTGGGCAGCCTGGTCTTCGACGCGCTGTGGAAGATCCCGATCGTGGCGATCTACTCCGCGGTCTACGAACTCACGCCGCTGCGGATACCCGTCCTGTGGTGGACGCTGCCCCTGATGCTGCTCGCCCAGGACTTCTTCTACTACTGGTCGCACCGCGGCCATCACGTCATCCGCATCCTGTGGGCCTGCCACGTGGTGCACCACTCCAGCAAGAAGTTCAACCTCACCACCGCCCTGCGGCAGCCCTGGACGACCTGGACCGTCTGGCCGTTCTACGTGCCGCTGGTCGCGCTCGGCGTGCACCCCGCCGCGATCGCCTTCACCTCCGGCGCCAACCTCGTCTACCAGTTCTGGGTGCACACCGAGCGCATCGGCACGCTGCCCCGGCCTGTCGAGTTCCTGTTCAACACGCCCTCGCACCACCGCGTCCACCACGCCTCGCAAGGCGGCTATCTGGACCGCAACTTCGGCGGGATCCTGATCGTGTGGGACCGGATGTTCGGCTCGTTCGTCGCCGAAACCGAGCGGCCGGTCTACGGCCTCACCAAGAACATCAACACCTTCAACCCGCTGCGGGTGGCCACCCACGAGTACGCCGCCATCGCCCGCGACATCCGGGCCGCGGACAGCTGGAGCGAGCGCGCCGGACGGGTGTTCCGGGGGCCGGGCTGGCAGCCGGCCGCGGTCCTCAACGCCCTCAAGGAAGGCCGGAGTTCGCAGGGCGAGCGGCAGTCCGGCGCGCCGGACGCCGGCGAGAGGGCCGCCGTGGCGGAGCCCACCGTCGGGGAGCCCGCCGCGTGAGGGCACCCGCGCCCCGGCCGCGGGCCGCGCGGATCGTGCTGGCCGTCTTCGCCGTCCTGGCCGCCGCCCACCTCCTCGCCCTCGTGGCGCAGGCCGCCGCCGCGCCCGGCAGCACCGCCGCCGCCCTCGCCGGCACCGCCGTCCACCTCACCAAGCCCGCCCTGATGCCGCTGCTCGCCGCCCACGTCCTGCTCCGCGGCGGGCCGCCGCTGCTGGCCGGCGCGCTGCTGCTCGGCTGCGGCGGCGACACCTTCCTCCAGATCGGCGGCGGCACCGCCTTCCTGGTCGGGATGGGCTCGTTCGCCGCCGGACACGTCTGCTACCTGCTGCTGTTCGCCCGGCCCGGCAGGCGCCCGGCAGGCCGCCGCTCCCTGCCGGTGGCGGCAGCGGCGGCCTACGCGGTCGCCCTGGTCGCCACCGTCGCGCTGCTGTGGCCGGACCTGCCGGCCGCACTCCGCGTCCCGGTCGCCGGATACAGCCTGCTGCTGACCGCGATGGCCTGCGGCGCGCTGCGGGCGGGCCCGCGGGCCGCGGCCGGCGGACTGCTCTTCCTGCTCTCCGACACCCTGATCGCGAGCGGTATCGCGCACTGGCCGCAGCTGCCCGCCCCACAGTTCTGGATCATGGTCTCCTATACGGCGGCCCAGTTCGCCCTGGCCGCCGGCGTGCTGGCGGCGGCCGGCGGACCGGACCACCCGGCCGCGGACGCACACCCGTCCCCGGCGTACCGTGAGGCCGTCCGGGAGGCGTGAACCGCCCCGGCCGGCGGCGCCGTTTGCGTCTCCCCCCGTGGGAGACCCGAAAGTGGAGGGCATGTACGAGGACGGCACCGGCCTGCTCTCCATCGGCGCGCTGTCGCGCCTGACCGGCGTCTCGGTCAAGACCATCCGGAACTGGTCGGACCAGGACCTGCTGCCGCCCGCCGCCCGCACCCCCGCGGGCTACCGGCTGTACGGACCGGACGCCCCGGCCCGCCTGGAGATCGTGCGCAGCCTGCGCGAACTGGGCATCGGCACGGCGGCGATCCGCGCCGTCCTGCACCGCGAGAGGTCGCTCGGCGACACGGCGGAGCGCTGGGCGGACGCACTGGACGCGCAGATCCGCACCCTGCGGCTGCAGCGCTCCGTCCTGCGCACGGTGGCCGCGCGGGGCACCGCAGCAGAGGAGCTGCCGCAGATGACCCGACTCGCCCGCCTGTCGGCCGAGGAGCGCCGCCGGATCGTCGCCGACGTCGTCGAGGACGCCCTGGACGGGGTGGCCGCCCCCGCCTACCGCAGCGGCCTGCTGGCCGCCACCCCCGACCCGCCCGAGGACCCCACGCCCGAACAGCTCGACGCCTGGGTGGAGTTGGCCGCCCTGGTCCGCGACCCGGAACTGGGTGCCGCGCTGCGCCGGCTGGCCGAGTTCAGCGCTCGTACCGCCCCCGCGCAGCCGACCGGTGCGGCGGACGCGGGGGATCCCGACGCGGCGGATCCGGCCGCCGCGACCGAGGCCGCCGTCCGCGTCGCCGAGCTGATGCGCACCCGCGCCGATGCCGCCGTCGCCGCCGGCATCGCCCCGGACTCCCCGGTCGCCGAGCCCGTCCTCGCCGAGCTGATCGCCGCCTGGATCCCCACCCAGGCCACCACCCACGACCCGCCGGCCGAGGACGGCCCGGCCGCCCGCACCCGCCTGCTGGAGCAGCTGGAGACCGTCGCCGAACCCCTCGTCGAGCGCTACTGGCAGCTGCTCTGCACGGCCACCGGCCGCCCCGCACCGCCCCGTTGGGGGGCCGCCGGCACCTGGACCGCCGCCGCGCTGCGCGCCCACCGCACCCCGAGTGAGCCGGACCGCTCCGCGTTCGAGCGCCTCGCGGACACCGACCCGGAACGGGTGCTCGCCGGCTACGCGCAGGTGGCCCGCGACGTCGGTGCCCTGGTCGCCGCGGTCCGGCCGGACGACCTCCGGCTGTCGACCCCGTGCGCGGGCTGGACGGTACGCGAACTGCTGAACCACATGGTGTGGGAAAACCTGATGGCCACCTCGATCGCCGCCGGGGCGCCGCGCGGCGACCACACCGCCGACCATCTCGGCGACGGCCCCGACGGTCACATCGTCGCCTTCGAGGAGTCCGCGCGCACCGCCCTCGCCGTCTTCACCGGCAGCGGGATGCTGCACCGCACCTTCGGCCCGTACGAGGCGCCGGGCGGGCTGCTCGTGCAGCAGGTCACCGTCGAACTCCTCGCCCATGGCTGGGACTTGGCGCGGGCGGTCGGCGCCCCGACCGATCTGGCGCCGGAGGTCGCCGCCGAGGTCCTGGAGGCGGCCCGCCTGATCTACGGGGCGGCACCGCGCACCGAGGGCAGCTCGTTCGCCCCGGAGCGCCCCGCCCCGCCCGGCGCCACCGCCGCGGACCGCCTGGCCGCGTACCTGGGCCGGCTCCCGGACTGACCGCGCCGCCACGCGACGCGGGGTCGGCCCTCCTGGCACGCCACGCGGGCCGGGAGGCCGCCCCCCCACTTCCCGGCAGGTCCCCGGACCGATGGTGCGGCCGACCGCGTCAACGACGGCGACCTGACCGGCGTCGTCCTCGCAGTGGACATCGACCACGCCCTTGCCGGGTGCTCCACCCCTCCGCGAAACCGCCCGTACGCGGCGCCGCGCACCGGCGGAAGCGGGACGGGCGACGCCCTCGCCCCTCACCGGCCACCGGCAAGGGAACGCGGGGAAGCGCATCAGTCCAACAGAATTGACATACCGTCAGGCGTGCTGCCGGGGAAGGTCATTCGGGGCGGCGCAGGGTGCTCAGGCTCAGCGGCGGCAGGGCGATCCGCCGGCCGTACCAGCGCCGGGCGTCCGCCACCGGACGCGGCAGCGACGGCGCGAGGGCGATCGGCCCAGGCAGCCGGACGCTGCCGTACGGGCGCCGACGGGGACCGGGTCGCGGCGGGTCCTGCGGAGGCGGCGGAGTCATGCCCGGCTCAACGAAGCGCCACCCGTGCGGTGGCGGTCGGTGCGCCCATTCCCCCGATTTCTTCGGGAATTCAACCATCCATCCTCTGTCGCTCCGTAGTCGCCACCTCTACGATGCGTGATCTACGTCACTTATGCGGGCCTTATCGCTGCCCGTGGCACCAGCTCGCCGAGCGTCAGGAGACCGCGTGATCACCACCCCGTCCGCCGACCCCGGGCAGCACGACCCGCCCGACTACCGCCAGGTGCAGTCGAGCCCCGAGTTCACCGAACTCCGGCGCGCGCACCGCTCGTTCGCCTTCCCGCTCACCCTCGCCTTCGTCCTCTGGTACCTGGCCTACGTGCTGCTGTCGAGCTACGCGGGCGGCCTCATGGCCACCAAGGTCCTGGGCCACCTCAACGTCGCCTTCGTCCTCGGCATCGCCCAGTTCGCCACCACCTTCCTGATCGCCTGGTGGTACTCCCGGCACGCCGCCGCCCACCTCGACCCCCGGGCCGAGGCCATCAGGTCCGGCCTGGAAGACACCGCGCCCCACCGGGACGCCGAGGTGCAGGAGGCCGGCGCATGATCCTCGCCCAGCAGCTCCCGCTCGCCGCCGGCGGCGGCGCCGGCGAGCACCGCACCCTGATCGTCACCCTCTTCGCCGTCTTCGTCGCCGCGACCCTCGGCATCACCGTCTGGGCGGGCCGGCAGACCAAGGGGGCGGAGGACTTCTACGCCGGCGGGCGCCAGTTCAGCGGATTCCAGAACGGCCTGGCCATCTCCGGCGACTACATGTCCGCCGCGTCCTTCCTCGGCATCGCCGGCGCCATCGCCCTCTTCGGCTACGACGGCTTCCTCTACTCCATCGGCTTCCTCGTCGCCTGGCTCGTCGCGCTCCTCCTGGTCGCCGAACCGCTGCGCAACTCCGGCCGGTTCACCATGGGCGACGTCCTCGCCTACCGGATGCGCCAACGCCCGGTCCGGACCGCCGCCGGCACCTCCACCATCGTCGTCTCGATCTTCTACCTGCTCGCCCAGATGGCCGGCGCCGGCGCCCTGGTCACCCTGCTCCTGGGCATCACCAGCGAAGCCGGCAAGATCCTGGTCGTCGTCCTCGTCGGCATCGTGATGATCCTCTACGTCGGCATCGGCGGCATGAAGGGCACCACCTGGGTCCAGATGGTCAAGGCCGTCCTGCTGATCGCCGGCACCCTGCTGATCACCTTCCTGGTGGCGCTGAAGTTCCACTTCAACCTCTCCGCCCTGCTCGGCGCCGCCGCCGAGAACAGCGGCAAGGGCTCCGCCTTCCTGGAGCCCGGCCTCAAGTACGGCGCCACCGCCACCTCCAAGATCGACTTCATCTCGCTCGGCCTCGCCCTCGTCCTGGGCACCGCCGGCCTGCCGCACATCCTCATCCGCTTCTACACGGTCCCCACCGCCAAGGCCGCCCGTACGTCGGTGAACTGGGCGATCGGCATCATCGGCGTCTTCTACCTGATGACCATCGCGCTCGGCTTCGGCGCCGCCGCCCTCATCAAGCCCGCCACCATCACCGCCTCCAACAAGGCGGGCAACACCGCGGCCCCGCTGCTCGCCCAGGAGATCGGCGGCGGCGCGGGCTCCACCGGCGGCGCGATCCTGCTCGCCGTCATCTCCGCCGTCGCCTTCGCCACCATCCTCGCGGTGGTCGCAGGCCTCACCCTCGCCTCGTCCTCCTCCTTCGCCCACGACCTCTACGCCAACGTCCTGCGCAAAGGGCAGGCCACCGAGAAGGAAGAGGTCGCCGCGGCCCGCTGGGCGACCGTCGGCATCGGCGCCGTCGCCATCGTCCTCGGCGTCTTCGCCCGCAGCCTGAACGTCGCCGGCCTGGTGGCGCTCGCCTTCGCGGTCGCCGCCTCCGCCAACCTCCCCACCCTCCTCTACAGCCTCTTCTGGAAGCGCTTCACCACCCAGGGCGCGCTCTGGTCCATCTACGGGGGGCTGCTCTCGTCCGTCCTCCTCGTCCTCTTCTCACCCGTCGTCTCCGGCAAGGAGGCGTCGATGTTCCCCACCGCCCACTTCGCGTTCTTCCCCCTGGAGAACCCCGGCCTGATCTCCATCCCGCTGGGCTTCGCCCTCGGCTGGCTGGGCTCCCTCCTCTCCCGGGAGGAGCCGGATGCCGCCAAGTACGCCGAACTGGAGGTCCGCTCGCTGACCGGCACCGGAGCCCACTGAGCCGTCCCTACAGCACCCGGGCGGGGTGGCATCGTAGAGATCTACGACGCCACCCCGCCCACCTCGTGCTTCTCACGCCTCCTCAGTGTCGGACCCATCGCGTAGTCTCGAAGACGTTCTGATCCACACACCGATCCACACTCTCGGGGAGGGGGCCCAGTGCTCATCGACACGTACGGCCGCGTGGCCACCGACCTGCGCGTCTCGCTCACCGACCGGTGCAATCTGCGGTGCACCTACTGCATGCCCGAAGAGGGCCTGCAGTGGCTCGCCAAGCCCGACCTGCTGACCGACGACGAGATCGTCCGCCTCATCGGCATCGCGGTGCGCGACCTCGGCGTCGAGGAGGTCCGCTTCACCGGCGGCGAGCCGCTGCTCCGCCCCGGCCTGGTCGGCATCGTCGAGCGGGTCGCCGCGCTCGCCCCCCGGCCCCGGATGTCGCTGACCACCAACGGCATAGGTCTCCAGCGCACCGCCACCGCCCTGCGCGACGCCGGCCTGGACCGCGTCAACGTCTCCCTGGACACCCTCCGGCCCGACATCTTCCAGACCATGACCCGCCGCAAGCGCCACGCCGACGTGCTGGGCGGCCTGGAGGCGGCCCGCGCCGCCGGCCTCGCCCCGGTGAAGGTCAACACCGTCCTGATGCCCGGCCTCAACGACGACGAGGCCCCCGACCTCCTGGCCTGGGCCATCGCCCATGACTACGAGCTCCGCTTCATCGAGCAGATGCCGCTGGACGCCCAGCACGGCTGGAAGCGCGACGGCATGATCACCGCCGGTGACATCCTCGCCTCGCTGCGTACCCGCTTCACGCTCACCCCCGAGGAGCAGGACGCGCGCGGCTCCGCCCCCGCCGAGCGCTGGATCGTCGACGGCGGTGCGCACCGCGTCGGCGTCATCGCCTCGGTGACCCGCCCGTTCTGCCGCGCCTGTGACCGCACCCGGCTGACCGCCGACGGTCAGGTCCGCACCTGCCTCTTCGCCACCGAGGAGACGGACCTGCGCGCGGCCCTGCGCTCCGGCGCCCCCGACGCGGAGATCGCCCGCATCTGGAAGCTGGCGATGTGGGGGAAGAAGGCCGGCTCCGGCCTCGACGACCCCGCCTTCCTCCAGCCCGAACGCCCCATGTCAGCCATCGGCGGCTGACCGCTCCCACTCCTCCAGCGCCACCACGTCCTTCAAGAACCCGCGGACGGCCAGGAACTGCGACAGATGCTCCCGGTGCTCGTCACAGGCCAGCCAGGTCTTGCGCCGGTCCGGCGTGTGCAGCTTCGGGTTGTTCCACGCCAGCACCCACACCGCGTCCGCGCGGCAGCCCTTGGCGGAGCAGATGGTGACATTCTCGGAAACGTTCGGGGAGTTCACGCCCTCAACCCTACGTCCCGCACCCGCGCTCATGATCCTTCGGACATGACGACGCCGGGCAGCCACGGGGGGAGCCGCCCGGCGTCGGTCCGTCGCTCCGACGGGGGATGCGGAGCGCGTACGCAGTATGTCACGGGGGATGGCATGCGGTGCACTGGAACCGCATGATTGATCTGAGCTTTTCTTGAGCTTTGCAGACGCGGGGGTTCTCAGCCGCGCTCCTCATCGGGCTCCGAGGGCTCGTGCGCCGGCCGTTCCGCAACCGGTTCCGCCGGCCCCGAGGTCAGCATCCGCCGGGCCGGCTTCACGAACGTCGACGGCAGCGAAGGGACGTTCTCCCGCCCGGCGTTGGCGATCACGACCGCGATGTACGGAAGTCCTATGCCGAGCACGAGCGTCGCAATGGCAACGGGCCGCTCGACGTTCCACAGCACGGCGGTGAGCACGACGGCCACCGTCCGTACGGCCATCGAGATCACATACCGCCGCTGCCGTCCCCGCACGTCCTCGGACAGCCCCTGGCGAGCCCCCGTGATCCGGAAGGCTTCGACGTTGCTGTGCTTCCGCATCACGTTCCACCACCTGCTCGGTCGCGCCGGATTCTCCCCACTTTCCGGTCAGTTCCCACGGTACGCCGCCGCCTCCCGCGCTACGAGACCGGGTCGCGTCGTTGGCGTACGGGGGTGTCCCGCGGATGCCGTAGCGCTCTCCGTCCCCCCTCCCGTGTCGCCGGCTTCCGAGCGGTGGGGGCTGGGGAGCATTCCGGTGCGGCCCCTCCGCCCCCCACCCACGGGCAGGCGGCGAAGTGGCGCTCCGCCCCCACCCGCGGAGAGAGGTGGAGCGTTGTCCCGGCCCGCATGGCGGGAGAGCCGACGGCGTACCGCGCAGAGCCCTAGCGGCCGGCGATCTGGGCCAGCTTGCGGCCGGCCTTGAGGTACGCGGTGCCCTCCACGTCGGACAGCTTCTCCGTCAGGACCTCGGACAGCGGGCGCACCGCGTCCGCCTCGGCGAGGACCACCGTCGACTGGCCGTCCGCGCCCTCGACCACCAGCCGCAGCGCGTTCTGCTTCGCCAGCCGGCGCGCCGCCGAGGCGCTGGCCGTGAACTCCAGGACGGTCGTCAGCACCGCGGCCACCGTCGACGCACCGTGCTCGGCGGCATCCACGACCGGCAGCGACTCCACATCCGCGAACGACTTCTTGGAGAACTGCGCCACGAACCCGGCCCGCGCCGCCATCGCCGCGTCCAGCCCGTACAGCGCCGTCACGACCTCGCCGGCGAGGATCTTCTTGAGGTCCATCGGGTGCAGCGACCGCTCCGAGACGCGGCCCAGGACGAGCGCGATCTCCGCGTCGGTCCACTCCGTCCACGCCTTGAGGTACGGCTCCATCAGCCGGTCCGGCACCGACATGATCTTGCCGAACACGTCGTCGGCCGGTGCGCTCAGACCGACGTAATTCCCCTTGGACTTGGACATCTTGGCGCCGGTGCCGTCCGTGCCCTCGATCAGCGGCATGGTCACCACGAGCTGCGGTCGCTGCCCGCGCAGCTCCATCAGCTTGCGGCCCATCTGGAGGTTGAGCAGCTGGTCGGAGCCGCCCAGCTCCACGTCGCACTCCAGCGCCACCGAGTCCAGGCCCTGGGCGATGGGGTAGAGCAGCTCGGTCATGGTCAGTCCGGAGCCGGCCGCGAGGCGGTTGCGGAAGTCCTCGCGCTGCAGCAGCTGCGAGGCCGGCACCTGTGCGAGCAGCGCGAGCAGCTCCGGGAAGGTGTACGGCGCCAGCCACTCGCTGTTCTGCCGGAAGCTGACCTTCTCGAAGTCGAAGAAGGGGCGGACCTGTTCGCGGTACGTGGCGAGGTTGTGCGCGATGTCCGCGTCGGTCAGCGGCGGCCGTTCGGCCGTACGGCCCGACGGGTCGCCGATCTTCGCGGTGAAGTCGCCGATGATCAGCGTGACGTCGTGGCCGAGGCGCTGGAAGCGGCTCAGGATGATCAGCGGTACGGCGTGCCCCAGGTGCACATCGGTCGCCGTCGGGTCGATGCCCAGCTTGATGTGCAGGCCCTTGCCGGCCGCCCGGCGCTCCTCGATGCGCTCGGCCAGCCTCTCCACGCCCGGCAGCACCTCGACCGTACGGGCCGCGATCAGCTCGGCCTGCTCCTTGGCGGGCAGGTCCGTCAGGTCGAGATAGCGCCGCGCGCCGGTCTCCTTGAGCAGCTCCTTGACGGTGTCGTCGGAGGAGAGGTCGGTGGAGAGCAGTGTGCTGGCGCGGGCGACGGATTCGCCGAGGCGTGTCATGGCGTCCCTGATCGATCGTGGTTCCCCGAGGGGAGGACAGGCCGACAGTCTATTAGGCCGGTCCCGTACACCCGGCCGTACACCCGCCCCCGGGTGGGCCGGCCGGGACGCCGGTGCCGTCGCCCCGGCTGACCGAGCTCATGTTGAAGTCCGGCACCCGCAGCGCCGGCATCGCCGCCCGCGGGAAGTAGTCGCTCCATTCGCGCGACAGCGTCCGCTCGGTACGTCCCGCCTCCACCGCCCGGGACAGCAGGTCGACCGGCGACTCGTTGAACCGGAAGTTGTTGACCTCGCCGACGACCTCGCCGTTCTCGACGAGGTAGACGCCGTCCCGGGTCAGCCCGGTCAGCAGCAGCGTGGCCGGGTCGACCTCGCGGATGTACCAGAGGCAGGTCAGCAGCAGCGCCGGCCCTTCGTGGCCCGCGGCGGCGACCATCTCGTCCAGCGAGCGCGAACCGCCGCCCTCCAGAAGGAGGTTGTCGACGGCCGGCGCCACCGGCAGTCCGGTGAGCGCGGCGCTGTGCCGGGTGGTCGGCAGCCGGTCCAGGACCCCGTCGCGCATCCAGTCGGTGGCGGTCAGCGGCAGCCCGTTGTCGAAGACCGAGGCGTCGTCGCCGGAGGCGTGCGCCAGGACGAACGGTGCGCACTCCAGCCCGGGGGCCCGCGGGTCGCTGCGCAGCGTCAGCGGCAGCGCGGAGAGCCGCTCGCCGACCCGGGTGCGCGCGGCGCCTTCCCCCTCGCCCGCCTTGGAGAAGACCGTACGGCCCTCCGCGGCGTCCCGGGCCCCGGACGACCACAGCTGGTAGATCAGCAGGTCGGCGACGGCGGTCGGCGGCAGCAGCGTCTCGTAGCGGCCGGCGGGCAGCTCGATCCGCCGCTCGGCCCAGCCCAGCCGGCGGGCCAGCTCGGCGTCCAGCTCCCTGGGGTCGACGTCGGTGAAGTCGCGGGTGGCCCGGCCGGTCCACGCGGAGCGGCTGCGGTCCGGCGACTTGGCGTTCAGCTCCAGCACCCCGGTGGGCTGGTCGTGCCGCAGCCGCAGCCCGGCGGAGGTGCCCAGATATGAGGAAACGACCCCATGTTGGGCGAAGCCGTACAGCTCCCGGCCGCCGGCGCCGGCCTGCCGGAAGGACTCCCCGAGGGCCGGTGCGAAGGCCGCGAAGACGTCCGGGGAGGTCTCGGCGGGTGCGGCGGTGAAGTCGTGGGACACCTTCTCGCCGGCGACCAGCGGCTGCGCGTCCTCGGCGGGCCCGGCGTCGCGGGCCGCCGCCTCCGCGGCCCGTACCAGCGGTTCCAGGTCGTCCGCGGTCACCGCGGACCGCGAGACCACCCCGGCCGCGGTGCCCCGGGCGCCGTCCACGGTCGCCACGACGGTCAGCGTCCGGCCGCGGGTGACGCCGTTGGTGGTGAGGGCGTTGCCCGCCCAGCGCAGGTTGGCGCTGGAGTGCTCGTCGGCGATGACCACGCAGCCGTCGGCGCGGGACAGCTCCAGCGCCCGCTCGACGATCTCGTGCGGCCGGTTGCTGCGGATGCTGCGCGGACTCATCGCCCCGCCTCCTGGCTCGTGTTGAGACTGTGCCTGCCCGGGGGGCGACCCCCGGACCCCCGGCCGATTCGGTGGTGGCGGCTGTTCATCGGCCGGCCTCCCGCGTCGTGTTGAGGATGTTGACGCCCTCGAATACCGCGGAAGGGCAGCCGTGCGAGACCGCCGCGACCTGGCCCGGCTGCGCCTTGCCGCAGTTGAACGCACCGCCCAGGACGTAGGTCTGCGGGCCCCCGAGAGCGGTCATCGACCTCCAGAAGTCGGTGGTGGTGGCCTGGTAGGCGACGTCGCGCAGCTGGCCGGCCAGCCGGCCGTTCTCGATCCGGAAGAAACGCTGGCCGGTGAACTGGAAGTTGTAGCGCTGCATGTCGATGGACCACGAGCGGTCGCCGACCACGTAGATGCCGCGCTCCACGCCAGCGATCAGCTCCTCCGTGGAGGGCCCGTCGGGCGCCGGCCGGAGTGAGACGTTCGCCATCCGCTGGACCGGAACATGGCTGGGGGAGTCCGCGTACGCGCAGCCGTTGGAGCGTGGAAAGCCCGTCAACTTGGCCATTCTGCGGTCGAGTTGGTAGCCGACCAGGGTGCCGTTCCGGACCAGGTCCCAGGACTGGGCGGCCACGCCCTCGTCGTCGTAGCCGATCGTGGCGAGCCCGTGCTCGGCGGTCCGGTCGCCGGTCACGTGCATGATCGGCGAGCCGTATGCCAGCTTCCCCAGCTGGTCGAAGGTGGCGAACGAGGTCCCCGCGTACGCCGCCTCGTAGCCCAGCGCCCGGTCGAGTTCGGTGGCGTGGCCGATCGACTCGTGGATCGTGAGCCAGAGGTTGGACGGGTCCACGACCAGGTCGTACGTGCCGGGCTCGACACCGGGTGCGCGCATCTTCTCGGCGAGGTGCTCGGGGATGCGGGCCAGTTCGCCGTCCCAGTCGTAGCTGCCGTCGGTCAGGTACTCCCAGCCGCGCCCGACGGGCGGTGCGAGGGTGCGCATCGACTCGAAGTCGCCGCCGGCCGGGTCCACCGCGACGGCGGTCAGCTGCGGATGCAGCCGGACCCGCTGCTGGGTGGTGCTGGTGCCCGCGGTGTCCGCGTAGAACTTGTTCTCCTGTACGGCCAGCAGGGAGGCGTCGGCGTGCGCCACGCCCGGCGCCGCCAGCAGCCGCGCGCTCCACTCCGCCAGCAGCCCGGACTTCTCCGCGTCCGGCACCGCGAAGGGGTTGATCTCGTACGCGGAGACCCAGGTGCGGTCGGGGTACGCGGGCTCCGCCGCCAGTTCGACCTGCTCGCCGGACCCCGCGGCCTCGATCACCTTCGCCGACAGCCTGGCCATCGCCACCGCCTGGCCGGCCACCCGCGCCGCGGCGTCCATCGTCAGGTCGACCCCGGACGCGAACCCCCAGGCGCCGCCGTGCACCACGCGGACCGCGTACCCGAGGTCGGTGGTGTCCGAGGTGCCCGACGTCCGGGCGTCCCGCAGCCGCCAGGAGGCGCTGCGCACCCGTTCCAGGCGGAAGTCGGCGTGCTCGGCGCCCAGCGCGCGGGCGCGGGCCAGCGCGGCGTCGGCCAGCGCGCGCAGCGGCAGCGCGAGGAAGGTCTCGTCAAGGTCGTGGGGTGCAGCGGGCACGGCGTCCTCCCGTAGTCGGCGGATGCATCATGCCCCGGATCTGTGGAGACCCGACAGTGACCGGGGCGCGCCCCTGTTCGGGCCCGATTCCCCGTATCGGTGCCGTGACCGCTAGTTTCGTACCGAACGCAAGACGACAGGACACGGAAAGGGTGATCTCTTGAGCCGCTCGGTTCTGGTCACCGGAGGCAACCGCGGCATCGGCCTGGCCATTGCCCGTGCCTTCGCCGAGGCAGGCGACAAGGTCGCCATCACCTACCGCTCGGGCGAGCCGCCCGCCGGTTTTTTGGCCGTGAAGTGCGACATCACGGACCCCGAGCAGGTCGAGCAGGCGTACAAGGAGATCGAGGAGAAGCAGGGCGCGGTCGAGGTGCTGGTGGCCAACGCCGGCGTCACCCGCGACCAGCTGCTCATGCGGATGTCCGAGGAGGACTTCAGCTCGGTCCTGGAGACCAACCTCACCGGCACGTTCCGGGTGGTCAAGCGCGCCAACCGCGCGATGCTGCGGGCCCGCAAGGGGCGGATCGTCCTGATCTCGTCGGTGGTCGGCCTGATGGGCGCCGCCGGCCAGGCGAACTACGCCGCCTCGAAGGCCGGTCTGGTCGGCTTCGCCCGTTCGCTCGCGCGTGAGCTGGGCAGCCGCAACATCACCGTCAACGTCGTCGCGCCCGGTTTCGTGGACACGGACATGACCCGGGTGCTCAGCGACGAGCAGCGGGAGAGCATCGTGAAGCAGGTGCCGCTGGCGCGTTACGCGCAGCCCGAGGAAGTCGCCGCCTCGGTCCGTTTCCTGGCTTCCGACGAGGCCGCGTACATCACTGGAGCCGTCATTCCCGTCGACGGCGGATTGGGCATGGGGCACTGAGCACGATGACGAACACGAGCGGAATTCTCGCCGGCAAGCGCATCCTGATCACGGGTGTGCTGATGGAGTCCTCGATCGCCTTCCACGCGGCCAAGGTCGCGCAGGAGCAGGGCGCCGAGGTCATCCTGACCGCGTTCCCGCGGCCGACGCTCACCGAGCGCATCGCCAAGAAGCTGCCCAGGCCGGCCAAGGTCGTCGAGCTGGACGTGACCAACCAGGAGCACCTGGACCGGCTGGAGGGCGTGGTCCGCGAGGAACTGGGCGGCCTGGACGGCATCGTCCACTCCATCGGCTTCGCCCCGCAGGACGCCCTGGGCGGCAACTTCCTCAACACGCCCTACGAGTCGGTCGCCACGGCCATGCACGTCTCGGCGTTCTCCCTGAAGTCGCTGACCATGGCCTGCCTGCCGCTGATGCCGGACGAGGGCGGCTCGGTGGTCGGCCTGACCTTCGACGCCCAGTTCGCCTGGCCGCAGTACGACTGGATGGGCCCGGCCAAGGCCGCCCTTGAGGCCACCAACCGCTACATGGCGCGTGACCTCGGCAAGCGGAACATCCGCTGCAACCTCATCTCGGCGGGCCCGATCGGCTCGATGGCCGCCAAGTCCATCCCGGGCTTCTCGGACCTGGCCAAGGTGTGGGACACCCGCTCCCCGCTGCAGTGGGACATGGCCGACCCGGAGCCCGCGGGCCGCGGCATCGTCGCCCTGCTGTCGGACTTCTTCCCGAAGACCACCGGCGAGATCATCCACGTCGACGGCGGCGTGCACATGATGGGCGCCTGATACCCGTCGCGCTTCCGTACCGCCCGTCCCGGTCCTGCCGGGGCGGGCGGTACGCGTTTCGGGGCCCGGAGCCCGCGGATCAGTCGCGCTCCACGAGGGTGCCCCGGCACCCGAAGGAATGGGTGCTCGCCTCGGAGGCGGCCAGGTCGCCGTCGCCCGCGCGGATCGCCGCCACCAGGCGGGCATGGTCCATGTGCGCCTCGGGCCGCAGCACCTCGCCGACGTCGGCCCGCAGGAACTCGCGCAGCACGCCCCCGAGGTCGGCGTAGATCTCGGCCAGTACGTCGTTGTGCGAGGCCGCCACCACCGCCATGTGCAGGGTCGCGTCCGCCTCGACGAACGCCTCGGCGGCACCGGACCGCCAGGCGTGCTCGCGCCGTTCCAGCAGCGCGTCGAGCTGCCGCAGGTCCGCTTCCGTGCGGCGGTCGGCGGCCAGCCGGGCGGCTGCCGCCTCCAGGGCGCTGCGCAGCTCGGCGACGTGCACGGGGTCGGCCTCCGCGAACCGGCGGTTCATGACCCCGGCGAGCTCGCTGGTCGCGACCACGTAGGTGCCGGACCCCTGCCGGATGTCGAGCAGTCCGTTGTGCGCCAGAGCCCGGACGGCCTCGCGGACGGTGTTGCGGGCCACCCCGAGCTGCTCCACGAGCTCCGGCTCGGTCGGGATGCGGGACCCCACCGGCCAGTCGCCGGACGTGATCTGGGCGCGCAGCTGCGCGATCACCTGGTCGGCCAGGGCGGACCGGCGGGGCGAGGTCAGGGGCATGGCGGGGCTCCGGGGTGCGGGGGCCTGTGGGCCGGAAGGACGGTGGCGGCGCGGGCGGGCTGCCGGGGGCCGGGCCGCCGTGGGGGCCTGATGAGGCTACCGACAAAGACTGGACAACCATTCATCCCATGATTCTATGATGGCTCGCATGGCACATCACGACCTCGCGACCCTCGGCGCGGCCGCCGAGCCCTCGACGACCTCCCCGCCCCAGCTCCCCGACGGTGCCGGCCCGTCGCGGCCCGCCGCCGAAGAGGCTGTACCGAAGCACTCCCGGGAAGCCGGACCCGCCGCCCGCTGGCTGCCGCGGATCGTGATCGCCGGTCTCGTCCTGGCCGCACTCAACCTCCGCCCCGCCATCACCAGCCTCGGCGCGCTCATGAAGGAGGTCCGCGACGGGCTCGGCATGAGCGGCACCGTCGCCGGCCTGCTGACCTCCGTACCGGCCCTGTGCTTCGCGGTGTTCGGCATCGCCGCGCCCCGGCTGGCCAGGCGCTGGGGGCCAGGCGCGATCGTGTGCGCCGGTATGGCGGCGATCGCGGTGGGTGTCGCGGTACGGCCGTACGCCGGCGGCACCGCCGGCTTCCTCGCCGGCAGCGCCCTGGCGCTGGCCGGAATCGCGGTCAGCAATGTCCTGCTGCCGGTGGTCATCAAGACCTGGTTCCCCCGGCGGGTCGGCCCGATGACCGGGCTGTACTCGATGGCGCTGGCCCTGGGCACCTCGCTCGCCGCGGCGCTCACCGTTCCCATGACCGGTGCGCTGGGCGGCAGTTGGCGCACCGGCCTGACCGTCTGGGCGCTGCTCGCCGCGCTCGCCGTGCTGCCCTGGCTCGTCGTCGTACGGCAGCGGCGGACCGCCCCGGAGGCGCCCCGGAGCGGTGCGCGGGCTCCCGGGGCGGCGCCCCTGCGGATCACCTCGTCGCCGACCGCCTGGGCGCTGGGCGTCTTCTTCGGCCTCCAGGCGACCGCCGCGTACATCACGATGGGGTGGATGCCGCAGATCTTCCGCGACGCCGGGGTCTCGGCGGGCACCGCGGGCGTGCTCCTCGCCGTCACGATGGCGGTCGGTGTCCCGCTCTCCTTCGTGCTGCCCTCGCTGGCGTCCCGGATGCGGCACCAGGGTCCGTTGGTGGCGGTCCTCGGGCTCTGCGGGCTGGCCGGTTACACCGGGCTGTGGCTGGCCCCGGCCACCGGCTCCTGGGCCTGGGCGCTGCTGATGGGCGTCGCCAACTGCGCGTTCCCGCTTGCCCTGACGATGATCGGGATGCGTGCGTCGAGCCCCGCCGGGGTCGTCAAGCTCTCCGCCTTCGCGCAGAGCGTCGGCTATCTGATCTCCATCCCCGGGCCGCTCCTGGTCGGCACGCTCTACCAGCACAGCGGCGGCTGGGGGCTGCCGATCGCGCTGATGGCCGGGCTGATGGTGCCGCAGATCGCGGTGGGCGTGCTGGCCGGCCGGGACCGTCGTATCGAGGACGAGCGGTGAGCGCCCTGGGGTGAGCCCTGGCCGGACGGGCGCGGACGGCGGGTGCGACACTGGGCGCATGCCAGTGCTCGAACCGAATCCGCAGGGCAGCCAGAAGAAGCTGCTGCTCGTCCTGGGCCTCATGCTCGGGGTGACCGTCGTCGTCGCGATCGTCGCGAGTATCGCGGCGCCCTGAGCGAGCGGCGGCCCGGCCCGGGGACACCGGAACCGGGCCGGCGGTGGGGATATCCCCCCGTCCCCTAGGGGGCCGGTGTCAGGGACAAGTGGGTGGCTTCCCGGATGGGAACGGCCGCCGGAGATCCGTAGTTTCGAAGTGCACCGCACAGCGCGGTGGGCGCACCGCAGCGGTGGTGCGCCGTCCTTCGAACCGCTCTGGAGACCGCCATGTCCGCCGCGTTCCACCGCCCGTCCGCAGCGAAGGCCCCCGGCCTGTGGGAGGCGCTGCCGTGGTGGGCGCTGGCGCTGCCGGTGGTCTCCTTCATAGCCCTGCTGGTGCTGGTGGCGAATCCCGGCGAGGCGAGCGCGGCCGGTGCGGGGAGTGTTCCGCAGGGCCTGGCGCCGCTGCTGGATTTCCTCGCCCGCGTGGTCGGGATCGGCAGGTGAGCGCCGTGCGCGCCCGGGTGCGCACGGCGGCGCCGCCCGGGGGGTCACCCGGCAGGGGGGAGCGCTTCAACACCCCGAGCCGGGCGCGGGGATTCATGCGAAGCTGGGACACATGAGCGTCGATACACCCCGCCGGATTGTCCTGCTCCGACACGCGAAGGCCGAATGGTCGGAGGTGGACGACCACGACCGTCCGCTTACCGATCGTGGCCGCAAGGATGCCCCGGTCGCCGGCCGCTGGCTGGCCAGGGCGGGGGTCACCCCCGACCTGACCCTGTGCTCGACCGCCGCCCGCACCCGTGAGACCTGGAAGCTCGCCGTCCACGAGCTCCCGCAGCGCCCCAAGACCGTCTATGAGGAGCGGCTCTACGAAGCCTCCCTCGGCGAGCTGCTCGCGCTGCTGAACGAGACCTCGGACGACGTCAGCGATCTGCTGGTGGTCGGGCACAACCCGGGGATGCACGCCCTCGCCGACGCCCTGGCCGGTGAGGCCGACGGCGATCTGCTGCCGCAGATGCACCGCAGCGGCTTTCCGACGGCCGCGATGGCCGTGCTCACCTTCAACGGTTCGTGGAAGGCGGTCGAGCACGGCGTGGGGCGCCTCGTCGCGTACTGGACGCCGCAGGACTGAGACCGCCGGCCGCTGTCGGCGGGACGGCGAGCGGCCGGGACGGTGGAAGACCGGGCATGAGGCCCCGGCGCGGGATGCGCCGGGGCCTCATGCCGTTGTTGATGTCCAGCCGGTCGGCCGGTGCCGGGGTGCCACGGCCGGCGGAGTGTCTCCGCAGGTCACTCCACGTGGGTGTCGGCCGCCTCGACCTCTTCGCGGGTGACGCCCAGCAGATAGAGCACGGCGTCCAGGAACGGCACGTTGACCGCGGTGTGCGCGGCCTCGCGCACCACGGGCTTGGCGTTGAAGGCCACCCCCAGGCCGGCCGTGTTGAGCATGTCCAGGTCATTGGCGCCGTCGCCGATCGCGACGGTCTGCGCCAGCGGCACCCCCGCCTCGTGGGCGAACCGCCGCAGCAGCCGGGCCTTGCCGGCCCGGTCCACGATCTCGCCGGTGACCCGTCCGGTGAACTTGCCGTCGACGATCTCCAGGGTGTTGGCGGAGGCGAAGTCCAGCCCCAGCTCCTCCTTGAGCGCGTCGGTGACCTGGGTGAAACCGCCCGAGACGACGCCGACTTGGTAGCCGAGCCGCTTGAGTGTCCGCACGAGGGTGCGGGCACCGGGGGTGAGCCGCACCTCCTTGCGCACGGCGTCGACCACGGACGCGTCCAGCCCGCGGAGCAGCTCGACCCGGGCGTGCAGCGACTGCTCGAAGTCCAGCTCGCCGCGCATCGCTGCGGCGGTCACCGCGGCGACCTCCGCCTCGCACCCGGCGTGCGCCGCGAACAGCTCGATGACCTCGTCCTGGATGAGGGTGGAGTCGACGTCCATGACGACCAGCCGCTGCGCCCGGCGCTGGAGCCCGGCCGCGACCACCGCGACATCCACCCCGAGCACCGCGGCCTCGGGGGCCAGCACGCTGCGCAGTGCCGCGGTCTCCGCACCGGAGACCGCGAACTCGACCGCCGTCACCGGATACTTGGCAAGCCGGAAGATCCGGTCGATGTTGCCGCCGGTGGCCGTTATGGCGGCGGCGATCGCGGCCGTCGACTCGGCGGTGAGCGGATGCCCCAGCACGGTGACGTGGGACCGTCCGGTGCCGCGCGGACGGTTGTCGCCGCGGCCGGAGATGATCTCCGCCTGGAGGTTCAGCGACTCGGCCCAGCTGTGCACGGTCGCCCGGAGGTCGCCCTCTGTCGAACCGTAGGAGCCCTCGGCGGGGGAGGGGGCGGTGACCAGTGCGCACAGCGTGATGCGCCCCCGGGTCACCACCTGCTCGATGTCCACGACATCGACGGAGTAGGCGGCGAGGGTGTCGAAGAGGCCCGCGGTGATGCCGGGCCGGTCCTTACCGAAGATCTTCACGAGGAGGGTCGGTACGTCGTCGCCTGGTGCGGCGGTGGCAGGCGGGGTCTGCGATGCGCTCATGGTGCCCTTACGGTAACCGGCGGGTGGCCGCGCCCGTACGGGTGTCCGGGGTTCGGACCGCGGGTCCGCCCGACTGCCGCGCCCGCCGCCGGAGCGCCCCCGGGGCGGCCGGCCGCGGGGGGTCGTCGTTGATCGTTATGGACTCGTGTCCGGGCCGTTCTGTTGTACCGGCCCGGGGGAGTGGGCCGGCGCCCCAACTCGCCTTTTGGTAGGGCGTTTTCGGCCGCGCGGGGCCATATGGAGCGGGATGCACCACCGGTATTCCCGTGATTGCCGGGCATTTCGGGCTCTTCCGGCCCTCCGGGAGGGTTCGCCGGGCCCCAACTGGAGCCCCACGCACCCCGGTCGCGTCCCGGTTTCCGGTCCGCGGGCCGAGCCTGAAATAGTTCCTCACGATGTTCGCCATCCCTAGACTTCCCATACAGGGCGTCACTCGGGGGACTATGTAATGGGGCGTGGAGTGCCTGAACTCGTACTCGAATTGAACGGAAGGACCTGGACGCTCGATCCGTCCAGGTCCTACAGCGTGGGCCGCGATCCGCAGGGCGACATGGTGCTCGACGACGCCAGGGTCTCCTGGCGGCACGCCACCGTCCGCTGGTCCGGACAGAGCTGGATCGTCGAAGACCACGGCAGCACCAACGGCACCTACGTCCAGGGCCGCCGGATCCAGCAGCTGGAGATCGGACCCGGCACCGCGGTGCATCTGGGCAACGCCACCGACGGCCCCCGGATGAGCCTGTCCGCCGCCGCGGCGCCCGCCGACGCCTACAGCGCGCAGCCCGCGACGGCGCCGCAGCAGCAGGGCTGGCAGGCGCCGCCCGCGCAGCAGCAGGCTCCGCAGCCGCCCGCCCAGCAGGGCTGGCAGGCCCCGCCGCAGGGCCAGCAGCCGCCGTACGTCCCGCAGCAGCAGGCGCAGCAGCCGCCGCAGGGCGGGCCCCGGCAGGCCGTTCCCCCGCAGCGGCCCGACGGCGCCCAGGGGCGCCCGGCCCCGCAGGCCCAGGGCGACCGCAGCCCGACCACCTTCCACCGCCTGGACACGGGCCGCGTGATGCGGATCGGCCGTGCGCTGGAGAACGAGCTGGTCGTCTCCGACCTCCAGGTCTCCCGCCACCACGCCGAGTTCCGGGCCACCCCCGACGGCCGGTTCGAGATCCGCGACCTGGGCAGCCACAACGGCACCTACGTCAACGGCCAGCCGGTCCCCAAGTCCGGCACCGCGCTGATCGGCCCGAACGACACCGTCGGCGTCGGCCACTCCACCTTCCGGCTGGTCGGCGACCGCCTGGAGGAGTTCGTCGACACCGGCGAGGTCTCCTTCTCGGCCCGCCACCTGACCGTCACCGTCGACGGCGGCAAGCAGATCCTCAAGGACGTCTCCTTCGGCGTCCCCGAGAAGTCGCTGATCGCCGTCATCGGCCCCTCCGGCTCCGGCAAGTCGACACTCCTCAAGGCGCTGACCGGCTACCGTCCCGCCAACCAGGGCGACGTCCTCTACGACCACCGGAACCTCTACAAGCACTTCGCCGAGCTGCGCCAGCGCATCGGCCTGGTCCCGCAGGACGACATCCTCCACAAGGAGCTGACCGTCCAGAAGGCGCTGCGCTACGCCGCCAAGCTCCGCTTCCCCGGCGACACCGCGGAGTCCGAGCGCGAGGCCCGCATCGGGGAGGTGCTGCGCGAGCTCAAGCTCGACGTACACAAGGACAAGAAGGTCACCTCGCTCTCCGGCGGCCAGCGCAAGCGCGTCTCGGTCGCCCTGGAGCTGCTGACCAAGCCCTCGCTGATCTTCCTGGACGAGCCGACCTCGGGCCTGGACCCGGGCATGGACCGCGACGTCATGCAGCTGCTGCGCGGCCTGGCCGACGACGGCCGCACGGTCCTGGTCGTCACGCACTCGGTGGCCGAACTCGCCCTGTGCGACCGGCTGCTGGTGATGGCACCGGGCGGTTCGGTGGCCTACTTCGGCCCGCCCGAGGAGGCGCTGAACTTCTTCCAGTACGAGACCTGGGCGGACGTCTTCTCGGCGTTCGAGAACTACCGCGACTACGACTGGGCGGGCCGCTGGCGCGGATCCCCGCACTTCCAGCTGTACGCCGCGGACGTCGACTCGGTCGCCCCGCAGTCGGTCGGCGTCCAGGCGCCGCCGGCCCGCATCCAGAAGTCGCAGAGCTGGGGCTCGCAGCTGTGGACGCTGATGCGGCGCTATGTCTCGGTACTCGCCTCCGACCGCGGCTTCCTGGCCCTGATGGTGATCCTGCCGGCGGTGCTCGGTGTGGTCTCGCTGCTGATCCCCAGCGACTACGGCCTCGGATACGGCCCGGCGAACAGGCACCAGACCAACCGCGACGCGAGCACCATCGCGCTGATCCTCGCGGTCGGCATGTGCTTCTCCGGCGCAGCCAACTCGGTCCGTGAGCTGATCAAGGAGCGGGTCATCTACGAGCGCGAACGGGCCACCGGCCTGTCGCGGTCGGCGTATCTGATGTCCAAGGTCATCGTGCTCGGGGTGGTCACCGCCATCCAGGGCGTGATCATCTCGGCCATCGGCTTCTCCACCCGCAAGATGCCGGCCGAGGGCCTGATCATCGCCAAGAACCCGGCGATCGAGATGGCGCTGGCGATCATCGCCCTCGGCTTCACCTCGATGATGGTCGGCCTGATCATCTCCTCGCTGGTCAAGACCGCCGAGAAGACCATGCCGCTGCTGGTCATGTTCGCCATCGTGCAGGTCGTCTTCACCGGCGTGCTCTTCCAGCTGTTCGACACCGCCGGCGTCTCCCAGTTCTCCTGGTTGATGCCGTCCCGCTGGGCCGTCGCCGCGCTGGGCGCGACCGCCGACATGAACACCCTGCTGCCGTGGGAGCTGGGCCACCCCGACCCGCTGTGGAAGCACCAGACCGGCGTCTACGTGATGGACGTGATCATCCTGCTCGCGCTGGGCGTCGGGCTCGCCTTCGTCGTCGCGCGGCTGCTGCGCCGCCACGAGCCGGAGGTCATGCGCAAGTAGCGCGCGCGGTCACCGCATGGCAGCGCCGAGGGGCGGCACCCGATCGTGGGTGCCGCCCCTCGGCGGTGTGCGCGGTGGCCGCGGCTCGTGGAACGTCCGGCTCAGTAGGCCGAGTTGACGTTGTCCATGGAGCCGTACATCGCGGCCGCGTACTTGCAGGCGGCGGTGATGTTGGCGACCGGGTCGTAGATGTTCCAGGAGGTGCCGGGCACGTGGTACCGGCGGAAGGTCGGGTCGATGACCTGGAGCAGTCCCTTGGACGGGATGCCCTTCTGCGCGTTGGAGTCCCAGAGGTTGATCGCCATCGGGTTGCCGGACGACTCCCGCATCAGGTTGCGGTAGATGCCGTTGTAGCTGCCCGGTATGCCGTGCGCGGCCATGACGTTCAGCGACTGCCGGATCCAGCTGTCCACGGTGTGGCCGTAGGTCTTGATCGTCTTCGGGGCGGCGGGGGCGGCCGCGGGGACGGCGGCGGGAAGGGCGGCGGGAAGGGCGGTGCGGGTCTCGGAACGGCTCGCGGTCACCGTGGCCTTGTGGTCCTGCTCGGCCTTCGCCTTGGCGGCCGCCTCGGCCTTCGCCTTCGCCGCCGCGGCCTCGGCCTTGCCCTGCGCGGCGGACTCGTCGGCCTGCTTGGCGATCGTGGCCTGCTGCGCCTGGGCGGCGATGTCGACCGCGCTGAAGGCGACCGGCTTCACGTTCACGTTCTGGGCGGCGGCCTCGCTCTTGCCCTGGCCGGCATCTGCACCCGGGACGACGGCGAAGACCAGCGCGGCGGCACCGGCGGCGGCGACACCGGCGGCGGAGAGCTTGTGGGTGCGGGTCAGGTTCAGACCGGAAAGAGAGTGCTTGGGCATGGCGGGACGACCTCTTCTAATGGGGGACATCGCACGGGCCTTGAGCGGCGCAGAACGCCGAGTTCTGATCACGGCGCCGAGCGACGGGAGCCATTCTTAGCGGCCGGAAATTCGCCGGGCAACGGTGTGACGTACGACCCGGGTTAGTGGAACCGGGGGTGCCCGAAATGCGTCCAGTACGTCATTTCCGCAGCTCACGCGGTCTTTATGTGTCCACTAACCGGGGCCGTAAGTGATGTGCGTCCTATGCGCGGGGTCACACCGGGCGGAGGATTATCTCGCCAGCGGTAATTGCACACGCACATCCTGTGCGCATTCTGTGGGCGTCAGACCTCGACCATCACCTGGTCAAGGGACTTTCGTACCAAATCGGGCACTTGGCAGTCCGTCGCCGGGTACCCCACGGGGATCACCGCGAACGCCTTCTCGTTCCCGGGCCGCCCCAGGACCTCCTGGAGGAACCGCATCGGGCTCGGCGTGTGCACCAGCGCCGCCAGCCCCGACAGGTGCAGGGCGGACAGCAGCATGCCGACCGCGATGCCCACCGACTCGTCCACGTAGTAGTGCTTGCGCCTGCTGCCGTCCGAGCCCAGCCAGTGCCGCTGCTGGAAGACCACGATCAGCTGCGGCGCGTCCGTCAGGTGCGGCTTCACCTCGTCGGTACCCAGTGGCCGCAGCGCCGCCAGCCACTCCTCGCCCAGCCGCCCCTCGTACGAGCGGCGCTCCTCGGCCTCCGCCGCCGCCCGGATCCGGCGGCGCACCTCGGGGTCCTTGACCAGTACGAACGTCCATGGCTGCTGATGCGCCCCGGACGGCGCGGTGGCAGCACAGGCGATCGCGTCCCGCACCACCTGCTCCGGCACCGGGTCGGCGGCGAACTGCCGCACCGTCCGACGCCGGTCCATCCGCTCCCGCAGTTCGGCGGCCCGGGCCAGCGACTCGGCGGCCGGCATCCGCGCGGGCCGGTACGGCACCGGCCGGTAGGGCTCTCCGTGGGTCGGCGTCCAGTTCTGGGGGGAATCCGTTGAAGGCGACATGTGCCGAGTCTGGAACCCGGCCCGGCGGCACCAGGGGTGGATCGCCGAATTCCTGCCACGGACGGCGTCGCGCCACCGCCGCCGCGTACGCGCGCCGCGGCGCCCTCCGGTCCCACCGCGGCCGGCATCAGGAGATGCGGGGCGGTGGGCCCGTGCAGCCCGGCGGGGAGGCCGTTCGCCGCCCGCCCGCGCCCGCCCGCCCCGGCCACCGACTCCAGCGCCCGTACGGCCGTGGTGCCCTCCGCCGTGATCCGCCCGCCCGGCGCGAGATCGGCGCGAACCGCACCCCGTACTCATCGGCCGGGCCCCGCCCGCTGCCGCCCCGCCCGTCTGGCACCTCAATCTGTCATTCCCCTATATAGGGGGACAACGACTCATGAACCCCAGAACCGGACTAAAGGGAATAATCGGTAGACAAGGGAGAATCGGTAGATCGGGAAGGACCGGCGACCCGCGACGACGGCAGCGCCTCCCGCGCGAGCCTCAGCGGTGCCGCCATGACCGCCCCGGCATGTCCGCGTCCCCTCGTCCGGGCCGGGCCGGGCCGGGCCCGCTGCCCCGCGCCCGCGTCCGCACCGTAGGGATCGGGCCGCCCCGGGGCGTCGGCCGCCGGACGGGCCGCCCGGGGGCCTTCGGCCTAGGCCCGCGGTCGGAGAGGCGGGGTGCCGGTGGACCGATACGGGCCGGTCAGCCCGCCGGTACGGTTGAGGCCATGACCAACGGACCGGGAGCCGGGATCCCCGCGGTGAGCACCGCGATCCTGGCGATGAGCAGGCATCTGGAGGTACGCGACGTCCTCAAGACGATCGTCGCCTCGGCCCGTGAGCTGCTGGACGCCGAGTACGCCGCCCTCGGGGTGCCCGACGATCACGGAGGCTTCGCCCAGTTCGTGGTGGACGGCGTCAGCGCCGAGCAGTGGAAGGCCATCGGCCCGCTGCCCCGCCAGCACGGCATCCTCGCCGCGATGCTGCACAACGCCACCCCGGAGCGGCTCGCCGACGTCCGCGAGGACCCCCGCTTCGGGGGCTGGCCCTCGGCCCACCCGGACATGTCCGACTTCCTCGGCCTCCCGGTCGCCGACGGCGACGAGATCCTCGGCGCCCTCTTCCTGGCCAACAAGCGCTGCCCCAAGGCACCTTCTTCCCGCAGGGACGGCTGCGGCTTCACCGAGGAGGACGAGCGACTGCTCGGCATACTCGCCCAGCACGCCGCCATCGCCCTGACGAACGCCCGCCTCTACGAGCGCAGCCGCGAGCTGACCATCGCCGGCGAGCGCGCCCGGCTCGCACACGAGCTGCACGACGCGGTCTCCCAGAAGCTGTTCTCGCTCCGGCTCACCGCCCAGGCCGCGACCGCCCTGGTCGACCGCGACCCGGCCCGCGCCAAGGACGAGCTCCACCAGGTCGCCGCGCTGGCCGCGGAGGCCGCCGACGAACTCCGCGCCGCCGTGGTCGAGTTGCGCCCCGCGGCCCTGGACGAGGACGGCCTGGTCGCCACCCTGCGCTCCCAGGTCCAGGTCCTCGACCGCGCCCACTCCGCACGCGTCACCTTCGCCGCCCACGGCGTACGGGCGCTGCCCTCCGCCCAGGAGGAGGCCATGCTGCGGGTCGCCCAGGAGGCGCTGCACAACGCCCTGCGGCACTCGGGGGCCGGGCGCGTCGAGGTGACCCTGACCCGGTCCGGCCAGGGCGCCCTGCTGCGCGTCGCCGACGACGGCCGCGGCTTCGACACCCGCGTGGTCCGCCGGGCCGGCCGACACCTCGGCCTGGTCTCGATGCGTGATCGGGCCGGCGGCGTCGGGGGCAGGCTCACCGTGGATTCGGCGCCCGGCAAGGGCACCGCTGTCGAGATGGAGGTGCCCGGTGGCTGAGAGCGACAAGGGCGAACGCCGCCCGATCCGCGTCCTGCTCGTCGACGACCACCAGGTCGTACGCCGCGGTCTGCGCACGTTCCTGGAGGTCCAGGACGACATCGAGGTGGTGGGGGAGGCGTCCGACGGCGCCGAGGGCGTCGCCGCCACCGAGCAACTGCGCCCGGACGTCGTCCTGATGGACATCAAGATGCCCGGCACGGACGGCATCGAGGCGCTCCGCCGGCTGCGCGAACTCGACAACCCGGCCAGGGTGCTGGTCGTCACCAGCTTCACCGAACAGCGCACCGTCGTCCCGGCGTTGCGCGCCGGCGCGGCCGGCTACGTCTACAAGGACATCGACCCGGACGCGCTGGCCGGCGCCATCCGCTCCATCCACGCCGGGCACGTACTGCTGCAGCCCGAGGTGGCCGGCGCGCTGCTCTCCCAGGAGGACAACAACGGCGGCCAGGGGCGCGGCACTTCACTCACCGACCGGGAGCGCGAGGTGCTCGGCCTGATCGCCGACGGCCGCTCCAACCGCGAGATCGCCCGCGCGCTGGTGCTGTCCGAGAAGACCGTCAAGACGCACGTCTCCAACATCCTCATGAAACTCGACCTCGCCGACCGCACGCAGGCCGCGCTGTGGGCCGTCCGGCACGGCATCGGGGCCTGAAACACAGGGGAGTCGGGCATCGGACGGGGCGTCAAACCTATTAACCGAACGTCGCCTCGCAGATCCGAGATTCATACTGTCGTGTATACGTAGCCCGTTTGGCGTATCCCTGCTCCGGGCCGGGCCGTTTCCCAGTGCAGTCGCGGCGGATTGGCCACGACATCGGCAACGAGGAGCAAGAGAAGTGAAGAACATCAAGCGGGTAGCGGCCATCACGATGGCGAGCGCCGGTCTCGCCCTGGCGGGCGCCGGTGTCGCCTCGGCGGACGCCCCGCAGAGCCAGGGTGTCACGGCGGGGTCCCCGGGCGTTGTCTCGGGCAACCTCATCCAGTCCCCGGCGGACACCCCGGTGAACACCTGCGGCAACACCGCCTCCGTCGTCGGCCTGTTCAACCCGGCCTCCGGCAACACCTGCCACAACGACTGACCGCAGGAGCGCCCGCTCCCACCGCATGAGCCGTGCCACACCCCGGCGCGTGCGGGTCACGCCGGACCGGCCCCGCCAAGCCCTGGCCGAGCGGCCGGTCCGCACTCCACCGTCACCGTCATTCCGGCCCTGTGCCACCACGTGAGGAACACTCCACCATGAACACCGCCAAAAAGGCCGCCCTTGTCCTTGCCAGCACCGGTCTCGCCCTCGGCGCCGCCGCCGGTTCGGCGTTCGCCCACGACGGCGCGCAGGCCGACGGCAAGGCCGCCTGCTCCCCGGGTGTCGGCTCGGGCAACGTCGCCCAGACCCCGGTGAAGGTCCCGCTGAACATCACCGGCAACACCGCCTCCGTCGTCGGCCTGCTCAACCCCGCCATCGGCAACAGCTCCAGCAACTGAGGCCGCCGGCCCGGGGCCTGCATCCCCCGGGCTGCTCTGGGCAGTTCCGCCCGGCCCTCCCGAGGCCCCGCCGGTCACTCGACGACCGGCGGGGCCTTCCCTGTTCACCCCCGGCGCCGCTCCCGCTCCTCGACCGCGGAGTTGTACGCCGCCACCTGCGCCCGCCGGGCCGTCCGCTCCACCGGACGCAGTGCCGCGGCGCGGGCCGCGATCTCCGACGAGCTGACCGCCGCGCCGTGCTCGCGGCCGTCCCCGCCCGCCTGCTGGGCGATGTCGATCAGCGCACCGACCCGCTGCGCCAGCTCCAGCACCCGTACGGCCCGCGGCGGATAGCCCGGCGCCAGCACCTGCCGGCCGGCCTCCGCCCGCGCCCGGTACGCCTCCAGCGCCGCCTCGGCGACCGGACCGGCCCCGGCCACGTCCAGCGTCGAGAGCACCTCCGTCGCGTCCCGCAGCGCCTCCGCCAGCTCCCGCTCGGCCTCGCCCAGCGACGGCACGTCGGCCGGCGGGGCCTCCCGCGCCGGAAGGCAGTGCCAGACCACCTCCACATGCACATCGGGCCCGGAACCGCCTTCGGGACCGGCCTCGTACACCTCCGGGACCAGGCCCAGTCCCGTCCCGGGGGCGAGCACCGCCTCCCCGGCCTCCAGCGCCCGTGCGTTGAATTCCGGCGGACCGCTCAGGCCCAGCGGATGCCCCGGCACCGGCAGCGCCACCCGCAGGCCGGCGGCGCCCAGCGTCCGCAGCCGCCCGAGCGCGAGGGTCAGCCCGACCGGGGCGTCCTCCCCGGGCAGGTCCGTCACGCGGTGCACCGCGTCGTCGTCCGCGATCCGGTGCGCGGCGTCATCAGGTGAGACAAGTCCGGCCAACAGGGCATTTCCCCACGCCGCCAGCCGTCCCGAACGAGGTTCATCGAGCATGGCCCCCAGCCTAGGGAACAGCACTGACAGTGAGTGGCGTAGGTTTGCAGGGGGGCTGCGCCTACAGGCGCACACGACGACCGAGAAGCAATGGGAGACAGTGCGCTCATGAGCGATGTGCTGGAGCTGGTGGACGTATCCGTGGTCCGCGAAGGACGGGCTCTGGTGGACCAGGTCTCCTGGTCGGTCAAGGAGGGGGAGCGCTGGGTGATCCTCGGTCCCAACGGCGCCGGCAAGACCACCCTGCTGAACGTCGCCTCCAGCTACCTCTTCCCGAGCACGGGCACCGCCAGCATCCTCGGCGAGCGCCTCGGCCGGGTCGACGTCTTCGACCTGCGCCCGCGCATCGGTATCGCCGGCGTCGCGCTCGCCGACAAGCTGCCGCGCAGCCAGACCGTCCTGCAGACCGTGCTCACCGCCGCGTACGGCATGACCGCGAGCTGGCGCGAGGACTACGACGACATCGACGAGCAGCGCGCCCGCGCCTTCCTCGACCGGCTCGGGATGAACGAGTACCTGGACCGGAAGTTCGGCACCCTCTCCGAGGGCGAGCGCAAGCGCACCCTCATCGCCCGCGCGATGATGACCGACCCCGAGCTGCTGCTCCTGGACGAGCCCGCCGCGGGCCTCGACCTCGGCGGTCGCGAGGACCTGGTGCGCCGCCTCGGCCGGCTCGCCCGCGACCCGTACGCCCCATCGATGATCATGGTCACCCACCACGTCGAGGAGATCCCGCCGGGCTTCACCCACGTCCTGATGATCCGTCAGGGCAAGGTGCTGGCCGCCGGCCCGCTCGACCTCGAACTGACCTCCAGCAACCTCTCGCACTGCTTCGGCCTCCCGCTGATCGTCGACCGCAACGGCAACGACCGCTGGACGGCGCAGGGCCTGCCCCTCAAGTAGCCGCCGGCGCCCGGCCGATCGGGCTCTGTACCGATGGGGCCCTGACCGATCGCGCCCTGTCCCCGACCGCGCCCCGGACCTACCATGAAGCCGTGGATCCATGGGTGTGGTGGCTTCTCGCCGCCGTAGGACTGGGCATTCCCCTCGTCGTGACCGCGCTGCCCGAATTCGGGATGTTCGCGGTCGGTGCCGTCGCCGGTGCCGTCACCGCAGCGCTCGGTGGCGGCACCGTTCCGCAATTCCTCGTGTTCGTCGCCGTATCGGTCGCGCTGATCGCCGTCGTGCGCCCCATCGCCAACCGCCACCGCGGCCAGAGCCCCCTGCTCGCCTCCGGGATCGACGCACTCAAGGGCAAGAGCGCCACGGTCCTGGAGCGGGTCGACTCCGGCGACGGCGGCCGCATCAAGCTCGCCGGGGAAATCTGGTCCGCACGTGCCCTCGACAGCGACCGGGTCTACGAACCCGGCCAGCAGGTCGACGTGGTGGAGATCGAAGGCGCCACCGCCGTCGTCATCTGACCCGAACCCGGTGCGCGACACGCCGGGACTCTGGAAGACTGATCAACGTCAAGCCGGCCGCCGGCCGGTACGGTCCAGCAACGAAGGGCACGGGAGCCGCTGTGGAACCGATCATCATCGTCCTGATCATCCTGGTGGTGCTCGTGTTCATCGCACTCATCAAGACGATCCAGGTCATCCCGCAGGCCAGCGCCGCCATCGTCGAGCGCTTCGGCCGCTACACCCGCACGCTCAACGCCGGCCTGAACATCGTCGTCCCGTTCATCGACTCCATCCGCAACCGCATCGACCTCCGCGAGCAGGTCGTGCCGTTCCCGCCGCAGCCGGTGATCACCCAGGACAACCTCGTCGTCAACATCGACACCGTGATCTATTACCAGGTCACCGACGCCCGCGCCGCCACCTACGAAGTCGCCAGCTACATCCAGGCGATCGAGCAGCTCACCGTCACCACCCTCCGCAACATCATCGGCGGTATGGACCTGGAGCGGACGCTGACCTCCCGCGAGGAGATCAACGCGGCGCTGCGCGGCGTCCTCGACGAGGCCACCGGCAAGTGGGGCATCCGCGTCAACCGCGTCGAGCTGAAGGCCATCGAGCCGCCGACCTCCATCCAGGACTCGATGGAGAAGCAGATGCGCGCCGACCGCGACAAGCGCGCCGCCATCCTCCAGGCCGAAGGTGTCCGGCAGTCCGAGATCCTCACCGCCGAGGGCCAGAAGCAGTCCGCGATCCTCCGCGCCGAAGGTGAGGCCAAGGCCGCCGCGCTGCGCGCCGAAGGCGAGGCCCAGGCGATCCGGGTCGTCTTCGAGTCCATCCACGCCGGAGACCCGGACCAGAAGCTGCTGTCGTACCAGTACCTCCAGATGCTCCCGAAGATCGCCGAGGGCGACGCCAACAAGCTCTGGATCGTGCCCAGCGAGATCGGCGACGCCCTCAAGGGCCTCGGCGGCGCCATCGGCAACTTCGCGCCCGGGGGCGGTGGCGGCAGCATCCCCAAGCCCGGCAACCCGAACCGTCAGGCACCCCCCATCGACTGACACGACCACCCACTCGTGCATGATCAGGGTGCCCCTCGACCTTCATGGCGGGGAGGCACCCTGACCATGTGAGGAGACGGCCGTGTCCATCTGGGAAGCAGTCGCAGTGTTCGTCGCGGGCCTCGGGGCCGGCACGATCAACACCATCGTCGGCTCCGGCACCCTGATCACCTTCCCCGTACTCCTCGCCGTCGGCCTGCCGCCCGTGACGGCCAACGTCTCCAACACCCTTGGCCTGGTGCCCGGTTCGATCAGCGGCGCCATCGGCTACCGGCGCGAACTGGCCGGTCAGTCCCGGCGGCTGCTGCGCTTCGCGGCCGGCGCCCTCACCGGCGGCCTGGCCGGCGCGGTCCTGCTGATCGCGCTGCCCTCCAGCGCGTTCAAGATGATCGTCCCCGCGCTGATCGCCGTCGCCCTCGTCCTGGTCGTCGTCCAGCCCCGGCTCGCCGCCGCACTGCGCGCCCGCCGCGCCCGCAACGGCACCACCGCCCGGCGCGACGGGGGACTCGCGCTGTTCGCCGGACTGCTGCTGGCCAGCGTCTACGGCGGCTACTTCGGCGCCGCCCAGGGCGTCATATACCTCTCCCTGATGGGCGTGCTGCTCAGCGACGACCTCCAGCAGATCAACGCCATCAAGAACGTCCTCGCCGCCGTCGTCAACGGCGTCGCGGCGGTCTTCTTCCTCTTCGTCGCCGACTTCGACTGGACCGCCGTCGTCCTCATCGCGGTCGGCTCCGCGCTCGGCGGCCAGATAGGCGCCAAGGTCGGCCGACGGCTGCCGCCGGTCGCCCTGCGCGCCGCCATCGTCGTCGTGGGCCTGCTGGCCATCGCCCAACTCCTCCTCCGATAAGGGGAGTTCTCAAGGAGGGGAAGCCGGGCGACGGCCGGATCGGCCCCGGCCCGGGACTACGCGGGCAGGGCCCGCAGCCACTCCGGCAGCTCCTCCCGTACGGACACCCCGAGAGCCGACACCAGCGCATCCGCCGGCGTCGGCTCGAAGGGCCGGCGCAGCAGCTGCATCCCCGCCTGCTCGGGCGTACGGTCCGCCTTGCGGTGGTTGTCCTCCGCGCACGACGCGACGGTATTCAGCCAGGTGTCCCCACCGCCGTGCGCCCGCGGTACGACATGGTCCACGGTGGTCGCCCGCTTCCCGCAGTACGCGCACCGGTGCTGGTCCCGCACCAGCACCCCCCGCCGCGACCACGCCGCCCGTCTTCGGAACGGCACCCGTACGTACCTACTGAGCCTGATCACCCGCGGCACCGGCACATCGACCGAGGCGGCCCGGATCCGCAGCCCCGGGTGGGCGTGCTCGACAACCGCCTTGTCCTGCATCACCAGCACCACCGCACGCCGCAGCGACACCGTCGCCAGCGGCTCGAAGCTCGCATTCAGCACCAGCGTCTCGCGCATCCCGTCCACCTCCCGGACCCGGTTCGCCCCCGCGGCGAAGTGGCTCCACTGTGCAGTGGCAGGTATTTCCCGGACAACGCAATTTCCGCATGCCACAAGGGAAATGGGAGGTGATCGCACGATGAAGAAGAGGTGTTGCACAGCCCGGCCGGGACGGCGCCGGGCCCCCCGGTCGCAACACCGGCATCCGGCACAAAAGGTGCGCTCCGGGTCCCGCCCCCGTGATGTGCACGGAACCCGGAGCGTACGACAGCCGGCGCGGACGCCCGACACGAGTGCGGACTCCGGCGAACGGTGGGCGACACACCTGCGCCCCGCCGCTCCCGCCACTGCGGTACCAGCTGCCCGACGCCTGGAAAAGGCGGCGGTACGCGTACCACTGTGCGTGCCGGAAGCGCCGGGGCGCAACGCAATTACGGGCCGCCGTCCGCCGGTCCGACGAGCCCTACGCGGGCACCTCGTACTCGCCGATCAACTGGGCCCGCCCGATCGCGTGGAACCGCAGATTGAAGCCCACCACCGCGGGCGAGGCGTCCTCGTCCGGACCCAGCTTCTCCTGGTCCACCGCGTAGACGGTGAACACATAGCGGTGCGACCCGTCGCCGGGCGGCGGCGCCGCGCCCCCGAAGTCCCGCGTCCCGTAGTCGTTGCGGACGTGCACGGCCCCCGCGGGAAGCCCCTTCATGTCACCGCTGCCGGCCCCCGCCGGCAGCTCCGTCACGGACGCCGGGACGTCGAACAGCACCCAGTGCCAGAACCCGCTGCCGGTCGGCGCGTCCGGGTCGTAGCAGGTGACGGCGTAGCTCTTGGTGCCCGCGGGGGCACCCTCCCACCGCAGCTGCGGCGAGCGGTTGCCGCCGGAGTAGACCTGCTCCGAACCCAGCCTCCCGCCCGGCTCCACCTCCTCGCTCACCACCGTGAACTCCGCCACCGGCGGGTGGAATTCGTGCGGGAGCGGCCGTCGCTTCAGCTCGGACACCTCGGACCTCCTGGTCGCTTGCTGACACTCTGTCCGGTCAGGTTAGAGCCAGTTCCGCCGCCCGCCCCCCTCGGCCGGCCGGCCGCCGGGACAACCGCCCGGCCGGTCTCCCGCAACAACGGCAGCCGCCGCGCCCCGTGGACCCACCCCCTCCCGTACGCCCCTCGCCACGCCCCTTCCGCGCAGCTGCCGCGCCGCACAGGCCGTGACCGGCATCTCCCACGGCATCCCCAGGCCGCACGGACCATGCGCCCCACCGTCGGCCGATCATGGCCGGATCCGTCCCAACGCGAAGCCGATCACCCCCAACCCCCGTGCCCCGAAGGCCGGCCGCCGTCCCCGACGCCTGCACTACGCTCGGAACCCATGACCGACGACGCGGCCCGCACCCTGCTCCCACGCGACTTCTTCGACCGTCCCGTCGTGGACGTCGCCCCGGACCTGCTCGGCCGTACGCTCGTCCGCCACACCCCCGACGGCCCCATCGAGCTGCGCCTCACCGAGGTCGAGGCATACGACGGCGAATCCGACCCGGGCTCGCATGCCTACCGGGGCCGCACCGCCCGCAACGCCACGATGTTCGGCCCGCCCGGTCACGCGTACGTCTACTTCATCTACGGCATGTGGTTCAGCATCAACCTGGTCTGCGGTCCCGAGGGCAAGGCCAGTGCCGTTCTCCTCCGCGCGGGCGAGATCCTCACCGGCACCACCCTCGCCGCCGGCCGCCGCCCCAAGGCGCGCAACACCAAGGAACTCGCCAAGGGCCCGGCCCGGCTGGCCACCGCCCTCGACATCGACCGCTCCCTCGACGGCACCGACGTCTGCACCACCGCCGCCACCCCGCTCTCGATCCTCCACGGCACCCCGGCCCCCCGTGACCGGGTACGCAACGGCCCCCGCACCGGCGTCGGCGGCGACGGCGCCGACCACCCCTGGCGCTACTGGATCGACGGCGACCCCACGGTGAGCCGCTATCGCCCCCACACCCCCAGGCGCCGCACCACCTCGGCAACTTGACTCTGTCCCGCCAAACCCCTAACGTAGCCCGAGCCGCTGGAGACGGGCAGCGCTTTCCGCGCAGACCGACAGGCGGCACAACCACTACTCTGAACGACTCCCTGACGGGTCTTCTTTCGCGTTGCCGAAATTCGACCCCGCCGACTCGATTATGTGTCACCAGGGAAAACCGCTAAAGTAGTGACCACGCCGAAAGGCAAACCCCCTCCGACGGGAAATCGGAACCGAATTCGAAACGGCTGCGACAAGCGGCCGGAACGAAAAGGATCTGATAAAGTCGGAACCACGAGAAGGCCGAAAGGCCGGATCGCACCGGCGAAAATCGGGGCCGCGAGGGTCTGATAGAGTCGGAAACGCAAGACCGAAGGGAAGCGCCCGGAGAGCCTGGTGAAACAGGCGCAAAGGAAGCGTCCGTTCCTTGAGAACTCAACAGCGTGCCAAAAGTCAACGCCAGATATGTTGATACCCCGTCTCCATCATGGAGATGAGGTTCCTTTGAAAGTCCTTCCAAGTTTTTGGGAGGCGCACACAGCGAGGACGCTGTGAACGACTGGGACTATTCCTCCTGGTTGTTCCGCTCAACGCGAGTGTCACCGGATTACCGGTAAACATTCACGGAGAGTTTGATCCTGGCTCAGGACGAACGCTGGCGGCGTGCTTAACACATGCAAGTCGAACGATGAACCGGTTTCGGCCGGGGATTAGTGGCGAACGGGTGAGTAACACGTGGGCAATCTGCCCTTCACTCTGGGACAAGCCCTGGAAACGGGGTCTAATACCGGATATGACACACGGAGGCATCTCCTGTGTGTGGAAAGCTCCGGCGGTGAAGGATGAGCCCGCGGCCTATCAGCTTGTTGGTGGGGTGATGGCCTACCAAGGCGACGACGGGTAGCCGGCCTGAGAGGGCGACCGGCCACACTGGGACTGAGACACGGCCCAGACTCCTACGGGAGGCAGCAGTGGGGAATATTGCACAATGGGCGAAAGCCTGATGCAGCGACGCCGCGTGAGGGATGAC